>NZ_JACNMQ010000010.1 GCF_020622265.1 Halomonas sp. M20
ACCGTTTACGCCTGACGACCATAGCGAGCGGGTCCCACCTGACCCCATGCCGAACTCAGCAGTGAAACCGCTCAGCGCCGATGGTAGTGTGGGGTCTCCCCATGTGAGAGTAGGTCATCGTCAGGCACTTATTGCGAACCCCCAGTCTCCTGAAGACTGGGGGTTTTTGCGTTTTTTATTTGCATTTAGCAGGAAGCATGGTGATGAGCCTACCTAGCGGTAGGCTCGCTTGAAACCAGAAAGAAAGTTTGGCAGAAAGAAAATTTAACAGTGGCCTTGGGCGATCATGGCGTCGGCAACTTTTCGGAAACCGGCAATATTGGCACCAAGTACCAAGTTATTAGGCTGCTCGAACTCTTCAGCGGTCGTGGCACAACGGTGGTGAATGTCTGCCATCACGGTGCGGAGTTTCTTATCGACCTTGGCAAGCGTCCATTGCTGCATGCTGCTGTTCTGTGCCATCTCGAGTTGACTGGTTGCCACGCCACCAGCATTTGCAGCTTTGCCAGGACCATAAGCTATCTGCGCTTTTAACAACCGGCTGACCGCTTCAGCAGTCGATGCCATGTTGGAGCCTTCACTCACGCAGTACACGCCACTTTCCAGTAATGCAATTGCATCGGCCTCGGTGACTTCATTCTGCGTTGCACACGGGAAGGCCAGCTCACCCTTGAGTCGCCAAACCGCATGGCCGTCCTGAGGGTAATCCTTGATATCAATGAACGTCGCCTGAGGGTGATGCTCGACGTATTCTCGCAGGCTGCTGCGCTTTACTTCCTTGAGCAGCTTGAGCGTATCGAGGTCGATCCCTTCCGGGTGATGAATAGTTCCGTTCGAGTCGGAGCAACTTGTGGGCAAGGCGCCTAGCTCAAGGAGTTTTTCGATCGTGTAGATAGCGACATTGCCCGCGCCGGAAACGAGACACGTCTTGCCTTTAATCTCTTCACCTCGCGCCATGAGCATGTCCTGTGCAAAGTAGACGGTGCCGTACCCGGTAGCTTCCTTGCGCCCTAGCGAGCCGCCCCAGTCGAGCCCTTTACCCGTCAATACACCTTCATATTGTCCCGTGAGTCGCTTGTATTGTCCGAACATGTAACCGATTTCGCGACCACCGACGCCAATATCGCCGGCGGGAACGTCGGTGTTAGGGCCGATATGGCGATAGAGCTCGCTCATGAAGGCCTGACAGAAACGCATGATCTCGGTATCCGACTTGCCTTTGGGGTCGAAGTTCGAGCCTCCCTTGCCGCCGCCGATGGGCAGGCCGGTCAGCGCGTTCTTGAATATCTGCTCAAAGCCCAGGAACTTGATGATGCTTGCGTTCACGCTCGAATGAAAGCGAAGCCCTCCTTTGTAGGGGCCTAATGCAGAATTGAACTGGATGCGGTAGCCCTTGTTGACATGTACTTTGCCTGCGTCATCGGTCCAGCAGACCCGAAACATGATCTGGCGTTCGGGCTCGACGATACGCTCGATGATGGCATGATCGTGATAGTAGGGATTTTGTTCGAGAAGGGGACGCAAACAATCGAGTACTTCCTCGGCGGCCTGATAGAATTCTTTTTGAGCCGGGCTGCTTTGGCGAAGCCCAGATAAGGTGTCATGAATGTAGTCCATCGAACCTATCCTGAGATGAGAGTGAAAAGTGATGTAGGCGGACCAATATAATGCATTAGAGGTTATGCACCAAGCGTATACCTTATGCTTGGAAGCGGTGACGCCAATGGCTGGGCGCTCTGGACGTTCAGTCACCGATACCACGGACCCGACGATCACTGTATTCTGCGCCCATATTCAAGCCTGACTGAAGCGAGCTGATGTGATTCCCAATCAATTACTTTTCTATTGCCGCTCGGGCTTTGAAGAAGATCTGAGCGCTGAAATTACCGACAAGGCAGTGTCATTTGGCTATACGGGATACCCCGTAGCACAAAAAAATGATGGTTATATTCGATTCGTGCTGCCCGATGAGCTGCCTGGCAACGAGCTGCACCGGGCCCTCGCTCTCGACACTCTGATTTTTGCTAGGCAATCGCTGCTGGCACTTGCCCCACTTGAGACCTTGACGCGTGACGATCGTCTTTCACCTATTGTCGAGCAGGTAGTTGCCAGTGGCTGGAGCTTTGAGTCGTTATGGCAGGAAACTCCTGACACGAATGAAGCCAAGGCGCTTGCAGGACTGATGAAGGCATTGCAAAGACCCCTGGAATCATTGTTGCGTAAGCGTGGTGCCCTGCGGCGCAAGGCCGGAGGGCGTCGGCTGCATCTGTTCTGGACGCAAGGCAGCAGTGTACAGCTTGGCATGAGTTTTCCCGGCAATCGCAGTGAATATCCGGGTGGCGTCAAACGCCTGCGGTTTCCTCATGATGCCCCCAGTCGCTCGACCCTCAAGCTCGAAGAGGCCTGGCATGTCTTCGTCCCTAAAGAGCAGTGGCCCGAACGTATCTGCCAGGGTATGCAGGCCGCGGATCTGGGGGCAGCGCCGGGAGGGTGGACGTATCAGCTGGTAAAACAGGGCATGTTCGTCTTTGCCATCGACAATGGCCCCATGGACAAAGCGTTGATGGTCACTGGACAAGTCGAGCACTTGCGCGAAGATGGTTTTTCCTGGCAGCCGCCGCAAGCACTCGAGTGGCTGGTGTGCGATATCGTCGACAAACCCATACGGGTCATTGAAATGATTGAGCGCTGGTTGGTGCAACGCTGGTGTCGAGAAGCAATCTTCAATCTCAAGCTGCCCATGAAGCAGCGCTGGAAGGAGGTTTGCCGCTGCTTGACCCGGCTCGAAGAAAGTTTAAGGCAGGCAGGCGTGCTTGCAGAGATGCAAGGCAAACAGCTGTATCATGACCGAGAAGAGATCACCGTGCATGTACGACTACTGGATTGAGATGCTCGCGTCCGTAGTCTTTCTCGCATTCATGGATGTTCGTAGGCGGTCACGCGCTCTTCTTCCGTCAGCAAGGGAAGAAGACGCTGCATGACATGTGCCCGGGCGCTGCTTCGCTGCCACTCTTTCCAGGCGCGTAGATCCCGCCATAGCGTAATCAGTAATCGATGTTCCGAACGCTGATACTCCTGCAGGCTTTCTCCAGCAATGAAGCCGGGCGCGCTCATGGCGGCGCGAACGACCTCTCTTGCTGCCTGCTCGTATTCTTCTTCGAGCCCGTGCATGATGCGGCGCTCAATGATTATCTTTACCATGCTATCGATTTATCCATTCATTCATCTACCATTGCCGGAGGTAAGCCATGAGCAATTTCCCCGATTTCGATGCCGAGCTGGACACGTCGGGGCTGTACTGCCCTGAACCCATCATGCTGATGCACAACCAGGTCCGCGATATGCAAGGTGGAAGCGTGCTCAAGGTCATTGCTACCGATCCCGCCACCACTCGGGATATACCCAAGTTCTGCAGCTTTCTGGGTCACGAATTGCTGATACAGCACGAAAGCGATGACTGCTATCTCTACTTTATTCGACTTTGTTGATTCATTCAGATCGAACCTTTTCTTAGTCGTCGGTCGCCACCATGCATGCCAGTGCTTCCAGGGTGGCCGGATCTTCCTGGCGGATGCGATTGGCAATGGCTCGCTGAAAAAAGTAGACGACGGGATGTCGACTATGCCCCGGATAAAGACAGTCGTCGCTAGCCAGCACGGGGTATGAGTCGACAAGTGTCGAGTCGACCAGAAGCGACTCCACGCTGCCGTTGCTGTATAGGCGCCAGCCGAATACCTGCTTGAGCTGCCATGGGCCTTCATCGTCGTTCAGACACAGGGCATGGGTTCCGAGGGTATCGGGTATCTGCTGTAGCAAGGTGGGTTCGCTGGTTTCCTCGTAGTCAAAATACGCCGCTGCATGCTCGAGTTCGAACACCTTGTGTTCGGGGGCGCTATGAAACATCTCATCGGTTTCGGGATCGCGGTAGCCGGCGAAACACCCCTGCTCGCAGTCGTCCAGATCGTGGCAGGGGGTGAGGGCCTCCATCCAGGGTACCAGACCCACGACTTCGCCATCCTCGCGCAACCCCCATGCCAGGAGCGGCATTCCGTAGAGGGTCTTCGTATCCGAGGACAGATGATAAAGCATTTCGAGCCCATCCAATTCCGGTGCCAACCGTACCAGACGGCGCTTGGCCCTTAGCCGGTGACGCATCGCATCCAGATCGATGACTTGGGCGGTGCGGGGGGACTGTGGGATTCCCATGACAACCCTCCTAGACAGCATTGATTCGGCTTTGGCCTTGCTTGATTAACTATTAGCACAGCTCGATACGCAAAGTTAAGCCCCTGCATCATTCTCGGCTTTGGGCATTAGGTTGCAACTGCGCCACACATCCTGCCAGAGTTTTACATGGTGCTGTATTACTTGATTAAATTGTTGCCAGGGTGCAGCGGGCTCGGTAGGCGATAACCAATGTTTACGATACTCATCGATGGCCGGCAGCGATACCGAATGAGCGTTCAGTAACGCGTCGATGGCGGAGAGCCACTGCCGGGATGTACGAGACAACGTGGCCAGATAAGGTTGAACTTCGGTTATGAACGTGGCGATGAAGATGTCGTACAAGCGATCAGCATCGGGATTGCTGTGGTTCTTGTAACAGATCGGACGCTCTGCCAACCGGGCTTCTAGCAGGGCAGTCGTTTCGGTAAGTCGCTGGGTGGCCAGCATCAAACTGCGCAGTATTTCAGCCGTCAGCGGCTCGCGCTGCAGGGTGTATAAATGAGATTCCAGCGTGCTGGACTGGGTCGTCCAGCTCGGGTTGAACTGGTTGAGCGTGACATGACGCAGATAGTTAAGCGCGGCAAGGGATTCCGTCAAAGGAATTGTAGCTTCCGGTGCCAAGGGGCTGCTGACTCGGGAAAAACTGGCGACCCATTCTCTGGAGCCGAACAGCGCATTCCAGCTTGCCGAAGGCAATTGCGACGTTTTGGTTCTAGTCAGGTCGAGCAGACGTTGACGATCTTCTTCATCAAGGCGTGTCACCGCATCGGTATTCCAGCAACCACGCAGCTTGCGCCAGAGTGCAAGCTCATACAGCCAGTGCTGACTGGGTGCAGCCATCTTGCCTAATTGATTGTTGCGCCGGGCAACCAGCGATGTGATACCGCATTCGCGTAGCGCATAGACATCCAGCATGCCTTGGCGCAGGTCGGGAATATCGAACAAGCGTTCATCCCGAGCCGGAAAGGCGGCAATGTTATCGGGCTGCCGGGGTGAGGGGACGTCGACCTCAAGACCGTTGCCGATGCGTTGCTGATAGTCGACGAATAGCGCATCGGCGCCAACTCTATCGTCGCAGCCAGCAGACATGATCAACAGCATTAATATCGATGCGCCAAGAAGATACGGTCTAACTCTGGGGAACCTGTCGTGTGCCATCGGCAACACTCCTGCTGACGCGTTTCAGGCGCCAGCCCAACAATAGTGCCGATACTGTGAGGCCGGCGATCAATCCTATCCAGTAACCATACACCCCCAGGGGATCGACAAACCCAGGAATACCCACGGTTCCCAGCAGGTGACCGCTGCCTAGCCCCATTAGCCAGTAGGAAAGAAGGGTGATCACCATGATGATGCGGGTGTCCTTGTAGCCGCGCAGGGCGCCTGCCATGTTGACCTGTAGAGAATCCGATACCTGATAGATCATGGCGAGATAGATTAGAGACAGCGCCAGCGACTGCACGTTCTGATTGGCCGTATAGAGTTCGAGCACGGGTCTTGCGGTCAACCATAGAATCCCATCGTTCAGCAGGGCTATCAGCAGGCATACGAACAACCCGTTCCAGGCCACGAAGCGGGCCCGCTCCGGGTCGCCCATGCCCAGGGTATTGCCCACGCGCACGGTAAGAGCCATGGCCAGGGACAAGGGCAGCATGAACAGCACGGAGGTATAATTGAGCGCCACCTGATGGGCTGCCACGGTGATTTCGCCAAGACTCGCGACAAGTAGTGCGATCAGAGTGAACAGGGTCACTTCGACGAAGATGGCGACCCCGATCGGTAGGCCAACGTGTAGAAGCTCCTTCATCATCGCCCAGTAGGGGCGCGTCAATGCTTGCCATAGCACCACTGGCGCGTAGGCTCGGCTGCGCTTCGTATACAGCAGCATGGCCAGGCACATGGCCCACATGGATAGCGCCGTGGCAATACCGCAGCCAACGGCGCCCAGGGCGGGCAGGGCTCTGAGCCCAGTAGGCACGAACTCGCCGAACAGTGCTACCAGGCCATCGCCACCGTAGATCAGTAAGTAGTTGCTGGGAATATTGATGCCGAGTCCAATCAGGCTGATCCACAAGGCCGGGCGTGTATGATTCATGCCGTCCGAGTAGGCGCGTAGTGCTTGATAAAGAGCGACCCCTGGCATGCCGAAGGCGACCGCTGCCAGATAGGCAGAGGAGAGCTCGGTAACCCGAGTCGGCACCTCCATGAGTCGAAAGATCGGCTCGATCGCAAACCACAGCATCAAGGCAGCAAGAATGCCGAGGGCGATACTCAGCCAAAGCGCTTGATGCACATAGGGTCGAATGCGTTCGCTGCGCTTACCACCCAACAGTTGTGCGACGATAGGCGTCAGACCGATCAGGGTGCCGGTGATGAACAGCATCAGCGGCAACCACAGACTGGAACCGACGGATACTGCCGCCAGATCGGTCGCACTGACCCGGCCGGACATGATCACATCGGTAACGCCCATCCCGGACTGGGCAAGCTGGGCCCCACAGATAGGCATGGCCAGTTTCAACAGCGCCGCGCTTTCCAGACGGCTGTACCGTGCCAATGCTGAGATGGACCTTGCCATGCCACTACTCCCGTCCCACCGCCAAGAAGGCGCTATGTTAGCAACTACCCTGGGTTCCCGCTCGTGTACCCGGTTCGTATAATGGCGATATGCATTCACATTCCGTTTACCACTGTTCAAATGACCTCATCGCGCTATTCGATGGGGTTTTTCGCGATACCTACCGGACCTGTCTCGTCCGAGGTGATGACGAGCCACTCTATTTGCCCGCGGATTCAGAGCACGGGTGCCATCGCATCATCTTTGCCCATGGATTTTTTGCCAGCGCCTTGCACGAGGTGAGCCACTGGTGCATAGCCGGGCCCAGGCGCCGCACGCTCGAGGACTATGGTTACTGGTACCTGCCGGACGGGCGCGATCCGGCTCAACAAGGCATCTTCGAGTCAGTCGAAGTTGCCCCCCAGGCGCTGGAACTGCTATTCACCCACGCCAGCAGTCGGCACTTCGAGGTAAGTATCGACAACCTGAATGGCGAGGTCGTCGACCGGCATGCCTTTCGTTCTCGCGTGCAAGCGCGCGCCGAGCAGTATCGCATCGAGGGTTTGCCTCAGCGTGCAGAGGCTTTTCGTCGCACGCTGGAGGCGTACTATCGCTTCCATTCGGCGCGGGAGGCGGCCATCGCCAAGGGGTGGGCCTATCTGACGCCGACTCCATGAGGAGGGCATATTGTCACGGTCAAAGATTAATAGGTTCTGAGTGTTGTTGTTGATGCGTAATGAAAGTATAAATAGAATGATTCGCAATTATCTTACGAGCAACAACTGCAACCGCCGTTTACAAAACAAGGGAAATCCATGTCTTCTGCACGAAAACTGCTTGTGACTACCCTGGCAGCGTCAGGTGCTTTTGCCGGAACGCTTGCCGCCAGCATGGCAAATGCCCAAGACGATTCTGGTGAAGTCAACGTCTATTCCTACCGCCAGCCCTTTCTGATCGAGCCCTTTCTCAAGGAGTTCACTGAGGAAACAGGCATCGACACCAACATCATCTTTGGCGACAAGGGGCTTACCGAGCGTCTCAAGCGAGAAGGGCGTAACTCTCCTGCGGATGTAGTGTTGACGGTGGATATCGGGCGTCTGCAAGAGTTGGTAGACCAGGAAGTGACCCAGCCCATCGACGACGAGACCATCGAGTCCAATATTCCCGAGCAGTACTTCGGTGAAAATAACGAATGGGTAGGGCTGACCAGTCGCGCCCGTATATTCTTCACCAGTGTCGAGCGCATGGAGCCCGGCGAGATCGAGACCTACGAAGATCTCGCGGATCCGCGCTTCGAGGGCCGTATCTGTACCCGGCCCGCGTCAAATGCCTACAACGTTGCCCTGGTCGCTTCGATGATTGCCGAGCATGGTGAAGAAGAGACCAAGAAGTGGCTCGAGGGCTTCAAGAGCAATCTGGCACGCAAGCCCCAAGGCAACGATCGGGCCCAGGTAAAGGCCATTCGTGATGGGGTATGCGACATCGCCATCGGCAATACCTACTACTACGGTAAGATGATGGAGGATGAAGAGCAGCGCTCCTGGGCCGAGGCCGCACGCATCGAATTCCCCAATCAGGATGGTCGTGGCACCCACGTCAATATTTCCGGCATGGCATTGGCCAAGCACGCGCCCAACGAAGAAAACGCCTATGAATTGATGCGCTTTCTGACCGAAAAGACCGCTCAGTCGATGTACGCGGACGTCAACTACGAGTATCCGCTCAATCCTGACGTGGAGCCTTCCGAGACCGTGGCTTCCTGGGGCGACTTCAAGGCCGACGACGTTTCTCTGGCGGAAGTATCGTCGCTACGCCGGCGCGCCACCGAATTGATCAACGAGGTCGGTTTCGACAACTGATTTCCTGGGTCGCACAGGTGCCATCATCCTAACGCTCAAGGCTGCCGATCCGTTCGGCAGCCTGTTTTTTGCTGTAACCATTGAAAAGTTACAAAAAGTTCGTGGAATAGCCTGTTTTCGGGTTCGCTAAACGGTCAATCAAGGGAGGCGCTGAATGAAGGGTACGGTGATCGCCACAGACGAGTTTGTCGAACGCCGGAACACTGTCTCCTCGAAACGGATCGGCACCCACTGGGGCTGGTTCATCACCGCCTGGTCTGTGGCAGCACTGGTGGTATTGCCGGTAATCGCGGTCATCTTCCTGGCATTTACCGGTAACGATGGCGGGGGGAGTGTCTGGGCGCACCTGGCTGAAACGGTGCTGCCGGGCTATATCGCCACCAGTCTCAAGCTGATGGTGGGCGTTGCGCTGCTTACCGGAAGTATCGGTGTGATCACCGCCTGGCTGGTCACGATGTATCAGTTCCCGTTGCGCCGCTTCTATGAGTGGTCGTTACTGCTGCCCTTTGCGGTGCCAGCCAATGTCATCGCTTATGTCTATACCGACGTTCTCGAATATGCCGGCCCGTTGCAGAATATATTGCGCGACCTGTTCGGCTGGAATTCCCCTAGAGATTACTGGTTCCCCGAGATAAGAAGTCTCGGCGGCGCCGTGGTCATGCTCTCGCTGGTGCTTTACCCCTATGTATTCATGCTGGCCCGCGCTGCGTTTCTCGAGCAGTCGGCAGCCTTGAGAGACGTCAGCCGTACGCTGGGCTGCAATGGCTTTCAAAGTTTTTGGCGGGTTGCATTACCCAGCGCCAGACCCGCTATCGCCGTTGGCCTGGCATTGAGCCTGATGGAAGCACTCAACGATTTCGGCACCGTGGATTATTTTGCCGTACGCACCATGACCGCAGGTATCTTCAATGTATGGTTGAACATGGGCAGCGTCCGTGGCGCTGCGCAGATCGCTTTGTGCTTGATGGTGTTCATCGTGGGACTGATCTGGATCGAGCGGCATGCTCGGCGGCGTCAGCGTCAATTCAGCAAGGGCGATCAGTTTCGCTGCTACCGACGTCCTCGCCTGACGACGGGCTGGGGGTGGCTGGCCTCACTGGCCTGCTTCCTGCCTTTCGGCCTGGGCTTCGTTTTCCCGGTGGGTGTACTGACACGCCATGCCATCGTCTATTTCGAGCAATCCTGGACCGATCGCTTCGTCGAATACGCGTTCAACAGCTTTACGCTATCGATCACCGCCGCGCTGCTGACGCTGATCATTGGAGTACTGCTGGCCTATGCCAAGCGGCTCGATCGGACCCGTTCCGTACAGCACGCCCTCAAGCTATCGAGCTTGGGCTATGCAATGCCTGGTGCCGTCATCGGTATTGGGGTGTTGATTCCACTGGCAGGATTCGACAACGCCTTTGACGGCCTCATGCGCGATACTTTTGGGGTCAGTACCGGCCTGCTGCTGACCGGCTCCATGGTCGCCATCATCATCGCTTACGTGGTCAGATTCCTGGCGGTCTCCGCTGGCGCCATCGAAGCGAGTCTGGACAAGGTAACGCCATCGATGGACATGGCGTCGCGCTCCCTGGGTGAGAACTCCCTGCGTACGCTGTGGCGCGTACACTTGCCGCTAATTCGCCCAGGTTTATTGACGGCGGCGCTCGTGGTGTTCGTCGATGCCATGAAAGAGTTGCCCGCGACACTGCTGCTACGCCCGTTCAACTTCGATACCCTGGCGACCAATGTCTATCAATACGCCTCGGATTCGCTACTCGAAATGGCCGCGTTACCGGCGCTGGTCATTGTGGTGGTGGGGGTGCTTCCAGTCATCATCATTTCACGCACCATCGTGGCAAGCCGCAAGGAAGTGTAGCGCACAGGCTTGAATTTTTTGGGAAAAGAGTCAAGGTAGTAATTGGTAACAGTAAAATGTTGGTAGAAAGACGTTTTGGTCCAAGGAGGGAAAATGCTACATCGCATCGGAGCCATTCTTGCCATCCTGGCATCGCTTTGGGCACTCATCGCATCCGGTATCTCGCTCTATCTGGGCGCCGACGTGGGGGTGCAGGCCGATCCTACGGAAGTGACCGTGGCCGGCCTGGGCTGGCTGGAGACAGGCGTCGCGCTGATTGCCCTGGTCGTGGCGGCGATCACGCTATTCGGCAAGAGTCCATATATTGGCTTGGCCTTGGCGGTCATTGGCGTGATCGGTGTGGTCGTTTCCAGCAGTGCCAACATCGCTTTCATGGCTACCGTGGCAGTGGGCGGATTCATGGCCTTTATGGGACGTCGCCATGCTCAACGTCATCGGGGTAAGGAACTGCCCTAGCGCTAGATCGGATTCTCGTTCATTCTGCCTCACTGAGGCGCTGGTGCAGGTATAGCATGACCTGCACCTCGTGCTCCGGGCGCAGCGGCTCCAGCCCCAACTCGCCAAACAGGTCATTACGTGCTCGCGCCCAATCGCCACCAGCCATATCCGGATAGAGACTTTCCGCAGGCGCCAGCTCGACGAAGGGATCGACGCCGAAATCGTCGAACAAGCGCGACAGGGCCGCCTCGTCGTCGCTCACCCCGGCGGTATAAAGTGTCGTGCTGTAGTAATCGCCTTCGAGCTCTCGCAGCACATCCAGGGGGCTGACACCGAAGGTACGCAGCTCTTCCAAGCTGTAATCCCCCAGTTTGAGCAGCTCGTCATCCAGCCAGTCGTCATCGGGTTGAATGAGGGTGTGTTTGATCTGGCCATCCGGCAGCGCCCAGGCAATAGCCAGCGGCAATGCATCGTCTTCGCCGGTCTCGACGGCAATGAAACCAGGGAAATCGCTCATGAGGGTGTCTCCAGGCGAAAGAAGCGGCGTGCCGTCGCGGTGGTGGCGCGGGCCAGTTCGGTTTCATCGGTGCCGCGCCAGTGGGCAATCTCTTTCACTATCCAGGGCAGCAGGGCGGGTTCATGGCGCCGGCCCTTGAGTTTGGCGGGCAGGTTGCGCGGCAGCAGGTAAGGGCAGTCCGTTTCCACCATCAGCCGTTGCAAAGGGATGTCGCCAAGCAGCTCGCGCAGATGGTGGCCGCGTCGTTCATCGCAGAGCCAGCCGGTGAGTCCAATGTGCAGGTCCAGGTCAAGATAGCCGTGCAGGGTCTGGCGCTCGCCGGTAAAACAGTGAACCACTGCGTCTGCGATATCGTCCCGCCAAGCTCGCAGTATTTCCAGCATGCGTTTGCCCGCATCCCGCTCATGAATGAATAGCGGAAGCCCGCTTTCCACCGCCAGCCCCAGCTGCGCCTCGAACGCACGCTCTTGATCAGAGGGCGTGGAGAAGTTGCGATTGAAATCGAGCCCGCACTCGCCGACGGCGACGGTTTCCGGCTGCTCATGCAGCTCCCGCATTGCGTGCCCGAGCGCTGCACTCCAGCCACTGGCGTCGTGGGGGTGCACCCCGGCCGTAGCGTAGAGCCCGGGCGTTCTCTTCGCCAACTCGACCGCCTGCTCGGCATGTTCGAGATCCGTGCCGGTAAGAATGAGGGTCGTGACATTGGCGGCCCGTGCTCTGGCAATCACCGCCTTCAGGTCCTCGGCAAAGCTTTGATGGGTCAGATTGGCGCCAATATCCACCAGTTCCGCAGGGGCGGTGAAACGGAGCGCTTGCGGTAGAAATTCATCGACGGTAGTGGGGGGCGAAGACAAGATGCGACTCCTGGCATGATGGGCAAGGCATTGTAACGCTTCCGGACGGGCCACAGTAGCCAGGTCATGGGTTACACTAGGCGGCTTGAAATATTGGCGAGCGAGGTAGGTGTGTGACGTTGTTACGTCTGGAACAGTTGCAGTTGGCTTACGGCCCCCAGGTGCTGCTCGACGGTGCCGATCTGGTGTTGGAGCGAGGCGAGCGTCTGGCGCTGGTGGGGCGTAACGGCACCGGCAAGTCCACGCTACTGGGGCTGGTGTCGGGAGACAATCAGCCAGATGGCGGACTGATCTGGCGAGCGCCTGGGCTACGTATCGGCGTACTGGAACAGGATCTGCCTGCGGCCAGTGGCATGACCATTTTCGATATCGTGGCCCAGGGGCTGCCCCAGGCCGGTTCGTTGCTGGCGGAGTATCATCATCTGATTCAGTCTCCAGATCCGGACATGGATCGGATGGCCCAGCTACAGACACGAATAGAAGCCATTGACGGCTGGTCGTTCCATCAGCGTATCGACACTGTCTTGACCAAGCTCGGCCTACCCGCGGATGGCGCCATGAGCGATCTGTCCGGCGGTTGGCGCCGGCGGGTCGCCCTGGCGCGGGCGCTGGTGTCGGAGCCGGATCTGTTGCTATTGGATGAGCCCACCAACCACCTGGACCTGGACACCATCACCTGGCTTGAAGAGCAGCTGTTGGCGTTTTCCGGCGCGGTGCTGTTCATTACCCACGACCGGACATTTCTTTCGCGCTTGGCCACGGGCATTCTCGAACTCGATCGCGGTCGCCTGGGGCGCTATCCTGGCAACTACGGCCGCTATCAAGAGCAAAAAACCCACGAGCTCGAGATCGAAGCCCGGGAGAACGCCGAGTTCGACAAGAAGCTGGCCCAGGAAGAAACCTGGATACGTCAGGGTATCAAGGCGCGACGGACCCGCAACGAAGGCCGAGTGCGCGCCTTGCAGAAGATGCGTTCGGAACGCTCTCAGCGCCGTGAACGGCAAGGGCGCGCGACGATCAATGTCGATACCGGCGAGCGTAGCGGCAAGCGCGTCGTCGAGTTGAGTGGCGTCAGCCAGCGCTTCGGCGATGATTGGGTAATTCGCGATCTGGATCTGGAAATACAGCGGGGCGATCGTGTCGGTCTGATTGGGCGCAACGGGGCCGGCAAGACCACGTTGCTCAAGATCCTTCTGGGGGAGCTTGCGCCGAGCGAAGGCAAGGTGCGCTTGGGCACCAACATGAAAGTGGCGTACTTCGATCAGCTGCGGGCCGGTCTCGAACTGGAAAAGACCGTGTATGACAACGTGGCCCAGGGTAGCGATCGGGTCAGCGTTGGCGGCAAGGACAAACACGTCATCAGCTATCTGCAGGATTTCCTTTTCACCCCGGAGCGGGCACGTCAGCCGGTCAAGGCATTGTCCGGCGGCGAGTCGAATCGCCTGCTGCTGGCGAAGCTGTTCACTCAGCCCGCCAATGTGCTGGTGCTCGATGAGCCCACCAACGATCTGGACGTCGAAACCCTGGAACTGCTCGAAGAGCTGCTGCTCGATTTCGACGGCACCTTGTTGCTGGTCTCCCACGACCGTCAGTTCATGGACAACGTCGTCACCGAGGTGCTGGCTTTCGAAGGTGAAGGCAGGGTGCATGAATATGTGGGTGGTTATTCCGACTGGGTGCGTCAAGGCGGCAAGCTGCCGCCGGCCCCCTGGGATTTCGATGCTAACGTCGTCTCGAAGAAGGCCAAGAGCGATACTGGCAGCGAGGTGTCTGCCAATACATCGAAGGCAGCGGCGGAGCCGGCGAGGAAGAAGGGCAGCAAGCTCTCCTATAAGGTGCAGCGCGAACTGGACAGCCTGCCTTCCACCATCGAAGCACTCGAAGCCGAGGTTGCTGCTTTCGAGGCTCAGGTTGGCGATCCCGGGTTTTATCAGCAGGAAGGCGATGATGTCACGCGGGTACTGGAGGCTCTTGCGGCCAAGCAAGCAGAGCTTGATGCGGCCATGGAGCGTTGGATGGAACTGGAGGCGCAGGCCAGTGGTGACGCCAATTCGTGATGGTGGCGTGACTACGACAAGGACCGCCTCTATGGCGGCCCTTGTCAGCGATGGTTTGGCTGTTGCTGGTTATCGGTCGATCTATTCGTAGGTCTCGCCTTCTTTACCCACTCGCACCGCCAGCACATCGCAATGAGCGCCATGAAGTACGCCGGTGGAAGTAGAGCCGAGCAGCAAGGCAAAGCCGTGACGGCCATGAGAACCGACGACGATCAGATCGACGTCGTATTCCCGGGAAAAGCGATGAATTTCGGTGTCCGGCATGCCGACCACCACATGCTGGTCCTCCCGCGGAACGTCATAAGGGTCTGCGATCTCGGCTAGACGCTGTCGGGCATGGTCATCGAGTTGATCCTGAATGCTGGTCAGATCCATGGGAATATCGCCGCCGTAGGCGAAACCCAAGGGTTCCAGCGTATGCATGATGGAGAGCTTGGCGTGATTGCGTCGTGCGATAGGAATGGCACGTTCCAGCACTCTGTGGGAATCCTTGGTCAGATCCACCGCAACCAGCACGTGACGGTATTCATTGCTCATGGCGAGTCTTCCTCTACCGCGGATTGAATGCTTTTACTTTATGCGGAGCGTGTAGGATACACAACTGATTCAAATCAATTTTAGGATGCTTAGATGGCGCTATGGCTGATCATACCATTCACCCTGCTGATAATGCTTTCACCATTGATATGGTTACGCCCTTCGCGGCGTGATCGGCGTCTTGGTCAACTGCGACAACAGGCCCACCATTTGGGCGTGGCAGTCAAATTTGCAAAGTCGCCGTTACATAACCCACCAGCAGGCTTGGTCAGCTACCGTTGGCCCTATCAGCAGGATCGCCCAGGGCCTTACTTCGTGCTGGTTCGGGAGACTCATGCGAGTGAGGTATTGAAACCCTTCGATGAAACACAAGGATGGCGTTGGCGTATCGAGCCTCTCCGGCCTGTTACTGGAAAGGCTCGATCGTGTTTGGAGCGAGCGCTTAAAGAACTACCACGCGATGCGCTGGTGCTCGAATCGGAAAGACGTTACCTGACGCTTTGGTGGGAAGAGTCCCAAAGCGTAGAAGCATTCAACGCAAGCCATATCGCCCTGGTCGCCGTTTGCGATGCTCTTGACCTCTCGGTTCAAGATCGTAGCGCAGAGGAGTCATCTTGAGCGAATCAAACGTCGCTGGCTATTTGGGTCTGTATGCGAAGTCCATTTTTCTCGATGCGAGCCAGCAGGTCTTCGAAAAGAGCAATCTCTTCTTGAGTAATGCCATTGAGCATCTCGCTTTTGGCTTCCATCACGATAGCATCGATGCGTTCCAGTAGCGGATCGGCTTTACTGGTAAGGAAGATGCGCTTGGTACGTCGATCGTCGTTACAAGGGCGCCGCTCGATAAGCCCTTGCTCCGTCAGCTGATCCAGGGTGCGTACCAGTGAAGGCGCCTCGACACCGATGGCCCTGGCCAAATCGCACTGTGCTTGACCGCCCCCCATCCGCCATAAGTGATAGAGCGTGACCCAGCGAGTCTGAGTAAGCCCTAGAGGTGCTAGCCGCTCATCAAGAACGGCACGCCAAAGGCGAGGGATACGTGAGAGTTTGAAACCGATGTTTTCTGGCACTGCAGACATTGTCGTTATCACTTCGCATGCTAAATAAGGAAGATTGTCCAAGCCTTGCAATGTCAATGCAAGTGCCGTCAATAAACGCTACTGGTATCCTGGCAGCAGGCGGCGAATATCAAGCCCCGGCACCCCCCCGGGCGCCCGGATGGTTCCATCGGCTTGCATTGCATTTTGCGATTCTTTCGCCACTCTGAAGCGCAATACACCAATGCGCTGTCCCGTGCCAGTCATTACGTCGATGCGCCAATCACCTTGAGCATCACTCGGAAAGTGCTGTTTGTGGGTCCAGGCACGATAGCCTTCATCACGCCCCCCCTTGATGACCAAGGCAATGCGATCGATGAGCTCTCCTTCATGGCGCCATTCATGATAAATCTTCTCCCGTAGACCACGTGGGGCGCGAATCGCTGTATAGGCATAGAGTCCAGAGCGTTCGAGAGCTTGCGTCGTAAGCGCTATCTCACCTCGCGGCTCTCGAGCAGCCCCATCGAAACTCGGTGAGAGTGCCGAGCCGGTCAACCATAGTGTTACGGGCGGCACCCAAGGGCGACTGAGCCAGGCGGCTCCTGCCAACACGGCTATCAAGCCGAGTATGGCCAGCCAGCGCAGTATGCTTCGAGGCTGCATCAAGTGAATCATGCTCGGTATGCTGAAGAACGTGGCAGCCAGCACGGCAAGTTGAAAACTTTGGTCGGTAGTCAGCTTCAACATGATGGGAAGCGTTACCAGTACCACCAGGAATACGCATTGCGCATGGAATATGAAATAAAGCCAGCGGTAGCGCTGCGCCAATCGAAAATAGAGCGGATCGAGAATCGATAACAGCGCACAGCCGGTCATCACTAACGTGAACACTGCCTGTCCGCTGGACCAGACCGTGGTGGCAAGCACAAAGGGCAGAGTAAAGAAAAGCGTTTCCTGATGTATCATCTGGGCAACGAAGGAGGTCACCGTGCCCGGAAGAAGTGTCGATCCACGGCGTGCAAGAAAACGCCCGATCAGGTTCTCGGAAAGGAGCAGCACCCAGGCCACCAGCAACCCAAAGGCCAGTAAGGCGCCCAGGGATTGCTGGCGATCCACCAGGAAAAAGCTCAGCGCCCCCAGCAGGAAGGCGAAAGGCGGCCATAGCCAGGCATAGGGCCGCAGTCGCTCTATCCAGCGCTCGGCGTGCTGATGCAGTGAGATCCAGCGAGAAGAGACGTTGGTGGTCATCGTATATCTGTGCTCGAATCATGAAGTTTCATGCAGCGGCATCTTATCAGCTATACCTTTTGTCTATACGGCGAATAAACGTATCTGCTTGACGCAGACTTCGCACTAACGCAAGCTGACTGCATTCAAACGATTGTATGAAATCTTTCTCTGCCCAACCCCTCGTGGAGATTTCTCGATGATCTATCAAGGCAACGCTCTCTCAGTGGCGAACAATGGCGATGGTGTCGCCATACTCACCCTCGATTTGCAGGGCGAATCCATCAACAAGCTGTCCAGCGCCGTTATTCGGGAGTTGCAGGACGCGATCAAAAATATTCAGGCCGAGCAAGGCTTGCGCGGGTTGATGATCAAAAGTGCCAAGGATGCATTCATCGTTGGCGCGGATATCACCGAGTTCCATGGCATGTTCGCCAAGGACGAGGCGTTCCTGTTCGACATGAATCAGGAAATTCATGCCCTGTTCAATGCTATCGAAGATCTACCGTTTCCGAGCGTTACCGCCATCAACGGTCTTGCACTGGGGGGTGGCTGCGAATTGACGCTGACCACGGACTTTCGCGTGATGGCGGAAAAGGCGCAGATCGGCTTGCCGGAGACCAAGCTCGGCATCGTGCCGGGGTGGGGCGGCTGTGTGCGTCTGCCGCGCTTGGCCGGGGCGGATAATGCCATCGAGTGGATCGCCGGCGGCACCCAGAATAAGGCGGATGCCGCCCTCAAGAACGGTGTCGTCGATGCGGTGGTGCCATTGGAGCGTCTGGAAGCGGCCGCCCTGGATATGCTCACCAAGGCCAACGCGGGTGAATTGAACTATCAGGTACGTCGTGAAGAGAAGCGCGGGCCGCTCAAGCTCAACGCCATCGAGCAGATGATGGCGTTTGAGACCGCCAAGGGCTATGTGGCGGGCAAGGCAGGGCCGCATTATCCGGCGCCGATCGAAGCCATCAAGGTCATCCAGAAGGGCGCCGGCGAGAGTCGCGAACGTGCCCAGGCCATCGAGGCGAAGGCCTTTGCCAAGCTGGCCAAGACCGATGTCTGCTTCAATCTGGTGGGGCTGTTCCTCAACGACCAGCTGGTGAAGAAGAAAGGCAGCAAATACGAGAAGCAGGCGATGGCGGTCGAGCAGACTGCTGTCCTGGGTGCGGGCATCATGGGCGGCGGCATCGCCTACCAGAGTGCCTACAAGGGTACGCCCATCTTCATGAAGGATATAAAGGACAAGGCGATCGAACTTGGTCTCAAGGAGGCGCGCAAGCTGCTTTCCAAGCAGGTGGAGCGGGGCAAGCTGACCACCGAGAAACTGGCCGAGACCCTGAGCAATATTCGCCCGACCCTCTCCTATGGCGATTTTGGCGAAGTCGATCTAGTGGTCGAAGCGGTGGTCGAGAACCCCAAGATCAAGGGCGGGGTACTCGCCGAAGTCGAGAAGCAGGTGGATGAAAAGACCATCCTGACCTCCAACACCTCGACTATCTCGATCACGCAACTTGCCCAGAACCTGACGCGTCCCGAGAACTTCTGCGGTATGCACTTCTTCAACCCGGTGCACAAAATGCCGCTGGTCGAAGTCATACGCGGTGAGAAAAGCGGCGACGCCGCGATCGCCGCTACCGTGGCCTATGCCCGCAAGATGGGCAAGACGCCGATTGTGGTCAACGACTGCCCGGGGTTTCTGGTCAATCGCATACTGTTCCCCTACTTCGGCGGTTTCAGCCTGCTGGTAGAGCAGGGTGCGGATTTCGAGCGCGTCGACAAGGTCATGGAAAAGTTCGGCTGGCCGATGGGGCCGGCCTATCTGCTCGACGTGGTGGGCATGGACACCGCGGTACACGCCAACGAGGTGATGGCGGAAGGTTTCCCGGAGCGCATGGCAAGAGATAGCAAGACTGCCATACAAGTCATGTTCGAGAATGATCGCCTGGGCCAGAAGAACGGCAAGGGCTTCTATGGCTATGAGGAAGATCGCAAGGGCAAGCCGAAGAAGGTCTCCGACGATCAGGCCCATGATCTGGTCAAGCAGGTCGTGGCTGAAAACCACGTGGCCAAAAACCAGGAGTTCAGCGATGAAGAGATCATTGCGCGAATGATGGTGCCCCTGTGCCTGGAGACCGTGCGCTGCCTGGAAGACGACATCGTCGGCACCCCGGCGGAAGCGGATATCGCCTTGATCTATGGTATCGGCTTTCCGCCATTCCGGGGCGGCGCCCTGCGCTATATCGATGCCCAAGGGGTGGCTGAGTTCGTCGCGTTGGCCGACAGGTTGTCCGCCGAGCTGGGACCGCTCTATGCGCCCACGGACAAGCTGCGCGAGATGGCCGAGAAGGGCGAGCGCTTCTACGCCAGCGACGCTCAGTCCACACAGGCATAAACCACCACGCATTTAGGAGAGTCACAATGAGTCTGAACCCAAGAGATATCGTGGTGGTCGATGCCGTGCGTACCGCCATGGCCAAGGCCAAAAATGGCGCCTTTCGCAACGTGCGTGCCGAGAATCTTTCCGCTGCGGTGATGCAGGCGCTGTTCGAGCGTAATACCGGGCTCGACCCAGCCCGAGTCGATGATGTGATCTGGGGCTGTGTCAATCAGACCCTGGAGCAGGCCATGAACATTGCCCGCAACGCGGCAGTCTTGACCGGTATTCCCCATAGCGTGCCGGCCCAGACCGTCAATCGCCTGTGCGGCTCCTCCATGAGTGCGCTGCATATCGCCAGTGCCAACATCAAGGCCGGCATGGGGGATTTCTATATCATCGGTGGCGTCGAGCACATGGAGCACGTGCCCATGACCCACGGGGTCGACGTCAATCCCGCCGCCAGCAAGCATGTGGCCAAGGCGGCCATGATGATGGGCCTGACCGCGGAGCTTCTGGGCAAGATGCACGGCATCTCCCGGGAGGACCAGGATGCCTTCGGCGTGCGTTCGCACCAGCGCGCCCTGGCGGCCAACGATAAAGGCTATTTCGATAACGAGATCATTGGTGTGGAAGGCCATGACGCGGATGGACTTCTTCAGCTCGTGACTCGGGATGAGGTGGTGCGCGCGGATGCCAGTCTCGAGGACATGGCCAAGCTCAAGCCGGTATTCGATCCGCGCAGCGGCACCGTGACGGCGGCCACCTCTTCCGCGCTTTCCGTCGGGGCGTCCGCCATGGCGGTGATGAGCTACGAAAGCGCTCAAGCCCTGGGCCTTGAGCCCATCGCCAAGGTCGTGTCTACCGGCGTTGCCGGCTGCGATCCTTCCATCATGGGCTATGGGCCGGTGCCCGCGTCCCAGAAAGCGCTAAAGGCGGCCGGTTTGACTATCGACGATATTCAGAGCATCGAACTGAACGAGGCCTTTGCCGCTCAATCCCTGGCGGTACTCAAGGACCTGAAGCTGCGCGATCGCATGGATGAGGCGGTCAATCTCAACGGTGGCGCCATCGCGCTTGGTCATCCGCTGGGTTGCTCCGGTGCCCGCATCTGCACCACGCTACTCAACGTGATGCAACAGCAGGATACAACCCTGGGGCTGGCGACCATGTGTATCGGCATGGGGCAGGGGGTGGCGACGGTTTTCGAACGCCTCAAGTAAGCCGGCGTCGCTAGAATACCCAAGAAACGATCTGCCTGAGCATCAGTGAGATTGAAAAGCGCCATTCCCGATCCTGGGGGTGGCGCTTTTTCGTTTGAAAACGGTTATTTCGAGTGCCGGGAAAACTGTTCTGCGTAACAGGGCGAGGAGCTGAGTTCCGCACCGTCCGCTTGCGCGTTCTCTTCTCCCAGGGCTTCGAGAATGGCATCACGTAGAACAGGAAGGTGCGACTGATCGAGATTGCGAGCACCGCTGAGCAGAGTAAGACGACCTTCGCGACACCAACGCATCAACGGCACCAGACAGTCCTGGGCATCGGTCATTTCCCAGCGGTAGCGCCGGATGAACACGGCGTGGCTGATCTCTCCCTGCCGCCATTGCCGCCGCAGAATATTGGAAGGAGAAGCATCGCGATACCACTCGGTCAGCGATAGGGTTTCGCGTCGCTTGCCTCGGGGCCACAGCCGATCCACCAGTACCCGCGCACCATCTTCGGGATCGGCTTCACTATAGATTCGCTTGAGGCGGATATCGTACATGCTGCTGTCCTCATCTGACGCTTGCGCTTCTTGAATGTTTTTCTTGTCGTAGGCCTGTCGATATGACGTGCATGGCCCCTACGCCAAGATGCATTTGGGGTTTAAGATACCACTATAGTAAAGCGATGCGAGCATACTGATCGTATCAGGATGAATCTTTTGGACCCTGCCAGGAGGTCAATTTCATGAGTCGCGCTTTCGTCAAGGAAGACAGTGACGCGCCGGATACCCCGCCGGAGCGTGCCGTCAGCTCACTGCCCAATTACATGACCCCGACGGGCTATCGTGCCCTGCAGCAGTGGCGCGCGGATTTGATCGCCGAACGGAATGCCCTGCAAGAGGGTGATTTGCAGGCGCAGTCCCAGATACCGGTGCTAGAGCGGGACATTCGTTATTGTCAGGCACGCTTGCAGTCCGCCAAGGTCATCGAGCCACGAGACGAAGCGCCGCAGAAAGTGATCTTCGGTTGCCGGGTCAGCTTCACCGACGATGAGGACAGGGCTTATCAGTACCGGATCGTCGGCGAGGATGAGGCGCTATCCCAAGGCGATGGCGAGGCCTTGGTTAGCTGGGCCTCGCCACTTGGCGGGGCACTGTTGGGCTGTGAAGAGGGCGATGTGACAACCTGGCCGAAACCCAGCGGCGACATCGAGATCGAAATTACCGCCATCGCCCCCTGATCAGACCGTTTCTTCCTTTTCTACATGAATGCAGGCGACTTTTACCTTGGGGTTGATAGCCTCCAGGGGTGGATCGCCCTGGGTGCATTCTTCGGTTGCCATGAAGCAGCGCGGCGCGAAAGGGCAGCCGGGGGGTGGGCTAAGCGGCGAAGGTGGTTCGCCCTTGAGCTTGACCCGCTCCTTGCGCCGGTTGGGGTCGGCTACCGGGGTCGCGGAAAAGAGCGCCTGAGTATAAGGATGACGCGGTGTGGTAAACACCTCCGAGGCAGGCCCTGTCTCCACGGGCTGGCCGAAGTACATGACGATGACATCGTCGGCGATGCGTTGGACCACGGATAAATCGTGAGAAATGAACACGTAAGCAAGACCGAACTCATCCTGTAGATCGCTCAGCAGGTTCAATACCTGGGCCTGAATCGACAGATCCAGCGCGGAGACCGGCTCGTCCAGCACGAGAATCTTGGGGTTGAGCATCAATGCCCGGGCGATGGCGATACGCTGGCGCTGGCCACCGGAGAACATGTGCGGATAACGATCCGCATGTTCCGGGCGCAAACCGACCCGGTCGATCATCTCCAGGGCCTTCTGCCGTCGCTGCTCCGCACTCACATCGGACCGGTTGAGCTTGAGCGGCTCTTCGAGCATGGCGGCGACGGTCTTACGCGGATTCAATGAACCATAGGGGTTCTGAAAGATGATCTGCACCTCACGACGCAGCTCCCGGGGTGGGCGCTGCCCCTCCTTGAGCTCCACTCGCTGACCGTTGATGGTCAATTGCCCGCTGGTGGGTGGCTCGATCATCGTCAGAACCCGGGCCAGGGTCGACTTACCGCAGCCGGATTCGCCGACCACCGCTAGGGTCTGGCCGGGATAGAGATCGAAGCTCGCCTCGTTGAGCGCCTTGACCACCGCCGGGGGTGAGAAAGGGCCCGTCTTAACGTGATAATGACGCGTCAAGTTGACCGCATTGACGACGGCATCGTCACGCGGGGCACTATCCTGTTGGCGTTCTTGGCTTTGCATAACGGCCTTCATGAAGAGGTTATTATAAAGGGTGCTTTTACAGCGGGCGCATTCAAAGCGGATAGTGACACAGCGTCCGGGCTGGATCGTCAAGAGCTGGGCGTGGCTCCACCTCCCGGCAATGCTCCGTGGCATAACGACAGCGCGGATTGAACAGGCAGCCGCTAGGGCGATTGTGTTGACCTGGCACCACCCCGGGGATCGTCGGCAAACGATCTTGCCCGCCGGCCCGCTCCGGCAGTGCCGAAAGTAGCGCTTCGGTGTAAGGGTGCCGCGGATGGGCGAACAGCGCCCTCACTTCCTGGCGCTCGACCTGACGCCCCGCATACTGAACGATCACCTGTTGCGCCGTTTCGGCCACCACCCCCATGTCGTGAGTGATCAGGATCAAGGCCATGTCATGCTCCTGTTGCAATTGAAGCAACAGATCCAGTATTTGGGCCTGGATGGTCACATCCAGCGCGGTGGTGGGCTCATCGGCGATCAGCAGGCGCGGATTGCAAGAAATCGCCATGGCGATCATCACGCGCTGACTCATGCCGCCGGAGAGCTGATGCGGATAGGCATCGATGCGCTTGCGCGGATCGGGAATGCCGACCTGGGCCAATAGATCCAGGGTGCGCTCCTTACGCTCCTTGCGCGAGCCACCCCGATGCTGCTTGAGCATCTCGTCGATCTGGGTGCCGACGGTGAAGCAGGGGTTGAGGCTGCTCATCGGCTCCTGAAAGATCATCGACATTTCACCGCCGACGATCTGCCGCCGCTGGCGCGAGCTGAGCTGGCGCAATTCCTGACCGTCGAAGAGCATCTTCTCCGCAGTCACCTGAGCCGTCCAGGGCAGCAAGCCCATGGTGGCCAGCATCGAGACCGACTTGCCCGACCCGGACTCTCCAACGATGGCCAACACTTCGCCCTTGTCGATGGCGATATTGGCGTTCTCGACCGCCGGGAACAGGCCGCTGGTGGTGCGAAAGCGCACGTCCAGTCCTTCGATTTCCAGTAGTGCCATGAGTGTCTCGTCGCTTTTAAGAACGTTTCATCTTCGGGTCCAGGGCATCCCGCAGGCCATCGCCCATCAGATTGATCATCAGCACCGTCAGCAGTATCACCAGGCCAGGGAAGGTCACCGCCCAGTAAGCGCTGCCCATGAACTCTCGGGCGTTGGCCAGCATGGCGCCCCATTCCGGGGTCGGCGGCTGCACCCCCATGCCCAGAAAGCCGAGTGCGGCGATATCCAGAATGGCGGTGGAAAACGAGAGCGTGGCCTGCACGATCAACGGCGCCATGCAGTTGGGCAGCAGCGTGTTGAACATCAACCGAGTATGACCGGCGCCGGCCAGGCGACTGGCGATGACGTATTCGCGGTCCTTCTCGCTCATCACCGCGGCCCGGGTAAGGCGCACGAAGTAGGGCAGTTGCACCACGGCGATGGCGATCATCGCGCTGGTAAGCCCCGGGCTCAGCACCGCCACCAGCCCCAGGGCCAACAGTAGGCTGGGAAAGGCGA
Organism: Halomonas sp. M20; assembly: GCF_020622265.1. Taxonomy (GTDB): domain Bacteria; phylum Pseudomonadota; class Gammaproteobacteria; order Pseudomonadales; family Halomonadaceae; genus Modicisalibacter. The sequence continues at coordinate 24,518 of NZ_JACNMQ010000010.1, forward strand.
GCACCACATCCATGGCCCGGGTGATCAGGGTTTCGAGCCAGCCGCGAAAATACCCCGCCAGCAAACCCAGGAAGATGCCGACGACCATGGAAAGCAGCACCACCATGGCGCTGATGAATAGCGAATAACGGGCGCCGAAGATCAGGCGCGAGAGTATGTCGCGACCTACTGCATCGGTGCCGAGAATATAGTTCCAGGTACCTTCCGCGTGCCACACCGGCGGCACCAGGAAGGCCTCGCGATTCTGCAGGGCAGGGTCGTGGGGCGCGACCCAGGGCGCCAGCAGCGCGACGATGAGAATCGTGGAAATGAAGATCAGCCCTACCAGGGCGCCACGGCTGGCGCTGAAGTAGCCCCAGAACTCCGCAAACTGGTAGCGAAAGGTGCCCGGCGCTGAAGCGGTCGATGAAGTGCTCATGCCAGGCTCCCTAGTAACGAATACGTGGGTTGATGACGCCATAGGCGACATCCACCAGCAGGTTGACAATCATGACGATGAAGGCGATCAGCACCAGCCCCCCCTGAACCGCGGGGTAATCCCGGCGCGAGATGGCATCGATCATCCACTTGCCGATGCCCGGCCAGGAGAAGATCGTCTCGGTAAGAATGGCCCCAGCTAGCAGCACCCCGACCTGCAGGCCGATCACCGTGACCACGGTGATCAACGCATTGCGCAGGGTATGTACCATGATCACGCGAAAATTCGAGAGCCCCTTGGCCCGGGCGGTGCGTACGTAATCCTCGCCCAGCACCTCGAGCATCGATGAGCGGGTCTGTCGGGCGATCACCGCCATGGGAATGGTGCCCAGCACGATGGCCGGCAGGATCAGGTAGTGCAGCGCCGACAGGAAGGCCGCCCAATCCCCGGCCAACAGCGTGTCGATGGTCATGAAGCCGGTAACCGAGTCGACGAAATAGAGAAAGGAAATACGCCCGGATACCGGCGTCCAGCCCAAGGTGCTGGAAAAGAACATGATCAGCAGCAGCCCCCACCAGAAGATCGGCATGGAGTAGCCGGTCAGACTGATGCCCATGACGGTATGATCGACGGCGGTACCGCGCCGGGTGGCGGCAATCACGCCAGCGGGCAGGCCGATGAGAATGGCGAACAGCAGGGCGAATGCCGAGAGCTCCACGGTTGCCGGGAAGCGACTCATGAACTCGTCCAAAACTGGTGTGTGGGTGACCAGGGAGGTACCCAGGTCGCCTTGCACGAGATTACCGAGAAAGTCGAAATATTGCGCAAACACCGAGCGATCGAAACCGAGCTGGGCTTCGAGCTGGGCGTAACGTTCGGGAGAAATACCCCGCTCGCCGGCCATCAATAAAATGGGATCGCCGGGCAGAAGACGGATAAAAGCAAAGGCCACGATGGTGACACCGATGAAGGTCGGTATCAGTTGTGCCAGCTTGAGCAGAACGAATTTGAACATTGGGTCGTGTCAGTCAGGTCGAACGACGAAAAGAAGTCCGGACGATCGCGATGACCGTCCGGGAAATGGCACATTAAAAAGCGTTATTCGAGATCCACTCCTTCGAAGCTATGTCCTCCCAAAGGATCTATCGTGTAGCCGGTAACCTCTTGGCGTAGCGGCATAAACACCGTTGAATGGGCGATGGTATTCCAGGGCGCCTGCTCCTTGAAGATGGCCTGAGCCTCCTTGTAGAGTTCTGCGCGCTTGTCCTGATCGTCCAGGGTCTTGGCTTCCATGACTAGCTCGTCGAAGGGTTCGTAGCACCAGTGGGCGCGGTTGGCACCACCCACCGCATCGCAGCCCAGCAGCACGGCGAGGAAGTTATCCGGGTCACCGTTGTCTCCGGTCCAGCCGAGAATCACCGCGCCGTCACGATCGACATTCGCCGCGCGCTTAAGGTATTCGCCCCATTCATAGGTGACGATTTCCGCATCCACACCGATCTTGGCCAAATCCGCCTGCATCAGCTCCGCGGTGCGCCTTGCGTTAGGCATGTAGGGGCGCTGTACCGGCATGGCCCAGAGGTTCATCTTGAGATTCTCGACGCCGGCCTCCTTCAGCATCTGCTCGGCTTTTTCCGGATCGTAGGGGTCGTCCTCGATGGCTTCGTTATAGCCCCACATGGTGGGTGGAATCGGATTCTTGGCGACTTGGCCCGCGCCCTGGAACACCGCATCGATGATGGCGTCCTTGTTGACCGCCATGTTCAGCGCCTTGCGCACCTTGGGGTCGTCGAAGGGTTCCTGCTGAGTGTTGTAGGCCAGATAGGCGACGTTCAAACCGGGTTCCTCGAGCACCTGGATGTTGTCGTTCTGCTTCATCTCGTCGATGTCGGAAGGGTTGGGATAGGGCATGACATGGCACTCCCCGGCGCGCAGCTTCTGGTAGCGCACCTGGGCATCCGAGGTGATGGCGAACACTAGATTATCCAGAGGCTCCTTGCTGCGGAAGTAGTCTGGATTGGCGGAGTAGCGAATCGCTGCATCTTCGCGGTAATTGACGAATTGGAAGGGGCCGGTACCGATGGGCTGCTGATTGATCTTTTCCGGCGTGCCTGCCTCGAGCATCTTATCGCCGTACTCTTTGGACTGAATTGATGCAAAGTCCATCGCCAGGTTGGCTAGGAAGGGTGCCTCAGGGCGGGTGAGCTTGAATTTCACCGTGTGGTCATCGACCTTGACGATCTCGTCGATCAGTTCGCCCATGGACATGGCATTGAAATATTCGTAATTGCCGTTGTTGTGCTTGTAGTAGGCGTTGTCCTTGTCCATTTGACGGGCGAAAGAGTAGATGACGTCATCGGCATTCAGCGCTCGGCTGGGGGTGAAATAGTCGGTGGAATGGAACTGAGCGTCATCGCGCAAATGGAAAGTGATTTCCTTGCCATCTTCGGAGACTTCCCAGCTCTCGGCGATCCCCGGTTGCAGCTCGGTGGTGCCGGGTTTGAATTCGATCAGGCGATTGTAGATCGGCTTGCTGGAGGCATCGAAAGTGGTGCCGGTGGTGTAGAGCGAGGGATCGAAGCCCTCCGGCGAACCCTCGGAGCAATACACCAGGGTCTTGGCCATGGCCGGGGTCGCCCCGAGCGCAAAGGCAGCAATGCCGGCTGCCAGCAGTGTTCTTTTCATTGTTACTCTCCTGCAGGGTACGTAAGGGATTGGCACAGCCCGAAATCAAGCACGCTTCGGCACTGCGCCATGGCGGTAGTTTGCGGCTCCAACGAGCGTTTGATCAACTAGCCCTTTAGTTCAAGATGGCCATTGGCGATACGACCTTGCGTTCCATAACGCCAGGGGCGGTTATGCAGCCCATGCCCTACCGGCAGGCCGCTGAACAGCGGCAGCGATAAGGGGCGTAGCACCTCGGTGAAGATCGCTTCGAGAGACGTATCGCCGTAGGGGGAGCAGCCTTCGAAGGTGCCAAGGCAGATCGCACCGGCCTGATCGAAGGCGCCGGAATGCACCAGCTGCCACAGGGCGCGCTCCAGTCGGTAGAAGGGCTCACCGACATCTTCGAGAATCACCAGGGCGCCGGGGGGCGCCTTGAATTGCACCGGCGTTCCGGCAACGCAGGCCAGTGTCATCAGATTGCCACCGACTACCGGCCCTTCGAGATTGGTTTCTGGCGCCTGGGCATCGTCTGCGCCATACCGCTTCAATGCGAAGGGGGCGGGGGGCTCGCCCTGTAGCAGCCCCAGCAATTCTTGAATCTGGTTCCCGGCAACTTGACGTTGCTCCTTGGATTCGTGCTGCATCAAGGCTGCTTCCTTCATGACCGGGCCGTGTATCGCCGGCAAGCCCTGTCGATGGCATTGATCGAGCAGCACACTGATATCGGAGTAGCCGATCAAGGGTTTGGCGGAGGACAACCGCGTCCAATCGAGATGATCGACCAGCTGAGCGCAGCCGTAGCCCCCACGTACCGCCCAGACCGCCTGGGTCTCGGGGTCGGCGTAGGCGGCGTAAAGCCCCTCCAGACGATGCGCTACGTTGCCCGCAAGATAGCGCTCCGGCGATTGCAGCGTAGTCGGCACTCGGGCGTCGACGCCTATTGCTTCGAGCGCGGCGATGGCGGTATCGATGGTTCCAGAATCGGTGTAGGAGGCCGGGGCGACGATGCTGATGGAGAGCGACATGCGGGAAACTCTAGTGACGTGCTGAGCCGCTTATCTTGCCTGAATATCCGTACTGCCGGGAAGGTATCCGAGAATGGCTTTCGCCAATTCACAATCAGATCATGCCGCTGTCCAGGGCGGCGGCCATGGTCAGCCCCAGCTCCTCGACTTCATCGGCGAAGCCCTCCTGCCATTGTCCGTGCAGCAACAGCGGCGCCTGTACCCAGCGCCAGCCCAGGCCGGTCACGATGCTTTCCACCGCTCGACGTGTGCCGGTGCCATCGAGTCCGGCGCGGATATAAAGCGCGCAGGGCAGCCCCTGCTTCTCTTCCAGTACCGGATAGTAGCTGCGGTCGAAGAAATCTTTCAGAGCGCCGCTCATGTAGCCCAGGTTTTCGGTGGTGCCGAGCAAAATGGCATCGCAGGCCAGAACGTCGTCCGGCCCGGCATCCAGAGGAGCCTTCACCGCCAACGCGACGTTTTCAATATCCGCGTGGGTAGCACCGCGTTCGGCAGCCTCTCGGAGCTTGAGGGTATTGGGCGAGGGCGCATGGGCCACGATCAGCAGGCGTTTGGTCATGGAAGCAGCATGGCAGCTTAGCGTAGAGATAGCCAAGTACAGAAACATTGTCGGAGGGCTAGCTCCGTTCATGGGGTTGCCAAACAAGAAGTCGCGAAGGCCGATGGCAATGTTTGAGGGAACTATCGGTTCTTCTGGTCCCATTGCTGGATCAGCTTGTCATGGTAATCGCCGCGCTGTAGCAGTGGACTCAAATCATGGCCACGCTGCTGCAAACGAGTGCGTAGCAGACCAAGGCGAACGCATGCCTCTTCACGTTCTTCGCCATGATCCATACGCAGGATTAGACTTTCCACCTCTCGTATTTCCCGCGCCAACTCCAGTTCCGGCGGCAAGAAGCCCGAATTCTTCAGCAGCCGATAACCGGCACGCAATTCCGCAGGAATCATGCTGTCGTCATCGAGCAGTAGCGGCTTTCCTTTGCCGGGCAAATGCTCCATCTCGCCGTTCTCGATGGCTTTCTGGATGTGGGCTTCCGCTAACCGATCAAGCAGTGACACGAAAATTTACTCCTTCAAAGCAGTAATCCGAAAAACGATCTAACTATATCTACCAAGGATCAACAGCATCGCACAGTCTCACTTGGCGCAGTTTGCATCTGCAATCATACAAGCCAGCTTGGGCCAGAAGCGTCCATCGATTACGGATGAAACGCCTGAATATTGCTGAAAGACGTTACTTCTAATGCGCTCAAGGGCAGTCATTTCAAGCGATAATTACTTTTTTAATACTATTCCGCCTGTATTTTTACTTGTTTTTTAATGCTGTGGACAGTCGCCGTAATAAGTAACATTACGTTACTTGAAGTATTTTTGTGTTATCAACTGCTTTAGCAGCAAGGCGGCGATCCATGCATACGAACTCAGTGTCACTCTTCGAAGACGCACTTTCCAACCCGACGGCTGCATTTCCATCTCAGCATTTGCGTGCCGAAGATGAGGTTTCTGAAAACACGCGACTTACCAGCATTCAGTGGCAACGCTTTTCCGTACCTTTCGAGTACCCGGTGGCTTTTACTCACGGTCTTTTCAGGCAACAAAACCCGCTGCTGGTCGAGATGCTGTCGTTGCACAAGGAGGAGAAACAGCATCGCTGTCTGATCTATATCGATGACGGTGTTGCAACGGCCCAGCCTGACCTTGTAGAACGCATCCAGAATTATTTCAAGGCCCACGCCTCACGCATGAAGCTCGTGGAGCCGCCTCAGGTGGTGCCCGGGGGCGAGCAGATCAAGATATGTCCGTCACAAGTGATCGCTGCTCAAAAGGCTATACATCGTCTTGGCGTCGATCGCCATTCCTACGTGATCGCCATCGGCGGTGGGGCGGTATTGGATGCCATCGGTTTTGCGGCGGCGACGGCGCACCGTGGCGTTCGTCATATTCGTGTTCCCAGTACGGTGCTCTCCCAGAATGACAGTGGTGTTGGCGTAAAGAACGGCATCAATTTCAATGGTGTCAAGAACTTCATGGGCACTTTTGCGCCCCCCTGGGCCGTGCTCAACGACTTGACGCTTCTGGAATCTCTGGATAGGCGCGAGCGTATCGCGGGTATCGCCGAGGCAGTCAAGGTCGCGCTCATTCGTGACAAGGCATTCTTTGACTGGCTGGAGGCGAATGTCGAGAAGCTGAAAGCGTTTGATCCGGAAGCGGAAGAAACCATGATCCGCCGAGGCGCCGCGCTGCACATGCGACAGATTGCCCATGGTGGCGACCCGTTCGAGCAAGGGTCAGGGCGCCCGCTGGATTTTGGTCACTGGTCCGCTCACAAGCTCGAGGCCCTGACCGGGCACGAGGTGCATCATGGCGAGGCGGTGGCTATCGGTATCGCCCTGGATGCCCGCTATTCGGTGCTTGCAGGGCTGTTACCCCCAGGCGAAGAGCTGCGTATCGTCGAATTGTTGGAAGGGCTTGGCTTGCGCATCTTCCATCCGCAGTTGATCGAGCCGACGTCGGAAGGCGAGCCGGCCATACTAGCGGGCCTGCGAGAGTTTCAAGAGCATCTGGGAGGGGAGTTGACCGTGACGTTGCTTTCTGGAATCGGCCAGGGCATCGAGGTGAATACCATCGACGACAAAAGGGTCATGGAGTCCATTGCATGGCTCCAGGCACGAGAGGACAGCGATGCAACTGCCCAATAACCTCGGCCAGCTTACCTATTGCCTCAACATTCATCCCGCCCAATCCTGGGAAGAAGTACGCGCCGCGCTGCAAGGGCCGGTGCGCAAGGTCAAACAGGCACTTGCGCCGGAAACATCCTTTGCAGTCGGGCTTCGTTTTTCCGCCCAGGCACTGCGCTCCCTGGAAGAGCCGGCGTCTCGAGCCGAGCTCAAGGCGTTGTTCGCAGTGCAAGGCTATCGCGCATTGACCGTCAACGGCTTTCCCTATGGCGTCTTTCATGGTGCTCGAGTGAAGGAGGCGGTCTATCAGCCGGACTGGCGATTCGCCGAGCGACTCGACTACACCTGCGGTTTGGCATCACTAATGGCGGAGCTGGGATCGCCGGGCGATACTGTCAGTCTCAGCACGGTACCAGGGACGTTCAAGCCTTTTGGGCGAGGGGCCGAAGCCCTGATGGCGGACAATCTGCTCAAGGCAGCGGCACACTGTGTAGAACTTGAGCAGCGCACCGGCGTCACCGTGGCGATTGCTCTCGAACCCGAACCCTACTGTTTTCTGGAAACCATCGACGAGGCCATCGGTTTCTTCCACCGCTATCTGTATGCCGACACGGCGATACGGCATCTGACGAAGATGACCGGATTGACGGCAAGCCAGGCCGCCAGCGCATTGCCGCGTCATTTAGGGCTTTGCTACGACGTCTGTCATGCCGCGGTGGAGTTCGAGAATCCTCAGGCCAGCATCAAGGCGCTAAATGATGCCGGTATCCCCATTCACAAGCTGCAGTTGAGCGCGGCGTTACGAATCCCCAAGATCGACGCCGACGCCAGGCACGCGCTCGAGGCGTTTTGCGAGCCTACTTATCTGCATCAGGTCGTTGCGTCCGATCAGAACGGGCTGACACGCTATGCGGATCTACCCGAAGCCTTGGCCCGAAGCGCCGATGCGGATGGCGAGGAGTGGCGTATTCACTACCATGTGCCGATCTTCGTCGAGAAACTCGGACGCTTCGAAACGACCCAGTCGTTCCTGGCCGAAGTACTGGCGTTGCATCGCCGCAAACCTATCGCGCCGCATCTGGAAGTCGAAACCTACACCTGGCATGTCCTGCCCGAAGCGCTCAAGGGTGCAAGCGTGGAGGATGCCATCATGCGCGAGATGCAGTGGGTCCAAGGCCAGCTATGTGGAGAGGTCGGTTATGTTGAGAGAGCAGCTATGTTGAGAGAGCAGCCATGTTGAATTGGCGTATGTGGCTCAAGCTTGGGCGTATCTCGAACTTACCCACGGTATGGACCAATGGCCTGGCAGGCTGGGTGCTATCGGGCAATGGGTTCGAAGGCGCGGGACTGCTGCTTCTGATGATTGCGCTATCGCTGTTTTACGTGGGCGGCATGTTTCTCAACGATGCCTTCGACGCGGAAATCGATGCCCGGGAGCGTGCCACCCGGCCTATCCCCCAGGGCGAAGTGCCGCAAGGCACGGTCTTTGTACTGGGAACGGCCATGCTGGCCCTCGGCTCGATAGTGATGTTCACATTGGGGTTGTTTGCGGGTCTGGCGGGACTAGCTCTGGCGGCAACCATCGTGGCTTACGACGGGCTGCACAAGCAGATTGCCTGGGGGCCGGTCATCATGGGTGCTTGCCGATTGTTGACCTATGTGACGGCGGCCCTGGCAGCAGGTGGATTGAACTGGATGGTGTTGCTTGGTGCTGTGGGGCTTTCTTGTCACGTGGTGGGGCTGACCTACGCCGCCAAACAGGAGGCCTACGACAAGATCGGCAACGCCTGGCCGCTGCTGGTCATGGCAGTGCCGGTACTGATTCTGGGATTCATGCTGGCAGGCAATCTAGCCATCGTGTTGCTGGCACTCTATCTGGTGTGGGGCGGCTGGGCTCTCAGCCTGCTTTTCCGTCGTCAACCCGGAGACGTACCCAAGGCAGTGGTCAGTCTGATCGCGGGTATAGCGATTTATGACGCGGTGCTGATTGCCGGAACCGGGATGTTCGGTCTTGCCGTGTTGGCGTTGATTGGCTTTGGGGCAACCCTGGCGCTACAGAGAGTAGCGCCAGGGACGTAGTACGGACATTCAATCCTCGAATACATGCGCCAGTGTCAGCGCCTTGAAATCCGTCGCTTCCACCCCCCCCTCGGGTAGCAGATTCGCTTCCGAAGATATCACCAGCGGCCCGTCGTTCGGGTCGTCGGTGATGCGTCCATGAGAGCCCTTGACCAGCTGGGTGTCCTTGAGCGAGATGACATCGAGTAGCTGGCGCATGCCGAGCTTGCGCTTGCCCACCCGCCAGCCCGCGGCGAGCTTGGGTTGCTTGATTTTGGGATCGAAGAACAGCTCCACCGGGTCGTAGCCGGGCTTGCGGTGAATATCAACGGTGCGCGCATAATCCGGTGCGCGGGCATCGTCCAGCCAGTAGTAGTAGCTGAACCAGCGATCCGGTTTGGCGATGGCAACCAGTTCCCCTGCGTTGGGATGAGCGAGGCCGTTGGCTTCGATTCCCTCCGCATCCCAGACGCTTTCTACCCCTTCCAGTCCTTCGAGTAGCGCTTTGATCTCGGCAATCTTTGCCGGGTCCTGAATGTACACATGGGCAAGCTGATGATCCGCCACGGCAAAGGCCTGGGACGCACCTGGGTCAAGCTGCTCGCGCCCGTGTTCTTCCACGCGTACGGCGACATGCCCGGCTTTGCGCAGCGCGCGATTGATATGCACCGCATCCGTGGTGGGCGTAATGCCGTATTCCGAGACGACGATGACACGTCGGCCATCTCGCTCCGCGGCGTCGATCAGCTCACCGCAGAGCGTATCGATTTCATTGAGATCCTGTTGGATACGCGGATGAGAAAGATCCGGCCCCAGGCGCTGCAGGTTGTAATCCAGATGAGGCAAGTAGGTCAGGGTCAGGGTTGGATCGCGGGTTTCCATCATGTGCAGTGTCGACTTGGCAATCCAGTCACTCGAGGTGATGTCGGCCACCGGACCCCAGAAGGTGAACAGCGGGAACTGCCCCAGCTTGGCATCGAGTTCGTCGTGCAGGTCGGCGGGATAGGTGTAGTGATCGGGTATCTTTCGTCCATCCGCCGGATACATGGGCCGCGGTGTGGCGCTCCAGTCCGCGCTGGAGTACATGTTGTACCACCAGAACATCTTGGCGCAGGTGAAGTCAGGATTACGCGCCTTGCCGGCGTCCCAGATCTTTTCCCCATTGACCAGTCGATTCGACTGACGCCACAGCCAGACCTCCGACAGATCGCGAAAGTACCAGCCGTTGGCGACGATACCATGTTCGGCGGGCGTCAGACCCGTCACCAGGGTGGACTGTACGCTGCAGGTAACGGCGGGCGTTACCGTATTGAGCGGACGCATAGCGCCTCGCTTTGCCAGTGCGGCAAGGTTCGGGGTATGGGTTCCAACCATATTGGGCGCCAGACCCACGACGAGGATTACCAGTGTTTTATTCATCATTACGGCCATATCGAATGAGCTGAGGAAAATAAAATCATAAAGACACAATCCGATACACTAACACTTTTGAGTTAACTAAGGTAACATAGTGTTAATTTAAAAATACAATGATGTTAGGGCATCCTGCTGAAGCAGGGTGACTCGAAAGCTGAATACATTCGATACGAGTGCTGAGGTGAGTAATGTCTGAAAGATCGGTCGACCTGTTGCGCCACTGGATTCTGCGACAAGCAAAGGAGCAGAGGGCTTGGTTCGAAGAGCGGGTCAATGCGCTTACGGAGGGGGCTCCGGAACGTGAATTACACACGGTAATGGGATTGGCGCCGCGTCTATTGGGCAAGGAGGCGCTTGTCCTGTCGACGGAGGACCTCAGCCAGGCGAACAGTGCCCTGGAGGGCTGGCGGCCCGAAGGTTTAAGCCTAGACGGTGCCGCTAGAATCGTGGCTCTGACGATGTATCGCGGTGAGCGACCTTTTGCGGAAACCTTCAAGGATCTGAGACGAACCGCTGATGCTCGAGAGCTAGTGGCGCTCTATCGTGGCTTGCCGCTATATCCGGAGCCTGAAAGCCTGGCGTTCGAGGTAGGCGAAGGGCTACGTTCCAACATGCTGGGCGTCTTCGAGGCTATTACTCAGCATAATCCTTATCCTCGAATGCATTTCGATGAGCATCGCTGGAACCACATGATTCTCAAGGCGCTGTTCGTCGATAGCAGCCTGGCCAATATCGTGGGGCTCGATGAACGAGCCAACCCGGAGCTGGCACGACAGCTACTCGATCATATTCATGAGCGCTGGGCTGCAGGACGTACCATTTCACCTGAAGTATGGCGCTGCATTGGCCCTTATGCAGTTGAAGCAGGAGCGCTCGACGAGTTCGAGAAGGCGTTATCCGGGGAGCCTTCGGGACAGGCTGCCGCAGCGTTGGCCCTGGCCGATAATCCATCGCCACAAGCCAAGTCCTTGCTTGCCGCTCATCCCGAGGCTGCCGCTAACATCGCCAAAGGCCAAGCCGAACGGGTATCTATTGTGAAAAACGAGGTTGTCTGAGATGTTCATCGATCCGCACGCACATATGATTTCACGTACTACCGATGATTACGAAGCCATGGCGGCTGCCGGTATCGTTGCGGTGGTCGAGCCGGCTTTCTGGTTAGGTCAACCGCGCACCTTCGTCGGTACCTATGTGGACTATCTTTCCACCATCATCGGCTTCGAGCGCTTCCGGGCCGGGCAATTCGGTATTCGTCACTACTGCACGGTCGGGCTCAACTCCAAGGAAGCCAATAACGAGGAACTGGCCGAAGGCGTCATGGAATGGCTGCCGCGTTTCGCCTTGAAGGAAGGCGTAGTGGCCATCGGCGAGATCGGTTACGACGAACAGACGCCGCTGGAAGACAAGTATTTCCGTGCGCAGTTGGCGCTGGCCAGGGAGTTGCAATTGCCTGTCATGGTGCACACACCGCATCGGGACAAGAAGCAGGGTACTTCACGCTCCATGGATGTGTGCGAGGAGATGGGCCTCGACCCCTCCTGGGTGGTCATCGACCATAACAACGAAGAGACCGTGGACGAAACTCTGGATCGCGGATTCTGGGCGGGCTTTTCCATCTATCCCTCGACCAAGATGGGCACCGTGCGCATGGTGGAGTTGCTCAAAAAATATGGCAGTGAGCGCATCATCATCGACAGCGCCTGCGACTGGGGTATTTCCGAACCCCTGGCGGTGGCCAAGACCGCGAAGCTGGCACTGGAAAACGGCATCTCCGCGGAGACGGTACGCAAGGTCACCTACGCTAATACCCTGGAGGTCTACGGCAAGAGCGGTCAGATCAATGAATTGGATTGGTTGAACCCGCCGGAGATCGATCAGCGCACGCTATACGAGGGCAATTCCATCTTGCGCGGTGGCCGGGAACCGCGTATCGAAGCCCCCGGGTCGCGTAATCGGGACAGCCTTATCATCGAATAAAGATATTCCGCATAAGCTTTGCATGAGGCATAAACAGTAGCCCGCTATAAAGCGGGCTACTGCATTTAGATTCCACTCAATGTTTTATGCTGCCGCTATGAGGGCGCCGGTGAAGTACGCCCATAGAACAACTCCGAAGTAAGATCGTTGAGGCGCATGTTGTCATGCTCGCCGTAGGTGAGCACGGAATTGATGCGTGGTGTTTCTCCCTCCACCAGCGTGACTCGGTGCATGGCGCAGTTGCCGTGGAAGAAGGCGAGTGTGCCTGGCTCACCGGTCTGAACCTTGATTCTAGACCGATCGCCCTGAAGCACTTTTTTTACATCGTCAAAGCGTTCGTCGTCCTTGGTACGCAAGGCGGGTACGTATTCGAAATCGCCGCCCTGAGTCGCCTGTTGATACATGACGGTGATCGAGAATTCGCTATTATCGAAATGCCAGCCCAGTTCTTCGCCGGGGTGAAAGCGGGTAATTTGCAGCGCATCGAGTGGGTCGGCGCTGCGATACAGCACCGGTTTTTCCAGCACAGCCCCAATGAAGCGGGTCAGATCATCCGATTCATACAAGCGCCGTAGCGGGGCATCTTCAGGGATACAGTCATAAGCGATGCCATGCTTGGCGGAGCGTACCGGGTGGGCCAAAGGGTGATCCGGCTCGACGGTTTCATCGAAGGGCTTGAAATAGACGTTATGGGGTCTATCGCTCACCCAGGCCTTGCCCTCCAGTCGGTTGGCCAATTCCACCATTCTGGCCACGGCTTCAGGTTTGATAAAACCCTCGAGCGTGCAGCAGCCATCCTTGGCCAATTCCTTGCGACAGCTGTCGATCAGTGCCTTGCCTTCGCTGCTATCAATATTATGAATTGGATACTTGTCGAGATCGACGACATCGGCGTAAACCGGGCGATCTTGAGTCATTGTATTTAGCATGATGTTCATCCTTTTTTGACTGAGCTATCCAGGTATTGCTAGCCAGGTATTGCTTGTAGTTGGCGGCGACAAAACCTTTTACAGCACCATTGCGGCAATCCAGCCGAAAATGATCAGGGGAATATTGAAGTGAATGAAGGTGGGAACCACCGTGTCCCAGATATGGTCATGTTGCCTGTCGACATTGAGACCCGCGGTTGGCCCCAGGGTGGAGTCGGAAACCGGTGAACCGGCATCGCCAAGTGCCCCGGCGGTACCGATCAAGGCAATAATGGCCATGGCGGAAAAGCCATACTCCAGACCCAGGGGGACGAAGATCGCCGCGATGATCGGCACGGTGGAGAAGGAAGAACCGATGCCCATGGTAATGATCAACCCAACGAGCAACATGGAAAGTGCGGCCAGTGCACGACTATCGCCGATCAATTCAACGGCCTGCTGGACCAGTAGTGGAACCTCCCCGGTAGCACGCATCACGGCGGCAAAGCCGGCAGCGGCCACCATGATGAAGCCCACCATGGCCATCATTCGCATGCCATTATCGAAAATGGTGTCCTGTTCGCTCCATTTCATCACGCCGCTGAGGGCGAGAATGGAAAAGCCCACCATGCCGCCGAACACCATTGACCCGGTCACCACCTGAACGACCAGAGTAGAAACGATGGCTGCCAGTATCAGAATCTTTTGCAACGGCTGAAGCGGTTTTTCTTTTTCTTCTTTTTCCTCTTCGGCTTTGATGGGGGTGTCCGAATAGGCGCGCTTTTTCCGGTAAGTGAACAGAATGGCGACCAGGAGACCTACCAGCATGCCGACGACAGGAATGATCATGGCTTGAGGCGCCATGTCGCGGGTGATGGAAAATCCTAAATCTCCACCCGCCTCATTGATGCTGTAGACAAGAATATCGTTCAAGTAGATGGCACCGTAACCCACTGGAAAGACCATATACTTCGCGACGATGCCAAAACAGATGACGCAAGCGATGATGCGACGATCGAGCTCCATCTTGTTGAAAACGAGGAGCATGGGCGGAATGAGAAGAGGGATGAAGGCAATGTGTACCGGGACGATGGTGCCGGAGGCGACACTGATCAGTACCAACAGCAAATAGATTCCCCATTTCGTCTTCTCGATATTGCGGGGACTATCATGACTGCCGACCAGGTTGAGCATTCGCGACGATATGTAGGTGGCGATACCGGCTCGCGAAAGCGCGACGGCGAAAGCGCCCAGTGTCGCCAAAGCCAGCGCTATCGGCGCTCCGCTGCCGAGGCCATCGTTGAACTCTTCGACTATCGAAGCCACCGGCATGCCGGCATAAACACCGCCGATGATGGCGGAGAGTATCAAGGCAAGTACCACGGAAACACGCAGCATGCTCAGTGTCACCATGATACCTACGGCAAGAACGATGGCATTTATATCTGTGAGAAACAGCAATAGTAGCGATAGGGCTACCGTTACCGCCACCACTGCTACCGATGTGATGTTTTTCGAATTTAGAGCGGATGAGTTCCATGATTCTGTTTTCATTAGGTTACCTTTTATGTTGTTGGTCTAGGTAATCGAGGGGATTTTAAATTCAATCAATCAGGATTTGTGTTGCTTTTTTTATTATGTTTTCAGTATAGAATTTTGATGAAAAAATAAAATTTAGAAACGCGCTTGAATTGTTTAGAATAGCTAAACATTGACCTTAAGAAGTGATGATGAGCGATCTTCCTCCCCTACGTTCGCTACAGGTATTCGAAGCAGTCGGGCGCTATGTCAGCATCGCCGAAGCGGCACGACGCTTGGCGATATCACCTGCCGCAGTAAGTCAACAAGTGAAGCTGCTTGAGGATGCATTGGGTTTGCGGTTGATAGAAAAAGATGGTCGAAAAATTCGACTGACTCAGGTGGGAAAAAAATACCATGGAAGCTGTAGTGAGGCTTTTGAAAGCCTGAGGATTGCCAGTGCTGAAGCCAAGTACAAGAAAAAAGGAAACAGCTTGAGTATAAGTGTCTTGCCGTCGCTGTTATCGACTTGGCTTCTTCCGTCAATCAATGACTGGCATCGCCAAAACCCAGGCCTAGACATGCGTCTGGAGGGCAGTCATGCCGAACCCGAACTCGGCGGTAACGAGATCGACTTCAGGATTACGTATAGTGACCGAGCTAGAGAAGCAGAAAACGCGACGGAGCTTTTTCGGGACTGCGTCTTTCCGGTATGTAGTCCAACACTATTAACCCAGAAAATGCCTCTTGAAAATCCTGAGGATATTCTGCAATACCCGTTGCTCTCCATCGATTGGCTACCCAAGTTTTCGTCGCCACCTTCCTGGCGTGATTGGTTCGAATATCAACAGATAGTGGATCGTAGTATCAACGACAGTTATCGGGTTTATTCGCTGTCGGCCATGGCAATCCAGGCGGCAATTAAAGGGCAGGGTTTTGTGTTGGCACAATATGCAATGGTTGGACAAGAGTTAGAGGCAGGGCGCTTGGTGGCACCTTTTTTGAAACCATTGTCACTACCGTCATCCTACTATTTCACCTGGTCGAATCGTGTGTTTGATAGTGCGTATTGTCGACAGTTTCACCGTTGGATTATCGCCCAAGGAAAAAAGCAATCAGATGCAACAGAAGCGCTCTTTGCAGCCTCCCGTGAGTGAAGAAAGACACCACTGCTCTCCAGCAATAAACTGAAGAGCAGTGGTCATTAAGCCACGCGACGCTTGTCGGTCAACAATGGAAACAGTTCATGGTCCATGGGCGCGCCCGCCGCCAACTCCTTTTCAAGGCCGGGGAAAGGCGGCGAGGTCGTCCAGTGCCGAGGGGCATGGGTCATGTCGTCGCCGAGAAAACGTACCGAGAAGGCGCGGCGGCGCCGGTTACCGTCGACACCCGCCGAGGCATGCAGCGTCAGCATGTTGAAGAACACCGCATCCCCGGGCTCCAGCGCCCAGCCGAGGATCGTGTAGTCGCGACGATTGGCCTCGATATCCGGCAGGTCGTCGAGGCTGCCTTCGGGAAACCACTTGGCCTGGTTATCCATGAAGGTGCGCGGCATCAGCCAGGGCCCCTTGTGCGAACCGGCGACGAATTCCAGGGTGGCATCGCGGGATACCGGGTCCACCGGCAGCCACATGCTGACATTCTGGTGACCTTCTACGTTGTAGTAGGGCTGGTCCTGATGCCAGGGCGTGCGCTGGCGAGTGCCGGGCTCCTTGACCAGCAGGTGATCGTGGTACAGGCGCGCCTGCTGGCTCTGCATCAGCTGCGCGGCCACTTCGCCGACGGCGGAGTCGAAGATGAATTGCCGGTATGCCGCGTTGTCCTGCCAGTTGCAGAAATCCTCGAAGAACCAGCCGGGATCGTCCGGCTCGCTGGCTACCTTGGCACGCGGGCTGGGGGTGCGCAGATTTTCTTCGATGCCTTGGGTCAACTCATCGATCTGGTCCTGGCTGAACAGCCCGCGAATGCATACGGCACCGTCCCGCGCATAGGCCTCGACGATTTCGGGCGTGACCAAGGGGGCGGCGTGAGATTGTTGAGTCATGGTTTTCTCCTCGACATTAGAGTGTCATGGCGGCTAACCAGCCAAACGCAATCAGCGGAATATTGAAGTGCAGGAACGTCGGTACCACCGTATCCCAGATATGATCGTGCTGGTGGTCTGCATCCAGTCCGGCGGTGGGGCCCAGCGTCGAATCCGAGGCCGGCGAGCCGGCGTCCCCCAGCGCCGCCGCGGTTCCCACCAGGGCGGTGGTGGCCAGCGCCGAGAAGCCGAAGCTCAAGCACATCGGAACATAGATGGCGGCGATGATCGGAATGGTGGCGAAGGACGAACCGATGCCCATGGTGATGAACAGGCCGACCAGCAGCATCACCAAGGCCGCCAGGGCGCGACTGTCACCGATCAATGCCACGGAGCTCTGCACCAGGTCGGGTATCTCGCCGGTGGCCTTCATGACCCCGGCGAAGCCGGCGGCGGCGATCATGATGAACCCCACCATGGCCATCAGGCGCATGCCCTGGGTGAAGACGCCGTCCTGTTCGTCCCAACGCACGATGCCGCTGAACGATAGCAGCGCGAAGCCGGCCAGGCCGCCGAAGATCATCGAACCGCTCCACAGTTGTATGACCAGAGCGACCACCAGGGCAGCGATGATGACGCCCAGTTGCCAGGCCTTGAGCTTGGCAGGCTGTTGCTTGTTTTCTGCCTGGCCGTCGATGGGCCGATCCTCGTAGCGACGCTTCTTGCGATAGCTGATGAAGATGGCAATGACGAGCCCCAGCACCATGCCCAGGGCCGGAATGATCATCGCCTTGGGTGGAGCGTCGCGTCCGATCTGAAAGTCGAGCGCTTGCCCGGCCTCGTTGATGTTGCCCATCAGGATGTCGTTGAGAAAGATGGTGCCGAAGCCGATCGGCGTGGTCATGTACATCACCGTGATGCTGAAGGTGATGGCGCAGGCCACGGCGCGGCGATCGAGCTGCAGATGATTCATGATCACCAGCAGCGGCGGCACCAGAATGGGAATGAAGGCGATATGCACCGGAATGATCGTGCCCGAGGCGAAGCCGGCCAGGATCAGACTGGCGAATAGACCCCAGGTGACCATGCGCGCGTGGGACTGGGTCTGCGCGCTGCCCTGAAAGGTATCGATGATTCGAGTGGAAAGGCGCTGGGTGATGCCGGAGCGCGACAGCATCACCGCGAAGGCGCCCAGGGTCGCGTAGGCCAGCGCCACCGGAGCACCACCGCCCAGGCCATCATTGAAGGCCGTGACGATCTCCCCGGCGGGCAAGCCGGCATAGAGACCCCCAATGATAGCGGCGGCGATCAGGGCGAATACCACGGAGACCCGCAGCAGACTCAAGGTCACCATGATCAGGACGGCGAGTATGATTGCATTCATCTGTTTCCCTTATGTGTTGTGATTGTCGGGATGTCGGGGATTGCAGCGTCTAGATGACGCGGGGTCTTTGTTTACCTCATGCTGATCGACTCGGCAAGAGCGACGCCGGAATCAAGCCGCTCAGGGTGCGCTCTTCCAGCAGTTCTATAGCTGCCTCGATATCCGGGGCGAAGAAACGATCCTTGTCGTAGTAGCGCACCCGTTCACGTAGGGCTTGGCGTGCGGTTTCCAGGGGCTCGGTGGTGGTCAACCCTTGGCGAAAGTCCAGCCCCTGGCAGGCGGCCAGCCATTCGATGGCGATGGTGCCGCGCACGTTGGCGGCCATTTCCCATAGGCGCTTGCCAGCGGCTGGCGCCATGGAGACGTGGTCCTCCTGGTTGGCGGAGGTGGGCAGGCTGTCGACGCTATGTGGATGCGCCAGGGCCTTGTTCTCGCTGGCTAGGGCGGCAGCCGTCACCTGGGCAATCATGAAGCCGGAGTTGACGCCGCCTTTTTCCACCAAGAAGGGCGGCAGCCGGGACATATTCTTGTCCATCATCAGCGAGATGCGCCGCTCGGTCAGCGAGCCGATTTCGGCGATAGCGAGCGCCAGGTTGTCCGCGGCCATGGCCACCGGCTCGGCGTGGAAGTTGCCCCCGGAGATGATGTCGCCTCCCTCGGCGAACACAAGCGGGTTGTCGGAGACCGCATTGGCTTCGACTTCCAATATCGCAGCGACCTGGCGTATCTGGCCCAGGCAAGCGCCCATCACCTGGGGTTGGCAACGCAGCGAATAGGGGTCCTGGACCTTGCCGCAATCGATATGCGAATCGCTGACCACGCTGCGCTCCCCGAGTAAATGGCGATAGGCGCTAGCGGCATCGATCTGACCCTGCTGACCGCGAGCATCATGAATGCGCGCATCGAAGGGCGAGCGTGAACTGAGCGTGGCTTCTACGGTTAGTGCCCCACACACGGTCGCGGCGGCGTAAAGGTCTTCTGCTTCAAACAGGCCGCGTAGGGCATAGACGGTGGAGACCTGGGTGCCATTGAGCAGTGCCAGACCTTCCTTGGGCGCCAGTGCCAGCGGTGTCAGGCCGGCCACTTCCAGCGCTTGGCGGGCAGGCAGCCACTTGCCTTGATAACGCGCCTGGCCTTCACCCAGCAGCAGGGCGCTCATATGGGCCAATGGCGCCAGGTCGCCGGAGGCCCCCACGGAACCCTTGAGCGGAATGCGCGGGTAGACCTCGGCATTGATCAGCGCGATCAGCGCGTCCAGCACCTGGCGGCGAATGCCCGAGAAGCCCCGCGCCAGGGCATTGACCTTGAGCACCATGATCAGGCGCACCAGGGCATCGTCCATGGGTTCGCCGACGCCGGTGGCATGAGAAAGCACTAGCGAGCTTTGCAGATTCTTGAGCTGGTCCTTCTCGATACGCGTCTGGGCCAGCAGGCCGAAACCGGTATTGATGCCGTAAACGGTGCGGTCATCCTCAAGCACCTGGTTGACGCAATCGACACTGCGCTGAATGGCTGCGTTGGCACTATCCGGCAGGTTGACCTGGATCGCCGCCTCGAACACCTTGCGCATCTGCGCCAGGGTCATATTGCCGGGAGAGATTTCCAGTTGATTCATTGCTTGCCTCCACGATCGTTGATCATCGGTAGGTCGAGACCGTTTTCCTTGGCGGATTCGATGGCGATGTCGTAGCCGGCGTCGGCGTGGCGCATCACCCCGGTGCCCGGGTCGTTGCGCAGCACGCGTCCAACTCGGGCATGGGCGTCGTCGCTGCCGTCGCAGACGATCACCACCCCGGCGTGCTGGGAGTAACCCATGCCCACGCCGCCGCCGTGATGCAGCGATACCCAGGTGGCGCCGCCGGCGGTGTTGAGCAGGGCGTTGAGCAGCGGCCAGTCGGAGACCGCGTCCGAGCCGTCGCGCATTGCTTCGGTCTCGCGATTGGGGCTGGCCACGGAGCCTGAGTCCAGGTGATCGCGGCCGATCACCACTGGCGCCTTGAGCTCGCCGTTCCTGACCATTTCGTTGAAAGCCTGACCGAGGCGGGCGCGGTCTCTGAGGCCGATCCAGCAGATACGCGCAGGCAGTCCCTGGAAGGAAATGCGTTCCTTGGCCATGTCCAGCCAGTTGTGCAGATTGGGATCGTCCGGTATCAGTTCTTTGACCTTCTGATCGGTCTTGTAGATGTCCTCCGGGTCGCCGGACAGCGCCGCCCAGCGGAAGGGGCCGATCCCCTGGCAGAACAGCGGCCGAATGTAGGCGGGTACGAAGCCGGGGAAGTCGAAGGCATTCGTCACGCCTTCGTCCTGAGCCATCTGGCGGATGTTGTTGCCGTAGTCGAAGGTGGGAATGCCCATCTTCTGGAAATCGAGCATCGCCTGAACGTGTACCGCCATGGACTGCTTGGCGGCCTTGACCACTGCCTCTGCCTCGGTCTTGCCCCGGGCCAGATAGTCGTCCCAGCCCCAGCCCGAGGGCAGGTAGCCGTGCAGCGGATCGTGGGCACTGGTCTGGTCGGTGACCATATCCGGACGGGCGCCGCGCTTGACCAGCTCTGGCAGCACATCCGCGGCGTTGGCGCACAGGCCGATGGAGATCGCCTTGCCTTCGGCGGTGTACTTCTCGATGCGCTTGAGGGCGTCGTCGAGATCATCCGCTTGCTCGTCGAGATAGCGGGTACGCAGGCGGAAGTCGATGCGGGACTGCTGACACTCGATGTTCAGCGAGCAGACACCGGCCATGCTGGCGGCGAGGGGCTGGGCGCCGCCCATGCCGCCGAGGCCGGCGGTGAGAATCCAACGCCCCTTGAGGTTGCCGTCGTAGTGCTGGCGACCGGCCTCGACGAAGGTCTCGTAGGTGCCCTGAACGATGCCCTGGGAGGCGATGTAGATCCAGGAACCGGCGGTCATCTGGCCGTACATCATCAGGCCCTTGCGATCCAGCTCGTTGAAATGCTCCCAGTTGGCCCAGGCGGGAACCAGGTTGGAGTTGGCGATCAGCACCCGGGGCGCGTCCCTATGGGTCTCGAACACGCCCACCGGCTTGCCGGACTGAATCAGCAGGGTCTGGTGGTCTTCCAGGCGCTGCAGGGTCTCGACGATCTTGTCGTAGCACTCCCAGTCCCGGGCGGCGCGACCGATCCCGCCGTAGACCACCAGGTCCTCAGGGCGTTCGGCCACGTCCGGGTGCAGGTTGTTCATCAACATGCGCATGGGCGCCTCGGTGAGCCAGCTCTTGCAGGTGAGCTGGCTACCGGTGGGGGCGGCGATCTTGCGGCTAGGGTCGTGACGCTTGTCGTCGATGGACATGCTTGGGTTCCTCATGATTGAAAGTGGACTGATGGCCGTGACGCCGTCTCAGCCGGTCAGGGTCAGTTGGTGAACGAGCCGCGCCGCCACCCTGGCGGTGCGGTTATCGATATCGAAATCCGGGTTGAGTTCGGCGATGTCCGCGAGCCGGAGCTTGCCGCTGTCGCGGATCGTCTCGATCAAGGGTTCGAGCAGCGCCAACGACACGCCACGGGCCGCCGGCGCGCTGACGCCCGGCGCTTCGCAGGCCGGCAGCACGTCGAGATCGATGGTCAGGTAGATGTGCTCACAGCGCGCGGCGAACCGCTCCAGGTCCCGGGTGATGCTCTCGAGATGCGCGGCGACGAAGTCGCGATCCTCGCGTACCAGCACCTTGAGTTCCGCCGCACGCTGGAACAGGTTGCGGGTGTTGCTGGCCCGGCTGACGCCCAGGCAAGCGTACCTGAACGGCCAGCCGCGCTGCTCGCACTGCTCGGCGATCTGGGAAAAGGGCGTGCCGGAAGAACGCACATGGCTCGGGTCGCGCAGGTCGAAGTGCGCATCGAGGTTGACGATGCCGATCCTGGGCGCTTTGGTGCTTTGATCTTTTAGGGCTTGATCTTCTGGGGCTTGATCTTCTGGGGCTTGATCTTCTGGGGCTTGGCCTTCCAGGTGCCGGGCGAGCCCTTGCCAGCTGCCGAAGGCGATCTCGTGGCCACCTCCCAGCACCACCGGGAAATGGCCGGCGTCGAGCAGGTTGGCCAGGCGCTCACCGAGACGCTGCTGCGCCTCTTCCAAGGCATCGCCCTCGCACACCACATCGCCGGCATCGAACGCCAGGCCCTGGCGATGCCAGGCCAGCGGCGCCAGGGCGCGACGGATCGCCTCAGGCCCCTTGGCGGCGCCGGGTCGACCCTGATTGCGCTTAACTCCCGCATCCGAGGCAAAGCCGAGCAGGGCGACGCCCTTGCCATCGGCCTGATCTATAGGCCGAATGCACTGATGCCAGCGCTCGCTGTCGCTTTCCGGATCCGTGCGTCCGGTCCAGGCAGACATATCGATGGTCTCAGCGGCCATGGGTGAGTTCTCCCTGGAACAGACGCTGACGCAGCCGGCCGGGTTGCACGGCATAGGCCAGTTCCGCCGGACGTTGGATATCCCACACGCAGAGATCGGCGACGGCGCCTTCCTCGATGCGTCCCAGTTCGTTTTGACCCAGTGCCTTTGCGCTCTGGGCGGTGAGACCGGCCAACGCCTCCCGGGGCGTCAAACGAAACAGGGTACAGGCGAAGTTGAGCATCAGGCTCGGCATGAACAGCGGTGAGCTGCCCGGGTTGCAGTCCGTGGCGACGGCCATGGGCACGCCAGCGTCGCGCAGTGCCTGGACAGGCGGCAGTTGAGTCTCGCGCAGGGTATGAAAGGCGCCGGGCAGAATGACGGCGACGCTGCCGGCCTGGCGCATGGCCGCAATGCCCGCGTCGTCCAGATATTCGATATGATCCACGGAGAGTGCGCCATAGCCCGCCGCCATGGCGGTACCGCCCAGATTGGAGAGCTGTTCCGCGTGAGCCTTGATGGGCAGGCCATGGGCTTTGGCGGCCTGGAAGACGCGCTCACACTGGGCTACGGAAAAGGCGATCTTCTCGCAGAACACATCGACCATGTCGACGAGGTTTTCCGCGACGGCGGCCGGAATCATCTCGTCGCACACTAGGGCGATATAATCGTCGCTTGCACCTTCGTATTCCGGCGGCAGGGCATGGGCACCCAGCAGGGTGGTGACGACCCGTACCGGCAGCGCCTCGCCGAGTCGCCGGGCGACCCGCAGCATCTTGAGTTCATCCTCGACATTCAGCCCGTAGCCGGACTTGATCTCCACCGTGGTCACGCCGTCGTGGATCAGCGCCTGCAGGCGTGGCAGGGCCTTGTCGAACAGCTCTTCCTCGCTGGCCTCCCGGGTGGCGCGCACGGTGCTGAGAATGCCGCCGCCGGCCTTGGCGATCTCCTCGTAGCTGGCGCCTTCGAGACGCATCTCGAATTCGTCGGCGCGATTGCCACCAAATACCAGGTGGGTGTGGCAGTCCACCAGCCCCGGCGTCATCACGCCGCCGCTTCCGGCCAGGGTGCTGTCCGCAGCACTGGTCGCATCGAACTCCTTCATCGGCTGCAGTTTTTCGATTCGGCCATCGCGCACCATCACCGCCATCGGCTCGGGAAGCTCTTCGATGCCGTCGAATACCGTGATGTCGCGCCAGAGGAGTCGGGTCGAACGGGTCATGATGCCTCCTTGCAGATCGGTTTGAAACTTTATTGTATATACAAATAAGCTAGCCATCGGCTAGCGTCAAGGTATTGCCATCGATCGTTTTGATCTCCTTGGCTTTATAAGAGGTTTAAATATTAAAATTCAATGGTTTATATTTATTTTTCTTCGAATAGAACTCCCTTAGACATTGGTCGTAGAGAGACTGTTCGCCATGTCGTGATACTGCTTTTGGCGCTATTGTATATACATAAAGAAAGCACAACGACGAACTGCGAGGCCTGCGTATGTCCCCTTTGCGTAAGAAGATTGATTCTACCGATACGGCGTGTCATCACTCCCTGAAGACGATCTTGCGGCTACTCATACCTAGCCTGCTAGGTATCCTGTTTTTCTTTGTACCGGTGACCCTGGCTGGGCGAACGACGATTTTGCTCGATCACATGGTCAGTGGGGCGAGAGTCTTGTTGGGAGCGGCGGATGGTTGGTATGCGCTGGTACTGATAGTTGCGGGTGCGGCGTACCCGCTGGTTACGGGTCGCTGGCGACGCAGTGTTACCGAACGCATCTTCACCGTGCTCAAGCTGCTTGGCGTCATTGCGGGGCTGATGGCATTGAGTGGCTGGGGGCCGGCGCTGCTGCATACTCCGGATATGCTACCGTTCCTGTTCGATAAGCTGGTGATCCCGGTCGGCTTGATCGTGCCGATTGGCGCAATCTTTCTGGCGTTGCTGATCAGCTACGGCTTGTTGGAGTTGATCGGTATTCTGGTGCAGCCGATCATGCGGCCCGTTTGGCGTACACCGGGGAAGTCGGCGATCGATGCCGTGGCATCCTTCGTTGGCAGCTATTCGATCGGGCTGCTGATCACCAACCGTGTCTATCAGGCGGGGCAATATTCGACGCGGGAAGCGGCAATCATCGCCACGGGCTTCTCCACGGTATCGGCAACATTCATGGTCATCGTGGCTAAGACTCTGGATCTGATGTCGGTCTGGAATCTGTATTTCTGGTTGACCCTGCTGATTACGTTTACCGTTACGGCCATCACCGTACGTTTGCCGCCGCTGAGCAAGATGGATAATGAAAAGAGCATCGATGAGCCCATGGTGCCACGCGGACAGCGTATGGTGACTGCCTGGCGAACCGGGCTCGATGCGGCGCAACAAGCTCCGAGCCTGGGCCGCAGCGTGGCGCTGAATTTCAAGGAAGGCTTGATAATGGCGATCAGTATCCTGCCATCAATCATGTCGGTGGGATTGATTGGCTTGTTGCTCGCCAAATACACACCGCTGTTCGAGTGGCTGGGGCTGGTATTTTATCCGATCACAGCACTGTGGGGGCTGGATGAGGCGATGGCGTTGGCTCAGGCCAGTGCAGCTGGGCTTGCCGAGATGTTCCTGCCGGCACTGCTAATGACCGAGGCAGACTTTGTCACACGCTTTGCCACGGCAGTCGTCTCGGTATCTTCGGTGCTGTTCTTTTCCGCATCGATCCCTTGCATCCTGTCGACCACGATCCCGCTCTCGGTGGGACGCATCGTGGTGGTCTGGTTCCTGCGCATGGCATTGAGCCTGTTTCTCGCCGTGCCGGCTGGTTACCTGGCCCAGGCGCTTATCGGTAGCTGAAAATAAAGAAGTCCTATTGCCGATGCACCGACGAGCGCAACTTGTAGCGGTCGCCGGGATGCAGCAGCCGGGCGTAGCTGATCAGGTGTTCACCAGACCAGGTTCGCCGCGTCATGCTAAGGCAGGGAGTAGCGGCATCGATGGCCAGCCACGTCGCAGCCTGAGTGTCCGGTAAGACCGACTCGACGATATGTTCGATGTCGGAGATGGGGCAGGCGGCTACCAATATTTCGTTGGGAGTATGGCGGGTAAAATCGGTATCGAGATAGTCTGGCACCCAGCGGGGATTGACGAAGCGGTTCTCCAGCTGGATCGGCGTGTCGTTCTCGAAGTGAATCAACAGGGTATGAAAGACTCGCGTGCCGAGGCGCACGCCTAGTCGAAGCGCGACTTCGTCGTCTGCCTCGATGGCTTCGCTGGTCAACACCTCATTGCGGTAGTCGTGGCCGCGTCCTCGTACTTCCTCGGCAATATTCGTGACATCCAGCAACGAGGACTCGGCCTTGCGATCGGTGACAAAGGTACCCAGCCCCGGCTGGCGGACCAGATAACCCTGCTGCACCAGATCACGAATCGCCTTGTTGGCGGTCATGCGGCTGACGCCGAAATCCCGGGCCAGCTGCTCTTCGGGGGGGATCTGATGATGGGCTGGATAGTCGCCGCCGTGAATGCGCTCCAGAAGATGCTGCTGAATCTGCAGATAGCGCGGGGGAGAGGTGCCCATGGTTTGCAATGAATCCTTTCGCCGGGAATAGTGTCACGCCTAGTCTACCTGTCACCGATCGTGCTGGCACCCTGCGCGGCTTTCAGGCAGTTGAGGCATGCTTGAGCAAGAGGCGACACTGAAGTCAGGCGATGACTGCGTTAAGCTTATTCCGATAGCAAGTTACCATTTTCTCACGTTTCACTCCTTGGCCGAGAGTACGACTATATGCGCGAGTTGTTGATGCTCTGTTTCGCCTACGCGATCAGCTTGTTCATGTGGTTGGCGGTACTGAGCACGGTGCGAATGGTAGGGCCGCTTCTCCAAACCTCTAGCACTGGCCAAGACGGTTTTCCGGTTCGGCCGGCGGGAACCTTGCACTACGCGGCTGACGTGGGCCATGGACTGACCGAGAATGAGGTCGTGCGCTTATTTGTCGCCACCGTTGCCAGTGGTGAGCGTGGCCGTCTTCGCATTGCCGCCGCCCCCCAGGAGGTCGCCGAGGTGCGCTGAGTGCGGATCGCGGCTCTGCGTCGCGCCGTGGCCCTCGATCCCGAGGCCTACGGCCCGTGCTGCGTCTGTATCTTGAGCGGGCAGCAGAACCGGACTCGACCAGCTCCAGGCGCAGACGGGGTCTTGCGGGCGTTCGATGGGGGAGTGAAGGCATCCAGACACTCGGAGTGTGCGCCCGGGCTCCGGGGAGAGGCCCGGGCAGGATCATTCCGCCAAAGAGTTTGCCAGTGTATTGAAGAATTCCGAATCGGCGTTGGCCGTCCCCCCATCGGAGGTTTGACTGGAATCGGTGACCATGGTGGCTTCGGCATCGTCGCCGAGGGTCATCTCGACCTGTTGCCAGTTGGTTGCCGAAATCGTGGTGTTGCTGTAAACGGTCGTCTCGCCACCCGACCCACTGTGCGAGGCGGTCTTCTTGCCCTCGTAGAGAATCAGGGCCGCCTGGCCGCTGCGTGCCGGGAAATCATAGGGTTGCGGTCCGATCAGCGACTGGCCATGTGCTGCGGCAGCGGCGAGAAGCATTCCGCCCGCCAGTGGCGCTAGCATCACGCTGGCGATGGGGTGTCGCCTGTGTTTCTTGAGCCGAGTCACGTGTTGCCTCCTCGGTTCGGGGGGCGGGGCCCCCCGATTCCTTGACAGTATATAGAGTAGGTTAGTTGACACCGTTCAGCTTGACGCTGACATTGTTGCCCACGGCGGTGGCAGCGGAGCTGATTTCCGGTCCCTCGAAGCCCTTGGGCGTCACGTCATGCAGGTCGACATCGTGGACCATCGAGTTGGCGGAAACGTAGCCCCGGCCATCCTGAACGACATTCGCCAGCAGGATGGAGTCGTCGCCGCTCTTGGTCTTCAGTTCCAGCGACAGGTTGTTGCCGACGGCGGTCGCCGCGCTATCCACGGTCATGTTGTTGATGTGGGCGACATGGGAGATGGCCTCGATACTGCCCGAGCCGTCCCAGTCCTGGAACGAGTCGAGGTTGGTCTGAACATCTGTCTCGATACTCGCGTTGTTGGCTACGGCGGTTGCCGTGCTCTCGATTTCACCCAAGGCGCCTAGTCCAGTGCCGGAGTAGGTGACGTCGATATCCAGCGAGGTCGGAAACAGGCTCCCGGTCACATGGATGTTCTTCTCGCTGGCGTTGTTGATGTCCGTGACCTTGCTCACGGCTTTGAGGCTACCGTCGAACTCTTGGTCGACTTCCACCAGGGCCAGCCCATTAGGGTCATCGAGGTCGACGTCGATATCGATGTCCTGCTCGATATTGGTGTCGACATCGAGTTCCCAATCCCAGTCGGATCGATCGAAGGCCTGAGCCTGAGAGATGCTCAGCATCACTGCGCTTGCGGCACTCACTGCGAGAGCTAGCTTATTGATTTTTTTCATTGTTGCGTTCCTCTTGTTTTACGGCTAGGTAATGCCCGGCTTGCGGCTGACAGGCTGCCCTGTCGGGGACCGGTAGGCCCAGGCCTTCGGTCAGGATCTGGTATGCACCCATTTCCACGACCGATCGAACACCGAGCTGCAGGGGCTCATTCCTCACAGCGCCGGAGTCGAATTCGATGAGTTGGTTGCCGAAGAAGCGGAATACCCCTGCCTCCACCTCGTACCCGACGATCTGCTTTTGCAGGGTGGAGACATACAGCGTCCGGAAACTGCGCACATCCACCAGGCGCAGGTCGAGTCCGACATTGATCACGGCAGTGCGCACGCTGGCACCGATGCCGCTGACATAAAGTCGTGTGCCGCCACTGGCAATGTTGTAATTGAGCTCGGTCAGCGCACCCAGGATCGTGAAATTGGCCGGTAGCACGGCGATCGGCACCGGGGCATAGGCCATAGCCTTGCGTTCTACCAGT
The DNA here is from genome assembly GCF_020622265.1 of Halomonas sp. M20. Classification (GTDB taxonomy): domain Bacteria; phylum Pseudomonadota; class Gammaproteobacteria; order Pseudomonadales; family Halomonadaceae; genus Modicisalibacter. The sequence goes on from NZ_JACNMQ010000010.1 coordinate 52,839, forward strand.
TGTTGCTCCGCCAAGGGGACCCTCACATCGAGCCGCTCGGTCAACTCGACCTTTCCTGACTTGAACAAGGCGCTGATCAGCATCTCCGAGACACCTTGTGTCAGGGCAGTACTCTCGGTCAGCGTTGAGTACGTCCGCTGGCCGGTCTTGTCTGCGATCTGACCCACGGCAATGACAGGAAGGCGGTTGGCGCCCTTGATGTCATCAAGAGCAGCCAGGCATTCCGAGTAGGGCGTATTGTTGGACGTCACGGGTGGGCCAGTCACTGGCATGACGGTATTGAAGTCGGGTTCGACGGTGGCGCACCCGCTCATCATCCCGGCGAGGCACCAGGCAAGGCAATGGCTGAGTTTGATCATTAGTTTTTATTCTCGTGTTAATTTTCTTTGTTCCCCTGCCAAATAATAAGCACAGTTCGTGCCAGCTTTTGTTTTTTTTAAAAAGCAATGTGTTGCCTTGTTTCCGATAGGTATTCACGGTTTCTCTTTTTGCAAAAAACAAAGCAATTCGAAAATACTGAGTAACGTGTTTTTATGAAGGTGGTTTTTTTTGTTGGTGAGAGGCGTATAAGAGACTCTTCCTCAAGTAATAGAGCTTTGGTCGTGTTGGCATTAAGTAATTGGTCAAATAAGAGTCAAGCTAACAATCGAACTTCTTGAAAAAATGGTTAGGAAGGTTTTGTTGAGTGTGGGGGTTTAAGTTTTTTTGCGGAGATGTTGAGTTGGCAGAGGTGGATAAGCTGATTGAGTATATTAAAAAAGCTTTACTAATAAGAGGCTTGTATTTGATTGATTGTTATTTTATTAATTGATTATGTTTTGTGTATTTTTTGTATATTTTCACTCTGTTGTTGAAAATTGGAAACGGTAGACCTACTATTCGTAAAGTCTTTTTTTCTTTTTCTGCATGGTTTTCTCGATTAGCCAAGAGCTTTTTATATGAAACCATTAATCACAAAAACAAACGGTTACACCAGTGAGAACGCAGGGGATATACCACGGGATTCAGTAGGTAAGGCAAGCGGCGCGTTCAGAAATTCCGTAGATGTTTTTCGGCTAGCGAGTGGAAGAGGAAGTCGCCTTGATCCTGTGCCGGGAAGCGACTCCATGCCTTATGGATGTCAGACAGCCACTGGGAAGCCGCTCGGAAAATTCATTGGCACATCGACGTCGATGCAGGCGATTTATCAAGCATTGCGCCTGGTCGCTCGGTCGGAGGCTCCTGTATTCGTCACCGGAGAAAGTGGAACGGGGAAGGAGCTTTGTGCCGAAGTGCTCCATCTATACAGTGCACGTTGGCAGGGTCCATTCATCGCAGTTAATTGTGCGGCAATACCAGCCGACTTGCTGGAATCACAACTTTTTGGTCACCTGAAAGGTGCGTTTACCGGGGCGGTTCGCAATCAAGTGGGCTATGCAGCTGCTGCTGATGGCGGGACGCTTTTCCTGGATGAAGTGGCTGAGCTTAGCCTGGAAATGCAGGGGAAACTGCTGCGATTTCTCCAGACTGGGCACGTGGTTCCCGTGGGAGCGACCACGTCGCGTGCCGTCAATTGTCGCATCGTCTGTGCGACCAATGCCGACCCCGCCGAGCGGGTCAGGCAGAGACGTTTTAGAGAAGATCTGTATTACCGCCTCCATGTCGTTCCGGTCATGCTACCGCCTTTGCGTGAGCGTGGCGGGGACATCATCGAGGTTGCCAGTGCGCTGCTGGAGCGCTATACAGCGGCTGAAAAGCGAGCATTCCAGCGTCTGAGCCAGGGTGCCGAACAGGCATTACTACGCTATTCATGGCCTGGCAATGTGCGCGAGTTGGAGAATGTGATTCGACGCGCCGTGGTGATGCACGACGGCGTCGTATTGACTGAGTCGATGCTCAACTTGCCTGTGACGCCCCTGGGCGGTATGTCGGAAGATAAGCCGGCGATCAGAGGCGCTTCCTCTGTCTTGCGTCCACTATGGATGGTGGAGCGCGATGCCATCGAACAGGCGATCGTCGAGTGCGGAGGCAATGTTCCCCGTGCCGCGGCCATCCTCGAAGTAGCGGCCTCCACATTGTATCGCAAGCGGCTGGCCTGGAAAGGTGCCTCGTAAATCTCGAGGCAGGACTTGGGCGTGCCCGTCATGGCGCTGCCTGCAACACGCTCAGGAGATCGTGCCGACCGGGCGTTCTTCTAGGGTGGTGATTCAGGCTCTCAGAGCATCGCTGCGTGCACCCAGTACCGGGTCGGCAAGCGCATGAAACTTGGCGACAATTTTGTCATCGCTCAGGGGGGTGGTCGGGTTGCCGCGAGCCTCGCAGGGTTGGCTTTCCAGCACGCGGCCGTCGCTGAGGTGAACGCGAGCCTCCGCACCTCCTCGTCGATATTGGTGACATCAAGCAACGAGGACTCGGCCTGGTGATCGGTGACAAAGGTACCCAGCCCCGGCTGGTGGACCAGATAACCCTGCTGTACCAGCTCACGAATCGCCTGGTTGTCGATCATGCGGCTGACGCCGAAATTTCGTGCCAGCAGTTCCTCGGGCGGGATTTGATAGTGCATCGGATAGTCGTCGCTAGTTATCCTTTCCAGTAGGTGCTGCTGAATCTGCAGGTAGAGCGAGAAAGTGCTGCCCATGATCTGCGATGAGTCCCTTAGCCAGGTAGAGTGTCGCTTAGTCTACCCGTTGCCGGGCCTGCCAGCATCCTACGCGATGGTCAGACGAGTAAAACGACTGCGTGGATCATGACTGCATAGCAATGAGTCGGGCCTGAAACAGGATGGCAACTGCGTTAAGCTCGTTCAGAAAGTAAGCTGCTCCCCTATACATGGAGGTATACATGAGGGTTCAATTTCTGCCGATGGATAGGCCTGCATGCGTGACTTGTTGATACTCTGTTTCGCCTATGCGATCAGCCTGTTCTATCGCGGCATGATCTCTGTGATCGCACCCGAAATCTCGGCGGATCTGGCTATCGGCGAAAGTGGTCTGGGGTTGTTGTCGTCGACCTTCTTCGTCAGCTTTGCCATCGCCCAAATACCCACGGGGCTGGCACTGGATCGGCTTGGCACACGGCTGAGTATCGGCCTTTTCATGTGGCTGGCAGTAGCGGGCACAGCGCTCTTTTCGATGGCGGAATCACCCTCGCTCGCCTTTGCGGGGCAGGTGTTGATCGGCGTCGGCTGTGCGCCCATATTCACCGGCACGATGCTGTTTATCGGTCGCCATTATTCCTCCGAGCGTTTTGCCTATTTTACCGCCCTGGTGATCGCCATCGGCAGCACTGGCGACCTGCTTGGCACCACGCCGCTGGCCATGATGACCGAGTGGTTGGGCTGGCGGACGGCGCTGCTGCTGATCATGGGGCTGTCGGCACTATCCGCCAGCGCCTGCCTATGGGGGCTGAAGCCCGACCGGCCTGATAGCGTGAATTATTCGCTGACAGTGATGTTGCGAGGAATGGCTCGCGTCACAACCATCCGGGGATTATGGCCAATCATCCCGATGTTTCTGGCAAGCTATGCAGTGCTGATAACCATCCGCGGGCTCTGGAGCGGCCCCTATCTGGCCGAGGTGTTCGGGCTCGATACCGGCGAACGGGGCAATATCATCCTGGCGATGTCGATCGCGTTGGGCGCCGGCACTTTCATGCTGGGTGCGCTGGACAGGTGGTTGCAAAACACCCGACGGTTGGTGATCGTTACCTCGATATTGACCCTGGTTCCCTTGTCTTTGCTGGTAGCCTTTCCCGCCGAAGGGCCTTACTTCGCGATGTGGGCCTTCGTTGCGGTGGGGCTCTTCGGGTTCAACTACCCGCTGTTGATGTCCCACTGCCGGAGCTTTCTGGCCCCGGCCTATCACGGTCGGGGAATGGCGTTTCTGACGGCGATGAGCTTTGTCGGTGTCGCATTGATTCAAAGCTTCAGTGGCTGGATGATGACTCTGGCCGATGAGATGCAAATGGCCCCAAGCGAGCAGTATCGATTGCTGTTCATCCTGCTGACCGGCGCCCTCGGGCTGGCGACGCTGGTGTACTGCTTCAGCGACCGGCAAGGCAATGGCAACGAACCAGTAGATAAAGCGCGACTAAAAGCTATCCCACCTTATAGGACAGCGGCGACTCCGCCAATAACCCGCGCCCGCCGGCCAGGGTCAGGGCCAGGTCGTTGAGCGCGTCCCAAAGCGGTAGGGTGGCGGCGCCTTTTATCGCCAGATCGATGCGTTGAGAGAACAGCAGCAGCTTGTGCAGACGGCGATGGGGCAGTCGCTGCAACGCCTGCTGATAGTTGGCTCGGCGCTTGTCGGGAATCATCGGACGCTGGGCCTTGCAGGCGTGCTCGATGCTCTGACCCTGGTCCAGGAGTTGCTGCAGCGAAAGCAGGGTGCGCAGTTCCCGAGTCAATGCCCAGAGTACCACCGGCGCTTCGATGCCTTCGCCGCGTAGTCCTTGGACGATACGCACCGCGCGTTCACTCTCACCGCGTAAACAGGCGTCGGTAAGCGTGAAGACATCATAGCGGGCGCTGTCCTCGACACCGCTGGCAATGGCCTCGGCGTTGAGCCGCGCACCGGGCGGCATGATCAGGGCGAGTTTCTGTAGTTCCTGGTCCGCGGCCAGCAGATTGCCTTCGGTGCGCTCGCCGAGCAGCCGCGCCGCATCCATATCCAGCTGTAGCCCGTGCTGTGATGCACGGTCGCGCATCCAGAAGCCCAAGCGCTGATGATCCACCGGCCATACCGGCACGAACAGGCCGATCTTGTCCAGCGCCTTGAACCATTTGCTCTGCTGTTGTTTGTAATCCAGCCGTGCTGCAGATACCAACAGGACGTCATCGCTATGCTTGGCTTGCTCTGCATAGGCGTCGAGGGCCTTGCTGCCTTCCTGGCCCGGAGACTGATTGCCCAGCCGCAGCTCGATCAGCTTGCTCGACGCGAACAGCGACATGCTGGCGGCGGACTCGGTCAGCCGACCCCATTGGAAGTTGCCCTCTACATGCAGGATCTCACGTTCCTCGATGCCCTGCTTTCGGGCCGCGGCTCGCACTGAGTCGCAGGCTTCCATGTGAATCAGCGGCTCATCGCCGGCAACGACGATCACCGGCGGCAGGCGCTTGCCGAGCGCCTCGGGGAGCTTGTCGGGAAATACTTTCATTGCTTGAGAGTACGCAATCGTTCCAGTAGCTGGCGTATGGCATCACGCTGAAGCGTTTCCACGGTCTGGTCACGCAGGTCATCCCGTACCAGTAGATTGCCATCGCTGGCCTGGTAGGTGGTGACGACTTCGATGACTTGCTGATCCAGTACATAGGCATTGTCGCTGCTGCGCTGCACCGAGAACGGAACCGCCAGGTTCAACTCCACCTCTTCATAATTGAGGTCGCCGCCTCCCAGTGCGACTTCACTCGTTCTCGGATTTCCGATATTCAGGCGCAGCGGGGCGTCGTCGGTAAGCGCCACGCCGTCATTGGCAAGGCGGCGCTTGAGCTCATCGGTAAACCCAGTTGGGGGCGCGTTCAAATCCAGCTTGTCGAACCCCAGCGCTTGTTGATCGAGGCCGCGGAGTTGAAAGCCGCAGCCGGTCAAGGCTATTCCGGCCATGCTCACGGCAAGCAGGCTCAGCGAACGGGTAAGGAAAGTACGGCGCTTCACGAGCGGCTCCTTGTATCAATTGGCAACGATATTGACCAGCTTGCCGGGAATGACGATAACCTTGCGCAGCGTCTTGCCTTCTATATGCCGCTGGACGTTCTCATTGTCCACGGCCAGGGCTTCGATGCTGTCCTTGCTGGCGTTCGTGTCCACCTCGATCCGTGCGCGTAGCTTGCCGTTGACCTGAACCACCAGTTCGATGCTGTCCTTGACCAGGGCAGACTCGTCGGTTTCGGGCCAGGCGGCGTCGATCACGGGCTCCTCGTGGCCAAGTTCGCTCCACAGCGCATGACAGGCGTGGGGCGTGATCGGGGCCAAAAGCAGCACACAGGCTTCGAGGGCTTCCCGTGTAACCGCGAGCCCTGAGGGTGAGGTGTCTGCAAATTTACTCACCTCATTGCTAAGCTCCATCACCGCGGCAATCGCAGTGTTGAAGGTGGTACGACGGCCGATGTCGTCGCTGGCCTTCTTGATGGTTTCGTGAGTCTTGCGACGTAACGTGCGCTGCTCGTCGTTGAGAGAATCGGTGTCGAAGGTGCCGGGCGTGCCGGCGTTGATATGCTCGGCGACCAGACGCCACAAGCGCTTGAGAAAGCGATGCGCGCCCTCGACGCCGGAGTCCGACCACTCCAGAGATTGCTCGGGAGGGGCGGCGAACATCATGAACAGGCGCACGGTATCGGCGCCAAAACGATCGATCATGGCCTGAGGGTCGACGCCGTTGTTCTTCGACTTGGACATCTTCTCGATGCCGCCCATCTGCACCGGCTGGCCATCGCCGTCAAGGGCGGCGCTGATAGGCCGGCCCTTGTCGTCCCGGGTGACCTCGACCTCCGCCGGATTGAACCAGTCCTTACCGCCGTTGTTGGCCTCCCGGTAGAAGGTTTCGGCGATGACCATGCCCTGGGTCAGCAGGCGCTTGAAGGGTTCGTCGCTTTTTAACAAGCCGAAATCCCGCATCAGTTTGTGGAAGAAGCGGGCATAGAGCAGATGCAGGATGGCGTGTTCGATGCCGCCGATATACAGATCCACCGGCAGCCAGTAGTCGGCGCGCTCGTCCAGCATGGCGTCCATATTGTCGGCACAGGCGAAGCGGGCGTAATACCAGCTCGATTCCATGAAGGTGTCGAAGGTATCGGTTTCCCGACTCCAGCCGTTGCCGAGATCATAAAACGCCGGCATCTTCTTGAGCGGAGAGCCGCTGGCATCGACTTCGACTTCCATGGGCAATGCCACCGGCAGTTCGTCGTCGGAGAGCGGCACGGTTTGGCCCTCGGGCCCGTACTTGACGGGAATCGGCGCGCCCCAGTAGCGCTGACGCGCCACACCCCAATCCCGTAGGCGGAAATTAGTCTTGATCTCACCCTGGCCTTGATCCGCCAGCCGCGCGGCGATGGCATCAAATGCCGCGTCGAATTCAAGGCCGTCGAACTCGCCGGAATTGATCAGTTTGCCGTGTTCACCGTAGGCGCCTTCGCTGATATCCGGCACCTGGCCGTTTTCATCCGCGATAACAGGCTCGATGGACAGGCCGTACTTGGTGGCGAACTCCCAGTCGCGCTGGTCGTGGGCAGGTACCGCCATGACCGCACCGGTGCCGTATTCCATCAGCACGAAATTGGCGACATAGACCGGCACTTCGCGCCCCGATAGTGGATGCACCGCCTTGAAGCCGGTGTCCATGCCGCGTTTTTCCATGGTGGCGAGATCCGCTTCCGAAGTGCTGCCATGGCTACACTCCTCAAGAAAGCCTGCCAGCTCCGAATCATCTGCGGCGGCAGCTTTTGCCAGCGGATGGCCGGCGGCCACGGCCAGGTAGGTTACTCCCATCAGGGTGTCGGGACGAGTGGTATAGACGCGCAGTACGTCCGCTTCATCGACTATACGATTGCCGACGACATCAAAAGCCAGCTCAACGCCCCGGGACTTGCCGATCCAGTTGCGCTGCATGGTCTTGACCTGTTCCGGCCAGTCGACCTTGTCCAGGTCCGTCAATAGTTCATCGGCGTAGTCGGTGATCTTCAGGAACCACAGCGGGATTTCCTTGCGTTCGACCGGTGCGCCGGAGCGCCAGCCGCGCCCGTCGATGACCTGCTCATTGGCCAGCACGGTGTTGTCCACCGGGTCCCAGTTGACCGTGGCCATCTTCTTGTAGACCAGCCCCTTGTCCACCAGCTTGGTGAAAAACCACTGCTCCCAGCGGTAATAGTCCACGTCACAGGTAGCGAACTCGCGATTCCAGTCGTAGGCGAAGCCCAACGCCTTCAACTGCGCTCGCATGTAATCGATATTCTGATAGGTCCATTCCCCCGGCGGTACGCGATTCTTGATCGCCGCGTTTTCCGCCGGCATCCCGAAAGCATCCCAGCCCATGGGCTGTAGTACGTTCTTGCCCTGCATGCGCTGAAAACGGGAGATGACGTCGCCGATGGTGTAATTGCGTACATGCCCCATATGGAGTTTGCCGCTAGGGTAGGGGAACATCGATAGGCAGTAGAACTTTTCGCGGGTCGCGTCTTCGATGGCCTTGAAGCACTGGTGCTTGTCCCAGAACTGCTGAGCGGCTTGTTCGATGCTGTGGGGCGTATACTGTGTATCCATCGTTTTCGCGGGGCACCTTGCTTGGGTCGCAGCCTGGATCGTGTCTTGTCGTCGAGGCAAGAATACGCGGCTGCACAATATGTTAGAAACCTGGTCGAGGTAAATGTCGATAGTGGTTATGCTGTTCACAAGGATACCCTAGACATGCCCCTGCAGGTAGGCCCGATAGCCGGCCCTCTAGACGCCGGCAGGGAAGCCCGGGTGTATCAGTGACCATGGGGAATGGCAAAACTGGAGGAGGGAAGTCATGAGCGAACAGCAGAAAGAGAACCGTTTGCACGAAGCCTACGAGCGTGTTCTTGAACGGATGCAGAACGGTGCCAACGATCTTTCCTGGGACAATCTGCAGAAGGATCTCGATGAGTCGGTACAGTTCGAAGCCGATTTCGAGGAGTTTACCAAGGATGAGGTGGCGCTGCTGCGTGCCTGGGTCGAGCGCGATCTCAAGGATCTGCGTGGCTATCTGGCCGCCGGCGGTTCCGGTGTCGCCAGTTGGCTGGGCATCGACCTGGACGTGCTATCGCGCAAGATCACCGATGCGCTTTTCTCCGTTGCCGATCGTAGCATCATCGAACGGGAGCAGCTCAACGACGATCTCGAAGCATCTCGCGCCGACTATGTGGCCGGCGAAATTGCCGCCCCCGGACGCATGGCCTGTGTGCATTGCGGCGCAAAAGTCGAGTTGGAAAGAGTCACGCGATTGGAGCCTTGTCGCGAGTGTGGGCACCGTTATTTCGAGCGCTCACCGAGTACCTGAAGAGATACGCCATCACCTCGGCATCAGTGATGGCGTCTTCCCGTTATCAGAAGCGGGATTTGCTGCGGCGTAAACGCAGCCCCGGCAATACGAACAAGGCGGCCAGTAGCCAGGTCGGCCAGCTGCCAACGCTGGTGAAAGGGGTCTGCCCCTGCATGGCGTGAATCCGGCCATCGATGCTGGCGGTCTCGAAACGTGGCGCCTGAACGGTTACCTGGCCATCGGGATCGATGATCGATGTGACCCCGTTGCTGGTGGCGCGGATGACATAGCGACCGTTTTCCAACGCTCGCAGGCGTGCCATCTGCATGTGCTGTAAAGGACCGATGGAGTCGCCGAACCAGGTATCGTTGGAGATGGTCAACAGCACATCTGCATTTCTGGCACGCTGTGCCACCAGATCCGGGTAGATGATCTCGTAGCAGATCGCGCTGCCGATACTCAGCCCTGCCGCCTGAATCGGCTCCGGGTCGGACTGGCCCGCGGAAAAGCTCGACATGGGCAAATCGAAGAAGGCGATGATGCCGCGCAGCAGGTTCTCCAACGGCATATATTCGCCAAAAGGCACCAGGTGCTCCTTGCGGTACTCGCCTTCCACGTCCCCCACGCCGATGACCGCATTGTAATAACGATCCTCGTCGTCTCGCTGCACGATGCCGGTAAGCAGGGCGGTGTTGGGCGGAAGTGTCGCCTGGATTCGCTCGAGAAGCGGCTCGGCCTGGCGTTGGAACATGGGCAGGGCGGTTTCCGGCCACACAATGAGATCGATGTTTTCAGGCTGGGCCCGGGTCAAGGTCGCGTAGGTATTGGCTGCCCTGCGCTGCCCCTCTTCGGACCATTTCATCAGCTGTGGAAGATTGCCCTGCAGCAGCGCAACCCGGGTCGGTTTCTCGCTGGGCGTCGTCCATTGCAGCGGTAGTAGAAACGGCACTATCCATAAAATTGCCAAAGGCGCCGCCGCCCACCAGCGACGCTTGAGGAATTCCGCCGCCAAGGTGCCAGAAAGCGCCGTTACCAGGCTGAGCAGATAGACACCGCCCAGGGGCGCAAGAGACGAGAGCGGTGAATCTACATGGGCGCTGCCCAGCAGCAGCCAGGGAAAGCCGGTGAACAGATAGGTGCGCAGCACCTCCATGAGCACCCAGAAGCCCGCGAAACTCAGAAAGGCAAGACGGCGCCCGGTGAAACGACGGTAGAACCAGAAAGGTATCGCGAAAAAGAACGCCAGGGTGACTGCAAACAGCGCCGTGAGAAATACCGCCAGAGGCACGCTGGCATAGCCGTAATCGTGGATCGAGACATAAATCCAGTAGGTGCCGGTGGCAAACAGGGCAACGCCATAGCACCAGCCACGAAGTAGCGCCTGCCCCGGTGTCAGGTCGTGTATACCGATATAGAGCAGGATCACGGCGACCGGCCCCAGCCACCAGAGTTCAAACGGCGAGAAAGTCAGGGTGGTCAGGCCACCGGCGACCAGCGCGGCGACAAAACCCACCCAGGGGCGGGAATAGGACAGCATGGGAAAGGCACTCCTTGTTGATTCGCGCTTGCCAGCCAAGCATCTTCACGGAAGAGGATCATAGGCAAGATTTGGACGTGCCTCTTATACCAGAGCGGTTGATCGATGACGACCGGGTATCAACCCTCGGCTTCATCCATACCCGTATCGGGCAGCCGTTCGACCTGCAACAGACGAATGCGTCGATTATCGGCGCCCAGTACGGTGAAACGCCAACCGCTCAGGTCGGTGTATTCGCCACGACGAGGTAGATGACCGAAACCCTGCATGACCAGGCCTCCAACGGTATCGAATTCATCATCGGAAAAGTCCGTATCGAAGCGCTCATTGAAGTCGTCGATCGCGGTCAGGGCGCGCACGGAAAAGGTGCCATCGCCCATGTCGCGGATCTCGTCATCCTCGTCGGTATCGTGTTCGTCCTCGATATCGCCGACGATCTGTTCGAGGATGTCTTCGATAGTGACGATTCCCGCGGTACCGCCATATTCGTCCACCACGATCGCCATGTGGTTGTGGGTATCGCGAAACTCCTTGAGCAGGCTATTGAGACGCTTGGACTCGGGGATGAACATTGCAGGCCGGATGACGTCGCGCAGTTCGACCCAACGCCGTTCGCCATCGCTTTCCTGCAGCATGGGCAGCAGGTCCTTGACCAGTAGAATGCCCAGCACATCGTCAAGGTTCTCGCCGACCACCGGGTAGCGCGAATGACCGGTCTCGAAGATGACCGGCAGGTAGTCCTCGGGGCGTTGATCGACGGCGATGGCGGTCACCTGGGAGCGCGGAATCATCACTTCCCGCGTCTGTTGGTCGCTGATCTGAAAGGCGCCTTCGAGGATGGTCAGTGCATCCGGGTCGAGACGCAGCCGAGCGCCGGCTTCACGCAGAAAGACCAGTAACTCGTCCCTGGAGCTGGGTTCATCGGAATCGCTGAAAAAACCGCTAAACATCTTCTCGAGCCAGGATTTGCTGCCCTGGCTGCTCGATCGGTCTTCGTTCATGCGTCGGGTCTCGTGTCCTCGTCATTTGAATAAGGGGCGCATTCAGTGCCCGGAAGTCCGTAGGGATCGGCAATGCCTAGAGAGGCCAGGATAGTGCGTTCAAGCATTTCCATTTCTTCCGCCTCGGCTTCCTCTATATGATCGTAACCCAACAAGTGCAAAATACCGTGTACGACCATATGGGCATAATGATCGGCGGGAGACTTGTCTTGCTGAAGGGCTTCCCGAGCGACGACTTCATGGCAGACGATCAGGTCGCCCAGCAAGGGTATCTCAAGGCCCGGCGGTGCTTCGAAGGGAAAAGAGAGCACATTGGTAGGCTTGTCCTTGCCACGATAATCGCGATTCAGGCAGCGGCTCTCATTTTCCGAGACCAGCCGGATGGTCAGCTCGTCATTCGCCCTGTTCGGATGATGAGCCAGCGCAGCCTCTGCCCAGCGCGCTAGCTCGCGCTCGGTTGGCAGGCCAGGAGTGGCCGTATCGGCCAGGGCGACTTGCAGATCGACCACGGGACCTGAGGCTATATTCATCGAGAATACGTCTGTTCGCTACTCGGGGGCTGTTCGGCACGACGCGCCAGCTCCCGCGCTTCCTTGCGGGCGCGCTCCTGAGACTCCTGCTCGGCTTCGAACAGGTCGTAGGCTTCGATGATGCGCTGTACCAGCGGATGGCGCACCACGTCCTTGGCAGCGAAATGGGTCACGCCGATACCCGGGGTCTCCTTGAGCACATCGAGTACTTGAATTAGCCCCGAACTCTGGCCTCGGGGCAGGTCGACCTGAGTGACATCGCCTGTGACCACCGCAGTGGAACCAAAGCCGATACGGGTCAGAAACATTTTCATCTGTTCCCGGGTGGTGTTTTGGCTTTCGTCGAGAATGATGAAGGCGTTGTTCAGGGTGCGTCCGCGCATGTAGGCCAGAGGGGCAATCTCGATGACCTGACGTTCGATCAGTTTGCCGACCTGCTCGAACCCGATCATCTCGTAGAGTGCGTCATAGAGGGGACGCAAATAGGGATCGATCTTTTGGGCCAGATCGCCTGGCAGAAAGCCAAGTTTCTCACCGGCTTCCACCGCCGGGCGTACCAGCAGAATGCGTCGCACCTCCTGCTGGTTGAGCGCTTCCACCGCTGCGGCAACGGCCAGATAGGTCTTGCCGGTACCTGCCGGGCCAATACCAAAATTGATATCGTGCTTGCGGATATTGGCGACATAGCTTTGCTGATTGAGGCCGCGAGGCTTGACCAGGGCTCGGGTGGTGCGAATGACCACATCGCCTTCGTCACCGCCTTCGTCCTCTTCCAGCGCTTCGATACCGGACTCCTGTAGATACAGGTGGACGGTTTCGGGTTCGAGATCGCTGCTTTCGGCTTCGCGGTAAAGATGTTCGAGGATGTTGGCGGCGGCTTTGACTCGAGCACCGGGGCCGGCCAGCTGAAAGGTGTTTCCGCGGTTGCGCAGAGTGACACCCAGACGCGATTCGATCAGTTTCAGATGTTCGTCCCGCTGACCACAGAGGTTGGCCAACCGCATGGGGTCGTTGGGTTCGAGGGTTAACGTCAGAATGCGATGCGCCTGAGAATCGTTATTGCTCAAGACAAGAGAATCCGTGTGTAGTGAAAAGAGAAAAAGCGATGGAACGAGCTTACTTCCCCGGACCCTGCCGGGGCAAACCTGAATCGGTGAATATCGACAGAGCCGGTATATTTAAAACATGGGGTTGAAAATACGACTAATGCAATTCAGTTGAGGCTAGTTCACCTCGCAGTGAATTAGGCAGCGCCTCGGTGATGTCGATATCGACGAAGTCGCCGATCAATTCCATGGGGTTGGCAGCGCGGAAATTGACCACTCGGTTATTTTCGGTGCGCCCTGACAGCTGGCCCGGATCGCGGGGGGAGAAACCCGTTACCAGAATACGCTGGGTCGTGCCCACCATGCGCCGACTAATCTGCATGACGTTCTGGAGAATGCGCTCTTGAAGGATCGCCAGACGCTGCTTCTTGAGCGCTTCCGGGGTGTCGTCTTCGAGACTGGCCGCCGGCGTGCCAGGACGGGCGGAATAGACGAAGCTGAAAGAGGCATCGAAACCGATACGGTGGATCAGGTCCATGGTCGCTTCGAAATCCGCTTCCGTCTCCCCGGGAAAGCCGATGATGAAGTCCGAGGAAAAGCTGATGTCCGGGCGCAGGGCGCGAATGCGCTCCATCTTGTCGATGTACTCTTCGGCGGTGTGGCCTCGCTTCATGGCGGTCAGAATGCGATCGGAGCCGGACTGTACCGGTAAATGCAAATGACTGACCAGCTCGGGAATCTCGCCATAGGCCTCGATCAGGCTGTCGGAGAACTCCACCGGATGAGAGGTGGTGAAACGAATGCGATCGATGCCGTCCACTGCAGCTACACAGGCGATCAGCTCCGCCAGATCGATTTCATCGCCGAGCTCGTTTTCGCCGCGATAGGCATTGACGTTCTGGCCCAGCAGATTGACTTCCCGTACACCCTGTTCCGCCAGATGGATGACCTCGTCCATCACGCTTTCGAAAGGACGTGAAACTTCTTCGCCCCGGGTATAAGGCACAACACAAAAGCTGCAGTATTTCGAGCAGCCTTCCATGATCGAGACGAAGGCGGTGGCGCCATCGGAGCTCGGCTTGGGCAGGTGATCGAACTTCTCGATTTCCGGAAAGGTGACATCGACGACGGAAATATGATCGGCGCGCTGGGAGTCGAGCATCGAGGGTACCCGGTGCAGGGTCTGAGGGCCGAATACCATGTCCACATGAGGTGCGCGTTTGCGCAGACTCTCACCTTCCTGACTGGCAACGCAGCCGCCCACGCCGATCACGAGATCAGGGTTTTTCTGCTTGAGTTTCTTCCAGCGGCCGAGCTGGTGAAACACCTTTTCCTGAGCCTTTTCACGAATCGAGCAGGTGTTGAGCAGAATGACGTCCGCCTCGCCCTCGTCATCGGTAAGCTCCATCTGATGAGATTCGCCGAGTAGATCCGCCATGCGGGCAGAGTCGTACTCGTTCATTTGGCAACCATGAGTCTTGATGAAGAGTTTCTTCGCCATAGAATATCTGCGCAATGCTATGCGCTCGATTTGTCCGTGATAGAAGTGAATGCCTGGCCGAAGAAATAGCCGAATCGGCCGAGAAAAGCTGGATTTCGTATTGTACGTATCGCTTCAGTCATTGACCAGCATCGCCTCGGACCCCTCAAGACTTCCTTAGAAAGGCTGGTAGCTGTGGTATTCTAGGGCGATAATTTCATATTCTGCGACAATCACTCAACCAGCCCTTTCAATCAACTTAGCGTGTCTCGCAACAGACAGGAGCAGCATGGCCTCCAAGCCGATCTATCGTGTGGTGTTTCATAACCAAGGGGAAGTCTGGGAGCTATACGCTCGGGAAATTTTTCAGAGCGAGCTATGGGGATTCATCGAGGTGGAGACCTTCGTCTTCGAGGATGCTTCGAAGCTGGTGGTCGACCCTTCGAGCGAGAAGCTGAGGCGTACGTTTGAGGGCGTTCAGCGCAGCTATATTCCCCTCAATGCCATCGTGCGTATCGACGAAGTGGAGCGAGAAGGGACTCCCAAAGCCACCAAGGCGGAAGGCAAGGTGGCGGAGTTCCCACGGTCCATCAGTTTCCCGCCAAGAGACGATAGTTAAGTGATCAAAAAATAAACAAATCCTGAGATCCGAGATAAGCCGCCGTCTCGGAATGGACGGTGTATGTTTGTCCCAAGGTTTATCCACAGAATGTGTGGATGACAACGAACGAGGTTGGCGTCGAAGATGCCGAGCTGATCTATGAGTCTATATTTATCAATTGGTTACTTTGTTTTTGCTGGCGATTGTTGACAAGGAATAGATGATGGCTAACGAATGGATTGAGCGTTGGCGTGATGGCCGCATCGGGTTTCATCTGGAAGAAACGCACCCCCAACTCATGCGGTACTGGCCGGGCTTGAACGTTCCTGCCGGTGGAAAAGTGCTGGTGCCTCTATGCGGTAAAAGTCTGGACATGCGCTGGCTTGCAGAGCGCGGCTACCCAGTGCTGGGTATCGAGATTTCCTCCCAGGCCATCGAAGAGTTCGTGGCGCAAGGCGAAGAAGAAGTGGCTCGGTATCATCGCGAGCCTTTCGATATCTGGCGCCAGGGGAGCGTGGAACTCTGGTGCGGTGATTTCTTCCAGCTGCATATCGACAACACTCGTGAGATTCAGTCGTTTTACGATCGTGCTTCCCTCATTGCGCTACGTCCTCCGGCGCGTCAGCGTTACGCCTTTCATCTAGCCCAGCTGTTGCCGCCGGGTGCCAAGGGGCTGATGATCACCATCACCCGCAGCATCCTGCCGGAGAAAGGGCCTCCTTATCACGTGGATTCCGATGAGGTGCGGCTGTTGTTCACTCCCAATTTCGAAATTGAGTTGTTGGACGTTCTGCCGGCGGACGACCGGGGCTTCAGCGAACACATCTGGTCACTGACCCGGCGAGGGCCTACCGGAGAATAAGCGGGCGCTGAACGACACGGGCCCTGGAATGTTCCAGGGCCCGTGTCGCCGCAGTCGTTCGTCTTGGTGACAAGCGTCGTTTAACGAGCCAATTGACTACCGATTTGCGGGTCATTGAAGGTACGCTGCAGCGCTCGGCTCAATAGATCGCTGACCATGTTCGTGTTGGCTTCGCGACCGGGCTTCATTGCATACTCCTGTTCACGCTTGGCGGTATAGGTGCCGGTGTAGGACTGGCGGTCGTTATTTGCCACGGCGCGAAAGCGCGCCAGCAGCACGGCCTTGTCAAGCAGTGGTTTTCCTTCCGCTTTCTGGTAGCTCAAATCCGTCAAGGTCAGCGTCAGGCTGGGGCGTCCGGGGGCAGTATCTGCAGTAGGGTTAAAGCCCATCTGTACGAGCGCCTGCTCGGCCTGGTTCTTGAGCTTGGGCATCAGATCGTGGGCCTCGACGCTGATCACGGCGGTGGACATGGCCGCGCCGCTGCGCGTTCCCAGCACGTCCGATTCGCGTCCATCCACCACGTCCAACGTCACACTCTGCCCGTTACCCACCTGGGGCAGGCTCTGACCGACGTTGGGCTTCACCTGCAGATACTGTGGGCTCTGCGCGCAGCCCGCCAGCAGCAGTAAACCGGTCAGCCAGCCTAGAAAGAGGGTTGTTTTTGCAGCTCGCATGCTGGTTCTCCTTGTATGAAACATCTTGTGTGCAATAACCTTGTGTGCAATAAAAAGTGCCGCTCGAGAGCGGCAGTATAGCGTCTGATATTTGCTAGAGAAGCATCTGAATATGGAGGCTTTCCAAATATAGCCTGATAAGCTGTTTAGTAAAAATGGTTGAGACAATCAGGTTATGATCTCAACCTCCTGGTCATGAGTCTCGGCGTTGCCGAAGCGATGCCAGCGGCGAGGCTCCACGAACAATCGCTGGCCGCGTTTGATATGCAGCCGCTCGAAGTCCGCATGACGCACCGTGGCTTGCCAGGGCTCCGGTAGCCAGTCCGCCACCAGCTCGACTCGGACCTCGGCGCCGATAGGAGAAGCCGAGGTGACGGTTACCGGCAGTTGGGCATAGGGGCTTGGCTGCTCGAGCAATTTGAGTTCGTGGGGGCGCATCAGCAGTTCCTCATGGCCTTCCGACAGATCCACGGAAAGCCGTGCCTCGCCGCAGGTAAGCTCGCCATCCTGGACGTTGCCCTCCAGGCGGTTGACGTCACCCAGAAACTCGAAGACGAAGCGATTGGCCGGATGGCGATAGAGGGTGTCCGGTTCGTCGATCTGCTCGATGCGCCCGTTGCTCATCACCACGACCCGATCGGAAAGCTCCAGGGCTTCTTCCTGATCGTGGGTCACGAAGACGCTGGTAAAGCCAAGCTCGTCGTGCAAGTGACGTAGCCAACGGCGCAGCTCCTGACGCACCTTGGCGTCCAGGGCGCCGAAGGGTTCGTCGAGCAGCAGCACGTCGGGCTTCAGCGCCAGAGCCCGGGCCAGGGAGACGCGCTGCTGCTGGCCGCCGGAGAGCTGAGCCGGATAACGGTTGGCGAATTCCTCGAGACGCACCATTTCCAATAACCGATTGACCCGGGTACGAATCTCGCCGACGGAGGGCCGCTCCCGGCGCGGCAGGGCGGTCAGGCCGAAGGCGACGTTGTCGAACACGCTCATGTGCCGAAACAGCGCATAGTGCTGAAACACGAAGCCGATGCGCCGATCCCGCACATGTACGTTGGTCACGTCACGTTCGCCGAAATGGATTGAACCTGTCCGAGAACGGTCTGGCTGTTCGAGCCCGGCAATGATGCGCAGCAAGGTAGTCTTGCCGGAACCTGAAGGGCCCAGCAGGCCGACCAGCTCGCCGTCGGCAATATTCAGATCGAGGGGTTCCAGCGCCGTGGTACGGCCGAAGGTCTTGGCAATGTTCGTCAGGCAAATGCTCATCGGAATTGCTCCCGGCGCGTGGCGCGCCATTCAAGGCCGGCCTTGGCGGCCAGGGTAAACAGAGCGATCAGGGCCAACAGGGCGGCAGCGGTGAAGGCGCCGACGGTATTGTAGTCTTGATACAGCAGTTCGACGTGTAGCGGCAGGGTGTTGGTTTCCCCACGAATGGAGCCCGAGACCACGGAGACGGCGCCGAATTCGCCCACCGCCCGGGCGTTGGTCAATATCACGCCGTACAGCAGCGCCCATTTGATGTTGGGCAGGGTGACCCGGCGAAAGATCGTCCAGCCGGAGGCCCCCAGGGTTACCGCCGCTTCTTCCTCTCCCGCGCCTTGGGCCTGCATCAGCGGAATCAGCTCCCGGGCGACGAAGGGGCAGGTGACGAAGAGGGTCACCAGCACGATGCCCGGCCAGGCGAACATCAATTGGATGTCGTAGCCATCCAGCCAGCTGCCGACCCAGCCGCTGCTGCCATAGAGCAGTAGATAGATGAGTCCCGCCACTACCGGCGACACCGCGAAGGGAATATCGATCAGCGTCTGCAGCAGCCGCCGACCGGGAAATTCGAAGCGGGTTACCAGCCAGGCGAGGAATACGCCGAATACGAGATTCACCGGGATGGTCAGCGCCGTGACAAAGAGTGTCAGGCCGATCGCCGCCAGGGTGTATTCGTCGCTCAAATTGTTCCAGAAGATCGCCACGCCCTCGGCAAAGGCCTGAGCGAAGATGGCGATCAATGGCAGCAGCAGGAATAGCGCAGATAGGGCCACGGCCAAGCCGATCAGAAGCCTGCGCGTACGGGGTGCGTCACCGATACGTTGCATCAGCCCTTGCCTCCATGCAGCCGACGAATGAAGCGACCCTGCCAGAGATTTAGCGCTAGCAATAATACAAGCGAAACCGCCAGCACCACGGAAGCGATGGCCGAGGCGCCCACGTAGTCGTACTCCTGCAGCTTGACGAAGATCATCAAGGAAGTGATCTCGGTTTCATAGGGCATGTTGCCGGCAATAAAGATTACCGCGCCGAATTCCCCCAAGGAGCGTACGAAAGCCAGTCCCGTGCCGGTGACCAAGGCTGGCCACAGATGCGGCAGGATCACCCGGCGAAAGGCCAGGGCGTCGCTGGCGCCCAGGGTCAACGCCGCTTCGTCGATCTCGTTAGGCAAATCTTCCAGCACCGGCTGCACCGTGCGCACCACGAAAGGGATGCTGGTAAAGGCCATGGCAAGGGCAATGCCGACCCAGGTGTAGGCAATCTCGATGTCCAGTGGCGCGAGCAGCTTGCCCATGAAGCCGCTGCTCGAATACATGGTGGCCAGCGTAATACCGGCCACTGCGGTGGGCAGGGCAAAGGGCAGGTCCATCAACGCATCCAGCAGGCGCTTCCCGGGGAACTCGTAGCGCACCAATACCCAGGCCATCAGCAGGCCGAACAAGGCATTGACGATGGCCGCTACCGCCGCCGCGCCAATGGTGATCATGTAGCTTGCCACCACGCGCTCTTCGGTGATGATCGCCCAATACTCGGACAGACTGAGTCCGGCCAGCTGCCCGACCAGGCTGGTCATGGGCAGCAGCAGTACCAGTGACACGAACAGCAGGGTGATGCCCAGAGAGAGTCCGAACCCCGGTAGCACCCTTTTCTGGGCAGTGCCCGTGAACGTCGCGATCATGCTTACCTGCGCTGCAGTTGGTCCAGCTCACCGCCACTGGAGAAGTGATTGTCCATGACCTGGCTCCAGCTGCCGAACACATCCTCAACCCGCAGCAGTTCGGTCTCGGGGAACTGATCGGCAAACTCTTTCTGGACGGTCTCGTCATTCACCCGGTAGTTGAAACCCGCCAGCAGACGCTGGGCGTCCTCGGTGTAGAGATACTCCAGATAGCCTTGGGCCAGATCCGCATTGTCATTGCGCTCGGCATTCTTGGCGACCACCGCCACGGGGAATTCCGCGAGGATGCTTACCGGCGGTACGACCACATCGTAGTCGTCCTCGCCGTACTCCTTGCTGATATTGTTGACCTCGGACTCGAAGCTGATCAGCACGTCGCCGATGTTGCGTTCTACAAAGGTAGTGGTGGCACCGCGACCGCCGGTGTCGAAGACCTTGACGTTACCCAGGAACTGATTCATGAACTCGCGAATTTGCTCCTCGTCACCGTCGAACTCTTGATCTGCATAAGCCCAGGCGGCCAGGTAGGTATAGCGGCCGTTACCCGATGTCTTGGGATTGGGAAAGACGATCTCGACACCGTCTTCGACCAGGTCGTCCCAGCTGTCGATCTCTTTCGGATTGCCTTCACGCACCAGGAAGGCAGTGGTGGAGTAGTAGGGCGAAGCATTGTTGGGGAACTGCTGCTGCCAGTCCTCGGCAACCAGCCCTTTCTCGGCCAACACGTTGACATCGGTGACCTGGTTGTAGGTTACCACGTCCGCGCGTAGTCCCTGCATGATGGCCCGGGCCTGCTTGGAGGAGCCGCCGTGGGACTGTTTGACCTCGACGCTTTCATCATGCTGCTCCTGCCACCAGGCATTGAATTCAGGATTGACGGTAGCAAACAACTCTCGTGCGATATCGTAGGACGAGTTGAGCAATTCGCGGTCGGCGGCCAGGGCCGGTGCGGCAAGCCCGGTGGACAGGGTGGCAGCGACGGCAGAGGCGATGGCGCTACGGCGCAGAAATACGGAAAGAGTCATTTTAATTCCACAAAAGGTCGATTTGGTGAAAGGCTAAATCAACCATAATGGAATGACAATCATATCCTTTATTCATTTTTATAATAACAGGCGATATGGCGGCGCTATCGATACGCCATGAATCATGACGGGAATGGTGAGGGGATGACGTGCCGAGGCGATAAACCCCCCGGCCGAAGCCGGGGTGAGAGGTGGGAGGTAGGTCAAGAAACGCGTCAAAGCCCCATGGCAGATGAGGTCGAGCGGCGTGGGTCCGCCCCGCCGGTGAAAACGCCGTCTTCGATCATCAGCGATTGGGCTGCGCCCATCGCTTCCTGCTGGCTCACAGTGTGACCCAAGGACTCGAGCAGGGCGATAGTGTCCGGGCTGATACCTTGCTCGATGCGAATCTCATCCGGCAACCACTGATGGTGAATGCGCGGCACGCTCACTGCGGTCTGGATGTTCATGTCGTGGTCGATGACGTTCATCAATACCTGCAGGGTCGTAGTAATGATGCGCGAACCGCCAGGGCTGCCGGTGACCAGGAAGTTCTTGCCATCTTTCTTGACGATAGTGGGCGTCATCGACGACAGCATGCGCTTATCGGGTTCGACCTTGTTGGCCTCGCCACCGAGCAGACCATAGGCATTAGGCACCCCGGGCTTGGCGGAGAAGTCATCCATCTCGTTATTGAGCAGAAAGCCCGCCCCTTCGACGACGATACCCGAGCCATAGCTGAAGTTGATGGTGTAGGTATTCGATACCGCCATGCCGTTGCCGTCGGCAATGGAGAAGTGAGTCGTCTCGTTGGATTCATAGGGCAGTGGGTTACCCGGCGCAATCTCGCTGCTGGGAGTGGCCTTGTCCATGGATATCTGGCTGCGCAATTCATCCGCGTAGCCTTCCGAGGTAATGCCTTTTAACGGCACCTCGACGAAGTCCGTGTCCCCCAGATATTCCGAGCGATCCGCATAGGCCCGTTTCATGGCTTCCGCCATCACGTGAATGGTATTGGCGGAGTTGAAGCCTGTTTTGCCGATATCGTAGTTCTCGAGAATATTGAGCATCTGTACGATATGCACGCCGCCGGAGGAGGGTGGGCTCATGGCGTAGATATCATGACCGCGATAGGTGCCGTGGCTGGGCTCGCGGATCGCGGGCTCGTAGTTGGCCAGATCCTCCATGGTCATCAGGCCGCCATTCTTTTCCATTTGGGTGGCGATCAATTCTGCAGTCTTGCCCTCATAGAACTCCTGGGGCCCTTGTTCGGCGATGCGCTTGAGGGTCGCTGCCAGATCCGGCTGCTTGAAAACCTCGCCGACCTGATAAAGGCTGCCATCCTCCTTGAAGAACTTCTTGCGCGAGCCGTCCCACGGCTCCAGCCGATCCCGGATGTCACGAATACCATTCACGAAACGCTGGGGCAGGGCAAAGCCATCTTCCGCCAGGCGAATCGCCGGGGCCAGGGCTTCGGCCAGGCTCAGGGTGCCGTATTTTTCCAGGGCCATGGCCAGACCGGCCACGGTGCCGGGCACCCCTGAGGCGTTATGGGTGTAGCGAGAGAGTTCGGATACCGCTTCGCCCTCGTCGTTCTGGAACATGGTTTCAAACGCCGCAGCTGGTGCCTTCTCCCGGTAGTCGATGGCGACGACCTCGCCGCTTTTCTCATCCGACACCAGCATGAAACCGCCGCCGCCGATATTGCCGGAGCGTGGTTGGGTCACGGCGAGGGCAAAACCCGCGGTCACCGCCGCATCCACCGCGTTGCCGCCGTCTGCCAAAACGTCCCGCGCGACTTTCGAGGCCAGAAAGTGGCTGGTGGCGACCATGCCTTTTTCACTGACTTCGGGATGGAAGCGTTCACCTTCGAGAATGGCCTGCTGGGCGGGGACGGCGGTTGACGTAGCCACTGCCAGAACGCTGACACAGGCCAGCGTCGTGAGTCGGTTGATAGGGGGCGAAAAGCGTATGCGCATTATTGTCTCCTGATTCGAGATGTTCTTGTATCAAGCATTTCTCAATATCGACGTAGAATCCAGGATAAGCAAATGTCATCCGTCCACAGAGCGATCCAATTGGGCTAGAATGAGCGCTTTCCGTATTTCTACCGTACTTCGACAACGAGCCATGTCTAACGTGAACTCCGATTACGACGTCCCCGATCACACCACTGATTTCAAGATTGCCCCTTCGATTCTCTCTGCAAACTTCGCCTGCCTGGGCCAGGAAGTCGATGACGTGCTGGCCTCCGGTGCGGACATCGTGCACTTCGATGTGATGGACAATCACTACGTGCCCAATCTGACGATCGGGCCGATGGTCTGTCAGGCGCTACGCAAGCATGGTGTAAGCGCTCCCATCGACGTGCATTTGATGGTCAGGCCGGTGGATCGCATGATTGGCGAGTTCATCGACGCCGGTGCCAGCTACATTACCTTCCATCCGGAGGCCTCGGAGCATATCGACCGCTCTCTGCAGCTGATCAAGGATGGCGGCTGCAAGGCCGGGCTGGTATTCAATCCGGCTACGCCTCTTAGCTATCTCGATCATGCGATGGACAAGCTCGATATGATCCTGCTGATGAGCGTCAATCCCGGTTTCGGGGGGCAGTCCTTCATTCCGAGCACCCTGGACAAGCTGCGTCAGACCCGGGAGCGCATCGATGCTTCAGGGCGTGCCATTCGTCTGGAAGTCGATGGCGGCGTGAAGATCGACAACATCGCCGAGATCGCCCGAGCCGGGGCAGACACTTTTGTTGCTGGTTCCGCAGTGTTCAAAGGGCGCTGCGAAGAGGATGCGCATCGCTATGACAGCGTCATTCAGGCGTTTCGCGATGAGTTGGCTACCACTGTGACGGCCTGAGCGTGTCTGAAGAACAGTTGGAAGAAGATCAGGAGATTTTTACCTCAAGCGGCTGGTATCTGTATGTACTGGAGACGGCCCGAGGGGCGCTTTATACCGGTATCACTACAAATGTGACCCGGCGTTTCGAAGAGCACCGAAAGGGCAGGCGGGGGGCGCGTTCCTTGCGCGGAAAAGGGCCGCTGCGTCTGTTGCATCATCAGCCTCTCGGCAGTCGCAGTGAAGCGCTGAAACTGGAAGCCTGGCTCAAGAAACAGTCCGCCCCCGCCAAGCGTGCCTGGCTGGAAGAACAAGGTGTTTCGATCTAATTTCTTCTTTCGTTATCGTCTATCCTTGCTCACCCGATTTTACCTGGAGCCTTATGCATTCTTGTCTTGAGGGGATTCGTCTTGTCGCCTTCGATCTGGATGGCACGCTGATCGACTCCGTTCCCGATCTGGCCGCCGCGGTGGATGTCATGCTCATCGAGCGAGATCTCCCGCCGGCGGGCGCTGCACTGGTACGAGATTGGGTGGGCAACGGTTCGCACAAGCTGGTAGAGCGGGCTCTGCACTACGCAACCGGTAACGTGCCGGATGAAGCAACGCTGGATATGGCGCATACTGCCTTTCTGGAACACTACGGTCGCGCTCCCCATTCACGTACCCGAGTCTACCCAGGCGTAAAGAAAGCGCTAATGGCGCTGAAGCAGCGGGGGCTCATTCTGGTGCTGGTGACCAACAAGCCTCACGCCTTTGTCGCACCGATTCTCGATGCCTTGAGCCTGGCAGGGTATTTCGAAGTGACCCTGGGAGGCGACTCTCTGGCGCAAAAGAAACCCGATCCGGCGCCCTTGCGCTATATGGCCAACCGGTTCAACGTTCCGTGTGAACAGTGCCTGATGGTCGGGGATTCCCGCCATGACATGGAAGCCGGCAAGCGGGCAGGTTTTCGTACTATTGCGGTCCCCTACGGCTATAATCATGGTGAGCCGATCATCGATAGTGAGCCGGATTTGATAGTTGAATCCCTGAAAGAACTCGTTTAGGGTTGTTGAATAACGCTATAAATAGCCGAAAATCAATAAGATTCAGCAATAACGGACTGCTCATGATGCTGGATGCCTTTCCTTTCTCTCGGGTCTTTCAATATAGCCAGCAAGGTATCTTGCCTTGCAGCGCTACGCTTTTCCGGCCCGTCAAGCGTTGGCGATGGTGATGGGCTCGTGATTCACCCATTGATGCTTGCTTGACCCAGTGGCACCAATACGTTGGTCGACTTAACCTGTCTCTACCCATCCTGAAGGAATAGCCGGGCATGATGACTCTCGAACGCTTCGCCGAGCTGGCGCAGGCTGGCTTCAATCGCATTCCGATTACCCGTGACGTATTGGCGGATCTCGACACACCGCTGTCCACCTATCTCAAACTGGCGGATGCGCCTTGGACCTTCCTGCTCGAATCCGTTCAGGGCGGCGAGAAGTGGGGCCGCTACTCCATCATTGGCTTGCCTTGTCGGCAGCGCATCGAGGTGCGTGGCAACGAAGTGCGTCATATCGTCGATGGTGAACAGTCCGGCGTCACCCAGGCTGAGGATCCGCTACTCTGGATCGAGCAGTTCCAGACCCGCTTCAAGGTGCCTCAGTTCGATGAACAACCGCGCTTCGATGGCGGGCTGGTGGGATACTTCGGTTACGAGACCATTCGCTATATCGAGCCGCGTCTGCGTAGTGTCGAGGCGCAAGAAAAACCCGACCCCATCGGCGTACCGGATATTCTCTTGATGGTCAGCGACGAGTTCGTCGTGTTCGACAATCTCTCCGGCAAGTTGACCTTATGGACCCATGCAGACCCTGCCGAAGATGAGGCCTATGAACGGGCGGTTCATCGACTGGAGCTGCTGGAGGTGGAGCTACGCGCTGCGAGCCTGGATTTTGCGAGCCCCGGAATCGGTGCCAGCGAGGGCAAAGAAAGTCATTTCACCCCGGGATTCACCGAAGAGCGTTTCAAGGGGGTGGTGACCACCATCAAGGAGTATGTGCTGGCTGGGGATGTCATGCAGTGCGTGCCATCCCAGCGCATGTCGATTCCGTTCAAGGCGTCGCCGCTGGATCTCTATCGCGCGCTGCGCAGTCTCAACCCCTCGCCCTACATGTTCTATCTGAACCTCGACGATCATCAGGTCGTGGGCTCGTCCCCGGAAATCCTGACCCGTCTCGAGAATGGCGAGGTATCGGTGCGTCCTCTGGCGGGTACCCGCAAGCGCGGCCGTAACGAAGAGGAAGATCGAGCACTTGAGGCAGAGCTGCTTGCGGACCCCAAGGAAATTGCCGAGCACGTCATGCTGATCGATCTCGGGCGTAACGATGTAGGGCGCATCTGCGAGGCAGGGTCCGTCAAGGTCACGGATCGCATGAGCATCGAGCGCTACTCCCATGTCATGCATATCGTTTCCAACGTGACCGGGCGCCTGTCGCCGGGCTTCTCCGCTATCGACGTGCTGCGGGCGACCTTTCCCGCCGGTACGCTTTCCGGGGCGCCGAAGATCCGCGCCATGCAGATCATCGACGAATTGGAGCCGGTCAAGCGCGGTATCTACTCCGGCGCCGTGGGGTATCTTTCCTGGCACGGCAACATGGATACCGCCATCGCTATCCGCACCGCGGTGATCAAGGACGGGCAGCTGCACGTTCAGGCGGGAGCCGGCATCGTGGCGGACTCGGTACCAGAGCTTGAATGGCAGGAAACCCTGAACAAGGGACGCGCCCTGTTCCGCGCCGTGGCCATGGTGGAACGCGGCCTGGATAATCTCGAACCCTAGGGTGCAATGTTAATGTGCAACCCAGATTTCTGCCCAGGAAGCTATCCATGGGCGTGCCGGAGTAAGTGCTGATGTCAGTGCTAATGATCGACAACTACGACAGCTTTACCTTCAACGTGGTCCAGTACCTGGCGGAACTGGGTGCCGTGGTCGAGACCTATCGCAACGACGCCTTGAGTCTTGCAGATATCGAGGCGCTGGCGCCAAGCCATATCGTGATCTCCCCGGGCCCCTGTACGCCCAACGAGGCGGGTATTTCCCTGGACGTGATTCGCCATTTCGCCGGCAAGCTGCCGATTCTAGGAGTGTGCCTGGGGCATCAAGCGATCGGTCAGGTGTTCGGGGGCAAGGTCGTGCGGGCGCCTCAGGTGATGCATGGCAAGACCTCCCTTGTAGAGCACCGGGGCGACGGGGTGTTTTCAGGGCTGGAAAACCCGCTGGAAGTGACTCGCTATCATTCATTGATCGTCGAGGCAAAGAGCCTGCCGGAAGAGCTTGAAATCACTGCCTGGACCGAGGATGACGATGTCACCCCCGGCGTGATCATGGGGCTGCGTCATCGCACTTTGGATATCGAAGGCGTGCAGTTTCATCCAGAGTCGATATTGACCCGACAGGGGCACGAACTGTTGAGCAACTTCCTCGAACGGGCTCGGCCTTTATCGTAAACAACTATTTATATTGTTGGCTTATACCGTTATCTTATGCTGTGGCCATTGCAGCAATGAGGAACCCGACATGCAAATGCGAGAAGCAATCGACGCCGTGATGTGCAGTCGCGATCTGAGTTACGACGATACCCATGCCGTGATGCGCCATATCATGACCGGCGATGCCACGGATGCCCAGATCGGCGGTTTCCTGATCGGTCTGTCGATGAAAGGCGAGACGGTCGACGAGGTCGCAGCGGCGGCTCAGGTCATGCGCGAGTTGATGACTCCGGTCAACGTTCCCCTGAATGATCTGGTGGATATCGTCGGTACCGGCGGGGATGGCGCGAATCTGTTCAATGTCTCCACCGCCTCAAGTTTTGTGGTGGCGGCTGCGGGCGGTCATGTGGCTAAACATGGCAATCGCAGCGTGTCATCTTCCTCCGGCAGCGCCGACCTGTTCGACATCGCCGGTATCAAGCTCGATCTCTCCCCGGATCAGGTGGCGCGCTGTATCGAGCAGGTGGGGGTAGGGTTCATGTTCGCCCCCATGCATCACCCCGCCATGCGCTATGCCATCAATGCCCGGCGCGAAATGGGGGTGCGCACCGTGTTCAATATTCTCGGACCGCTGACCAATCCCGCCGGTGCCCAGCATCAACTGTTGGGGGTTTATCAGCCCGAGCTGGTACCTCTGATGGCGGAGGTGCTGGGGCGACTGGGCAGTCGACATGTGCTGGTAGTGCATGCAGAAGACGGGCTCGACGAGATTTCCCTGGCGGCACCGACGCAAATTGCTGAGCTACGCGATGGCAGGATCGAGAAATACATCATTACCCCCGAAGAACTCGGCATAGAACGCCAGCCACTCGACCCTCTCAAGGCACTGACCTCGGAGGATAGCCTGCGGCTGGTCAAGGAGGCCTTGATGGGCGAGGGTGCCGCGGCGGACATCGTGGCGCTGAACGCTGGTGCTGCGCTTTATGCCGCGGATATCGCGGATAGCATCAAGGAAGGGGTGGCATTGGCTCAGGACGCCATGGCATCGAAGCTAGCCTTGGAAAAGATGAAAGAGTTGACGGATTTCAGTCGCGTATTCAGTGATCAGTGATCAGTGATCAGTGCCGAGTCCAGACTACGCTTTTGCCTAGACATCTATATAAACACTCACTGGACCGTCCGCCCCTAGCCACGAGCTTGCCCTTGGACCATTAAAACGAAATAGAGAGGCGTGCCATGACCGCATCCACTGATTTGCCCACCGTTCTGGCCAAGATATTGTCGCGCAAGGACGAAGAGGTCACCGAGCGCCGAGCCCGGATCCCGGAAGCGACGCTTATGGAGCAGGCGCGTGAGCAGAGTGCTCCGCGAGGTTTCATCAACTCCTTGAACCGCACTATCGAGGAAGGCGATCCTGCGGTGATTGCCGAAATCAAGAAGGCCTCACCTTCCCGCGGCGTCATTCGCGAGGACTTCAACCCGGCAGCGATCGCCAAAGCCTATGCGCAGTCCGGGGCCAGCTGCCTATCGGTATTGACCGATGCAGATTTTTTTCAGGGGCACGAAGATTATCTGATGGCGGCTCGCGATGCCTGTGAGCTGCCAGTGATCCGCAAGGATTTCATCGTTCATGACTATCAGGTCGTCGAAGCCCGGGCCATTGGTGCGGACTGTATTCTGCTGATCGTTGCTGCCTTGGACGATGCGCGAATGAAGGATCTGCATCAGCAGGCCGGGGAGCTCGGCATGGACGTGCTGGTGGAGGTTCACAATGCCCTGGAGCTGGAGCGCGCCCTGACGCTCAACCTTGAGCTTGTCGGTATCAACAATCGCGACCTACACAGTTTCGATACCTCTCTGGACACTACCTTTCAGCTGCTTTCCCGGATTCCCGAAGGTGTGACGGTCATCACCGAGTCGGGTATCAATACCCGGGGCGACGTCGAACATATGCTTGAATATGGCGTGAACGGCTTTCTCGTCGGGGAAGCCTTCATGCGAGAACAGGACCCCGGGGCGGCGCTGCGGCGCATGTTTTTTTAAGAGTCCATCCACGATCTACTGCACTCGGCAATACGGCGTTGAAATCGATCTGGTACGCCAGCCCGGTTCGAATGCTCATTTACACCAGTAAACTCGAGCGCGAGCCCGGTGCTTTCCTCGATCAATTTCGCCTTAACTCCGCGTCCCGGTCTGGCCTTCGTTCGTAAGGATCGTGAATAGACTCTATGTGTTCTTTCTTACGCGTGCTCTTCGCGTCCGAACACGGGTGATTCCGGATAGACCAGGCTGATCAGGGTTTCGCCAGGCTGAGGCTCCAGAGGAATTTCGCTGTTGGCCACGCGAATACGACCGTTGGTATCAATGCAAAATAGCGCCATGAGCTTGTCATCGTGCAGTTCGCGATATTGCTCGAGATCGACCTCGTCGTGCAGTTGGGCGCTACGCAGTTCGGCACCTTGCTTGATTAGCTCCTGTAGCCGGGTGTAGGTGGCGTTCTCGTTGAATAGCACCGGCAAGTGGCCCACGGCTTGGTCCCGGTAATGGCGATCGCTACGCTCACGGGTTTCCGCCAGTTGAAAGACCTTGCCGTAGGCGAACTCGTTGGCGTAATACAGTGCTGCCAAGGTGTTGAGTTCGCGATAAGGCGATAGCGGCAGCAGATGACCGATACCGGACAAGTCCATGTGCTGTTCTGCATGTCGTGAAAGAAGATTGCCATAATAAACCGGCAACCCTGCCATGCGTGCTGTCTGGATCGCGTCCCAGTCCGTATCCGTAAGACGTACCGGGAAGCCCGCTTGCTGCAGTTCAAGGCCGATGACTCGCGCGACCGGGTTGGCACCCAAAATCAGAAATCCGGAGGGTGGTGGCTCGACGACCTTGAGCATTCGGGCAATGGGTCTTGAGAGTAGACTTTGTACCACGACCGTGCTGATGATGGTCAGAAAGGCTATCGGCACCAGCATCTCGGCGCCGGCAACCCCTAGATCCCCGAGCTTGATGGCGAACAGCGACGCCACCGCGGCAGCGACGATACCCCGGGGCGAGAGCCAGGCAAGCAGCGCCTTTTCCCGCCATTCGAGCCCGCTTCTCAGGGTACATAGCCAGACCACTAATGGTCGCCCAACCCACACCAGCACCCCCAGAAACCCCCAGGCCGGCCAGGATAGCAGCGCCAGCTGCTCCACCGTCAGACGCGCCGCCAGCAGAATGAAAAGCCCCGAGATCAACAGAATCGTCAGGGTTTCCTTGAATTCGAGAATCTCGTCGGTGGGCACGCCGCGCATGTTGGCAAGCCAGATGCCCATGACCGTCACGGTCAGAAGCCCTGACTCATGAAAAAGCACATCTGACGTGGTGAAGAGCGTAAACACCATCATCAAGGTGCCGAAGCTGTGCAGGCGCGGTGGTAGCCAGCGACGGCGCAATATCTGCCCCCAGGCGTAGCCGCCTAGGCTGCCAAGACCAAAGCCGATGAGCAGCGTCTTGCCAAACAGCAACAGGGTATGCAGAGCGGCCCCGTTGGCAGCCCCCTGGGAATAGCCCAGTGCCACGAACTCATAGACCAGTACGGCGCCGATTGCACCGATGGGGTCGATAAGAATGCCTTCCCAGCGCAGAATCTGAGTGAGGTGTTCCCGGGCACGTAAAGTTTGCAACAACGGCAGTACGACGGTGGGCCCGGTGACCACGAGAACCGCTCCCAGTACGCTCGCCATTTGCCAGGACAGATCGAGAATGTAATGGGCGGCGGCGGCACCGATCACCGCGGTGAGCAGGGCGCCCCAGGTAACCAGATGCCAGACCGTGGGGCCATGACCGCGCAAATCCTTGCGGTTCAGGGTCAAACTACCCTCGAACAGGATCACCGCCACGGAGAGCGACACCAGAGGGAACAGCAGATCGCCGAACAAGGCGTCAGGATCGAGCAGATGCCCTACCGGGCCGATCAGGATGCCGGCAATCAACAGTAGCAGGATGGCGGGGAGGCGGATGCGCCAGGCCGTCCATTGGCACAGCAGCGCCAGCAGACCGATGCCTGTCAGCGCGATGGCTGGGTTTTCCATGATTACTCGCGACAAGTGGGCTCTTTAGCTAAAGAACCGGAAGAAAAAGGAAAGGCCGATCCTGGCCTTTCCCGCATGATGTATCAAGATCGCTTGATTGCCTTCAACAATCCCTGCAAGGGGTGATCGAGCTGCACCTCGGAGAAGCGTCTTACCTGACTGCGGCAGGAGTAGCCCGTAGCCAGCAGGCGATCGGTATTATCATCGTTTTCGACCTGGCGCTGCCAGGATTGCCCGTAGATGATTTTCGATGTTTCCAGATTGCGGGTTTCATGGCCGTAGGTACCGGACATGCCGCAACAGCCGCTAGCGAGCAGTTCAAGCTCCAGGCCAAACGCCGCGAATACCTGCTGCCAGGCCCTGGGTGAGCCCGGGGCATTCGTCTTCTCGGTGCAGTGAGAGAGCAGCTTGAAACCGGGATCTTCCAGCGTCAGGCGGCTCGGCATCAGCCGCCGACCGAGAGAGATCAACCACTCCTGCAGCAGCAGAACGTCTGGCGCGGCCTGCGGCCCCAACGCCTTGGTGTACTCCTGGCGATAGGTCAGGGTCATGGCCGGATCGATGCCCACCAGGGGAACACCGAAGGCAGCCAGGGCCTTGAGCCGCCGGGCCTGTTTTTCCGCAGTGCGTTCAAAAGCGCCCAGGAACCCTTGCACGTTGAGGGGTTTGCCATTGGGTGAAAAGGGCGCCACGAATACGCGGATATCCAGTCGGGCCAGCAGTTCGACGATATCCATCACCAGCCGCGACTCGAAGTAACTGGTGAAGGCATCCTGCACGATGACGACGCTACGCACCTTCTGCTGCTCCGTAAGCAGTCCGAGGCTGGTGAGCGTGGCTTCGGCGATGCCCCAGGCCGCAAGCTGCTTCTTCAACTTGGCTCGAGAAATTCGGGGGCTGTCGACCATGCCGATGTGGCGCGTCATCAGGCGATCGACCAGCCGATTTTGTAGCGCGGCGTTGTAAAGCGGTGCAATTGTCGAGAGATAAGGCACCACGAACTCGAGTCCGCCGATCAGATAGTCACGCAGGGGGCGCTGATAGCGCCCGTGATAGACCTCGAGAAACTGCGAGCGAAACTCCGGCACGTTGACCTTGATCGGACACTGGCCGGCGCAGGACTTGCAGGCCAGGCAGCCCGCCATGGCGTCATAGACTTCATGGGAGAAATCCTCTGTGCCGCGTCGCTGGCGGAAGCTGTTCCACAGCCGCAATGGTGTGTCTCGCAAGAACCCCCAGGCGCCCTCGGCTTTTTTCTTGCGCGACTCCTCGACCACATCGGTACCGGCGTTGCCCTGCAGGCGCAGCCATTCTCGCATCAGGCTGGCCCGCCCCTTGGGGGAGTGAATACGTTCC
The DNA here is from genome assembly GCF_020622265.1 of Halomonas sp. M20. GTDB lineage: Bacteria > Pseudomonadota > Gammaproteobacteria > Pseudomonadales > Halomonadaceae > Modicisalibacter. Next base: position 85,219 of record NZ_JACNMQ010000010.1, read on the forward strand.
CGAGTCGCCTTCCAGGACGGACACATGGCATCATCCGGGTCGTAGTTGTAGCAGGCGCCGTTGCCGTTGCAATAGACTGCGCTTGCATGCGCCTGCCACACTCGCTCATCAATCTGGCGATCGAGTTGCCCGCGGGTGGTCACTTCGTCGATAGCCAATAAGCCTGTATCGATAAATCGAACGGGTTCAAATTCCTTCTCTTGATTCGAAGCAACGAAAGGCGTCGCGATCTTGCCCGGGTTCAACTGGTTGTACGGATCAAAGGCAGCCTTGAGCCGCTGCAACGTAGGGTAAAGTTCGCCGAAGAACCTGGGCGTATATTCCGAACGTATTCCCTTGCCATGCTCGCCCCACAGCAGGCCGTGATACTTCTGGGTCAGCGCGGCGACCTCATCGGAAATTTCGCGAATCATGGCCTCCTGATCCGGGTCTTTCATGTCCAGCGCTGGGCGCACATGCAAAACGCCGGCATCCACATGGCCGAACATGCCGTACTCGAGCCCGTGGGCGTCCAGCAGGGCGCGAAACTCGCCAATATATTCCGCCAAGTGTTCCGGCGGCACCGCGGTATCTTCCACAAAAGGAATGGGGCGCTTTTCACCCTTGGCATTGCCCAGCAGGCCCACCGCGCGCTTGCGCATGGCATAGACTCGGCCGATTTGCTCGCGCCCCTTCGCCAGGGTATAGCCCAGACGCTCGACCTGCGTATCCGCAGACAGATGTTCGGTAAAGATGGACACCTTGGCCTCGAGTTCATCCGGATCGTCGGCGTTGAACTCTACCAGGTTGATGCCGAGTATCGTGGCCGCTTGAGCTGCCTGAGGTGCGGTTACGGTATCGCGGGTAACGTCGGTTTGCTCCGCTGTGACCTGAGCCTCGGTGTTGGGAAAGAACTCCGCCACGCTGTCCCAGACGAAGTCTTCCATGGCAAGGCCGAGCACCTTGTCGTCCACAGTTTCAATGGAGGTCGGTCGATTGGTCTCTACTTTCATCAGCGCCTTGGCGTCCCGCAGGGCGTCCATGAAGCTCGCGTAGCGCACGTTGACCAGAGTGGAGTGTCTGGCCATGGGCAACACGTTGAGGGTGGCCTCGTTGAGAAAGCCGAGCGAGCCTTCCGCGCCGCACACAACGCTGTTGAGATTGAAGCGGCCCTCTGGCGTGCGCAGGTGGGCCAGATCGTAGCCGGTCAGGCAGCGGTTGAGCTTGGGGAAAACGGCCTCGATCTGTTCGCGTTGTGTGTCGATGATCGCGCGTGCGGTGCGGTGTACCTCGCCGATGATATTCTGCTGGGCACACAGTGCATCCAGTTCATCGTCATCAAGGGGGTGGCTTTCCAGGCGCTTGCCGCCTATCAGCACGCTATTCAAGGCCAGTACATGATCGTGGGTCTTGCCGTATTCACAGCTGCCTTGACCGCTGGCATCCGTTGCGATCATACCCCCGATGGTGGCGCGATTGGAGGTGGAGAGTTCCGGGGCAAAGAAGAGCCCATGAGGTTTCAGGGCGGCGTTGAGCTGATCCTTGACTACCCCGGCCTGAACCCGCACGCGGCGGTTCTCGACGTCGATGTCGAGAATACGGTTCATATATCTGGAAACATCCACCATCAAGCCATCGGTCAATGACTGGCCGTTGGTGCCGGTGCCACCGCCTCGAGGCGCCAGCGCCACGTTGCGGAATTCCTCCTGTGCCGCCAGTTTGGCGATGCGCTGCAGATCCTCGACGTTGCGCGGATAGAGCACCGCCTGGGGCAGGCGCTGATAGATGGAATTATCCGTGGCAAGCACTGTGCGATTGGCGTAATCCGCCGCGATATCGCCGGCAAAGCCTTGCATTTCAAGCGCTCCGATGAAAGCTATATAGCGTTCATCGATCCGAGCAAGCGGTTCAAGTCGTGCAATCATGATTTTTGAAATAGTCGTGTGACATCAACAAGGCGATAAGTCTCCAGCTTACCCGAGAAGCCGGCGGAACGCATTGCGATGATGCGATATGGGTATTGGGCGCCATGGCCCAGCGAGTCGCTTTTCACTACAATGGAAAGCCGATTTTTCTAATGCCTGGAATTGATCATGACGACATGGCTAGCCGTGGCCATTGGTGGCGCTGTTGGCGCGCTTAGCCGCTACCTGATGAGTGGATGGTTGACCGCAATGCTGGGACGCGGATTTCCCTGGGGCACCTTCGGCGTCAATCTGCTGGGCTGTTGTCTGATCGGTGCGCTCTATGTCTGGCTCACGGAGGAGCTCAAGCTTCCCCCGCTGTGGCAAGTGACACTGGTGGCAGGCTTTACCGGCGCCTTTACCACCTTCTCTACCTTTTCTCTTGAAATCCTGACGCTACTCGAAGGCGGTCGTATGCCCACCGCCATTCTTTATGTGGCTACCAGCCTGGTGCTGGGTGTCGCGGGAGTGGCGGCGGGGATGCGGGTTACGCGGCTCTTCGTCTAATTTCACTGTTCAACGGATAGAATCTCATGCTCGATCCCAAACTGCTTCGCAGCGACCTTGATAGCGTTGTAAAGCACCTTGCCACACGTGGTTTTACCCTAGATGTCAACCGGTTCGAGACGTTGGAGACTCAGCGCCGGGAGCTGCAGACCGAGACCGAGCGGTTGCAGAACGAGCGCAACACTCGCTCCAAGGCCATCGGCAAGGCCAAGGCATCAGGGGAAGACATCGAGCCGTTATTGGCACAAGTCAGCGACCTGGGAGAGCGGCTGGATGCTGCCAAGGTGCAACTAGCGGAGAACAGCGCCGCGCTGGATGATTTTCTGACCGGGTTGCCCAATTTGCCTCACGAGAGCGTGCCCGAGGGCAAGGATGAAGACGATAACGTCGAGTTGCATCGCTGGGGCACCCCTCGGGAATTCGACTTCGACGTTCGGGATCATGTTGACCTGGGTGCCAAGCTCGGCTATCTCGATTTCGAGATGGCAACCAAGCTGACCGGTGCGCGCTTCGCGGTGATGCGCGGGCCGATCGCTCGGCTGCATCGGGCGCTCGGCCAGTTCATGCTCGACAAGCAGACCTTTGAGCATGGCTATGAAGAGTGCTACGTGCCTTACATGGTCAATCCCGATTCGTTGCGGGGCACCGGGCAGCTGCCCAAATTCGGTGAGGATCTGTTCAAGCTGGAAGGCGACAATGACTACTACCTGATTCCCACCGCCGAGGTGCCGCTGACCAACTTCGCTCGGGATCACATCTTTGATGCCAAGGAATTGCCTCTGCGCCTGACCGCCATGACACCCTGTTTTCGCAGCGAAGCCGGTTCCCACGGCAAGGATACCCGGGGCATGATCCGCCAGCATCAGTTCGAGAAGGTGGAGATGGTGCAGATGGTGGCGCCGGCCACCAGCTATGCGGCGCTCGAGGAGATGCGCGGCCATGCGGAGGCCATTCTGCAAGCGCTGGAGCTACCCTATCGGGTCATCACGCTTTGCACTGGCGATATGGGGGTGGGTGCCGCCAAGACCTACGATTTAGAAGTCTGGGTACCGAGTCAGCAGTCCTATCGCGAGATCTCCTCGGTCTCCAACTGCGAGGATTTCCAGGCCCGACGCATGCAGGCGCGCTTCCGCGATCCGGAATACAAAAAGCCCCAGCTGCTGCATACCCTGAACGGCTCCGGGCTGGCAGTGGGGCGTTGTCTGCTGGCGGTGCTGGAAAACTATCAGAATGAAGATGGCTCGATCACGGTGCCCAAAGCGCTACGCGGTTACATGGGCGGTGTCGAGCTGATCAATTCTTGATCTCCCAGGCAACGCTGACACCGGCGTCGATGGTGATTTCCCCGGAGCGATACTCCGGGGCGGAGCCGCCTTGCTTGGCCTCGGCGCTCATCGCCAGCATGCGCGGCGCGAAAACCGGCGCATTGGTTTCTTGAATGGTGAGTACCTGGCCCAGTTCGACGCCTAGGGTGCTGGCCATCAGCTGAGCCTTGTGACGCGCTTTCTCCAAGGCCTGGGTCAGCGCCTTGTCCGTGGCGGCGTCTCGATCCTTGAGGTCGTAGGTGACACCATCCAGCGCATCGACTCCTGCCTCGGTCAGTGCATCGAGAATGGCGGGCAGTCGTTCGAGATCCTCGATGCGCAGGCTGACCGGACGTTCGAGCTGGGTGCGCACCAGTGTTTCCGGTGGTTCGTCTTTCTTCACCTGGCGGTGCACATAGTCCGGACGTACTGACAAGGAGCCTGCGGTAATGGCTTTGCCCTCAAGACCTTCTTGTTCCAGAGTGCGGATGAGCTTGCCGGTACGCTGTTCGAGGCGTTTGCGTGCTTCCGCCAACGCTTGCGGATCCGATTGTGTGTCTTCGGCTCGTGCAACAGTCGGCGTGCGCTCCCACAGACGCGCATTCAGCGTCGCCATGTCAGGTTTGGCCTTTATTTCGGCTTGGGCCTGTACCTGAACCCGCTGAGTCTCGGGCATCGGGGTCGGGGATTGGGCCTGAGCGGTCGTTGCCACGCCCAGCAGGCTTCCCAGTATCAAGGCGCCGGCTAGCGCATGGCCTGAATGGGGAATGAATTTCATGAGGTTTTCTCCTGGGCAATAAAAGACGAGAGATTGCGTTTTGGAACGATTACTCAATCCAATGTTTCTTCAGAACAGGCTAGTGCACAATCTTTTCTTTATCGAAAGGGGGTAAGCGTTGAGCCGAGCAGGGTTGATCTCGCTGGTATTGCTGTTGTTCTTCAATGCCTCGAGTCAGGCAGCGGCCATTACGGTGACCGATGACGCAGGTAATAATGTCCATCTCTCGGCGCCGGCCAAGCGTGTCGTTGCCCTGGCGCCCCATGCAGTGGAGATGATCTACCGGGTAGGGGCAGGCGAGTCATTGGTCGGGGTAATCGCAGGTAGTGATTATCCAGCCGAGGCGCAATCGCTTCCTCGCGTTGGCAGCTACCGCGGCATTGCGTTGGAAGCAATATTGGCACGCGAGCCGCAGCTGGTGATTGCCTGGGGAAGCGGCTCGCCCCAGACGGTGATCGAGCGGCTGCGCAGCCTCGATATCCCGGTCTATGTCAGCGAGCCGCGCCGGTTGCTCGATGTGGCGGCTAGCCTGCGAGATCTTGGTCGGTTGACCGGGCACCAAGTGCAAGGAAATGCAGCGGCCCTGGCATTCAGGCAGCGGCTGGCTGAGCTTGAGCAGTCTCTCGAAACGTCGCCTCGGGTATTTTATCAGCTCGGGGAGAATCCGTTGACCACCCTGGCAGATGGCCACATCGTCACCCAGGTCATTCGTCACTGCGGTGGCCAGCCGCTGTTTGCCGAAAGCCCGGTGTTGGTGCCGCAGATCGGCCGCGAATCGTTGATTGCAGCCCGACCGGACGTCATTCTAGCGGCTAGTGCAAACGATGGCTGGAAATCCGACTGGCAACGTTGGGCGATATTGCCAGCGGTACAACACCAGCGTCTCCATACCCTCGAACCGGACTGGATCAGCCGCCCCGGGCCGCGCCTCGTCGAGGCGGTGGAGCAGGTGTGCGAGGCTTTGGATCCGCAATAGTATTAGCTCTCCAAGGAAACGCTGAAGAAATCGACGAGCGGTTCAAGCACAAGGCGCCCGGAGCACAGGCACCGGAGCATATGGGGTATATGTGAGGATGCCGTCCGGGCTGGCGCACCAGCACCGCGTAACGCAGTGATTGAGACGCACAGTCATTTATTCGGTGTTTTCTCAATAATCGATGCCGCGCCGAGCCTGCACCCCACTGTTGAAAGCATGGCGCGTTTCCTGCATCTCCGTCACCGTGTCCGCCATATCGACTAATTCACGATGAGCATTGCGGCCGGTAACGATCACGGTCTGCTCTGCAGGGCGGCTGCCGATGGCTTTCTTGACTACCTCGATATCCAGATAGCCAAACTTGAGCATGTAGGTGATCTCGTCGAGTACCACCAGATAAACCGACTCATCTGCCAGCATCCGCTCGGCCTCCCGCCATACTTCAAGGCAGGCCTGGGTGTCGCTTTCGCGATTCTGGGTATCCCAGGTAAAGCCGGTCGCCATTACCTGAACCTCCAGATTGTCATCCGCGATCAGCCGTTCCCGCTCGCCGCATTCCCACAGCCCCTTGATGAACTGGATGACCCCGACCTTGTAACCGTAACCCAGTGCTCGGGTCACCGTGCCCCAGGCGGCAGTAGTCTTGCCCTTGCCGTTGCCGGTAAACACCAGCAGTAGTCCGCGCTGTTCCTGGGCATTGGCAATTTTTTCATCGACATGACTCTTGAGCTTCTGCATCGACTGTTTGTGGCGGATATCGCGATCGGTCATGATATTTCCTGGACAAGTTATGTCATCTATGAAGGAGGATGCTTAGCAGCAACGTCTTCTGAGTGCTAAAAAATTGCTTTTTCTAATAAAGAAAAAATGAGTTTTTTAGCTATATGAGATTTTCCTATGGGCTTTTTATTAACAAATGTTACTTTTTGGTCGTCGTTTGTTTACATTAGTTGACGTTTTGGATTTAAAGGTTAACAATTGGATGCATATTGCATAGAGCTCGTTGTTTTGCTAACGGAGCATGGTCAAAAAGAACCATATATCAAATGTTTTAGTATTAAATTAACTTAAATTATCGGCTCTGTAATAAGTGTATTGATTGTTAAATTAAAGATTTAATTTAATTTTTTAGGTATAGCGGGGAACATCCATGTTATCGCATCAGCTTAGCCAATCACTCGAGCGCAGTGTCCGGCTTCCATCCTTGCCTACGGTGGTATTGCGCGTAGTCGAGCTGGCACGGGACTCTAATGTCAACCTCCAAGACATTATCGACAACCTGGGACGCGATCCAGCGCTCTCGGCGCGTCTATTATCTCTTGCCAATACCGTGTTTTATGCCCAGCACAAACCTGCCGAGGACTTGACCCAGGCCGTCAGTCGAATAGGGCTGGAGCGTACCCTCTCATTGGCGCTGGGGTGCAGTCTAGTGGCCTCCACCAAAAAGCAGGGGGTCGGAGGGTTCAATTTAGAACGATATTGGCAGCGTTCACTAATTTGTGCTTTATGCGCCAAGTCATTAGCGGAGTCATTAAATTTGTCGGGTGAGGGAGGCGCATTGTTTACAGCCTCTCTGTTACAGGATATTGGCATGTTGGCAATGCGTGCCGTTGATGAAGAGCGCTACCTTGGCCTGCTTGTCGACGCCAATACGCATTCTGAGCTGGTTGCCCTGGAGCGTCGAGTATACGATAGCGACCACGCTGAAGTAGGGGCTTGGCTGGCTGAGCGTTGGCAACTCTCCGAGAGAACCTTGAACTGGATTCGCAGCAGCCATGACGAATTGGTAAAGACAACCTCTCGAGAGCAGCAGATAACCAATTGCATCATCGCCGCGAGCATGCTAGCCGACGCCTGGATTGAAGGGGAGGCGTCACTGGGATCGGTGATGATCACCCTCGAAGACTATTTCGACATTGAAACGACCGAGTTGCTGGCGAGCATCATGACGCTGCAAGAACAGCTTCCTTTGCTGGCGTCACTATATGACATTGCGGTTCCGGAACGACTGGATAGTAACCAGTTGATGCTTGAGGCAAAACAGGTTCTATCCGACAAGAATGAAAGCCTGCAACGAGATATTGACCGACAGCGCGAGGAAATTGAGCTGCTTCGCCAGCAACAGCAAGCATTGAGTTTGCAAGCCAAGATCGATCCGCTTACTCAAGTCTATAACCGTACCCATCTTGCAGAGCTGCTGAGTAGCTCATTCGACGCCAAGGACGAAAAATTTCAACCCTTGGCGATCATTTTTATGGATCTCGATCACTTCAAGAGCATCAATGACCGGTTCGGACATGTCATAGGCGATGCAGTGTTAAAGAACTTTGCCTCGACTCTACGTGATATGGCGGGAGAGGTAGGCGGTCAAGTAGGGCGTTATGGCGGTGAAGAGTTCGTTGTCGTTCTTCCAAATAACGATGAAGAAAACGCTACATTGTTTGCCGAGAATGTGCGGGAAAGATTGCAGAAAACGGCACTCGGTGGCTCCAGGAAAACGGATATCCATATCACCGTGTCATTCGGGATTGCAGCCATTCAGGCCGGCGACGAGTTCCGTGATGTCGAATCGCTGTTCGATGCTGCGGATAGTAGCATGTATGAATCCAAGCGTGCCGGACGGGACCGCATCACTGTGTTTTCGTCGAAAGATGACTGTGTTTCGAGTTAGGAGGAGATCATGGGGTGCTGATTTTCTTCGGTCAGTGGGGGTGAGGGCGATCAAGAGTATCCCAATGCCTGCTTGAGATAACGGTGATGGGTGTTTACCCAGTTGGCGTCAATTGGCCCCCAATCACGAATGACATAACCGCCGGTATTGTGCCGGGCGCCGGCCTTTCGCTCGAATTCGCAGAGAATATCCAGCTCCCCAAGGGCGTTGACGGTGTCTTGGGCGGTACGCCGAGGCATGCCCGTAGCGGCGATGATATCCGGCACGCTGGCAGTCCCGTTGTTGATCAGATAAGCCACATAAATCCGGCGATAGAAGCTGGACTGAGTCTTGCTGATGGAGGGCTTGCTGGTTGGCGTCTCGTTACTGGGCATGAAGCGTCTCGTAAGGCTCGGTGTGGAGCCATGTTAACAGCTCAGAGAAATAGATCACCTTGAGCGCGAGGTGCCCGAAACCCACTGCAGTCCAGTCCCATCTCTGCCCGTCGTCCAAGACCCAATCGTTTGCTAGCCTTGCTGAAACGCTGAGCCAGCAGCTCGGCGAATACGCCCTGGCCACGCATACGCTGGCCGAAACGCGGGTCGTTGGCCTGTCCATTTCGGCACTGGCGCATCAAACTCATCACCTTGCGGGCCCGCTCTGGGTAATGGGCGATCAACCACTCCTCGAACAGTGGCGCCACCTCCCGAGGCAAGCGCAGCAGTATCCAGGCTGCTGTGCGTGCACCGGCGTCATGGGCTGCCTGTAACAAGTTTTCCATCTCATGATCGTTCAGGCCGGGAATGATTGGCGCTAGCAGTACGCCGGTGGGTATCCCTACGGCGCTCAATTCTCTAAGGGTCTTGAGGCGCGCCTTGGGCGAAGCAGTGCGTGGTTCCAGGGTGCGTTTGAGTTCATCGTCGAGGCTTGTGAGGCTGATAAAAACTCGCACCAATTGCCGCTCGGCCATTTCTTCGAGTAACGACTTGTCCCGCAGAATCAGCGCGCTCTTGGTAACCAGGGTGACAGGATGCCGGCATTCCAGCAGTAGTTCGAGAATGGCCCTGGTCGTGCGGCGTTCGGCTTCCAGAGGCTGGTAGCAATCGGTATTGCCGGACAAGTTGATGGGCCGACAAGCATAGCCGGGTTTGCATAACTCTTCGTGCAAACGCTCGGTGAAACCCGTGCGCGCAATCAAGCGGGTCTCGAAATCGATACCTGGCGATAGATCCCAATAGGCATGGCTGGGACGTGCATAGCAATAGATACAGCCGTGCTCGCAGCCCCGATAGGGATTCAGAGAGCGATCGAAACCGAGATCCGGTGATTGATTCCAGGAAAGCGCGCTCTTCGAGGGTTCGTCTCGCACGGTGGTTGCCAAGCGCTCGGGAAGAGTGTCCTGCCACCAGCCATCATCGATAGCCTCGCTGTGGGTGGGCGCGAATCGGTTATCGGGATCAAACGTCGCGCCGCGGCCTTTGCGCAGCAAAGAGGGGTGTTGCATGGACATGGGATTACCGCCTTATGCTGTATTTAAATGGCTATGTTGGCATCTGCTGTTGGCGTCCTATAAAAATACTGTATAAACTACTGTATATCCAGTTTTCTCTGGAGTCCGCCATGAAGCATGCAGATCTTAAAGATCTTGAGCAGACACTGGCCTG
>NZ_JACNMQ010000011.1 GCF_020622265.1 Halomonas sp. M20
CGCTCTTTAACAATTGATCAGGTAATTCATGTGGGCGCTTGTGAGCGATCGGATGCCAGTCATCTAGATCGAGGCAAGCGACTCGTCAAGAGACGTTTGACCCTTGAGCAGGATTGTTCCGCCTCCCTTATGGGGAAAGGAACGCATTGATTGAAACTGAAGAGTTTGATCATGGCTCAGATTGAACGCTGGCGGCAGGCCTAACACATGCAAGTCGAGCGGTAACGGATCCAGCTTGCTGGATGCCGACGAGCGGCGGACGGGTGAGTAATGCATAGGAATCTACCCAGTAGCGGGGGATAACCTGGGGAAACCCAGGCTAATACCGCATACGTCCTACGGGAGAAAGCGGGGGCTCTTCGGACCTCGCACTATTGGATGAGCCTATGTCGGATTAGCTGGTTGGTGAGGTAACGGCTCACCAAGGCGACGATCCGTAGCTGGTCTGAGAGGATGATCAGCCACATCGGGACTGAGACACGGCCCGAACTCCTACGGGAGGCAGCAGTGGGGAATATTGGACAATGGGCGCAAGCCTGATCCAGCCATGCCGCGTGTGTGAAGAAGGCTTTCGGGTTGTAAAGCACTTTCAGTGGGGAAGAAATCCTTGGAGTTAATAGCTTCAAGGGGCGACATCACCCACAGAAGAAGCACCGGCTAACTCCGTGCCAGCAGCCGCGGTAATACGGAGGGTGCAAGCGTTAATCGGAATTACTGGGCGTAAAGCGCGCGTAGGTGGTCGTTCACGCCGGGTGTGAAAGCCCTGGGCTCAACCTGGGAATGGCATCCGGAACGGGGCGACTAGAGTGCAGGAGAGGAAGGTAGAATTCCCGGTGTAGCGGTGAAATGCGTAGAGATCGGGAGGAATACCGGTGGCGAAGGCGGCCTTCTGGCCTGACACTGACACTGAGGTGCGAAAGCGTGGGTAGCAAACAGGATTAGATACCCTGGTAGTCCACGCCGTAAACGATGTCGACTAGCCGTTGGGAGCCTTGAGTTCTTAGTGGCGCAGTTAACGCGATAAGTCGACCGCCTGGGGAGTACGGCCGCAAGGTTAAAACTCAAATGAATTGACGGGGGCCCGCACAAGCGGTGGAGCATGTGGTTTAATTCGATGCAACGCGAAGAACCTTACCTACCCTTGACATCCAGAGGACCCGAGAGAGATCTCGGGGTGCCTTCGGGAACTCTGAGACAGGTGCTGCATGGCTGTCGTCAGCTCGTGTTGTGAAATGTTGGGTTAAGTCCCGTAACGAGCGCAACCCCTATCCTTATTTGCCAGCGATTCGGTCGGGAACTCTAAGGAGACTGCCGGTGACAAACCGGAGGAAGGTGGGGACGACGTCAAGTCATCATGGCCCTTACGGGTAGGGCTACACACGTGCTACAATGGCCGGTACAAAGGGACGCAAGACGGCGACGTGGAGCGAATCCCAGAAAGCCGGCCTCAGTCCGGATCGGAGTCTGCAACTCGACTCCGTGAAGTCGGAATCGCTAGTAATCGTGAATCAGAATGTCACGGTGAATACGTTCCCGGGCCTTGTACACACCGCCCGTCACACCATGGGAGTGGACTGCACCAGAAGTGGTTAGCCTAACTTCGGAGGGCGATCACCACGGTGTGGTTCATGACTGGGGTGAAGTCGTAACAAGGTAGCCGTAGGGGAACCTGCGGCTGGATCACCTCCTTAAACGACGCGTGTTCGATCCTTGCAAGTGCTCACATTAATTACCTGATCAGTTAGAGCTTCACTGTTCATTGATCATCGACTCGTCGATCGACTCAATGACAGCCGCTCTTTAACAACATGAATCAAGCTGACAAATGTAAAGGATACGCGAGCTGCGTATCCGGCAAAGTTGAATCGCGACCCGACCCCTTGGGGTTATATGGTCAAGCGATTAAGCGCATACGGTGGATGCCTAGGCAGCCAGAGGCGATGAAGGACGTGATAGCCTGCGAAAAGGCTCGGTGAGGTGGCAAACAACCTGTGACCCGGGCATGTCCGAATGGGGAAACCCACTCATGCAAATGAGTATCCCGACATGAATCCATAGTGTCGGGAGGCGAACCGGGGGAACTGAAACATCTAAGTACCCCGAGGAACAGAAATCAACCGAGATTCCCCCAGTAGCGGCGAGCGACCGGGGAGCAGCCCTTAAGTCAGGTGTCTGATAGGCGAACCGATTGGGAAGTCGGACCATAGCGGGTGATAGTCCCGTAGCCGAAATCCGCACCTGGTGAAAACGAGTAGGTCGGGGCACGTGAAACCTTGACTGAAGACGGGGGGACCATCCTCCAAGGCTAAATACTCCTGGCTGACCGATAGTGAACCAGTACCGTGAGGGAAAGGCGAAAAGAACCCCGGCGAGGGGAGTGAAATAGATCCTGAAACCGTATGCGTACAAGCAGTGGGAGCCGACATGTTCGGTGACCGCGTACCTTTTGTATAATGGGTCAGCGACTTATTTTCAGTGGCGAGCTTAACCGACTAGGGGAGGCGTAGGGAAACCGAGTCTTAACTGGGCGACCAGTCGCTGGGAATAGACCCGAAACCGGGCGATCTATCCATGGCCAGGGTGAAGGTTGAGTAACATCAACTGGAGGCCCGAACCCAAGTATGTTGAAAAATGCTGGGATGAGCTGTGGATCGGAGTGAAAGGCTAATCAAGCCCGGAGATAGCTGGTTCTCCTCGAAAGCTATTTAGGTAGCGCCTCACGTATCACCATCGGGGGTAGAGCACTGTTTCGGCTAGGGGCCCATCCCGGGTTACCAACCCGAGGCAAACTCCGAATACCGATGAGTGCAGCGTGGGAGACACACAGCGGGTGCTAACGTCCGTTGTGGAAAGGGAAACAACCCAGACCGTCAGCTAAGGTCCCCAAATGCTGGTTAAGTGGGAAACGATGTGGGAAGGCGAAGACAGCTAGGAGGTTGGCTTAGAAGCAGCCATCCTTTAAAGAAAGCGTAATAGCTCACTAGTCGAGTCGGCCTGCGCGGAAGATGTAACGGGGCTAAACCAGCTACCGAAGCTACGGGTGAGTCGGTATTTTCGAATACGGATTCGCGGTAGAGGAGCGTCGTGTACGCCGATGAAGGTTCATTGAGAAGTGGGCTGGAGGTATCACGAGTGCGAATGCTGACATGAGTAACGATAAGGGATGTGAAAACCATCCCCGCCGGAAGACCAAGGGTTTCTGTTCGACGTCAATCGGAGCAGAGTGAGTCGGCCCCTAAGGCGAGGCCGAAAGGCGTAGTCGATGGGAAACGGGTTAATATTCCCGTACCGGACATGATTGCGAGGGGGGGACGAAGAAGGCTAGGTGAGCCAGGCGTTGGTTGTCCTGGTGAAAGTGCGTAGGCTGAGACGACAGGCAAATCCATCGTCTCAAGGCCGAGACACGAGACGAACGGAGTACGCTCCGGAAGTCATTGATGCCCCGCTTCCAGGAAAAGCCTCTAAGCTTCAGATCATGCACGACCGTACCCCAAACCGACACAGGTGGTCAGGGTGAGAATCCTCAGGCGCTTGAGAGAACTCGGGTGAAGGAACTAGGCAAAATGGTGCCGTAACTTCGGGAGAAGGCACGCCGCTGTTATGTGAAGCCCCTCGCGGGTGGAGCAAAGAGCGGTCGAAGATACCAGGTGGCTGCAACTGTTTATTAAAAACACAGCACTCTGCTAACGCGCAAGCGGACGTATAGGGTGTGACGCCTGCCCGGTGCCGGAAGGTTAAATGATGGTGTTAGGTTCGCCGAAGCACTTGATTGAAGCCCCGGTAAACGGCGGCCGTAACTATAACGGTCCTAAGGTAGCGAAATTCCTTGTCGGGTAAGTTCCGACCTGCACGAATGGCGTAATGATGGCCACGCTGTCTCCACCCGAGACTCAGTGAAATTGAAATCGCAGTGAAGATGCTGTGTACCCGCGGCTAGACGGAAAGACCCCGTGAACCTTTACTATAGCTTCACACTGGACGCTGATGTTGCTTGTGTAGGATAGCTGGGAGGCTTGGAAGCGGTCACGCTAGTGGTCGTGGAGCCAACCTTGAAATACCAGCCTGGCATCATTGGCGTTCTAACTCAGGCCCGTAATCCGGGTCGAGGACCGTGTGTGGTGGGTAGTTTGACTGGGGCGGTCTCCTCCTAAAGAGTAACGGAGGAGCACGAAGGTACCCTCAGCACGGTTGGAAATCGTGCAGTGAGTGCAAGAGCATAAGGGTGCTTAACTGCGAGACAGACACGTCGAGCAGGTACGAAAGTAGGTTCTAGTGATCCGGTGGTTCTGTATGGAAGGGCCATCGCTCAACGGATAAAAGGTACTCCGGGGATAACAGGCTGATACCGCCCAAGAGTTCACATCGACGGCGGTGTTTGGCACCTCGATGTCGGCTCATCACATCCTGGGGCTGAAGTCGGTCCCAAGGGTATGGCTGTTCGCCATTTAAAGTGGTACGCGAGCTGGGTTTAGAACGTCGTGAGACAGTTCGGTCCCTATCTGCCGTGGGCGTTGGACGTTTGAGAAGAGCTGCTCCTAGTACGAGAGGACCGGAGTGGACGCACCGCTGGTGTTCGGGTTGTCCTGCCAAGGGCATTGCCCGGTAGCTAAGTGCGGATGGGATAACCGCTGAAAGCATCTAAGCGGGAAGCCCCCTTCAAGATGAGACGTCCCTGGAGTGTAAGCTCCCTGAAGGACCCTCGAAGACGACGAGGTTGATAGGCGGGATGTGGACGCACTGCAAGGTGTTGAGCTAACCCGTACTAATGGTCCGTGAGGCTTGACCATATAACACCCAAGGGGTTGGGGTGCGATGATGTTTGCCGGAGCCGCCAGGACGCGCGGTCGCCTTGACGTGTCAGCTTGATTCAGGTTGTTGACGCAACGGCACGAATACGCCGTTGTACCGTTTACGCCTGACGACCATAGCGAGCGGGTCCCACCTGACCCCATGCCGAACTCAGCAGTGAAACCGCTCAGCGCCGATGGTAGTGTGGGGTCTCCCCATGTGAGAGTAGGTCATCGTCAGGCA
>NZ_JACNMQ010000012.1 GCF_020622265.1 Halomonas sp. M20
GAACCGGCCCGGGCAATTGCCCGGGCCGGTTCGCTTTTCGGTGTCGTTATCAGACCCATTCACTTTCCTGATGGTTGGCGGTTTCCTCGTTCGAGGATGACAATACCAATGGCGCCTTGCCCTCCCGCCGTGCCGCCAACGTGAAGGCCCCCACGATCTGGGCCAGGCGCTGGGATTGCTCCTGCAAGTGGCCGGCGGCGGTAGTCGATTCCTCCACCATGGCGGCGTTTTCCTGGGTCATGCGATCAAGCTCCGCCACGGCCTGATTGACTTGGCCGATGCCTTGGCTCTGCTCGTTGGTGGCGGCGCTGATCTCCCCCAGCACGTCGGTAACTCGGGCGACGCTGGCCACGATCTCGTCCATGGTCGCCCCGGCGTTGCGCACCAGTTCCGCACCGGCCCGGGTCTTGTTCGAGGAGGTGTCGATCAGCTCCTTGATCTGCTGGGCGGCGTCGGCACTGCGCCCTGCGAGTTGACGTACCTCAGAGGCGACCACCGCAAAGCCACGCCCCTGCTCGCCCGCCCGCGCGGCTTCAACGGAAGCATTGAGGGCCAGCAGGTTGGTCTGGAAGGCGATGCCGTCCATCACCGTGACGATCTCGGCGATCTGCTTCGAGGAGGCATTGATATCGTCCATGGTTTCCACCACTTGGGACACCACCTGGCCACCGCGAGTCGCCACTTCCGAGGCGGACTCGGAAAGCTGATTGGCCTGCTGAGAAGACTGGGCGGTGTGTTCAACGGTGCTGGTCAGCTGCTCCATGGAGGCGGAGGTTTCCTGTATGTTCGAGGCCGCGGTCTCGGTGCGCTCGGACAGATCCTGGCCGCCGGCGGCGATCTCAGAAGCGGCGGTGCGCACCGAATCACTGCTTTCACGCACATCCAGCAGCACATCGTTGATCTTGTCAGCGAAGGCGTTGAACTGGGTCGCCAGCTCTGCGGTTTCGTTACGACCTTTCACCGGCAGGCGCTGGGACAGATCGCCGTTGCCCGAGGCGATATCCCGCATGCGGTCCGCCAGTTGGCGCAGCGGGCGGGCGATGCTGGAACCGACGAGCCAGCTGGTAACTAGCCCTAGACCGGCGATCAGCAACCCCATCAAGCTCATGCCCAGGATATCGGTACTACGTTGCTCTTTCATGCCCGCCTGAAGGTCGTATAAACCGGCCAACACGGCGCTTTCCGGCAGGCGAATCGATAGAACCCAAGGCTTGGGATTCTCGCCCACCTTGAAGGGCCAATAGAGCTCGAACTGGCCATCTGCCTCGTCCAGGCCGTAAATCGGGTTACCACCCTGCGCCTGGGTAAATCCCGCCAATGCTTCTTCGGGTAGCGATTTTTTCGCCAGCGTGCTGAGGTTACCCGCATTGGCAGTATCCGCTCCGATGACACCATTGGAGGACACTAGGCGCATTTCTCCGGCGCCCTCGTAAAGCGATTGGTTCGCCTCGCCGAGAAGCTCCTGAATGAAGTCCACGGAGAGATCAACCCCGGCAATACCGCGAAACTCGCCATCGGCAAGAATCGGCGCATTGAACGACATGACCATCAAGGTCTCGCCGTTGTAATCGTAGAAATGCGGATCGGTAATGCAGGCGCGCTTGTTTTCCTTTACACAAAGATAGTATTCGCCCTTGCGGAAGCCTAAGGAGTCGAGCGCTTCGTTTTCAAGATCCTTGCCCAGCGCAAAGACCTGCATATTGCCCTCCCCATCCCGGTACCACCAGGGCATGAAACGGCCATTTTCATCGAAGCCCTCGGCGGTTCTATCGAGGAAGTTCGCATCATCTCCGAAGGCATTCGGCTCCCAACCGATGAAGGCATCCAACAGCAGTGGGTTTTCAATGACGATATTTCGGGCCAGATTCGAAAGCTCCTCGCGGCTGAGTTCCAGCAAAGGCTCGCCTTCGGCATCCCGCTTACCCATCAGGGCGTTGGTGTTCGCCAGATCACGCCCTAGGGTCATGGCATGTTCCAGTTGGCGCTGTACGGTCTCGGCCTGAGCAGATGCCAGTACCATCAGGCGCTCCTTGACGTTGCCTTTGATCAGCTCTCGAGTCTGGGATTCCACCGTCGCCTGGGAACGAGACGTTGAGATAACCGAATAGAGAACCAGTGCTGCGACGGCGGTCAAGATACAAGCGCCGACAAGCATGACTACGAACGAGCGCAGAGATTTAAAATGCATGGATTGATGCCTCGAGGTAACAATTTGAATAGAGATGACCTGTTGCGGCACTGCCGCGATGAGGATAGTGGCGCCGGCGTTATTTGAGCAGGAGGCACTAATCATGACGGGACAATTGCCAGGGTCTTGTAATAGTTATCGGCAAAAAAAGAGCAATATTGAGCTTGGGTTTCCCTTCCAGCGCTTCCTCCAAACAACCCGGCCCGAGCAATCGCCCGGGCCGGTTCGCTTTTCGGTGTCGTTATCAGACCCATTCACTTTCCTGATGGTTGGCGGTTTCCTCGTTCGAGGATGACAATACCAATGGCGCCTTGCCCTCCCGCCGTGCCGCC
>NZ_JACNMQ010000013.1 GCF_020622265.1 Halomonas sp. M20
TGAGCCATAGGCCAAGCAAGGTAGCCGCCACGATCAGCACCACCAGCATGGTGATCAGCGATGACTTGATGATGGCCTGCAACCCGGCTGTTGCCTCCTGCTCATCGAGGGCCACGCCCAGCTCCCAACCGCTGCCGGCAATGGGAACAATGGCGAGACGTTTATCGCCACCGATATCGATGTTTTGCCAGCCGCCCTCACCGGCCAGGCGATTAACCGCCTCCGGCGTCAGCCCTTCATTCAGGCGAGTCAACGGCTGCAAACTCAAGTCGGGATTCGGGTGGGCGATCAGCGTTTCACCCTTTGTACTCAAAAAAGCGAAGCTCGACGGGGTAGGCTGAATTGCAGCAACGTCCGCGACGATATTATCGATGGCAACATCAGTACCGATCACGCCGACCAGATTTCCATTACGCTTGATAGGGGTCGCAAAAGTCACCACGGTCAAGCCTTGGTTAGCCTCTACGTAAGGCAATGACACAATGGTCTCATTACGCTGTACTGCCTCCAGATACCAGCCACGCTTGCGTGGATCGTAATCGGCAGGTGCCTGCCAACCATCGGAGGACACGAAGCTGCCATCGGCTCGACCCAAGAAAGAAGTAAGAAAGTCTCCCGTGTCAGCCAGTTGTTTCAATGCGCTGTCCGGGTTGCCGGCATTCAGTGCGCCACTAGTTGCCTCAATGCTGCTCTTGCGTCCAGCAACCCACTCCTCGATGGTCGAGGCGCTTCCCACGGCCACGGCCTGCAAATTCTTTTCGATGGTGGCTTCGTAATGCGTCTTGACGGTGAAATAACTCACCCCGGCCACCAGCACCATGGCCAGGGCGATGATCGTCACACAAGAGACTTGTATGCGGCGTTTCAGGGAGGACAGCATGGCGTTCACTCGTTTGTTTGTGTTGTCGAAAGTTGAAAACGCCACTTCCAAATAGGCGGCGCTTGAATGGACTATCGGCTTTCAACCTGAAACGCTTGAGTCAAGGCTCGGAAAAAGCCCTTTTCAAAAAAACCTCTGCAAACGAACCGGCCCGGGCAATTGCCCGGGCCGGTTCGCTTTTCGGTGTCGTTATCAGACCCATTCACTTTCCTGATGGTTGGCGGTTTCCTCGTTCGAGGATGACAATACCAATGGCGCCTTGCCCTCCCG
>NZ_JACNMQ010000014.1 GCF_020622265.1 Halomonas sp. M20
ATGGCTATGTTGGCATCTGCTGTTGGCGTCCTATAAAAATACTGTATAAACTACTGTATATCCAGTTTTCTCTGGAGTCCGCCATGAAGCATGCAGATCTTAAAGATCTTGAGCAGACACTGGCCTGCCTCCCTGTCGGTCTTAAGAAATACTTTGCCAATCAGCTTCTTGAGAAAATCAATTCCCAGGCAGACACACTGATCGAGACTGCTAAGCTCCATCACCCATGTCCCCACTGCGCTAATGAACATCCTGTCAGGTGGGGACGTGCCAGTGGCTTACAGCGGTATCGGTGCCGGAACCCTGCGTGCCGCAAGACATTCAACGCCCTCACAAGTACCCCCTTGGCTAAGCTGCATTCCCGTGACAAATGGTTCGATTACCTGCGCTGCATGCAAGACAGCCTGACCTTGCGCGTCTCGGCGGCCCGAGTGGGGATCAGCTTAAAGACGGCCTTTCGCTGGCGTCATCGCTTCCTGCATGAGAGCGCAAGCGCCAACACCAGCGCCATGTCCGGCATCATCGAAGTGGACGAGACCTTCTTTGTCGCGTCCTGCAAGGGCAAGCGCCACCTCACACACCGCAAGCCCCGGAAACGCGGAGGCCAAGGTGGTAAAAAGAAAAAAGCGGATAAAATTCCGGTCGTTATCGCACGTGATCGCAATGGTCATGTCAGTGACTTGGTGGATCCTATGCTCCAGAAGTCCACTGTTCATGCCTTTCTGGCACCGATCATCGATAGCGATTCGATTTTATGCTCGGACGGACACCGCTGGTATAAAACCTTCTCTGCCGACCATGGCATTGCTCATCATCGACTGATAACGCTTGATAATCAGCGAGTAATCGGCAAGGAATACCACATTCAGAACGTCAACAGTTATATCAGCAGACTGAAGGTCTGGATGGGGCGCTTTCATGGGGTGGGGACAGCGTATTTACCGAATTACTTGGCATGGCGGCGGTTGTTTGAAACTGCAAAGTCAACTGAGGAGGCGTGGCTTCGGGCGGCGATCGGCCTCGACCAACAGCAGATGCCAACATAGCCAT
>NZ_JACNMQ010000015.1 GCF_020622265.1 Halomonas sp. M20
ACCACGGTGTGGTTCATGACTGGGGTGAAGTCGTAACAAGGTAGCCGTAGGGGAACCTGCGGCTGGATCACCTCCTTAAACGACGCGTGTTCGATCCTTGCAAGTGCTCACATTAATTACCTGATCAACCAGAGCAATGACTGTTTGGGAGCGGATCCCGACGGTGGGAAAGCCGGGTCTGTAGCTCAGTTGGTTAGAGCGCACCCCTGATAAGGGTGAGGTCGGCAGTTCAAGTCTGCCCAGACCCACCAAAATCTCGCGATACCGCGTTGAATGATTCCTCGTATAGCAAGCTATACGTCGTCATCATTCGCCTTGTCTCACAGGATTTACAGTGTAAAAAAGCTTCTTTATTGCTTTTACACTGTTTTGAACGGGGCCTTAGCTCAGCTGGGAGAGCGCCTGCCTTGCACGCAGGAGGTCAGCGGTTCGATCCCGCTAGGCTCCACCACTCGTTACCTGTTCAATTTCCGATGTTTTCCCAACAGTCAATCAATGTTTCGTGGCCAGTGATAAGCGTACCTGCGGGCAAGCTTATCACTGTTCTCTGAACAGCCGCTCTTTAACAACATGAATCAAGCTGACAAATGTAAAGGATACGCAAGCTGCGTATCCGGCAAAGTTGAATCGCGACCCGACCCCTTGGGGTTATATGGTCAAGCGATTAAGCGCATACGGTGGATGCCTAGGCAGCCAGAGGCGATGAAGGACGTGATAGCCTGCGAAAAGG
>NZ_JACNMQ010000001.1 GCF_020622265.1 Halomonas sp. M20
ACCGTTTACGCCTGACGACCATAGCGAGCGGGTCCCACCTGACCCCATGCCGAACTCAGCAGTGAAACCGCTCAGCGCCGATGGTAGTGTGGGGTCTCCCCATGTGAGAGTAGGTCATCGTCAGGCATCTATTGCGCCCAGCGAGGTGACGGCGTTACCCAGGGGTCTCCCCATGGACCCGTTTGTCGGGAACAAACGGGAACCGCTTCAGCGGGCCCGAAGGGCGAGTCTCAGGATGAGACGAGTAAAGTCCCGGTGTGCCGGCCAGATCCTCGTCAGGCACTTATTGCGAACCCCCGATCTCCTAGAGGTCGGGGGTTTTTGCGTGGCGTGGGGAGTAGAAAACCCGATGCTCAGTGGCAGATGGCTTCCAGCGCTTTCATCAAGCTGTCCATCTCATCATCGGTGCCGATGGTGATGCGCAGAAAGTCGCGTAGCGCTTCGGTATTGAAGTGGCGTACCAGGATGCCACGCTCGCGTAACCCAGTGTAGATTTGCCCCGCATTCTGCTTGTGATGACGTACGAGCAGGAAGTTGGCTTGTGAAGGCAGCACCTCGAAGCCCAGTGTCTCCAGCTGTTGCCGTGTCTGTTCTCGGGTGCTGATGACCCTTTCTCGGCAAGCATCGAAATGCTCGCGATCCTTGAGTGCGGCCACACCGGCAACAATAGCCAAACTGTCGATGGGGTAAGAGTTGAAGGAATTCTTGACCCTTTCCAGCCCTTCGATGAGCTCCCGCGAGCCGATGGCGTAGCCTAGGCGCAGCCCCGCCAGGCTGCGTGATTTGGAGAACGTACCCGTGACCAGCAAGTTGGGGTAGTCCTGCACAAGCGGTACGGAAGATTCGCCACCGAAGTCGACATAGGCTTCATCGACAAGCACCACGCATTCGGTGATGCGCTCAAGCAATTCGGCAATCGCGTTCCGGCCATGGCCGTGACCGGTAGGCGCATTGGGATTGGCGAAGATGATGCCTCCGCTATCTGCATCCAGTCCCTGCAGCGGCACCTGCCATTTATCGTCCAGGGCCACACTATGAGACTCGATACCGTACAGGCGACAATAGACTGGATAGAAACTGTAGGTAATTGACGGCATCGTTAGTGGCTTGTCTTGTCGAAAGAAGGTCTGGAATGCCAGTGCCAGCACCTCATCGGAGCCGTTTCCGACGAACACCTGATCCGAACCGACACCGAACTCCTCGGCTAACGCCTCTCGTAGCAGGGCAGCTTCAGGGTCGGGGTAAAGACGCAGATGGCTCAATGGGTAATCGTGTAACGCTTGCTCCACTCCCGGCGAAGGCGGATAGGGGTTCTCGTTGGTGTTCAGCTTGATCAGGCGTTCGCGGGGCTGCTCTCCGGGTACGTAGGGCGTTAGTTCGCGTACCTCGGGACTCCAGAACTTGCTCATGGTTTCTCGCTTAGACAGGATAGACTTTCGACCATGGTGACGCGGCGGCGCGGGCCGCGCAAGCGCCAGCGTGATAGGCTGTCAGCCTTTGTTTTAGGCCACATATTCCTATGCTTGCCAAGATCCTATCGACGCTTCTGCCGGTCTTCCTGATCACCGGGTGCGGGACGCTCTACGGACGATTTCGCACACCGGATATTCGCGGCTTGAATACACTGAACATGGAGCTTTTCGTGCCCATGCTAGTGTTCGCCGTGTTGGCTGATCGAGAGGCTCCCCTTCAACAATATGCGGCATTGGCGATCGCTGCAGTCGTCATAGTGTTGGGTTCGGGGCTACTGCTATGGCCGTTGGCCCGTTTTCTCAGGCTGGATATACGCACTTTCCTGCCACCGATGATGTTCAACAATACCGGCAACATGGGAATTCCCTTGCTGGTACTGGCGTTTGGCGAGGAAGCACTTCCCGCCGCGATAGTTTTGTTCATCGTCGAAATGCTGTTGCACTTTTCAGTAGGGCTGTACATGCTCAACCCGTTCACACCGCTATGGCGGGTGCTGCGTATGCCGATCGTCTTCGCCAGCCTGGCTGGCTTGGGCGTAAATCTGGGCGGCATTCCTCTGCCGGACTGGTTGCTCGAAGCGATGAACATGTTGGGCGGGGTGGCCATTCCACTGATGCTGTTCGCACTTGGCGTGCGCATGCTCGAGATCGATTTCAGCGATTGGAAAATTGGTGTGGTGGGCGCTGTGGCCTGTCCGGCCAGTGGCTTGATTCTAGCCTGGCCCTTGATCGTGTTGTTCGATCTTCAAGGAATACAGGCCGCATCACTTTGGATATTTGCTGCATTACCGCCGGCGGTACTCAATTATCTACTAGCGGAGCAATATCGTCAGGAACCGCAGAAGGTGGCCTCCCTGGTATTAATCGGTAATCTTGGCAGCTTGATCGTGATGCCAATCGTTCTGGCACTGGTATTTGCGAATTCAGTCGGCATCGCCCCATGAGTGCTGGCGTTTTAATTTGATCGACATGCACTGCTAGATACCTGTACTTTCGGTGCAGGCGTTTCATGCCGTGCTAAATCTTAATCGGCGCGACGCAGTTATTTTACGGTAGTGATACCAAGGGATACACTAATTGCCCTACTTTAGGATGAGGCGAGTTGCTGCTAGGCTGTTATCGAGCGTAGCTTGCCGTTATCCTGTAGATCAGCACGCCATGGTGGATGGTGCCAGACCCAATCGTTAGGAGGATTCATATGCAGATCAGAACATTGCTGGCAGGTTCCGCAATGCTAGCTTTGCTGGCGGGTTGCGCCACCGGCACACAACAGGGCGGCTCGCCCGGCATGACCACCGCTGAAGAACAGGGCACGACCTATCAAGGTACCTTGCCGTGCCGCAACTGTGCGGGAATCGATATCGATGTCACCCTCGAAGGGGATGAGCAGGCAACCGCCGCTGAGCGTACCTTCGATCTTGAAGCCAGCTATCGCGAGCATCCTCAGAATCCTCCTGCCGAGACCTATCAAGGGCAATGGGAAGTAATCAGCGGTACGGCAACCGATCCCGAAGCAACGGTTTATGAGCTCACGCCCCAAGGCGAAGGCCAGATCTATTACTTCTTGAAGCTCAACCCGACAACACTTGAGTTGATCGACCCCCAACTGCGTCGCTTCGAAAATGGTGAAATGCTGCGTCTACAGCGCCAGTAGCATCTTTTCGTAATGCGCTGACATCTCGAGGGCGGCCAATAAGCCGCCCTCGTTGTTTCTATAGAATGTGACAATAGCCTGTGAATACGCAGGAACAGGAGCAAAGAGAAGCCAGCATGGCAAAAGCGAAGAGTGCCTTTGTCTGTACCGAATGTGGTGCCGAATACAGCAAATGGCAGGGGCAGTGTTCGAGCTGTCGCGAATGGAACACCTTGACCGAAATACGCCTGTCGCCCCCACGGGCCGGCACTGGCTCGTCAGCAAGCGGACGTAGTGGTTATGCCGGTGCAGTTTCTCGGGAGGTGGTCGATCTAGCGGCCGTGGACCTGTCAGAGGTGCCACGCTTCTCGTCCACCTTCGGCGAATTCGATCGAGTGCTGGGTGGTGGCCTGGTGCCCGGTTCGGCGGTGCTGCTGGGGGGTAACCCCGGTGCCGGCAAATCGACGTTGCTGTTGCAAGTGGCCTGCAAGTTAGCTCAGCAGCGCAGCGCACTCTACGTCACCGGTGAGGAATCGCTGTCCCAGGTGGCGATGCGCGCTCACCGCCTTCAGCTTCCTACCCAGGGGCTGAAGATGCTTGCCGAGACTAGTATCGAAACGATCCTTGGAGTCGCCGAACGTGAACGACCTCAGGTGCTGATCATCGATTCCATTCAGACCATGCATCTGGAGGATATCGGCTCCGCACCGGGCGGCGTGGCTCAGGTACGGGAATCCGCCAGTGCTCTTACCCGTTTTGCTAAGCAGACCAACACCGTGCTGCTATTGGTGGGGCATGTGACCAAGGATGGCACCCTGGCTGGTCCTAAGGTGCTCGAACACATGATCGATGCCTCGCTCTTGCTAGAGGGCGGGGCGGATTCGCGTTTTCGTACCCTGCGCGGGCAGAAGAATCGGTTTGGCGCGGTCAATGAACTGGGGGTTTTCGCCATGCTGGAGCACGGCATGAAAGAGGTGAAGAACCCTAGCGCCATCTTCCTGTCGCGCAACGAGGAGCAGGCACCGGGCAGTCTGGTGATGGTGGTCTGGGAAGGCACTCGGCCAATCCTCGTCGAGGTACAGGCGCTGGTGGATGATTCGGCGTTGGGCAATCCGCGCCGGGTGGCGGTAGGGCTCGATCCCAATCGGCTAGCCATGTTGTTGGCGGTACTGAATCGTCATGGCGGCTTGTTTACCGGTGATCAGGACGTCTTTCTCAACGTCGTGGGTGGGGTCAAGGTGCTGGAGACCAGCGCCGATCTGGCGGTGTTGCTGGCAGTCGTCTCGAGCCTGCAAAACCGTTCTCTGCCCCGAGAGCTGGTGGTGTTCGGCGAGGTAGGGCTGTCCGGTGAGATTCGTCCGGTGCCCAGCGGCCAGGAGCGTATCGTCGAAGCCGCCAAGCATGGTTTTACCCGGGCCATCGTGCCTCGGGCCAACGCCCCCAAGACCTCGCCCGCTGGCATGCAGGTAATCGCCGTAGACAAGCTTGCCGAGGCGTTGGAAGCATTATGAATCTCTGCCCACCGCTGGGTTAGAATGCAAGAATCATTGGCAAGGAGAACTCGATGAGTGCCATTCGACTGACACAATACAGTCACGGTGCAGGATGCGGCTGCAAGATCGCTCCAGATGTGCTCGATGACATTCTGGCCAAGGCCGGGCCCGGTGCCGGCAGCTCGAAGCTGATCGTCGGCAATCAGGGCCGCGAGGATGCCGCGGTCTACGATCTTGGCGACGGTCGCGGCATGATCGCCACCACTGACTTCTTCATGCCGATCGTCGACGATCCCTTCGATTTTGGCCGAATTGCGGCCACCAACGCCATCAGCGATGTGTATGCCATGGGTGGCACTCCGGTACTGGCCCTGGGCATTCTCGGCTGGCCGCTGGACAAGCTGAGCGCGAGCGTTGCCGGCGACGTGATTGCCGGGGCCCAGGCCGTGTGCCGGGAGTTGGGTCTGGCCCTGGCGGGTGGGCACTCCATCGATGCCCCGGAGCCGATTTTCGGTCTCGCCGTCAATGGGCTGGTCGATCTT
Source organism: Halomonas sp. M20 (assembly GCF_020622265.1). GTDB lineage: Bacteria > Pseudomonadota > Gammaproteobacteria > Pseudomonadales > Halomonadaceae > Modicisalibacter. The sequence continues at coordinate 5,141 of NZ_JACNMQ010000001.1, forward strand.
GAACATCTGAAGCTCAACAAGAATGCCCAGCACGGCGACTTGCTCTATTTAACCAAGCCGCTTGGCGTGGGCATGCTGACCACCGCCGAGAAACAGGGGCTGCTTCAGCCTGGCCACCATGGCTTGGCTCGGGAAACGATGCTCAAGTCCAATGCCATCGGCGTTGAGCTGGCCCGGGTCTCCGGCGTGCATGCCATGACCGATGTGACCGGTTTCGGTCTTGCCGGTCATCTCGCTGAAGTGTGTGAAGCCAGCGGCGTCAAGGCGCGCATCGATTACAAGCGCTTGCCGCGTCTGGCCGAAGCTGAGGCCTACCGACGCCAAGGCGCGGTGCCCGGCGGTAGCGCCCGCAATCGCCAGGCGCTGGGAGCCAAGTTGCCGACCATGGACGAGGCGCACTGGCAATGGCTGTGCGATCCCCAGACTTCCGGAGGGCTACTATTGGCGGTGCATCCGTCCTGGGCCGATGATGTGGAACGCATCGGGCGTGACTACGACCTCCAACTTCAATCTTTCGGTGAATGCGTCAAGACCGAAGGCGAAGCGCTGATCGAGGTGCGGGGGTGAATCACCCTCAGGTCGAGCCGGATCTTGCGCTGCTGGGCCAGAATCGCCTTTTGATCGACGTGCGGGCGCCGGTGGAGTTCGCCGAAGGCGCCTTGCCTGGTGCCGTCAATTTGCCGCTGATGGATGACGAGGAACGCCGCCAGGTCGGTATCTGCTACAAGCACCGCGGCCAGCAGGCGGCGATCGAGCTTGGTAATCGCCTGGTGACCGGCAACCTCAAGGCCTCCCGGATAGCGGCCTGGCAGCGCGCCATAAAGGCGGACCCGCAGGCGGTGATCTACTGTTTTCGCGGCGGTTTACGCTCACGGATCGCCCAGCAATGGCTGCTGGAAGCCGGCATCGAGCGACCGCGCATTCGCGGTGGTTGGAAGGCCATGCGCAGAGCGCTGTGTGCACATACCGATGCCGCTGCGGCGCGTCCCATGCTCATCGTTGGCGGACTGACCGGCTGTGCCAAGACCGAGCTCATACAGCGCCTGGAAAATGGCGTCGATCTGGAAGGCTGCGCCCGGCACAAGGGGTCGGCTTTCGGTCGTCATCCGCTCCCGGCCCCTTCGCAGATCGATTTCGAGCACGCGCTGGCTCGTCAGCTCATGGATGTTGCGGGTAGCTGTGTGCTGGAAGATGAATCGCGGCATATCGGTGTCGCCAATATTCCACTGACGTTCTGGCAGGCAATGGAACGCGCTCCCCGAATACGGGTGGAGATGCCTCTTGACTGGCGTCTGGCGCGTATCCACAAGGACTATATTGAGGATCTCTGGGCGACCTATCGTTGCCAATATGGGCAGTGGCTTGGCTGGGCGCTGATGCGTAAACAACTGAGCAGTGCCCTGGGTCGGCTAAAGAAGCGCCTGGGCAGTGCTCGACTAGCGCGTTTGTCACGGCTACAGCAATTGGCCTTTCGCGAACATGAGCGAGGCAATACTCAAGCGCACGAAGCATGGCTCGGACCGCTACTGACCGAATACTACGATCCGATGTATCGATACCAGCTTGAAAAACATGCCCGCACCTACCTGCATGTTGGTGATTGGGAAAGCTGTCTGGCGTTTGCCAGGGATTGGCAGAATCACTCGTGATGTCAGGCGGTGCTGGTTATCCACCGTAAAAGCACCCGATCGAGCAGGGCAGCCAGGCGATCGAGGCGTCTTGAATCGGCAAATATCTCCTCGCGGCCCTGTACGAAGGGTCCATCTGCCTCCAGCGCTTCAGGCACGTGCGCCAGCAGCGCCTCTACGCTGGCGTGAGTGACTTCCAGACGGCACTGGAGCCCGACCACGCGGCCCTGATCCCAGGCAAAGCCTTGCACCGGACTGGCTGAGCTTGCGCCTAGCGGTAGCGCATCCTCCGGCAGACCGAAGATGTCGCGGTGCCAGTGAAAGGCCTCGAATTGCTCGGGTAGATCAAAAGGGCTGTCCGGCGCTAGAGTGATCGAATGCCAGCCTATCTCGGCGTAGGTGCCTCGTGAAACGATAGCGCCCAGCTCCGCGGCGATCAGTTGCGCACCCAGCCCGATGCCCAGCACCGGCTTGCCACTCTTCAAGGCGCGAGTGATCAGTTTCTTTTCGCGTTTGAGCCATGGGTAGCGCTCTTCATCCTCGGGGTCCTGGGGGCCATCGAGCAGAATCAGACCGTCGCAATCCTCGAGACGAGGCGGGACTTCCTCCGCATAGAGGTGACAGGTGTTATGGCTATGGTGCATGCCCGTAAGCCAGTCAGCCATGCGGGCAGGACCATCATAGGCGGCGTGCTGGAGAAAGTAGATATGCATGATGAGATCATGATGGATAAAGCGGCTGTTGCTGTCTAGTCAGTTCTGTCTAGCCAGTATTGGCATAGGTGAGGATCGGTACGTCGCTTTTCACTACCGAGTGAGTGAAAACCAGGCCCTAGCGATTGCTGACTTCTATCAAGTGCAATCGGGCGGACTTGGACTATGCTTTGCTTGCGAACCGTTATTCCGCTCGACAATGCGGGTTACGTCCAGTCCATCCCATTCATGAGCATATAAGGCCTCTTTATGTCCCAATTTGCTTACCGTCCGTCATCGATCCTTCTTGCCGGCACCACTTCTTTATTGCTGGCTACCAGCGTTCAGGCCATCGAGTTCGACGTGAAGGACACTAAGGTTTCCATCTACGGCTTCGCCAAGTTGAACATGATCTACGATGCCGATGCGGATCTGGGCAATGCGGGCAACAATAGCGCCATTCGATTGGACGACCAGCAGGGGTCGGACGGTCATACCACCATTCATGCCTACCATAGTCGTCTTGGCTTCAAGACGGCGACGCCATTGCAGGGCAGTGCATTGAAGACGCGCATGGAAATCGACTGGTTCGACGAAGGCGGGGGCGACGCGCGACTACGTCATTTTTACGGCGAGTGGAACAACATACTGGCGGGCAAGACCTGGACCAACTTCGGCGTCGTCGGTACCGGGCCCGCGGTCATCAACGTGCGGCCGGCGCCGGGCCAGAGCAAGATAGGCCGTAAGGCACAGCTGCGCTACAGCTGGAACAACTGGCATGTGGCGCTGGAAACACCGGACCCTGAATATTACACCGACGAGGTTGCGGTAGGATTCAACCCAGACAACGGCGGCTATCAGACCAGCGATGACTACAAGGAAGGCCTGCCGGATCTCACCTTGCGCTACCAGAATGACTGGAATGCATTGTCCTATGTCGTTTCGGGGATGGTTCGCCAGCTGGAAGTCGACGATGGCGGCGGCAACGATGATAGCGCCGTTGGCTGGGGTTTGAACATAGGCGCAAAGTACGAGCTTGGAGAGCGAGTGACGCTGCGTGCCGAACTCACCCACGGCGACGGTATCGGGGAATATATGCAAGGCAATCCCAGCGCGCCCGCCTACTATGATGGCGACAAGGTCGAAACCATCAAGGCCACCGGCGGTATTCTGAGCACCAGTGTTGCGATCGGCCCGGGCGAGGCGCAGCTTGCCTACTCGGTCACCGACGCCGATCTCGATGATCTCAAGAAGACCGCTCTGCCCAACGTCGGCTCCGCCAACAAGCGCTACGAGAATGTCTATTTGAACTATGTCTGGACGCCGGTCAAGAATATCGATTACGGCTTGGAAACCAGCTATCAGACCCGCGAAGTGGCGGATGGCCGCGACGGCGATGCCCTGCGTTTTCAAGGTATGGTGCGCTATCGCTTCTAGGCGCTGTATCTGCAAGCCTCGCCGCGGCGGGGCTTTCCCTGGGGATGTAGAAAGGCGAGAATCCCAGTTCGTCCCTTGAGAAAAGCCCAGACAGTGCAGGATATAGAAGCGATGAGAAGCGAGCTGCGCGAGCAGATCTATACCATCGTCGCGCAGATTCCCCCAGGGCGCGTCACCACCTATGGGCGGATCGCCAAGATGACCGATGGTGCCACGCCCCGAGCGGTCGGTAGCGCCATGGGCCATCTGCCGAGTGGTCATGAGCTGCCCTGGCATCGGGTGATCAACGCCAGTCTCAAGGTTACCGAACATGGTGGCGCCGTGCGTCAGCGAGAGAAACTGCGTGCCGAGGGTGTTGCCTTCGATTCCAGGGGTTGCGTCAATTCTGAACTGCTGTGGCCATGAAGAAAGCTGAAGCAACGTCTGATAAGTGAAGGAGTCTATGAGCCAAGCATCCTCAACCGGTTTCAAGATGCGACTGCGCCAGTTGAATCGGCGCCAGCAGCTAGCGTTCATGGCCGCCTTGTGCGAGCGACTGATGCCCAATTACGGCCTCTATGTCCAGATGACGGGGGAGGGCGACATTCAGGGCCTGCGGGTCATTCTGGATCTGGTGTGGGAAGCGTTGCAGGTGCGTGACGCGCGTATCGATTTTGCCCGCCAGGCGGAGAAACTTGCAGCGCTCGGCCCGCCGGATGACGACGACAGCTTTGGCGCTCGTCGTGCCACGGAAACCGTCGTGGCACTGTCGGCGATACTCGATGCCCTCCAAGGCGACGCGCCAGAAGCGCCGCTGGAAGTCAGTCAGGTGTCCCGTAACGGTGTGCAGGCCTTTATCGAAATGACCGAAGGCAATGACGACGACGATGCGCAGCGCAATGCTGCCCGGTTGCGGGATCATCCGTTGATGGATGACGAGCATGACTTTCAGGCGACGGTGCTGGAGAGCGTGGAGGCGACGCTGGATCGTGAGGCGCTCAAATCACTGCGTCGACTGGGGCACAATGAGGGCGTCAGCAATCTAGGCTTGAGCCTTGATTGATGCGGCTAACCATGAACGCCCGGCGGTGTTGATATACGACCTATTAATGAGATCAGCAGTCTTTTTATGCAGATAGCTCTCTTGAACCCGGGGCAGACGAACATAAGAAAAGAAATTTGGAGGGGATTTTACGACGTATTGTATGTTTGCAACAAAAAAGCCGCCAAGGCGGCGACTTATCGAATACACAAACGCATGATTTTACTAATTTCGTTGTGGTGCTGGCACCAGGAGTCGAACCCGGGACCTACTGATTACAAGTCAGTTGCTCTACCAACTGAGCTATGCCAGCGCCTAACGAAGCGTTGGCGTGGCTGGGGTACCAGGACTCGAACCTGGGAATGCCGATACCAAAAACCGGTGCCTTACCACTTGGCTATACCCCAGCAATGTGGTGGCCAGAGACGGAATCGAACCGCCGACACGAGGATTTTCAATCCTCTGCTCTACCGACTGAGCTATCTGGCCGTTGCCAACGGGAACGTATTTAAACGTAAAGCCTTAGAGCGGTCAAGCCTTGCATTCCAGAAAGATGCCAAGTCCGAAATATCGGCATGCTCACGTTGAAGGGGGCACATACCCTTCTGCCTGATCGGTGTCACGATTATCGAAAAAGCGCTCCATTTGCTCCATCAGATATTCCCGCGTTTGCGGCTCGAGCAGATTGAGATGTTTTTCGTTGATCAGGCGGGTCTGATGAGCCTGCCATTCTTCCCAGGCCTGCTTCGACACGGTGCGCTGAATTTCCTGGCCCTTCTCTCCTGGTAGTGGGGGAAACGGCAAGGCTTCCAGTTCCTGCTGATACTTACGGCAAAATACGGTCTGACTCAACGTTCGTTCTCCTCGGCGTGGATGGTCAATTGTGTCAAGCGTTCGAGTAGCGACTTGACCGGTGCGGCAAGTCCAATGCTGGCAGGAGTATGCGGGTTATACCAGTGCCCACCGGGCTCGCCAACGACATTCGGCTCACCATCCAGAGCGGCAGGCCGGGGCTGAATTTTCAAACGGAAATGACTGAAGGTATGGGTGAACGCATTCCAGGAAGGCGCGAGCCTGGCTGCAGGCGCATTCTGATCGAGCCATTTCTGCAGCGCCTGGTCGTCATCGAACTGCGGAAAACACCACAGACCGCCCCAGATGCCGCTGGGTGGACGCTGCTCCAGCAGCACATGCCCCCTGCCATCCTGCAGCAGCAACATCTGCGTGCTGCGCTCGGGCAATGTCTTCCGTGGCTTGCTTTCCGGAAAGCGCTTTTCCTCGCCTCGGGCATGGGCCTGGCAGACATCGGCAAAAGGGCAGAGCAGGCAGCTGGGTTTACTACGAGTGCACAGCATTGCTCCCAGATCCATCATCGCCTGAGTATAATCAGGAAGACGCGTCTCAGGCGTGTAGTGCTCCGCGAGCTGCCATAGGGTGCGCTCCACTGCGGGTCGTCCCGGCCAGCCTTCGACCGCATGCAGACGACTCAGTACGCGCTTGACGTTGCCATCGAGAATCGCAGCGCGACGTCCGGTGCTGATGCTGATGATAGCGCCTGCGGTGGAGCGCCCAATACCGGGAAGCGCCATCATGGCCTCCAGGCTATGTACTGGGAACTCACTATCGTGCTCAGCCACTACAAGCTGCGCTGCACGGTGCAGATTGCGCGCCCGGGCGTAGTAGCCAAGCCCTGTCCATAGATGCAGCACCTCGTCCAGGGGGGCCTTGGCCAAGTCCTCGACACCTGGGAAACGCGCCATGAAGCGCTCATAATAAGGAATGACGGTGGCAACCTGGGTCTGCTGCAGCATTATCTCGGAGATCCAGACGCGATAAGGTGTCCTGTTCTGCTGCCAGGGCAGCGTCTTGCGGCCATGACGTTCGAACCACTCAAAGAGACGCGCTTGAAACGTAGTCGCCGTCAGATCAATAGAATGTGATTGGCTCATAGCTCCCGAACTTGAAACCGCCATAAAAAAAGCGCCGACGAAATAGTCGGCGCACAACTGGCTTGCTAATGATGCTCACTTGAATAGACCGCGTAGAGCGTCACCGAGTTCCTCGCTGGCATCTTTTCCTAGGCGCTTTTCAAGCTCCTTGCCGATCTTCTCGTCAATCTTCTCGCTGGCCTTGCGCTTGACCTCATCTCGGGCAAGCCCGGTCAGCGATTGCTGAAAGGCCTGGCGGTCGAACCCGCACCACTGCTTGGGCTCACCCTCGAGAGTACCTTCACAGTGGAGAGGCAGTGGTACCTGCTCCAGACGAGGGTTGACCTTGCAGGCGGCATCCACGGTATCGACGAAACGTGCCCGGGCGTCGTAATCGAAACGTTGGGTAGGCAGGTTCAGCCGGCCGTCCCCGGTAAGCTCGATACCGGGAATGACGATCTTGAGGTCGTCATTATGGGCGACGCCATTGACCACCCGAATACTGCCGGACAAGCGCTCGAACTGAGTGTCCTTGCTCCAGTCTCGGGTCGTCTTTTCGCCCTCGAGCATGGCCACCGCAGTGCACAGCTCCTGAGACACGTTGACATCGAAAACGGCGCCATCCGCCACCTGAAAGTTGGCGTTACCATTGAGATTGCTCATCAAGGTATCCGGTGCGTTCGTCCGGGAAGTGAAATCGCCGTCAAGATTGAGGCGCCCGCGCAGGGGCGAGGGCTCGCCGCTGTAATCCTCGACCAGGGGCACGATCTGCACGTTTTGCAACTGCGGCGCGAAGGCCCATCGAATAGGCGTTTCTCGAACGTCCAACGTGGCCCCGGCATTGAGCGTACCGTCGTAGAGCCGGGCATCGAAGCGCTCCAGCGCCAGGCGCCCGTCGCTGCCCTTTAGAATCAGGGAAGGCTGTGACAATGTCAGGTTCTTGACCTTGAGCTCTGTCAGGGAAAGCTTGCCATCCAGAGTCAGGTCTTGCAGCGCATCGACCGGTACCAGTTCATTCGTTTCTTCCTGAGCATAGGCGGAGTCGATCCCCAGTGGTTCAAGAAAAGCGGTGCTTTCCTTGGCGTCCTCTTCCTCGATCGGAGGTAGATAATCATCGAGATTCAGGCGTTCGCCCTCGAGATCGAATATATATGCCTTGCCATCCAGGCCGATTCCCAACTGCCCGCCAAAGGTATTGTCATCCATCACCAGGGTCAGGTTGGTCAGGTTGGCCTTCTGCATATCGCCTTTTATCGGGCTGGTAAGTGCTACCTGGGACAGTGCCTCATCGTCCGCGGTATTCAACGTGCTACCGAAGCGTTCGAGCCAGGGTCTTAGCGACATGGGCGCCAGCTTGATTTGCCCGGTGTAATTCGGCGAATTCAAGAGCTCGGTGAAAGACAGCGTGCCTGTGAGCTTGAGCCCTTTCTCACTGGTCAACAACAGATCCTGTATCTGGGCGGTTTGCTGCTCGGTATTCGCCTCGCCTTCGAAACTAAGATCCAATGGCAGCGGCTTTTCGCCCAGCGCAGGGTGCGCGAGGTTGGCCTTGATCTCAGCGCCTTCGAGTCGATAGTCGCCGCTATTGATCTCGCCCAGCACCTGCTTGGCCTTGAGGGAGAGCGTCTGTTTGCGGTCCGGCAACTGCGTCATTTCAGTTTGAGACTCAAGATTCAAGCCTTCGAGCACGTAGCGGCCATCGTCCAGACCGAGGCGCACCTTGGTCTTGAGATCGACCTTACTGGAAAGCTGCGGTACCACGCTGTCTACCAGGAAGCTGCTCTTGACTGGAAAGGCATTCTCGGGATTGACGTTACTGCTGCTGAGCGCCAGATCGCGCACGGTGACATCTAGATCGCTGCGTCGATCGGCATAGCTGACCTGGCTGTTGCTTACTTCGACATTGGCAATGTCGAGCGCTACATCCGGTTCATCCTGCTTCATGGCCGGTCCTGCGGATGTAGGTGCCAAAGCTTTCTCGGTTTCCTCATCCTGCAGGCGCTGCAATAACGTTTCCCAGTTTCCGAGACCTTGTTCATCGCGCACAAGATCGAGCCGCATGCCGTCTAGCGTCAACCCATCGATGGCAATATCACCGGTGAGCAGAGGTGCAAATGCCAGACTGACTTCGGCGCTATCGATAGCCGCAAAAGGCGTATCTTCCTGGGGTTGCTCGGGCAACCAGGCACGAGCATCTTCCACGCTGACCCCTAGTCGCGGATAGAACGACCAATTCAAGGGGCCTTCCAGAGCCAGCTCCAGGCCGCTCTGTTCGCGCACTGCTTCAACCAGCCGAGGCTTCAAGTCATTGGGATCGAAGAATGTGGTCACATAGACCACGGCGGCTACCACTATCAGCCCCAATATGCCAATGACGGCCAATAGCGTCCGCACCAACCTTTTCATCAATAACCTCCTGCTGCCAACGGATTGAGTTCGAAATAAACGCCGCCGGCCTTTGGACGATAGCCCAGACGGGTTAACAACAGCTGATCTTCCAGCTGTAACTGCGTCGCCTCGACGCGCAATGTATTGCTCTGCTCACGCGCCGCTTCTGCAATGAGAGCCATTAGCCGCGACCCGATACCACGCCGACGCATGCTTTTACGTACGCAGAAATAGGCAAGCCACCAAGTGTCTGCTTCCTTCTGTACGCTGACCGCCGCCAATAGCCGATCATCGAACAGCGCACAATAGAATACGCCGCCGCCGTTTAGATGCGATTGAACGAACGTATTAGCATTCTGAGGCAAGCGTTCACTAGGCGCATCATGATAGATACGTGAAAGATCGATTTTCACCTGAGCTTGAGCTTCCCAGCACGCATGATCGACTTCTGTGAGCATTACGGCCATGCTCTATCCTCTTGATGCGACTATCGTCCTGAGGTTCCTGTCCCGCATTGTAGCGGATGGCCATGACGATTCTCTATAATGACAGATCAAGCTAAAGAAGCGCTCCTTCCAAGCGCTTGTGTGCGATCCAATTCACAATCATTCACCATTTACCTTGCGTGAGTATCCGGATGGAGACCCCCCGATGGAGACAGCCCGGCTGGATAGCTCGGATGTGGCCGAGCGTATTGCCACAGTATCCCGCGATACCTTGGAAACCCAGATCACGGTCAGTGTGAATCTGGATGGCCAAGGCCATTTTGCAGCCGAGACCGGCGTGCCGTTTCTCGACCACATGCTCGAGCAGATTGCCCGCCATGGCCTGATCGATCTGGACATCCACGCCAAAGGCGATCTGCATATCGATGAGCATCACACCGTCGAGGATATTGGCATTACTCTGGGCCAGGCCTTTGCCAAGGCGCTTATCGACAAGCGTGGCATTCATCGCTATGGCCATGCCTATGTCCCATTGGACGAGGCGCTCTCGCGAGTGGTGATCGACTTTTCCGGGCGTCCGGGCCTGTTCATGGACGTCGAATTCACCCGTGCCGCCACTGGCGGCCTGGATACCCAGCTGTTCCGGGAGTTTTTTCAGGGGTTCGTCAATCATGCCCAAGCAACGCTGCATATTGATAATCTGAAAGGCTTCAACGCCCATCACCAGATCGAAACCATCTTCAAGGCCTTCGGGCGGGCACTACGCATGTCGATAGAGCGTGACACCCGCATGGCCGGGCAGATGCCTTCTACCAAGGGCTGCCTCTGACCCTCATTTTCAAGGAGCGAGCATGACGATCGCCGTCATCGACTATGGCATGGGCAACCTGCACTCAGTCGCCAAGGCGCTGGAACACGTGACTCATGAGCATGTGATGATCACTCGTGATCCACGGGTCATCGCTGGTGCGACCCGGCTGGTTCTGCCGGGTCAAGGCGCTATCCGTGACTGCATGGGCGAGCTTGAACGCACTGAATTGAAGGGCTTGGTACAAGAACTGCTCGTTGCTCAGTCCAAGCCGTTACTGGGCATCTGTGTCGGCCAGCAGATGCTGATGGATGAAAGCGAAGAGAATGGCGGCACGGCCTGCCTGGGCTTTCTGTCGGGAAAGGTACGCTATTTCGGTCAAAACCTGCTGGATGAAAACGACGAACGTCTCAAGGTGCCCCACATGGGCTGGAATCAGGTGAGCCAGCGCCAGCATCATCCACTCTGGGAAGGCATCGAGGACGGTACACGCTTCTATTTCGTGCACAGCTACTATGTCGATTCTCAGCATGATGGCCACGTCTTCGGCACGACGGCCTACGCCGGCGTCGAGGCGCATGTTGCGACAGGACGCGATGCGGTCTTCGCAGTACAGTTTCACCCCGAGAAAAGCGCTAACAACGGCCTTAGACTGCTCGAGAACTTCGTGAACTGGGCACCCTGAAAGCCAACGTCACACCAGGCTACGCCACTTTTAGAATATTCAAGCGACGATCCCCCTGGATCCCGCACTGACGAGGACACGACATGCTGGTCATTCCCGCCATCGATCTCAAGGACGGCCAATGCGTCCGCTTGAAGCAGGGGCGTATGGACGATGCCACGAGCTATGGCGACGACCCGGTGGCCATGGCGGCACGCTGGGTCGACACCGGCGCACGGCGTTTGCATCTGGTGGATCTCAACGGCGCCTTCGAAGGCAAGCCAGTCAATGGTGAAGCGGTTACCGCTATCGCCCGTGCCTATCCGAACCTGCCCATCCAGATTGGTGGCGGCATCCGCTCGGCAGCCACTATCGAGCACTATCTGGCGGCAGGGGTGAGCTACGTGATAATCGGCACCCAGGCGGTCAAGGAGCCGGCCTTCGTCAGCGAGATGTGTCGCTTGTTCGAGGGCCATGTGATCGTCGGCCTGGATGCTCGGGACGGTTTCGTTGCCACCGACGGCTGGGCAGAGGTCTCGAGCGTGAAGGCCACCGAACTTGCCAAGCGTTTTGCCGACGCCGGTGTTTCCTCCATCGTCTACACTGATATTGCCAGAGACGGCATGATGCAAGGCGTCAATATCGAGGCCACCGTGGAAATGGCCCGGGAAGGCGGGTTGCCGGTGATTGCCTCCGGAGGAGTAACCGATCTCGATGACATTCGAAAGCTCGCGAAAGTCGCCGACCAGGGCATCCTTGGCGCCATCACCGGGCGTGCTATCTACGAAGGTAGCCTCGATGTCACCGAAGCACAGCGTCTGTGCGACGAATTCGATTCTACTGCTTCACGGGAGGGCTGAGCATGGGACTGGCCAAACGCATCATCCCCTGCCTGGACGTCGATGCGGGGCGTGTAGTCAAAGGGGTCAACTTCGTCGGTATCCGCGATGCCGGCGATCCTGTCGAGGTCGCCAAGCGCTACAATCAGCAGGGCGCCGATGAAATCACCTTTCTTGATATCACCGCCAGTCACGAGGACCGCGCTACCACGGTGGAAATGGTCAGTCATATTGCCGGCGAGGTCTTCATTCCCTTGACCGTCGGCGGTGGCATCCGCACTTGCGACGATATTCGCACCATGCTCAACGCCGGGGCGGACAAGGTCTCGATCAATACTGCGGCGGTGATTAACCCGAGCTTCGTACGCGAAGCAGCGGAGCGTTTCGGCAATCAATGTATCGTGGTGGCTATCGACGCCAAGCGCGTATCCGCGGATGATGAAACGCCGCGCTGGGAAATATTCACTCATGGCGGGCGCAAGCCTACCGGGCTGGATGCGGTGGAGTGGGCACGCAAGATGGTCGACCTGGGCGCCGGCGAGCTTCTATTGACCAGCATGGATCGGGACGGCACCCGTGCTGGCTTTGATCTGGCATTGACCCGAGCGATTGTCGAGGCGGTACCGGTGCCGGTGATCGCCTCCGGGGGCGTGGGCAACCTCGATCATCTGGTAGAAGGCATTACCGAAGGCGGCGCCGATGCGGTACTGGCTGCCAGCATCTTTCATTTCGGCGAATACAGCATTCCTCATGCAAAACGCTACCTGGCCGAACAGGGTATCGAAATGCGTTTATGAGATTGTTATGTCCAAGGCCCACACACTAGCTCTGGTCGTGCTATTGACGGCTATTAGCCCTGCTCGCGCCGAAACGGCATCGTCCTTTTGGCGCTATGATCACGGCCTGGTGCAAACCAGTCTCTGGACCGAACATTTCGGAGGAAGCTCTGAGTACGTTGAGCAGCAAAGCCTGGTCGGCATCGAGCTTCATAATCCACAGCGCTGGTTCGCCGGCACGGCCTGGTTCAAGAACTCTTTCGACCAACCCACCTGGTATTTCTATGGCGGGCGTGAAATCCCGCTATGGCAGCTTAGCCACGGCATCAGTGTGCGCGCCAAACTCACCGCCGGACTGCTGCGCGGCTATGATGGTGACAAACGCGACAACATTCCGCTCAATCATTTAGGCATTGCCCCCGCCATACTGCCGACCATCGGGTTACGTTGGAAGCGCCTGGAAGGGGATTTGATCGTCTTCGGTACCGCCGGGATGATGTTTACCGGCGGCTTGCGCTTCTAGAGCATTTTCATTACATGCTGTTTCGGAACAACTCCTTGAGGTTCTCGACGGTCAATTCCACCGGATTCCCGGCGCAGCTTGGGTCTTCAATGGCCATTGCAGCCAGTTCGTCGATACGACTCGGGTTGGCGCCCATATCCGACAGCTTGCGCGGAATGCCCATCTGGTCGTTGAACTGCTGTACGAAGGACACGAACCCCTCGAAGCCGCCGTCGATGTCCAGATAGGCGGCGACCCTGTCGAAACGATCGCGAATGCTGTCGGCGTTGAAGGCCAGCACCGCCGGCATGCAGACGGCATTGGTGGTGCCGTGATGGGTATTGAACACCGCCCCGATCGGGTGACTCATGGCATGAATTGCCCCTAGCCCCTTCTGGAAGGCGGTGGCGCCCATCATCGCCGCGCTCATCATCTGGGCACGCGCCTCTATGTCGCTGCCGTCGGCATAGGCCTGGGGCAGGTACTCCTTGACCAGCCGCATGCCTTCCAGGGCGATGCCCTGGCTCATCGGGTGGTAATGAGGGCTGGAAAACGCCTCGACACAGTGAGCAAAGGCGTCCAGCCCCGTGCCAGCGGTGATCGACTTGGGCATGCCCACCGTCAATTCAGGGTCGCAGATCACCACCGTGGGCAAGATTTTCGGATGGAAGATGATCTTCTTCACATGGGTGGCGGGATTGGTGATGACGCTGGCACGGCCCACTTCCGCACCAGTGCCGGCAGTGGTGGGCACCGCTATGATGGGTGCGATGGCCTCGGCGTCGGCGCGCGTCCACCAGTCGCCGATATCCTCGAAATCCCAGACCGGGCGCGTCTGGCCGGCCATGAAGGCTACCAGCTTGCCCAGGTCCAGCCCCGAGCCGCCGCCGAAGGCGATCACCCCGTCATGGCCGCCCGCCTTGTAGGCCTCGACCCCTGCCACCATGTTGTCTTCCGTGGGGTTGGGGTCGACCTCGGCAAACAGGCCGCGCCCGAGATTCGCGGCGTCCAGGATATCCAGCGCCGCTTGGGTGATCGGCAGTTTGGCAAGCCCCCGGTCAGTCACCAGCAAGGGGCGACTGACGCCCGCCTGGGCACAGGCCTCGGACAGCTCCGCAATGCGACCGGCGCCGAAGCGGATCGCGGTGGGATAGGACCAGTTGCCAGTCAGCGTCATGGGGTCACCTTCTTCAGATGATAGGATTTTGGGCGGGTCAGGTTGTGATAGCCGATCACCGATAGCCCACCGCCACGGCCGGTCTCCTTGCAGCCGGTCCAGCATAGCCCCGGGTCGAGATAATCGGCGCGGTTCATGAACACCGTGCCGGTCTCGATCTGCTCACCCAGCCGCTGCGCCCGATCGATATCCGCGGTCCACAGGCTGGCAGTCAGGCCGAACGGACTATCGTTCATCAGCCGAATCGCCTCCTCATCGCCGGACACTTTCATGATGCCCACCACCGGGCCGAAGCTCTCGTCGCGCATCACGCGCATGTCGTGGGTCACCTCGGTCAGGATCTGCGGGGTCAGATAGGTGCCGCCGTCGTCTTCCGGCTTTTGTGCGATATGGGCCTTGGCGCCGGCGGCTACGGCTTCGTCGATCTGGTCACGGACTTCCTTGGCGAAGCGGACATGGGCCATGGGGCCGATGTCCGTCTCCGGCTCTAGGGGATTGCCCAGCTTGTAAGCCTCAGCGATCGCTACCGCCTTGTCGACGAAGGCCTCGAACAGGCTTTCATGCACATAGATGCGCTCGATTCCGCAGCAGCATTGCCCGGAGTTGAACATCGCCGCGCCGATCAGGGTGTCGACCGCCGCCTCGAGGTCCGCATCCTCCATGACGTAGCCCGGGTCCTTGCCGCCCAGCTCCAGCCCCTGGCCGATGAACGTCCCGGCCGCCGCCCGTTCCATCTCGCGCCCGCCATTGACGGAGCCGGTGAAGTTGACGAAATCGAATGCCCGCTCCGCGATCAGTGCCGAGGTGGTGTCGTGATCGAGGAAGACGTTCTGGAAGACGGCCTCGGGCACCCCAACGGAATGAAAGGCTTGCGCCATGCGCTCTCCCGCCAGCAGCGTCTGGGTGGCGTGCTTGAGCAGCACCGCGTTGCCCGCGATCAGCGCCGGTGCGACGCTATTGATCGCTGTCATGTAGGGGTAGTTCCACGGCGCCACCACCAGCACCACGCCGTGGGGAATACGCTTGATATAGCGCTTGAACGTCTCGTCCTCGCCCACCTCGATATCCGTCAAGGCCTCCTGGGCGATCGTCGCCATGTGGCTGGCGCGCTCCTCGAACCCGCCGAACTCGCCGCCATGACGTACCGGGCGGCCCATCATGTGGGCAAGCTCCGGCACGATGTCGTCGTTCATCGCCCCCACGGCGGCAACGCCGGCCATCACCAGATCGATACGCTCCTGCAGGGGCCGCGCAGCCCACTCTGCTTGGGCCGCTCGCGCCCGCTCGGCGGCCTGCATGGCCGCATCCCGCGACAGAACTTCGCGTTCGGCAAACACCGACCCATCGATGGGTGAAATACATTTGAGAATATGAGCCATAGTCGTCTCCCTTCCTCATGCCCGTTCGAACCTCATGCCCGTTCGAAGCCGCGCGCGATCTCGTAATCGGTCACCACCCGGGCGAAGTCCTCCATCTCTACCTCGGCGGCCCGCGCATAGTGATCGACCACGTCGTCGCCCATCATCTCGCGCAGCATGGTCGAGCCTTTCAGCGCCGCATGGGCATCGCGCAGATTCTGTGGAATCAAGCCAGTATCGCCGGCGTAGGTATTGCCTTCGGTGGGTGGGTCCAGCTTCAATTTTTCCTCGATCCCCTTGAGCCCGGCGGCCAGCTGCGCGGCCATGGCCAGATAGGGGTTCATGTCCGAGCCGCCGACACGGCATTCGATGCGCACCGATTTCGTACTCTGGGCACACAGACGAAAGCCTGCCGTGCGATTGTCCACCGACCAGATGGTGCGGGTGGGCGCAAAGGTACCCTCCTGGAATCGCTTGTAGCTGTTGATGTAGGGCGCCAGGAAATAGGTGTAGTCCGGGGCGTATTTCAGCAGCCCAGCCAGGTAGTGCTTCATCAGCTTGGACATGCCCAGCTCGTCGCTTTCATCGAAGAAGGCAGAGGCGCCCTCGCGCCATAGCGTTTGATGCACATGACTGGAACTGCCCACCCGGTCCTGGTGCCATTTGGGCAGAAAGGTCGCCGAGCGGCCCTGCTGCCAGGCGATTTCCTTGATCGCGTGCTTGGCGATGGTGTGATGATCCGCGGTCTCCAGGGCGCTCGCATACTTGATGTTCAGCTCTTCCTGTCCCGCTTCGGCTTCGCCTTTGGTGCCCTCCACCGGGATGCCCGCCGCGTAGAGGTGATTGCGCAAGGGGCGCATCACGTGCTCTTCCTTGGTGGTCTGGAAGATGTGGTAGTCCTCGTTGTAGCCGCTGATCGGCGCCAGATTGCGGAAGCCGTCCCGGCGGATCTCATCCAGACTTTTCTCGAACAAAAAGAACTCCAGCTCGGTAGCCATGATGGCATCGAGCCCTTTCTCCTTTAGCCGTGCCAACTGGCGTTTGAGCATGGCACGGGGCGAATGAGGTACCGGTTCGTGACTATTCGGGTCCAGTACGTCGCATAGCACCATGGCGGTGCCCTCCAGCCATGGCATCGGGCGCAGAGTGTCAAGGTCGGGCTTCATCATGTAGTCACCGTACCCCGTCTGCCAGGAGGTACTGGCATAGCCGTCCGGCGTGTCCATCTCGAGATCCGTGGCGAGTAGGTAGTTGCAGCAATGCATCTCCCCCCAACCGCTCGCCACGAAATAGCGCGCATGAAGCCGCTTGCCCATCAGGCGTCCCTGCATGTCGACAAAACACACGAGCACTGTGTCGATCTCGCCATTCTCGACCTGACCGTTTAGAGCCTCGAAAGTCAGCGCGCTGGTCATATCCAGACCTCCCTGTAAGCAGAATTACGCATCGGTATAGCGATAAGGCCGGCCGGCCTTGCGCATATCCGCGTTGTATTGCTTGAAGATCCCGACCACCTTGGCCCTGATCTCGGATCCCTCGGCAAGTTCATCCCAGAATTTCTCGGCGGCATTCTCGACCTGCTCCCATTCGTCATCGGGGATCGAGGTGAGTTTCAGTTTGTCGCCGTTTACGCGCAGCGCCGCTTCGCCGCCCCAATACCAGTACTGGCGATAGTAATGCGACTGCTCGCAGCACACTTCGAACAATAGCTTGAGGTCTTCCGGCAGCTCTTCCCAACGTTTCATATTGACGAAGAAATGACCGATCCAGGCGCCGGAGATGTTGTTGGTCAGGAAGTAGTTGGTCACATCTGCCCAGCCCACGGTGTAATCCTCGGTGATACCCGACCAGGCGATGCCATCCAGCTCCCCGGTCTGCACGGCCACCTCGATATCCTCCCAGGGCAGGGTCACCGGCACTACGCCGAACTGCGACAGGAACCGCCCCGCGGTGGGGAAGGTAAAGATACGCTTGCCTTCCAGATCTTTCAGACTGCGGATAGGCTCCTTGGTGGCGAAATGGCACGGGTCCCAGGCGCCGGCGCTGACATGCTTGACGCCGACCTTGGCGTACTCTTCCTCCCAGATCTCTTTCAGCCCGTAGCGATTGAACAGCACCGGCACATCCAGGCTGTAGCGCAACCCGAAGGGGAAATAGCCGCCAAACACCGCCACCTGGGTAGGGGACGCCATGGAGTCGTCATCCGACTGCACCGCATCGATGGTGCCGCGCTGCATGGCGCGAAACAGCTCACCAGTGGGGACCAGCTGATCCGCATAGGAGAGCTCGATCTGCATGCGCTCTCCGGCGATCTTGTTGAACATATCGATGGCGGGCTTGGCGACGTGTTCCGCCAAGGCGGCGCCGGCA
This sequence comes from Halomonas sp. M20, assembly GCF_020622265.1. Lineage (GTDB taxonomy): Bacteria > Pseudomonadota > Gammaproteobacteria > Pseudomonadales > Halomonadaceae > Modicisalibacter. Next base: position 23,175 of record NZ_JACNMQ010000001.1, read on the forward strand.
TAGGTCTGCATGCGCCAGGTGATCTTAGGCTGGGACTGAGCGACAGCCCGAGTGGCCAGTGGCACCATGGCAGCGCCGGTGGCGGCGGATATTAGAAACTTGCGTCTTGTTGTCATTTTTCTCTACTCCTTGATGGATAGGTAAGGCGCTTGTCGTTGTTCTTCTTGATATTTTCAGCTTCCATAAATATAGCCGGGCAACCACAGGGCGATCTGGGGAAAGATCATCACCAGGCTGAGGGCGACGAGCATCACGAACACGAAGGGGATGATCGACCGATAGATATCCCGCAGGCCGATCTCCGGCGGCGCCATGGCGCGCATCAGAAACAAGTTGTAGCCGAAAGGCGGCGTCATGTAGGCGATCTGGGTGGTGATGGTGTAGAGAATGCCGTACCAGATCAGGTCGAAGCCCAGAGCATCCACCAGCGGCACGTAAAGCGGCGCCACGATCACCAGCATGGCGGTGTCGTCCAGAAAGGTGCCCATCACAATGAAGCTGAGCTGCATCAGGATCAGAATCGTCCAGGGCGAAAGCCCCAGGCGCTGAGTGAACAGATCCTCGATTGCCTTGACCGCTCCCAGCCCGTCGAAGATCGCGCCAAAGGCAAGAGCCGCCAGGATGATCCACATGAACATGCAGGAAATCGCCAATGTCTGGCGCACCGAAGTCTCGAATACCTGGCGCGTCATCCGGCCCTTGAGGATAGCGGCCAAGAACGCCGCCATGGCGCCAATGGCGGAACTCTCGACCAGCGAGGTCCAGCCCTTCACGAAGGGCACCATCATCACCGCGAAGATCACCAGCGGCAGCACCCCCGCCCCAAGCAATCGCAGTTTTTCAGTAAGCGATACGTCGCGTTCTTCAATGGGCAGCACCGGCCCCAGCCTGGGCTGAATGCGACAGCGCACGTAGATGTAGATGACGAATAGCGTCGCCATCATCAGCCCCGGCAACACTCCGGCAAGCCACAGCTGACCCACGGGCTGGCGCGCGATCATCGCGTAGAGCACCAGCACCACAGAGGGCGGCACGAGAATCCCCAGGCTCGAACCCGCCTGGATAACGCCGGTCACCATGATCTTGTCATAGCCGCGCCGCAGCAATTCCGGCAAGGCGATGGTAGCGCCGATGGCCATGCCGGCTACCGAGAGCCCATTCATGGCCGAAATCAGTACCATCAAACCAATCGTGCCGATGGCAAGGCCCCCTTTCACCGGCCCCATCCAGACGTGGAACATCCTATAGAGGTCATCCGCGATACGGCTTTCCGACAACACATAGCCCATGAAGATGAACATCGGCAGGGTCAGCAGCGGGTACCACTTCATCAGCTTCATCGCCGAGGCGAACGGAATGTCCACGCCGCCGGTGCCCCATAGCAGCACACCCGCCAGTGCCGCGACGAAGCCGATGGCACCGAACACACGCTGGCCGGTCAGCAGCAACAGCATCATCGAGCTGAACATCAGGATGGCGATCATCTCGTAGGGCATCAGGCGCTCTCCCCGCGCAGATGGCCAATGTCCCTGAAGAATTCGGCAAGGCCTTGAAGGATCATCAGCAGCACCCCGATGCAGATCACCGCCTTGATCGGCCACATCACGGGTCGCCAGGCGGTCGGGCTGCGCTCCATGAAGCCGAGCTGTTCACTGGCCGCCGTCGGGCCTTGGGTAAGAAACGTCCAGCCAAGATCGAGGAAAAAATCGAAGGGTTCGCTGCCGAAATAACCCAGCGAATAGGCCGACGACACCAGGCCGCCATAAAGCAGCACGCCAAGGTAGTAGATCAGGAAGAACACCGTGATGGCATCGACCCAAGCTTTGGTCTTTGGCGACCATTCGCCATAGAACAGGTCCATACGCACGTTCGACCCGAGTTGGATCGAATAGGGTCCGCCCAGAACGAAGTAGGCCACCATGACGAACTGCGCGGTTTCCAGCGTCCACAGCGATGGGGTCATGAACGCCTTGGAAGCCGAGGACCACAGCAGAACCCCGACCAGCACGAAGATCAGGTACATCGCGATGCGGCCGATGAAGCGGTTCATCGCGTCGATGGCGTGGATATAAAGCAGAATAGCTTTCGGCATTGCCTACCGCCTTTTAGAGTTATTGTGCGGTTGTTTAAATTGTGCCCCTCCCTGATCTGGAGGGATGTTCTTCACGATCAACGCTGACCGTTTGATAAACATAGCAGTTTGGAAAGGATGCGCGAGGAAGGAAGGAGGAAAGGGAGCGATTTGACAATCGCTCATTCAACTATGCGTAACCAGCCAAAGTGCCTTGCCGGTTATCCGATCTTGGAGGGGCTGGCTAGTCGAAGAAGGAATTGTCACGCCACCATCATCATGGCGAGTTTACGTTTGGCCTTGATAAGTATTCGTTTGGCTTTGCTACTATGGAGGCTGGATTTTTTGCTTTTACAGTGTGTCGTGACGAGCTGGTCTTCGGCCTCGATAAGCTGGCGCTTGGCGCTGGCAAGATACATGGCGAGTTCGTCCCGCTCCCGTCGTGCCCTGGCGAGCTCGTTCTGTAAGCGGTGCACCATATCGTTTAGGCCCGCAGCCTCTCGTTCATAAAAGCTCATCATGTATCTCCAAACCGTCGAAGGATGGCTGTGGGCGCCGTCTGTGGAAGAAGGGCGTCCGACTCAATGATCTGAAGGCTGTGGTACTCATGCGTTGCCTATTTCAAGTGTTTTATCGGATTCGGCTGATGAATATTTGCCGCGAACCTGAAGCGTCTAACGTACTCCATTTTGTTCGACTCGCTCCAAGCCAGCACTATGCGTTGTCTTGCTCACAAACTTGGCGCTTATCATAGCGAGTTGGCATTTGGCGCAGGTCAACGCTAACACGGCATTTTCACAATGCGTGACGAGATCGAGCAGTTTGTAATGCATTAGTGCTAATTCTAAAGAGAGTTATTGAACCAATTTAATACTACGGTTTCCATCCATCTCACCTGGCTCTCCACTGTAAATGTGGGCTGAAGCATCTAGTGTTTAGATACCCCTAGGGGTAGAGACAGGTAACTATCTGCGTGCCTTAACTTTTTGATCCAGGTCAAGAAGTTTTTTTTGAATTACGCTAGATTGATTGACGAAGGACTCGCGTTTGCTAATCACGGCTGCCCCGGAGGCGCTATGTACAAGTCAATTCTTGTTCCTGTCGATGGCTCTGCTCAATCTCATAAAGCGCTGGCGCTGGCCACCAATCTGCTCGAACCTGAGCAAGGCATGCTCTACATTCTTAGCGTTCAGGAAGCGCCCCTTGCCAAAGATGCACTTGGACGGTCCGCTGGCGTTCTAGCAACCAATGCCGAGGAGCTTGTGCAAGAAGCCGGGCATGCGCTCATCGAGCAGGCTTGCCAGGCATCAAAGGTCGAAAATGAACGCGTGAAGCACATCGTGCGTGCCGGCCAACCCGCCACCAGTATTATTGCCGAGGCCAAGCAACTCGGCGTCGATGCCATCGTCATGGGAAGCCGTGGTAACAGCAACATAAAAAGTCTGGTAATAGGCAGTGTTTCTCACCGGGTACTGCATGTTGCGACCTGTGCCGTAGTCATCGTACGTTAAGCGATATGCCTAACACCTGCTAGAGAGCATCATTTTCCTGATGCTCTTACTTCTGTTCCCTTGAGTTAGAATTCGCCAATGGATATTTGACGTCCTATGGGTTCCCACCCATAGTTTCATTGCGCCTGGTGGAAGTGCCTGTACATCGACCTCCTGTCATCACGACGCACCTTCGATGTGTAACCTCCATCTGCCGGCGACATATATTTCCCCAAGCCAGGACAACAATAAAATGCGCGATTACCGACGCTCAGATGGTGAGACTCTGTATTGGCCTATGGGCCCTTTCAAACTGCGTTTGCCTTTTCTGCATTATCGCTTCGAGTGGCCCGACTATTTTCAGGGCCTTCTAATGTGTGCGGTGGACCTTGCGGCCATTCCATTGATGACGGAACTTCTCGGAATGCCTTTTGAGGCGGCACTGGCAGTCGTGCTACTCAACGGGTTCCTTTATCTTACTCACCATTTGCTGGGCGACCCGGTAGTACCGGGCTGGATCACCCCGGCTATCCCGCTATTGATTGCCTATTGCGGGACCTTTCCGGAGGGGCCCGATCGTGTTCATGCATTGATCGCATTTCAGTTACTACTTGGGCTTTTCTGTATCGTGCTGGGCTTGTCGGGTCTGTCCAAGCGGGTAGTTAGCCTGGTGCCGCCTGCCATCAAGGCAGGCATCATCATGGGCGCCGGCATTGCTGCAGTGATTGCCGTTTTTGAAGTGGGCGGACGCTTCGAGAGTTTCCCTTGGACCATTTCGATCGCCATCGGTATCGCCTTTTATCTCATCTTTTCTCAGCACTTCAACACGCTGAAAACGCGCAACACGTTCTGGGCCACTCTGGGCAAGCTAGGGATTTTTCCTATTATCGCCTTGGCGATCGTTCTGGCCCCGCTGTTCGGTGAAGCGCCTTGGCCGACCATTGAGTGGGGTATCACTTCGCCAGATTTCGTGACCCTATGGACTGAATACACCGTATTCGGGCTGGGATTGCCGTCTCCCGGCATGTTCCTGCAGGCCATCCCGACGGTGCTGGCGGCCTATATCGTGCTGTTCGGGGATGTGCTGCAGGGCAAGGCGCTGTTGCGAGAAGCGGACGAGAGTCGTCCGGATGAGGATGTGGACTACAATCCTGATCGTGCCCACATGATATTCGGTGGGCGCAACGCCACCATGAGCATCATAGGGCCGGATGTAGCCATGTGTGGCCCGCTATGGGCGGCCATGCACGTGGTCATTGTCGAACGCTTCAAGGAAGGACGCAAAGCCATGGACTCGATCTTCGGTGGCGCCGGCTCCTTCCGTTGGGGAACGAATACCGGACTGCTTCTGATGCCCATTGTTAGCCTTGTGGAGCCGATTCTTGGGGTCGCGTTGGCTTTGACACTATTGATTCAAGGCTATGTAAGCGTGCGGATCGGCATCATGCAGGCACATAGTCAGCGTGATCTGGGCATTGCTGGCGTTACCGCGGCAGTACTTGCAGCGCAAGGTGCTACCTGGGCATTCGCTGTAGGCGTAGGTCTGTGTCTACTGATCTATGGTCGCCACTTCTTTGGTGGTGAAAACGACGAGACGTTTACCAAGGACGTCGACCACTGAACATGCCCGAAACCAAAGCAGAAACTAAAAGCGACAGGAGGCGTCGTCATGAAAACCCGTGCGGCAGTACTCAGAGAAATGGGCGCTGAAACACCCTACAAAGACTCTCAACCCTTGAAGATCGAGGAGGTGGAACTCGACACGCCGGGCAGCAATGAGATTCTGGTTCGTGTTCATGCGGCGGGACTTTGTCACTCGGATCTTTCAGTCATCGATGGCAATCGGCCCCGGCCACTTCCCATGGCGCTGGGCCATGAGGCCGCCGGGGAGATCGTCGAGGTCGGTCCAGGGGTCAAGGATCTGGCGGTGGGCGATCATGTAGTGTTCTCCTTCGTGCCTAGCTGTGGCACCTGCGATTACTGTCTTGCAGGGCGTGCAGCACTCTGTGCTCCCGGTGCCAAGGCCAACAACGAAGGCGTGCTATTGGGCGGCGATCATCGTTTGCATCAGGGCAACGAAACGATCAATCATCATCTGGGCGTTTCTGGCTTTGCCGAACACGTCGTGACCTCGCGCCGTTCGGCAGTCAAGATCGACAAGAATCTACCCTTTGATATCGCTGCGGTATTTGGCTGCGCCGTGCTTACCGGCGTGGGGGCCATCGTGCATACCGCAAAGCTGCGAGCGGGTCAGTCCGTGCTGGTAGTGGGGCTTGGTGGCGTAGGTTTGTCTGCCGTCTTGGGCGCCATCGCCGGTGGCGCTCGCCAGGTGATTGCAGCAGACATCGCCCAGGACAAGCTAGACATGGCAAAACAGCTTGGGGCCACCCATGTCGTTAACTCTTCGGATGAGGACGCTGTGGAGAAGGTGCACTCACTCAGCGGGGGAGGCGTGGATATCGCGGCGGAGTTCGCCGGCGTAGCGCCGGCACTGGAATTTGCGCTGGCCGCTACGGGTAAGGGAGGGACGACCGTCACCGCCGGATTGCCGCATCCAGACACACGTCTGGAGCTTAGCCCGACCAAGATGGTAGCAGAAGAGCGCTGCTTCATGGGCTCCTATCTGGGCGGACATGTTCCCGCGTTGGATATCCCGGAATATGTTGCCCTTTATATGGCGGGCCGCTTGCCGGTAGATAAATTGCTCACCCATCGCATCAAGCTTGATGACATCAATGAAGGGTTCGACCGTCTCGCAAATGGAGAAGCGATCAGGCAAGTTATCCTGTTCGATTAGTGTTTCAAGATGAGAAAAACGGACACAGCATGACTGAAAAAGAGAAGATGGTCGCAGGTGCGCTTTATCACCCAGGCGATGAAGAGCTGATCGAAGACAGCAGCCGTGCACAACTGTTCGTACATCGCTACAACCAGACCACGGTGGAAGATCGTGGTCTGCGACGAGAGTTGCTTAAGACATGCCTAGGCAGTTTTGGTGCCCGTAGCGTCATCAGACCGCCATTTTTCATCGACTATGGATACAACCTTTTCATCGGCGATGGCGTGTTCCTGAACTACGGCTGTGTGCTGCTCGACATCTGCGCCATTCGAATCGGCGACAGGACACAGATCGGCCCCGGTGTGCAGATCTACGCGGCGGATCATCCTCGGGACGCGGCCAGTCGCAATAAGGGGCTGGAGTGCGGACGCCCTGTCATTATCGGCCGAAATACCTGGATTGGAGGCCATGCGGTCATATTACCTGGCGTTACCGTAGAAGACGATGCCATCGTAGGAGCGGGCAGTGTTGTCACGCGAGATGTACCCGCCGGCACGACGGTTTCCGGCAATCCTGCCAAACCGCATTGAAGAACTGCGTTAGAGTGAAATTTGCCAACATTTTTTTGCATTGTTTTACATTCCTGGTGCAATTTCCTGATGCGAAGCAAAGCCTTGTCATGGCATGGTTTGCTAAACTACCCATGCTCGCCATGACAAATGGCATTGCTTAGCGGACATTACGGAGACTTGGTAGGAATGACAGAGCTTGAGTTGGAAGAGGCACGTCTTGCAGATTGCGATGCAGAAGCATATCTGAGGTTGGCAAACGCCATGAAAGAGGCGGGCATCGATTCCGTGACGCCTGGTTATTTATGCAAGCTCGCCGAAAAGATACGCAGTGAAAACTTAGAAGGTGATGACTGACATCCCCTTCAGAATTATGAACCGGTTTTTTCTCATTCGAGTCATGAGCTGACGTAGCTCCGTTAGTAGGGCAATGCACTCGTAATTCACAGGTCGGCGCTTCAAGTCCATGGGCTGATATCCGCTCATGCCGGGCTCTTTGAAGTCTTCTACTGCTTTTCCGCGATTCTTCCATCTTGATCTTCGCTGAAACCGGAAGCTGCTGGGCTGATGGGGATGGATGGCGGTTGCTCTATCAACGACAAATTCCCACCGCCCCACAGGATCTTCAAGTAGCGCTCATCGAATGCCGCTATTTCCCTGAGCTTGGTCGCATCGAGAATGATCAGCTGGAAAAGATGACGTTGCACCAACCCCTCTGCGGCGAGTTGGCTGAAAGTGCGGCTGACGTGCACCGCGCTCATGCCCAATGTATCGGCCAGATCCTGCTGGGTCAGCGGCAACAGGAACTCATCCCGATAGTTCTCGTCGATTTCAAGCAGTCGTGTATGACATTCACAAATAAAATGCGCCAATCGTTGCTTGGCGCTTCGGTGCGTCATGGTGATTCGGCGCTCGGCGAGCATTGCCTGGCGCTGGTTGATGATGGCAAACAGCAGTGCTGCCGTGTTCGGCGAGTCATCGAATAGTTTCAGTAGCGACGAATGAGGCAGTTCGCATACCCAGCCATCGGTCAGCATCACGGCATTGGTACGGCGGTTCCCTGAAGCGATCTGACACAGGCCAAGCACGTCGCCGGGCAAATAGATTTCGAGTAGTTGTCGACTACCATCTTTATGATAATAGATCGAACAAGCCCAGCCGCTGCGTAAAACGAGCAAAGAGTTGGCACTTTCACCTTCCTGCCATAAACAATCACCTGCCTTTCGATGGATCAGTTGGTCTTCTGGGAAGTGATCGAGTAGCGCCGTAACCTCTTTTTCTAGGGTATGGTAAATATCGAAGCGCTTGAAAATACTATCGAATACGACTCGATTCACTATAACTCCCCGGCGGCAAAGTAATCTTCGTGTGAAGAAACCATGCAGGGGAAATATAGCGCTATAACTTAGGTTTATTTTGCCACTGCCAAGCGCGAGAAATCCGTATACAAATGGTAGGATTCCCGGTTTCCAGAGTCTCGCTATGCCTAATTTTCATTCAAACAGGAGAGAGTTGTGTCGATGCGTAAATTGACAGGGAGCGTCGTATTACCCGTATTGATGGCAGTGTTGGGGGCCGGCACGGCCTGGGCGGATGACGACGCCACCTATGGCTGGATCGAAAGAGCCGGAATCGGGTCGCTCGGCGCGGTAGCCAAAGCCAAGCTCGATAGCGGTGCGCTGACCTCATCGATAAATGCCAAGAATATCGAGCACTTCGAGCGTGATGGCGATGACTGGGTTCGCTTCACCCTGACACTTGAAGACCAAAAGAGCGAAGAGAAAGTATCCGAGAAAATGGAATTGCCGCTTCAGCGAAACCTGACGGTTCGCGGTGCCGGTGGCAAGGATGAGCGCCCGGTAGTGCTACTGAAAATCTGCATGAATGATACGATTTATGAGGAGCAGTTCAGCCTCAGAGATCGCAGTGACATGATCTATCCGGTATTGCTGGGGCGGCGCACGATTCAGCACCTGGGCAAGCTCGATGTGACCAAGACCTTTTTACACGACCCCAAATGCAATGCGGAGTCGACGGTTAGATACTTCGATGAGCAAGAGGCGCAAGGCAATATCGGCACCTGAACGACTTTTGCCCCAACGTTTGCTTTGATGCCTGTTCCAATAAGCAGGGCACTGTCCAGTCTCCGAGCGAGCCTAGCGGTTCAGAGGCGGCGATGATTGGCGGGTTAAACAAAAAAAGCGGCCAGAAGTGGCCGCTTGAAGCTTGTCGTGAATATCAGGCCGGTGCCAGGGCGGTCGGGCTCTTCCGGGATATGACCTTCGATTTTTCTTCGGTGGAATCCTGGCGAGGCTGAGTCGTCTGGGTCGATTCGTTTTCCAGGTGGAAGTAGCCGATGGTGGTGGTCAGGTACTGCGCCGCTTCTTCCAGGCGTTCCGCCACCCCTTTGGTGCTGTCGATGGAGCTGGCAGAGAGAGCAAGTGCTTCCTGCATTTCGAGAATACTGGCGTTGAGGGTTTCGATGCCTTGATTCTGCTCGTGGCTTGAGGTGGTGATATCATCCATGCGATTGGAGACCTGCTGGAAGGCTTCCACCACCCGCTGCATCAGTTCTTCGGTGGTGCGCACCTGCTCCACGCCGGACTTTACCTGTTGATTGGAATGATCGACCCGTTCGCGAATCGATTGCGCCGTGTGAGCCGTGCGCTCTGACAGCCCTCGTACCTCGTTGGCCACCACGGCAAAGCCGCGCCCCTGTTCGCCGGCTCTGGCCGCTTCCACGGAGGCATTCAGCGCCAATAGATTGGTCTGGAAGGTGATGTTGTCGATCTCACCCAGCAGTTGTGCAATATCCCGGGCGCTTTCATCGATATGAGACATGGTCTCGCTGAGCTGGGCCACGCTTTGTGCACCTTGACGAACGGTGTCGCCGGTCTGGGACGCCAGTTGATTGGTACGCTCCGCCTCTGCCGCGCTCTGACGAGTCGAAGTCGAAAGCTCTTCGGTGCTGGAAGCGGTACGCTCGATCTGTTCGGCGCTGCGCTGGGCCTGCTGCTGAAGCGTCTGCTGCGCCGCAGTGGTGTCGGCACTCAAGGTATGTACCGTTACCGCGGTCTGGCGCACCTCCTTGAGCACGCTGGTCAGCTTGGCCTGCATGCTGGCGATGGCATCGAGAGCAGGGCGGCGGCGCTGTTCCTGGGTAAATTTCGCGTCGAGCTTCCCCTGTTCCGCTTCCCGAGCGAAGTCGGTGATTCTTAGTCCATCACCAATGACCTGATGCAGTGTGTTGCTCAGATAGCCCAGAATGAACGCGTGAACCACCACGGCACCCGCATGCATTGCCAGGCACATGATCAGATGCATGACATTGCTGGGGGTAACGCCCTGATAGATATGTGTCCAGCCAAGATATTGTAGATAGGTAAAGCCGATATGATGTGCGGCGATCACCCCGGCACCAGCCAGAATCACCCGCCAGTCACAGTAGAGAATCAACGCCGAAAGCATGATGAAGATGCTGAAATGTGCCTCGATCATGCCCCCGGTTTGGTCGATCAATAGAGCAGAAAAGCCCATGAACAGGGCAGCCATGGTCATGCCACTGAACAGCGTGCCGGCCCAGGTGCGAGTAATCAGGTAAGCCAAGGGCACTGCCGTCAGGGCAAAGCCGACTACTGACAGCCAGCTGCCATTGAGAATCCCCGCCACTAGACAAATGGCAAGATTGAGCAGTGCCAGCGCCCACATCACGCGGTCGATGCGGCGTCGATAAGCGCTGGGTATCTGGCTCCTAGACGAATTCATGTCGATATTCTCCTTTTCCGGTTTTGTGTTGTACATTAGTTGTGCAAAATTTGTGTAGAAATGGGGTCGGTAAATCTGCAAAAGGTTCGAATGTTGAGTTCAAATTGCTGCTAATCAGTATTATCGACTTACGGCACCAACTCTTGAGGGGTTTCTTGAGTAAAGAGAATCGCTAAGGTGATTCGGATCAAGTTCACGCAGCTGTCGTCGCAAAAATGCTTTTTTGTACAAGATTTGTACCAAAGCGCGGGCTGTATGTAGCTGCTGTAGAATAGTTGCAATGATGAGTCGCTCGAGCGGCATTCGAGAAAGCAAAATTTGTAGATCGGCGTTAAATCAGATGGAGGGCTCGGTTAGAATCCCGATAGTCGTTAGGGAAACGCTGAATAAATCGGCGAATGGAATGAAGCGCAAGGCGCACGGCACGCAGAAGGCGAGACATAACATGGGGTTAGGCGAGCCATCGAGTACCGCGCAACGCAGCGATTCGCCCATGCAGACATTTATTCAGTGTTTCCTTAGTTATGGCCCCAATTTCAGGAGATAACTATGCGCTTCGCTCCCCGTTTCACCGATGGCCGATCCTTCGATCAACCTCTGGGCAAGATCGTTTGCGTGGGGCGTAATTACGCCGAGCATGCAAAAGAGCTCGATAACCCCGTGCCCAGCGCGCCGCTGTTGTTCATCAAGCCGGCGACCAGTGCTGTAATGCTTGAAGAGACGATCGCGATGCCCAGCGAGCGGGGCGAGGTGCATTTCGAGACCGAGCTTGCTCTATTGATCGGTGAGACGTTGACGGGGGCATCGCCGCAGGCGGCGGAAGCTGCGGTAGTAGGAATCGGACTGGCGCTGGATCTGACGAGGCGCGACGTTCAGGCCCAGCTAAAAGAGAAGGGGCACCCCTGGGAAATCGCCAAGGCGTTTGACGGCGCCTGCCCGCTGTCGTCTTTCGTTGCAATTGAGAATGCTCCGGACTGGAGCAGTCTGGCATTTAGCCTGGATATCGACGGCGAGCGCCGCCAGACCGGCCAAACCAGCGACATGCTGTTCCAGATACCGACGCTGCTGGCGGAAATGAGCCGACACTTCACCCTGGAGCCGGGCGATGTGGTGCTGACCGGCACACCGGCGGGAGTCGGGCCACTGCCGCCTGGCGCCGAGCTGCGTTTCATTCTGGAGGCGGGAACCAGCCACGCGGGGCTCGATATCAAAACCCGCGTGGACGATGCTCATTCAAGATAGGTATAGCCTTCAAGCCCCGCGATCAGGTCATCCATGAAGTGTTCGCGTTCCTGCTCGCTCAGGCGGCTGTTGTGCAACTGAGCTTGCAGCCGCTCGCGCAATACCTGGGCATCGAAGTCCACGTAGCGCAGCACCTCGGCGACGCTATCGCCCTGGCGCAAGGTCGATAGCCGCCAACGGCCTTGATCATCAAGGGCCACATCCACGGAATCCGTGTCGCCGAACAGGTTGTGCAGATCGCCCAAGATTTCCTGATAGGCCCCCACCAGGAACAGGCCTAGTAGCCTGTCAGCGCCGTTTTGCCATTCCGGTAGCGGCAAGGTGGCCTCAAGCCCCTGGCCGTCCACGTAGCTGTCGATGCGCCCGTCGGAGTCGCAGGTGATGTCTTGAATAACCGCTCGTCGGGTCGGCTCTCGGTCGAGCCCGGAGAGCGGCAGCACTGGAAAGACCTGGTCGATGCCCCAGACATCCGGCACGGACTGAAACAAGGAGAAGTTGACGAACAGCTTGTCGGCGAGCTTTTCCGCGAGTTCGTCGATGATCTCCCGATGGGCGCGATTGCGGCTATCGAGTTTGGCTCTCAAGCGCTGACAGGCGGCAAAATAGACCGCTTCGCCTTCGGCCCGGGCCTCAATGCCCGCTAGCCCCAGCACGAAGCGCTCCTGTAGCTCGCCTATCGCCTGCACCAGATCGTGATAGGCCTCGACCTGGCCTCGAGGCTCCGCCGTCGTCGCCAGCCGATCGAAGACCTCCCATAGCTCCCCCACCTGAGCATCCTGCTCGGCCAGACGCCGCTCGGGGGGCTTCTCTCCGATGCGCTCTTCGTCGATCACGTTGGTGATCAACACCGCATGATGGGCAGTCAGGGCGCGACCGGATTCTGAAATCAAATGGGGATGAGGGGCGTCCTCGGCCTCACAGGCCTGGCGGAAGGCCCACACCACGTTGCTGGCATATTCATCCATGGAGTAGTTGATCGAGCAGAAGCTGCGAGAGCGAGTGCCCTCATAATCGATGCCAAGACCACCGCCCACGTCCACGGTGTCCACCGGGGCGCCAAGTTCGCGCAGGCCCTGATAGAACCGCGCGCATTCGCGTAGGCCGCGCTGAATGTCGCGAATGTTCGCAATCTGAGAGCCGAGGTGAAAATGCACCAGCTGCAGGCTATCCAGCGCCTTGGCTTGGCGAAGTTGCTCGATCACCCCGAGGATCTGGGTCGCGGTCAGGCCGAACTTGGACTTCTCGCCGCCGGTATTCTGCCATTTGCCCTTACCCACTGAGGCCAATCGTGCCCGCAGACCGATACGAGGCCGCACCTCCAAACGTTCGGCCTCTTCCAGAATCAGCGCAAGCTCCGAGAATTTCTCCACTACCAGGTAGACCCTGTGACCGAGTTTCTCCCCCATCAAGGCCAGGCGCACATATTCCCGATCCTTGTAGCCGTTACACACGATCAGTGAAGGACCATCACCGGATAGCGCCAGTACCGCCAACAGCTCCGGCTTGCTGCCGGCTTCGAGCCCGACCCGACCACGGCCGCGCTCCTGAGTGGCCAATATCTCCTCCACCACCCGGCGCTGCTGATTGACCTTGATCGGATACACCGCGGTATAACCGCCGACATAGGACGCTTCTTGCATGGCGGCATCGAAGGCTGCGCAGAGTTGCTCGACCCGGTCGTGGAGAATATCCGTGAAGCGCACCAGCACCGGCAGGCGCAGGCCCGCCTCGCGCAGCTGATCGACCAGAGCGTTCAAGGGCAGGGCGGGACCTTCGGTCTCACTGCCCAGCGGCCTGACCACGGTATTGCCCTGATCGTCCACATCGAAATAGCCGCTGCCCCACTGATCGATATTGTAGGTGCGGCGGGCCTTGGCAGCGGGGGATGTCATGAAGGAGTCTGCTCCGGTAGTGCCAGGGCGCCGTGTTCGATGCGTTGAAGGAGAAGGCGACGAAACTGCTCTGGGTCGTGAGGGGTCAGTTCGTGGGCCGGCGGGTCCACATGAACTACCAGCAGCCGGGATAGCCAATAGCGCAGGGCGGTCATGCGCAGCATCAGCGGCCAGCACGTCCGTTCGGCTTCATTCAGCGGGCGGCGGGCTACATAGGCGTCGAGCAGGGCGTCGTGACGCGCCTGGTTCAAGCTGCCATCGGTGTCGCTGGCCCAGTCGTTGATGACGGTGGCTAGATCGAAAAGCAGATCCCCGGTACAGCCATTGTAGAAATCGATGAGCCCACCGAGCGTGTCGCCATCGAACAGCGTGTTATCGCGAAACAGATCGCCATGGATGGCGCCTTGGGGCAGTACATTCTGTTGGTCGAATACCGTCTGGTAGACCGCGATCTCCTCGCGCATCAGCGCCTGATCTTGGGGCGACAGATAGGACATCACCCGAGGATGGGCTTCAAGCAGCCAGTTTAAATCCCGCGGATTGGCGCGCTGCCCCGGGAAGCGTTGCGATACATGATGCATGCGCCCAAGTGCATCTCCCAGGGCGCGGCATTGGGCCAGGTTTGGAGATCTGGGGTGTTTGCCCGGCAGGCGCGGGAACAGCAGCGCCGGCTTGTCCGCCAGGCTTTGTAACGCGATGCCGTGGCGATCATGAACCGGACCGGGAACCGGCAGATGGTGCTCGGCCAGATAGTCCAGCAGTTCGACGAAGAACGGTAGTTCGTCGTGCTGACCTTGTTCGAACAAGGTCAGTACCAAGGACGCGCGATCTGTGGTGACGAAGAAGGTTGAGTTTTCGGTACCGCTGGGGACGCCTTCGAGTGCTTTGAGACGGCCTATATCGAAACGCTCGAGAAAATCGGCGACCTGAGAATCGCTCAACGGGGTGAATACAGCCATGGTGATCTCGCGCTGGATGTCGAGGGAGCATTGTAGCGGCTCGATCATTCATCGGGCAGGGGCCTGCGGCGATTACGCTACCGCAGGGAAATAGAGGCGCTCTGTCAAACGGCTACCAGGAGAACAGCACCCAGTTGGGAACGGCGATACGCTCATCATCGCTGCGCCTGAAGTCCCCATCCCCGTCGTCGTCTACCAGAAAATAGGCAGGGCCTGCCTTTGGCTCGATCCTGATGGCGTAAAGCTGGCCATTGACCCGGTATTCCCGAATGGTGCGATCCTCTTCCTGGCGCACGGTGATATCCGGGGCGTCGGAATTTTCCTGGGCGGACACCAAAGGCGGCGAGCCCAGTAGAACGACGGCGAGAAGCATGCTCGGAACAAGACGGTATAGGATCATGGTGTCTCCCGGGTGACGAACAGACTGTCTGATGTTCACGTCATGGTACCAGTGTATTCATGATATCGGCGATTGTGCATTCAACTTGATGCATTAAAGATGCGCTTCCGCAATAAGGAGGCGGGGAAGGTGTCATTATCATCGAGCTGTCAGAACCGCCAAAAACTCACTTAAAACGTCAGGCTTCGAAAGGCAAATAAGAGCCTGGGGCTTGTTGCGTTGCTAAATGGGCTGCTATCGTTAGTTGAACAAGCGTTTGCTGACATCAAACGGCAAGCGCTTTTCCCCGCCGACGATCTGGCCTTCGTCTTTTTTCTGTAGAGATGTGTTTTCGAAAGCGCTGATAAAAGCGTTCATGACCGTGTGCTGGCGGTACCCCTACGCCGTACCCAAAAAGGAGATCCCCATGGCCGACGACAAAGATCGGTTCGTCGACGCCGCTCATTCCCCGGAGCGGCGGCGTTTTTTGAAAAGTGTGGGTGCCTCGGGACTGGCCGTGGCCGCCGCCCCGGCGTTTTCTCAGGTAAGTTATGCCGGGTCGCCGGATGATGGTGATCAGGACGTTGAAGCACCGCCTGCCGAAGGGCGCCGGCGCATTACCCTGAGCGTCAACGGCAAGCGCCATCAGCTCGATGTAACGCCTAACGTGATCCTGCTCGACGCGCTGCGCGAAGGCCTGCACCTCACCGGCACCAAGAAGGGTTGCGATCACGGCCAGTGCGGTGCCTGCACCCTGCTGGTCAACGGCGAAGCCATCAACTCATGCCTGAGCCTGGCGGTAACCCATGATGGCGATGAGATAAGCACCGTCGAGGGTCTCGAGCGCGACGGCGAGCTTCACCCGCTGCAGCAGGCGTTCCTCGAAGAAGACGCCTATCAGTGCGGTTACTGCACCTCGGGGCAGATGATGACGGCGCTGGCGATTCTCAATGACAAGGACATCGGCGAAAGCGACGCCGAGGTGCGTGAGGCCATGAGTGGCAATATCTGCCGCTGTGGCGCCTACAAGAACATTCTGGCGGCGGTGCAGTCGGCCCGCGGCAAACTCGGCACCGCCTAGGAGAACCTCATGCGCCTTTTCGATTATTCCCGGGCTGACAGCCCCGAGCAGGCCGTGACGGCCCACAGCCAGGCCCAGGAATCGGCCTTCCTGGCCGGCGGCACCACGCTGCTGGATCTGGTCAAGCTCGACATCATGCAGCCCGAGCACGTCGTCGACGTGAACGGCCTGGCCCTCGATCGCATCGAACCGCTCGACGATGGGCGTCTGCGCATCGGGGCGATGGTCACCAACACGGCGCTGGCGCGAGATCCTCGCGTGCGCAAGCACCATGCGGTGCTTTCCCAAGCGCTGCTGTCCGGAGCTTCCACCCAATTGCGCAACAAGGCCACCACCGCGGGCAACGTGATGCAGCGCGTACGCTGTCCGTATTTTCGCGACGGCGTCTCGCCCTGCAACAAGCGTGAGCCCGGCACCGGCTGTGCCGCCATCGGCGGCCTCAATCGCAGCGTGCACGCCGTGCTGGGCACCAGCGACCAGTGCATCGCCAGTCATCCCTCGGACATGTGCGTGGCCATGGCAGCCATTGGCGCCACGCTTACCGTGCAGGGGGAGAAAGGACAGCGCGAGATCGACTTCGCCGACTTTCATCTGCTGCCCGGCGAGCATCCCGAGCGCGAGCACGCCCTTGAACCCGACGAGCTGATTACCCACGTGACCCTGGCTGCGCCGCTTGCAGGCAACCGCTCGCATTATCTGAAGCTGCGCGATCGCAGTTCCTATCAGTTCGCCCTGGCCTCCAGTGCCGTGATCGTCACACTCGATGGCAATACCATCCGTGATGCGCGCCTCGCCCTGGGCGGCGTGGCCACCAAGCCCTGGCGCGCCGACAAGGCTGAACAGGCTCTGATCGGCCAGCCCGCCACCACGGCGAGCTTTGAGAAGGCGGCGCGGATCGCCTTCGAGGGCGCCAAGGCCTACCGCCACAACGCCTACAAGATTCCGCTGGGTCAGCAGGCGATCGTTCGCAGCCTGACCACGGTCACCACCTGATTGAAGGGTTCGCCATCATGAGTAAAAGCATCATCGGCGCGGCCAGACCGCGCATCGACGGGCCTGAGAAACTCTCCGGTCGGGCCACCTATACCTCGGACAATCATCCGCCAGGCATGGTCTACGCTTACGGCGTATTCAGCACCATCGGTCGCGGACGTATTCGCGGTATCGACGTCACCGAGGCCAAGCGCATGCCTGGGGTGATCGATGTCTTTCATCACGGACATTTCCCCAAGCTGTATCGAACACCAAGCTCCTTCGTTCAGGAAAATACCGTGGACGAGACGCGCCTGCCCTTCGAGGACGACCGCGTCTATTATCCCGGTCAGTTCGTGGCCCTGGTGGTCGCCGACTCCTTCGATCAGGCCCGGGCGGCGGCCTACCGCGTCAAGGTCGACTATGCCGAAGAAAAGGCCATCGCCACGCTCGAGCAGGCCATGGCCAAGGCCACGCCCAAGGAAGACGCCAAGAGCGGTCACAGCCGCGGCGATCCGGACGGCGCTTTTGATGCGGCGCGGCACAAGGTCGATGTGACCTACGTCACACCCATGGAAACTCATAATCCCATGGAGATGCACGCCAGCGTCGCCCATTGGGAAAACGGCGACCTGGTGCTGTACGAGGCTTCCCAGGGCGTGGTTTTTGCGCGCAACGTCATGGCCAAGGTGTTCGGCCTGGCGCCGGAGCGCGTCGAGGTGCGCTCGCCCTTCATCGGCTCCGGGTTCGGCAGCAAGCTGTGGATCTGGCCTCACGCGGTGGCCGCCGCCGCCGCGGCGCGGGAGGTCGGGCGACCGGTGCAGCTGGTGGTGCCGCGCCAGGAGATGTTCACCACCACCGGTCATCGCCCCGCGACGCATCAGCGCCTGCGGCTGGCCACCGACGACAGCGGCAAGCTCGTGGCCTTGAGCCACGACTCGGTGAATACCACCTCCCAGGTCAACACCTACGTCGAGCGTACCGGCACCTGCACCAAGAGCCTCTACGCCTGTCCCAACCTGCGGGTCAGCCACGCTACCGTGCCCGCCAACCACGGCACGCCGACCTCCATGCGGGCGCCTGGCGCCGCGCCGGGGTTGTTCGCGCTGGAAGCGGCCATGGATGAAATGGCCGAGGCCATCGACATGGACCCGCTGGAGTTCCGCCGCGTCAATTACACCGATCGCGACGAGAGCATGGAATTGCCGTTTTCCAGCATTCACTTGCTGGAGGCGTTTGATCGCGCCGCCGACAGCTTCGGCTGGGCCGACCGCAATCCCAAGATCGGCGCCATGAAGGAGGGCAACGAGATCATCGGCTGGGGCCTGGCCGCCTGCAACTGGGAAGCGCTCAAGCAAGCCTGCGATGCCCGGGTGTCCCTGCGCGCCGACGGCACCGCCTTTGCCTCTTGCGCCACGCAGGATATCGGTACCGGCACCTATACCATCGTCGCCCAGGCGGTCAGCGACATCACCGGCATCGCGCTGGACAAGATCGAGGTGCAGCTGGGGGATTCCTCCTACCCTTCGGGGCCGATTTCCGGCGGCTCCTGGGCCACCGCCACGACCTTGCCCGCCATCGCACAGGCCAGTCGTGCGGCAATCGAAGCCCTCAAGAGCTACGCCACCGGCGACGGCGGCGCCTTCGCTGGCGCCGAGCCAGACGACTTGCAGTTCGCCGACGGTGAGCTGCTCGACGGCAACGGCAAGCGAGTAGCCTACACCGAGGTGCTCAGCCAACTGCGCCTGGCCAATGCGGACGGCGAAGCGCACACTCCGGCCGCATCCAAAGACGAGTATTCGTTTCGCTCCTTCGGCGCTCATTTCGTCGAGGTGCGCTGGGACCCGGGCATTTCCAACCTGCGCGTCTCGCGAGTGGTCAGCGCCATCGACGTCGGCCAGGTCATCAACGCCAAGACCGCCGCCAATCAGGTCGAGGGGGCGATTGTCATGGGCGTCGGCATGGCGCTGTTCGAGAAGACCGAGTACGACGAGGACAGCGGCCTGCCGGTCAACAACAACTACGCCGAATACCTGGTGCCGGTACATGCAGACCAGCCCGAGGTGGAGGTCATCCTGCTGGATCACCCGGACTATGCGTTCAATGAGTTCGGCGCTCGCGGCATTGGCGAGATCGGCATCACCGGCCTTGCCGGCGCCGTGGCCAATGCCGTGTATCACGCCACCGGCAAGCGTATTCGCGAACTGCCCATCACCCTCGACAAATTGATGGACGACATACCGCATAGCGCCTAGGCCTGAAAACGCTGCGATCATCGTCTGGGGTGATCGCAGCGCTTCTCACGGTGAATACCTGACGGTTCGAGCCCGCTTGCGTATCATGGACGCACCGAATGTCTTGTCAGGAAGCCTTTTCATGGCCGCAACACCCATCGTTCTCGTCGACGGTTCCTCCTATCTCTACCGCGCCTTTCATGCGCTGCCACCGCTTGCCACGTCAAAGGGCAAACCCACCGGGGCGGTCAAGGGCGTGCTCAACATGCTCAAGAGCCTGATCAAGCAGTATCCGGATAGCCCCATGGCGGTGGTGTTCGATGCCAAGGGCAAGACCTTTCGCGACGAGCTGTTCGAGCAGTACAAGGCCCATCGCCCCCCGATGCCGGATGATCTGCGCGAGCAGATCGAGCCCCTGCATGCCTGCGTGAAGGCACTCGGCCTGCCGCTTCTATGCATCGAAGGGGTCGAGGCGGACGACGTCATCGGCACCCTGGCGCGCCATGCCACCCAGGCCGGTCGCGACGCGGTGATCTCCACCGGCGACAAGGACATGGCCCAACTGGTCAACGGCCATATCACCCTGGTCAACACCATGAAGGGCGAGACGCTTGACGTTGCCGGGGTGGAGAACAAGTTCGGCCTGCCCCCGGAATTGATCATCGACTTCCTGGCGCTGATGGGGGACAAGGTCGACAACATCCCCGGCGTGCCCGGGGTGGGCGAAAAGACCGCGCTTGGCTTGCTGCAGGGCATTGGCGGCATGGATGCGATCTATGCCGATCTCGACAAGGTGACTACCCTCTCCGTGCGTGGCGCCAAGTCCCTGCCCAAGAAACTCGAAGAGAATCGAGAACAGGCCTATCTTTCCTACCAACTCGCCACCATCAAGACCGACTGCGAGCTGCCGGTGGGGCTCGACGATCTGGATATCGCCCACCCTGATCGGGAGGCGCTGGCCGCGCTCTACCGTGATCTCGAGTTCAAGAATTGGCTGTCCGAGCTGCTGGAAGGCAAGGACCAGGGCGTCGATGACGTTGAAGGCAAGAATACGCTGCGTGACGAAACGATCGAGGAGGATGCCACCCTCGCCGCCCCGGAGCGAGAAGATCACACCCTGCTGACCCAGGCCGAATTCGATGACTGGCTGACGCGCCTGAAGCAGGCGGAGGAATTCTGCTTCGATCTGGAAACCACCAGCCTGAACTATATGGAAGCGGAGATCGTCGGCATCGGGCTAGCGCTGAAGGAAGGCGAGGCGGCTTATATTCCCGTGGCCCACGACTATCTCGACGTGCCGACGCAGCTCGATCGCGATGCGGTACTCAAGGCACTCAAGCCGTTGCTGGAAGATCCGAGCAAGACAAAGATCGGCCAGAACCTGAAGTACGATATTTCCGTGCTGGCGAGCTACGACATTCGCGTGGTGGGGCCGTTGACCGACACCATGCTCGAGTCCTACGTGCTCAATTCCACCGCCACCCGGCACGACATGGATTCCCTGGCGCTGAAATATCTGGGCCAGAAGACCATCAGCTTCGAGGAGGTGGCCGGTAAGGGCGCCAAGCAGCTCACCTTCAATCAGGTGGCCCTCGAACAGGCGGTGCCCTATGCCTGCGAGGATGTCGACATCACTCTGCGCCTGCATCAAGTGCTGCGCCCCAAGGTCGAGGCGGAAGGGCGCTTGAGCGAGGTGCTGGACGACATTGAACGCCCGATGATTCCCGTGCTCTCGCGCATGGAACGTACCGGGGTGGCGCTGGATGTCACTCGTCTGCACAACCAGAGCCAGGAGCTTGAAACGCGCATTCGCGAACAGGAAAAGGAAGCCTTCGAGATCGCCGGGCGGGAGTTCAACCTTGGCTCGCCCAAACAATTGAGCGAGATTCTGTTCGAGGAACAGAAGATTCCGGTGATCAAGAAGACCCCCAAGGGCGCGCCTTCCACCGCAGAAGCCGTGCTCGAAGAATTGGCCCTGGACTACCCGCTGCCCAAGGTGATCATGGCTCATCGCGGGCTTTCCAAGCTCAAGTCCACCTACACCGATAAGTTGCCCCGGCTGATCAACAAGAGTACCGGGCGCATTCACACCAGCTACCATCAGGCGGTGACCGCTACCGGGCGGCTGTCGTCTTCGGACCCCAATCTGCAGAACATCCCGATCCGTACCGAAGAAGGGCGCAAGATTCGCCAGGCTTTCATTGCCCGGCCTGGTTACAAGATCGTCGCGGCGGATTACTCTCAGATCGAACTGCGCATCATGGCGCACCTGTCCGAAGACAAGGGGCTGCTGGATGCCTTCGCCAACGACCGGGACATTCACGCTGCCACCGCCGCGGAAGTCTTCGGCGTGGCACTGGACAAGGTGTTGCCGGATCAGCGGCGCAGCGCCAAGGCCATCAATTTCGGCCTGATCTACGGCATGAGCGCTTGGGGCCTGGGGCGGCAGCTACGCGTCGAGCGCGGCCAGGCCCAGACCTACATCGACCGCTATTTCGATCGTTACCCGGGGGTGGCCCGCTTCATGAACAACATTCGCTCCCAGGCCGCGGAGGATGGCTTCGTCGAGACCGTGTTCGGTCGGCGTCTTTACCTACCCGAGATCAACTCTCGCCAGCACGCACGGCGTCAGGCCGCTGAGCGCACCGCCATCAACGCCCCCATGCAAGGCACCGCCGCAGACATCATCAAGCGGGCCATGATCGACGTCGACGCCTGGCTCAATCCGCTCAAAGGCGGGGGCGAGAAAAAAGCCGAGTTCGATGCGCTGATGGTCATGCAGGTTCACGACGAGCTGGTATTTGAGGTCAAGGAGGAACAGGTGGGCGACTTCATTGGCAGCGTTAAGCAGCGCATGCAGAACGCCGCCGAACTCAAGGTGCCGCTGATCGTCGAGGCGGAGGCCGGGGATAACTGGGACGAAGCGCATTGAGGATTTAGTGAATTGATGTGACAAGATCAGTGTTTTCGACGCCGAGAAAGCTCGGGTGGAATCATCTTGACCCGAGCTTTAAATCGAGACGACGATGATGGATTGGCGCGAGTATTCTTCTTCGATGTTGTCGGGCTTTCTACCCAGGCAAAGGTTGGCAGCGAAATACCCCAGTAAATTGCTGTTAGACGTATGCTCAAGATAATGACAAGCGCTACGCCAATGCTGAACACATTGTTCAATCCCGATATAAACAAGATGGCGTAGACGATGCCGCCGACAATCGAGGCGGTGGCATAGATTTCCTGGCGCAGCACCATGGGCACCCGATGCGCCAGCACATCGCGTATCATTCCGCCAGCGACGCCGGTCATCAGTCCCATCAGTACCGCCACGATGCCGGCATGGCCTAATACCAATGCCTTGTGGGAACCGATCACCGTGAACAGGGCCAGCCCGAAAGCATCCGTCACCGGTAGAACAGCGCGGGTCAGGCGGTGAATGTAGTGAAATCCCAAGATGGAAAGGAACACCGTGGCGAGAATGACCCATAGATAGCTCGGTGCCTCCACCCAGAAGACCGGCACGCCCAGCACCAGGTCGCGCAGCGTGCCGCCGCCGATTCCCGTTACCGCCCCCAGCACGAACATGCCAAAAGGATCCATGCGGGAATGACAGGCGACGATCACCCCGGAAAAGGCAAAGACGGTGACGCCCGCCAGGTCCAGCCAATAGATCAGATTGTTCATTGCTTCCATCGAATTTAACCGTCATCAACTGATCTTATCAGCAACATATTATCACTGAGTGATGGAGCCTGGCGCATGTGCTAAATACCCACCATGCCTACAATCAAAGCATGGCAATGAGAAATCGCAAGAGATGCATAAAATGAGCATTCAAGGATCAGTACACGTTCTCGCTTTCGACGTTTTCGGCACCGTTGTCGATTGGCATGGCTCGATCACCCGGGAGGTGGAGGCGTTAGGGCTAGGCATCGATGGCGCTGAGTTCGCATTGGCCTGGCGAGCAGGCTACAAGCCGGCAATGCAGCGGGTGATGGCGGGACAGCAGGGCTGGACGCTGCTCGATGACCTGCATCTCGGCATCCTGGACGAGGTGCTGGTTCAGTTCGGTGTGACATCGCTGACGGAAGAGCAGAAGCACGATCTCAACAAGGCCTGGCACCGTCTGGACCCTTGGCCGGATGCGGTGGAAGGGTTGAGGCGGCTCAAGCAGCGCTTCACCCTTTGTACGCTTTCCAACGGCAACCTGGGGCTGCTGGCCAACATGGCCAAGCGCGCCGGGCTGCCTTGGGACTGCATCCTCGGCGCAGAGGTATTTCGCCAGTACAAGCCTCATCCGGATACCTATCTAGGCGTGGCACGGGTGTTCGATGTCGCCCCAGCGATGGTGATGATGGTCGCGGCCCACCAGAACGACCTGGATAGCGCGCGTTCTTTTGGTCTGAAAACAGCTTATATAGAACGGCCCCTGGAGTTCGGTGCTGCCAATACCAAGGACGTTTCAGCGTCGCCTGCCAACGATTTTCATGCCACATCGCTCGCGGACTTGGCCGATCAATTAGGTTGTTAAGGGAAGCCACCATAGTCATTCAGGTCCACGACGAGCTGATCTTTCTCCCAAGTAGTTAGATTGCGGTCACGGTTAAAAATAAGTACATTTAAACGTACTTTTTCGAGTACGCAGAGGTCAGCATGTCCAGATTCAAGGTCAACGAAGATATTCGTCCTTTGTCCGAATTTCGGGCAGGGGTCGCGTCCTTTGTGAAGCAGCTCCACGAGACGCAACGGCCCATGGTGCTTACACAGCATGGTCGTGGTGTGGCCGTACTGATGGACGTACAAGCCTTCGAGCAGTTGCAGGAGCGTCTTGAAATACTGGAGGAGATACACCGCGCCGAGGAACAGCTGGCGTCTGGCGAAGGTGTGGCGCATGACGAGGCCCGGTCCAGAGTGTTGAAAGGGCTTGCGCAGTGAAGGTGGAGTGGTCGCCGCTGGCATTGGAGAAAGTCGAGGATATCGCGCAGTACATTGCCAGAGACAATCCAGATGCCGCATTGCGCTGGGTAGATGAATTGTTCTCGGTAGTTGAGCGACTCGCCGAGTTCCCTGAAAGTGGTCGCGTTGTCCCGGAAGTTAAGATACACCGGATCCGCGAGGTAATTTTCGGGGCCTATCGGGTAATCTACAGCGTAAGAGACAGGATTGAGGTGCTTACAGTACGCCATGGCAGCCAACAGCTTCGCCTCGATGAAGTTAGTGACGACTGACGAAGCCAAGACATTGAGCCTGTACGGTTCTATGCGCCGTAATTGGCTCGCCAGTTCATGCTGGGCGCGATGAAAAGACTAGCAGATTTGCAAATCCTCGCCTTCGACGTTTTCGGCACCGTGGTTGATTGGCACGGCTCGATCACCCGGTAAGTGGAGGCGTTAGGGCTAGGCATTGATGGCACTGAGTTCGCGCTGGTCTGGCATCGTATGGACCCCTGCCCGGATGCGTGGGAAGGGCTGATGCGGCTTAAGCAGCGCCTTACCCTCTGTATTGTTTGATTCGACTTAAGCCAGAAACCCCATCCTTACAGGCTGGTTGCGCCAAAAGCCTAAGCATCAAGTCGGTACGGTTCAGTCGCGCAATTCGGGAAACCCGGTATAGAGATCTGCAAAACCGCTTTTCCCCGTTTCGCCCCGCAGTAAGTATCCCTTGGGTTCGATGTAGCTATGAATGGCACGTTTGGGCCGCTCGTGCCAGCTGATGTTGAAAGCCGCCAGTTTCGGGAAGAACTGCAGCGCGCTGTAGGGTAAATGATCGTGTATCCAGTAGGCCAAGGCACGCCAGTCGGCACCTTGGTGCGTATAGCGGTCGGCAAACCAGGGAATCACGATACAGGCCGTGGCGCCCTTGCAGCCGTTTTCATCCAGATGATCCCAGATGTGGCCGGCATAATTACTGGCATTCGAAGCGCAGGAGTGGCCCTTCTCGTTTCCTAGAGCGTTGATGGTAGGGGAACGGTAGGCAGAGCGAATCGCGATGCGCCCAAAAGTCGCATTCAGCGGCTCGAGCAGCTGCGTGCACAGCTGTTTGCCCACTTCGATGGCCAAGTCCGGCGACTCGGGAATGTTAGGCTCGCCGTAAAAGTTGGCGATTTCACTGTATAGAAAATCGCGCATGAAAAAAGAACGGGACAGACGCACGCGACCCAGCTCTTCCAGGGCGTTGACCGATTTCGGCGCTCTCATGAAGTCTCCTTAACGGCTCGGGGTTGTCTGGCCGCATTGTCCTCGAAGAAAGGCGCCGGGAACAGCGGGCCGACATTTATAAGATCGTTAACGCGGACCAAGCTGCGCACCGCGGCTATCTCTCCAAGGACAGGGAAATCCAAATGCTTCGTACGGCGGCAAGGCGATCTCGGAGACCAAGCGTCTGCGCGAACTGGAAGCGGAAAATACCCGGTTGAAGAAGCTGCTGGCAGGAAGGACTATCGCCAATGCCGCGCTCAAGGAGCTCGTCTCGAGAAAGTGGTGACGCCCAAAGCCAAGCGGCGTGTGGTGAAGCACCTGGTGACAGGCGGTTGGCTCAGCCAGCGGGGCGCCCGTAGACTGTTGGGCCTGGCAAGGTCGGTGGCTCGGTACCAGGCGATGCTGCGTGGTGATAAGCTGCTTCGAGCACGCTTGCAAGCCTTGACGACGGGCTATCCTCGCTACGGCTACTTGCTGTTGCATGCCTTGTTGCGATGAAAGGGAGGTTGGCTAAATTAGCGCCGAAAGAACCAAAGTCAATTTTTATCTGTTTAAATGATTTTCAGTAGCGTTATAATATTGTCACTTTGTAGTCGTCTTTGTTTTGAATATACTCGTATGAAATAGAGCCAGCATAATCATCGCCAGCAAACTCAAGTATTTTTATTATTACGCTAACAGGTATACGATAAATATACTTGTCTCTTTCAAAGTCTGAGCATGTGTATATAGCTTCCCAGTTTCTTACTTTGTTTCTGTAAGCAAATGTGGCACCACCATGTATAAATTGATTGCAAATGAAGATAATATTTTTAGCCGTAACTTCTTCATTCTCTAGATCGTACAATTGGCTAATATCGTAGAAATTTAAATTGTTGACTTTATTTACACAGGGTGAACGAAAAATTTTAGCTTTGTATGTTTTAAATTTTTTCGAGTGTTTATTGCTTTCAATGAGTTTTCGAATCATGAAGAAGGCCATGATCACATCTTTTTCAAAGTTAACCTGAAGCTTCTCACTCCACCTAGGAGGTTTTTCTTTCGGGCGGAAATTTTTTGCATAAGCTAATAAGTCAGCTTTCCAATAACACGACTCAATCATATGAAATCCTGTTAACATCGATCATAGTGCCGACTATATAACACCGGTGAACGTGCCTGCTGCCTGTGCCGCCATAGCCGCTTCGGGTCGAAAGCCGCCCTCTTCCTCCTTATGCACCATACCTTATGTAAATATCGAAAGTCACAGGAGGAAGTAGGAAGGCTAGAAATCGAATAGCGGCTCTTACCTGAGGCGGCTGATAGGGCTGCTGGGCCCGCCTCACGCCGGCGGCAAACTCGGCACCCAGTCGACGACACCAAAGGTTTCCACGCTGATCCATATCAGGAAAGCGACGTAGATGACGAGCAGGGCGACGGATTCACGCCTCGAAAGGATCATCTGGGTGCGCATCATCAAGAACAGCACGATGGTTGCGGCGGTCAACACTGCCATCATCGGAGCCGCCACGGAGAAGTTGATGACCGCCGTGCCGGCGATGAGTACGCCGATGGGAATGCAGATCAGTAGGTCGAAGGTATTGCTGCCGAGTACGTTGGCGATGCTGGTCACGCCGCGCCCGTCCCGGGCCGCACGCACCGAAACGAAGGCATCCGGAATCGAGGTGCCCGCAGCCACCACGGTAATCCCCCACAGAAAGCTCGGCGTGCCGAAGATGTCACCGAAGTTGATGGCGGCGCGTACCAGCCCTTCGACACCCACCACGATCACCACCAGTGATAAAGCAAGCATGGCCCATTCCCGGCCCGGGCGGATGTCGCCTTTATCCACATCTGCCTCATGGTCCAGGGTGTCCTGGTATTGCACGAAGATATAAAGCGCATAGAGGGCGATGGGCATCAGCGCGAGCCAGCGGGTCATTTCGCCTTTGATGGCACCGCCGTCATCCGCGACGGGATGGTAGATGGCGGCGAAGGAGAAGGTGAGGGTGAGCACCGCCACGGCAATCATGTAGAACTGGGCTTCCTTGTAGACCAGATCGCGGTTGGCATGTAGCTGCTCTCGAGAACTGAGCCCGCACAGCGCCGGAATCACCATGATGTTGAACAGCGCCGAGCCGACGATGGCGGCAACCCCGAGTTCGAATTCGCCGTGCACCAGGGTGGAAATAACCGTGGTGGAAAGCTCGGGAAAGCTCGAACCTACCGCTACCACGATCGCCCCTTGCACGATTTCCGGCAGTTCGTAATAAATGGAAAGGCGCTCGCTGGCGCGTTCGAGTAGGCCACTGCCTTTCCAGATGATAGCCGTGGAGATAATGGCCACGAGCGTCCAGATCAGTATGCCGGTCATGCAGAGTCCTTTTGCAATGGATGAGGCTGCCCTTGTGGAGTCGCTAGGTTACCTGCTTTTTTCGATCAACAAGAACAGGGCGTGATATGAATGGGGCGCCGATACGAGCAGCATGCGGCGTCGCTAAGTCAAAGAATATCTTGTTGGGGATGCTGCCCATACTGATTCTAGACGTCATGGTAAACACAGGAATTTCCGCCCATGAGCAATGACCCCCTCTCTCCGCCGTTGCTGCTGCAAGGGCTCGATGCCATGAGCGAGTGGCTGGTAGTGGTGGATGGCGATGCCCGTATCGTCTATCTCAACGCGCCCTATGCGGATTTCCTCGAGGTCAATGCCACGGCAGTGATCGGCCGCCCTGTCGTGGACGTCATCGAGAATACCCGAATGCCTGCGGTGTTGGCCTCCGGCAAGGCGGAGCTTGCTCAGCTTCAGATGCTGCGAGGGCATCACATGATCGCCCATCGCTATCCCATTCACGTCGAGGGCGAGGTGGTTGGCGCCCTTGGCACGGTGATCTACCACGATACCTGGGAGTGGCGTCAGATGGATGCCCAGGTCAAGGCACTTGAAGCCCAGGTCGACTACTATCGCGAGGCCTTGGATGCGCGGGTCGGGGTGCGCTGGCGATTGGCTGATGTGATTGGCGAAAGCGAAGCGATCGCGTACCTCAACAGTCAGGTGCGCAAGATCGCCCCCGGCGATGCGTCGGTGTTGATTCGCGGTGAATCTGGCACCGGCAAGGAGCTTTACGCCCATGCCGTGCACCGCCTGTCCGAGCGGGTCAACGGGCCTTTCATCAAGCTCAACTGCGCCGCCATTCCGGAGCAGCTGCTCGAGGCGGAACTATTCGGCTACGAGGAGGGTGCCTTTAGCGGCGCGCGTAAAGGCGGCAAGCCGGGCAAGTTTCAGCTTGCTCATGGCGGTACGCTGCTGCTCGACGAGATTGGCGACATGCCGCTGGCGGTGCAGGCCAAGCTGCTGCGCGTGTTGCAGGATCGAGAAATCGAGGCGATAGGGGCGACCCGTTCGAGGCCCGTGGACGTACGGGTGATTGCCACCACTCATCGCCCTTTGGAGAGTCTGGTGAAGCGGGGCGAGTTCCGAGAGGATTTGTTCTATCGCATCAATGTAGTGCCCTTGATCATTCCGCCCCTGCGGGAGCGACCTGAAGACATTACGGTGCTTGCCCGACATCTGCTCAAGCGCTTCGCCGAGCGTCGTGGGCGGCGCTGCCCGGTGCTCAGTCAGGCAGCACTTACCCTGCTGTGTCGCCATGACTGGCCGGGCAATGTGCGGGAGCTCGAGAACGTACTGGAAGCAGCCTTCTATCTGGGAGGATCGCGCCTCGGAACAAACGATCTGCCAGAAACCCTGCATCGCGGCTCTCCCTCGATACCGGGTGAGCCGCTAAAGCAGACGCTGATGCGGGCCGAGCGTGAAGCCATCAAGAAGGCGCTGGCCGTGTGTGGCGGCAACCGGACTCGCGCCGCAAAACGCCTCGGCATCGCCAAGTCGTCTTTTTACGAAAAGCTGGCGCGCCATTCCCTCGATGTGTCCGAAACCTGACCGTCTTAGAACTGAAAACCGTCCGGTTTTCGGGACGGTTTCGATGCTGTTGGTCGCCCTGTATAGGGCATTAGTCTAAGAATGGGCATAAAAGCATTTTAAACGTTTGTTCTTATTATATTGTTTGAAAGGGCGACAACAACAATGTTCAAGGAGTCACATATGCGAAACAACGTTTTTTCCCGTTCCTTGCTCGCAAGTGCCATCGGCATGGCGGCCACCGCGCTGCTGAGCGCACCGGTGCTGGCAGAAGGGCCCAAGCGGCTCGATGTGGCCAGTACCTTCTCTACCCAGAACTTCCTGGGGGAAGGAGCGGTACGCTTGTCCAAGGAACTCGAAACGGCAACCGGTGGCGCGGTCAGCTTGCGCGTCCACGAACCCGGCGATCTGGTGCCGGCCTTCGAGGTATTCAACTCGGTCTCCTCCGGCGCTATACAAGCCGGCTGGGACTGGATGGGCTACTGGGCCGGCACCGTGCCGATCACCAATCTATATGGCGCGCTGCCTTTCGGTCCAAGCCCTGAAGCCTTCATGTCCTGGATGTGGGCCGACGAGGGTACCGAGCTGATTCAGAAGGCCTACGATCCTTACGGCGTCAAGGTACTGCCGTGTTTCATCTCGCCCCAGGAAACCGGTGGCTGGTACAACCAGGAGATCAACAAGCCGGAGGATTTCGAGGGGCTCTCCGTGCGTATTTCCGGGCTGGGTGCCAAGGTACTCAACAAGCTGGGCGCATCCACGCAGCTGGTACCGGGTAGCGAAATCTATCTGGCGCTGGAAAGAGGTCGGGTCGACGCCACGGAGTTCTCGGTACCTCAGGTTGATGCCGCCATGGGATTCGACGAGGTCGCCGAGTACTACTACTTCCCGGGTTGGCACCAGAGCGCCAGCTGGTTCTCGCTGCTGGTCAATCAGCAGGTCTGGGACGAGTACAGCGACGAGCGCAAGGCGCAGTTCGAGACCGCCTGCCGCGCCACGCTGCAATGGGCCATGGCCGAGGCGCCTCCGGAGCAGATGCGCACCATTCGCAAGCTCGAAGAGAAGGGCGTGAAGGTCAAGCGCTTCCCGGATGAAGTCGTAAGCGCCCTGCAGGATGCCTGGGTCGAGGTGCGTCAAGAAGAGATGCAGAACAATCCGGACTTCGCCGAGGCCTACAAGTCGTTGATGAAGCACGTGAAGCTTATCGACGAATGGTACGAGCTGCAGGCCATGCCCGCACCCAAGCCGCTGAAGGATGAAGGAGAGAGCTGATGCCGCAATCCCACCTTGCTCCCTGGCGTGAGCGTGGTGCGCGGCTGTGTGACGCCCTGGCCCGACCGCTGATCGGGCTGGGGGTCGTCGTCGGGCGCATCAGCAGCTGGCTGGTGATGTTGGTCATGCTGGCCGTGCTCACAACGATCACGCTCAATGCCTTGGGTATCAATGAGATCGCCCGCTGGGAAAATAGTGTTCTGCTGTTCGGCAAGGCGCTGACCATCAACAGCGTGACCGAACTGCAGTGGCACCTGTTCGGTATTCTCACGCTGCTTGGCGGCACCTATGCGCTGCATCACGATACCCATGTGCGGGTCGACCTGATCTATCAGAAACTCTCGCCACAAGGGCGCGCCGTCATCGACATTCTCGGCCATCTATTGATGCTGATTCCGTTCTGCCTGCTCATTGCCTGGCTGTCCAAGCATTTCGTGAGCATGTCCTATCTTTCCAACGAACAATCCAACTATGGTGGCCTCACGGATCGCTATCTGATCAAGGCGATGCTGCCTATCGGTCTGGTATTCCTGGCACTCGGTGCATTGGGTCAGGTATTGCACAACCTGGCCGGGCTGTTCGACCCCGCGCGTTTAGAGTCGTCGTCCACTAAAGAGGAGCCGATCCATGGCTGAGTTTCTGGCCGAGTATGCCCTGGCCATTGCCATGGTCGTCGCACTGCTGGTGGGTATTTTCTCGGGCTATCCGGTGGCGTTTCTGCTCGGCGGCCTGGGGATTGCCTTCGCCTTCATCGGCGACATTCCCATTCCCTTTCTGGGTACGGTAGGGTCGCGCATCTTCGGTGGCGTCATCGAAAACTGGTTGATGATCGCCATTCCCCTGTTCGTGTTCATGGGGCTGATGCTGGAGCGCTCCGGCGTTGCTCGGCGCTTGTTGCTGACACTACAGCGGCTGTTTGGCCGCACCCCGGGAGGGCTTGCCATTTCGGTAGCGATTCTTGGCGTGGTCATGGCGGCGAGCACCGGCATCATCGGCGCCTCGGTGGTCATGCTGGGCCTGCTGGCACTGCCGGTGATGATGAAGCAGGGCTACCGCGCGGAGATGGCCTGTGGTGTCATCGCGGCATCGGGCACCCTGGGCATTCTGATTCCCCCTTCCATCATGCTGGTATTGATGGGCTCGATCCTGCAGATATCCGTCGGCGCCTTGTTCAAGGCCGCACTGTTGCCCGGTCTCTTGTTGGGCGTGCTCTATGTTGCTTATCTATTGATCACTGCCAGTATCAAGCCCGAATGGGCGCCATTGGCCGACCCTGACGCACACGATGCGGACACGACTCCTTTGGCCTTGGCTTTACTGCGTGATCTGCTCGGGCCGGTGCTTTTGATTGCTGCGGTGCTGGGCTCGATCATGGCGGGTATCGCAACACCCACCGAGGCCGCCGCCATCGGCGCCTTGGGGAGTCTGCTGCTGGCGCTGATCATGCGCAGCCTGGACTATGCGACGCTGCGTGACGCGGTGCGGGAAACCTCGCGCACCTCGGCGATGATTCTTTTCGTCGTGATCGGCGCGACCTGTTTCTCGGTGGTGTTCAAGCGCCTGGGCGGCGACTACATGATCGAGGAGATGATTACCGGTACCGGCCTTGGGCCTTATGGGTTGCTACTCTTGATCATGGGGCTGATCTTCGTGCTGGGATTCTTCCTCGAGTGGATCGAGATCAGCTTCGTGGTGTTGCCCCTGGTGGCGCCGGTGGTGGAGCTGCTCGACTTCGGCCTGGGTCTGTCCGGGCAAGGGCTTCTGGTGTGGTTCGCTGTGCTGGTAGCGATCAACCTGCAGACCAGCTTCCTGACGCCACCCTTCGGCTATGCGCTGTTCTATTTAAAGGGAATCACGGAAGGGCAGATCGGCATCGGCACCATCTATCGCTCGATCATTCCCTTCGTGCTGCTGCAGCTCATTGGCCTGACGCTATGCATCGTCTTCCCGGCGCTGGTGTTATGGCTGCCGGGTTTGATGCCTTGATAAAGCAATAGTCTTTTCGTAAGCAGGCCGTATGCGTCCAGGCCAATAAGGCCTGGACGTCTTTTTCAGGGTTAGATGCGTCAGCTCCATGAAAACGTTGGCTTTCCTAGACAAGCACTAGCCAGGCAGCCGTGCCCGGTGGGAGTCGTATGGTGTCACCTGCGCGCTGTGCGGCGATGGGCTCGGGTAATGGCAGCGATTGCCAGTCCTTCACATCGTTGACCAGCGCGGCCGGACGAAGACTGAACTCCTGTTCTTCGCCAAGATTGACCAGACACAACAAGCGTCGCTCTCCAAGAGTACGAAGCAGTGCAAAAACGTTCTGGGGTAGCGTTTCTGGAGGCAGCAAAAGCTGTTCGCCGCGGCGCAGAACCTCTTCTTCGGCACGCAAATGCAAAAGCCGGCGAACCTGCATCAGTAGGCTATGTGGGTTAGCGTTTTGTGCTTCGACTGCAAGCTGAGGATGGCGGGGGTCGATCGGTAGCCAGGGGCGCTCTGGTGATGTGCTGAAACCACTGTTGATACTGGCATTCCAAGGCATGGGTGTGCGGCTGCCGTCGCGCCCTTTGATTTCGGGCCAGAGATTGATTCCGAAGGGGTCTTGCAGATCTTCGAAAGCGAGTTCCGCTTCGGGCAGTCCTAGTTCCTCGCCCTGATAAAGACCCAGGCTGCCTCGCAGCGAGCAAAGAAAAGCCACTGCCAGCAGAGCGCGAGGCTCGCGCCAGCGGCTGGCGCTTCTGACCACGTCGTGATTGGATAGCGACCAACAGGGCCAAGTGTCGTCATCAAGTTCGGTAAAGCGAGTTAGCACCCGATAAAGCTGTTCGGCATCGCCCATGGAGTCGAGTAGATCGAAGGTGTAGGCCATATGAAGGCGCGTGTCGCCAGCAGTGTAGGCGGCCATGGTAGCCAGCTGATTGTCTCCGGCGATCTCGCCGATGCTGGTCGCTCCTGGATACTCATCGAGAAGGGCGCGCACGCGCTCGAGAAATGCAAGATTTTCTGGCTGCTCGATGTTGTACTGCTGACCCTGGTAGCTCTGGGGATTGGCGGGGCTGACTCGATCCGGCGGCGCGGGTGGGTTGTCGGTCAACGCCGGGTCGTGGAAATAGTAGTTGACCACGTCGAAGCGAAAACCGTCGACACCAAGCTCCAGCCAGAAGCGCAGGTTGTCGAGCTGGGCATGCTGAACCTGTGGGTTGTGAAAATTGAGATCCGGTTGGCTCGACAGAAAGTTATGCAGATAATACTGGCGGCGCCGGGAATCGAAGGACCAGGAACGGCCACCGAAAGCGGCCATCCAGTTGTTGGGCGCATTGCCGTCGGGCCTGGGGTCCGCCCAGACGTACCAGTCCGCCTTGGCGTTGTGGCGGTTCTGGCGGCTCTCTTGAAACCAGGGGTGCAGGTCCGAACTATGGGACAGGACCTGATCGATGATCACCCGCAGGCCTAGTTCATGCGCCCGGACGACTAGCGCGCAGAAGTCGTCGAGAGTGCCGAACATGGGGTCGACGTTGCGATAGTCCGCCACATCGTAACCGAAGTCTTTCATCGGTGAGGTGAAAAAGGGCGACAGCCACACTGCATCGACCCCTAGGCTCGCCACGTAATCAAGACGTAGAGTGATGCCAGGCAAATCGCCGATACCATCACCATTGGCGTCCATGAAGCTACGCGGATAGATCTGGTAGATCGTGGCGCCGCGCCACCACTCAAGGTTTTTCTCGTCCCGCAATTGGGATAGCGTCATGCAAGCACCTCCGAGCGGATATTGATTAAATCGGCCCGTGGCAGCTATCAGTCTAGGTTGAAGAAACAGGCCTGATAAGGCGGCAAGCGTAGTTCATTCCCCTGCCGTTCGATAGTGAAATCGTGATTCTCGAGCTGGTTGCCGAGGTTCATCGATAGCTGTGTCGATTGGTGTTCGCCGGTCAAGTTGAAAATGCACAGCAGACGCTCGTCTTGCCCCTGGCGCACAAAGCCCAGTAGCTGCTCGCCCACGTCGAGCAGGTGGATATCGCCATCCACCAGCGCCGGATGGGCCGCGCGGAAACGCAGCATGCGGCGCACCGCGTTGAGAACGGACCCCGTATCCTGCTGTTGACGGCTAATGGCAAGGGCCAGGTGGCGCGGGTCCGTCGGCAGCCAGGGCCCCACCTGGGAGAAGCCGCCATGCTCGATGTCATTCCAGGGCATCGGCGTGCGCGAGCCGTCCCGACCCTTGAACTCTGGCCAAAGCACCTTGCCGTAGGGGTCCTGAATATGCTCGAAGGGAACGTCGGATTCCGGCAGCCCCAGCTCCTCGCCCTGATAGAGACAGACGCTGCCACGCAGAGAAAACAGCATCGACAGTGCCACCTTGGGGTAGGCGAAGGGGTCCTGATCGACACCCCAGCGAGAGGCGCTGCGCACGACATCATGATTGGATAGCGCCCAGCAGGGCCAGGCATCTCCGGCGATGCGTTCGAAACGGCGGATGACCTCGCGAATATAGGCCGCCGAGTTAGGGGCGTTGAGCAGGTCGAAGGTATAGGCCATGTGCAGCTTGTCACCGCCCGCCATATACTCCGCCATGCGTTCGAGCGGATTGTCGTCGCCAATTTCGCCCACCGTGGTAGTCCCGGGGAACTCGTTCATCAAGGCACGCAGCTCCTGGAGAAAACCAATGTTTTCCGGGCGGCTGATGTCATACTGATGACGCTGCCAGGTATAAGGGTTGCTGTCCGGGGCGCCCAGGGTCTTGCTTTCGTGAGCCGCCACCGGGGGGTTGTCGCGCAGCTCGGCATCGTGAAAGTAGAAGTTGACCGTATCCAGGCGAAAGCCGTCGACACCGAGTTCCAGCCAGAAGCGCATGTTGTCGAGCTGGGCGCCACGCACCTCAGGGTTGTGGAAATTGAGATCCGGCTGGCTGGTCAGAAAGTTGTGCAGATAATACTGCCGGCGACGGGAGTCGAAGGTCCAGGCCGGCCCGCCGAAGATCGAAAGCCAGTTGTTGGGTGGTGTGCCGTCGGGTTTGGGATCCGCCCAGACGTACCAGTCCACCTTGTCATTGTGGCGGTTCTGACGGCTTTCCTTGAACCAGGGATGCTCGTCCGAGCTGTGACTCACGACTTGGTCGATGATGATCTTGAGGCCCAGTGCATGGGCGCGGTGCAACAGGGTCTTGAAGTCCTCGAGGGTGCCGAACATCGGATCGACCCCGCGATAATCGCTGACGTCGTAGCCGAAATCCAGCATCGGCGAGGTGAAAAAGGGGGACAGCCAAATGCCCTCCACCCCGAGGCTCGCCACATAGTCGAGGCGACTGATGATGCCGCGCAGATCGCCGATTCCGTCACCGTTCGTATCCATGAAGCTGCGTGGGTAGATCTGATAGATGACGCCACCGCGCCACCAGGTAAGATTGTCTTTCATCTACACTCGCTGTTTTTCAATGTTGTGGATGACATGCCAATGGAGGTTATCAGCCCACATGCAGTGAAGAGTAGGGTGAAGCCGATAGCGCTGAGTATTGGTTCTCGAGATTGATTATAAATGCATACATGGGTCGTCTTATTCGGCAATAAGCGCAGATTTATAACGGGATATGCTGCGTCTATCGAGGTCGGCTTGCGAGTAGCGCTTCGATCCTGTACATAGACGAACAGCGACGACCGACAGCTGGGTTGTTGATGGGCTGATAGTCGCTGTCGCAAACAGGCTAGCCAAGTTTCAATGGATTTATGACGATGATCGCTGTGGCGGTAAGTACGGGCAGTAAGCATCTAGGGAGCAGGCATGAAGAAGGGCATGAAGATGACGATGGCGGCGATCGTCGTGGTAGCCCTTGTCGGCCTGATTTGGTTAGGCATTCATTGGTGGTTGACCAGCCGTTTTATCGAAGAGACCGATAACGCTTACGTACACAGCGATAGTGTCGCGCTGCGTCCGGAGCTCTCGGCCCGGGTTGTCGAGGTGGCGGTAGATGACAATCAGCCGGTGCAAGAAGGTGATCTGCTGGTGCGGCTGGATGCCGGCGATATTCGCGATCGAATAGCCGAGGCAGAAGCCCAGCAGTCCGTCGCGGCGGCCAATATCATCGAGGCACGTCGACAGGTCGATCTGCAGCAGGCAGCCATCGATGAAGCCCAGACCCAGGTCAGCGCCGCGGAAGCGGACGTGCAGCAGGCGCGTCAGAATCTGGAGCGCTCAACCTCCCTGGAGTCGCGTCAATACGCTTCGCGGCAGCAGCTCGAGGATGACCAGACCGCGCTTGCCATCGCGCAGTCGACCCTGGCCATGCGCCGCGCGAGCGTCGTCTCCGCCAATCGGCAATTGACCGTCGCCGAAGCCAGTGTCGACAGCGCCAAGGCCAACCGTGAGGCAACCACGGCGGAGCTGACCTACGCGCGCAATCAGCTCGACAAGACCCGCCTCTTGGCGCCACGCAGTGGCGTAGTTGCCAATGTCGATGTGGAGGCCGGCGATCTGGCTCAGCCATCGATGACGCTGATGCAACTGGTGCCGATCGAGTCCGCTTACGTCATTGCCAACTACAAGGAAACCCAGATTACCCGCATGCGCACCGGCCAGCCGGTGGAACTCGAGGTCGATGCCTATCCCGGTGTCCCATTCGAAGGCGTGGTTGAAAGCCTGGCACCGGCCACCGGCAGCGAGTTCAGCCTGCTGCCGAGAGACAACGCCACCGGCAACTTCAACAAGATCGTGCAGCGGGTGCCGGTGAAGATTCGAGTTACCGGGCCGGTTCAGGCGCTTGATCGCCTGCGGGCCGGGCTCTCCGTGGTGCCTCGGATCGATACCCGAAATCTCGATGCCAGTCCCAAGCTGCACTCCGATACGGGTGAGCAACCTGAGGCAGCCCCTGCCTCGTGAGTGATGCAGTAGCATCCACGCCGACCCACGCCGTCAGCGACATGCCGCCCTGGATCCAGCGATGGGGCTTCATCGCGGCGGTGTTCGGCATGTTCATGGCGATTCTGGACATCCAGATCGTGGCGAGCTCCCTCAATGAGATACAGGCCGGCGTCTCCGCCAGCGACGACGAGATCTCCTGGGTTCAGACCTCCTATCTGATCGCCGAAATCGTCATGATTCCGCTGTCCGGTATGCTCACCCGTATTCTCTCGACCCGTATTGCCTTCGTCATTTCCAGTGCCGGCTTCACCTTGGCAAGCCTGGGCTGTGCCCTGGCAGGCAGCATCGAACAGCTGATCGTGCTGCGAGCCATCCAAGGCTTCATGGGGGGTGCGATGATCCCCATCACTCAGGCGATCAGCTTCTCGATCTTTCCGCGCCGGGTAATGGGCAGCGTGCAGGCAGTGATCGGCATGGTAGTAACCATGGCGCCCTCCATCGGACCCACGGTGGGGGGCTATATCACCGAGTTCGCCAGCTGGCACTGGCTGTTCCTGGCCAACCTGGTTCCCGGCATTATCGTGACCTGGGCGGCTTGGAAGTGCCTTGATATCGACAAGGGCGATCGCGAAGCGGCGCGACGGCTGGACATATTTGGTTTGACGCTGTTGGCGATCTTTCTGGGCAGTCTCGAGTTCGTGCTGGAGGAAGGCCCGGGAGATGACTGGTTTGCCAGCACCTTGATCCTGACCATGACCCTGATCTGTGTCGCATCCTGCATCGGCTTCTTCTATCGCACCCTGAGCGTCGATCACCCCATCGTCGATCTGCGTGCCTTCGCCAATCGCAACTTCGCCCTGGGGGCGGGGCTCGGCTTTGTCATCGGCATCGCGCTCTACGGGCTGGTCTATATCATGCCCCTGTTCTTCGGCTATGTGCGCGGCTATTCGAGCCTGCAGATCGGCGAGGTGATGTTCGTCACCGGGGTGGCGATGTTTCTCGGCGCGCCATTGGTCGGCAAGCTGTCCAACCATATGGATCTGCGGGTGCTGCTGTTCATCGGCCTGGCCCTGGTGGGTATCGGCACGGTAATGAATGCCAATCTGACCGTGGAGTCCGGGTTCTGGCAATTCTTCTGGCCCCAGGTGGTACGCGGGATCGGGCTGATCATGTGTTTGATTCCCGCCTCACGAATCGCCTTGGGCACGCTGCCGCTACATGAGGTAGGCAACGCCAGCGGCTTGTTCAACGTGATGCGCAATCTTGGCGGCGCCGTAGGGCTGGCGCTACTGGACACGGTGCGCGACATTCAGGGTGATTATCACTGGAATCAGCTGATTCCGGCGCTGAATACCGGGCGCGCCGCGGTTGTAGAGGAGCTGGCGCGCTATCAGGCGCTGTTCGAAGGCCACGTGGCCGATCCTTACCGCAGCGCCGTGGCCATGCTGGGGCAGCGTGTTTCGTTGCAAGCGGAAGTGCTGGCCTTCAACGATATCTTTCTGTGGCTGGGGCTGATCTATCTGCTTTGCGTGCCGTTGGTGTTGTTGCTCAAGCGTATCGATGCCTGAAGAATTACTGCCTAAATGCCTGCGCGAACGAATTGCTGCATTGCACGGTGCTGGTGCGCCAGCCCGGTCGAAAACTCACCTGACCCCATGTTATGTCTCGTATTCTGCGCTCCGTGCGCCTTGCACCTCATTTCGCTCGGCTATTTATTCAGCAATTCTTAAAGTGTTCATAATTTGTTCTATTCCCGTTATTCCCCTAAGTTTGATAAAGCCCGGTGAGCGAACCGTGACGCTCGCCAGGCCAATAGCAACGATAAGGAGATGGCTATGAAGGAGTATTCCACGCCGGCTGAGGCAGTGGACGCCGAAACGACGGTGACATTGACCGTCAATGGCGAGACGCGCCAACTGGCGATTCCCCCCAACGTGGTATTGCTGGACGCGCTGCGCGATCGACTCGGCCTCACCGGCACCAAGAAAGGCTGCGATCATGGCCAGTGTGGGGCCTGTACGGTGCATGTGGACGGCCAGGCGGTCAATTCCTGCCTGAAGCTGGCGGTGATGTGCGAAGGCCATGAGGTGACTACCGTGGAAGGCCTGGCAAGCGATGCGGGGCTGCATCCGGTGCAGCAGGCCTTTCTTGAACAGGACGCCTATCAGTGTGGTTTCTGCACCCCGGGGCAGATGATGTCCGCCACGGCATTGCTCGAGGATGAACGCATCGGCACCGACGATGCGGCGGTGCGAGAAGCGATGAGCGGTAAT
This sequence comes from Halomonas sp. M20, assembly GCF_020622265.1. Classification (GTDB taxonomy): domain Bacteria; phylum Pseudomonadota; class Gammaproteobacteria; order Pseudomonadales; family Halomonadaceae; genus Modicisalibacter. Next base: position 63,088 of record NZ_JACNMQ010000001.1, read on the forward strand.
ATCTGCCGCTGCGGCGCCTACAAGAATATTCTTGCCGCTATCCAGAGCGCCAGGGGCCAGTCTCCGTCTGCGCAACAGGAGAGTGAGAACCCATGAGATCCTTTGCCTTCTCCTCTGCCGAGAACATCGAACAGGCGGTTTCTGCACAAAGCGATAACGCTGGCGAAGGGGCTTATATCGCTGGCGGCACTACCCTGATCGACCTGGTCAAACTCGATGTGATGCGCCCCGCTCAGGTCATCGACCTCAATGGTTTGCCGCTCAAGGAAGTCGAGCAGCTCGACGACGGTCGGCTGCGCATCGGTGCCCTGGTCAGCAATACCGACCTGGCCCACCATCCGCTGGTGACAGAGCACTATCCGCTGCTCTCCCAGGCGCTGCTCTCTGGCGCCTCCACTCAGCTGCGCAACATGGCCACCACCGCCGGCAATATCATGCAGCGCACCCGCTGCCCCTATTTCCGCGACGTCGCGGCGGCCTGCAACAAGCGTGAACCCGGCAGTGGCTGCGATGCCCTGGAGGGCGTCAATCGCATGCACGCGCTGCTGGGTACCAGCGAACACTGCATCGCCACTCATCCATCGGACATGTGCGTGGCCATGGCAGCCCTGGGCGCAACCTTGACCCTCGAAGGGCCCAATGGCAGTCGCGAAATCGCCTTCGGTGATTTCCACCGGCTGCCCATGGATCGCCCCGATCTCGAACACGAGCTCGAGCCGGATGAACTGATTACCCATATCACGCTGGATACACCGGTAGTCGGCGGCGGCTCGCACTATATCAAGTTGCGCGATCGGGCCTCCTATGAGTTTGCCCTGGCCTCCGCGGCAGCGGTGGTGGCCATCGAGGACGGCGTGATTCGCGACGCGCGGCTGGCCCTTGGCGGGGTTGCCACCAAGCCTTGGCATGCAGTGGAAGCCGAACAGGCGCTCACGGGTCAGCCGGCCAGCAACGAGAGCTTTGAAGAGGCAGCGGAGATCGCGCTAGCAGAGGCCGTGTCCCGAGAGCACAACGCCTTCAAGGCGCCGCTGGCACGGCAAGCCATCGTTCGCGCGCTTAAACACGCTACCCAGGCGGCCATGAACAGCTAAAGGATTGCGAGTATGGACACACAGATCATCGGCCATCGCACCCCCCGGGTGGATGGTGAGTTCAAACTGACTGGCCGGGCCGACTATGCCGTCGACTGGCAGGCCCAGAACATGCTTTACGGCTATCCGGTGCCGGCGAGCATCGCTCATGGCGCTCTCGAAAAACTGCACTTGGACGCCGCGCGAGCCATGCCCGGAGTGGTGGATGTTTTTCATCACGGTCATTTTCCCAGGCTGTATCGCTCCCCCAATAGTCCGACGCATCAAGATCAGGTCAGCGAAGTGCGTCTGCCTTTCGAGGACGAGCGCATTCACTACGACGGCCAGTACATCGCGCTGGTGGTGGCGGAGAGCTTTGAGCAGGCCCGAGCGGCGGCCCATGCGGTGCAGGCCGACTATCGTCAGGAATCCGGTGTGATAGCGACCCTGCTGGATACTGATCAGGAAGGACGCTTACTGGAGTCGGAAGGTACCTCCCGGGGCGACCCTGAAAAGGCCTTCGATGAGGCGCCGGTCAAGATCGATCACACCTATCATATTGCCGCCGAAAGCCACATGCAGATGGAGGTGCACGCGACCCTTGCCGAGTGGCGAGACGAGCGGCTGATCGTGCATGAATCGAGCCAAGGGGTGGTCTATCAGCACAAGGCCATGGCCCGTATCTTCGGGCTGCCGGATGAGAGTGTCGAAGTCGTGTCTCACTACATCGGCTCCGGTTTCGGCAACAAGCTATTCATGTGGCCCCATGCAGTGGCGACCGCTGGCGCCGCACAGATGCTGGGGCGCCCGGTCAAGACGATCCTGCCCCGGCAGCAGGACATGGAAAACGGCGGCAACCGGCCGGCGTCCCGCCAACGTCTGCGTCTGGCCGCCGACCGGGACGGCACGCTGCTGTCGATGCTTCACGACAGCACCACGGAAACCTCCTTCGTGCATAGCTACGTAGACTCTCTGGGGTCGGCGACACCGAGCCTGTATGCCTGCGACAACGTGGCGATCAGCCAGCGCCTGCTGGAAGTGCATCACGGCACGCCTTGCCCCATGCGTGGCCCAGGAGAAACGTCAGGTATTTATGCACTTGAAACCGCCCTGGACGAGTTGGCCGCAGAACTGGAAATGGATCCGCTCGAACTGCGCCGACGCAACTATGCCGATCAAGACCCGGCCTCCGAGCTGCCCTGGTCAAGCAAGCATCTGGACGACTGCTATACCGGCGCCGCCAAGCGCTTCGGCTGGGAGCGCCGCGACCCCACCCCGGGCGCCATGCGCGACGGTGACGAGATCATCGGCTGGGGTATGGCGACCGCCTCCTGGCCAGGGCTACGCATGCCCTGCGCCGCTCGGGTCGAACTGCGCGACGATGGCAGCGTACTGGCGGCCTGCGGTACCCAGGATATCGGCACGGGTACCTATACCATCGTCGCCCAGACGGTGGCGGAGCTTTCCGGCGTGGCTCTCAAGGACATCGAGGTACGCCTGGGGGAATCCACCCTGCCGGCAGGGCCGCTTTCCGGGGGCTCCATGGTGACCGCCACCGCCTTGCCCGCGGTGGCCGCGGCGCTGCGTAACGCTTTCGACGCCTTGAAGGAAGTCGCCACCGGAGAAGGCGGCGCGTTCGAGGGCATTGACCCGGAAAGCCTCGAAATCGAAGGCGGGGCCTTGAAAGACGGTCAGGGAAAGCGAGTCAGTTTTGGCGAGATTCTGAGCGAGCAGAAACTTGGCAGCGTCAATGGCGAAGGTCAGGCAGCGTCGGGAGATGAAAAGGGGCAGTATAGCTTCCGCTCCTTCGGCGCGCACTTTGTCGAGGTGCGCTGGGACCCGGGTATCTCACGGCTGCGAGTCGCCCGAGTAGTCAGCAGCATCGATATCGGCCGGGCGATCAATCCGTCCGCGGCGCGCAATCAGGTCGAGGGCAGTATCGTCATGGGTATCGGCATGGCGCTGACGGAAAAACTCGATTACGACCCCCGGGATGCGCGGCTGATCAACAACAACTACGCGGACTATATCGTGCCCTGCCATGCGGACATGCCGGAGATCGATGTCGAACTGCCGGACAACCCCGATTACGCCTTCAACGAGTTTGGCGCCCGTGGAGTGGGGGAAATCGGCTTGACGGGTATCGCCGCCGCCATCGGCAATGCGGTCTATCACGCCACCGGCAAGCGTATTCGGGATCTACCGATCACGCTGGAAAAGGTAATGGACACCTGACCGGAACTGGCGCCGTCGTCGCTCATGGCGCATTCTGTGGGCCATGAGCGATGACCTCCTGACAAACCTGAATCAACTGATTGATAGGCTCGGTGCGCGACGCCACCGAGCGCTACTGTGGCTCAGCGGCATCGAGCGGGAAACTTTTGCGCGGGCGCTGCGGTTATGGCGAGCCCGGGCGTGGCAGGCGCCTTTATGGCTGGGGCCAAACCCGCCGGCGGAAGACATTGCCGCGCTGCCCATGGCCAAGGTACGTACCCGGCTGGGCGGCGAGCAGGATCTGGTGGTATTCGATGCACTATCAACGGATAGCGGCTTCGATCCGGATGCCTTCGGTGCCGTCTCCGGCACCCTGCGGGCCGGCAGCTTGCTTGTGCTGTTGACGCCAAGCGTCTGGACGCAAGGTGCTCCCCAGCCAGATGCGGATTACGCGCGCCTCGCCGCCTGGCCTTATCAAGCCAGCGAATTGAGCACGCGCTATCTTGCTCGGCTGGCACGGCGACTTGCTTCATCTCCCCAGGTGGTGTACTGGCCAAGCGGTCAGCCCTTTCCAGAGTCGAAACTGCCGCCCATCACAGCCGAGCATGCCGCCAAGAGCGATGACGCTGACTGCCTGAGTGCGGATCAGGCGGAGGTGGTCGATCGCTTGATACGCTTGCGTCGTCGGCGGCCCCTGGTGCTCAGCGCCGATCGGGGCCGGGGCAAGAGCGCGGCACTCGGCATCGCGGCGGCCCGGCGCCTGCTGGCCAGCGAGCGTGAGCTTTGGATCACCGCACCGCGTCCGGCGGCAGTCGAGCCGGTGTTTGAGCGGCTTGCGGCGCTGTTGCCTCAAGGGCGGCGAGAGGGCAATAGATTCCAAGTGATCATCGACGGTGAGCATGCCGAGGTTCGCTTTATCGCTCCGGATGCGCTGCTTGAAGCCGTGCAATCCGAGCGCATCGATTCGCGTTCGTCGCCGACTCTGTTCGTCGACGAGGCGGCGGCGATCCCGGCCTCCTTGCTGGGTCGTTGGCTCACCGCATTTTCGCGCATCGCCTTCGCCACCACCGTGCACGGTTACGAAGGCACCGGGCGCGGGTTCCAGCTGCGCTTTCGCGCCCGGCTCGATCGGCAGACGCCGGACTGGCGAGAACACCATCTGCGTCAGCCGATTCGCTGGGCCGAGAATGACCCATTGGAAACTCTGACTCGGGAGTTTTTGCTGCTGGATGCCGAACCCGCCGAGGACGGGCATGCCGCAAAGGCATTGAAGAACTACGAATGGCGCCTGATCGACCTTGACCGCGTAGCGCTAGCCGAAGACGAGGCCGCCTTGAGCGAACTGTTCGGCTTGCTGGTGCAGGCGCATTACCGCACCACCCCGGCGGATCTACGCCAACTGCTCGATGCCCCGGATGTACGATTGATTGCCGCCTATGCCGGCGATATCTGCCTCGGGGTCTGCCTGGGCCAGCTGGAAGGCGGCTTCCCCACGGAGTTGGCAACGGCGATTTACCACGGCGAGCGTCGCCCCCGCGGGCATCTATTGGCTCAGTCATTGGCTACCCACGCCGGTCAGCGTGACGCGGCTCATGCGCGCTGGTGCCGTATTCTGCGTATCGCCGTGCATCCGGTCGCGCGACGCAAAGGAGTAGGCCGTAAGCTGATCGAACATCTTGGCGAACGGATGGAAAGCGAAGGCGTCGAGCGATTAGGGGTCAGCTTTGGCGCCGAAGAGAGCCTGATCGCCTTTTGGCGCGCTCAGGGCTTCGTCTCGCTGCGACTCGGTCTTTCTCGGGAGGCTTCAAGCGGCGAGCATGCGTTGATGATGGGGCGGGCGCTCAGCAAGCAGGCCGAGGGTTCGATCGAGAGTTCGAGTCGAGACTTTCAGCGGCTGCTGCCCAATCTGCTGGCCTTCGATCTCAAGCGCATCGAGCCGGATCTGGCGGCGTCATTTTTATGGGAAGGGCCGGTGCCCGAGATCGATGAAGATGATGTGGCGCGCGTCGCGTGGTTTGCCGAAGGAGGCGGGGAGCTTGCGTTGGTGCGCCCCTGGCTTGCCAAGGCGTGGCTGGCCTGGTGGCGAGACATGCCTTGCGAATCGTCAGAGGATGAAGTCAAAGAGCTGGTGGCGCCACTGTTTCTGGGAGATGAGTCAACGGCCCAGCAGGAAGGACGAAAAAGCCGGCTGCGCCGTTGGCGCCTATTGACCTTGCGCTTGTATGATCATCATAGGTCGCGCAATCGTTGAGCGTTATTTCAAGCAGGGAAACTACCGTGAACGAACATCTGGAATCATTGGCGCCGGCCATTGTCTGGCGCCATTTTCGCACGCTGTGCAACACGCCAAGGCCCTCCGGCCATGAGGCCGCGTTGGTGGCGCTCATCGAAGAGTGGGCCGAGAAGCACGGTCTTTCCCACGAACGGGATCAGATCGGCAATCTACTCGTTCGCAAGCTCGCCTCGCCGGGATGCGAACAGGCGCCGGGCATCGTGCTCCAGGGGCATCTGGACATGGTGGCTCAGGCCAACGCGGATCATCCGCATGACTTTACCCGGGACCCGCTCGACACCTATGTCGAGGATGGCTGGCTGTATGCACGGGGCACGACGCTCGGCGCCGACAATGGCCTTGGCGTCGCGGCAGCGTTAGCGGTGTTGGAAGACGAATCGCTGCGTCACGGCCCCCTTGAAGCGCTGTTCACTCTCGAGGAAGAGTCCGGCATGGGCGGCGCGCTCAATCTGGCGGAAGGCTGGCTTGAAGGGCGCTATCTGCTCAATCTCGACTCCGAAGATCGGGGCCAGGTCTATATCGGCTGTGCCGGCGGGGCGGACGTGCTGGTCTCCGCGGACCTGCCGACCAGTCCGTTGAAGGATGACGAGAGCGTCTGGCAGCTGGCATTGACCGGGCTGGTCGGAGGCCATTCGGGTATCGATATTCACAAGGGGCGTGGCAATGCCAATCGCCTGCTGGTGCGGGCGCTGCGCGTGCTTGAACCCTATGGTGCGCGACTGATCGACTATCAGGGTGGGACACTACGCAACGCGTTGCCGCGAGAGGCGTTCGCCATGCTGGCCCTGGACGCAGACGAAAGTGAAGCCGCCCAGGCACGGCTAGCCGAGTTGCAGTCCGAACTCGCCGCCGAGCTGGCCGGTGTCGATGATGGCCTGAGGCTGTCCCTGGAAGCGGTGGCTTCGCCCCCGCAGGAAGCATTGACGAGTTCCGCCAGTCATTTGCTGATTGACGCCCTGCACGCCGCACCCTACGGGGTGGAGCGCATGAGTGTCGAGGTGCCTGGGGTCGTGGAAACCTCCAACAATCTGGGCGTGGTGACGCTCGAGAAAGGGCGTTTCGAGCTCTGCGCATTGGTGCGTTCACTGCGAGACAGTGCAACCCAGGACATGGCGGATCGCTTTCGCGCCCTGTTCGATCTGATCGGCGCCACTACTCGGGTCGAGAACGCCTATCCGGGCTGGACACCGAACCCTGATAGCCGCCTGCTAAAGCGCTTTCGGGAACTGCACCAGCGCCGTCTGGATGTCGAGCCCGAGGTCAAGGTCATTCATGCGGGGCTCGAATGCGGCATTCTCGGTGGCAAGTATCCGGCACTCGACATGATCTCCTTCGGCCCTCAGATTCGCGGCGCGCATTCCCCCGATGAGCGCGTCGAGGTCGATTCCGTAGAAGAGTTCTGGGGCCTGTTGCGTGCGCTGATCGAGGAGCTGGCTGAGGAATCGGCCGAGAGCGAGGCGTGATCGAGCGATTCAATTGCCGCTGGGCGCCTGGCGTACCGCCTGGAGCCCAGCGGCGGAAATGAGTTCCTGATCGAAAGCGTGCTCGGCCATGCTGACGCTATCTGCAGCCAATAGCAGCGAACAGCCAGCGTCGATGATCTCCCGGCCCAGGGCCTCGATCTCTTCGTGGCGAGAAGCATCCTGATTGACGCTGCGAATATAGATCGTCTTTATGCGACCGGGATACTCCCGCACGATGCGGGCATAGGTTTCCGGGTCGTGTTGACCGCTGTCGCCGATCAGCACGAAAGGCAGGTCGTCGTAGAGCTCGAGCATCTGCTGGATCAGGTTTGCCTTATGGTCTTCCGACTTTCGCGGTAGCGGGCGCTGCAAGGTCAGGCCCCATTCCCGCAGAAACAGGATCGGTCCGATGGGAATGTTATTGCGCTGAAAGAACTCTTCAAGCACTTCATAGATGCTCCAAGGGCCTCGTGACACATAAAGCAGTGGCCGTCTTCTCTGACCGTCGGCGCCGACGAAAAGCGCTTGATAGAGCTCTGCGACGCCGGGAAAGGCGACGCGCTGGTGGGCCTTGCGAAAGAACAGCCGATACATCATCTTCAGCTTGTTGGCGACCCCGGTATACATCACGGTATCGTCGATGTCGCTGATGACCACCAGATCCACCTCTGCCGGCGGTATGTAGATATCCACCTTGGCGCAAACGGTACGCTCATCGCGCATGACGATATCGAGCGTGCCCGTATGCCAGCTCTGGTCCGGGGCCAGCGATTTGCTCAAGGGTAGGTGAATATCGAAATACCCGTCCCGGTCGGTAGTTACCTGGGTTCGGTTGCCTTCAACGTCGAGTGTAATCTCTACATGCTTGGCGCCCCAGCGTAGCATCCGGCGAAAAACGTCGACGATGTCTCGATACAGGGTGCCTTCCGGCGCCGGTAATCCGATACGCAATTGCCGAAACACGCGTCCCATGACGAATACTTCGCGCTGGGAACCGTAGCCGCGATAAGCGTTGACCACGATACCACCATGGCCCTTGTCCGATTTCATCGGGCGCGCCAGGACATGCAATAGCTTTCTTAGCGCCTTGCTGATCGGGCGTGGGGTGTGCGGCATGGGTGGCTCTCCAGACAAGACAGGTAATTAACCAAGCATACACAAAAACGCCTGTCTCCCGGAGGAGACAGGCGCTAAATCGAAAAAAGAACAATTAAAAGGGACTAACAATAAGAACTAATCAACAAGAATCATGCGAATCGATCAGGCACTTTGACCTGAATGACGTCCTTCGTTGATCTCTTCGACCAGCTTATGGCAGAACGCATCGAGATCGTCCGGCTTGCGGCTGGTAACCAAGCCCTTGTCGACCACGACCTGCTCATCGACCCATTCGGCACCCGCATTCTTGAGATCTTGAGAAACGGAGGGGTAGGAGGTCATCTTGCGACCATCGACGACACCTGCATTGATCAAGATCCAGGGCGCGTGACAGATGGCACCTACCGGCTTGCCGGCCTCGAAAAAGTGGCGCACGAAATCCAGCGCCTGGTCGTTCTGACGCAGCGTGTCCGGGTTGAACAGACCACCTGGCAACATCAAGGCGTGATAGTCGGTGGAATTCGCATCGTCGAGGCTTTTGTCGACCTCATAGGTCTCGCCCCAGTCGGTCTCTGCCCAGGCACGAATGCCTTTGGTATCCGGCGCGATGACGTGCACCGTTATGCCTTGATTTTCCAGCTTGGCCTTGGGTACCGACAGCTCCGACTCTTCGAAACCGTCGGTGGCGAGAATGGCGACGCGTTTACCTGAGGATTGTTGGCTCATGCTACCTCCTTGCGGCATAGTGGCTAACAAATTGACTTGGCACGATATATCGCGTGCTACCCATTAATTTGGGGTCGTCAGTGAGCGAGTACAAGGTGTCAGACGTTTCAAAATGTAAGCCATGGATTTTGAAAGCTATTCACCTTGATACTCGCCCTGGTATTCGCTCGGGAGTGGCACTGGATCGATGATCAATCCACGGCTCAGCCGAGATAGGCGTTCAGCATCCACACGGTCTTTTCCTGCTCGCGAATATAGTCGCCAACCATGGAGGCGGTGCCTTCGTCGTCTGCGTCCGATGCCAGACTCAGAATCTCACGCTGCAGCTCGATCAATGTCTGATAGCCGGCAAGAATACCGCGGACACAAGCATCGCCCTGATGAACGTGCTTGTCTTCTTCGATCGCTGCGCGCTGTACATAGTCGCTATAGGCATGCAGCGGTTCATAACCCAGCGTCAGAATACGCTCGGCAACTTCATCGACCTTGGTCAGCAGATCCGTGTACTGCTCTTCGAATTTGGCATGCAGTTCGAAAAACTGCGAGCCTTTCACGTTCCAGTGGTAGCCGCGAACATTCATGTAGAAGATCTGATAATTGGCCAGCAGGATGTTGAGCTTGTCAGCCAGTTGCGTAGCGCTGCTTTCGTGCAAGCCGATTGCGTTGATGTCGGACATGAGTACTCTCCACGTTTAGATTTGATGGATGCCAGCATAGGGTATTCATTTCAAAATAAAAAACCAATCATGTATATATATTTGATAGAACCTGACTATTTGTTGTCCAATGGTTTCGGATGCTGAATCTGCTTGGGTTTGAACCAACGTTCTTTCATCTCACGGTTGCGGCTATGCTTTGAGAAATAGCAATCCCCTTGCAACCCGTCATGAACCGTAAGGAAGCGTCATGTTTCAGCCGACTCGTTTATTGCTACCAATACTTCCCGTCATCGCGCTTGTATTGACCGGTTGTCAGTCATTGGCGCCTGCGGACCCGTTGGCGAGTAATGCCGAACCACTGCCTGCCCCCTGCACCTGGACCCGCAACGATCAGGCCTCTCAGGCACTCTGGCTCAGGGCCACGGTGGAAGCCCTTGAGGCTCGGGACTATGCCATTCGCCACACGGATACCCAGCTGGGCCTCGTCAGTGCCGAACGCAGAACACGCCAGCCAGGGCTGGGTGCCGTGGACAGGCCTATCCTGGGAGGCAGTTCGGTATGGGGTAGCGTCGGTCGTGGCTCCGGCTTCTCGATAGGATTCGGAACGGGATTCGGCGGCGGTGTTGGCGGCGGATATTATGACGATCCCATCGAGATCGAACGCCTGTCGGTGATCATCGACGAACAGAACGTCAGCATCACTCGGGGGGCCAGCATCGTCGATCCCGGCGGTTACGTGGTGGATTCCCGCTCACGGAACCGTGGTGAATTCTGCCGTGAGCTCAGCGCCTCCATCGAGTCCCGGGTGCGGGTGTTGGAGAATCAGCAATGAGGCGCATGGCTGCCGCCGTTGCACTACTGATCTTGATGACGGCCTTGTTGACCGGATGCGCCAGCGCGCAAAGGACGCTGCCGGAGCGACAGATTACCCTGGAGGCCACCAGCGAGCAGGTGTTGAATGCCGGGCTCGATGCGCTGGTCGAACGCGGCTTCGTCATTCGCTTCGCCAATACGGCGCTTGGGCGCATCAATGCGGTATTTGCCGGTCGGCCGGGCTATGAGGTGCGCTTGACCACCAACGCCATTCCAACGGGTACCCGACTGACGCTGTCGGGTCACCAGGGCGGGCGTGCCATGGAGCCTCAGCGCTTCGATTCGTTGCTGGCGGCAATCACCTCCCGCCTTGAGAGCGGGCGGTAAGTGGTACTCCTGATAATCAATCGTCGTCGAAAATGGACGCTATCAGGGCGAGAAGGCGATCATTTATCTCCTCTAGTGCCTCTCGAGAATAAGGTCGTGGCGTGCCTGCGCCCCACACCGGCCCTGGCCAGGCGTCGTCGCCCTGACGTCTAACAATGACGTGAAGATGCAGTTGCGCCACCAGATTGCCCAGAGTCGCCAGGTTGAGCTTGTCTCCACCGAGCGTTTCCTGCATCCCGCGTCCCAGCATCGTGGCTTCCTGCCACAACCGCGCTTGCTCGCTTTCCTCGAGTTCGTAGACTTCGCGTATAGCGGCACGACGCGGCACCAGTATCACCCAGGGAAAGCGGGCATCGTTCATCAGGCGCACCTGGCATAATGCCAGATCCGTTACATGATACGTATCCGCTTCCAGGCGCGGATGAAGGCTAAAGTCGCTCATGGGACTCCTGGGGTAGTGAACGAAAAAATCCGAGATGACATCATCAGGGAAGCGGCAAGAACGAACAACAAGGAGAGAGAATGACCCTGCTCGAGGCATTTGCGCTGGTGGCGATAGGAGGCGTTGCCGGTTTCATCAATGTGCTGGCCGCGGGTGGCTCGATGCTGACCCTGCCACTGCTGATGTTTCTGGGCTTGCCGGCTCAGGAGGCCAACGGTACCAACCGGGTAAGTATCGTGCTACAGAGCGTGAGCGCGGTCGGGAGCTTCTTTCGTTCCGGCGCCCGGGAAATTGGTATCAGTCTGCGGCTTTCGCTCCCGGCGGTGGTCGGCTCCCTGTGCGGTGCCTGGCTTGCTCTGCAGGTATCGGATGCGCTATTTGAAGCGGTATTGATCGTGGCGATGATTGGCGCCTCGATCATGATGCTGCTCCCTCAGCCCAAGCTCGATACCCGTGCTCTAACCCCGGAACGCCTGACGCCAGCTGTCTATCTCGCCATGTTTTTCATCGGCTTGTATGGCGGCTTCATACAGGTCGGTGTCGGAATACTATTCATCGTGGTGCTCTATCGATTGCTCAAGATCGACCTGGCTCAAGTGAATGTGTTCAAGGTTTTTATCATTTTGATCTACACATTACCGGCGCTTTTATTGTTCATGATCAACGATCAGGTGCGCTGGAACTATGGTTTACTGCTGGCGCTGGGCAGCATGAGCGGTGCCTGGTTGGCGGTGCAGGTCAACATGGGGCCGCGCGGTGCTTATTGGGTCAAGCGTCTGACGCTCGTGGTCATCGTCGCCATCGTTGTACGGCTGTTGTTCTTTTGATCCACGAACGAAGGTTTGCCCTCTTGCGGTGACGCGGTACTTGAGAGATAACAGATGTGGGTCGGCTCGTTTTCCAATCGCGTCTTCGCTTTATCGAATCAGGAGAAGAAGAACATGAAACATGCGTTGTTGCTGTCAGCGTTGCTGCTGCTGGTATCACTGGCCGGATGCAATACCATGCGAGGATTCGGTGAGGATATCAGCAAGGTGGGATCGGAAATCGAAGAGGCAGCGAACTAGGCAAGTACTTGTATCTGAATGTGCGTAACCAATCGCTACCTGATAGGCTTTGCAGGGATGGTAAAGTAGCCATTCTATTGTTGTAGAAGAAAATTAATCTATCGTTCAAGGAGAGCAGGATGAAAAAGTTTATGATGCTGACGTTTACGCTACTCGTTAGCGCCAGTGTGCTGGCCGGATGCAACACTATGGAAGGCGCTGGCGAAGATATCGAGCGAGGCGGTGAAAAGATTCAGGATTCCGCCAGCTGAATCAGTTAGTCAATTCAGTTTGCCGCTCGGTAACCCTGGGCGGCAAATTCTGTGCTCATCAATCGGCTAATATACTTCTATCCCGGAACTCGCCCTGAGAGCTAATCTCCGACACTGAACCGCCGTTCCAGACGTTCGAAGAACAGATCCGTTACGATCGCCAGCAATCCCACCAGTACCGCTCCCTGGATCACGTAGGCAATGTTGTTGCCCACCAGCCCCGCGATGATCGGTGTGCCCAGACTCTGCGCGCCTACCGTCGAGCCAATGGTGGCAGTACCGATGTTGATGATGACCGACACCCGCACCCCGGCGATGATTACCCGCATGGCCAGGGGCAGTTCGACGCGAAACAGAACCTGGCTGCGGCTCATGCCGGTGCCCTTGGCTGCCTCCAGGGTGGTAGCGGGTACAGTGCCGAGTCCGGCGATAGTGTTCTGCACCACCGGCAGCAGTCCATAGAGCGTCAGTGCCACGATGGTGGGTATGAAGCCAAAGCCTGCCAAGGGTACGACGATGGCAAGCACCGCTGCCGGCGGAAAGGTCTGCCCGATAGCGGCCAGGGAGGACACCAGCGGCTCGAATTCCCGGCCATTGCGCCGGGTCACGAAAAGTCCGGCCCCCACGCCGACGCTGACGGAAATGATCGATGACACCAGCACCAGCAATAGGTGATCAAGGGTCAGCTGCAGAAAGCTTTCACGGTCGTAAAGCGGCGATCTCAAATCCGGAAAGACCCGCTCGAATAGCGGCTTAAGCTCTTCCATGAAGAGCACCAGGGCCACCAGCAGGGCACTGAGTGCGACCAATAGCCAGGTGCGGGTCTGCGTTGGCGCGCGCAGGGTCACGGCTCTCATCACTCTTGCCCCAGGGCTTGCTGCCCGCTGGGCTCATGCCCCATCACGCCTTGCATGGCCACCTCGCCGATCAGACGCTCCTCGTCATCCAGTACCGGCAGCACCAGTACGCGAAACCAGACCATTCGCGACAGCGCTTCTTTCATGGTCATATCCGGGGTTGCACTCCACTCATGGCTGACCTGGATGCGCTGTTCGCTTTCATCCGCATGCAAGCGTCCGCCATGCAGGCACAGCGGACGCCCTTGGGTATCGACCTCCCAGCCATGTGCCACCGAGGCGCGATCGTGATCGAAGGATGCGGGTTGCTTTAGAATCGCGGCGGGTTGCTGATACTGATGCACCCAGCGCCGAGACAGCAATTTCAGACCCAGATCCGCCTTACCAATGAAGCTGCGCACGAAGTCGTCCGCGGGTTGAGTCAGAAGTTCGATGGGGCGATCGTACTGCACCAGTCGTCCGGCATTGAGAATGGCGATGCGGGAAGCCAGCTTGAGCGCTTCGTCCATGTCGTGGGTAACGAAGACGATGGTCTTGCCGGTCTGCTGATGAACCCGCAGCATCTCGTTTTGCAGCACGTCCCGAGTCAGAGGGTCGACGGCACCAAAGGGCTCGTCCATCAGCAGCACTTCCGGGTCTGCCGCCAGCGCCCGGGCAACCCCGACCCGCTGGGCCTGACCGCCGGAGAGCTGGTGCGGGTACTTGTCGCGAAACTCGCCGGCGTCCAGGTGAAACAGATTCAAAAGCTCATCGACCCGCTCCGAGGTACGGGATTTGTCCCACTTGAGCAGACCGGGGACCACGGCGATGTTCTCCGCCACGGTCCAGTGCGGGAACAACCCCGTCGACTGGATGGCATAGCCGATGCGCCGACGCAGCTGTTCCGCCGGCAACTCCGTGACATCTTCCTCCCCGAGGAAAATACGCCCCCGGCTCAAGGGAATCAGACGATTGATCATGCGCAGCGTGGTGGACTTGCCGCAGCCCGAAGGACCGATCAACACACCGAACTCGCCGCTTTCGATGCGCAGCGAGACATCCTTGACCACCTCCTTGCCGGCATAGGTTTTGGTCAATCCTTGTAGCTCGATCATCGGGCCCCCGGGGGTCTGCTCAGTACGACTAGAATCTGCAAAAGAAAATCCGCCACCACCGCCAGGGCGATGGTGGGTATCGCCCCCAAAAGCACCAAATCGATGGCGTATTGCCCAAGCCCCTGGAAAATAAAGGCGCCGAGCCCACCCGCGCCGATCAAGGCAGCTACCACCGTCAAGCCAATGGCCTGCACGGTGACGATGCGAAGTCCGGCGAGAATCACCGGCAGGGCCAGGGGGATCTCGACCCGCCACAGGATCTGGGTGGAGGTCATGCCCATGCCGCGAGCTGCTTCCAACGTCGTGGCGGCGACGCCATCAAAGCCGGCATAGGTATTGCGTACGATGGGCAGTAGCGCGTACATGATCAGCGCGATGATGGCAGGGGTGGCGCCGATGCCCTTGATACCGAATTCCCGCAGTAGCGGGAATGCCTCGCTCACTGCTGCCAAGGGGGCTACTAGTAGCGCGAACAAGGCAATCGAAGGAATCGTCTGGAAAAAGTTGAGTATGCCGAAAAGCGCGCCCCGAGTACCGGCGCGGCGATGGGCAAGCAAGCCCAGCGGCAGGCCGATTGCCAGCGCCGGACCCAGGGCCGAAGCGACCAGACGCAGATGCGCGATGAACTCGTCCGCGAACTGATCGCGATTGTTGGCATACTCGTGCATGATCGCCAGTCCATCGAGATGCCCCGAGACGAACAGGGCCGCCACGATCACAACGAGTATCAGCGTATAGAGGCCGCGCAGCCCTAGATGGGTATGCAGCCGCTGGAAAGCATCGAGCATCATCAGGACCGGACAGAAAATCAGGATCCAGAAGGCGGCGCCCTGGGAGACCCGCGCCGAAGCCGAGGCCTCCTGCAGCGTACGGGTGGCATAATCCCCCAGCCCGTAAAGCACCAGCACCAGCCACAGAGGAGCCGCGATCAGCGTCAGATAGTGCGCGCCCGGTGAGGAAAACGGGCGCGTAAAGGCACACAGCGCCAATACCACGGCCAGCAGAACCAGCGTGATCCACTGCCAGGGTCGTAGCGCCACGATCAGGTTGACCGGCTCTCCCGACACAAGCCGATTAGGCGCCATGGCGACGAAGGAAAGCAATGCCGCGCCGAGGATCGCGGCGATCACCAGTGTCAGCAAGACACGATTTGCCACCAGACTTCTTGTCCTTCCATTGGACACTTGCGTCGACAACACCGTGGGTCGAATCCTTATTTCAAGAAGTCATTCTCTTCGAGATAGTCCTGGGCGACCTGCTTGGCTGGCTGACCATCGACCTGGATACGACTATTGAGTTCCTGCAGTGTCTCGCGATCCAGGGATTCGAGAACTGGTGTAAACAACGCTTCGAGCTTGGGATTGTCATCCAGAACCGGCTTGCGAATGACCACCGTCGGAGCATAGACCATCTGCACGCCCTGGGTATCGTCCATGACTCGTAGCCCGGCGGGCTTGATGGCGCCATCGGTGCCATAGACCATGGCGGCGTTGGTACCGCTGGTGCCTTCCGCGGCGGCGCGAATGGTCGCGGCGGTGTTGCCACCGGAAAGCACCAGCAGCTGATCCTGATTCAGCTCGAAATCGTAGGCTTGCTGGAAGCTGGGTAGCGCGGCTTCGCTGTCGACGAATTCGGCGGAGGCCGCCAGTTTTACTTCGCCACCCTCATTGATCCACTTGCCGAAGTCTTCCATGGTCTTGAGGTCGTTCTTCTTGGCCAGATCCTCGCGCAGAGCGATGGCCCAGGTATTGTTGGCCGGCGACGGGGGCAACCAGACCAGGTCGTTCTGTTCGAGATCCATCTGTTGAATCTTTTCGAACCCCTTGTCGTGATCCTTCCAGGCAGGATCATCGGTGGTATCGGTGAAGAACGCGCCGTTGCCGGTGTATTCCGGGTATAGATCGATCTCGTTTTCGACCAGCGCCGTACGCACGATGTTGGTCGGCCCCAGTTGCAGCTTGTTGTCCACGGGGTAATCGCTGTTTTCCAGCAGCGCGATCACCATGTTGCCAAGCAGGGCGCCTTCGGTGTCGTTCTTGGACGCAACCCGTAAAGGGTCCGCGGCCAGTGCCGAGTTCAGGGTCAATGTGGCCCCAAGGGTGATACCGATCAAGCTGGCGAACCTGAGCATAAGTTTCCATCCTTTTTGGCAATAGCGATTCAAACGCGAAAAATATCCATATCGGGCCGAAGCGATTTGCTTGATGTGGCCGTCCTTGTCCTGCTCGACACCCAGACTAGCCTATCCTGAGCGGGAAAGACCACTATTCGATAGCGTGACAATCAACACGACATTAACGTTATATGCGTTTAATGTGTTGCAAGAAAAGGAGAATACGATGATCAGAAACTTGATATCCGGAGTGTGCCTGGCAGCGTTGGCGTCTGGTTGCGCGAGCGGTCCCGCACCGGAAGACGCGCCGCGACCCCCGGACATGAGCGAGCCGGGCAATCGTGAACAGTGCGATACCCGTTCAGTACAAAGCTATATCGGGCAAAACTACAGCGATGCCCTGCGCCAGATTCTCACTTCGCAAAGTGATGCCGAGAATGCGCGAGTGCTGGAGCCGGGGCAGCCCTTTACCCTCGATTACCGCCAGGAGCGGTTGAACATCTACCTGGATGATGATGGCCGCATCAGCGACCTGCGCTGTGGCTGAAGCGTGCTATCGCGAATGCATGAAAATATTTTAGCCGAGAATAAACACGACACAAGCGGCGGTCATCGCGCCCATGGCGCCATTGAAGATGCGCCAGCTACGTTCGCTGCGCAAGAGCCCGCCAATGGCCATGCCGAACCCCGCCCATAGCGAAATGCAGGGCAGTGAGATCAGCTCTGAAAAGCCGGCAAGCAAGAGGGCGTTCAGCAAGGTACTCCCGCCTTCCGGCAAGAAGCCGGCCATCAACGCCAGACCCATGACCCAGGCTTTGGGGTTGGCGAATTGGAAGCCAGCGGCCTGCCAAAAGGTCAATGGGCGCCCCCTGCCTTGGGTGCTCAAGTCCGGTGGGGGCGCATTGGCAATTTTCCAGGCCAGATAAAGCAGATAGAGGCTGCCAATAATTTTGAGCAGGCTCTGAAACAACGGATAGCGCTCGAACAGCAGGCCAAGTCCCAGCGCAATCGCCGAAAACAGCACGAAGCAGCCGATTATGATGCCCAGGATATGGGGCAGGGTGCGCCAATAGCCATAGTTGGCCCCAGAGGCCGTGAGCATCACATTGTTAGGCCCCGGTGTGATGGTCATCGAAATTATGTACAACGCCGCCGGCCCCAGAAACGCCAGACTTTCCATTTTTGTACCCGTGCAATTCAAGTGCAACAACTGAAAGGAGTCTTTATTTAAACGCGAAAGAGTGTACTCACAGGCGGGTATAGAGCCACCCTGTGGGGGTCTCCTCCGACGGAATATGTCGTTGATTCATTAATGCAGGGTCATGAGAAACCATCGCTTTTCTCGAAGGCGTGCTGCTGAGCCTGGCTGACCTTTTCCGGGGTCAAGCCGTGTTTGGCTAGAGTCGACCAATCGAGATCGTCAAGATCGCCATATTCGAGTAGCAATGTCGTTGACAGCATCAGTCCCATGACGCCTTGCTGCTCGAGAATGGCGTCTTTAAGTACCTTTGGCAATGGCAGATTGTAGAAGATATCCTCCGGCGAGCTTTTGAAGAAAGCGCCCAGGATGGAAAACAATCCCACGGTAAACCCGGAGATGGGCTCCTCGTCGAGATAGTCTGCCAGCCCCTGGCACAGATGGGCCCGGTTCAAGGCAAGGCGCTGCAGCGCATGGGGGGCGTCGTCCAGTTTGCTCAGTGCCAGCACGGTGGCCAGATTACAGATGCGGCGCTCGCTCAGCGCGTCGATAGCCATCGAGGAGGAAGTCACTTCCTCGCGACAGTGGTAGTAGCTGCTGTTGATGACGTTCAAGAGCTCTCGCTTCAGGAAGGCGTCGTTGTCGATAGTCCTGGCGAGTTCCTCCGCATTGGCATCGATGCGATTGAGCTCGGCAAGTAGCTGCAGCAGCGTGAAATGCGCATCCGGTAACCGCTCACTCAGCACCTTCGTGGGTCGAGCCAGATAATATCCTTGGAAGAGATCACAACCCGCCTCTTGGCAAAGCAGGAAATCTTCCTGGGTTTCAATCTTTTCGGCGAGCAGCGTCAGGTCAGGGTAGTGATGGCGAAGCTCTACCACCAGTGCCGCGAATTCCTCGACGCTGTAGTGCGGGTAGTCGAGCTTAACGATATCGGCGAAGGCCAATAGCGGATGACTGGCTTCCTTCAGGCGGTAGTCGTCAAGGGCAATGGCGTAACCCCGTCTCTTGTAATCCTTGATGGCGGCGATGACCTCGTCGCTTGCCTCCACGGTCTCGAGAACTTCGATGACGATATCGCCTGGTGCAAAGGGGATTTCCGCTTTCAGAGCATTGGCTGTGAAGTTGATATAGGCCGGCGTCTGCTCGCACACCGTGTGGATATCGGTGTGGGTGAATGCATTGCGTAACACCTGGCGGGTGGCCAGGTCGCCATCGAACGGCTCGGTCAGCGCTTCGGTTCGGGGACAAGGGCGAAACAGCAACTCGCAGCCGGCAAGCCTGTTCTGGCGGTCATAAATCGGTTGCCGTGCAAACAGTACGGTGGTCTCTGGGGCTTCTTCGTTTTTATTCATGAAGGAAAGCTCGGTAATAGAATAGCGCCGGATCAAGCGATGGTTGCTACAAGGCGGATGCGGTCGGCTTGGCTCTGCTATAGGCAGGAATAGTTAGAAAACAGCACTGTCAATGTATATAAGACCGTGCTGTGCCGTCACGCTAGCCGAAGTATAACTTGGGTCGCATTTTTGATCATGCGCTCCGACTTGCATTCGAGATAGCGAGCCCGCAATTTTAGAGGTAATCCGTCAATCAAGAGGTATCCATGACCCAGGCCACCATTCTCTCCCACGGTACGATGCACTGTTTTCCTACCGGCCTACGGGATGAACAGGACAAGCTGGTCAACGTCGAGGTTTCGGCGGTGGTCTACGATGGCCAGCGCCTGATTCTCGCCAGCGATAAGCCGATTCCCGGCGCCGAACGCTCGGCGGTGTTCGCCATGGATATCAGCGATCAGGGCATCCCCGATGACACGACCCTCGAATATTTCACCGCCGAGGCCGTTCAGCGAGCCACCAAGTACGAGGACTTCGCCTTGACCGCGGACGGCAAGCACGTATTGGCGACCACCGGCTTCGATCGCATTGACGCCGAGAGCCACGACCTCAACGACTACAACCACCTGCTGATCTGGCCCCTAGGCGAGCCGGGTAAGGTGCAGACCGTCGACCCCGACCCGCGGGACGGCGTCGAGGGCTCCCTGGAGCTGCGTCTCAAGCTGGATAAGGCTATCGGCACGCCCTATTACAAGATCGAGGGGTTGGCGGCGATCCCCGGAAAGTTGGGCGATGGCCTGCTACTGTTCGGCGTGCGTGAGCAGGGTGATGCTCACGATGACTTCGACTACGTCTGCCGGGTGGTGGGGGCGCATTACAAGATCAATGAGAGCGACAACCTGGAGTTCGTCGACGAGCTGCGCAGCTTTTACCATTTCGATCCGGGTCAGTTCGAGAAAGTGCGCCATGTCTGCGGGCTATCGAGCCTTGAGTATGACCCCTACAACGACCGTCTCTATCTGCTGACCAGCTTTGAGACCGAGGTCGAGGGTGTGGAACATATCGGCGGTTATCTGTGGGTCATGTCGCTTGAGGATTTTGCTGCCAATGAGTTACCAGCGTTGGTCACCGATACCAAGGGTGCGCCCTTGGAGTTCGAACACAAGGCCGAAGGACTGGCGGTATTGGACAAGACCCGGCTGTTCGTCGCCTATGACAACGATCGGCATATGGGTTTGGGGAACATCGACGAGCGTGACGAGCGCCATGCCTGTGAGGCGCCCTATACGCTATTGGAGATGCGAGGCTGAACTGGAACGCATGACTGAAAACGCTCAATTGTAGCGATTTTGCCACTGCTTTACGGCTACCTGCTCTTTGATGAGCTCCAGGCTGTCGATCAGCACCTGTTCGGTGATCTGGTTGGTGCGCTGATCGGTCTCGAGCATCACGTCGAAGCCGCTGTCCGCCAGATTCTGTAACAGTTCCTTGAACTCCGGCGATTCCAGGCTGGTGACGGCTTCATGCACCAGCTGGGCTGCAACGCCGCTGATGGTCTGATCCAAGGCGTTGGTCATGGAGTCGCCGAAGGGTAGTCGACGCAGGCGCTGTATCTCCGGATTCTCGTTCATGGTGCGGCCTACCAAGGCACTGATGTAGCGCGCGATCAGTGCGCGGTTGTCGCTGTAACCATCACTCAGAATGCTCTGCAGGCGCTGGGTGAGCTCTTCCACCAGCTGCTCCTTGCGGGGCATCAGTATTTCGTTGACGAGACGTCCGGACAGGGCGCCACTACGGCGAACCTCGTCCTGGACATTGCCGATCAGGCGGATCGCCACCCGGTCCGAGAGCTCCTCGAGTGCGATCTCGTAATACTTGGCCAGAATCTGGAACAGCGACCAGTGGCGTACATCGATCAGTCCGAGCCGCTGCAGGCGGAACATCAGTGAAAAGATACGCAGCGCGCGCAGCCAGCGCAGGCCCGCCAAGGGGATACACCCCAGAACGTCGTACCAGTGCACGAAAGGATAGAAGAACCAGCGATGATAACGGCGCTCGGCGATCGCCATCCCCCAGCCAAGCAGCACATCGAAAACGAAGATACTGACGAAGACCAGGTCGATGCTGAAGAAGTTGGCATGGATGTTTTCGGTATAGGCCCGATGCAGCCCCGGCGCCACCGCCGCGAAAGCGTCGTTCAACGGCCCCACCAGAAACAGGCTGTCGAACAACAGGAGCGCCAGATTGACGATCACCAGCGCCATGATGAACAGATCCCAGGCAAGCAGGGCGTTTTCCCGGGGTGTGCGTTCGGCACGTGGCGGCAGCGTCGATCTCATCTCACCTCCTTATGATGCAATAGAGTGCCAATCGCTTAGCGCGATTGAACGCTATAGTGGTTTTCGTGAGTTTGTCGCGCTTCTTCTTCTGCTTCCTTGCGTAGCTTCTTGCGCAGTGCCGCCTTGTCGGAGCGTAGCTGCTGCAGAGAGGTTTCAAGAGACAGGGGCGGCACTCGTGCCGGTCGCCCCTCCTTGTCTACCGCCACCATGGTCAAATAGCAGCTGTTGGTATGGCGAATGACCTTCTCTTGAATCGACTCGGCGATGACCTTGATGCCAACCTCCATGGACGAGCTGCCGACATGATTGATCGAGGCTAGGAAGGTCACCAGTTCGCCTACGTGAATCGGCTGCTTGAACAGCACCTGGTCCACGGAAAGGGTCACCACGTAGCTACCCGAATAGCGGCTGGCGCAGGCGTAGGCGACTTCATCGAGCTTCTTGAGGATGGCGCCGCCGTGTACCTTGCCACTGAAATTGGCCATATCGGGAGTCATCAGCACGGTCATGCTCAATTCGTGTTGGCCGGACAAGGCATCGTTCATCGCGTCATGCTCCTTCAAGGGAAAATTGTTCGAGTCGTTTAGAGAAAAGTGAGCCCTAGACTGATGATCACCCCGGTGATGAACAGCTGAATCAGGCAAAAACCCATGATGTCCTTGGCCTTGAGACCGGCGATGGCAAGTACCGGCAATGCCCAGAACGGCTGCAGCAGGTTGGTCCAGGCGTCACCCCAGGCCACCGCCATGGCGATGCGCGGCACGCTGGCGCCAAGGGCTTCAGCGGCCGGCAGCATGACCGGGGCTTGCACGGCCCACTGGCCGCCACCGGAAGGCACGAACAGGTTGACCACACCGGCGCTGATGAACGACCAGAAGGGTAGCGTATCGGCGGTGGCGATGGAAACGAAGCCTTTCGACAGGGTTTCCGCCAGGCCGGACTGCACCATGATCGCCATGATGCCGGCATAGAACGGAAACTGGATGACGATGCCCGCACTGCCTTTCACTGCCTCGTAGAGGCTATCGAGCAGATGCCGGGGCGTGCGGTGCAGCACGATGGCCAGGAACAGGAAGGTGAAGTTGACCACGTTGAGATTGAGGCCGCCGCCGCGCAGCAGGAAGTGATCGAGCAGGAACAACAGTCCGGGAATGCCCACCAGCCAGGCCAGGGTCATGCTGTTCTCAAGATGTTCCGCCGGACGCGACGCTATGAGTTTGCGCGGTGGGCCATCGTCGAGTTTGCTGGCCTCGACGTAGACGCTGTCCTTTTCATCCGGCAGCATCATTCGATTGACCAGTGGAACAACGACGAACAGCACCACCAGAATTGCCAGATTGAACCAGGAAAAGATCGTCTCGGAGGTGGGCACGATGCCAATTTGATCCATGGCGAAATGCCCTTCGGTGGCGATGACAAGAGGAATGGAGCCGGCCAGGCCGCCATGCCATACCACGAAACCAGAGTAGGCACTGGCGATCAGCAAGCGGTAATCGACGCGAATCTGCTTGGCCAGCTCCTTGGCGAACAGCGCCCCAACCACCAGGCCGAAACCCCAGTTGATCCAGCTTGCCGCCAGCGAGACCAGGGTGACCAGTATGATGGCTCGGGCCGGGGTGCCCGCCTTTGTGGCGAGCCTTGCCAGTTGACGCTTGACCGGGGGCGAGCTTGCCAGCATGAAGCCGGTGACCAGTACCAGCAGCATCTGCATCGAGAAGGTCAATAGATCCCAGAAGCCGTCACCCCAGTAGCGCAGCACCGCCAAGGGCGTCTGACGCTCCACGCCGATGGCCGCGGCAGCGGCGACCAAAGTCAGCAGCAGCACGAAGATGTAAGGGTCCGGCAGGTAGCGTTCGACCAGTCTGACGGCGGGTCGGGATAAGAACTTGAGCATGTTGTTTCTCGCTGGTTTAGTTGTTCAAGTAACCTAGAAAGTAGCGTAAAAAGTACCGCTTGCCTGTGCCACTCTAGTCACAGGCACCTAGCGCCTCTCTCAGATAGTGGCCGCAGCGCTATGCCAGTAATGACGACGATAGTACAGGTAGTAACCCCCTAGGGTCAGCGAGCGCACCAGCATGAAGGTGGTGAACGCCAGCCACAGGCCGTGATTGCCCATTCCCGGGCCGAGGTTCTGAGTCAGCCACCATAGCGGCAGGTAAACCACCAAGGCGATGAAGATGCTATTGCGCATTTC
The DNA here is from genome assembly GCF_020622265.1 of Halomonas sp. M20. Taxonomy (GTDB): domain Bacteria; phylum Pseudomonadota; class Gammaproteobacteria; order Pseudomonadales; family Halomonadaceae; genus Modicisalibacter. Next base: position 86,703 of record NZ_JACNMQ010000001.1, read on the forward strand.
CCGGGTAGCGGTGGCGCCGATGAACACACCGTCCAGCAGATAGCTCCATACCGCCAGCGAGGGCATCAGGATCATCCAAGGCATGAACTCGGCGGCGGTCTCACGTACGGAGGGTAGATCCGTGAGCAGGGCGATCAGCGCGTTGCCGCCAAGAGCGAATGCCAGCATGGCGCCACCGGCGGTAAGCAGGCAAAAGCGTGTCGCTGCCCCGACGCATTCGCCGAATTCATCCCAATCGCGTCGACCGATGGCGCGCCCGATGAGAGCCTCGGCGGCATGAGCGAAACCATCCAAGCCGTAGGAGGTGAGCATGATGAACTGCAGGAGCACCGCGTTGGCGGCAAGAATGATATCGCCCTGACTGGCGCCCTGGGCGGTAAAGAAGGCCATGGCGAACAGTAGCCCCAGAGTGCGCACAAACAGATGCGCATTGACCTGGAAGAGCTGCTGATACGCTTTTAACTTTATCAGTTGCTCACGCAGGAAGTGCCCGTCGAGGCGTTTCAGCTGATGCATGACCAGGGTAAACCCAAGCGCCAAGGCGGTGTAATCCGCAATCACCGTGGCCCAGGCCACGCCGTTGCTGGTCATGCCCAGCCCCACCACGAAGACCAGGTCGAGCACGATGTTGACGCTATTGGTCGTGACCATGATCAGCAGGGTTACGCGGCTGTTCTGCTGACCCAGAAACCATCCCAGAACGGCGTAATTGGCCAGCACCGCCGGGGCCGAAAGAATCCGAATGCCGGCGTACTCACCGGCCAGGCGGGTGGCCTCGGCGCTGCCATCGAGTAGCCACAAGCCGAGGGCGATCAAGGGCTTCGAGAGCAGAATCAACAGCACCCCGATGACCAGGGCCATGATCAGCGCCTGACCCAGCAGATTGCGGACCGAGCTGTGATCCTCCCGGCCGGCGGCCTGAGAGGTCAGACCCGTGGTGCCCATGCGCAGGAAACCGAAGCCCCAGTAAAGAAAGCTGAACAGGGTCGCGCCCAGAGTCACCCCGGCCAGATAGCGCGAATCCGGCAGATGGCCGACGACCGCGGTGTCCACCAGCCCCAGCAGGGGTACGGTAATGTTCGACAGGATGATCGGCCAAGCCAGTAGCCAGACACGCTTGTCGGAGGGGGTGATGATCAAACGGCTTACCTTTTAATTGCGAAACCGGGGCGGTAACCTAAAGTTAATAAGCAACCAACAATGATAGAACAGGGATGTTTGATATATGAAGTATTTACTCCGCTTGCCGCTTAGAGCCATTCGGACGCGCCAGAACGCCTGGTTCCTGGGTTGCCTGGTGGGAATGTCGCCCCAGGCATTCGCCGCCGTGACCGATATCGACTATCTGGAATCGGGTATCCGGCCGCTCTCCTCGGAGCATACCTTCTACGAGAGCGTCGATGGCGATGTGCGCCTCAAGAGCGGTTTGTCCCTTTATTGGTTTGGCGCGGTCACCGACGACATCAATTTCGGCTCCGATCGCAGCATCGACGACAACGCCCCAACCCAGGAGGACCCTGCCTGGTGGGAAGCGGTGGCGCAACCCGAATTGATCGGCGAGGTGGATGTAGGGAATAGTGGCACGCTGTTCTCTGGCCTGCAGGGCAGCCTGGGCATGACCCGGGGCAGCCGCTATGGAGACGCCGCAGGAGCGACCCCGGGGCACCCGGAAGGCACGCGGCTCGATCGCGCCTACGTTGGCTGGCGCAGCGGGGAAATGTTTGCGGATACGCTGGGTGAGAATGCCGTGACGCTATCCTTCGGGCGACAGAAGTTCAGCATCGGCGATGGTTTTCTCCTGGCTGATGGTTTCAGCGATTTCGGCCGCAATGCCACCTATTACATCGGCCCCAGCGAGAGTTTCGAGAAAACGGCGATTGCCTCGGTCGATAGCCACGGCTGGCATGGGGATGTGTTTCACGTGGAAGAGGATCAGTACGCCTCGGACGGGCCGGATGTGGTCACCAAGGTTAACGGCACCAATCTGGATTACACCTTTGGTGAGCGCGCCAAGTTCGGTGTCGCCTATCTCGATCTTTATGAAAGCGATATCGCCACCCGGGACGACATGAGCGTCTATAACCTGCGGGCCAAGGGGGTGCCGCTCACCAGCGTGCCCAACCTCTCCATAGGCGGTGAGTGGGTCTATCAGGACAACGACGACCAGGGCATCGATGATGACGGCTGGTATCTGCAGGCGACCTATACCTTCGAAAACATGCCTTTGCGGCCTCAGATTCTCTATCGCCGAGCAGAGTTCAGCGAAAACTACGACCCCTTGTTCTTTGACTTCGTCAGTGGCTGGGGCAACTGGTTCATGGGGGAGATCGTCGGTGAGTACATGCTGTTCAACAGCAATCTCGACATCGATATGATCAAGGGCTCGATTCAGCCGCGGGATGACCTGGAAACGGGGCTGATCGCTTATCGCTTCCGTTACCACGACACCGAGGCGGCGGGGGCCAGCGACAAGGCGTTCGCCAAGGAAGTGAATCTGTACGCGGACTGGGCGATCACCGACAAGTTCTCGATCTCGGCCATCTACGCCGTGGCCTTTCCGGACGAAGGTGCCGATGAGCGTTTTTCCGGTAACGACGACACGGCTCAGTTGTTCGAGCTATATGCGTACTATCGCTTTTAAGGGTAAGGCGTAGGGGGCATTAGAGGGTGTTTACAAAAGTGACGAGCGCAGTAGTTTGTAAACACTCTCTTAGGCGGCAGTGATGATGTGATATTTCTTCATCAACTCGTCCTTGGTCTCTTCGCGCTCGGGGTCGAGCGGAATGCAGTCCACGGGACAGACTTGCTGACATTGCGGCTCGTCGTAATGCCCGACGCATTCGGTGCACAGATTGGGATCGATGACGTAGATCTCTTCCCCTGGTGAAATGGCATCGTTGGGGCACTCGGGCTCACAGACGTCGCAGTTGATGCATTCGTCGGTGATCATCAGGGCCATGAGTCATATCCTCGCTACGAAGTAGTGGAGTGAAGTAACGCGCCTATCACGAATCTACGCGTCAAGACGCATGATAACGTGCCCGCAGGGCATCGGCGACCCGTGGATGCACCAGTTGGCCGACGTTGCCACCCAAGCGTGCAATCTCTCTTACGATGGTAGCTGAAATATAGGAGTTTTCGACGGCCGGGGTCAAAAACAGGCTCTCCACATGGGGCGCCTGGGCGCGGTTCATGTTGGCCAGCTGCAATTCGTATTCGAAATCCGAAACCGCACGCAGCCCCCGCAAGATGATACGTGCGCCTTGCTGGTCCAGCAGCTCGGTAAGCAGGCAGCTGAAACCCACCACCTCGACGTTGCCCAGGCCGTCGACTACCTCTTCGATCAAGGCAATCCGGGTATCGATATCCAGTGCCGGCTGCTTGTTCGGGCTTTCCGCCACCGCCACCACCAGCTTGTCGAACATGCGGGCGGCGCGTTCGATCAGGTCGTAATGCCCGTTGGTGATAGGGTCGAAAGTGCCGGGATAGACCACGGTATTCATGGATAAATCCTTTGAAGGTGTTTACAAAATGCCTGCACTTGGCAATACAGCGTTGAAATTGACCTCAAAATGCTCATTTACACCCAGTAAACTGCGCTTTTTCGCTCAATTTCGCCTTGTCTTGCCTTCGTTCGCCTGTTTTGTAAACACCCTCTTTGCCAGATCAGGGTGTAGCGATAGCTGCGCTTGAGGCCATTGTCTGCCTTTCAGGCATCGTTTCAAGAGGCCCGGCTTTCAACAGCCCTCGTCATCGAGGCGGCCGAAGGGATTGTCCACCGCCAGCGATACTGGTCGCGCGTAACCGGGGATATGGATGCGCTCCGGGTCGATATCAAGTTCCGGACCTTCCAGCACCTCATGGCCGAAACGATAGATGACCTCGAAGTTCGCGGCGTCCGCACGCTCCCGATAGGCCTCGCTCATCGCCAGTATGGCTTCGCGGCGCTGCTTCCAGGCATCGATTGCCGCCTGGCCGTGCCGCTTGATGAGTAGACGCTCGGTCACCTGCGGCGACAGCACCAGGCCGGTGGCGTTGTTGCCGCCGAAGCCCTTGGCGTTGATGAAGGCGGCATCCGCCTCGAAGGCCAGCGGTTTTTGAGACAGCTTGAGCCGTTCACCGTGCACATCTTCGGCCACAGCATCCAGATAGGGAAGGCCGGGAATCAACCCATAAGCGAAGCTGCCCAGGGCGCTGGCCAGTTGATCCCCGGCGGCACTGCCCTGGGAGTGCCCGACGAAGGTCTTGATGCCGGCCACTGGCCAGGCGGTGATGTCGTTGGCTCGGGCGATTTCATGCAGCACATGGGATTCGGTCACGCGGTTCTTGGGGGTGCTGGTGGCGTGGGCATGCACGAAACTACGTTCCTGTACGGCGCGCTTGCCCAGTATTTCCCGGGCCAGCGCGACTGCCTTGCCCATGGTGATGTAGTTGCCAATGCCGGGGGCCGAGATCGAGCGCTTCCAGCCATCCGCATTGGCAAACACACCGGGTACGCTGCCAAGAATCTGAGCGCCGGTTTCCAGCGCCAGGGAGTCGTCCATCAGCAGCAGGAACTGGCTGGCTTCGGCGATGGTGAAGCCGCAATTGCGGGCGAAGGGGCGGCAGGCGCGTTGGTAATCCGCATCCGTGAGCAGGGTCAGGGCATCCAGGGCCTTCATGCTCTCATCGTCCGCCAGGGCGCTCATGGCGCGAAAGCCTTCGATGATTTCCGGGGTGATGGGGGCATCGCTGGTACCCACCATGACGACGCGACAACGACTGCTGCGAATATCCTCGACGCCTAAACGCAGATTGTACAAGAAGGTGGCGCAAGCCCCTTGAATGGCCCCGGTAGTGCCCACGCTGCCCAGCACGTAGGCGTTGAGAAAATCCGCCGGCATCTGACCATAGCCCAGGGGCATCTGCTTGGACGTGGCGCGATTGCCGGAGACATAGCTCTTGAGTAGCCCGCCCCAACCCTGATCATCGAGTTGGCCGATGGAGTTGCCGGCGTACACGGCGATCTGGTCCGGGTCCAGGCTATCGCGCAGTGCATCCCAGTCCAGACCGCTCTGGCCCAGGCAATCGCTGGCACCGAATATCGTCATGGAGAGCCCGCGGGGATGATGCACGCTGTGATAGAGTGCGCTGGGCTCGAAGCCGCTGGGTAGTTGGCCGGCAGCGCGTACCTGGCCCTTGCGGCGTTCGGGGAAAAGCACCTCCAGATCCCCCGCCGGTACGCTGACTTCCACCTGCTTGCTGTCGAGTTCCTGCACCTGCCACTGTTCGGGAAGTGGGGAGGGAAGCTGGCGCCGGCGCACTTGAAAGACCACGGGCGACTCGAAATGAAGCCGGCTGGCGCGATTGGCGGTGATCTCGTCGACGTCGAACAGCGCCGACTCGATGCGCCGGATGAGGGTGCGCCCGAGAATCGTCTCCCGGTGATGCTCGATGATGTCGTCGCTGGTCAATGTCTGGCCGTGCCGATCCCGCCAGGCGCCATCCGCTTGCCGTTGAAACAGCTGCATCATCGCCGCCAGCCCTATCAGCGTTTGTGCCTGTTCGCCCTGGGGTAGAGCGTCGAGCACCGTGCGGCGAAACGCCTGGTGGCCCGACGTCCTGCCGGCGGCGTTGACACCGCCCATGCCGACAATCACCGGTAGTTGTGACAAGCCGCGTTCCTCGTGTGCTGGTGGATCTCTATCAGTGCAATTCTGGTGCGGGATGATAGCACCTGGCTTGCGGCCCCGTCATGCCAGCCAGAAGATGACGCGACTAGGGATTGCGACTGGGGGCTGCTAGAATCGTCGGTCATTTTTCTTAGCGCTTCGTCAGTATGCACGCTAATTCGCGAACCATCGTCACCAATCAGACTGAAGTACATCAGGATCTATCCCGGCGTGTCGAGCGGGCGCTGACCCATGCGCTGCGAAAGCCCGTGGCGGAGCATACCCGTGAGGCATTTTGCGCCGCCGACGAATGGCTGATGCTGCAGGGCAAGCCCCTGATTCTCGACGCTGGCTGCGGTGTTGGGTTATCGACCCGTGAGCTGGCACGGCAGCACCCGAATCATGCGGTCGTCGGTATCGATCGCAGCGCCGATCGCCTTGGTCGCGAACATGGCGTGCTGCCTGACAACGCCCGTCTGGTACGGGCCGATCTGGTCGATTTCTGGCGCCTGGCCTTGGCTGAAGACTGGCAACCGACGCATCACTATCTGCTTTACCCCAACCCCTATCCCAAGGCGGCGCATCTCAAATTGCGCTGGCACGGTCATCCGGTATTTCCCGTGATTCTGGCTTTAGGAGGGAGACTCGAAGTGCGGTCCAACTGGCGGCTTTATATCCAGGAGTTTGCCCAGGCAACGAAGCAGGCAACGGGCCTTCAGCCTGTTGTATCCGAGTACGATTCGATGGGCCAGCCCCTCACGCCCTTCGAGCGCAAGTACCAGGCCAGCGGCCAGCGGCTCTGGCAGCTAGTGGCCGAGTTGCCTTATTGCCCGGGCCTGGTACCGACGGCAGGTGAGGGGTCGTGATGAGAGGGGAGACACAGCGAAACGCCAGGCACGGTAAGAACACGAAGGGAGCCGGATAATGCGTAGTTGGGGTGAGCGGGTATTGCACATGACCCTGTTCGAAGTGGGCGGCTTGGTCATCGTCACGCCGCTGTCGAGCTGGCTGACGGGCCACGACATGGGCCGCATAGGCTTATTGGCCGTGGCCATCGCGACCCTGGCCATGCTCTGGAACCTGGTGTGGAATCGGCTGTTCGATCATTGGGTGCCCACCCGCAAACGCACCTTGAAACAACGTATCGCTCAGGCACTGGGTTTCGAGCTGGGCCTGCTGATCGTGACATTGCCCGGCGTCGCCTGGTGGCTGAATATCGGACTCATCGAGGCCTTCTGGCTGGATCTGGGCTTCATGCTGTTCTTCTTGTTGTACGCACTGCTGTTCAATACCGCCTTCGACGCCTTCATGCGTCATCGTTTGGCCCGGGGAGAAAACTGATGGCGTATGTCTATCTGTTCGTGGCGATCGTCGCCGAAGTGCTGGCCACCAGCGCCCTCAAATCCTCTCAGGAATTCACGCGCTTCTGGCCCAGCGTGCTGGTAGTAGGGGGCTACGGACTGGCCTTTTACATGCTGACCCTGGTGCTACGCACGGTGCCGGTGGGTATTGCCTACGCCTTCTGGGCCGGACTCGGTATCGTGCTGGTCACCTTGATCGGCGTCGTCGTGTTCAAGGAGAAACTCGATCTTGCCGCGGTGCTCGGGCTTGCCATGATCATCGGCGGCGTGACCGTCATTCAGCTCTTCTCCAACGTGTCGGCTCATTGACCCATACCATTTCTTATCTATCAGGATCCTTTCATGCGTCGCCCCATCATTGCCTTGCTCGCCCTCTTCCTGCTCGCAGGAATGCCTTTCACTCTCATGGCGGCGGGGTTCGACCACGTCAATCGATTGACAAACAAGGGGTTTGCCGTAGGCGCCCAGGCCCGGATGCTCGACAGCGGCAAGGTGCTGGGTGAAATCGATGCGCAGCGCCAGCTATCGCCCGCATCGGTATCCAAGCTCTATATCGCCGCGGCGGCGTTGGATCGTTGGGGGCCGCAGCACCGGTTCACCACGCGGCTGGTATCCAGCGGCTGGATCGATCAGAACGGTACCCTGCAGGGCGATCTGGTGCTGGAAGGGGGCGGTGATCCAGCGCTGGTGTCGAAAGATCTCTGGCAGTTGATACAAGGGCTACGCCAACAAGGCGTCACCTCAGTCAACGGCCAGCTGATCATCAGCCAATGGCGTTTTGGTCCGGTCGAGTGCATTACCACCGACCGCTGCAATTCGCGCACTCACTCGCGCAACTCCTACGACGCGCTGCTCTCTTCCGCCGGGGTCAATTTTGGCAACTGGTGCGTGAATATCTTGCCGGGCGCCAAGGCCGGCACGCCGGCCCGGGCCATGAGTTGCGATATTCTGACCCCTCTGGTCAAGGTGGATAACCGCGTCAAGACCATGATTGCCGGGGAGCCGACCCGAATCAGCGCCGAGCGCGTCACCCGGGATGGCGTGGACACGCTGGTTCTCGATGGAAGTATTGGGCTGAACAGCAGCCCGCGCCAAGTCTATCGCTCCAGCTCCGACCCTGGGGGCCAAACCGGAATGACGCTGCTTGCCATGCTCGAGCAGGCGGGGGTCAAGGTCAGCGGCGGCCACACGACAAGCGTGACTGCGCCGCCCGCTGCCAGTAGGGAGCTTGCCTCGGTGGAGAGCGAAACAGTGCAGACACTGCTGCTGCGCACCCTGAACTACTCCAACAATTTCATGGCGGATACGCTGAGTCTCGATCTGATCGAACAGCCCCGAGCCTCACTCAGGCAGGCCGGCGGAGAGATCGAGCGATTCGCCCAGTCGTTACCCGGGCATGGCCCCTTGACGCTTTACAGCGGTAGCGGCTTGACCACGGAGAATCGCACCTCGGCTCAGGGCGTCAATATGCTGCTCGAGGCCATGTACCGCCGCGCCTCCCTGTTTCCCCCATTCGTGGCGGGCATGCAGGCACCCGCCAATGGCCCGATGCGCTTCATTCGTCGCGGCAGCGATATCTTTCAGCACCACGTCATGATCAAGACCGGCACCCTCAATCAGCCTTACGCCGTGCGCGCCATGGGCGGCTACTTCCGCACCAGCAAGGGCCGCTGGGGCGCTTTCAGCGTGCTGGTCAACGGCAATGGCTCGACGCCCTATCTTCCCTGGTCGGAAGTGCTCGACCCCCTGGCGGAGGATTTGACGGCGATGATTCTGAACAACTGACGGTGTGCGCTTCTCATGCCGAGCGCTACGTTGAGTGCAGAACGGCCGTCTCAACTACTCCCGGAAGCCTCCGCGACGTCTAGCGCTGCAATGGCTTGCTGAAGCTGGGCGGGGTCGGGAACGCCGGCAAAGGTACGCTTACCCACGATGATGGTTGGCACCGAGGTTATGTTCGCCTCCTCGACAGCATGACGCTGGGCCTCGCGTTGGCGCTGGCGATAAGTACCCTGGGCCAGGGCCGTGAGTGCTTCCTCGCGGTCGAGGCCGATGTCCTGAGCAAGATCGGCGAGAACCTCGGGGCTGCCGATATCCTTTTCTTCCTGGAAGAAGGCCTTGAAAACCCTCATCGTGAAGGCGTGGCCCAGGCCTTGATCATCGGCCAACGCAAATACCTCGAAAGCCTTGTCGGTGCGGGGCTGTGGCGAAATGGCCGGTAGCTTGATCGGTACACCCAGACGCTCTGCAAGCGGGTACACCGAATGTTGCCAGACCTGGGGCAGGTACGGATCTTCCACGCGCAGCGTAGGCACCGGCGCGGGCCTTAACTCGTAGGGGCGCCATTTGATTTCGACATCCTGGCCCTGGGTCGCGTCGTCGACGACACGTTCGGCCAGCAGGCAATACGGACAGACATAATCGGAATAGATCGTGATCTCTTTTATCATGCTTGCTCCTGGAAAGGTGTCATGCACTACATGAGGCCGTGAAACTCGACTGACAAGGCGCCATGCCCAATTAATTTAGTCATTCAAGCTATGGATGGTTTTAATGAATAAATACGTCAAATGCATCGTCGCGCTGGCTCTGGCAACGTGCTGTGCCAGTGCAGCCGTTCAGGCTGAAACGAAGGCGGCGACTACCCCTGCGATGGAAACATCCGGCGATAAGCGCCCAAAAACCTATCCGCCGCTCAATCAGGTGATCGACAGCAGAATCCTGCCCAAGCTGGATGTGTTTTTCGAAAAACTGCTCAGTGAAAAAGAAGATATAACCCTTGACGGTGTTCGTGCATTCACTGGAAAAGACAAGTTTCTTCCCGGGAAAATAGCCATCGGGCTGAGCTATCTATTACTGAATACGCCAAGAGAAAGCCCCGAGTTCGAGCGCTACCTGGAAGGCTATCGAAAGATAGCGGACATGACCGTTGATGATCGCAATGAAACCTGGGGTATTTATTACTATGTGTCTGCCCTTTATCGCTTGCAGGAAGCGGGGTTGCTGGAGCGTGCGGTTAGCCGGAATACACTCAAGAAGCTGAAGAAGAAAACCGATTGGCGGCAGTTCGTCGATCAGGATGACTACTCGCTGATCAGCCTGCCGACCAACTATTACGGGGTCGCGTTTTCCATCGCTCGATTGCGCTATCTGCTGGGCTGGGAAGACAAATCGGCGAGTGAAAAGCTGCTGAAAAAGATGATGGACCACTACCGGAAATATTCCGGTGAATATGGCTTTTCTGACGAAACCGAAGGGGAAGGGCGCTTCGATCGCTACAGCATTCTTCTCATCGGCGAGATATCCCAGCGCTTCATCGAAACCGGAATGGAGGTCACGCCGCAGATGAGGGAATGGCTGCGCAACTCCGTTGACGCCATTCTGGTAAGGCTCAATGAAGAAGGGCATGGCTTCAGCTTCGGACGCAGCATTGGCGCCTATGGGGATACCGCCTTTCTCGAGGTGCTTTCCGCGGCGGCCTATCTGGATGTGCTGACGCCCAAGGAAGAAGAGATGGCCTACGCCTTTGCCATTAGAGCCACCCAGCGCTATGTGGATTTCTGGTACGACGAGGATATGAATTCCGTCAATCTCTGGGACAAGGGTCGCACCTCGGATGACTATCGCGGCAAACATCGGATACTTGGCGAGAACTTGAGCCTGTCGCATCAGTTGATCTATACCGCCGACCTCTGGAACGAAATAGGCTATGAAGGCAAAACGCCATCAAGTGATTTCGACGCCTGGCTGGAAAAACTGCCTACCAGTACCGTCACCTGGTTTGCCAAAGGCGACTATGATCGGGCACTGGTAACCTATCGTGGTCAAAGCCATGTCATCAGCTTGCCGCTGATCAATGGCGGTAAATCCCAGCATATGAACAACCCCTATTATCCCATTCCCTTCTCGAATGCGATGCTGGAGGGAACTCCGGATGAAGACTACCCTCAGCTATTGCCCCGGTTCACGTTAGCGGACGGGGACGAGCTGATACCGGCTGCCTTCATACGCAACGTGCAAACCTCGAAAGAGGGCAATACCTTCACGGTTACCTATGAGCAGGAAGAAGTCGATCGGCTGGGTAAGAGTCGCCCCATCAAGGACGATCGCCTGGAAGTCGAAACGAGATACGACTTTTCACCGGGCAAAATCACGCGTACCGATGTTTACCGGCCAACCGAAACGTTGGAAGTGGATAACATTACGCTGGAATTCGCCAGCTTCTCGAGTGAAGCAACTATCGACGGCAACACGGTGACGTTCGATAAGGGCGATGTCACGGAGTTCGCGGTCAAAGGACTCAACGCATGTGAAGTGGATAGCGTTGATGGCGAGCCGCCTTATCAGACCCCGGTCGGGCCGCTGTTGACACGGGTTGCCTGCAAAACCGACGACATGACGCTGGACGAGCCACTGGAAATGTCATGGTCGATAAAATATAAGTCGTGAGTGCTTGGTTATTCAGGATGTTCAAATGAATGGCTATGGCAGCTATATCAAGCGAGTGCTTGACCTCGACGGCGCCGATATCGGTTTGAAGGGGCATGGTCTCCTTTGAAGACGTTCTGTTCGTTCTCCAATCTGGTGGTTTGCTTGACGATGGACCTCACCCCAACAAGGGTAAGTATCCGAATCAGCGCCTGTTCGTGGTTCGGATTGATGATTACGCCTGGCTGGTACCGTACGTTGAGAATGACCGGGAATTTTTTCTCAAGTCAATTATTCCCACCCGCAAGGCCGCCAAGAAATTTCTAGGGGGGCAATATGGCCAACGTTAAATTAGATTCTGAAGAGCAAGAGTTGCTTGAGGCTTACGAATCTGGGGAATTTGAATCGGATCTGGATGCCGACCGGCGGGAATACCTCACCAAGGCAGCGGAAGAAACATTCAAGAAAGACAAGCGGATTAATATCCGCATCTCCAGCCGGGACTTGGAGGCACTTCAGCGCCAGGCACTAGAGGAAGGGCTTCCGTACCAGTCTCTAGTCTCCAGCGTTCTGCACAAATATGTCTCCGGTGGGCTCAAAGACATCTCTGCTAACAAGTCAGGCCGGCGGACGCGCTAAAGCGCTCCGCTGCGTTCCAAGAGAGTTGGTCTGCACGGGGATTAGCACCAAGGGCTGGTTTATATTAGTGGGAAGCGGCAGGGGATACTGGGTGCGGCTGTGATGCAAGAAGTGAGGCGGGTGAACAGGTTGGGTTATTGAGTGATTGATAACGCCCCAAGGCGGACGTTTCGGAAAATGCAGCAGGCGTGCGAATTTTGGATATATAGCCTAATTTTAGTTAATAGACTTAAAGATCAAAAGCTTGCTATAACCTCGGCAGGCTGCATTTGCCGGACAAACGTGCTCGCACGTTCACCCAATCATAGAACACGCCGTCTAATACGCTGTTATATGCACATGAAGAGTCTATGAGCGATTTTAGAAATTTTATTATTGGCCTTTCTAGGGCGGCCGAAGAATTTAAAAAGCGGGCTGAAACTGTAGACTTGAAAGCAGTCCATAGTAGGATAGAATATCTTGTAAATAATCTTCCTAAAGATATTGAAGATGAATCTATTAAGTTGATGAACAGGGGATGGTTTATCTGGTTTTTAGACGGAACCATGCCCGATTTTTCCAAAAAGATGAATGCGCTTGTCGGGAAGAGTGAGAGTGATCAAGATTCATATATGATTGACTATATAGAAGAAAATATATTGCATTTTGAATCTGAGCTTTGTCGTATTTACCCTGATCGTAACAATCAGATCGAAGACGCCTTCAAAAGTCACCACTCAGAAATATATTTCTCCTCAATTCCTACTCTCCTAGCTCTGTCGGAAGGCATTGGCAGAGATCTATATCCGAGTATGGGTATTTTTGCAAAGCAAAAGCCAAAAGGCCCCAAGACCGGACTTCCTAAAACTGACGATATTTTCGACTCCATCTCTGGGCTGGAAGTATTTGAAGAGGCTGTCTTAAAACCTCTGCGAGTTTCTAGTGAGGTTACGAAGACAATCTACAGTCCAACTGAGGAAGAAAAGAAGCTTCTCAATCGGCACTTAATTATGCACGGGAATTCGGGCTTATATGGCAGTAAAGAAAATAGCCTAAAAGCTATTAGTCTTGTTTATTTTGTGCACAAATCACTAGAGCACCTTAAAAATGCCTAAAGCACATAACAAACGCAAGCACACGGAACAATTTTCCGCTGCGCTCCAAATTGTCCGGTGTTGCGGGCGTTCAAAGCCATCTGAAAGCCCGCTTCTGACCGCTTCCACACACCCACATGAATTTCGTGTACCGAGAGCTTTCATGTCCCAGGCTCTGCCAATAACTTCTTACCCGGGTGACCTGAAGGCTTTTCCTATCAGCGCCACAGGCACCCACCTGCCTACGCGAAACAGCAAATTCCCGTAGAATGCTTGAATCGTCATACACCGCGCTGCTGCGCCACGACTTCGAGGATGCTGCATGTCGCAGATGCATTGGGAACGCTTGCTCGATCCTACCCGGCTCAACGACAAGCCCCGGGAGCTTAGGGACGAGATCGGTCGCAGTCCGTTCCACAAGGATCACGACCGTATCGTCTTTGCGGGCTCGTTTCGGCGTCTGGGCCGCAAGACCCAGGTACATCCGCTGACGGATAACGATCATATCCATACCCGATTGACCCATTCCCTGGAGGTGGGTTGCGTGGGCCGCAGCCTGGGGATGATCGTCGGCGAGGGGCTGCGCGAACGGTTACCTGACTGGATCACGCCGGCGGACATGGGGGTGATCGTGCAGGCGGCATGCCTGGGGCATGACATCGGCAACCCACCCTTTGGCCATGCCGGCGAATACGCCATCCGCGACTGGTTCAAGCGCGCCGAGACTAACGGTAGCGGTCTGCTCGATGGGCTTTCGGACACCGAGCGCGCGGATCTCTTGACCTACGAAGGCAACGCCCAGGGCTTTCGGGTCGTGACTCAGATTGAATACAACCAGTTCAAGGGCGGTATGCGGCTGACGGCAGCGACCTTGGGCACGCTACTCAAATATCCCTGGACCGTGGAACATGGCGGCCAGGCGGGCAAGTTCGGCTGTTACCAGTCCGAAAAGCAGTTGCTTCTCGACGTCACGCAGCGGCTGGGGCTCAAAGCAAAGGGCGACTGGAAATGGTGCCGGCACCCCTTGGCCTATCTGGTCGAGGCCGCCGACGACATCTGCTATGCGCTGCTGGATCTCGAGGATGGTCTGGAGATGGGCATTCTGCGTTTCGATGAGGTCGCGGATGTGCTCATACAGATCGCCGGCGGCGAGCCCGCGGACTATGCCGAGATGGAACAGGATGGCGTCTCCCAGCGCCGCCGCATCGCTGCGCTGCGTGGTGCCGCCATGGAGCGGGCGGTCAACGATGTGGGGGCGGTGTTCATTCAGCACGAGCAGGAACTGCTTAATGGTGCGTTAAAGGACGACCTGCTCGAACTGTGCCATCCGGATCTGGGTTGGGGGGTCGGCGAAGCCAAGAATCTTGCGCGCAAGCGCATCTTCCAGAACGAGCGCAAGGCCAAGCTGGAAATTGGCGCCCACACGACTCTGGGTATCCTGCTCGAAGCCTTTATCGGCGCCGCCCATGAGCTGCACCATCACGGCCATTCCACCTTCAAGCATCAGCGGGTGCTGGCGCTGATCGGCGAGAACACGCCGCAGCCGTCCTGGTCCCTCTATGACAGTTACCGGCGCATGCTCGACTTCATCGGCGGCATGACGGATCACTACGCGGTGGATTTAGCCCAGGAGATGGGCGGGCGTTTGAGGGCGGAGTGAATTACACCGACGAAGCAACACGGCGAACGAGCACTGCAATGACGCGACAAGGCATCCGTATGATCTTGGGAAGGACAGTTTTGAAAAAGGCGGCCTTGAGAGGAGCCTGGCTATTTGCGCTGTTGCTCGCGACCCTGCCCGCCATGGCCGAGCCCCGATTGGAAGCCGAAGGCTTCGATCATTACGTGCTGGCGCTGACCTGGCACCCTGGGTTTTGCCAGACGACCAGCCGATCCCGCAAGGAGTGTCGCGAGACCGAAGTGCAGGAAGCCGCCGAGGATGGCTTTGTTCTGCATGGGTTATGGCCCTCGCTGCCCAAACGCTTCGCCGATGACGGCATTACGCCCAGGCGCTGGCGTCAGGAGGGGTGTTTCCTCGAACAGCCGCGAGCCAACGGCAGCTTCTGCCGTGCTCATGCGCCTTTTGCTTTCGCTGAACCGCTCGCCGCTGAGCTGGATGAGGCCATGCCCGGGCGTGCTAGCTGCCTGGATCGCTATCAGTATGCCAAGCACGCGGCTTGCCTGGCTCTGCCGGCAGAGGATTATTTCGTCAAGGCGGTGGATTTGATGGAAAGGGTCAATGCCAGCGCCTTCGTCGATTTCATGATGATCAACCAGGGCGGCGAGATCGAGCGCAGCGCACTGACCAGGGCGTTTGAAGCAGCCTTTGGCAAGGGAACGGGCAAGGCGCTGAGTCTTAAATGCAAAGGTTTTGGCAAGCGTACGCTGACCGAGGTGCGTATCGGTATCGATGCAGAGCGGTTGGAAGGCTTTCCCGAGGCGAAGAGCCTTGTGCCACTGCGCCGGGGGCAGTGCGCGCCGCGCATTACTCTAGCGGCTTTCCCCTGAATCAGGCAGAAGGCCGATACAGATGTCGCTTGCCTTGGAGTGCCGCACGCTCGGTCAAGGCGCGGCCTATCCTGGTGTGATCCTCGTCGTCGAGTTCTCCCATGGGGGTGTCGATGAGCAGTTGGGCCAGCCCTTCACCGTTGACCACGAGTGGGTCATCGAACAATTGTTCCCTGTTGATGTCCCAGTCCGGTAATACCAGAACGCCGCGTACGGGTACATCGACTCCATGTTCCCGAATCAGCCATTGGCGCAACCAGGTCGTCGCCTGACGCGTCTTGCGTAGTGGCTGGCGCTCACTCCACCCCGGGAAGCGCAGGCGTTCACGCTCGACCGCTACCGTGTGCATGGATTCTCCTGTGGCATCCAGTGGATGGGTGCGGGCGCGGGTTTCGATGACGAAGAGCCCATGGGGCGTAACGACGACATGATCGATGGTGAAGGTGTCGGCAGGAATGTCGTGGAATACGAAATAGGGATGTGTCTCGGGGCGAATCAGTCGCGCCAGTTCCTGACCCACTGCCAGTTCACAGGCCAGGCCGAATTTGACGCGGCGAATACGCTGATAGTCGAGCATCAGTAAAAAGCCAAACAGAATGACCAGCAGTGTGGACAGCAGGCCGTAGATGGCCCATTCCAGCCAGTTCTGGTGGGGGGCGAACAGCATGCGCCCCATGCCATAGACCAGTGGCGTGAGCACCAGGATGGGGCCCAGTGCACCATTGAGAAAGAGACTCGAGAAGATGCGGTCCAACCGGTTGCGCAGCGCCTGACCTGGCCCATGCAGAGGCTGGGCATCGAAAGGGGAACGAACCTGAGTGTCGTGCAGATTGCGTAATATCAGCACGATGACGGCGATCGCGCCAAGTGGGGTTAGAAAAATCAGCGGTAACAGATATTCAAGCCAGGCCATCGCTGACGTCCTTATACTAGACCGGTAATAGTGACTGCACTTTAGCCAGGGGCAACGATGAGAGCCATGCGACGATGGTGAGCAGCGTCTATGCCATGTTATCGCTTTCAGCATGAGCTGGCATCATGCTTGGCGAGTGACCTGATAGTTTTAGCGAATCAATGCAGGATTTAACAGTGCCCATGCCATCGACTCTGGAAACAGCCGCCCCTACAGCTTCCTGGCCAACTGCAAATAGGACGGATGAACAAGCATTACACGAATTCGTAGAGCGCTATCCGGGGTTGATGGTGCTGACGGGCGCGGGGGTGAGTACCGACTGCGGTATCCCCGACTATCGGGATGCTCGGGGCGAATGGAAGCGCTCGCCGCCGGTACAGCATCATGCCTTCATGCATAGCACGACGACGCGCCAGCGCTACTGGGCACGCAGCCTGCTGGGGTTTCGGGCCATCGAGAATGCACGCCCAGGTCCTTCTCATCGGGCACTGGCGCAGCTCGAGGCCAAAGGCCATGTCTCCACCCTGATCACCCAGAATGTCGATGGGCTGCATCAGCACGCCGGCTCCCGGCGAGTCATCGATTTGCATGGGCGGGCCGAGATCGTGCGGTGTATGGGCTGCGATGCCCGCCGTATGCGCTACCATCTGCACGACGAACTGGCGGCCCGTAACCCCGGCTGGTCTTCCCTTGAGGCTCCGGTCGGCCCGGATGGGGATGCAGATCTCGAGGGTCTGGATTTTTCGACGTTTCAGGTGCTCGATTGCACTCGCTGTGGCGGTATTCTCAAGCCGGACGTGGTGTTCTTCGGGGACAGCGTTCCGCCCGAACGGGTCGCTGCCAGCATTGAAGCGTTGGAGCGCGCCAGCGCGCTGCTGGTGATTGGCTCGTCGTTGATGGTCTATTCAGGCTATCGTTTTGCCCGCCGTGCCGTTCAGGAAGGCAAGCCCGTCGCCTGTCTCAATCTTGGCCGTACCCGGGCGGACGATCTCTACTCGCTCAAGATAGAGGCGCCGGTGGGGGAGGCGCTGGAAACCCTCGTCCAAGGGCTTCGATAAGCGCTATCGCTCAATCAACCGTGAGAGCATGACAAATACATGATTAAAGATTTCCCGAGCGTGGTCGTTATGGCTTTTATCCGATCCTTCTAAATCGGCTATGACCATAACGATACAAGCAGGGAATATCATGCGAACCTTACACACCATTTTGCTGGCCAGCGCCTTGACGACCATGGCAGTGCCTGCCTCGGCAGCATCGATGAACAACTGGTCGGTAGGCGCCGAGGTCGGCACCACCGGTTACGGCGGCAGTGTCAGCTACCGCTTCCACGACAATATGGCGTTGACTGCCGGCTACACCGGATTCACCTACGACGGCCTCGAACATGAGACCGATGATGTGGATTACGAAGGCGACTTCGATATGGACGTCTACGGCCTTACGTTCGATTACTTCCCCTTTGGTGGCCGTTTCTTCCTCTCCGCGGGTGCAGTGAAGCCGGATATCGCCGCGCTGGTGGTGGGGCGTCCCAAGGACGGCCAGAGCTACGAATACAACGGCACGACCTATACCTCTGACGAAGTCGGCACCCTGCGCGGCGATGTGACGCTTGGCGATTCCATCCAGCCCTATCTGGGCCTGGGATGGCGTGGTAGCCACAAGAACGGGCTCGGTGTGTTTGCCAAGCTCGGCGCTTTCCTGACGGATGCTGAGGTGAATCTCGAAGCTACTGGCGCCGCTAGTGACCCGCAACTACGCCAGGATATTCAGCAGGAAGAGGACGACTTGCAGGACGACGTGGATGAGTTTGGCGTTTATCCGGTAGCAGTGTTAGGTCTCGAATACACTTTCTAAGCTTTTCTTTTTTACCCCCGGCATCCTTGCAACAATTTAATGGATGCCGGGGTTTTTTATTGCGGGTGTTCGATGTCAGTCGTTGCGGCTTGGAGGCGCCATGAACTCAGGGCCCACCGGATCCTTGACGTGTTCATCGACGATGCGCTCGATCTCGTTCAGGTCGTCGCTGCCGAGTTGCCAGCCGTCTATGCGCTCGATGGCTTCTACCTGATCCGGACGCCGAGCGCCCCACAGTGCAATGCCATTGTCGTGCCGATCCAGCAGCCAGCGTACCGCAAGTTCCAGCACGCTCTTGTCATGACGCTCCCGGGCGAAGCGATCCAGGGCGTCGACGGCGCTCAGATATTGCGAATAGCGTGGCGACTGGAACTTGGGATCGTTGTTGCGCAGGTCGTCGCCGCCGAAGGTCGAGTCGCTTTTCATCTTGCCGGTCAGCAGGCCGCGACACAGCGCACCATAGGTCAGCATGACCAGGCCTTCGCGTTCAGCATAGGGAATGATGTCGCGCTCGGCTTCCCGCTCGAACAGGTTCAGGGGCGGCTGCACGCTGTGCAGCGGGGCCACTTCGCGAAAGGCGTCGCACTGCTCGGTGGAAAAGTTGCTGACGCCGATGGCGCGGATCTTGCCATCTCGATAAAGGCGCTCCATGGCTCGGGCGGTTTCTTCCATCGGCACGAGCGGGTCGGGCCAGTGGATCTGGTAAAGATCGATGGTATCGGTGCGCAGCCGGCGCAGGGAGTCCTCGACCTCCTTTTCGATGCGGGCGGCGCTGGCATTGCGCACCACACTTTCGTCGTCCTTCCACTCCATTGCCACCTTCGTGGCCAGCACCAGTTTGTCGCGCTGGCCGTACTCCGCCACGGCGCGGCCGACAACCTCCTCGGAATGGCCGAAGCCATAAACCGGCGCGGTATCGATTAGCGTGACACCACGATCCAGTGCGGCATGGATCGTACGCACGGACTGATCATCGTCAGTGCCGCCCCACATCCAGCCGCCAATGGCCCAGGTGCCAAGGCCAATGCGCGAGGCGGTGATATCGGTACCGGAAAACTTCAGAGTCTGCATCTTTCACTCCCTTGTCAGATGAATATCCGAACAGACCACTACAGGGTGGTAGCCAATGCCTGCCATGACAAGGGGACGCCGCTTTTTTGATTCGATCAGCCACCGGCCAGCTTGACGGTGTAGCCGCGCGTTTCCAATGCCTCCTTGAGGGTCTGGCGGTGATCGCCTTGGATCTCGATGATGTCCTCCTTGAGCGCGCCACCGGTACCACAGCGCTTCTTGAGTTCCTTGGTCAGCGTCTTGAGCTCCGCCTGAACAAGGGGAACGCCGCTGATGGTGGTAACCCCCTTGCCCTTGCGGCCACTGGTTTCACGGCGAATACGTACGATGCCGTCCAGCGCGGCCAGGCGCTCGGCCTCGGCGCGATCGGCGCATTCGCATTCGGATAGGGGCTTGCGACAAACGGGGCAGGTATCACCGTGTTCGGTGGAATAGACCAGGCCGCGAAGTTGATCATGTAATGACGCCATGCTGTCCCCCGGCAAGTGAATACCGGGTCATGATACCTGACAGAACAGGGGACGGATATTGCCCGGCCGGCGACTGAAAACGCTTACAGGGCCAAGGCTTCCTGGTGCACCAAGCGACTCACCACCGTGGGCAATTGGTGCATGTTGTTGATCATGATGGCGCCCGGCGGCGTGGTTTCCACGTCCGAGAAGCGGTTCAGGTGAATGACTGGAATTTCCGCTGCCAAGGCCGAGCGTACGCCGACGATGGAGTCATCGATGATCAGGCAATCACGCGCCTTGAATCCCATGCTGTGGGCGGCGTGTAGATAAAGGCCTGGATCGGGTTTCCAGCAGTTGGCGGTATAAGCACTGAACAAGTGGTCGTTGAAGTAGCCGCTCAAGCCCGTGGAGGCAAGGCAGGTGCGAATCTTGGCTTCGGGGCCGTTGGACACGACTGCGCGGGGGTACTCCGAGAGGGAAGAGAGGGCTTCGTGCACTCCCGGCAAGCATTTGAGTTCGTGAACGAGACGCTCGGCGAGCCGAGCCCGCATGCCGTCTTCCGTTTCCTTCAGCGAGGTTGCATCGATTCGGCCATGACGTTTTTGCAGCTCGGCGACAATGTTGCGAAAGCGTGCCCCGCGAAATTCACCGATGTAGTCGTCGGTAGAGAAGGGTAGGCCAATAGCGGTAAGGCTGGTCGCCATTTCATCGGCCAGCAAGGGTTCGCTGTCCACCAACGTTCCATCGCAATCAAAAAGAAGACAAAGGGGCCGTGACATACGTTGGTTCTCGCGTTCGTTGGGCTTTACTAAGCTATTGTTACGTTTATCGGCGGAATACGCATCGGGTTGAGAATAAATTCCATGCTTTTTGAACAGTGTTTCCGAACAGCGTTTCCATACAGTGTAGCAAACCCTGTTGGATATGGCTGAGCGGGATTGAATAAACCAGAGTTTTTGGGTAGCGAGGAGTTGTTGCTAATTATTTTTCATTAGCTTAGTAATAGTCCTTTTTTATCATAAATGACTATAAAAAAAGCCGCTTAATGAAGCGGCTTCTCTGAACGCTACTATGAAGGGCAGCGCAAACTATCGAGTAGAGCGATGACTACCGGTGCTGCCGGTCAATTTAGGAATGAACGTCAGAGCATACAAGGCACAGATGCCTACAATTACATAGACAATGCGCGCCAGGATGGCGGTTTGTCCACCGAAGATGGCGGCAACCAAGTCGAATTGGAAAAGCCCTACCAGCAGCCAGTTTACCCCGCCGATGATGAGCAGTATCAAAACAGCCGTATTGAGTCCTTTCATGGTTCAACCCTTTGAATGGTGATGCATGAATGAAGTTATGCACACACCGCTCAATATAGACGCCGTATAATGGTTGTACAAGTTTTTTGCGGCAAATTCGGAGTGCCACTGAATTTGCCGACAAGAGGGTGTCGGTCAAACGCTCGCCAACTCATTCGTCACTGGTCTCTTCGGCTTGAGAGCGCTCGCCATGAGACACCTTTTCACCATCGGGAGACACCAGGTACCACTTGCTTCCTAAATGATTGACGTCCTGGCCCAAGGCATCGCCCGGGCGTTTGTCACCACTGAAATAATATAGCGGCCAACCGGCGTAGGTAACCTGTTTGCTACCGTCTTCACGTTCGATGCTATCGAGCTTGCTTGAATCGAGGCCCTTGCCAAGCTGAAGATCGCCTTGAACGGTATAAGGCGGCCAGGCATTGACGCACTCATCCACGCAGGTGCTGGCGCTTCCAGGCTCATCTTGGGAGAACAGGTACAAGCTGCGCTTTTGTCGATCAGTGAGATAACGCCCATAGGGCTCTTGCTCGTTGACCTGTAGCAAAGGCTTTGGGTCTGCGCTGTGTACCAAACTAGAAAACAGCGTCACTGTTCCAGTGAGTAGAATAGACAGCAGTATAGGGCTGCTTGCTTGGCGCATGAACTGACTCCTCCGTGAGGCATAAGTTAACCTTAGTCGTTTCCATGCGCATTGCTAGCAACCAGGGCGCTATCTCAACGAGAAAGCCGACGGGTGTTGGCGGTGGTGCGCCGATGCAGCGGTGTCATCGCACGGCGGCTGGTAACCCACCAGGGAGAATACTGGCCAGAAAACATGTTGAGCATGGTCTTGTTCATCACATTGGCGACTTCCATGCTGGCATCGAGCTTCTCACTCACCATGCGCTGGTTTTCTTTCATCATCTTCGGGCTGGTAGGCACTTGGGTGTACCAGAGACTATTACGCATGGCGATGGTGGAAAGCGAGGTAGTCCAGAGTTCAAATGCCATTACGCCAACCTTCCATACATCGAACATGGCGGCAGGGGTAAAAGGAACAAGCGAGGTAATGTCGTTGGAGCGTGTCATGAAGGATACCTGTCAGGGGTTGGGGTCAGCATAGTGGATACGGTTGAATCGCACCTGCTTTGCTGCAGCGCAATATAGCAGAGTCAACGGTGCCTTGTGTATGACAAAGCGGCCTTTTAGAGCAATTAATGTGACAACTGAGTAGTAAGTTAATCCATGTTATATATTCCTGTCGTGGATAATAATTCTTGCCACCCTGCAGGGTGGATTTGTAAGAAGGCACATAGAATAATGAAACGCAGTTCAATTTTTGCCGGGAAGAAGTGCGCATGAAAAGTGAAACGATATGGTCGCTGGTCAGCTCGGGGCTGGCCATTACGGCCGGCGTGGCGGCACGCAACGGCGCCCGCAAGGCCTACGAGCGCAAGATCGGTAAGCCACCGCTGGACCCATACGATCCGGATGTGCAATGGCGGCACGCGTTGTTATGGGGTGCCACTACCGGTGTCATGGTGGGTATGGCACGCATCATCGGTCGTCGAGCCGGCAGCGAAGCCGTGCGGCGTGCACGCGGTCATCACCGCACACGCGAGATGCTGGAACGCCTGGAGCGCTGATACCCGCCCGTCGACCAGGCCTCGCGTCATCAAATCCGGCGCGTGCTCAACAACGTGACCGGTATCAGAATCAGTACCACGCCGGACAACTGCAGCGGCGTCAGCGACTCGCCAAGTAGCCATACGCCCATCAACGAGGCGGTAATGGGCTCGATCATGGCGATGACGGCGGCAATGGCCGGGGAGGTGGCGCGCAGGCCGATGAAGTACACCGGAAAGGCGATGCCCGCTCCCAGCAGCCCGGTCAGTACGAACCAGACCACGTCCGGCGAAAACGTCGCGGCGGTCACCTCCTGATAGCTGACGAAGGGCACCATTGCCAGGGCGAAGACCAGCAGGCTCACGGTCATGATGCCTTGCGGTTGCCCGCCCCGGGCTGCGGCTCGCTTGAACACCAGGATGAACAGGGCGTAGCACAGCCCCGAAAGCAGCCCACTCAGAATGCCCAGCAGGTCAAGGTCGGCCAGACCGGTGGCGAACACATCGGTCAGCAGCACGATGCCCAGCATGGCGAGACCGATTGCTAGCCAGCGAGGCCAGGTGGAGCGCTCGACGCCGGTGAGAAAGGCCACCAGATACACGTAGATGGGGGCCATGTACATGAGCGTCACCGCTACGGCGACCCCCACTCTTGGAATGCTGAGAAGATAGAAGGCGAGATTGCCGGCGACACCGACGCCGCCCAGAAGCGACCAGGCAAACGAATAGCGATCCATGGGCAGGTTCTTGCGCGGTTGGCTCAAGAGCCAGACCAGCACGAAGGCAAAACCGGTGGCGCCACGATAGAAAGCCGCCAGCAGCGGCTCCCAGCCCTTGTCGATCAAGAAGCCACCCAGACCACCGGAAATGCCCCATAGAAAGGCGCCCAGCACCACCAGCAGCGGTCCCATCCATACCATAACGCCTCCTTGCGTCGCTTAGCTTCGTGATGAAACCGCGTACTCTACGCTAGCGTGAAAAGATGGCAAAATGAAAGGCAGCCCCCGTTTGGAGAATTTTCTGGAGAGAAATACATGGCACAGAAGCTATTGACGCATCAGTCCCGCAAGGCCGAGGAAAACGCGCTAACGGTGCTCGTGGATGACGACAACGTGCAATACGACACCCTTGAGAACACGTCGCGGTATTCCGACGAAGCCTTCTGGAACAAGGTCTCGCGCTATGCCAAGAAGGCGGGAAAGACCACTCTCGAGCCAGGCCTGAAACTCTATTACTCCGCCCAGGACCCGGATACGCCGGTATGGGCAAAAACCACCATCTACGGCGCGCTGGGCTATTTCATCTTTCCGCTGGACACCATTCCCGATGTGACGCCCTTTGTCGGGTATACGGATGATGTCTCGGTGCTGGTCGGGGCGCTTGCCGTGGTAGCTGCCCATGTCAAGAAAGAGCACACCCGCAGAGCGCGCGCCGTCTTGAAGCGCTGGCTCGGGGAGTGAAATGTGCCGGACCGCTCGGCCCGGCATGCGTTATTACTTTTTGGCCGCTTTTTCCAGTGCGGTGACGGCAGGCAGCTGCTTGCCTTCGACATATTCCAGAAAGGCACCACCGCCAGTGGAAATGTAGGAGACCTGATCCTCGATATCGTACTTGTCGATCGCCGCCAAGGTGTCGCCACCGCCGGCAATGGAGAAGGCGTTGCTGGCGGCGATAGCCTTGGAGAGGGTTTCGGTGCCTTGGCCGAACTGATCGATCTCGAACACACCGACCGGACCATTCCATAAAATCGTGCCCGCATCCTTAAGCAGGGAGGCAAAATGCTCGGCGGTTGCCGGGCCGATATCCAGTATCATCTCGTCATCGGCGACATGCTGCACGCCCTTGACCGTTGCCTCCGCATTCTCGGAGAACTCCTTTGCCACCACAACATCCGTGGGCAAGGGAATATCGACCTTTTCCATAAGAGCCGATGCCCGATCGACCAGATCCGCCTCATGCAATGACTTGCCAACCTTATGGCCCGCAGCAGCGATAAAAGTATTGGCAATGCCCCCACCAACGATCAACTGATCGCATTTTTCTGAAAGCGCGTTGAGGACTTCGAGCTTGGTAGAGACCTTGGAACCGCCGACGATGGCAATCATCGGCCGCTTGGGGGTGGCCAGCGCTTTTTCAAGTGCCTCGAGTTCGCGCGCCAGCAGCGGACCCGCGCAGGCCTCCGAGGCGAAGCGGGCCACGCCATGGGTAGACGCCTGGGCGCGATGAGAGGTGCCGAAGGCATCCATCACGAAGACATCGCACAGCTTGGCATAGGCCTTGGAAAGCGCCTCATCGTCTTTTTTCTCGCCCTTGTTGAAGCGCACGTTTTCCAGCAGCACGACCTCGCCTTCGGCCACTTCGACGTTGCCATCCAGGTAGTCCTTCTCTAGACGTACCGATCTATCCAAGAGACCACTCAAGTGTTCGGCCACCGGTGCGAGGGAAAACTCGTCGGCGGGTTCGCCCTCGGTAGGACGGCCTAGATGACTCATCAACAGTACCTTGGCGCCGGCGTCGAGAGCTGCCTGAATGGTCGGCAGGCTGGCACGAATGCGGGCGTCGCTGGCCACTTGCCCTTGCTTGATCGGCACGTTGAGATCCTCGCGGATCAGCACTCGCTTTCCAGCAAGGTTCAGTTCGGTCATCTTGCGCACGTTCATGGGGCAGCTTCCTCCAGATGATTGTTCGTCGTGATTGATGAATAACAGGTGAGTCAGTGCGACTTCAACATGACTTCAGGGTCGCGATGCGCTCGGCAATATCGAGCATGCGATTGGCAAAGCCCCACTCGTTGTCGAACCAGCTCAGCATCTTGATCAAGTGACCGCCGGCTACCCGGGTCTGAGTGGCATCCACGATACCCGAGCGCGGGTCGTGGTTGAAGTCAACGGAGGCCATGGGTTCTTCGGTATAGCCCAAAAGCCCTGCCAGACGATTCTCGCTGGCGTCGCGCAGCAACGCATTGACTGCCGTCGCCGTGGTCTCGCCGCGCACGCAGATCGCCATGTCCATGGCGGAGACGTTGATGGTCGGCACCCGCATGTGCAAGCACTCGAAGCGCCCGGCGAGTCTGGGCATCAGGCGTTCGATTCCCCGGGCCAGGCCGGTATCCACGGGCACGATCGAGTGCATGGCGGAGCGGGTCAAGCGCAGGCTGGTCTTGTTGTAAGCGTCGATCACCGGCTGATCGTTCATCGCCGAATGGATGGTGGTAGTCACCCCATGTTCGATACCCAGCGCCTCGTCGAGTACCGTGAGAATCGGGACCAGGCAGTTGGTGGTGCAGGAGGCCGCGGACAGAATACGCATCCCGGGCTGCAGTTCGCGCTCGTTGATGCCCCCGACCAGGGTGAGATCCATATCGGCTTCCGCAGGCTGGGAGAAGAGCAGCCGTTTGGCGCCGGCATCGAGATGCTGCTGGGCGGTGGCGCGATCCTTGAAGCTGCCGGAGCACTCCACTACCAGATCGATCTCCAACTCACTCCAGGGTAGCTTCGCGGGGTCGGCCTCGGATACGACGCTGATGGAGTGGCCGTTGATGATGAGCCGTTCTTCACGGGTATCGATCCTACCCGGAAAGCGACCGTGGGTGGTGTCGTAGCGGGTCAGATAGGCGATGGTCTCCAGGTCGGACAGCTCATTGATCGCCACGACCTGCAAGTTGGCGTTATTGCGCTCGACAAGGGCACGCAATACACACTGACCGATACGGCCGTAGCCGTTGATAGCGATGCGAAGGGGCATGAGCGTTGGCTCGACGAATCATGAATGAGCGGGCCACCATCTTAGCGCAACCCGCGATAATGTCATAAAGCGTCGTCTCCAGCGCGGCAATCAATCGCAAGCGTCACGATTGATGAGGGTTGATCAGCACTCGGCCATAGGTCTTGCCCGCCAGCATGGCCTCGGCCTGCTCCACTACTTGATCGAAACCGATTTCCTCGGTCTGCATGCGCGTGAAGAGATCCCGGGGCAGTGACGCCAACCGCTGCCAGGCTGCCTGACGCTGATCGAAAGGCGCCATTACGCTTTCCACCCCAAGAAGCGATACACCTCGTAGAATGAAAGGCATTACCGTGGTCGGCAGATCGGTGCCGGCCGCCAGGCCCACTGCGGCAACCCGACCCTGATAATTCATGCGGGCCAGAACGCCAGCCAGCACCTGGCCGCCGACGGTATCCACGGCGGCGTCCCAACGGCCTTTTTCCAAAGGGCGGGTTTCCCCGTCGAGTTCACTGCGTGGCACGATCTGAGTGGCGCCGAGTTCTTCCAGCCAGTGGTGCTGTTCCGCCTTGCCGGTGACGGCCTCCACCTCGTAGCCAAGCTGAGCCAGCATCTGCACTGCCCAGCTTCCCACGCCGCCGGTGGCCCCCGTGACCAGCACCTTGCCGCCCGCTGCGAGTCCTGCCTGCTCGAGTTGAATCACGCTGAGCATGGCGGTCAGGCCTGCGGTACCCAGCAGCATGGCATCCCGGGTCGATAGGGCGTCGGGGCAGGGCACCAGCCAGTCCGAATCGACGTTCATGGTTTCGGCAAAGCCGCCCCAGTGACGCTCGCCCACGCCCCAGCCGGTAAGGATCACCTTGTCGCCGACACTGTAGCGATCGCTCTTGGATTCCCGCACGGTGCCGGCAAAATCGATGCCTGGCACGAACGGGTAGTCCCGCACGATCTTGCCCTTGCCGGTCACCGCTAGCGCATCCTTGTAGTTCAAATCCGAATAGTCGATATCAACGCTGACCGAGCGCTCCGGAAGTTCGCTGGCATCGATTTCCTCGATCTGACAACGAGGTTCCTGGTCTCTGAGCATCACTACACGAGGCATAACGTTCTCCTGTAATTGGACAAGTACCTTAACAGGCTAGACCCGTTATGCCGGCAGCGGCAATTTTAGGGCCGAATTGAATGGCCGAATTGGATAGACTAGGCGCCCTCATTGGCTGCATGGATCTGCAAGATGAAATCGAGCGATACTGGCTGGCGTCACCTGGTGAACTCGACCCGCTATTCCCTCAAAGGTTTGAAGGCCGCTACCTTGAACGAAGCGGCCTTTCGCCAAGAGCTGGTGCTGTGCGTCGTATTCTTGCCTTTTGCCTTTTGGGTCGGGCAAACGACGGTGGAATGGATACTGCTCATCAGCAGCTGTTTTCTGGTGCTGATTGTCGAGCTGCTCAACAGCGCAGTGGAAACCGCCATCGACCGCATCGGCTCGGAGCATCACGTGCTCTCCGGTCGGGCTAAGGATATCGGCTCTGCGGCGGTCATGCTGTCATTGATCATGGCTGGAGTGACTTGGGGGTTGCTGCTGTGGCAACGGCTTGCCGGTTAATCCAGGTCCATCGGTATGTCCACGTCGCGATGTATGCCCGAGTCGTGGACCTCGACGACCGTACAGGCTGAAGCGTGCTGCTTGAGCACTTCCCGGGCGCCGGTATCTCCCTTCAGAAGACTCAGCATCGGCCAGTAGGCTTGCCCAAACAGCACCGGATGACCAAGGCGGCCTTCATGGCGCGGCATTGCGATGCGCTCGGCGTGGGCATGGTCTATCAACGTCCGGCAGGTGTTCGGCGTTACCCAGGGCATATCTCCCAGCATCACCGCGGCGGCGTCTGCATTACGTGTGCTGGCCTGGGTTAGCAAAGCGGAAAACGCTGCACCCAGGCTGGTGCCCAGGCCAATATCGCTGCCCGGGGCGTGCAGTACGTCAACGGCGGGATCGAGGCCCAGCTCCCCGGAGTCGTCTTGTTGGCGTAGAACCACCCAGGTGGCATCGAAGTTCGTTCGGGCCAGTTCTAGGGTAGCCTGCAATAAGGGGCGGCCATTCGCGAGTCGAGCGCGGCGCTTGTCGCTGCCAAAGCGACGTGACAGACCCGCGCCCATCACCAGCGCGATGACCCGCGGTTTGCCGAAGTTTTCCTTACAAGACATCGCGCCCTTGCCCACGATGAACCCTCAGGATATCCGCCATGACCGCAAGCGCAATCTCCGCCGGCGTCTTGCTGCCCAGCGCCAGGCCGATGGGCATGTGAATACGAGCAATCTCTGCCTCAGTCAGATTGCCGGAGCGCTCAAGGCGTTCGGCCCGCTGGCTGGAGGTGCGTTTCGATCCCATCACGCCGATATAGAATGCCGGGGTGCGCACGGCCTCGATCATGGCCAGATCGTCGATGCGTGGGTCGTGGGTCAAGGCCACCACGGCGGTGGCGGCGTGACTGGCACCGGAAGCGATGAACAGCGATGGCAGTATCGCCTGAACCTCCACGCCGGGCACGTTGAACGTTGCTCGGGCCTCGTCTCGTGGGTCACACACAATGACTTCGAACCCCAGCGTTCGGGCAAACTCAGCGCAGGCGGCGGAAACCGGGGAGATGCCGGCGATGATCAATCTCAGCGCCGGACCGATCCGTACTCGCACACTTTGCTCGTCGCGCTCTACCTGCGGCCCCTGGGCGTCGCTATCGACGAAGCTGACGCGGCCATCTTCGAGACTCACCCGCCGAACCAGCGCACGTTGACCGAGCAGCGCTGCCTGCAGCACTTCAAGATGAATGAGAGTGGTGGGGGCGGAGATCAGGCGCTCGACCAGCACCTCGAGACTGCCGCCGCAGGGCAGCGTGATCTGGGAATGATCGATACCGCCGTCGCCATAGCGAACCACCGTTATCGGAGCATCGAAGTCGCCTTCCCGTAGACGCGCCAGAAAATCCTCCTCGACGCAGCCCCCGGAAAGCGAGCCGACATGCTTGCCGTCCGCTCGGGCGACCAGGAGCGATCCGGGTTCTCGCGGTGACGAACCGAAGGTTGCCAGCACGGTACACAGCCACACCGGCTCGCCGGCGTTAGCCCATCGCAGTGCGGACTCGATGACTTGTAGATCCAAATGATGCATGAATAAAAATCTCGTTGATTTGACGCTCAGCTTGGCTGGCTATTTTCTATCGGGCAAGACAAATACCCAAGTTGTTCAGTGCTATAAAATATCCGCCATCCTTCTGCCTTGATAAGCTCTTCGCTATGCTGGGGGTATTAGGGCCTGTTGACGTCTCCTCACGGCCGCGACAGAGGTCCATTGGGTGCAGAACAAGGCGTGAGGAGCGTCGTTGGGTTGTTTCCAATGAGCGACGAACAACGCCGTGCTGTGCCCAATGGACCCTGTCCCTCCGGGTTGCGCGCAAAAGAACGCCATGCGGCGTTGCGAAACTAGGTAAGGGCACACCATTGCCGGCGCTTCGCGCCTTGCCTGACGCCCTTTTGCGCTGCAACGCGGTTCGCGATGAAACGTCAACAGGCCCTAGCCACCATTCACGACTGCTATCAGGACAGGAACTTCATGGCACTGCCCGACGATTTCCTACCGCTGACGAATGTTCCCGGCTCGCTGCGCGAGTCGTTGGGCAAGGCGAAAGAACGACTGGATGAGGCGCTGACCCAGGCAGACAACCTGGCCGAACTCAAAAAGACGGAGCGCCCAAGTGAGGCCTGGCAGGCCTTGTCACAAACTCGTCGTGAGCAACTGGCCCGAGTGCTGGCATGTTCGACGTTTGCGGGAGATACGTTGGCGCGATATCCCGACTGGCTGGCATTTCTGGATGCGGAAGGGGAGCTCGATGCACCCCTGCACGAGGCGACGCTGAACCAGTTGCTTGCCGATGCGCTCGATAGCGCCAAGGACGAGGCACAGATGCAGGCGGCGCTGCGGCGCTTCCGCCGGGCCCGTATGCTGGGGATCATCTGGCGTGATCTCAATCCCCCAAGCGATTATACCATGTGGGATACCGCCGCCAGCGTCTCGCGCTTGGCGGAAGTCTGTCTTGAAGGCGCGCTTGTCTGGCTTGAAGCGCATTTCGCTGCCCGTTGGGGGGCGCCGGCGCTTCGGGAAGATGGTTCGCAGCAGCGTCTGGTGGTGCTGGGGATGGGCAAGCTGGGGGCAGGGGAACTCAACCTTTCCTCGGATATCGATCTGATCTTCGCCTTTCCCGAGAAGGGCACGACACAAGACGGCAAACGTGAATACGATCACCAGGAGTATTTCACCCGGCTCGGGCAGAAGCTGATTGCTGCCTTGGATGCGATTACCGCGGACGGTTTCGTCTTTCGGGTCGACATGCGCCTGCGCCCGCTTGGCGAGGGCGGCCCGCTGGTGGGCAGTTTCAACATGCTGACCAGCTACTACCAGGATCAAGGGCGGGAGTGGGAGCGTTACGCCATGCTCAAGGCCCGCCCGGTTGCCGGCGATCGTGATGCCGGAGTCGAGCTGTTGGCCCGGTTGCGCCCCTTCATCTATCGCCGCTATCTGGATTTTGGTGCCATCGAATCCCTGCGCGAGATGAAGGCACTGATCAACCGGGAGGTACGGCGCAAGGACATCCTCGACAATATCAAGCTGGGGCCTGGCGGTATCCGCGAGGTGGAGTTCGTGGTTCAGGTCTTTCAGTTGATTCGCGGTGGTCGCGATACCGAACTACAGGTGCCGTCACTGAAAACGGCGCTGCAGCGCCTGCCGGAGCTGGAACTATTGCCCCAGGCGGTCGTCGATGAACTCGCCGCGGACTATGTCTTCTTGCGTAATCTCGAACATGCCCTGCAGGCCCAGGAAGACCGTCAGACTCAGACGCTACCCGACGATTCCCTGGATCGGGAGCGGCTGGCGTTGGCCATGAGCCACCCAAAGCAATCCTATGATGATTGGACTGCGCTGGAAGCGCAGCTCAGGGAGGTGCGCGAACGCATCCGGCGCCATTTCGATGCGGTGATTTCCGGCCCGGAGGATGAAGCCGAGGCACCCGTTGATGCCAGCGATAGCGGCAGTGATGACGACGTTCCGCTGGAAGAGTGGCGTGCCGCCTGGCGCGGTGAACTTACCGAAGAAGAGAGTCATCGGCTGTTCGAGGGGGCGGGGTTCACCGCACCAGAAGAGGCTCAGCGACGTCTGAATACGTTGCGCCAATCCCGGGCCGTGCAGGGCATGCAACGTATCGGTCAGGAGCGTCTGGTGGCATTGATGCCCCTGTTGCTTGCAGCGATTACCGACAGTGACGCGCCGGACACGGCATTTGAGCGCACTCTGCCGTTGATCGAGGCAGTATTACGGCGCACCGCTTATCTAGCCCTGCTGAGAGAAAACCCCGATGCGCTCAAGCATTTGATAACGCTATGCACGGCAAGCCCCTGGATTGCCGAACAGCTGGCGCGCCATCCGGTATTGCTCGATGAGTTGTTGTCGCCAGATACGCTTTACTCCCCTGCGGACAAGACACGATTGAACGACGAGTTGCGTCAGGCGTTGGGACGGGTGCCGGAGGAGGACGAAGAGGCGCAACTCGAGGCGCTGCGTATCTTCAAGCATGCCCAGGTGCTGCATGTGGCCGCCTCGGATATCGCCGGCGCGCGTACGCTGATGAATGTCAGCGACTATCTGACCTTTATCGCCGAAGTAGTGCTGGAGCAGGTGCTGACGATGGCCTGGCGCCATTTGACGCGCAAACATGGCCTGCCCCGATACCGGGATGGCAGCCGTCACCAGGAGCCGAATTTCCTGATCGTGGGTTACGGCAAGCTGGGCGGTATCGAACTCGGCTATGGCTCGGATCTCGACCTGGTGTTCATTCACGACGCAGCGACCCAAGGGACGACCGACGGCAATCGCGCCATCGACAATGCGGTGTTCTTTACCCGGCTGGGCCAGCGCATCATCCACTTGTTGACCGCCATCACGCCTGCCGGCGCCCTCTATGACGTCGACATGCGCCTGCGCCCCTCAGGCAATTCGGGATTGTTGGTGACCAGTCTCGAATCCTTTGCGGATTATCAGCGTAACCACGCCTGGACCTGGGAGCATCAGGCGTTGGTGCGCGCCCGAGTAGTGGCGGGCAGTGCCGAACTGGCGGAGCGCTTCAGTGCGGTGCGCCGTGAAGTGCTGGGGCGAGAACGCGATTCGGAAACTCTGCGCCAGGCAGTCGTCAAGATGCGCTACAAGATGCGGGAGCATCTTGGCAGCAGCGCCAAGCAGCGGGAGCAGGGCAAGTTCGATCTCAAGCATGATGCCGGCGGCATGATCGACATCGAGTTCCTGAGCCAGTACGCGGTGCTCCTGCATGGATTTCACACCCCCGATCTCTTGGCCTGGAGCGACAATGTTCGTATTCTGGAAACACTGGAGTCGAGCGGCTGCATGCCGGACGAGGATGCGCGTCAGCTACGCGAGGCGTATCTGGCCTACCGCCATATGGCTCACCGCAATGCACTGACGAAAAGCGGTACTCGGGTCGAGGCATCGGATTACCAAGCGTACCGCCAAGTGGTGGAGACGCTCTGGCAGCGCTGGCTCGAGCCGGAAACGATCTGATTAATTTTACCGGGATGTCTGCAGGTTTCAGAATGACTGCAGATCATCTTGCGACACGTTGAAAACGAAGGATACATATTATGTCGATGGCTGACCGCGACGGTCTGATCTGGTTCGATGGCGAAATGGTGCCCTGGCGTGATGCCAAGGTACATGTGCTTACCCATACTTTGCATTACGGTATGGGCTGCTTTGAGGGTGTGCGGGCCTACGATACCGAGCGAGGCACGGCGATTTTTCGTCTCAAGGAGCATACCAATCGCTTGTTCGATTCCGCCAAGATTCTGGGCATGGAGATGCCGTTCAGCAGAGAGCAGATCAACGAGGCCAGTCGGGCGGTGGTGCGCGAGAACGGGCTCAAGGAAGCTTACTTACGGCCGATGGTCTTTTTCGGTTCCGAAGGCATGGGGTTGCGGGCCGATAACCTCAAGACCCATGTTATCGTTGCCGCCTGGGAATGGCCTTCCTACATGGCGCCGGAAGCACGAGAGATGGGCATCAAGGTGCAGACCTCTTCTTTCACTCGTCATCACGTCAACGTCTCGGTGACCCGCGCCAAGGCCAACGGCCAGTATATCAACTCCATGATGGCCCTGGCCGAGGCCCAGCGCGGCGGCTACGACGAAGCGCTCTTGCTCGACCCCCAAGGCTATGTCGCCGAAGGCTCCGGCGAGAACCTGTTCGTGGTCAAGGATGGCGTCATCTATACCCCAATGCTGACCTCGTGTCTGAACGGCATTACCCGCAACACCGTACTGCATATGGCGGAGAAGCTGGGTTATGAATTGCGCGAAAAGCTGATTACTCGGGACGAGGTCTACATCTGCGACGAGGCTTTCTTCACCGGCACCGCCGCGGAAGTCCTGCCGATACGCGAACTCGACGGGCGTACCCTGGGTGAAGGGCGTCGCGGACCCATTACCGAGCAGATCCAGTCGATGTACTTCGATCTAGTCAGCGGCAAGCAGACCCTCGATGAGAAATGGCTGACACTGGTGGCCTGACACGTCGTACCCAAGCCAAAGCACCCGCTACAGGGTGCTTTTTTTGTATTAGGCGTTTGTTTTACAGATAGCACTGCCAATGCTGAGCTGCATATCCAGCGGTAAGATTGCAGGAAGCAGCGGTGCACGGTCACGGCAAGAAGCAATGGCAGCGGTAGAGCGGCGGCAAAAAACGCACAAAAAAATGGGCTGCATGAGCAGCCCAAGGTACGCAGGGAATTGAAGATCGGTCGATTGATCTGATCTGTCTTTCGGTATGTCATCGATCGACACATCGGATCAATCAAACCTGAAGCGAGAAGCTCTCGCTGTCTGACATATATAGTGCGAATACAGTGCCAGTTTTATTTTTATCCTTTATAAACATGATGTTAAAAATAAAATTATGATGAGCGAGCCAATTCATGGAAGAAAAATAAGTGCACGCAATCTAAAAACGTCTCTTTTTAGAGACTATCGCACAGTGTTCTCTAATAAATTGATAATTTACAACAGGTTGTAGCGTCTTTAAATAGAGACACTTGCCGTATTTTGTCTTTCTTCTGCTCGAGGCAACTCATGTTTTCGGTTCGTCACGCACTAGACCGAACTGATTTTCTCATTGACGCCTCTTCAATACTTTGCTTTTTTTAAAAGTATTGGTGTAGCTGTTTTCTCATGAACTGATCCTGAAAGCCTGCACTGCCAGCAAGAAAGTGGCATGCCCAAGGTTACCTTTGCGGTGCACAAGGGTATCACTCGCCTGACCCAGGCCTACGCGCAGCCGCCCATGCGTGCCAAAAGCGCTGGTCGGGGGCTGTTCTTGATCGGTTGATCTCCTTTGAAGCTGGAGCGCGCGTCCCGGCCTCTCTCGTTCTTTCCTTCGCTTTGTTCCTACCTTGTCTCAAGATAAAGACCTTCTTTCATGACTGCGCTATGCTCATTGCGACCAGCTCGAAGCCCGATCATGAAGGCTTCCACTTGAGGCTCAATACAACAAGGAACCTAGTCGCATGCTCGATTGGATATCACAGAACGCGAAGGTGCTGACCTTCTTTACCAACTTGGGCGTTTTGCTCGTCTGGCTAGGCTATGCGCAACTTTTATATCTGGGTTTTAGCCGTCAGCGCCGCCCCCGCCTGATCATCAACCGTGGCAAGAGAAAGGATATCGATGCGCTGTGTATCATAAGCAATATGAGCGCCGAGTCGGTCTTCATCGAGTACATCATTGCCGATCTGCAAACGTCGGAAGGCACTATTACCATGGATGTCACGGATTTCGATCAGGAGTACGAGGAGGGTGATGAAGAAAGACAGCAAAATGCTTCCTCGCTGGGAAATGTCAACGAAAATACGCGCCAGGGTCCGCTTGGTTCCGGAGGTTTCCTCCATGTAGGCACTTTCTCGAATTTGCTCGAACGTCTGGCAAGAGATGAAGGTATCAAGATGG
Organism: Halomonas sp. M20; assembly: GCF_020622265.1. Taxonomy (GTDB): domain Bacteria; phylum Pseudomonadota; class Gammaproteobacteria; order Pseudomonadales; family Halomonadaceae; genus Modicisalibacter. The sequence goes on from NZ_JACNMQ010000001.1 coordinate 122,356, forward strand.
ACGGCCATCGCCCGGAAGGCGACCTGACATTTCAGCATCTGACTATCCGGCTGATCGGAGTCTACGGTCCGGAAGACATGCCCATTGGCGCCGAGCGTAGTTTCGAGCTGTTCGCCAACGAGGATTTTCGTTCTCTTACCCCGGACAGCTGGGATACCAAGCGGCTGTCGTCTTTTCGTCAACGTCGTAAGCTGCGCAAGACCATGCAGGAACTCAATGACAAGAGCTTTTCCTCTTCGTCGAAGTTTCGCCATCTCAATAATGGAGATAAGAACGATAGCGATGATAAGAAAGGCGAAAAAGGTCGCAGCCAGGAAGAAACCCGCGAGGACGCCGCCGAAGCCAGCCGCGAAGAGTAATCTGGTGTTCCCGGTTTCGATGCGGTGAAGCGGCGGATATGCAGGTGCGGGTCAGGGAGTGCTGGCTCTCGCCGAATGATCCCACCATTGGCCGGCCAGTCTGCCTCCGACAAGGTCTCGTCCAAATTGCGCCAGTGTTTCACTTTCAAGTGATGCCAGTGCCTGCTGTTCCGCTCCCCAGGGCTCCCAGTCCCGGTCTTTCCTTAGCCCTTTCCAGGCGCGTACCAAGGCGCTATTCCTGGTTTCGGGGGCTCCCCACTTGGTTTTCAAGGCGGTACGTTGTTTGTCGAAAGTAGTGCTGTCCAAATGCGCCAATGCAACGCCTTGAGCCCTCAGAAAGGCATTCACCGCTTCACGTAGTGCTTCGACAAACGCATGAGGGGATTGCACTACATAGCCAAGCCGAGGCCAGCCATCTGATGTCTCGCGATAGCGTACCGCTGCCACGTAACCAAGTCTCTGGTGCTGGCGCAGTGTCTGCTGAAATGCCACATCGTGGCACTGGGCCAGTAACTGCATCAGTGCGCGGCTTGTCGGGCTGTTATCCGGACCATCGATCTGCAGCATGACCGCCTGATCGCTGCTTTGTATGGGCAGCTGGCGAACAGGCCAGCCTCGATGACTTGCTGTTGCGGTCAAATATGAATATTCGCATGGTGGAACGGATTGCCAGGATAACGGTAAATTCTTCAGCTCGGTTATCAGCCGTCGACAGCCCGCTTTAGCCTCTGCGGCACCCAGCGTTCCTCCGGCCCAGGCCCGCACTTTCGAGTCATTCATCTCGCAAGAGGCGGGTAGGGACTCCAATAGATTCAACAGACGCTGAGCCAAAAGCCCACGACAAGTAAGAAGAGATGGCGAGAGGTTGGTTTGGTGTGGCCAGGCGCCTAGTGCCTGAACGAGACAGGATTCGAGTCGTTCAGCATCCCCGGTTGCCATCAGCCAATCACCGCGGGTATCGCCTCCGAGTTCAAGCACAACGCCTTGACTTGATGCCGCCTGGCGTAGCGCGAGGGTATTGCGGTGCCAGCGACGCAAGTGCGCTTGTACATCGTGCTCTGTCGTCGGCCAACCGACACACCAGAAAGCCTCCTTGCCAACCGGGCCACCGCCCCACCATAGGCCAAGCGTCTCGTCGTCGACGATCAATTTCGGCGTGACAGAAGGCGTGTCCCGTTGCACCTCATGAGCGACAAGCAGCGGTGACGATCGGGACGCCAGAACACGAGCGCCAGCCACAAGCGTTCGGCGGCGAAACCGGGTGCCAGTATCTGAAACAGTATTCCAGGGGCTTTCAAAGGTAGGCACGGCTTCAAGCACGCGACAGTTGTCGGGCGCGAGCCACCGGGTCAATTCATCGGCGGCGTCTTCAAGCGTCTCTGATTCAGAGTGCGCCATTCTCGTACGCGCTTTCAGGGCCAGACCACGAGCCAGGGTTTTGGGCCATTCATCCAGGTCATGAGGTGGCGCATCAGGTATAGCGGCAGTACTGGCTTCGGCTAGCTGGCTGGCCAGCTGCTTGACTCGGGCCTGACAGGTAGCGATCAGTGTCTTGTTGTCGTTCAGGTCTGTTTCGCTATCCAGAGTGAGGCTCAAAGATAGCGTGGCAGACGTGACACAAGCAGTAAGACGCGCTTTCAAGTCCCAGAGGGGGTGCTTGGCCTGCAGGGTGGCGGCAAGGCTGCCATCGTTTAGCGCACTGACTAGCTGCTCGCCGATTCGCTGCTGCTCGGCGGTTATTGGCGCCGGTAGTGGCCAGAACAGTTCCAGCGCGGGTTGAACGAGAGGCTGGTTCTCGGGCGGGCACCATTGTATCCAGCCAGGCTGAGCCCAGCGTGTGCTTGCGCTTCGCTGCTCTCTTGCAAAAAGCGGGGGCGAACCATCTTCGCGAAACCTGTCTGCCGCGGCTGTCAGTAACTCGAGCTGCTGCTCCAAGGGCTGCGGTCCCAGCATGACTAGACTCAGACGCTCGGCACGATAATGGCATGTGTGAAAGTCGTGAAGCGCAGAGCGCAGTGCTGATATGTCTGCCTCCAGGCTCTGGCGATTGCCATGGTGGCAGTCAAAGGCAGGATGCGACGCCTGGAAAAGTTGTGACAGGGCGCGCTGCCGATGCAGTTCGGGGTCCGCCATCCGCGCCTGGAATTCAGCCTCGATCACCTCGACTTCCCGGGCGATGAGTGTCTCTCTCAAAGATGGATGCAGAGTAATATCGAGCATCCTTTCCAGGCCTGCCTGGGCCGTTCTCGGGGGCAGGGTCAAATGAACATCCGTGCTGTACTCGTCGGTATGGGCGTTGTAGCGCCCGCCTTGATCGCCCACCCAAGCGGCGAAATCTCCGGGCTCGGGATGGCAAGACGACCCCAGAAACAGCGCATGTTCGAGCAGATGAGCAAGCCCGGGCAGGTCTTCAGGCTCATCGAGATAACCTGCGCCGATGGCGCAGACCAAACGTACCTGGCGTGCGCTGGGCACTTCGATGGCTAGGATGCGTGTGCCACTCGTGAGCTGATGCTCTGCCATACGACTACCCGATGGAAGGAGGCGCGGCATCTGGTCCTTCATGACGTTCATTCGTGAAAGAACACCCGAGATTCCCGAACGTTGCGCAATGTCAGTTCCTGTAGGGAACGCGCGTCAGTGGCGGCTTCATTTCGGGCGGCTTCGATCAGATGATGATCCGGAGACAGATCGCACACCGGGTCCGTGGCGCTGGCGTCCCCGGTTAATAGATAGGCTTGGCAGCGGCAGCCGCCGAAATCCCGGTGGCGCTCGTCGCAGTCACGACAGGGGGAGGGCATCCAGTCCTCGCCGCGATAGCGATTAAAGGCATCGCTTTGATACCAGATCGCCTTCAGGGGCTGCTCGCGCACCGTAGGAAACGTCATGGGTAAGATACGTGCGCTGTGACAGGGCAGCACTGCGCCGTCCGGGGCCACGGTCATGAAGATGGAACCCCAACCTCCCATGCAGGGCTTGGGGCGCGTTGCATAGTAGTCCGGTATCACGAACAGTAGGCGCATCTCCTGACCCTTGGCAGCAAGATGCTCGCGCCAGCGCGCGGTAGTGGCCTCGGCGGCTTCCAACTGTTCACGGCTGGGCAGAAGCCCGGCGCGATTGAGATGCGCCCAGCCATATAGCTGGCAGTTGGCCAGCTCCACCGCGTCGGCGCCAAGCTCGGCGCACAGGGCGATGATGTCGTCGATTTGGTCGATATTATGCCGATGCAACACCACGTTGAGTACCATGGGATAGCCTGCGGCCTTGACCGCCCTGGCCATGGCCAGCTTCTTGGCATGGGCCTTGGGTGAGCCCGCCACTGCCGCGGCGACCTCCGCATCCGCTGCCTGCAGGCTGATCTGGATATGATCGAGTCCTGCCTCTCGTAGAGCATCGATGCGGGCTTCATCGAGCCCCAGCCCGGAGGTGATCAGATTGGTATAAAAACCTAGCCGATGGGCCTCGGCTACCAAGGCTTCCAGGTCCTTGCGCACCAAAGGTTCGCCGCCGGAAAAGCCTAGCTGCACGGCGCCCATGGCTCGAGCCTGACGCAGTACGTCGAACCACTCCTCGGTGCTCAATTCATCCTGTTGGGCGGCAAAGTCCAGCGGGTTGGAACAGTAGGAGCACTGCAGCGGACAGCGATAGGTCAGCTCCGCCAGCAGCCACAGCGGGCCGCCCGGTGTCGGTTTTGCAATTGTCGATGCGGAAATCGAGTGTGAATGCCGTTCACTCATGACGAATCCAGCCTTGGTTGGCGGCGTCCAGCAGAAATTCTTCCACGTCTGCGGTCATTTCGTCTCTGGGCGCCTCGGGAAAGCGGCGCTGCAGCTCGTCGACCAGTGCGGCCACGTCTCGCTCGCCGTCGAGCAGCGTCAAGATCGCGCCGGCGCTTTCGTTGAGCTGTACCATCCCTTCAGGATAGAGCAATACGTGGCGCTGCTGGGCGTCTTCCCACTGCAGGCGCCAGCCCGGGCGCAGGCGATAGACAGTTGTCGGGTTCATGAAAGCCCCCGATGATAGACGCGCTCGTCGGTAACCGTGTGATAGGGCGCCCGATCAAGCTGATAAGCCAGTGTCATGGCGTCGAGCATGCTCCATAGCACATCGAGTTTGAACTGCAGAATGTCCAGGGCGCGCTGCTGGGTCGCCGGTGTCGTGCAAAGATCAAGGGCTAGTTCCAGGCCGTGATCCACGTCGCGTCTGGCTTCTCCTAGGCGCTTGCGGAAGTAGGCGTAGCCTGTGGCGTCGATCCAGGGATAATGGGTTGGCCAGGTGTCCAGGCGACTCTGATGGGCCTGAGGGGCGAACAGCTCAGTAAGCGAAGAAATCGCGCCTTCGCGCCAATCAGCTCGGCGCACGAAGTTGACGTAGGCGTCAACAGCAAAGCGCACCCCGGGCAGCACGTGTTCCTGGGACCACAGTTCCTCGCGACTCAAGCCCACCGCCTCGCCCAGAGTCAGCCAGGCCTCGATGCCGCCGCCATCATCTGCGTGGCCATCGTGATCCAACAGGCGTTGAATCCAGCGCCGACGGGCGCTCGCATCCGGACAGTTGGCCAGCAGCGCCGCATCCTTGAGTGGAATGTTGATCTGATAATAGAAGCGGTTGGCCACCCAGCCGCGAATCTGTTCCGGGGTGGAGCGGCCCTGGGCCATGTCCACCTGATAGGGATGATGAAGATGGTAGTAATCGCCCTTGGCCAGCAGCGCCTTATGAAAAGCGTCGCGATCCAGCGTTTTATCCGCTGTCTTCTCGGATGCGGCGAAGGAGGTGGCAAAAGGCGAGGCATTCGGTGGCATGACGGGGTTCTCCTTGAAAATTAGGCAATCCATGGCCGGCAAGGTTAGTCATGTTTTTGATAGGACGCTATCGACACTTTTGAAGTTCATATTTCATGGCTCCAAGCCCTATCATGGCTCGAAGCGCAGGCCGTCGAAGGCAACCTCGATGTTGCGGGCATCGAGTTCCGCCCGCTCGCTGGAATTCTCGTCGAGAATCGGATTGGTGTTGTTGATGTGAATCAGAATACGCCGGGTGCGTTCGGGCAATTGCTCGAGTTCGCTCAGCAGCCCGCCCTCGCCGGATAGCGCCAGATGGCCCATGTCCTGCCCGGTGGCCTTGCCGACCCCGGCCTGTTGCAGCTCGTCGTCCTGCCAGACGGTACCGTCCACCAGCACACAATCAGCGCGTTTGAGCCAATCGCGCAGGTCATCATCCGGTTTGCCCAGGCCCGGTGCGTAGAACAGCGAACGACCGGTGCGAGTGTCTTCGATGTACAGGCCGATGTTATCCCCCGGGGTAGGGGCACCACGCCGCGGTGAATAGGGCGGGGCGTTGCTATGCAGGGCAATGGCGGTAAAGGCCAGGTCCGGGCAGAACGGCACCGAAAAACGGGCAACGTTCTGATCGTTAGCCACTTCGACAGGCTGCCAGCGCAATCCGCCCTGCCAATGCTCCAGCATGGGAAAGAGTGGAAATCCGGTGCTCAGATCCTGATGCACGTTCGGGGTGCACCAGACATCCAGCGGACAGCCTTCCCGCAGGGATAATAGGCCGGATGTATGATCGATCTGACCATCCATGAGCAGCACCCCGGCAATGCCGGTATCCCGAGGCTGACGCTTGGGATGCAGTTCGCGATTGGCGCCGATCTGGGCGCGAATATCCGGCGAGGCATTGCACAGCAACCAGCGCTCGCCGTCGCTACTGATGGCGATGGAGGACTGGGTGCGCGCCTGGGCGTTCAGACTTCCATCGCGCAAACCAAGACAGTTGCGACAGTTGCAGTTCCATTGCGGGAAGCCGCCTCCCGCGGCCGAACCTAACACCAGAACCTGCATCTTGTTCCTCCTTGATAAAGCAAAACGCCCCGATCATCGGAGCGTTTTCAATGACAAGCTGAAATCAGCGATTGGCGATATAGAGGGTGACCTCGAAGCCAAGGCGCAGATCGTTATAAGAGGGCTTGGTCCACATGGTTCTTCTCCGATCATTGGGGTGGGGCTCACGAATAATTACTTTACACTTCTTCAGTAAAGCACTCTAGCCAATAGTTGCATTGCGACCTAGGTCTAATGGTAGTAAGGCGGCGCGTCAAAAGCTATAAGATTTATCCGATCGAATCTCAAAACAGTTGTAAACCAATAGATTGTTAAGAAGTGGTACACCATTGTCGAGATGAACAATTGTGTTGCCCTCTGTGAAATGGCCGAAAGGCCCCTCTCTTCTCCTATGCAATCTCGCATCCTGTGCTAGACCTTATAAGGTGTTGCTGGAAAGTAATAACAACGACAAGCTTGCCGCGAGCAGGGAATAGCCCGTGGTGAGACCCTCACCCCGGAGATGATGTCATGCTAAAGGAGATGAAATATGCCATTGCGACCATAGGGCTCTTGGCCGCTACCACGCTTCAAGCCAACGACAATCAGCTTGAATTACAGAACAACCCCGAACTATGGGCCACCCAGCTCGGCAACTATCAAGGCAATCGCTACAGCAAGCTCGACCAGATCAACCGCGACACTATCAACGGCCTGCGCCCTATGTGGCAATTCTCGACCGGGGTGTTGCGCGGTCATGAGGGCGGCCCACTGTATGTCGGCGACGGTCGTCTGTATATCCACACTCCCTTCCCCAATAAGGTATTTGCCCTCGACCTGGAAGATCAGGGTCGTATCGTCTGGACCTATGAGCCGGATCAAGATCCTCGGGTCATTCCTGTCATGTGCTGCGATACCGTCAATCGCGGTCTCGCCTATGCGGATGGCCGCCTGTTTTTGGGCCAGGCCAACAATACCCTGATCGCGCTGGATTCGGAGTCCGGGGAACTACTGTGGGAAGCCACCAACGGTGATCACACCAAGGGTGAGAGCAATACCATGTCGCCACTCGTGGTGCATGACAAGGTCGTGATGGGCATCAGCGGGGGCGAGTTCGGGGTGCGCGGTCATATGACCGCCTACAACGTCGAGTCGGGAGAAAGAGTCTGGCGCGGGTACTCCAACGGCCCCGATAGCGATGTGCTACTCGATCCGCAAAAAACCCTGATGATGGGCAAGCCCATCGGTGAGGCGGATCTGGGCGTGAGCACCTGGCCGGAAGGCGAATGGAAGCGCGGCGGCGGCGCCCCCTGGGGCTGGGTCACCTACGACCCTGAACTCGATCTGATCTACTACGGTTCGGGTAATCCAGGTAGCTGGAATCCGGAGCAACGCACCGTGAACGGCGAACCCGCGGACAATAAGTGGGCCATCACGGTATTTGCCCGGGACCCTAATACCGGCGAGGTCAAGTGGGTCTATCAAAAGGTGCCCTTCGATGAATGGGACTACGACGGCGTCAACGAGAATCAGCTGATCGATGTGGAGATCGACGGTGAGCAGCGCAAGGGCCTGGCGATCATCGATCGTACCGGCTTTGGCTTTCTGCTCGATCGGGAGTCCGGCGAACTTCTTGTAGCCGAGAAATTCGCTCCGGAAACCAACTGGGCGAGCCATTACGACATGGACACCGGCCGGCCGGTGGTCAACGAGGAGTTCAGCACCTTCCGTCAAGGGGTCAATGTCAACACCACGGATATCTGCCCTACTGCCATGGGCGCCAAGAACATGCAGCCCAGCGCCTACTCCCCGGAAACTGGCCTGCTCTATGCCGGCATCAACCGTATCTGCATGAACTACGAGCCTTACGAAACCGAGTATGTCGCGGGTCAGCCCTATGTCGGCGCTACCCTCACTATGATGCCCGCCCCGGTGCAGGAGGGGGACGGCAACAAAGGGCGCATGGGCAGCTTCATCGCCTGGGACCCGGTCAAGGGTGAAGTCGTTTGGGAAATCGATGAGCGCTTCGCGGTCTGGAGCGGTGCCTTGGCCACGGCAGGTGGACTTGCGTTCTACGGCACCCTGGAAGGCCATGTGAAGGCGGTGAACATCGATACCGGTGAGGAGCTATGGAGCTTCAAGACCCCGTCGGGAATCATCGGTAACATCAATACCTTCCAACATCAAGGCAAGCAGTATCTAGGCGTGCTGTCTGGGGTCGGTGGCTGGGCGGGCATAGGTCTGGCAGCGGGTCTCGAAGATCCTGAAGAGGGATTAGGGGCGGTCAGCGCCTTTGCCTCTCTCAAGGATTACACCGAGCTTGGTGGCGTACTGACGGTGTTCGCCTTGTCGGATGCGCCAGACGCCTGAGGTATGTGCTCACTCACCGGCTTGATAGCTCTTGGGCCGGTGAGTGAGTCATCCACTCATAATGGCTGTTGGCCGATGGAAAGACCGATGTGTCGAAGGAGGCTCATTGTATGGCTTTGATCAAGACGCTACGACTCTCACTTGTTACAGGCGCCATAGGCGCGGTGCTGTTCATTGGTGTGACGACTGTGTCAGCTGAGGCAGAGGGAAAGGAAGGGGTTGGGCCCGGGGACTATACGGTCATCGACGGCAAGGTCGATCAGGGCACCTATGATGGTTACATCGCCTATACCCGCTCCTGCATGGCCTGTCATGGACCGGATGGTCTGGGTTCCTCCTTTGCTCCAAGCCTGATCAAACGCGCCCAGCAGCGTAGCTTTGCCGAATTCGCCAGGACCATAGCCGGCGGGCTACAAATTCAACCGGGCAAGGTCATGCCGTCTTTTGCCGACGACGAGTATGTATTGAGCAATATCGAGAATATCTATAGCTATATGCAAGCCCGTGGGGCGGAGGAAGTGGGTCGTGGGCGACCCAAGGTGATCGCGCCGGACGCCGACGCGGACAAAAAAGAAATTCCTGAAAGCACCAACAACAAGAATGAAGAGTCGAAGTGATCGAGTAGGTGCATGTCCGGCTGGAACATCACTTCTTGGGAGGACGCCATGCGAGGGAACTGTCGTTTGCTGACGCCACTCATCATCGCCACTCTATTGGGACTGTCCATTGGAGCGAATGCCGATTTACCCGAGCGCGAGTCCCGAGAGTATTTGCGGGTGTGCGCCGACAGCAATAACCTGCCGTTCACCAATCGTCGGGGTGAAGGATTCGAGAACCGTATTGCCGAGCTGATTGCGGAGGAGCTGGACGTTCCGCTGCGCTATGTCTATGCCCCTCAGGTCATGGGGTTCATACGCGACACCCTGGATGCGCGTCTTTGCGATCTGGTTATGGGTGTCGCCGCGGGCTACGGGTTCGTCCAGAACACCATTCCCTACTATCGCTCCGTGTACGCCCTGGTGGTGCCGGAAACCTCGGGTCTCGATGTGAACAGTCTCGACGCGCCGCAGCTGGCCGGTCGGCGTATCGGCGTGGTCTTCGAGACACCGCCGACGGTGCCATTGCGCCGCGCCAGCGCCCGTGTACGCAGCTACGCATTGCAGACCGATACCCGAGTGAGAAGACCGGTCAAGGATGCGGTGAAGGACGTGGCCAACGGCGTCACCGACGCCGCCGTGCTGTGGGGGCCCATCGCGGGGCATTATGCGGCGCGCCAGCAGCCGCCACTCAAGATCATCCCGCTGGTCGACGACACCACCGAGGCGCCGCTCTCCTATCGCATCACCATGGGGGTACGCCACGGCGAAAGCCGCTGGCGAGACTGGCTCAACGACTTCATCGAGCGCCGCCAGGCGGATATCAACGCCATTCTGATCGACTACGAAGTGCCACTGCTCGACGAGCACGGTCGGCTTATCGACCCCAAAGCGATCTCGGAGGAGGCTGCCCGTGACTGATCGGCGCTCTTCGTCATCGAGTTCCTTGTCATCAGGGCCGTCTTCAGCAGGTGCCTCGGCGATGTGGTTGCTGCTGATTGTTCTGGCGCTGCCTTCTCTTGCCAGCGCGCAGTATCCCGGCGCCGAGCCCCTGGATTGGCCCTGCGAGCAGCGACTGATTCCCGCGCTTGCCTGGGGCGCCCTATGGGACGGCCCCTCGCCGGAGGCGCTGAAAAAGCAGTGGTGGGAGGACGAAGAAGTGGGCGCCGTGGTGCGCTTTGCCACCGCCCGCAAAACTCCGCGGGATGTTGCCATCGCCCGGGTGCGTAGTTTTGCTGAAGATGTCGCAAGCGGGCAGCAGAGCGCTGGCCGGAGCTTGACTCAGGAAGAGATAGAGCAGCGGCTGACACTGCTGTTTGCCGGCCTCTTCGAGCGTATCGATCGTGAACGCAATCGCGTCATTGCGGTAATACGAGGCGCCGCTCGCGCGCAAGTCGCAAGGCTGGATCGTATTTCGAGGATGATCGACAGGCTGGAGGTGCTGAGCGCCTCGGAGACTGCCAGTAACGACGCCATCGAACGTCTGCAAGAAGCGCTTTACTGGGAGCGGCAAACCTTTCGCATGCGCCAGCAAGCCTTGCCGGCGTTCTGCGAAAAACCCTATCTGCTGGAAGAGTCGTTGAGTCGGATGGTGAGGGATATCCGTTCGCAGATGTGAACCCGTCGCTAGGCGATCGCTGAGCGTGGAGGGGCCTATGCAGTGTCGTGTTGAGGATCGTACTAAAAGCCCTCCTGAAACGGGACGCAGGGGGTCTATGATCGCCGAGATCGGTCTGTATCCGCTGTTCCTGATGCTGTTTTTACTGAGCACTTTTCAGGCTCAAGCCCAGAACCAGGCCCAGAACCCAGGCAGTGCAACCGTCACCATCGGCTATCTAGGGCTCGCTCGGCCCGACGCGCTGGAGTCCTTGTCGGTGCTCGATCCGGTGCTAGATGACGAAGGCGTTCAAGGGGCGCGGCTGGCGATCGCCGACAACAACACCGCTGGGCAGTTCCTGGGCCAGGAATTCGTGCTCGTCGAGGCTATCGTGACCTCCAGAACCGAGGTGTCGGACGGTTTGCAGCAGCTTGTCGAGCAGGGCGCCGACTGGATCGTTAGCGGATTGCCTCGGGCGGCTCTGGAAGTGCTGTTGGAAGAGCCGGCGCTGGAGGATCGCGTAGTCTTCAACGCGGCGGCGCCCGACGACGCTCTGCGTGGTAAGTCCTGTCGGGCGAATCTTTTTCACACCACTCCCAGCCGGCGCATGCTGGCGGATGCCCTGGCCCAGTTTCTCGGCTACAAGCAGTGGACGCGCTGGGCGCTGGTGCATGGCAACACCGATGAAGATCGCCTTCGTGTCAAAGCTCAGCGCGGCGCAGCCAAGCGCTTTGGCCATGCCATCGTCGACGAGTCTATGTGGCCCTACGACCCCATGGCACGCCGCGCGGAGGGCGGCTTTCACGCCATCCAGCGGGAAATTCCTGTGTTTGTGCAGGCCTTCGCCGAGCATGATGTGCTGGTCATCGCCGATGAGAATGACTACTTCGGCGAATACTTCCCTTTTCAGACCCGGCTGCCTCGGCCGGTGGCCGGGACCCAGGGCTTGACGCCCACCGCCTGGCACCGTGCCCATGAATCCTGGGGGGCGGTACAGCTGCAACGACGCTTCGAGGAGCAGGCCGAGCGCTGGATGACGCCCCGGGATTTCGCCGCCTGGCTGGCAGTGCGCTCCCTGGGAGAGGCGGCGGCCCGCACCGGTGCGGTGGCACCTGAAAAGCTGCGCGACTACATGACCGGCGAAGCGTTCGAGCTGGCCGGCTACCTGGGCCTGCCGGTGAGCTATCGCCCCTGGAATCATCAGCTGCGCCAACCCATTCTGGTCACCGGGCCGCGCATGGTGGTGTCCGTCTCGCCCCAGGAGGGCTATCTGCATCCGGTGTCACCGTTGGATACACTCGGAGCCGATCAAGGAGAGTCCCAATGTCGTTTTTAGGAACAACAACAATTAAACGCACCGCTTCGAGCGCCACCCTGGCCGTTTTCCTGCTGCTGCCCACGGCGGTCCTGGCGGAGCGCGTCTTCGTCTCCAACGAGAAGGACAACACCGTCTCGGTGATCGACGGCAAGACCTTGGAAGTTGTCGAGACCATCAACGTCGGGCGACGACCCCGGGCCATGGCGTTCAGCAACGATGGCAGCGAGCTGTTCGTGGCGGTGGGGGATGACGAGGCCATCGACATGATCGACCTCGCGTCGTTGAAGGTGGTACGCAGTCTGGCCTCCGGCGAGGACCCGGAGGTGATTCGTGTCGATCCCAACCAGCCCTATATCTATGTATCTAACGAAGACGACAATATCGTCTCGGTACTTGACTATCAGCAGCGCCGTCGAGTCACCCAGATTCCCGTGGGCGTCGAACCCGAGGGGCTCGGGGTCAGCCCGGACGGCAGATGGCTGATCGCCACCTCCGAGACCTCGAACATGGCCCACATCATCGACCTCGAGTCCATGGAGGCGGTGCATCATCGTCTGGTAGGGGCGCGCCCCCGTTACGTGGAATTCACCGAGGATGGCAGTAAGGCCTGGGTCTCCGCGGAAATCGCCGGAAAAGTGGCGATCATCGACATGCAAGACACCTTTGACGTCATTCACAGCATCGACTTCGAAGTGCAGGGGGTGCCTAAAGAAGCGGTGCAGGCGGTGGGCATGCAGCTGACCTCGGACGGTCGCTACGCCTTCGTCGCCCTGGGGCCTTCGAATCGGGTGGCGGTGGTGGACCAGCAAAGCCATGAGGTGCTCGACTATCTGCTGGTAGGCCAGCGGGTCTGGCATCTGGCGCTCAACGTGGGCGAGAGCCGGCTGTTCACCACCAACGGCGTCAGCGGCGATGTCACGGTGATCAACGTCGAGGGCGATGTGAACGACTTTGAGGCGATCCGCTCCATCCCCGTGGGCCGCTTCCCCTGGGGCGTGATCGTCGAGCCGTGAGTCATAATGACAGGGCCTCGCTGCAGGCTTCTCCGGCCTCGGTAGCCGAGGGTTCGGACGCGACTGCGCTGCAGGTGCGGGATCTGAGCTTCGGCTACAAGGGCAGTCCGGTGTTGGAGGGGGTGTGCCTTACCTTGAAAGTAGGGGAGTTCGCGGTGCTGCTGGGCCCCAACGGCGCGGGCAAGACGACGCTGTTTTCCCTGATCACACGGCTATACGCCCATCGACAGGGGACCATTCGCATCGGGGAGGTCGATCTGCAGCGACAATCGGCGGTGGCCCATGTCCGGATGGGGATGGTGTTTCAGCAGCCCACCTTGGATCTTGATCTTACGGTCAAACAGAATCTTGCGTATTTCGGCGCCCTGCACGGCATGGCGCCGGGGCTCGCCAGGCAGCGGGCCCTGCAGCAGCTTGCACGACTCGACATGCAGGAGAGCTTGAATTCCCGGGTACGCCATCTCTCTGGGGGGCAGCGCCGTCGAGTAGAGATCGCACGAAGCCTGCTGCATGAACCGCGCCTGCTACTGCTGGACGAACCCACGGTGGGGCTCGATATCGCCTCGCGCCGAGGGCTGGTCGAGCACGTTCATCGTTTATGTCATGAACAGGGAGTGGCGGTACTGTGGGCGACGCATCTCATCGACGAGGTCGATTCGAATGATCGGGTGATCCTGCTGCATCGCGGTCGGGTACGTGCCCAGGGCAGCGTGATGGATCTGCTGGCCCAGGCGGATGCCGCGACGCTAAGCGATGCCTATGATCATTTCGTTCAAGGGACCGCGTCATGAACCTTGCCGCCTACGGCCACTGCCTGCGGGGGGTGGTGGGGCGCGAGCTGCTGCGCTTTTTGCATCAGCGTAGCCGCTTCGTGGCGGCATTGGTCAGGCCGCTGGTGTGGCTGTTCGTGTTCGCCGCGGGGTTTCGCATGGCGCTGGGTGTGGCCATGACCGAGCCCTATCAGACCTACGTTCTCTACGAGGTCTATATCGTGCCGGGATTGGTGGGCATGATTCAGCTCTTCAACGGCATGCAGAGTTCGCTGTCCATGGTCTACGACCGGGAGATGGGGAGCATGCGAGTGCTGCTGGTCAGCCCTTTTCCCCGCGGATATCTGCTGATGTGCAAACTGCTGGCGGGCACCCTGGTGTCTATCCTGCAGGTCTATGTATTCCTGGCGATCGCCTATCTTTACGGAATACAGGCGCCCCTTATGGGCTATGTGCTGGTACTGCCGGCGTTGATCGTCACCGGTTTTCTGGTGGGGGCGCTGGGCATGCTGCTGTCGAGTGCCGTGCGTCAGTTGGAGAACTTCGCCGGCATCATGAACTTCGTGATCTTTCCGATGTTCTTTCTGTCTTCAGCGCTTTATCCGCTATGGCGCCTACGGGAAGGCAGCGAGCTGATCTATCGGATCGCCGTACTCAATCCTTTTACCCATGCGGTGGAGATGATTCGCTTTGCGTTGTATGAACAGCTCAACGTCGAGGCGACGCTGATCGTGCTGGCGACAACCCTGATACTGCTCTGGCTCGCCATTATCGCCTACAACCCGGCCAAGGGCATGATGACCCAAAGGGGCGGGCCGGGCGGGGAGTAATCAAAAGCAGCGCAGATCGGCTTCCGCTTGGGCACTACGAAAGGCCCGCAGACGATCCTGCATGCTGCGTTCGGTGCGAAACAGCATGCCTGATTCTCCCCGCTGTTCCTGCATGCTCAAGATGGTCTTGACTGCTTCATACGCCTCATAGGGCATCAGTTCGGCGATGACATCAATGCTGCAGGAGCATTTCTGCATGGTCAGATAGCTCTGATCGTTGGCGGCCATGCAGCCAAGCACGTAATCCACCCGCTCTTCGGTCGAGTATTCTTGAAGATGATCCCCGGGCACTTCCTCCGCCTGGGCCGGGAGCGCCGCAAAAGCGCTCAAGCTCAGCAAGGCTAGCAATAAAAGGCGTCGTGGGTGTTGAAGCCAAGCGCTGATCTTGTGATTGTGCATACGCCACCTCGGTCATGTTCACTAATAAGGCAAGACCTCATTGATTCATTTCCAAGTATGGCACCTTAAAGAGATTTACATCATCGAAGCCGGAAATTCGCGGCTTTTCTTGCCGGGAGCCATGACGTAAGGTCTTGCCTGGTATCTCAATCAAAGCCCATCGTCTTCATGAAAGATCATATTACGCCCTTCCAGCTCGTGCTACTGGTGCTCTCCCTCTATGTGTTGGGCGCGCTGATTGCCGATCTGTTCTTTACCTTGTCGCCCGAAATGGCGCAGCTTCTCAACTATCTCGATATTGTTGTCTGTGTGTTCTTCTTTCTCGATTTCAGCGTTCGTTTCTATGCAGCACCGAACAAGTGGCGTTTCATGCGCTGGGGCTGGATCGATCTACTGGCGAGCATTCCGGCGGGACTATTCATGGCGGGGCGGCTGGTGCGGGTCGTTCAGATTCTGCGCTTGCTGCGGGCGCTCAAGTCGATGCGCATGCTATGGCGGCTAATGTTTCGCAATCGCGCCAAGGGTATTTTTGCTTCAGCCGCTACCACCACATTGCTGCTGGTAGCCTTCGGTTCGATAACCATCCTGCTGGTGGAAAGCCCCAACCCCGACAGCCCTATCGATACGGCGGAGGAGGCGCTATGGTGGGCTTTCGTGACGGTCACTACCGTAGGCTACGGGGACTATTATCCCATCACCACGCTCGGGCGTGTCGTCGCGGTGTTGCTGATGATCTGTGGCGTGGGACTGTTCGGTAGCTTCGCGGCCTATGTCGGGTCGCTGTTCATCGACGATCAAAGCGACGAGGACGAGCGCCAGCACCAGGCGAGCCGGCGAATGATACGCCATGTCTATCAGGAGATGGGGGAGTTGCACACCGAGGTGCGTGCTTTGCGCGAAGAGATCAGGGAATTGCGTACGCTACGCTTGAATCAAGATACTGGGCCACAAGGTGACTCGCCGGCCTCCTCGAAGGACACCGACGCCTAGTCACCAGACCTTTTCCTAGCCAGCACTGATTCACTGCTTGATTTGATAATCGCCTTCCAGCACCTGCTGTTCGCGATGAGGGCGTTGGTCTCCTTGCTGGGACTGAGCAGTGCCGGAACCAACGTTGTGGGCCTGGTTGGCTCGCATCTGCTCCATACGCTTTTTCATGCGATGACGCACCAGAGGCAGCATGAGCCAGCCGATCAACAAAAAGAAAAGGCCGAGCAGGGTGCCGATGACCATCATCACCCCGAACATCAGCCAGGTCAGGATCAGTTTGAAGCCGCTGCCCTTGGAACCGCTTGTTCTGGAACCATTGGCGTCCTGGGTGGGGCGCGCTTGACGCGCCCGAACCTGCCATTGACGTGCTGCCTGCCAGGCAGCATTGTCCGAACGATTGTTGCTCGATTCAGTCATTCTCTACTCCGGTGACCGAGAAGTCGTTGCCATCCAAATGCATTTCGACTTCCTGGTTCTGTGTGTCGTAACCCTCGATCTCGATGCTTCCGTCTTTATCGACCTCGATCTTCTCGAATTGTTGCAAATCCGAATCAAAAGCGTTGTTCAACGCCTGGCGGACCTCATCGCCGCTCAATGCCCAGTCCGGCACCTGGTCCTTGCGGCGCTTTTCCTCGATCAGACTGCCATTCTCTACAGCCATCTCTACTTCGAGTTGCCAGCCGTCCTTGCCCCAGCCTTCGAATTCGATTTGATCACCATCGTCCGTGGAGATCTCTTCATAATGAGTGAAGCCGTACTCATCGGCCTTGTCGAGTAGCGACTCGAGTTGCGCACGTTCCAACTGACCATCATCGGCCCATACCGGCGAGGTAAAGCCGATTAGAGCAACGGGAACCATGAGGAGTGGTAAGGTTTTCATAGCGTATTCTCCATGCATTCTTTGTCAATCGTCCACCGGGTGCGTCCCGGATAACGTCACTTTAAGTCGGGTGACCTTGCACAGTGCTGAAAAGATGGTTCATCTTTCATTCATGATGATTTTGGCAAGCTGATCCCAGACAACACTTCAACTGAGCGACGATGTTCTTGAACCACATGCCGATTCTGTTCAAACCTGCGCTAGCGTTGGGGCTGGTCGTGCTGGGCATCGGCCTCATCGCTCCGTCTCAGGCCAGCGACTGGCGCGGCTTGCACGATGAGGTGCAGAGTGGTCGCCTGGTCGCTCTTTCTTCGGTTCTTGACTGGCTGGAAGCGCATTATCTCGGTGAGGTGTTGGAGGTGGAAGTGGAGCATGACGATGGCAAGCCACGCTACGAAGTAGAGATGATTGGTCCTCAAGGGCAGCTGGTGGAGTTCGAGTTCGATGCTACCAACGGCGAGTTGATCGGTATCGAAGGGGTCAATATCGATGCCATGCAGCGACCATAAAGGCGAGGCAATGAAATTATTGTTGGTAGAGGATGATCGCGCTCTGGCCGAAGCGCTGGGAGAAGCGCTGCGCGATGCGGGGTTGATTGTCGAAATAGCGGCGAATGGCAGTGAAGGCGATTTCCTGGTGCGTACCGAGCGCTACGATGCTCTGATTCTTGACCTAGGATTGCCGGATGGCGATGGCACCCGCTGGCTGGCGCAGTGGCGCGAAGACGGTTTTGATCTGCCTGTACTCATTCTCACCGCGCGCGAGCGCTGGTCCGACAAGGCCGCAGGTTTTTCCGCCGGTGCCGACGATTACGTAACCAAGCCCTTTGAGACCGCCGAGGTGCTGTTCCGTCTGCGCGCGTTGGTGCGGCGTAGTCATGGCCATTCTCATCCAGTGCTCGTAAGCGGAGCACTCGCCTTCGATACTCACAGCGGCAGGGTCACCCTGGCCGGACGACCGATCAACCTGACGGCTCAAGAGTCAAGGTTGCTGGCCTATCTGATGCACGCCATACCGCGTACCGTCAGCCGCAGCGAGCTTTCCGAGCATGTCTACGATCGCGACCATGAGCCGGATTCCAATGTCATCGATGTGCAGATCAGCCGCCTACGGCGAAAGCTTGGCAGCGAGCGTATCGAAACTCTGCGGGGGCAGGGGTATCGTGTGGTGGCTGTTGAGACGCTGGCATGATGCAAGGCAGGTTCAGCGCGATTACGCATTGGAGTCTGAGGCGGCGGCTGATGATGGCGTCCCTGATACTGGTCCTGTTAGTGCTGCCTCTGGCGGGCATGGGGCTTGCCTATAATTTTCGCGAGGCGGTAACCACTTCCTTCGATCAGCGTTTGACGTCGCTGTTGCAGGTGATTCTGGTTCGACTCGAGCGGGACCCGGTCAGTCGCCAGCTTGATGTATCCCTAGGCGATTCACGCTTTTCAAGAGTGTTCTCGGGTTGGTACTGGCAGGTGACCGACACTGAAAATACGACCCTGGTTTCTCGCTCGCTGTGGGATCAGCGCCTGCCGGTGACTCAGGCAGAAGGAATGACACTGCGTAATGCTCAAGGCCCTCGGGGTGAGCCGCTGCGCATTGCCGAACGCGACGTACGGTTGCCGGGCCATTCGCGCCGCCTGCACGTTAGCGTAGCGGCGTCCCGAGAGGAGTTGAATTCAGAAGTGGCACGCTTTGAGTGGTTGCTGGGGTTGTCGCTTCTAACGCTAGGGGTGCTGCTGCTGGCCGGGCTGGCCCTGCAAATCCATTGGGGGCTGGCACCGCTTCGACGTCTACATGCCAACCTACGTGCCATCGAGAGCGGTGAGCATAAACGACTGGATACACATCTGCCCGGCGAGCTTCGAGAGCTGGCCCAGGCCATGAACGAGGTGATCGAGCGCGACGAGCGTATGATTACGCGGAGTCGTGATGCCGCAGGTAACCTGGCTCATGCCTTGAAGACCCCGGTCAGCGTGCTCAAGACTCTGGGGGATCGTCTTGCCAAGGAGTCTCGTCATCAGATACGCGAAGAAGTGGCGCGTATCGATACTGCAGTGCGCCACCATCTGGCACGGGCATCTGTTGCGGGAAGCACGATGTTAGCCGGTCGAGTACCGCTGAAAGCGACCGTCGCGCCAATCGTCAGCGGCCTTGCACGCCTGGCTGAGCGTCGAGGCATCATGTTCGAGTATCATCTCGATGCGACACTCGATGTGCGCATGGACCCTCAGGATTTGCAGGAGCTGGTCGGCAACCTGCTGGATAATGCCCTGCATTGGGCCGACACTCACGTAAGGCTGAGCGCGGTTGCCGCGAATAAAGGCCTGTACTTGAGCGTCGAGGACGATGGGCCAGGCATTGATCCGGAGCAGCGAGAGCGGGTCTTGAAGCGGGGCGCCCGGCTGGATGAGCGGTGCTCTGATGATTCCGGCTCTGAATCGAGGCCCGCTCCTGGTTTTGAATCGAACTCCGATACTGGCTCTGGGCTGGGGCTTGCCATCGTCGGAGATTTGATGGCGCTTTATGGTGGAGAGTTGCAGCTTGGGGAGTCCGCTCTTGGCGGGCTATGTGCTCGGGTCTGGTTACCCGGCACGACATCCGCATGACCTTCCAGGGCCAAGTTGCGTTACCATGCGCGTCATTCCTTCAGCAATTATCCAGACACCCCCGCGTTAAAGGAGATGCCCATGTCCAGCCAACTGGATGCCCTCAAGCAACTTTCGATGGTGGTTGCCGATACCGGCGATCTCGATGCCATTCGCCGCTACGAGCCTCAGGACGCCACCACCAATCCGTCGCTGATCTTGAAGGCCTTCGATCTGCCCGGCCATCAGGCGCTGATCGACGAAACCCTGGCAAAGGTCAAGGGCGAGACAAGCGATGTCCAGGCACGTATCGATCAAGCCGTGGATCGTTTGTCGGTGGCCATCGGCAGCGAGATCGCCGGTATCGTGCCAGGGCGGGTCTCCACTGAAGTGGCGGCCAAGCTCTCCTTCGATAAAGACGCCAGCATCGCCAAGGCTCATCAGCTGATCGAACTTTACGATCAGCACGGCATCGGTTGCGATCGAGTGCTGATCAAGCTGGCTTCGACCTGGGAAGGTATTCGCGCCGCCGAGACTCTTGAGCGCGAAGGTATCCAATGCAACCTCACGCTGCTGTTCAGCGACGCTCAGGCCCGGGCTTGTTTCGATGCCGGTGTGCATCTGATCTCGCCTTTCGTCGGTCGTGTCACCGACTGGTACAAGAAGGAGACCGGCAAGGAGTACGCGCCGGAAGACGATCCCGGTGTCCAGTTCGTGCGCAATGTCTGCCGAGTGGCCAGCAACTACCGTTATGACACCGTGGTCATGGGGGCGAGCTTTCGCACCACCGGGCAGATCCTGGCCCTGGCGGGCTGCAATCGCCTGACCATCTCACCGACGCTACTCGAGGAGTTGGCCGGTAGCGAAGGCAATGTGGAGCGCAAGATCACCGATGTAGGGGAGGCCAGCGAGCGCCTGACGCCGCTGAACGAAGCTGCATTCCGCTGGGGCCACAATGAAGACGCCATGGCCAACGACAAGCTGGCGGAAGGTATTCGCCGCTTTGCCGCGGATCAGAATGAGTTGGAAAAGCGACTGCAGCAGCGCCTAGAGGGGTGACTACGGAAAATTAGCCTACCAACGCCCGCCAAAGCGCCGCGCTGAGAATGCCGGCGGCGATGGCGATCAGGGGCTTGCGCGTGAGCAGCATGGCGACAAGCGTCGCCACCAAGGCCAGACGCGCGCCCCAGTCGCCTTCGACCGCCGTGGGCATGATCACCGCAACCAATACCGACCCGGACATGGCATTGATGAAGCGCTCCATGCGTGGGCCGATAGGCACCCGTGACATGATCAGCACACCGCCACTGCGGGTCAGGTAAGTGATCAAGGCCATGATCAGGATTGCCAACAGGGCTCCGAGGGGCGTTGTCGGCAGGCTCAAGAGGCACGCCTCGTGTTGCGGGTGCCCTTGGCCGGCAACCATAATCCGGCCAGGCCACCAGCCAATGCACCGACAATCACGTGGGAATTGGCGGGTAACCAGCGCAGCGCGACGAAAGCGGACAGTGCGGCAACGCTCCACGGTATCAGAATGGACAACTGACGTGCGCCGCCGACCAGCATTGAGAGCAGAAAGCAGCCCATGATCACATCGAGCCCATAGCGTTCGGGATCGGTGATGCCGCTACCGAAGATTACGCCGATCAGTGTTCCGATCAGCCAAGCCAGCCACAGCGCCAATCCGCCGCCCACTAGCATACCAACGTTACGTTCGCCACGGCGAAAGTCGTCGGCGGCCATCGCCCAGTTTGAGTCACTCAATACCACAAGGCTGGCATAGCGCTGGCGGGTCGGCAGGTGTTGCAGCCAGGGATAGAGCGCAGCGCCCATCAGCAGGTGGCGGGCATTGATGGCGAAGGTCGTGGCGATCAAGGCGACCAGCGGAATCTCGGGGCCCCATATCTCGAGGACGGCAAATTGAGAGGCGCCGGCGAAGACCAGCGCGCTCATCAGTAGCGTCTCGACATCCGATAGCCCGCGTTGGGCCGCGGCGACCCCGAAAGCCAGACCAAAAGCGATGACGAACAGCGCCATAGGCGCCATGCGCCGCATGCCGAGAAGCGTGCCGGCAATATCCAGGCGCGCGCCGGTTGAGGAAGGTGACGCCATGCGAGTCTTACCGTGCAAGTTTTATATTAGTGAATCTCGTATCCTGCCTCTGCCACGGGATGACTGCAAGTGGATTGGTTGGTCGGAAAACTAGGTTCGCCACACCTCGGCCAGAATCTCGAAGGAGCGCTTGCGGTCCACTTGGCGATAGACATCCGTGGCGATCATCAGCTCGTTCGCCTGAGTCTGTTCCAGAAAGCGCTCCAGCCCTTCGCGCACCGTTTTCGGGCCGCCGATGACCGCGGCGCCCATATTCTGGGAGACCATGGCGCGCTCCTGGGGTGACCAGTCGAGGCTATCCGTGGGTGGCAGGGAGCGGGTGCTGCGCCCGCGAATCAGGTTGAGAAACTTCTGATGAGCGGTGGAGGCAAGATAGGTCGCCTGTGCATCGTTGTCTGCAGCGATCACCGGCATTCCTACCATGGCGTAGGGTTCGTCGAGCACATGGGATGGCTGGAACTGTTCGCGATACAGGCGCAGTGCCTCGAACAGATAGCCTGGGGCGAACTGGGCAGCGAAGGCGAAGGGCAGGCCCAGGCGGGCGGCGAGTTGTGCGCTGTAACCGCTCGAGCCCAGCAGCCAGATCGGCACATGAGTACCTTGCCCGGGATTGGCCCGCACCCGCTGATCCGGCAGGGCGTCTCCCAGATAGCGGCGCAGCTCATCGAGCTGATCGGGAAAATCGCTTACCCCGGAACGTGGATCGCGACGCATGGCCGCCATGGTTACGCCGTCGGAGCCCGGTGCCCGGCCCAGCCCGAGATCGATGCGCCCCGGGTAGAGGGTTTCCAGGGTACCGAACTGCTCTGCGATCACCAGGGGCGGGTGATTGGGCAGCATGATGCCGCCGGAGCCAACGCGAATTTGGCTTGTGGCGCCGGCGACATGGCCGATCAATACGGCCGTGGCAGCGCTGGCAATGCCGTCGATGTTGTGGTGCTCCGCCAGCCAGTAGCGATTGAACCCGAGGCCTTCGACCTGCTGGGCAAGATCGACGGTGTCGTCAAAGGTTTCAGCGACGCTGCCGCCCTGACGGATAGGGGCGAGATCCAGAACGGAGAGCGGGATATCGTGGAGTCGAGACATGCTGTTTCTCCCAAAAAAACTTGGGCGCCATTTCGTTAGCGCCCTTATTAGTGTTCTTTCTGGGGCCACCCATGTCGGATTGCAAGGCCTGGGCTTGCATAGGACCTATAAGAAATAGTCTTTCAATTGCCACCCCAGCCAGGCCACCAGCAGCACCAGCAGGAGTACACCCACCTTGCGAGAGTGCTTCTTCCAGATTCGCGTGGCGGCATCGCCGAATATCCGCACCAATAGCGCCAAACCAAAGTAGCGTACGCCTCGCGCCATGCAGGCCGCTGCCAGAAACAGCAGGAAAGGGTAGTTGCTGGCGCCGGCCACCAGCATGGCGATCTGGAAGGGCACAGGCGTGATACCGATGGCCAAGATCGCCAGGAATCCCTGCTTCTCGAAGCGCGCCTGAAAACTGTCGTAGACCTGTTGACCGCCGAAGAACGAAATCAGCGCATCCCCCCACTGCTCCATTGCCAGGCTACCCAGCCAGAAACCCACCGTCGCGGCGGCCAGATTGCCTGCCAAGGCAACCGCCGCGATACGCCACTTCTTGTCCGGATGCGACAGCATCCAAGGAATGATGATGATCTCGATGGGAATGGGGATCAGCAGGGTTTCCAGCATCGAAGCCAGAAACAGCAGCCAATAAGCATGGTTCGACCTCGCAAGCCGGTCGAGCCAGGCGGTGGAAGAGGCAATGGATGTGAAAGAAGGTAAAGGCATGAGCGGGCTGTGTAAGTAGATGATTTAAAGGTTTACCGCCGGGTGAATTAGAATGCTGCGATCTATAAGCTGTCGCAGCAATAGTCTATACGGTATTTCGCTCAAGGAAGAAATATGACCAATTTTGGACGGCAACGCGTCTTTATCGTCTCTGCTTTGATCATCGTCGCCCTGGTCGCGATCGGTGCTGCTTTTCCCCAGCAGTTCGGCGATTTCGCCAGCTCCGCATTAGGGGTCATCGGTCGCTATTTTGGCTGGTTCTATCTGTTTTCGGTATTCGGTTTCGTACTGTTTTTGTTTGCACTTGCCTTTAGCAAGTACGGCAAGATCCGCCTGGGACCTCAGGACAGTACGCCGACCTATAGTTTCTTTTCCTGGATCAGCATGCTGCTGGCTGCGGGGTTCGGGGTAGGGTTGGTGTTCTATGGTATGGCGGAGCCTATGACCCACTATCTGCACCCGCCCTATGGCGACGTGCCTGCTGAAACCGCGGCTTCGGCGCGCTACGCCATCCAGTACAGCTTCTTCAACTGGGGCATTCACCAGTGGGCGGCATTCTCCATCGTCGGGCTGATCATTGCCTATTTTCAGTTCCGCAAGGGCCAGGCCGGGCTGGTCTCCTCGGTGCTCTCTTCCGTGACGGCCAAGCGTCCGAAGGCAAGGAAGCTGGCACCGGCCCTAGATATCTTCGCGGTGGTGGCCACGGTCATGGGGGTGGCAACTTCGATTGGCCTGGCGGTACTGCAGATCAACGGTGGTCTGCATGCGGTCTTCGGGGTCGAGGAAAGCGCGCTGTGGAAGTTCATCATCATGGGGGCGATGTTCGTCTGCTATATGCTCTCGACCTGGTCGGGTCTGGACAAGGGCATCAAACGCCTTTCCAACCTCAATCTGACCTTGTGCTTTCTTCTCATGTTCTATGTGCTGTTCACCGGGCCCACGGTTGCCATTCTCGAGACCATCACGCTGGGCATCGGCGACTATCTGCAGAACTTTGTGGCCATGAGCCTGCGCACCACGCCGTACAGTGGCAAGACCTGGGCCACCGAGTGGACGGTATTCTACTGGGCCTGGGTGATTGCCTGGTCGCCCTTCGTCGGCACCTTCGTGGCGCGGGTCTCTCGCGGCCGTACCATCAAGGAGTATGTGTTTGGCGTTCTGATCGTTCCGCCGCTGCTGGCGTGTCTATGGATCGGTATCTTTGGCGGCGCAGCGATCAATCTTGAAATGTCCGGGGATGTCGGCCTGGCCGCCGCCACGGATGAGAACATCACCGTGGCGCTGTTTCAGATGTTCGAACTGATGCCTTTTTCCAACGTGCTCTCCGTCGTTGCTTTGCTGCTGATCTTCATTTTCCTGGTCACCTCTGCCGATTCCGCGACCTACATCGTGGCGCAGATGACCGATGGCGGCTCGATCGATCCGCCGCTCTACAAGCGCGTGGCCTGGGGCGTGCTCATCGCCGCCATCTGCCTGACCCTGATCATCGCCGGTGGTCTGAAAGGCTTGCAGTCCGCCGCAGTGCTTTCGGCATTGCCGTTCACCTTCATCATCTATGTCATGATATTCGTGTTGCTCAAGGAGTTGCGAGCCGATCGCAAGGCTATGCTCACAACGCTCTATCGCCGTCATGGCGAAACCCCGGTGGGAGCGGATGCGTTCGAAGCGGAGCAGATGGCGGATGAAGATCGCTATCGGCGAGCGCCGGATGTAGTCAATCGGCGTATCAATCCAAGAGGGGGTCGGTAAGGGCGATAGTCAGTCGACGGTGCTAAGCTAATGTAGTCGAGGCCGAGTATCGGACACTGCCATGTCTTCATTCAGGAGACCTTCCTTCAAGAAATCTTCCACTTCTTCCCGGCGCGGGGCAACGCGCCGTTCCGCGCCGGAAAACGATCGTTGGCTCAACCGCCTGCTCGATATTGCCGTGGCTTCTGCCCTGTTGGTGGGAAGTGCGGCGCTATTGATCAGTCAGTTCTAGTGACCTTTCCACATTCGACCCATTGAAAAGGAGATTTCCATGTTCGACCCAGGACACTTCCGGCTCGATGATCAGGTGGTGCTGATTACCGGCGCAGGGGCCGGTATTGGCCGAGGAATAGCCGAAACGTTTGCCGGGGCCGGGGGTCAGTGATCTGGATGCGAATGCCGCCAGCACGGTAGCGAAGGAAATCACTCGGCAGGGCGGCCAGGAGGCGAGCACGACCTGCGGCGTCACCAAGGACGAGGATCTTGAGCGATTCGTGAAGGAGGCCATCGCTCCGGGTGCCACCCGCACTGACGCGCTGAAATCCGTGCTGACGGACGAAATCGAGGAAAAAGATGCTAGCCCATACCCCGATCAAGCGCCTGGGTGAGCCGGAAGACATTGCCAATGCGGCGCTCTTTCTGTGTTCACCGGCGGCGAGCTGGATCAGCGGTCAGATATTGACCGTTTCTGGTGGCGGCGTTCAGGAACTGGATTGAGCCAGCAGGCTGGTTTTAAACGGCGGACCCGCGCGTCTGCTCCAAGCCCAGCTGAAACACCCGAGCGAATACCAGGGTACCCACCCCCCAGGCGGCATTGACGATAAAACCGATGGGCAACACCATCAGACGAATGCCTTGCCCCTTGAGCGGAAAGACGATCAGCATGGCCACCAGGGTCAGTACGATACCGCCAAACAGTAGAGCCTTCCACCACTGTCCTTGCGCGACATTGAAGTGCGAAAACAGCCATAGCATGATGATACCCCATAGCCCGCCCCAGAAACTGGCCGAGAACCATGCCGGTACACCAAACGGCGGCACCGCCGAGGCGTTGTAGGGCGCCGAAGGAATGACACCAAAGGCATGCAGCAGCCCGGCAGCAGCCTGATGGAAGCAGATCACGGCAAGAAAGCCGGCGATGAAGGCAAGAAGGATGAAACGCGCCATAAAGACTCCGTGGTGGTGAGTTCGGGGCCTCAGTATGGTGCATGATCAGCGAATCTGCATGGTACCCTGCCCGACGATCACCGCCTGACCCGCAATGCTGATCGTCATAGGGGCGTTGTCGCGACGCTCGGCCTTCGCGATTATCCGGCTGGGTCGGCCCATCTCTACGCCTTGATCGATGATCCAGCGCCAAGCGCCATTGCCGGGTTGCCTTATCGCTAATGTGCCCGCCAACGCTGCAGCCGCGCTGCCGGTCGCCGGGTCTTCACGCAGGCTACCTTCCATTGAAAACATGCGACTACGCAATCTCCCTCCCTGCCCCGAGTTTGTTTCAATGACATAAAGATAGAGCGTGTCCTCGCCACTTGGCGTTATCCCGCTAGCCCAGAGGGTGGGTGCAGGAGTTGCTTTGGCCAATGCCTCCAGCGAGTCGAGTTCGACGAGGTGGAAGGCCAGGCCGCAGGAGCCAAGTACTGGCTCACTTATGACTTGGTGTTCCTCGAGGCCAAGCAACGACGCAGCCTTGGAGCGGTTGAGAGTGCTGGCGCTGACCTTAGCGGGTCGCGCCGTGGTGAAGCATGCCAGCTCTTCGTCGAAATGCACCTCCAGCGGGCCCACGCCGGCTTCTAGAATCAACGCCTGTTCACGCTTTGCCCATCCCAGCTGCATCAGCAGATGCGCCGTGCCAACGGTAGGATGACCGGCGAAGGGCAGTTCCATAGTTGGCGTAAAGATGCGAATCGGGTAGCGGTTGGCTTCATTCGCCTCGCTCACGAACACCGTCTCGGACAGGTTCAGTTCATTGGCAATGGCTTGCATGAGCTCGGTCGTCATGCTCTCCGCATGGGGAAAGACCGCCAGCGGGTTACCCGAGAAGGCGCGATCGGTAAACACATCCAGCAGATAATAGTCGGCTTTATTTATCATATCTTTGTCCTGGTCCAGGGGTGTGAAATTACGCCTTCCAGAATGGCTTACTGCCTTCGCGAACGGCATCGGCGCGCGATAACCCGATGTCCTTGAGCTGATGGAGTTCAAGCTCGAGCAGCTGTTGTCGGGAATAACGGCGATGCTGGTACTCACGGAGCCTAGCAAAGAGTCGAGTAAGGCGTGTCAGGGTCATGACAACTCTCCTGTGGGTGCATGTTCACTAACAGGCTACGGCCGTTATTGTTTGCAATACAGATTCAGAGGGCTATAAATAAAAAGGGTGCAATTAAAGGAAAAAGCCGACTGTACCGTGCTAAAACTCATAGTCTGTACCGGTTGGGTGCGGTGAGGGGGTCTGTCTGTCATGAAGCGCTATGAACAAGTAGCCGCTACCTTGCGCCAGCGCATGGAACACGGCATTTATCGGGTGGGTGATCGCTTGCCGTCGATCAGGGCGCTGTGTCGTGAGTTCGAAGTGAGTGTCTCCACTGCTCAGGCAGCCTATGGCCGGCTGGAGGATGTGGCACTGGTCGAGGCGCGCCCCAGATCCGGTTACTACGTACTACCGCGTCAGACGCCGACGGTGCTGCCGGCGCCGACACGACCGGCGCAACGACCGTTGGATGTGTCCCAATGGGACCAGGTGTTGGAACTGGTGGCTGTGCCCTGCGGCGATGAGATATTGATGCTGGGCAATGGCATTCCCGATCTCGACAGCCCGACACTCAACCCTCTGAAGCGTTCGCTGGCTGGTCTACACCGGCGTAGCGGCAGTCATGGACTGAACTACGATACGCTGATTGGTAGTCTTGAACTCCGGCACGAAATTACTCGCCTGGCGACGGCCTCGGGTTGCCTGCTGCATCCCGACGACGTGCTGATCACTACCGGGTGTCAGGAGGCATTGTCGATTGCCATCCGCACGCTGACCGCGCCGGGCGACGTGGTCGCGGTAGATTCCCCAAGCTTCTATGGCACCATGCAGATATTGAGGGCCAACGGCCTAAAGGCACTGGAAATCCCCACCGATCCATGCACCGGGATCAGCCTCGAGGCGTTGGAACTGGCACTGGAACAGTGGCCGATTCGCGCCATCCAAGTAACCCCGACCTGCAATAACCCGCTCGGCTATACCATGCCTGAGCCGCGCAAGCGCGCGCTGGTGGCTCTGGCGCAGCGTTTCGACGTGGCGATCATCGAAGACGACATCTATGGCGATCTGGCTTTCACGACACCGCGCCCCAAGACGCTCAAGGCCTTCGATGACGAGGGCCGCGTGCTGCTGTGCAGTTCGTTTTCCAAGACGCTGACGCCGGGATTGCGGGTCGGCTGGATCGCACCGGGACGCTATCGCGATCAGGTGATGCACATGAAGTACGTCTCGACCGGCGCCTCGGCGACCCTGCCGCAACTGGCAGTGGCCGAGTTCATTGCCAAAGGCCACTACGAGCATCACTTGCGCGAGATGATTCGCCAGTACCAACGTCACCGTGACATCCTGCTCGGCTGGGTCGAACGGCATTTTCCCGCCGGCACCGGCATCAGCTATCCGCAAGGGGGGTTCCTGCTATGGCTGGAACTGCCGGCCGGTGTCGACTGCGTGCGCCTCAACGAGCGGCTGGCCAGCTCAAACATTCGTATCGCTCCCGGGTCGCTGTTTTCCGCTTCGGGTAAATACCGTCATTGCCTGCGTCTCAACTACGCTGCGCCGCTGACGTCCATCGTCGCTTCGGCAATTCGCACGGTAGGCGAGAGTGTCGCGACCATGGTGGTTGAGGCCGAGGCGCTACAGGGAAAGGATGCAGCGAATGGAATAACCGGTGCGCTATGAGGATTCATGCCCGTGAAGTCTTCGGTTTGCTGTTGATCGTCGTGGGCATCGGCTTTGACAAACAGTGGTGGACGATCCCGCGCGAGTGGGCGCCCTGGCAACCGCTGCACGTATCGGACCCATTGACCCCGATTACACAGTGGAAATTGTCACGCCTTGAAGACGATCGTGACGGTTGCCTGGCGGCGTTGCAGACTGCTCCCGAGGCGTCTTTGCGCTACACACCGCTCGATGATTACACCCCGGTTGCCGACTGTCCGTTGATCAACGTGGTGCGGGTTCAGCGCGGCGAGGCAGCGTTCAACCGCAGCTTCGTGGCCTCTTGCCCCTTGGCGTTGACCTGGGCGCTTTATGAACAGCACCGTCTGCAGCCGCTAGCGCGGGAAATCTTTGGCCAGTCGATTTCTCAAGTACAGCATTACGGCAGCTTCGCCTGCCGCAATATCTACCATCGCAAGAATGCCCGACGTAGCGAACACGCCAGCGCCGCAGCGCTGGATGTGGCGGCGTTTCGGCTCGAGGAGGGTCAACGTATCGAGGTCTTGAAGGATTGGGGCAGCGAAGGGAAAGCGGGGGCGTTTCTCAAGCGCGCCCAGGAAGGCGCCTGTGGTCTTTTCGGTACGGTATTGGGTCCGGAGTACAATGCCGCTCATGCCAATCATTTTCATCTGGGCATGCGCGGCATGAGTTTTTGTCGTTAATCAGGCTTGAACTTTGGGCTGCTGCTGGGTAATACAGTGAATATTGCCGCCGCCCAAGAGGATTTCGCGGGCCGGCACGCCGATTACACGCCTGCTTGGAAAGAGACTTTCGAGGATGTTCTGGGCTTCGTCGTCGTGGGTAGGATCGAGCAAAGGCATGACGACGACCGAGTTGCCGATGTAAAAATTGACGTAGGAGCCCGCCATGCGGTCGCCGGGCTGACGAGGCTTCGAGCCGCTCAGACGATCGACGCCGCTGGCTTCCGTTTCGGCGATGGTCAGCGGTCCCGGCAGTGGCAGTAAATGAACCTTGAGGCGCCGCCCCTGTGCATCCGAGACCTTTTCCAGAATCTCTCGTGCCTCATAGGAAATGGCATGCTGAGGATCGCTTTCGTCATCGGTCCAGGTCAATGCCACCTCGCCGGCCGCGATGAAGCAGCACAGGTTGTCGACGTGGCCATCGGTCTCGTCCTGATAACAGCCCCGCGGTAACCAGACGATCTTGCTGACGCCGAGGAAGTCGCAAAGCAAGCGTTCCATGTCCGTCCTGTTCCACTCCGGGTTGCGGTTGGGGTTGAGCAGGCACTCCTCGGTGGTGATCAGCGTGCCTTCGCCATCCACATGAATCGCCCCACCTTCAAGCACCAACGGCGAGATGAAGCGCTCGATCCCCAGTATCTCGGCGATCTTTATGCGAATGCGCCGATCCTTGTCCCAGGGAAAGTAGAGCCCGCCGTTGAGCCCGCCCCAAGCATTGAACTCCCAATCCACCATCGCCAGCCGGCCATCCGAATGCGTGAGGAAAGTCGGCCCGACGTCACGCATCCAGGCATCGTTGCTCGAAAGCTCCACCACGCGGATATGCGCGGGTAACTGGTGGCGCGCATTCTCGTACTGATCGTCGTTGACGCCGACGAACACCGTCTCGCTTTCGGCGATGGCGCTGGCTACCGCGACGAAAGCAACTTGCGCCGGCTTGGCACCGTAACGCCAGTTGTCTGGGCGCTGGGGCCAGAGCATCCAGCAGGCATCGTGAGGTGCAAACTCCGCGGGCATGGAAAAGCCGCGTTCAGCCGGAGGCGGGGTGCTGTTTGAAGCGCTGTTGTCGGTCATGGCGTTTACGATACGGCCGGTGGAGTTCCAGCTTCACACACTGCCAGCGAAGGCGCCATGGTATGTTTTACTCAACGGTTGAGTCTTGTCGATAGGGCTCGGGAGCATCGACACCTTGAAAAACAGCAAGACGATGACCACAAATACTGATTAGCGAGTCAGCAGTAGCTCAGCGTTAAGTCTAACGAACTGCTAGGCTGAAGCAGATGCGATCAACGACACAGGAGGTGACAATGAAGCTGACCATACAGGGTATTCAGGATCAGCAACCCATTCCCGAGAAATTCGCCTTTGGCGTTCCCGGTGACGGTGAGCCCATGGCGACAGGACCGAATCGCAATCCCGCCCTGACTTGGGAAGGTGCACCGGAAGGCACGAAAAGCTTCGCCATCGTTGTGGTGGATCCGGACGTGCCGGAAGATGCAAGTGATGCCAATCAGCCCGGCAAGATGCTGGCGGCGGATCTCAAGCGGCGCAATTTCTATCACTGGGTGCTGGTGGATATTCCGGCGGGTACCAGCGCCATCGAAGAGGGCGTGGCGTCCGATGGCGTCACGCCTCATGGCAAAGAGCCCGGCCCGAGCGAGCTTGGCCTCAAAGGTATCAACTCCTTCACCGACTTCCTGGCCGGTGATCCGGACATGGAAGGCACCTACGGCGGCTACGACGGCCCGTGCCCGCCCTGGAACGACGAGCGCATCCACCATTATCACTTCACGGTCTATGCGCTCGACGTGGAAACCTTGGGGCTGAACGGCGAATTCACCGGCGTCGAGGCGGAAATGGCCATTCAGGATCATGTGCTGGACAAGGCCACGGTGACCGGCACCTACACGCTGAATCCCGCACTTCGATAAGCGTAGTACGTATCACAAAACGGCCTTTGCTCATGAAAAAGCGAGGGCCGTTTTTTTCTAAGCCCACTCCAATATCACCTTCCCTGACTTTCCCGTTTTCATCACCTCGAAGCCCTTCTCGAAGCTGTCGATACCAAAACGATGCGTGATGACCGGACTCAGATCGAGGCCGGATTGAATGAGACTTGCCATCTTGTACCAGGTCTCGAACATCTCGCGGCCGTAGATGCCCTTGATGGTCAGACCCTTGAAGATCACCTTGGTCCAGTCGATGGCCATTTCCTTGGGCGGAATGCCGAGCATGGCGATCTTGCCGCCGTGGTTGATGACGTCGAGCATCTCGTCCACCGCCGCCGATACGCCGGACATCTCCAGCACCACATCGAAGCCTTCATGCATGTGCAGGTCGGCCATCACATCCTGAAGTTTTTCGCGGGAAACGTTGACGGTGCGCGTCGCTCCCATCTTGGCTGCCAGTTCCAGACGGTAGTCGTTGATGTCGGTGATCACCACATGGCGCGCGCCGATATGACGCACTACTGCGGCGGCCATGATGCCGATGGGGCCAGCGCCAGTGATCAGCACGTCTTCGCCGACCACATCGAAGGCAAGTGCCGTGTGCACTGCATTGCCGAAGGGATCGAAGATCGCCGCCAACTCATCGGATATCTCATGCGGCAGCTTGAATAGATTGTAGGCCGGCAGCGTCATGTATTCGGCAAAGGCACCGGGGCGATTGACCCCCACCCCGACGCTATTGCGGCACAGGTGCCGCCGCCCGGCGCGACAGTTGCGGCAGTGACCGCAGGTGACGTGGCCCTCGCCGGAAACGCGGTCTCCCACCTCGAACCCTCGGACCTCCTCACCCAGCGCGACGATCTTGCCGGAATATTCGTGGCCGGTGATCATCGGCACCGGCACGGTGTTCTGCGACCACTCGTCCCACTGGTAGATGTGCATATCGGTGCCGCAGATGGCGGTACGATGAATCTTGATCAGCACATCGTTGTGGCCGATTTCCGGCACCGGCGCATCGATCATCCAGATGCCCGGTTCCGGCTTGAGTTTCGATAGCGCTTTCATGAAATCACCTCGAGTTCGCGACCGATACGAGTAAAGGCATCGATGGCCGCGTCGATCTGCTCAGAAGTATGGGCCGCGGACATCTGAGTGCGAATGCGGGCCTGCCCCTTGGGCACCACGGGAAAGGAGAAGCCGATCACGTAGATACCTTCCTGGAGCAGCCGATCGGCGAATTCGCTGGCCAGGCGCGCATCCCCAAGCATCACCGGAATGATCGGATGATCGGCGCCTGCCAGAGTGAAGCCCGCCTGGCTCATGCCGTCACGGAAACGGGCCACGTTGTCCCATAGCTGTTTGCGCAGCGCATCGCCCTGTTCGACCTTGTCGAGTACCGCCAGGCTGGCGGCCACGATGGGGGGCGCCAGCGCGTTGGAAAACAGATAGGGGCGCGAGCGCTGGCGCAGCCATTCGGCAATGGCACCGCGGGCTGCGGTGACGCCGCCGGATGCCCCGCCCAGCGCCTTGCCCAGGGTGGTGGTGACGATATTCACGCGGTTCATCACCTGATGGTATTCGTGGGTGCCACGTCCGCTGTCACCGAGAAACCCGGTGGCATGACAGTCGTCGATCATCACCATGGCGTCATAGCGCTCGGCAAGGTCACAGATACCTTTGAGGTTGGCGATCACGCCATCCATGGAAAACACGCCGTCGGTAGCGATCAGCTTGAAGCGCGCTCCGGCGTCATCGGCTTCTTTCAAACGGGCTTCGAGTTCCGCCATGTCGTTGTTGGCATAGCGATAGCGCTTGGCCTTGCATAGCCGTACCCCGTCGATGATCGAGGCGTGGTTCAGGGCATCGGAGATGATCGCGTCCTCGGCACCGAACAAGGTCTCGAATAGGCCGCCGTTGGCATCGAAGCAAGACGAGTAGAGGATGGCATCGTCCATGCCCAGGAACTCCGCCAGGCGTTTTTCCAGACGGCGATGTTCTGCGTGGGTGCCGCAGATGAAGCGCACCGAGGCCATGCCGAAGCCTTGTTCATCGAGGCCATGCTTAGCAGCGTCGATCAGCTCGGAATCGTCCGCCAGCCCCAGGTAGTTGTTGGCGCAGAAATTGATGACCTCGCCGCTTGCCACCTTGACCTTGGCCCGCTGGGGCGAGAGCAGTTCGCGCTCCTGCTTGTAGAGCCCTTCCTCACGCAACTCGTCTAGTTGTTGCTTCAGATGGGCCTGAAATGTGTTGGACATGGATAGATCTCCCTTGAACGAACGGGCTTGAAAGAGTGGGGCGCCAAGCGGTTCAGCTCAGTGCTGCAGGTCTTTCCTTTACTGCCTCGCCATTGGGGCCTTCGAATTTCAGCCCCCAACTGGTCAGGGCGGCGAACAGCATGATCAGCGCCAGGAACCAGCCTTGAAAGACGAAGGGGAATACTTCGGTCGGCACCACCGCTGGCAGCCAGTCGTAGGTGCCTTGCATCGACGTGATCGTCGACCACCCTAGCAGCACCGGTGCGCCCCAGGGAAAGATATACCCCAGCGCGGAGGTGACCGCGTCGAGCATGTTGGCCCGCCGATAGCGGTGGATGTGATAGCGAGTACCGAGTTCACGCACGAAAGGCGCGGCGGCGATCTCGGCGGCGGTGTTGATGGTAATGGCGCTGTTGAGCAGAGCGACGATACCCCAGATCGAGGTCTCGGCACGTTTGACGGAATTCCCGATCCAGGCCATCAGCCTGCCGGTAATCATCTCCATGGTGCCGCCGAGCTTCATCAAATAGGCGGCGGCAACGATGAGCAGGATCAGTATCGACATGGTGACGTAGCCCTGCACCCCATTGACCAGTGCACCGGTGATCACCGTATCGGAATCCTTGTCGAACGCGATGATCTCGGACAGAGAGCCGGTATTGACAATGACGATGGTAGGTATCGCCACCAGAATGCCCCAGGTCAGCGAGGTCAATAGGTGTTGACCGGATAGCGCCAGGATCAGCACCAGGGCGAAGGGCACCAGCATCACCAGCCCCAACGGCTGGGTGGACTCCATCATCGCGTTCAGCGCGGCGGGATCGGTGGCGCTACTGTCGCCCCCGCCCCCGAACAGCACGTAGAGGATCGCCGCGGGGGCTGCAGCCATGATCGAGTACTTGAAACGGCTGCGCACCACCCCGGGCACATCCGCGTCCTGAGTGGTGGCGGAGACGATGGTAGTGTCCGATACCGGTGCCAGGTTGTCGCCGAAGATGGCGCCGGAGAGGATCGCCGCAAAGAGCATCACCGGATCGCTGCCCACGGCAACGCCGGCGGGGTACATCAGGGTACAGAAGGCCACGGTAGTGCCGTAACCGGTGCCTACGGCAGTCGAGAAGATGGCGGCCAGTATGAAGGTCAACGCCACGAACCAGCCCCCGGTCATATCCGAGATGGCGCCCAACCACACCAGGCCTTCCACCAGGCCGCCGACCTGTAGCACCTGAGCGAACATGCCGGCATAGAACCAGGCGACGATGGCGACCACGCCCACGGGTTGGGTCAGCCCCTCGAACAACCCCTTGGCGTAGTCTTCCCATTGACTGGTGCAGAAAAATAGCCCCAGGGTGATGCCGAACAAGGCGCCCATCACCAGGCCGATCTCCGACGAGAGGCCAAGCACACTGATGCTTATTGCCCAGATCACGAAGAACAGCAATGGTATCGCTGCGCCCCAGGCCCCAAGACGAAACGAGAGGGCTGACACGCCTTCATCTTGGGCGGTTTGTTGCTGATCCGTCGGCGTGCTGCTCATAATTCATTCCTTGTTATTCATTGCCTGTCATCAGCGTAGCAATTGAGACGAAAGATGTCGGTGATAGATAGAGAAACGAGCGGTCTTTTGGCTTTAGCCAGCGGATTGGACACGTTGCCTGCATTCACTGACTTCTGTCGTTTTGCTATCATGGATGGATGAACAGTGCTTTAGCTTCTCGCTCCTTTGCTGCGTCGGTGGATGACCCCTTTTACTATCTGATCAACTTTCGCTTCGTGCTCGATTGGGTCGGGGAGCGTTACGGCGATCTGCTGGATACTCGGGAACTCGACTTCATCGCTTGCTTTCGCGCCTTGCCCCGTGCCTCCCAGGCCCTGCTGGTGCGCATGATCATGCGCAAGGGCACGTTGTTCCGGATCAGCAAGCTCGCTTACTCTGAGATCGGCTCGACCCGGGACGCGGCCGAGTCGTTGATTGCCCAGAGTTTGATCGACGATGCGCCGGAACTGAGCCTGGAGCAGCTGTTCGGTCTGCTGACTAAGGTCGAACTCGTCGCTGTGTTCAAAAGCGATATCGGTAGCGCGAATCTCAGGAAAGCCGAGCTGCTCGAGAGACTCAAGCCTGCATTCGAAGATACCCAATGCTTCGATGCCTGGTATCTGGAAAGTGATGACGGCGTCTATGCGCTGCCGCTCATGGACTTGTGCGACCGCTTGCGCTTGATGTTCTTCGGCAATCTGCGCCAGAACTGGTCGGAATTCGTGCTCGCCGACCTGGGCATATTTCGCTACGAGCGTGTACCGTTCACCCTTGAGTCCCGCGCCTTCCAGAGTCGCGACGATGTGGACGCTTATCTGCACCTGCACCGCTGCCGGGAGCGTTTCGAGGCAGGCGAGCCACTGGAGGGTGTGCTCGCCGAGGTGCCGCCAGCCTTCGTCGACAACCCTTGGCTCGAATCCCGACGTGCCAAGCTGCTGTTCATGCTGGGTCAGCACTGCGAGCGCACTGCGATGCTGGAAACCGCACTGATGCTTTATGCCGATTGCATACATCCCGGTGCCCGGTCACGTCGCCTGCGGGTATTGGAACGGCTTGAGGCATTCGACGATGCACTGAAACTTACGAGTGAGATGGAAAGGGCGCCGGAAAGCGAGGCCGAATCCCAGCATATTGATCGGGTAACGCCGCGTCTTCGGCGCAGGCTGGATCTGCCCAAATTGCCCCGGCAGGCAAGCGCAACCGTCGAGCGCATCGATCTGCTGCTACCCAGGCCGAGTGCCCCGCGCTCGGTGGAAAGCGTGGTGCGCGAACATCTCGATGACGTCACGGGTCCAGTGCATTACGTCGAGAATGGACTGATCAACTCGCTGTTCGGGCTGCTTTGCTGGGAGGCGATTTTCGCGCCGTTGCCCGGGGCCTTCTTTCATCCGTTTCACGGCGCCCCGGCGGATCTGCTGCGCCCGGATTTTCATACTCGCCGCGAAGAGTCGTTCGCTACCTGCCTGGCCCAGCTCGATTCGTCGGCTTACCTGGAAACGATTCGCAAGAACTTCGCCCTCAAGCAGGGTTTGCAGTCGCCCTTCGTGCACTGGGGCATCTTGAGTGAGCCGCTACTGGAGCAAGCGCTGACCTGCTTTCCTGCTGAACATCTCAAACTGTGGTTTAAGCGTTTGCTGCGGGATATCAAGGTCAACCGCGCTGGCCTGCCGGACCTGATCCAGTTCTGGCCCGATCATGAAGATTCTCTCAAGCGCTATCGAATGATCGAGGTGAAAGGCCCAGGGGACCGTCTACAGGACAACCAGCGGCGCTGGCTGGCGTTCTGCGCCGAGTATGAAATGCCGGTGACGGTGTGCTATGTGAAATGGCAGGAAGGCGACATGGCCTCATGAACTACAGCGTTGCAGTCCGCGCCTTGTGCGAGTTCACCGCCAAGACCGGCGATCTCGATCTGCGCTTCACGCCGTCGCCCTCCGCCCAGCAGGGCATCGCCGGTCATGCGTTGGTGGCCTCGCGTCGCGGTGACGGCTACGAGCGCGAGATTTCACTCGAAGGGAATTATCGCCATCTGCGGGTGCGTGGTCGTGCTGACGGCTTTGATCCTGTGCGCAACCAGCTCGAGGAGGTGAAGACCTTTCGCGGCGACCTGGCGCTGATACCGGCCAACCATCGGGCGCTACACTGGGCTCAGGTAAAGATCTATGGCTGGCTGCTATGCCAGAGTCGGGAACTGGACGAGATTCGCCTGGCCCTGGTCTATTTCGACATCGTCAGTCAACGGGAAACGCTGCTCAGCGAGGTGTTCTCGGCGGCGGAGCTTCAAGGCTTCTTCAACCAACAGTGTGAACGCTTCATTGTCTGGGCCGAGCAGGAATTGGCGCACCGAACGGATCGAGATCACGCCCTGAGCGAGTTGAAATTTCCCCATGCCTGTTTTCGCAACGGCCAGCGCCCCTTGGCCGAAGCGGTCTACAAGGCTGTCGGCACCGGTCGTTGCCTGATGTTGCAGGCGCCTACCGGCATCGGTAAGACCCTGGGCACACTGTTTCCCATGCTCAAGGCGCTGCCGATTCAAAACCTGGACAAGTTGTTCTTTCTGGCGGCCAAGACGCCGGGTCGGCGCCTGGCACTGAATTCCCTGCGCTCGCTCATGCCCGAACAGGAACGGGAGCAAGCGCCGGCGCCGTTGCGGGTGCTGGAACTAGTGGCCCGGGACAAGGCCTGCGAGCATCCCGACAAGGCATGCCACGGCGAGGCCTGCCCCTTAGCCAACGGCTTCTACGATCGCCTGCCCGGTGCTCGCGAGGCAGCTGTCAAAACAGGAATGCTTGATCAAGTGGCATTGCGGGAAGTGGCCCTGGCACATAGTGTCTGCCCCTACTATTTGAGCCAGGAGCTGACGCGCTGGAGTGATGTAATAGTGGGTGATTACAACTACTACTTCGATCTCAACGCCATGCTCTTCGGCCTCACTGTCGCCAATCAATGGCGGGTCGGGGTGCTGGTGGACGAGGCCCATAATTTGGTCGAACGTGCTCGGCGCATGTACAGCGCCGAACTGGATCAGGCCGCTTTCAAGGCGCTGCGTCGAGGGGTGCCCGTGGCACTCAAGAAGGCGTTGGATCGGCTCGATCGGCAATGGCGTGATCTCGGCAAAAGCGTCGGAGAAGAGGGGGCGCCTTCGGGCTATCGCGTACTCGATTCGCTCCCGACGAAGCTGTTGAATGCCTTGCACAATGCCGTCGCCGCGATAACCGATTACCTTACCGAGCATCCTTTTGGTCTCGATGCTGCGTTGCAGACCTTCTATTTCGACGCTATGCACTTCTGCCGCCTCAGTGAGCTGTTCGACGAGCATTCATTGTTCGACATGACCTTCCGGCCTGGCAGGCGCGGGGGAGCAACGTCAACGCTGTGTCTGCGCAATATTGTGCCGGCGGAATTCCTGAATCCGCGCTTCGACGCGACCCGCGCCACGGTGCTGTTCTCGGCGACCCTGAGCCCGAGCCGCTACTACGGCGATCTACTGGGCTTGCCGGCGAGCACGCCCTGGATGGAAGTGGAATCGCCCTTCAGCACCGAGCAGCTGTCGGTGCAGGTCATCGATCGGGTCTCGACGCGCTTTCATCATCGCGCGGCATCCTTGGCGCCCATCGTCGAGTTGATGAGTCATCAGTTTGCAGTGTGTCCGGGCAACTATCTGGCATTCTTCAGCAGCTTCGATTACCTCGAACAGGTCGTCGGATTGCTCCGCCAACGCCATCCCGACATTCCCGTCTGGGTGCAGTCGCGACGCATGGATGAGCCGGCACGCCAGACATTTCTCGAGCGCTTCAGCGAAGACGAGCAAGGGATCGGCTTTGCCGTGCTGGGAGGGGTGTTCGGCGAAGGCATCGATCTTCCTGGCGAGCGCTTGATCGGCGCCTTCATCGCCACTCTGGGCTTGCCCCAGATGAACCCGGTGAACGAGCAGTTCAAGCGTCGCATGGGCGTGCTATTCGGCAGCGGTTATGACTACACCTATCTTTATCCCGGCGTGCAGAAAGTGATTCAGGCTGCCGGTCGCGTCATCCGCACCCAGCAGGATCGCGGTGTGATCTATCTCATCGATGATCGTTTCGCCGGCCCCCAAGTGCAGAGATTACTGCCTGGCTGGTGGCAGATGGCTAGTTCTGCGGCGACTCGTCATTCGCATCCGTTTGGTTAGCTTCAGCTGGATTGACCACCACCCGAAGCTTGCGCTGATCTCCAGAGGGCAAATGCAGCGTGAAGATGGCTCGAGTGGGGCCTGGCGGCGTCAGTTGCCAGTAGCGCTTATCGCTGGTCACCTCGCTTCCCCAGCCGTCTTGATCGACGAACCAGGTCGCAACTTGCTCGCTGTCCAGACATAGGCGTTCGTCCTCGCCTAGAGCAAATGGCGTAGTCTGAGAGGTGGTGTCGGTGATATCCAGCACCTTGTCACAACCATGCGCGGGGGTGTTCGCTTGCGCCAAGGCATCGCCAGCGACGAACGTCATCAGTAACGCGGCAGAAAGAAACGATTTCATACAGGGCTCCTTCCAATGGAGGCATATTGTTGAGCAAATGCTCGGTTGCTCCGGCTATCGCGTCCTTGCGCGCCATTTGGCTATTTAATCACCGGCAGGTTGATCCGTCATCACATGGATCAAGAAGATGGTACTTATGATTCTCTGGTGGAAAAACGAACGACACGCCCATATCTCTTCTCTAAGTCACATTGTCACATGAGCCGCAGACCACCGCGGAAACCCAATTGTTTCTGAGTCGACAGGCCCCATTTCCATGCTCGGATTTCTTCAAGGTTTTGCCTACGGGCTCTTCATCACTTGCCTGCCCTGGTTTCTGATCGGCATGATCAGCCCTGGGTTGGCCCTTGGTACGCTGATGCCGGACCGTCTCCAGGTGGTCATTCGCTACTGGCTGACGGTACCTTTCGTTGCCATGCTGCTGTGGATGACCTCGCTTTGGGGCGGTTTTGGCCCCAGCCTGCTGGGCTGGCTTGCGGGGTTGGGTGCGGTGGCAGTCGCCGTACCGATCGAGCGGCGAATTCGTGGCTGGCTGATGAAGCGGAAGCAGCGTCGTCTCGAAGCGCAACTGAATGCCGAGAAGGCGCGTCGCCAGCAACAGCAGGCCCAGGAGGCCAGCGAAAAGGGTGGCGCCACTCTCGATCCGCAACATCCCCCGATGAACGCAGACGACGTCATCCGTGCGCTGTGTACCGCCAAGGAGCGCTTGATTGCCGTAAGCCAGCCTCAGCTCGCGGTGCAGGCGGATCGTTTATACAACCGCTACCTGCGGGTCACGAAGGTGTTGCAGGAGCGTTTCGATACCAGCGAGCTCGCCTTCGAGCGCTCCCGCACCCTGGTCTCGGAAGTCTGTTTTGCCGCGGTGGACAACTTGACCAGCATGGCCGCCCAGGCCAGCGGCATCGCTGGCGTGGACGGCGACTTCGTGCGCCGTCGCCTGTCCCGGGAGCGCAATAGCCTGAGCCTGACCGAGCGCGCCACCCTGGAGCGGCGCCTGACGCTGCTCACAGAAACCCAGCAGCATCTGGATGAACTCAGCGCGCGTAACGAAGCTGCGTTGACTGCCCTGGACGATGCCGCCGTGACCATGGCGCGCATCGAGACTGGCCGCCCTCAGGCTTCGATCGATGCGGATCAGGCCCTGCGCGATCTGAGTCATTTCGTCGAGCGGGCCGAGCGCTATGGGCGGCCACGCTGATGCACTATGTTAATGGCAGATAGCAATGACGGGTATCAAAGGGGTGACGAATCGATGAGTGATGAGCGTGACAGGGCACGGGCGGCAGAACAGCTGCGCTTGCCGCCGGCAGAGGAAATCGCAAGGAACCTGCAGGGGGAGTTCGAGTCTCGCAAGCCCCAGGAGGACGAGGCGTCACTCGCGGCCCAAGCTGACAGTTTCGTCGACGATCTGCTGGCCCGGAGCGAGTCTGCGGAAAGCCAGCGTCGCAGCGTGGATGAGATGGGCAGCGACATACAGCGCCAGGCCGCCTATCGCAGCGAAATGCTGCAGACGCCCATTCGCAAGCTTGCCCATCACGGCGAGGACGGCGGGCCGGTGGCAAAGGCCTTGACTAGCCTGCGGGAGCGAATGACTCATCTCGACCCCAATCGGCACAAGTTGACGCGAGGCGGCCTCGATAAGCTGATGGCCCGCATTCCCGGCGTCGGCAACGGGCTTCAGCGCTATTTCCGCAAGTACGAAAGTGCCCAGCAAGCACTCGATGCCATCATTCGCGATCTTGAAGAGGGCCGCGACATGCTGCGTCGCGACAATCTGACCCTGAGTGACGATCAGACGGCGCTACGAGACATTTTGGGTCAGCTACAGCACCAGATCGCCCTGGGCAGGTTGATCGACGAGCGTCTGGAGCGACGCGTGATGAGCCTGGAAGAGAGCGATCCCAAACGGGCTTTCATTGAAGAGGAGCTGCTTTTCCCGCTACGACAGCGCATCGTGGATCTGCAGCAGCAACTGGCGGTCAGTCAGCAAGGCGTACTGGCTTTGGAAGTAGTGATTCGTAACAACCGGGAACTCATTCGCGGCGTGGATCGGGCCATCAACGTCACTGTCTCGGCGTTGACCGTGGCGGTCACCGTGGCCTTGGCCCTGGCCAATCAGCGCCTGGTGCTCGATCGGGTCGAAGCCCTCAACGCCACCACCTCCGGCATGAT
This sequence comes from Halomonas sp. M20, assembly GCF_020622265.1. GTDB lineage: Bacteria > Pseudomonadota > Gammaproteobacteria > Pseudomonadales > Halomonadaceae > Modicisalibacter. The sequence goes on from NZ_JACNMQ010000001.1 coordinate 164,626, forward strand.
CGCCGGCACCGCCAAGTCCTTGCGCAGCCAGGGGGTGGAGATCCAGAACCGCTCTGCCTCTACCATGCTGGATATGGAAAAACTCGAACAGGCCTTCGGCGACGTGCTGGCGGCCATCGACGATGTCTCTCGCTATCGCCGGGAAGCACTCCCTCGGTTGGATGAGCAGATCGATCGCCTGCAGGCCCTGGCTCGCCAAGGGGATGACGCCATTCACCGGCTCGAGCGTGGCAGCGATGCCAGCTCTGGTAATGCCATATAAAGTGCAAGTATCCCATATGAGCGGGCAGCCATGCCCGGATCGCCAATCTCGAACGGGAGTAACCATCTCATGATTCAGGTGCGCAACATCGATCATATCGTGCTGCGGGTAAAGGATCGGCAGGCGATGCAGCATTTCTATGAACGGGTGCTCAACTGCCCCGTCGAGAAAACCAACGAGGAGATCGGGCTGATTCAGCACCGCGCTGGTACTTCGTTGATCGACCTGGTGCCGGTGGAGGGCGAACTCGGCCGCATGGGCGGCGCGGCGCCGGGGGAGGAAGGACACAACGTCGATCATGTCTGCCTGCGTCTCGATCCCTTCGATGGCGAGGCCATTCAGCAGTACTTGCGGGAGCTGGGTGTCGACCCCGGCGAGATCGTGCAGCGTTACGGTGCCGAGGGTACCGGGCCTTCTATCTACATCAACGACCCGGAGGGCAATACCGTCGAGCTCAAGGGGCCGCCGGAGGCACCGTGAACGACGAGGACAAGGCGGTACGACGGGCTGGAATCGGCATGATGCTGCTGTTCTGGCTGATCGTGATGGGCTTTGGGGTATGGTGGTTTCAGGGCTTCATCGATGAACGGTACAACCCCAATGCAAATCTTGACCGGATTGCGGAGGATGGCGAACCGGTTACCCTTGAGCGCAATGCGTCAGGACACTTCGTTGCCACGGGATATATCGACGGCGAGCCAGTCGAGTTTTTGCTGGACACCGGGGCGAGCCTGGTCTCGGTACCCACGACTCTTGCGGATCGCCTTGGATTGCAGCGAGGTGCCACCGCGGATTTCAACACCGCCAACGGGCGCGTTCGCGGGCATTTGACGACGATCGATGAGATCGAGTTGGGCAGCCTGAAGGCAAGAGACGTACGCGGCTCGATAAACCCTGGGCTCGGAGGCAGTACCGCGCTACTGGGGATGAGCTTCCTTAGTCGTTTCGATATCGAGATCCGGGGGGCCAAGATGGTGTTGAGACCGACAGGACAAGGTTGAGATCGGTAGTAGGTACCGATCTTCTATCATCAAGAAGGAGGCGTCATGGCCGTAGTATTGCAGGTTCACTTTCCTTTCGATGGGCCCTTCGACGAGGCAATGGTCGAAGCCATGCAATCTCTTGCACATACTATCAATGACGAGCCGGGTTTTTACTGGAAACTGTGGACGCAAGATGCTGAAGCGAAGCTGGCCGGGGGCGTTTATCTTTTTAATACGCGTGAGCAGGCCGCAGCCTATCTCGACAAACATAGCCGCCGACTAAGCGAAATGGGAATCGAGGATATTCAGTCCCGGATTTTCGAGGTGAATGAAGATCTATCGGTGATCAATCACGCTCCCTTGTAATACTGATGTCAGGATTTATCGGCTTGCAGGGGAGCGAAACCATATGGGGTTAACGGTACCGTTAGTGGATGTAGTTGTGTCGCTTCAATAGGTTATGCTACTTGTAAAAGCGGATGAACGTTGAAGCTATAAAAGGAATGTGTTCATGGGTATCGAAGTAGGTGGCCTGTTAGGTTTGATCTGGCTGATCATCGTCATCTGGGCTATCGTCAAGGTCGCTCAAAGTGCGGCCAGTACGCTTGCCAAGATAGTCTGGATCATCGTGCTACTGGTATTTCCTCTGGTCGGCCTGATTGTCTGGTTATTGTTTGGCCCCAAGGGGTAGCGATTCAAGGTGAAGTCGATGACGGGCAGGCCATGAATGGCCTGCCCGTTTTGTTTTAGATAAAGCTATTGATCACTAGATGGAGTAAAAGAGGTGGCGTAAAAGCTCTCAAGAGATTTCGACAGTGCCCTTACTCAATGAGCGGTAGTGGATTGTCGAGATCAAGCTGACATAATAAGGTCGCAATTCAAGCTTGTGCTATCATGCTGATGGCGAACGGAAGCATCTAACGATTGTTTATGGAGAGGTATGTATGGATAACTTGTTCGGCAGCCTAGGTAACGCCTTCGGCGGCATTCTGAGTCTGATCTGGCTGATCATCGTCATCTGGGCCATCGTCAAGGTAGCCAAAAGCGGCGCCAGTACGTTGGCTAAGGTCATCTGGATTCTTGTACTCATCTTCTTCCCGTTGATTGGCTTTATCCTCTGGTTGATATTCGGACCCAAGGGCTAGATAGGGTTCAGTATCATCCGAACGGGCAGCTCATGAGAGCTGCCCGTTTTTTTGTGAAGATGTAGCGAGGACATGGCATGGCGAACGGTGATAAAAAGCGTTCAAGGCGTTGTTAAAGCATTGAGCAAGCGATGGGCTCCGGCAGTTCCTCGCGGAGTAATATTGACTCGTCAGCTTTACTTGGGTTTTACGAAGACGTGGAATCCATTTCGCGTTCCAGCCGCCGGGAAATCGCCTGGGGTGAGCCGGTATGACGCGCCAGTAGATCGTAGGCCACCGGAATCACGAACAGGGTGAAGAGCGTCGCGGCAGCAACGCCACAGAAGATCACCGTGCCCAGCACCAGCCGGGTTTCGGCACCGGCGCCGGAAGAGAGAATCAAAGGCACGGCCCCGGCGATGGTGGTGACCGAGGTCATCAGGATCGGCCGCAGTCGGGTAAGCGATGCCTCGATCAGGGCATCGCGAAATTCCCGGCCTTCGTCCCGCAGCTGATTGGCGAACTCGACGATCAGGATGCCGTTCTTGGCGGCAAGCCCTACCAGCATGACAAGGCCCACCTGGCTGTAGATGTTGAGGGACTGCCCCGTCAAATAAAGCCCGAGCAATGCACCGCCAATGGCCAGCGGCACCGTCAGCATGATCACCAAGGGATGTACGAAGCTCTCGAACTGTGCCGCCAGCACCAGAAATACCACGATTACGCCGAGCACGAACAGGAAGGTGGTATCGCCGCTGGACTGTTGGTAATCCCGGGCGGCGCCCTTGGTATCGGTCTGTACTTCCGCCGGGAGAATCTCGTCCACCGTGGCTTCCAGATAGCTCAAGGCCTCGCCCATGGAGTAGCCGTCCGCCAGGTCCGCCTGAAGGGTGATGGCGCGCAGGCGGTTGTAGCGGCTATAGGTGCTGGGCCCGGCATAATCCGTCAGGGTCACCAGACTGGAAAGCGGGATCAGTTGATTGGTACGCGCCGAGCGCACGCGAATGTTGTCCAGGGCGTTGGGAGAGGTGTGAATGCCACGCTCCGCCTCGAGGATGACATCGTACTCCTCGCCGCGATCGACGAAGCGAGTGACGTTGCGCCCGCCCAGCAGGGTTTCCAGGGTGCGACCGATTTCCGTGACGGTGACACCAAGATCCGCCGCCTGGGTGTAGTCGATCTCGACCCGCAGTTGCGGCTGATCCTCCTCATAGTCGCTCTCCAGATTGAGGAGTCGCGGGTTGTCCTGACGAATGTATTCCATCAAGGTATCGCGCCACGCCACCAGCTCCTCGTAGGTACCGCCGCCCAGCACGAACTGCATCGCCTGCTCGGTGCTGCCGCCAAAGCCGCGCCGCATGATGGGGAAAACCCGCACGCCGGGCAGGTCGTCGAGACGTTCGCCGATCTCGTCCATGATCGGCCAGGCAGCGCGGCGCTCGGACCAGTCACTGAGGCCTGCAATGACGAAGCCGGTATTGAAGTTCTCGCTGGGGCCGCCACGGCTGAGCGGCGCCAGCACCAATATACGATCGACTTCGCCCTTTTCGCGTAGAGGCAACAGGCGCGCCTCGACTTCGTTCATGTAGTCCAGCATGTAATCGTAGGTGGCGCCGGGCGGGCCGGAGACGATGACGAAGAAGGTGCCACGATCTTCCCGAGGAGTGTACTCCGCCGGAAGCAGCGTATAGAGCCAGGCAGTTCCGACGAGTAGCGCGGCAAAAACACCCACCAGCAACCAGCGCAGCGCAAGGGCATGTTCCAGCAGGCGACGATAGACACGCTGAGAGGCTCCAAGCACCAGCGCCACGCGATGTGCCATGGCGCTTTCATGCATCTGTGAGGAAAGAATCTTTGAGGTCAGCATGGGCGTCAGGCTCAGCGCCAACAGGGTCGAGATAGCAATGGCCGCCGCCAGGGTCAGGGCAAATTCCGTGAACAGTCGGCCGATATCGCCCTGGAGAAAGCTCAGTGGCACGAAGACTGCAATCAATACCAGGCTGGTGGAGACCACGGCGAAGGTCAGTTGGCGGGCGCCTCGAAAAGAAGCCACCAGCGCCGTTTCACCGTAGAGGTGCATGCGCCGGTGAATGTTCTCCACCATGATGATGGCATCATCCACCACCAGGCCGATCGCCAGTACCAGCGCGAGAAGCGTCAGCAGGTTGATGGTGAACCCAAGAATCGCAAGGATGGCGAAGGTGCCGATCAGGGCGGTGGGAACGGTGATCAGTGGTACCAGGGTGGTGCGCAGATTGCCGAGGAATATGAAGATGGACACCACCACCAGCGCCATGGCGATTCCCAGGGTAATGACAACTTCATCTATCGCACCGGCGACGAATTCCGAGGCGTCATAGCTGAGCCGCAGCGACATGCCCGGCGGCAGGGTAGGGGCGATGCGCTCCATTTCCTGCTGCACCGCTTCGGATAGCGCCATGACATTGGCGGTGGATTGCTTGATTATTCCAAGGCCTATGACCGGCACGCCGTTGCCGCGAAACAGGGAGCGCTCTTCCACGGTACCCAGCGCCACCTGGGCCACATCCTTCAGGCGCACCAGATAGCCGTTGGCGTCCTGATCCAGCACCAGGGATTGGAAATCCTCCGGGGTGGCGAAATTACGCGGCAGGCGCAGGATGAACTGGCGATCTCTCGATTCCAGCGAGCCCCCGGGAAGTTCGACGTTCTCTTCACGCAGCGTGCTCTCGACATCGCCGACGGTCAGATTTCGCGCCGCCAGGGCGTCGCTGTCGAGCCACACTCGCATGGCATATTCCCGATCGCCGCCTACGCGCACCCGCGATACGCCTTCCTGCACCGAGAAGCGATCCAGCAGGTAGCGATTCGCATAGTCCGTCAGTTCCGGGGAGGTGTAGCCATCGCCGGCCAGCACCAGCCACATCACTACATCGGAGCTGGCATCCTCCTTGCTGATTTCCGGCGCCTCCGCCTCATCCGGCAACTCGTCCCGAGCGCCGGCGATACGATCGCGAATATCGTTGGCGGCATCATCGATGTTCTTGTCGAGGCGGAACTCGGCGCTGATGCTGGAGCGCCCGTCCTGGCTGCTCGAAGAGATCACCTGGATACCGGAGATACCCGCAATCCTGTCTTCAAGCACCTGGGTGATCCGGGTTTCCACCACGTTTGCAGAGGCGCCAGGATAGCGGGTATCGACGCTGATGATGGGCGGATCAATGGTGGGATATTCCTGCAGCGGCAGTCGGGTCAGGGCCAGCAGGCCGAAGGCCACGATCAGCGCCGCGATGACGATCGCCAGCACCGGACGCCGAACGGAGATGTCCGACAGCAGCATCAGTTGTCGTCCTCGCTGCGCTGGGCATCGAGAATCTCGCTGACGCTGGTGTTCTCATCGACGACACCGATCAAGCGTACCCGAACGCCTTGCCGCAGACGATCGCCGCCGTGGCTGACCACCATGTCGCCTTGCTCGAGGCCTTCGAGGATCTCGATCTCACCTTCCCGGCGAGAGCCTATTTCCACTTCCCGGCGCTCGACTGGGGCGCTTTCGACATGATCGTCTTTCACTTCATCATTTTCTGTTTGCCGGACGACCCACACATACTGACGCCGACCTTGCGGCACCAGGGCGCTTTCAGGGATCACGAGGGTCTGGCGCGGCGCACGTGTCACCGTTACGCGCATCAGCATGCCAGGGCGCAGCAGGCGCTCGTCGTTGTTCAGCAGGGCGCGAACCCCGACACTGCGGCTGACGGGATCGACTCGGGAGTCGATGATGCTGACGGTGCCTTCAAACACCTCGTCCGGATAGGCGCTGCTTGTGGCGACGATGGGAAGACCAACCGCCATCATGCCCAGCTGAACTTCGGGAATGCGGAAGTCGAGCTTTAGACGCTCCACGTCATCCAGGGTCACCAACTCGCTGCCCGGCGTCACAAGCGTACCGATACTGAGCTGGCGCGCACCGACGACGCCCTCGAAGGGGGCGCGTATCGTATGATCATCGAGTCGTGCCTGGAGCGCCTGGATTTCCGCTTCGACCTGACGCAATTGAGTACGGCTGTCCTCGAGATCCGCCAAGGGCGCCAGATCGCGCTGCTGCAATCTGGCCAGACGTTGCACCGCGTTGGCCCGCTCTTCACGTAGTGTCTGTGCGGCCTTCAGGTCGGCGCGTTCCTCACTGGCGGACAGGCGCACCAGCACCTGGCCCTTCGCCACCTTTTCGCCGCCCTCAAAATTTAGCGCTTCAACGGTGTCGGTCACCGTGGAGGATAGGGTGACGCTCTCGTTGGCCCGCAGTGTACCCAAGGCGGCCAGCGGGTCCGACCAGTCCGTGAGAATGGTGCGTGCGCCGATGACTGCTGTCACCTCAGAGGCATCATCGGGCTGCTGAGCGAGTAGCCCGGGGGGAAAACAGATGATCAGCAGCGCAAACGCAAGAAATACAGGTGTAGTGACAACGTTCAGACGTTTCAAAAACTCAAAAGAAAGACAAGCTGATGGCATGGTGACTACAATCGTGAAAGTAAAGAGCGGTGGGTATCACTATATTGCTTCAAGGGCATTAGAGAATCACTGTATAAATGACTACGCGAACAAATTACTGCATTGCGCGGTGCTCGAAGACTCGCTTAACCCCATGTTATGTCTCGCCTTCTGCGCCCCGTGCGCCTTGTGGCGTAGCGACGCCCGCTTATTTCGCTCGGCACTTTATTCAGCAATTACTTAGTTGCATCTTAGCAAGCATTACACTACGGCATCGCTCGAATAGAGGCACAATGTGTCGGTTGTCGGTGTGGCGCTAGCTGATGCGTATGGCATGTTGATAGTACGATGACGAAACGTATTTCTCTGGGCCAATGATAAGCGAGACAACAGCATGACCGATTCTCATCTTCGAAAAATGACCCACCGAACACTACCCACACGCAAGCGCATTGCCTTGATTGCCCACGATGACAAGAAAAAAGAAATGTTGGAATGGGCCGCGCGCTGGCAGCCCGTATTGGCACAACATGAACTGACGGGTACTGGGACCACGGCGACCCGAATAACCCAGCATCTCGGCTTGCCAGTGACGGCGATGATGAGCGGCCCCTTGGGAGGCGATCAACAGATAGGCACACTCATCACCGAGCAGAGGCTCGATTTGCTGATTTTTTTCTGGGATCCTTTTTCACCTCAGCCTCATGATCCCGATATCAAGGCCCTGCTGCGCTTGGCTGCCTTGTGGAATATTCCCGTCGCCTGCAATGCTACCAGTGCGGACTTCATCATCAGTTCGCCTTATCTGGACCAGGAGTGTCAGATAGCCATTCCCGACGTCGAGGATTGGATGTCAAAGCGCAGCGTATAATGTTTCAGGCGCACCGCTACCCCTGCAGCATTTCGGAGTTTGTTGAATTGTCGTCGGGCTCGGCGGTGGCACTCTGCGACTCCGTCAGCAAAGAGAAGGAGCCCTATGGCGTGTAGTCGTTGGTTGCCTGAATGATGGCGGATCATTCCCCCTCGTCACGTTCCCAGTCCATGGGGCGCCGCACGGCTTCCACAATGAAGATCGCGCCTTCCAGGGCATATTCGATCTTGCCATCCAGCCCCCAGGCAATCGTGGTGACCCGGTCATTCTGCGACATGACCGGGGTGCCGCCGGTATTCATCAATAGGAAATAGCCGGTGCCGTAGATGTTTTTGACCATGCCTTTCTCGAAAGATGTATTATTTTTCCATGAAGGTTTCCTCGGCGTGTTTCAATGATTGAAGAGCCACCAATACAAAACGCCCCATCCTTGAGTGGATGGAGCGCTTGAATGTCAGCGTGACGACTCTTTGTAATGGCCGGGAACCGTGACCCGCTCGCCGTTGGGGAGCTGGCGAACGTAGGTTGGAACATAGACCCGCGTGATGATGCTCTTGCGTTCAGTCATGAAAGATACCTCCTACACGTTACGGTAACACCTTCCCCGCTTCATCATCATGACTGCGGTCAATGTCACTGGTACATGGCTTGGAGCGCGATCGTTGCCGAAGGGCGTCACTGCAATGGCAGCTTTCTATTGTGTAGGTGAGGATAGTACAAAAAGGGCTACCCCTTATGGGGAGCCCTTTTGCACGGTCAGTTCGGTGTTGAGCGGTAATGCTCAGGCACGCGAACAGGCTTACCTGAAGATGTCTTCCTGGTATGTGCAGGAACATGCACCTTCTTATTGCCGGATCCAGTCTTAGCCATGGCTAATCTCCTTCAATAGTGAGGCGACCAACTTGACCTAAGCTAGACTGAGGAAGACAATGCTTCCGCTTTTGGTAGCTTAGCCTACCCGAACGGCTAGGGGTGGTCGCACACCCTTGCAGTCGAGACGCCCGAAGTTACCGCTTCGGGCGTTTTTTTATTGGTCTCTGCGCAAATGCAACGCAAAGACCAACACTTTGCTGAATCAATCCCAGCTCAGCGCACCGCCAACCTGATATTCGGTGACCCGGGTCTCGAAGAAGTTCTTCTCCTTTCTAAGGTCGATGATCTCGCTCATCCAGGGGAAGGGGTTGCTGGCACCCGGAAACTGCTCTTTCAAACCGATCTGCGCCAGGCGGCGGTTGCAGATGAAGTGCAGGTACTCTTCCATGATCGCGGCGTTCATGCCGAGCACGCCGCGAGGCATGGTGTCTCGGGCATATTCGATCTCGAGCTGGGTACCTTCGAGGATCATTTGGGTGACTTCGTCCTGGAATTCCGGTGTCCACAGGTGCGGGTTCTCGACCTTGATCTGGTTGATCATGTCGATGCCGAAGTTCAGGTGCATGGACTCGTCGCGCAGGATGTACTGGAACTGCTCAGCGACGCCGGTCATCTTATTACGCCGACCCATGGAGAGGATCTGGCTGAAGCCGCAGTAGAAGAAAATGCCTTCGGTGACCACGTAGAAACCGATCAGGTTGCGCAGGAACTCCTGGTCGGTTTCCGGAGTGCCGGTCTGGAAATTCGGGCGTCCCAGGGCCTGGGTGTGCTTCAGGCTCCAGGCGGACTTGCGCGCCACGGAATCGACTTCGCGGTACATGTTGAAGACTTCGCCTTCGTCCATGGCCAGGGATTCGATGCAGTATTGGTAGGCGTGAGTATGAATCGCCTCCTCGAAGGCCTGGCGCAGCAGGTACTGGCGGCATTCGGGGTTGGTGATGTTCTTGTACACCGCCAGCACCAGGTTGTTGGCTACCAGCGAGTCGGCAGTGGAGAAGTAGCCTAGCGAACGCATCACGATCAACCGTTCGTCCTCGGTCAAGCCATCCTGGCTCTTCCATAGGGCGATGTCGGCGTTCATGTTCACTTCCTGGGGCATCCAGTGATTGGCACTGCCGTCGAGATACTTCTGCCAGGCCCAGTCGTATTTGAGGGGCACCAGCTGATTGACGTCGGCCCGGGCATTGATCATGCGCTTGTCGTCGACCTGCACGCGACCGGCGCCCATTTCGAGCTCTTCCAGACCCGCAGCGATATCGAGTTCGTCCAGGGCCTGTTCGGCTCGGGCAAGGCGGTCGGTGTCGGCGACCTTGTAGGCGCCGGCACTTTCTTTGACTTCCGTCTCCGCCTTGGCTTCGGTTTTGGGTGCAGCCGTCGGCTTTGCCTGATTAAGGGCCTGGCTCGGCGCCGGTGCGGTGACGGTATCGTCGTCGTGGAATTCGTCCCAGTTCAGCATTGAAAGTCTCCTATTAAATCTCACTCAAGATGATTCGCGGCTGTTCCGGCAACGGTTCTGCGCGGAGGCGCTGTGAACCCTTCCTTGGGCGCTACTTTTGCTCTCTGACCGCCATGGATGGCGGAAATGCCGGAATGGAATGGATCGTTTTCCGGCCATGGCAAAAGACCTCCGCTGCGAACTATCGCCGGCGCCGCTCGATTGTGGTTCATCGAGCGCAGCACGTTCCTGTCGGCTACTGGCAGGCCTCGCAGCCCAGTTCATCGATTTCGCCGGCGGAGGGCGCGCGCTGCCCACCCTTGCCGGTGAGGAAGTCCTCGATACCACGTGGCTCCTGAGCCTGAGGAACGGGCGCCGGTGCAGACGTCTCGGCGGACGAGCCATTGCCCACGGCGTTGTGCTTGCTACGATCGACAGTGGATTTCTCCACCGCAGTAGCCCCCAGCGCACGCAGGTAATAGGTGGTCTTGAGGCCGCGGAACCAGGCCATGCGATAGGTCACGTCGAGCTTCTTGCCGGAAACGCCAGCGATGTAGAGGTTCAGCGACTGGGCCTGATCGATCCACTTCTGGCGCCGCGAGGCGGCCTCGACCAGCCACTTGGGCTCGACCTCGAAGGCGCTGGCGTAGCGGGCCTTGAGATCCTCCGGTACACGATCGATGGGCTGCACCGAGCCGTCGTAGTACTTCAGATCGTTGATCATCACCTCGTCCCACAGGCCGCGTTCCTTCAGGTCGTTGACCATGTGGGCGTTGACCACGGTGAACTCGCCGGACAGGTTCGATTTGACGAACAGGTTCTGATAAGTCGGCTCGATGGACTGGGTGACGCCACAAATGTTGGAGATCGTCGCTGTCGGAGCGATCGCCATCACGTTGGAGTTGCGCATGCCTTGGCTGGCGACCTTCTCGCGGATGCGGTCCCAGTCCTGGGTGGTGGAGGTGTCGACCTCGATGTAATCGGCGCCGCGCTCCTGCACGAGCTTGTCGATGGAGTCGATGGGCAGCACGCCCTGGCTCCACAACGAGCCGTCGAAGCTCTGGTACGTACCACGTTCGGCGGCCAGGTCGCTGGAAGCTTCGATGGCGTGATAGCTGACCAGTTCCATGGAGGTATCGGCGAAGTTCACCGCTTCCTCGGAAGCGTAGGCGATGCCCTGGGCATACAGCGCATCCTGGAAGCCCATGATGCCCAGCCCTACCGGGCGATGCTTGAAGTTGGAGTTCTTGGCCTGGGGGACCGCGTAGTAGTTGATGTCGATGACGTTATCCAGCATGCGCACAGCGGTACGCACGGTTTTCTTCAGCTTGTCGCCATCGAGCTGACCGTCGACGATGTGCTGGGCCATATTGACGGAGCCCAGGTTACACACCGCGATCTCGTCGACGGAGGTGTTCAGGGTGATCTCGGTGCACAGGTTCGAGGAGTGCACCACACCGGCGTGCTGCTGCGGACTGCGCAGGTTGCAGGGGTCCTTGAAGGTGACCCAGGGGTGGCCGGTCTCGAACAACATCGAGAGCATCTTGCGCCACAGATCCTTGGCCCTGACCCGCTTGTAGAGCTTGAGCTGACCGGTGTAGGTCATCGCCTCGTACTCTTCGTAGCGCTTCTGAAAGGCGGCACCATAAAGGTCGTGCAAGTCCGGGCAGGTGGAGGGTGAAAACAGCGTCCACTCCTTGTCGTCGAATACCCGCTTCATGAACAGATCCGGCACCCAGTTGGCGGAGTTCATGTCGTGGGTACGGCGGCGATCGTCGCCGGTATTCTTGCGTAGCTCGAGGAATTCCTCGACATCCATGTGCCAGGTCTCCAGGTAGGCACAGACCGCGCCCTTGCGCTTGCCACCCTGATTGACTGCGACGGCGGTGTCGTTGACTACCTTGAGGAAAGGAACCACGCCTTGTGATTTGCCGTTGGTACCCTTGATGTAGGAACCCAACGCCCGCACCGGCGTCCAGTCGTTGCCGAGCCCACCGGCCCACTTGGAGAGCATGGCATTGTCACGGATTGCACCGTAGATACCGTCAAGGTTGTCAGGCACTGTGGTCAGATAGCAGGAGGAGAGCTGGCTTCTAGCAGTGCCGGCGTTGAACAGTGTCGGCGTGGAAGCCATGTAGTCGAAGCTGGAGAGCAGCTCGTAAAACTCGATGGTCCGGGCCTCGCGGTCGTCCTCGTTGAGGGAAAGCCCCATGGCGACCCGCATGAACATCACCTGGGGTAGCTCGTAGCGCACATCATCGCGATGAATGAAGTAGCGGTCGTACAGGGTCTGCAGGCCAAGATAGGTGAACTGGTTGTCCCGGGTGTGATCGAGGGCATCGCCCAGGCGCTCGAGATCGAACTCGGCCAAGCGCGGATCGAGCTGTTCGAATTCGATGCCGTGGGTGACATAGGCCTTGAAGGCTGGCTTGTAGAGCTCCGACATCTCGCCAAAGGTGGCTTCTTCCGCGATCTCCAGGAAAGAAAGCGCTTCACGGCGCAAGTTGTCCTGCAGGAGTCGGGCGGTGACGTAGGTGTAGTTGGGGTCCTTCTCCACCAGCGTCCGAGCGGTCATCATCAACGCCGTGGCGACGCCGTTCATGGTCACGCCATCGTAGAGGTTCTTCAGCGAGTCATGGACGATCTTGTTGGCATCCACGTTGGCCAGGCCTTCGCAGGCATCCTGCACCAGGATCTCGATGCGCCCCAGGTCCAGGGGGCGGGTGCTGCCATCGGACAGGGTGACGTTCAGGGTCGGGTGAGGCTTGGCGATATCGCCGCCGGCAGCCTGGCGCGCCCGGGCGTGCTCTTCACGGTACAGCACGTAGGCCCGGGCGACTTTCTGCTCGCCGCCGCGCATCAGTGCCAGTTCGACCTGGTCCTGAATGTCCTCGATGTGCAGAGTGCCTCCATCGGGCATGCGGCGCTTGAAAGCCTCGGCAATCTGCTCGGTGGAACGGGCGATGAAGTCGCGAACCCGGGACGAGGTGGCGGCATTGTCCCCTTCGACGGCAATGAAGGCCTTGTTCATGGCGACGGAGATCTTATCGGGATTGAAGGCAGCCAAGTCGCCACCGCGTTTGATCACGCGAAGCCGTTGGGGGGCCGTCAGGTTCACGGAAGTCTCGTTTGAAGAAAGTGTAGTGGTGTCCATGGTGCCGGAATCCCTAATCTGCGTTGTATGGGGAATCTTACGTCGACGACGTGGTTCGAAAACCGTCAACAGTGCCTTGAATAGTCGTGTTATCGAGTCTTGACAGCACTGGGTTCAATTGTTAGCTAAACACATTATATTGTGCTCGCGGGTAGCTTGACTACAAGATAGTGTGCCAAAAGAAGGGGTGCAAGAGGAACAACCTGTGGATATCTTGTGGCTCGGCTGGGAGTGGTTTCACTCTTGTGTGAAAAAACGCGAGGTTACGCTACGGCTAAAAAAATAGTAAAAAAGTGTGATAACGCAGTCGAGCGCAATATGGTTGAAATTAGGTATCATTTGATTCTTTCCACTATGTTAGAGAGTGTTCATCTCGTAACCTTGTGTAGCAAGGTGTAGCATTGTCTCGAATACCCACGATGTCATGGTATCAACAGGCCAAATAGGATGGATGACAGTTTGGACAGCAAACAGAAAGACCTCGTACTAATTGTCGAGGATGATGAACGCTTGGCCAACCTGACCCGAGAGTATCTTGAAACCAACGGGTTTCGGGTTGCCATCGAGGCTGATGGTACGCATGGGGTAGAGCGCATCATCGAACTGGAACCGGATATCGTCATACTCGATCTCATGTTGCCCGGCGAAGATGGGTTGTCGATCTGCCGACGGGTCAGACCGCAATATGCCGGTCCCATATTGATGCTGACCGCACGTACAGACGACATGGATCAGGTGCTGGGACTGGAAATGGGCGCCGACGACTACGTGCCCAAGCCGGTGCAGCCCCGAGTCTTGCTGGCGCGTATGCGCGCCTTGATGCGCCGCAGCGATCAGCTCGAAAGTAGCAACAGCGGCGCGGCCCGCCTGACCTTCAACGATCTGCTGATCGACAGTGCTACTCGGGAGGCCTGGCTAAGCAACGAGCGCATCGATTTGACCAGCGCCGAATTCGACCTGCTCTGGCTACTCGCGGACAACGCCGGTCGGGTACTGACCCGGGAAGAGATTTTTTCGGCACTGCGCGGTATCAAGTACGACGGTCAGGATCGCTCCATCGATGTTCGGGTATCGCGTATTCGTCCCAAGATCGGTGATGATCCCAATCAGCCCCATCGCATCAAGACGGTGCGCAGTAAAGGTTATCTCTTCGTCAAGGATGTTTGATAGCCATGCGCCGTACCCTTGCCGACAGTACCTTTGTGCGGGTCTATGCCACGCTGCTATTGGCACTGGTATTGACCTTCGGGTTGGCAATGATGGGTTATGTGATCGTCGATCAGGTGCGACGCGAACACTATCGCGAGCGCTTGGCGGATACGCCCATGGCGCTGCTCACGAATCTACTGAGCGAAGTGCAGCCCGCCGAGCGTAAGCAATGGCTGCAGCGCCAGGGTGAACATCTTGACATGCAGCTGTCCTTGTATCGTCAGGATGAGCAGTTGTTCAGCTACTTCCAAAGTCGGCGGCTCGAGGCTGGGCGTCCACTGGTAACATACGACGATGACAGCAGTACATGGCATCTATGGCGCCAAGTGCCCGGAGAGCCGCTGTTGTTGAAGGTGACGCTGGCCCAGCTTTCGGATCAGCAGTTGCGTGGCCTGGTCGATACCCTGCGGGATTGGCTCGAAGGCATGGTAAGTCCCGAACGCCCGTTACAAACGTTGACGGAAAAGCAGTCGCTTCCGGTCACACTCTCTTCGATCCCGCCCGGGCTGCTCGACCCTCTTCAACGTGAACGACTGGCGGACGGCGATATCGTGCTGCAGTGGATGGCTGAGCAGGGCTCGATATCGGCCCATGCGCTATTGCTATCGCCGGTGGATGGTTCTCAACGCTGGCTCAATGTAGGTCCAATCTACGCTTTCAACACCATGCCGTTGATCCTGACCCTGGGGCTGGTGCTTGCATCGTTGCTGGTATTAGCCGGCGCCATCTATTTGATCGTACGCGGTGTCGAGACCCGCATGGCTCGGCTGGAGAAGGCAGCTACCCGGATTGCCGGCGGCTATCTAGATACCCGGGTCAAGGTCGAAAGCAGCGACTTCATGGGGCGTCTGGGTATGGCCTTCAATGGCATGGCGGCTCAGGTGCAGTCGTTGCTGCGTGCGCAGCAGGAGATGATTCGAGCCGTGTCCCATGAGTTGCGTACTCCAGTGGCCCGTATTCGTTTCGCGGCACAGATGGTCGAGGACATGACGGAGCAGGAGGCAGTACGGCGGCAGTTGAAGGGCATCGACAGCGATATAGAAGAACTCGATCAGCTGATCGATGAAATACTGACCTATGCGCGCCTGGGCAGTGATAACGTCAGTGGTGGGAGTATCGATACTGATATCGTCGAATGTCGTGCCATGGCCCAGCGGGTAGTCGAGGCATTGAGTTCGCTACACCCCTCTATTCGTATCGAGGTAGCCCCGGGAGAGGAAGTCGATGTCGTTGCCGAGCCCCGCTATTTGCAGCGCGCATTGCAGAACCTGGTAGCCAACGCCTGTCGACATGCCGAATCACGGGTTCTGATCCGCCTGACCCAGGATGCCCGGGCGATACGTCTGGATGTAGAAGACGATGGCCCCGGCGTGCCCGAGAGCGATCGCATGGATATCTTCAAACCCTTTGCGCGGCTCGACAACAGCCGCACGCGTCGCTCTGGTGGCTATGGTCTGGGGCTCTCCATCGTGCAGAAGGTGATGCTATGGCATGGCGGTAGTGTGATAGTCGATGAAAGCCTGGATTTGGGCGGCGCACGGTTCAGCCTATTGATTCCAGCATCGGTACAATCCACAAAGGAAAACATTGTTTGAAAAAAAGGTGATGACAACAATGACTACAATCACGACCGAGGCCTTGAACGGCTCTTGGGCCCTCGTGCACTTCGTTTATCGCTGGCCGGATGGTCGCGAACTGGCGCCTCTGGGGCAGGCCAGTGGACAACTTCTTTATCTGCTCGAAGACGATGCTCCTGGACGCATGGCAGTGCAGGTAGTGGCCAGTGAACGACCATCTCTCGATCCCGATAGTGAGGCCAGCCTGGCGGCACATTTTCGCAGTGGTTTTGCCTACGGTGGGCGCTGGTCGTTACATAAGGGCATGGTGCACCATCAAGTCGAAATCGCCAGCATTCCCAGCTGGGAGGGGAGTCAGTTGGCGCGCCGGATTCAACTCGTCGATGATCGGCTGATACTGTCTACCGACGAGCCCAGCCCGCAGCTGCCCCAGGGCGGCTACGAGACGGTACTGGAATGGCAACGTTGAAGAGCTGGTTTGACCTACTTCGCTCGGCAATACGGCGTTAAAACTGATCTTGAAGTGCTCTTTCACTCTTATAAACTCCGCCTTTTCGATCAGTTTCGCCTGGTCTTGCCATCGCTCGTAACGATCAGGAACCGGTTCTCACGCTGGTTTGATCCCCTCCAGCACCGCAAAGGACGTCTCCCGAGCGGTGCGCAGGAAGTCCTCCATCCAAGGTAGATCACGCTGCTCTTCGCGAATCGCGGCAAACAGCGTACTCCATACCCCTTTCTCCCCCAGAGGCAGTGCGCGCACATAGCCGCGCTCCAGATACTCCGTCAGCGCCCAGTTGGGAAGAGCGCAGACGCCGCGTCCGCTGGCCACCAGCTGCATCATCATCACCGTCAGCTCCGCGGTGCGTATCTCCTTGGGCGACACCTTGGCAGGCTCGAGAAACTGCGTGAAGACGTCCAGCCGACTATGTTCCACCGGATAGATGATGAGGGTTTCTTCCGCCAGCTCCTTGGCAGTGACGTAAGGTTTGTCCGCTAACGGGTGCTGCCGGGAGAGCGCCAGCAAGCCTTCATAGCGAAACAGCGGCTCGTAATGCACACCGGCCAGGGGCTGAGGGTCGGCGGTAATCACCAGGTCGAGCTGCTCCCGGGCCAGGGCGGGCAAGGGGTCGAAGCTGCGCCCGCTGGGGATGTCGACCTCCACTTCCGGCCAGTGATCGCGAAAATGATCGATGGTGGGCATCAGCCATTGAAAGCAGCTATGGCACTCGATGGCCATGTGCAGACGACCCTGTTCCTCTCCCGCCAGCCGCACCAGATCCCGCTCCGCCATGCGCACCTGAGGCAGTATCTGTTCCGCCAGTTCCAGCAGGCGCTCTCCGGCGTGGGTAAAGGTGACAGGCCGGGTCTTGCGCAAGAAAAGAGTGCTGTTCAAGCGCTCTTCAAGGTCCTTGATTTGATGAGACAAGGCCGACTGAGTCAGGTGTACCCGCTCAGCCGCTTCCACCAGGGAGCCCGCATCGCGCAGGGCAATGAGTGTGCGAAGATGTCGAAGCTCGAGCATCGTATGAAATCCGTTCACGTTGATGATTAATTAATTTAGTTTGATTCACCTTTCGCCGCCAGTAACACTTCATTCAACGCATATGGTGAAAACTATTACGGATTTTACTGTTTAATTTCTTCAAGGAATAACGATGACACTGGCACATACTCTTGGCTATCCCCGCATCGGTGCCCAACGAGAGCTCAAGCATGCCCTCGAGGCGTATTGGAAAGGCGAAATCGATCAGGCGGCCCTGGAAGAGACTGGCGCTGAATTGCGCAAGCGTCACTGGGATGATCAGCGTGATGCTGGCCTCGATCTGGTCAGCGTGGGTGATTTTGCCTTCTACGATCAGGTACTCAATCTTTCGGCGTTGATCGGGGTAGTGCCGCCGCGTTTCGGACATGATGGAAATGACGTGGATCTCGATACCACTTTTCGCATGGCACGAGGTCGCGCACCTACCGGCACCTCCGCCGCCGCCTGCGAGATGACCAAGTACTTCGACACCAACTATCACTATCTGGTCCCGGAGCTTCACCAGAATCAGAGTTTTCGTATCGCCAGCGAGCGCTTGTTCGATGAGGTCGAGGAGGCCAAGACGGCCGGTCACAAAATCAAGGTGTCGCTGCTCGGCCCCGTGACCTGGCTGTGGCTGGGCAAGGAGAAGGACGAGGGTTTCGATCGTCTCGATCTGCTCGAGGGGGTCATAAAAGTCTATGGCGACATCCTGGCACGTCTTGCCCAGCAAGGCGTCGAGTGGGTGCAGCTCGATGAGCCGGCCCTGGTACAGGATCTGCCCAAGCCCTGGCAGCAGGCGTTTGAGCATGCCTACAACCGTTTGCAGTCGGCTCGGGTCAAGGTACTGCTAGCCACCTATTTTGGCGATCTGGGAGACAATCTGGCCTTGGCGGTTGGTCTGCCTGTCGAAGCGTTGCATATCGACATGGTGCGTGGCCCGAATCAACTCGAGCGCGTCATCGATCGCTTGCCGAGCTACAAGATTCTTTCCGTTGGCGCCATCGACGGACGCAATATCTGGCGCGCTGATCTGGCCGCCCTGCGGGAGACTCTCGCCCAGGCCAGGTCGCGGCTGGGAGACCGCCTATGGCTGGCGCCGAGTTGTTCGCTGCTGCACGTGCCTGTGGATCTCGCAAGCGAAACGGCGCTTGATAGCGAGCTCAAGAGCTGGCTGTCCTTTGCCCGCCAGAAGCTCGATGAAGTCGCGCTTCTGGCGCGGCTGCTGGACGATCGCGGCACCCCTGAAGATGAAACGCGCCTGGCGGAGGCCACCGCTGCGCTTGAGGCCCGGCGTAATTCGAATCGCATTCACAAGCCTGCCGTTGCCAAGCGTCTCGGCGCCCTTGGCAAGAACGATGCGGAGCGGGCCAGCGCCTATTCGGCCCGCGCTCGGAAACAGCGCCAGCGTTTCGATCTGCCACTGTTCCCCACTACCACCATTGGCTCATTCCCCCAGACCGATAATATTCGCGCCGCTCGCCGCGCCTTCAAGGCAGGCACTCTGGAGCTCGCAGCCTACGAAAACTGTATGCGTGAAGAGATCGCCTTTGCGGTCGAGCGCCAGCAGGCTTTGGGCCTTGATGTGCTGGTGCACGGGGAAGCCGAGCGCAACGACATGGTGGAGTACTTCGGCGAATTGCTCGATGGCTTTGCCTTCACCCGGTTTGGCTGGGTGCAGAGCTACGGGTCACGCTGCGTCAAGCCGCCGGTCATCTTCGGCGACGTTGCTCGCCCTCAGGCCATGACCGTGCGCTGGAGCGAGTATGCGCAAAGCCTGACCCAGGCGTCGATGAAAGGCATGTTGACCGGACCGGTGACGATCCTGCAGTGGTCCTTCGTGCGGGACGATCAACCCCGTGAAACCACCTGCCGTCAGATCGCGCTGGCGCTGCGGGACGAAGTGGCGGATCTCGAGGCGGCCGGCATCGGCATCATTCAGATCGACGAGCCGGCACTGCGAGAAGGCTTGCCTTTACGAAGGGAGCATTGGCAGGCGTACCTGGACTGGGCAGTGGAGTGCTTCAAGCTCTCGGCAGCGGTGGCCCAGGACGACACCCAGATTCATACCCACATGTGCTACTCGGAGTTCAATGACATCATCGGCGCCATCGCGGCGCTGGATGCGGACGTCATTACCATCGAGACCTCCCGTTCCGACATGGAGCTGCTCGATGCTTTCGAAGACTTCGCCTATCCCAACGAGATTGGGCCAGGGGTCTACGACATCCACTCGCCGAACATTCCCGAGGTGAGCTGGATGGTGGATTTGATGCAAAAGGCCGCGGAGAAGGTGCCTGCCGAGCGCCTGTGGATCAACCCCGATTGCGGTCTCAAGACTCGCGGCTGGGCGGAAGTCGAGCCGGCCCTGGCTAACATGGTGACGGCGGCGAAAGAGTTGCGGCGTAACTACGATTGAAGCGGCATTAATCGATGATGCGGCGGCTCAATTGCACAAAATGAGGCCGAAAAAGGAGGTGGTAAACAGCATGATCCGCAGGCAATGACTGGTAACATCATCTTCAATTAATTAGTTTTTTAATTCTGGAGGTGGTTGTGAGGTTCATTGCTACTGGGGTCTTTGCGTTCATTTTGACGGGGTGCGCCGCCTCATCTTCGCTATTGCCCTCCGCTTCGCCTCCAACGGAGGAGCGGGGGGTCGACTCAACCCCTGCCGCTCCCGCAGTAGGTGCCGATGCATCGCAAGGGCAACCCTCTACCTCCTCACCCTTGTTGCCATCGGCCTTTTTCGCCGATGGCGGCGAAGCGTTCATGGCCTGGCGCTGTACCCCGACTCAGGATCTGATTACCGCCTTTCCGGACAATCGGTTGCGTCTATGGTCCGGACAGGGATATTTCGAACTCGACCCGGCCGTGGTGGCGTCTGGCGCGCGCTACGTCCAGAACGATCTCTCGTTCTGGAACAAGGGCACTATCGCCCTCGTCGAGAGCGATAAAGGGCGGCTCGAATGTCGCCAGGATGTACAGCGCGACACTTGGGGGCGCCACCAGCATCCCGATACGATCTTCTACGCCAAGGGCCACGAACCCGGTTGGGCGCTCAGACTGGATCGCAAGACCTCGAGACTGAGCTGGGTGACGGACTATGGCAAACGCACCCTGATACTTCCCTACAAGGTGGGCAAGATCGTCAACGGCCAGCATGCCAGCATGACCCTGGTCAGCCTGGATGCAGCTCAGCCACTGACCGTCGAACTGGAGGCCAGGGCCTGTTTCGATACCGCAAGTGGCAAGCCTTTCCCGGTGCGCGTCAATATCACCTCTGACGGGCAGCAGCTTCTCGGCTGCGGTCAGGGTATCGAGAAGCGTCCGTAGGCGGACGCCTTGGAAGAAGGGCATGCTTCGACAGAGACTGCTCGAGATGGACGAATGAAGGCAGAAGGGCACAGACGCAGGTCCGGGGAAAAGATGCGCCGGGCCAGCAAGGCGAGCGCTCGAGAACCGGCAGAGCGCGCGGTTAGCAACTGCGTGGCAATCGGCTCCCAGCCGTCGCCGTCCCTTGCTGCAAGATAAAAAACGAAAGGATGAAAGCCGGGCATGCCCAGGCGCAGATCCGTGGCAATCAATCCCGTCGTCCCATCCCCTGCCTGGGTGCGATAGCTCAGGAACGGTCCGGCGAACCAGTAAAGGCGGCGTCCGCTGGCGATATTCAGCGCAGCCTCCTCAAGGCGTGCTCCTCGTGGAAAGCTCTCGAACAGCGGTGCTTGGGTATCGAACAATCCTATAAGGGCTTCCTGATAGTCGCCGTCGTCGATCACCGTGACTCGCCACAGCAGTGTATTGAACGGAGTCGGCTGTACCAGCCGAGGCGCATCCTCCAGTCCTTGTCTTGCAAGTAAAGGCTCGACCCGGGCATCGATGATCCCTTTTGCGCCCAGGGAAAACACCAGATAGGCACTCGACAGGGCCAATCCCCAAACCAGCGCATGGGACCGATAACCTCGTAGCAGTACGTAAACCACAGCGACAAACAGCGGCAGAGTGTATAGTGGGTCGATAATGAAAATGCTCGACCAGCTGACCGGCGGGAGACTCAGCGGCCACAGGAGCTGAGTACCGTAGGCGGTGAAGGCATCGAGTAGCGGATGGGTCAACAGACAGGCGCCATAAAACAGGCCCCATTGCCTCAGGGAAATTCCCCTTCGGGTAATGAAGCGTGCCGACAGCAGTGCAAGTATCAGTGCCAAAGCGCTCAATACCAGCAGCGAATGACTGAAGCCGCGATGATAGGTATAGTCCGCCACCGCATCGCCGTAGTCGATCATCACATCGAGATCCGGCAGGGTGCCGAGCACGGCGCCGGCAAGCAGCGCCTTGCGCCCCAGGCGTGGGCCGAGAATGGCGCCTCCCACCGCGGCGCCCAGACAGGCCTGAGTCAAGGAATCCATGAAGATAGTTGTCCTTGTACAGTAAAAGCATGACGATTTTCATTATAACCGGGTGTAGCCCTTGCAGCCGTTGCAATCGCATGTGATAAAGCGCCGTGGTGGCGCATGAGCAGCTTTCAAGAAAATTCAAACGCAGAGAATATTCTCTAACGAGACAAAAAAATGACAGAAAACTCTCACAAAAATGGGGGCGCTTCGGTCTCCAAAGATTCACTCATCGATACAGACTATGTGGTGGGTCAGGATAATGTCGAGGGGAGTTTCGGCCCTTTCAGCTTCGACATACACAATCGGGTATTTGCCGTTTCTGCGGGCATCACGATTGCGTTCATCCTCCTCACATTGCTGTTTCCGGACGTTGCTGGCCAGGTTTTCCAGGCGGTCGTCAATTTTTCTATCAAGACGCTGGACTGGTACTTCTTCATTGCCGTCAATCTCTATCTGTTTTTCTGTCTTGCGCTGGTGATATCCCCTTATGGTGCGGTGCGACTGGGGGGGAAGGAAGCACGGCCCAGCTACTCCTATCTTTCCTGGTTCTCGATGCTGTTCGCTGCGGGAATGGGGATCGGGCTGCTGTTCTTTGGCGTGCTTGAGCCGGTCTACCACACTGCCGTATCAATGCCGCTGAATACGCCGGCGCCCTTCGGTGCGGACGGTGAGCTCATTCAGGAGAATATTGCCCAGGCTCGGGCGATGGGCCTCGCGGGCACCTTCCTGAACTGGGGGCTGCATGGCTGGGCGATCTATGCATTGATGGCGCTGTCCCTTTCGGTATTCACTTACAATAAAGGCCTGCCGTTTTCGATACGCTCTTCCTTTTATCCGATCTTGGGGGAGCGAGTCTGGGGCTGGCCGGGCCATGCAATCGATGTGCTGGCGGTGTTTTCCACCCTGTTCGGACTGGTGACGTCTCTGGGGCTCGGGGCACAGCAGGCCAATGCGGGCTTCAACTATGTCTTTGGGCTCGAAATCAGTCTCACGGTCCAGATCAGCATCATCGTCATCGTTACCGCAGTCGCCATGATCTCGGTCTGGCGCGGGCTCGATGGCGGCGTCAAGGTGCTCTCCGAGATCAATATGATCGCCGCCTTTTTATTCTTTCTGTTTGTGCTCTTTGCGGGGCCGACTCTCACGGCTCTCGGCAGCGCCTGGGATGGGGTGACTACCTATATCCGGGAGTTCGTGCCGCTTTCCATGCCCTTCGGCCGCACGGACGATGCCTATCGGGAGGACTGGAGTGCCTTCTACTGGGCCTGGTGGATTTCCTGGTCACCGTTTGTCGGCATGTTCATCGCTCGGGTAAGCCGGGGCCGTACGGTGCGCGAATTCGTCATTGCAGTACTGCTGGTGCCAACCCTGGTGATCTTCCTCTGGATGGGCGTCTTCGGTGGCATTGCGCTCGATCAGGTGTTTACCGACCCGCAAGGCAGCCTGGTGAAAGCCAACGTGATCGACAGCTACAGCCCGGAGCTTTCCCTGTTCGGTATGCTCAACGAATTGCCGTTCCCGCGTATCGTCTCCACCATCGCCATCATTCTGACGCTGATCTTCTTCGTCACCTCGTCGGATTCCGGTTCTCTGGTGGTGGATACCATCACCGCCGGCGGCAAGACGGACGCGCCGGTACCCCAGCGCATGTTCTGGGCCACGGCGGAAGGCATGATCGCCATTGCACTACTGATCGGCGGCGGCCTCACGGCGTTGCAGGCAGGGGTAACGGCCACCGGGCTGCCGTTCTCCCTGGTGCTGCTGGCCATGTGCTATTCGGTGTGGAAGGCGTTGGCGAGCGAACCCCGTTAGGAGGATGTGTCAGCCCAGGGTGGTGCGGCGGCAAGAATTCGCTGCTGCACCGGGCAGTCATCACGATGGGCGCCGGGCAGATAGCCGGTGCTCATCAACATTTCGTTGACGATCTCCGGGCCCGTGAAGCGAAAGGTGCGCTTGAACAGGCGCACCCACTCTTCCAGGGATAATGGGTGGTGCAGGTCCAGCCAGGCCTTGAAGCTGCCGTATTCCCGCTGTAACCCCTGAACGATGCCGGCATTGTGAATGGCGGCATCGATCTTCAGCCGATTACGAATGATCGAGGCGTCGTTCAGCAGCCGTTCGCGCTGCTGACTGCCATAGTCGGCGACTTTCGCTATCGCGAACCCCTCGAATGCGTTTTGAAAAGCGGCGCGCTTTTTCAGCACCGTCAGCCAGGAAAGCCCCGCCTGATTGATTTCCAGCACCAGACGTTCGAACAGCACGTTATCGTCATCCACGGAAAAACCGTATTCATGGTCGTGATAAGGGCCATGGAACGGATGGCCTGGCGCAAGGTCGCAGTAATCGGGCATTGGACGCTTCCTCTCTAATGGCTGATCCGGATCAATGTCGGCGGGACACCCCATGCGATAATGCCCTATCATGCCGTAATCGGCAGCAACAGAAAAAGTGAGACACATCATGTTCACAACTGCTTCTTCCAAACGCCTTCGTCAAGGGCTTTCCATGCTGGCGCTGGGGCTTGTTTCCCTGCCGCTTTGGGCCGCGCCTACCGTCGAGATGTGGAAAGATCCCAACTGTGGCTGCTGCACCGCCTGGGCAGAACACATGGAGGAAAACGGCTTCGAAGTGACACAGCATGCCACCTCGGAGATGAGTACCCTCAAGCGCGAGCAGGGTGTACATCCTCAGCTGGCCTCTTGCCATACCGCCAAGGTAGGTGAGCATGTGATCGAAGGCCATGTGCCCGCAAGCGACGTGAAGCGCCTGCTTGAAAGCGATGCGGAGCCAGCGGTGCTGGCAGTGCCCGGCATGCCCCAGGGGTCACCGGGCATGGAAACCGGGCGCGAGGATGAGTACGCGGTCTATCTCTGGCGGGATGGAGAGCAGCCGGAAGTGTTCAGCCAGTATCCGCAATCGCAATAATCGATCGTCAGGAGCCACCCACCGTGCAATATCTTCACACCATGGTGCGGGTCAACGACCTGGACGCCTCTCTGCACTTCTACTGCGACCTGCTCGGGCTCGAGGAGATCAGTCGCAAGGATAGCGACAAGGGGCGCTTCACCCTAGTCTTTCTGGCAGCACCGAATGACAAGCAGCGCGCCCAGGAAGATCGCGCCCCGATGATCGAATTGACCCACAACTGGGATCCGGAAGAGTACGACGGCGGGCGCAATTTCGGCCATCTGGCTTATCGGGTCGATGATATCTACGCACTTTGCGAGCATCTGCAGGTAAGCGGCGTGACCATCAATCGTCCCCCGCGAGATGGCTACATGGCCTTCGTGAAGAGCCCCGATGGAATTTCCATCGAGCTGTTGCAGTCAGGCGATGCCCTGGAGCCCAAGGAGCCCTGGGCGTCCATGGAGAATACCGGTACCTGGTAAAATGATCTGCTGCACTCATCAATAGACGTTACGCGCGGGTTTATCGCCAAGGAGGGCTTCTGCAACTAAGCGACTCATTACGCACTGCCTTTCGTCGCGAAGCGGAGAATCTGGAAGGCGTCGATCTGGAGGTTTATCGCCAGTTCGACAAGGATCCTCTGGAGCCGGTGATTGGTCTCGGGCCCAGAGATACACCCATTGGCATTTTCGGCCGCGATCCCGGGCGCCAGGAAATCAAGCACGGAGTGCCCTTCATTGGCAGCGGCGGGCAAAAGGTTCGCGGACCGCTCTTTGAAGCACTTCATGGCGAACCTCCGCTAGATTTCGAGGCGTCACTCGAAGTCGGTCGGCATGTGTTCTGGGCCAATACGGTGCCCTACAAGCCTACCGGCAACAAGGCCTGGTCCATGGCGATCAAGAAGCGCTTTCAGCCATTGATAGCGGAGCTATTGGTCACGCATTGGCAGGGGCGCACCCTGATCACCCTGGGCCGGGAAGCCTTTTTGTGGTTCGGTATCAATCAGCCGAAAGACGTGCGTCAGGCGTTGGATGCTTTCTGGAAACGGGAGGATCGCTTCGAGTCCGTGCACTCTACACCCTTGATCCTGGAGAGCGGGGAACGAGCGATCTTCAATCTGGCACCGCTGCCGCACCCATCCCCCCTCAATCAGACTTGGTACAAGCGCTTTCCTGGGCTTTTCGAAGCGCGTTTGGAAGCGCTGAATGTGAAAAAGCGTTTGCTCGAGTCGCAAATGGGGTGAGTCGCTCGTGACGTTTGTAAACACCCTCCAAACACATGATCGCCACCAATGAAGCAGCTTGCGAATTTGAATTGGGAAGCATGTCGCCGCGCCGGTATCGGCGCGGCGACAATGCATCAGCGTGCTTCAAGTGCATCCTGATAGGTCACCACGGGCGACCACTCGGGGCTGACCGGAGGAAGATCGTCCGACGCGAACTCGGAGAAGGGCTCGGCGGCGTAGACGACGTTGCCACCTGTCACGGTAAGCACCGATTCCAGGTCCATGATCTCCTTCTCGGGAACCGAGAAGTAGTCATCGGACAGGATCGCGAAGTCGGCATACATGCCTTCCTCAATCTCACCCTTCACGTCCTCTTCCTGGGAGAACCACGCGCTGCCAGAAGTGAAGATGTCCAATGCCTCTTCACGGCTCAGCTTGTTCTCTTCGCCCCAAAGCTGCAGGCCGCCGACGGTCTTGCCCGTAACCAGCCAGTAGAGCGAGGGCCAGGGGTTGTAGCTGCTGACGCGGGTGCCATCGGTGCCGGCACCGACTGGGATCCCCATGTCCAACATCTTGCGCACCGGCGGCGCAGCTTTGGCAGCCTCGGCGCCGTAGCGGTCGACGAAGTATTCACCTGCAAACGCCATGCGGTCCTGGATCGCGACCCCGCCGCCCAAAGCCTTGATCCGCTCCAGCTCGGCGTCCCGGACGGTTTCCGCATGATCGATGGCCCATCGCGGAGCGAACTCACCCTGTTCCTCGTTCACCTGCTCGAATACGTCCATGATCAGTTCGATGCTGTCACCATAGGTCGCGTGCTGGCGCAGCGGCCACCCGGCTTCGACCAGCATCGTCGTGACCTCGTGCAGGTCGCCGCGCGGGTCCTGACCGTTCGCCTCGCGCTCTTCCAGATCCGGGGCCGGTGCCAGGAAGTTCTCCCAGTCTCCAACGCTATGAACCAGAAACTCGCCGCCGCCTTCCAGCTCGTAGCCATGATCGAGATGAACGTCCTCGTTCACGCCGACCTCGTTGTTGGCAATCCACTCGTTGAATTCCTGGGCCTCTTTTCCAGCATTCTGAGCAAAGAGATAGTAGCTGACCCGTAGCGGTAGGCCGCCATTGGTCGCGATGCTGCGGGATCCGACGTAATCCTCGGGGAATACGTGCCCGCCGCCACCGGCATCGATGGAGGAGGTCAGGCCCAGGCGATTCAGCTCATGGTAATACTGGCGGGTCGAGTTGATCTGGTTCTCTTCGGACATCTGCGGCAGTGCGCCGATGGTCTTGTAGAGGATCGACGGGTTCGGCTCGGCGTGCAGGATCGCACCGCCACCGTCCAGGAACTCGATGCGGGAGCCGTCAGCGGTTTCCGTCTCCGGTGTGTAACCCAGCGCCTCGACACCGGCCTGGTTCAGGAATCCCTTGCTGTAGAGAAACAGCACGAAAACCGGGGTATCGGGCGCCGCTTCGTTCAGCTCCTCCACGGTCGGCATGCGTCGTTCCTCGAATTGATAGGGCGACCAGCCGCCGATCACGCGCACCCATCCGCCCTCAGGAACCCGATCCGCTTCCGTGCGGATCCGCTCCATTGCGGCTTTCAAGGTGGGAATGCCGTCCCAGCGTGTTTCCAGATTGTAGAAACGCCCGCCTCGGACCTGGTGGGAATGCGAGTCGTTGAGGCCCGGAATCACCGTGCGGCCCTTGGCGTCGATGACTTGCGTGCCATCGCCGCGAAAGGCTTCGATCGCGGCATCATCGCCGACTTCGATGAAGGTCCCGTCCTTGACCGCGAAAGCGGTCGCATCCGGCTGCCCGTCAGCCCCCGTAAAGACCTTGCCGGCATTCATGACGATGAGGTCAGCGGGCTGCTGGTCCTGGGAGAGGGCGGGACCGCCCGCGATGAGGGCGGCGAGCGCAACGGCCTGGGGGCCGATCTTTTTGAACGATACCATCACGTCTTCCTTTTTCTGAGGTGAAGGCGGCCGCGCTCGGGCGCGACCGCCAATTTCGTCAAAGGCCTGTCCGTCGGTCCATCGGGACAAGGTGGTCGTCTTACTCTTTGGCGTCGGACTTGGTTGCTGCTTCCTGGGCGCGGGTATAGCTTTCAACCGCCGAGCCGTATTCCGGCACGAGTTCGGCGTAGAGCGCGCCCCATTCGGCGGCGTCCGGACGGTTCCAGGTGCGGTGCGTCTCGCTCAGGACGGTGTTGGTGGTGACCGGTACGATTCCCCCTGCCACCATCCGCTCGAGTGCCGCGTCAGAAGCCATCTTGCTGACGTCGCCCGAGGCATCCATCACCACGACCACGTCGTAGCCTTCGGCATGAGCCTGCAGGGCAGGAAAAGCGACGCAGACACTGGTCCAGACGCCCGCGATCACCAGCGTCTTGCGGCCGGTTGCCTCGACGGCTTCGACGAAGTCCGCGTTATCCCAGGAACTTACCTCGCCCTGACGCCGGATGAATTTCGCACTGCTGGGCAACACGTCGGCCAGTTCTTTCATGAGCGGGCCGTTGGGACCATCGGGCTCGGATGCGGTATAGATGATCGGGATATCCGCCTGTTTCGCGATCTTTGCCAGCACGACCGTATTACGACGCAGGTCATCAACAGGAACATCGTTTACAGTCTGGAACAGGCCCGTCTGGTGATCGAGCAGCAGCAAAACCGCGTCGGTGGGATCAAAGAGAGCGGCGTTGGCGGCTTCGGTCGGCTCTTTCGAAAGGCCTTCAAGATGCAGGGGCTGGCTGGCTTCCTGTGCCTGTGCCGAGGTGGTGAACGCGAGCGGTTGAATGAGCATCGCCGCGCCTGTAGCAAACGCAAGGAAGGTTTTTCCGAGCTGCTTTATTCTTTTCATGGCAGTTTCCTTAGGGGTCAGGGGAGTACCCTCGCGGCCCTGCTGACTGCGGCCCGTCGAGGAAGGCACCTGCCGCCGAGATTGATCGTTACAGCGGTATCTCGTGGGCAAGTTTCGTGCGCTGCCGGCTATTAGGTCTCATTGTCGGCAGCGTCATGACTGGTCACGCGCTTGGGGCGGGGGTATGAGGTCCGTCTCATTCGTGCGCTCCTTATCTTGTCTTTCGATTCAGGCTAGTATAGTTCCCCATTTTTGAATGGAAAGTCGTTACCTTTTGGAAAGTGGCTTTCCAATTCCTTTCATTCAAGCCTGGAGATAACGGTGAAACGCGAGACAACTCCCGATACTTGCCCCGCCGCCCCGGCTCTGCGAGCGATTGCGGGACGCTGGAAGACACATATCATCTATCTGCTGGGAGAGGAGGGGCCTGTACGGTTCAATGCCATCCAGCGCCGCTTGGCGCCGGTTTCTCCCAAGGTGCTGACGAGCCGACTACGGGAGCTGGCGAAGGATGATCTGGTATGGCGGGAGCAAGAAGAGACGATACCCCCGAAAGTTACCTATGGCCTGACTGATCTTGGCCGCGAAGTTCACGAAGTTCTCAAGTCGTTCGACGCAGTTGGTCGCAAATTCGACTCTGTCGCGCCAGAAGAAAAGTCCTAGTCAGGCCGCAGGGCCATGCGGCCACTGCCCAGGAACACGATTGTCAGAGCGCCGAACAGGAACATGCCCTGTAATTCGAGCGCCCAGCCTCCGCTGCTTCCCAACGCAAACAATTCATTTGTGTGAACCAGGATAATGGCGACTATCATATTGATGGTGATGAGTAATCCTGCAATACGTGACTGCCAGCCTAATACCAGCATCACAGGCGCTACAACCTCACCAAGCAGTACGCCATAGGCTAGAAATTCAGGTAGTCCATAGTTAGCGACACGATCACCGATTCGACTCATGCTGCTTGGGTTAAGCAATTTGGCAATTCCATGCAGCAATATCAACCCGCCAACGCTCAGTCGGAGAACGAGCTTACCCAGTGCTTCATTGTGCAATGCGTTGAGCATGTTGGTTCCTTTGAATGCGATGAATTATCAGTCAATAGAGGATAAAGCGACTCGATTGTGAATTAAATGGCGAAATATTTTTCCACGTGCTGCGTAGGGCAGCGGCCGTATCATATAAATAATAAGGGTCAACTGCACTTCTGGAATAGCATTTTTGTATAAAAAAATTGCGATGAGTAATCTATTTTTTTGTGTGTATAACTTCAGAAATCGTTGCTTGAAACGAGTTTGTCTGAAAAAAAAAAGCGTCGATGAGCTGGCATCGGTATGCTCGAATAGCGTTGAAAAGCAGGGTGTCATGCTGCCCATGATAGCAATACCTGGCCTCGACTACTTTTAATTATAACAACGACCTACAACGGGCTATGAAAAGTGAGCACAGTGTTATGGACAATGCCATGGGGCGATACCTGAATGAGCACGTGCTATCTCCTCCTGAAACTTTACCTTTGGAACGCCGCCGAAGTTTTCAGATATTCGTGCGCATCTATCTTTTCGTAACGGCAATCCATATTGTTTTCGTGCCCATTTTCATATGGGTCGACATTCTGGCACTGAACGTACTCAATTTGCTGTGCATCATTGCCAATTTCCTGACGATTGGTCTTCATCGCCGTGGCTGGCTCGTGCTGGCGCTCTTGCTCAAACTGTTCTTTGTTTTTGTGCTGGTCGTTGTCGCGGGCATGTTGTTGGGAAACGACGTGGGCTTTGAGTACTACTTTTTTATCTTTCTACTCGAAATCGTGATCAGTGATCTACAGCAGCGCTACAAGATAATACTCAGTGGTCTATTGCTGGGGGCGTTTCTTATCATGCTGCAGTGGCTATTCGGACTTTGGGGTAGTTGGCCCCTTGGTGATCTGGCTCGAAGGATGCTGCTCGCCTTCAACTTGATGACCACTTTCGTCCTGATCACTTTTATCGCGTTACAGGTCTACATCGTGAGCGAGGTCACCGAACGGCGCTTTCGAAGCGACGCCTATAAAGATTCCTTGACCGGCGTGTTCAATCGCCGCGCCATCATTGAGCGAGCCGATATGCTATGGCGTCAGCAGCGTCCTTTTGCTGTGCTGCTTCTCGATGCGGATCATTTCAAGCAAGTCAATGACAGCTATGGACATGGCGCTGGTGACAAGGTGCTGCATCATATTGCCCAGCTGTTACAACGTGCGTTGCGGGAAAGGGATTGCATCGGTCGTGTCGGTGGAGAAGAGTTTCTAATACTGCTTCCCGATACCAACTTCGAGGAGGGCGTGGGAATCGCTGCTCGCTTGCGCGCAGAGCTGGCCAGTCAGCCCTGCCGCCTGGACAAGCGCATACTCCAGGTGACGCTTTCCATGGGGTTGGCCTGGTCTTATGAAAAACGGGCGCTGAACGATGTAATCGACTTGGCGGATCGGCGTCTGTATCTGGCAAAATTCTCCGGGCGTGATCTGGTGATCGCCGAAGGGGGAGAAAGCTTCGGTATCACGGCACGTTACGAGATGTATGTAAGTCCTTCTTCTACCGGAGAGGCTTGAGGTTTCAATAAGCATCAATAAATCAATTGAGTTCCTAGGGAGAGTTAAGGATGCGTGTATGGGTAGCCTTGGTGTTGTCGGTAATTCTATTAAGCGGTTGCAGCACACCGACGCAAGTCGAGAGCGAGGCGAGTGGGGAGCAGTCATCATCGCCCTTGGTGGGCCCACATTGGGTACTGACACTCATTGGTACCGATCAACCCTGGCGAGAGGAAGACAAGGCCTATTTTGAACTACGGCCGGAAGGAAATAGATTGAGACTCAGCGGTAGCGACGGCTGTAATCGTCTGATGGGAGAGGCTGCCTTGAGCGAAGGTCGTGGTATTTCGATCTCCGAGCTTGCCAGTTCCCGTATGGCTTGTCCCGGGCAGGCACAGTCGGCGCAAGTCAGCCAGCTGCTTTCCCAGGCGCATCGCTATCTGATCGACCATGATCGGCTGGTACTGATGGGGCGGGATGGTCGTGTACTGGCGGGTTTTCGCAAGACCAATAAATAGCGTGATGTGCCGTATGGCCAAGCATGGCTGGTAACTGGCAAGAGGTGTGCTACAAATAACCTCAGGGCCAAACCCTGAGGTTTTGCAAGGCAATATGTTCTAAGGAATCGCTGCCTAAAGCGCGGCGATTCTTTCTCGCTGCTCCATCAGCACGGCACGGGCATTGCGCATATCGTCGAGTTTGGCTTTCTCCTTTTCGACGATTTCAGCCGGGGCCTTGGCGATGAAGCTTTCGTTGGAAAGCTTCTTTTCCACGCCGGCAATGAGCTTGTCCTGTTTGTCCAGCTCCTTGGTCAGGCGGGCGAGCTCGGCTTCTTTGTCGATGAGATCCGCCATGGGCACCAGCACTTCCATATCGCCGACTCGCTGAGTAGCGGATAGCGGCGCTTGGGCGGGATCGTCGAGCCAGCTGGTGCTGGCCAGCTTGGCAAGCTTTGAAAGAAAGCGGTGATTGTTCTCCAGGCGCTGGCGATCCTTGTCGCTGCCTTTTGTCAGCAGCACGTCCAGCAGCTTGCCCGGGGCAATGTTCATCTCGGCGCGTATATTGCGCACCGCGTTGATCACCCCTTTGAGCCACTCGATATCTCGCTCGGATTGCTCGTCGATCTTGCCAGTCTGGGCCTCGGGCCAAGGCTGATCCATGATCGATTCAGAGCCGTCGCCGCTTGCCTTGCCTGCAATAGGGGCTACCCGCTGCCAGATCTCCTCGGTGATGAAGGGCATCATCGGATGCGCCAGGCGCAGGATGGCCTCGAGCACCCGCACCAGGGTTCGGCGAGTACCACGCTTGGCTTCAAGGGCGGCGTTCTCGTCCCACAGCACCGGTTTGGAGAGCTCCAGATACCAGTCGCAGTATTCGTTCCAGACGAATTCATACAGCGCCTGGGACGCGAGGTCGAAGCGGAATTCTGCAAGTGCCTTGGTGACCTGAGATTCGGTGCGCTGCAGTTTCGAGACGATCCAGCGATCCGCCAGGGAGAGCTCGACGGTTTCGTCCCCAAGGCCGCAATCCTGCTCCTCGGCATTCATCAGCACGTAGCGGGAGGCGTTCCACAGCTTGTTGCAGAAGTTGCGGAAGCCGTCCAGGCGGCCCATGTCGAACTTGACGTCCCGACCGGTAGTGGCCAAGGACAAGAAGGTGTAGCGCAGCGCATCGGTACCGTGGGGTTCGATGCCCTCGGGGAACTCGTTGCTGGTGGCCTTGGCGATGGCCTTGGCCTTTTGCGGTTGCATCATGTTGCCGGTGCGCTTGTCCATCAGGGTGTCCAGCTCGATGCCATCGATCAGATCGATGGGGTCGAGCACGTTGCCCTTGGACTTGGACATCTTCTGACCCTGGGCATCCCGCACCAGGCCGTGCACGTAGACCGTCTTGAAGGGCACTTCGCCGGTGAATTTCAGGGTCATCATGATCATCCGGGCGACCCAGAAAAAGATGATGTCGAAACCGGTGACCAGCACGCTGGTGGGATGGAAAGTCTTGAGTTCCGGGGTGTCCTCGGGCCAGCCTAGGGTGGCGAAGGTCCATAGCCCGGAGCTGAACCAAGTGTCGAGTACGTCCTCGTCCTGAGTCAGCGCAACATCTGCTGCCAGATTGTATTTCTCCCGGGCTTCGGCCTCAGAGCGGGCGACATAAATGTTGCCTGCCGGATCGTACCAGGCAGGAATACGATGGCCCCACCACAGTTGACGGGAGATGCACCAGTCCTGCAGGTCGCGCATCCAGGCGAAGTACATGTTTTCGTAGTTTTTTGGCACGAACTGGATATCGCCGTTTTCCACCGCGGCGATGGCGGGCTTGGCGAGGGATTCCACGGCGACGAACCACTGATCCGTCAGTAGCGGTTCGATGACGTCGCCGGAGCGGTCACCAAAAGGCAGGGTGTTGCTAACGGTTTCGACCTGTTCGAGCAGCCCCAGCGCGTCCATGTCCGCAACGATCCGTGTACGGGCGTTAAAGCGGTCGAGACCAGCATAGGCCTGGGGCAGGCTGGCGTCTTCTTCCGGTAGCGGTCGACCCTGAAGATCGAAGATTTCCGCCGAGTCACGTACCCGAGCATCCTGGGTGAAGACGTTGATCAGCACATGATGCTGACGCTTGCCTACCTCGTAGTCGTTGAAGTCGTGGGCCGGGGTGATCTTTACGCACCCGGAGCCCTTGTCCATGTCCGCGTGCTCATCCGCCACGATGGGAATACGCCGGCCTACCAGGGGCAATTCGATGAATTTGCCAACTAGGGATGCGTAGCGTGAGTCGTTCGGGTTGACCGCCACACCGGTATCGCCGAGCAGGGTTTCCGGGCGGGTGGTAGCAACGACCAGATACTCCTTGCCGTCATCCGTTGTCGCGCCGTCCGCGAGTGGGTAGCGAAAATGCCAGAATTGACCCTGCTGATCGCGGTTTTCTACCTCCAGATCGGAGATCGCCGTGTGCAGGGTCGGGTCCCAGTTGACCAGGCGCTTGCCGCGATAGATCAACCCCTCGTTGAACAGCCGCACGAAGACTTCCTGCACCGCCTTGTAGAAGCCTTCGTCCATGGTGAAGCGCTCCCGGGACCAGTCGAGACTCGCCCCCATGCGCCGTAGCTGCTGGGTGATCTGTCCACCGGACTCCGCCTTCCATTCCCAAACCTTGTCGAGAAAGGCCTCGCGGCCCAGATCGTGGCGGGTCTTGCCGTCTTCCGCGGCGAGCTTGCGCTCCACTAGCATCTGGGTGGCGATACCGGCGTGGTCGGTGCCTATCTGCCATAGGGTGTTATTGCCCTGCATGCGCCGCCAGCGAATCAGGGTATCCATGATGGTGTCCTGAAAGGCGTGGCCCATGTGCAGGCTGCCGGTGACGTTGGGTGGCGGAATCATGATCGAATAGGGCGAGCCCGAGCCTTTGGGCGCAAAGCGGTTGTCAGCTTCCCAGCGCTGATACCAGCGCCTTTCGATCTGCTCGGGTTGATACGTCTTGTCCATGAATCGCTCGATCTGAAGGGTGGGCGTTCGCGCGGGCCGGGGCGAACCTATGCAATATGAAACCTGCGCAGTATGAAATCTGTGCAGTGTCAAATGGCTGGGATTATACCGGTGCAAACCCTCAGCGTCATGAACGCTGGCGGTTACTCGAAATATTCGTGGCAGCTCAAATAGAGCGACGGCCACTCGCCTGGGCTAGTATGGCCTTCTCAATATACAAAACGACGAACTATGAGCAACCTGCTGGATACCCGCCGCTGGCTGTGGCGTGCAATGACAAGAACATCTTTGATTCCCTTGCTGTTGGTGGCCGTGGGGGTGATCGGTATGTATCTGGCAACCTACAAATTGATGTACGAACACCAAGTCGCCTTGTTGAAAGAAGAATCCAGCACGCTGCTCAATCAGGCGCTTGAACGCGAAGCACGTTTGATGCAAGTGGATCTGCAAGCTTGGGAGCGGCAAGGTGTACTGCTTGCCAACGCGGCGCAACGCGCCCTGATGCAGCCGATAAGTACCGAGCAGCGCGTCGCCGAAACCCGACGTCATCGTCGTGAGGCAAGCGGAATCTACTACACTCCTCGGGACGACGGTCAAGCCGCGTCTTACTATTCCGCCATAACGCCGGAAGCGCAACGGGATCACCGCAAGATCGCCCAGTTGGCGACACTCGATCCTCTCATGCAGGAGCTGGTCGAAAACGATCCTCGTCTTCGCCAGGTGTACATCAACACTTTCGACAGCTACAACCGGCTATGGCCCTGGTTCGACGCCGGCGCCACCTACGATAGCCACATGGATATCCCCTCCTACAATTTCTACTTTCTGGCAGACGCGCGAAACAATCCCGAACGCCAACCGGTATGGACCGACGCCTATCTCGATCCCGCAGGTAGCGGCTGGATGATTTCTCTCGTGGCACCCTTCTATCGGGACGAGTTTCTCGAAGGGGTTGCCGGTATCGACATCACCCTGAAAGAACTGACGGATAGACTGCTGTCCATTGAACTGCCCTGGACGGGCTATGCCGTGCTGGTTGGGCGCGACGGCAGCATCCTGGCACTGCCATCGAAGAATCAACAGGATTTCAGACGGCTGCTCAAAAACGTCAAGGCTGAAACAGGCGCCGAATCGGTTACAAGCGCCAATACGGAGTCCATCAATCTGATGCGCATGAGCGATACCTCGGTCATCGGCGATGTCCTGGCGGAAGCCTCGGGCAGTCAGCACACGACGATGGCGGGAGAACCGCGACTATTGGCCTGGCGTGAACTCGTGGGTGTGAACTGGACGCTGCTGGCAATCATCGACGAAAACGCCACCTTCGTGACCGGTGATTCCTTGAGTCGCTCCTTTCGCGAGCTGGGTATCTGGATGCTGGTGGGGCTGCTGTTGTTTTACCTACTCACCCTGATGATCATTCGTCGGCGTACTCTCAGTTTGAATCGTATGCTGGTCGATTCCTTGCAACAGTTGCAGAGCATGGCAGCAGCGTTCGGGGATCAACGCCGTATGGATAAACCTCGTTTTCAGCTGCGTGAATTCAGTGAAACAGGCGATGCGTTGGTCAAGGCCAGTCGTGCTCATGAGGGAGCTCTTGGCACCCTGGCGGCGGAGAAGGAGCGCCTGCGCCTGGCGCTGGAGGCAAGCGAGGGAAGCGTATGGGAGTACGATATCGTCAACGATCGCCTGATGATGCATGACAGCATGTTTCACCTGCTTGGCCTGGCGCCGGTTAAAACACTTCCTTTGGCGACGTTTCAAGCCTGCATTCACCCCCAGGATCTGCCGCGCTTTGAATCCCAGCGACGACGTGTCATGGCTAGAAAAATGGCAGTAGGCGAAATCGAAATGCGCCTGCATTTACCGGATGGGGGCTGGCTGTGGGTATTGACTCGGGGAAGCGTGTTTCAACGCAACGAGAATGGCGAAGCGCTATGTGCCACCGGCGTCGTGCTGAATATCCATCAGCGCAAGCACACCACCGCTGAGCTGGAGCGTACGCGGGATGAAGCGCGCTGGGCGCAGCGTGCTCAGTCGCGGCTGTTTTCCCGGGTCAGTCATGAGTTGCGCACCCCTTTGGGCATCATCATCGGCTTTACCGACCTGCTACAGGGCAGCGAGGCATCTCGGCTCGATGCTCAGACACAGTGCTACCTGGGTGAGGTGGTGCACGCCGCAGAACGGCTCGACGCACTACTCGAGGATGTACTGCAATTGGCAAGCCTCGAGTCCGGCGAGATGAGGCTCGAGTGTGAAGTGCAATCGGCACAGCGGTGCTTGCGACGCAACATGAGTCAGTCGTTGGCTCACGCTACGCGATGTGGGATTCAACTCGAACTCGCGACGGTGAACCAGGCCGGCTGGATACTGGCGGATCGCCAGCGTCTGGACCAGGTAGTGCAGAACTTGATCGACAACGCCATCAAGTACAATCGCCCCGGCGGTTGGATAAGGCTATCGACCTGGGTGGAAGCAGACAGCGTATGTCTTGAAGTGGCGGATAACGGTCACGGCATTGCCGAAGATGATCAGGAGGTATTGTTCCGGCCTTTCTCACGTCTGGGAATGGAGCACAGCGAGGTCAAGGGCTCGGGCCTGGGACTGGCAATATGCCAAGAGCTGGTACGCCGCATGCAGGGGCGTATCGAAGTGTCGAGCATGCCAGGGCAAGGAAGCCGTTTTCAGGTCTGGTTGCCTCAAGTGAATGTTCAGGCGTGCCAGGCAGCGGTTATTCAAGCGCTCCCCCCCGGGGCGCGGCTTGAAAGGCCCTTGACACTATTGTTGATTAGCAAGGACGAGGAGACCCATGTCCGCATGGAGGTGCTGGCGGAGCAGTTGGACTACTTGACGCTCTTGAGCACTCGCCATCGCACTCGAGCGATGCGGCTGATCAACGAACAGCCGCCTCAGCTGCTGCTTTGTGACGCCACCCTGGGTGCCGGCCAGGCAGTTGAGCTTTTACATCGCTGCCAGCGATTACAGGGCAAACGGCAGGTATACGGCTACTGGATCGGGCCTGCGCCCATGCCTGCAGGCTTTCACGAACAGTGGCAGCCACCGCCGCGCATGGAAAAGGTGTGGTCGGCGCTGTGCAAAGCCAGCGCGACGAACCAGCGCCCTAATTCAGATGATGCGCCTTGACCGGATAACCACGGTGCTTGTAGGTCTGCCAGCATTCACGCTTGCTGCGCAGCACCTCCTGATGCTGGTTGATGATCTCCGCGACCCGCTCGAAGCGTGAAAACCACTCCGGGATACCGGGGTTCAGGTTGAGCATGGCCTCGATGCCCGGTTCAGGTGCCTCGCGCCAGCCGATGGTCACGGGAGTCTCGTCGAGATCGCTTGTGACGATGGCGTGAGGCACATAGCTTTCCGGGCGAAAGGTCCACAGTTTCTCGTCGATCAGCTGCGCCTCCTCCTCATCCGTCACATGAACGTGCAGGCGATAGCCCTTGCGGTAGATGGTCTCAACCAGGCGGCAGGCGAAATCGAGCCGCGCCTCGCGTGTGGTGTCGGGGAGGATGTAAAAGTCGATCTGGGTCATTAGCCACTTCCGAAAACTGGCTGCGCTTCGGCCATACGGCGTCAAAAATACAGCGAGAAATGCTCATTTACGACAGTAAACTCCGCGTTCTCGCTGTATTTTTTTCCTTGTCTGGCCATTGCTCGCCGACTTTTCGAATAGCGTCTGGCCAGACAGAAAAATCACTACCTCATGCTTCGTCGCTTACGTTAGCGTCCTGCTCGCGATCCATCAGGTACTGGGTTAACAGCCCGACC
This sequence comes from Halomonas sp. M20, assembly GCF_020622265.1. Classification (GTDB taxonomy): domain Bacteria; phylum Pseudomonadota; class Gammaproteobacteria; order Pseudomonadales; family Halomonadaceae; genus Modicisalibacter. Next base: position 203,319 of record NZ_JACNMQ010000001.1, read on the forward strand.
GGACGGCCCGTTGCGCCTTTTTCCTTGCCGGAAATCCAGGCGGTGCCAGCGATGTCCAGATGCGCCCAGGGGTACTTGTCGGCAAAGCGGGAGAGATAGCAGGCCGCGGTGACGGCGCCGGCAGGGCGGCCGCCGATGTTGGCCAGGTCGGCGAAGTTGGAATCGAGCTGACTCTGATACTCATCCCACAGAGGCATGTGCCAGGCCCGGTCCCAGGCAGTTTCCCCAGCGTCGAGAATATCCAGTGCCAGGTCGTCGTCGTTGGCAAAAAGCCCGGTGGCATGATTGCCAAGGGCCATGACCATGGCGCCGGTCAGGGTGGCAATGTCGATGACGCTGGCGGGCTCGAAGCGCTCGGCGTAGGTCAGGGCATCACACAGAACCAGTCGGCCTTCCGCGTCGGTATTGAGTATTTCGACGGTCAGGCCCTTGAGGGTCTTGATGATGTCGCCGGGCTTGGTGGCGCGTGCGTCCGGCATGTTTTCCGCCGCGGCGACGATACCGATGACATTGAGCTTGGGCTTGATCATCGCCAGCGCCTTGAAGGTGCCCAGCACGCTAGCGGCGCCGCACATGTCGTACTTCATCTCGTCCATGTCCGCGCCGGGCTTGAGCGAGATGCCGCCGGTGTCGAAGGTGATGCCCTTGCCCACCAGCACGTGGGGCGCGTCCTGCTCGTTTTCGGCGCCTCTGTAGTGCAGCACGATCAGTCGCGACGGTTCTGCGCTGCCACGGCCAACCGAGAGCAGAGTGCGGGCGCCGAGCGCTTCGAGCGCCTCTTCATCAAGAATTTCCACGCTTAACGCCCCAGCGGACTCCTTGCCCAGCTGCTCTGCCTGTTCCGCCAGATAGCGCGGCGTGCAGATATTGCCCGGCAGGTTGCCGAGTGTGCGGGTAAGATTGATGCCTTCCCCTAACGCATTGCCAATATGCAGGCCTTGCTCGGTGGTCGCGGCGTCGCCACTTTCATCGATCAATAGGCCGACTCGTTCAAGTCGAGACGCCGGCGCCGGTTCGGACTTGAAGATGTCGAAACGATACTGGGCACGTCGGGTGGCTTCGGCGATCATGCGCGCCTTCCAAACGTTTTCCCGCTCGGGAACCGGCACGTCGCTCAAGGCAACCACGGCTTCGTCGATGGGCATGCGAACCAGTGTCTTCAGGGCGGCATCGAGTACCTTGCGGAAGCTGCCCTCGTTGCATTTGGCGCGCTCACCCAGGCCCACCAGCAACAGGCGATCCGCAGCAAGGCCCGGCGCAAACGGAATTACCTGGACGTTGGCAAGGGTGGCGTCGAAATCGCCGCGCTCGATCAGCTGTCCGATCAGTCGTTCGCTGGCGTCATCGAGCTTGGCTGCCGTGGGCAATAGATCGCCGTCCTTGAAAACTGGAACGACCAGGCAGGCGGTCTCGACTTTGGCGGGTTCGATGGTGATGACAGGGAATTCCATGATGTCTCCACTGGACAAGAGGTTTCTCTTTTGGACACCTGCCTGCGACAAGACAAGTGTCCGAGGATTCTGGATAATGCCGGCACGGCAACGAGAAGGTATTAGTCCTTTCTAGTGTCGTACCCGTACTCTCCTCAGTGTACGCAAAGCACCGCACCATTGCATGGACGTTACCACGCGCCAGGACGCTACCCGGGAGACAGTCTTGATCATTTTTCGTTATCTGACCCGCGAAATCCTGATTACCATGAGCGCCGTTGCCGGCGTATTGCTGCTGGTGATCATGGGCAGCCGTTTCATCCGCTATTTCACCACCGCCGCCGAAGGTGATATTCCGGCCAGCATTCTTGGCACCTTGATGCTCTTCCATCTACCGGGGTTTCTTGAGCTGATCCTGCCATTGGCCTTCTTTCTAGCCATTCTGCTGGCCTATGGGCAACTCTATCTGAATAGTGAAATCACGGTGTTGGTGGCCTGCGGTATCAGTCCCAACCGGTTGTTGCAGGTCACCATGCTGCCGACGGTGCTGATCACGATCCTGGTGGGGCTGTGCAGCCTGTGGCTGGGGCCCTCCGGGGCGCGATATAACGAAATTCTGATCGAGGAGCAGCAAAGCCGCCTGGATTTTTCGGTGCTGGCGCCCGGACGTTTTCAGGATTTCGGCGATGGACGTACCGCCTATATCGAAGACTTGAACAGCAACAGAACACGCATGCAGGGCGTTTTCATTAGCGAGCGTCAACAGCGGGACGATGGCACGCCCGAGACGGTGGTGACCCGGGCCAGCAGCGGCTATCAAACCGTCGATGACGAGACCGGCAGTCGCTTTCTGGTGCTGGGGGATGGAGAGCGCTACAGCGTCGAGCCTGGGCGTTCCCAGGCGGAGCGACTGGAGTTCGATATCTACGCAGTGCGGCTTTCCCGGGCCGCCGAAATGAGTGACCTCGAGGACGTCGAATATCTCCCGACCCAGGAGTTGATGATATTGAATAGCGCCAAGTCCCTGGCGCAGCTGCAGTGGCGCATCAGCCTGCCGCTGACGGTGCCGATTCTGGCCCTGCTGGCACTGCCGCTGGCCAAGGTCAATCCGCGGCAAGGACGCTTCGCCAAGCTGCTGCCGGCAATCTTCCTGCACATCAGTTATCTGAGTCTGCTACTGGCCGCCTTGGATGCGATCGGTCGAGGAGTGCTGCCTGCCATCGTCGGCATGTGGCCCATCCATCTAGGGTATCTCTTGCTTGGTTTGTGGCTCACACGACGGTCGCAACTACGGGGGATGCGCTAATGATTGCAGATCGTCTCGACCGGTATATCGCCCGCAACGTACTGGCAACCATCTTCGTCGTACAGCTGGTACTGCTGGGGCTCGACCTGGTTATCGCCTTCATCAACGATCTAAAAGACGTTGATGGTGGCTATGGCGCTTTCGATGTGCTGCTTTATCTTGGCCTGCGTCTACCCTGGCGTTTTTATCAATATGCCCCGGTGGCGGTGTTGATCGGCGCCCTGATCGGGCTGGGGAGCATGGCCTCGAACAATGAGCTGACGATAATGCGGGCTTCCGGGCGTTCCTTGCTACGTATTCTCTGGAGCGCGATGAAGCCGATCCTCCTGGTGATCGTCACCGTACTGCTGATTGCGGAATTCGTGTCTCCGCGCACGGAACAGTTCGCCCAGGCCTGGCGCCTGGAGCAGTTGAGCGGCAAGGGGGCGGTAGTTACCCTGCGCGGTGGCTGGCAGCGCGAAGGAGAGAACTTCTATCGATTCGGTGCCATTCGGGCCGACGATACAGTGATCGATCTGACCCGCTATCGTTTCGATGGCAAGCGTCTGGAAGAGGCCACTCATGCAGCGCGAGCCGTCTGGGAAAACGACCATTGGGAGTTGCGGAATGTCGATATCACACGCTTTTCCGAGCAACGCACCGACACCGAGCATCATGCACGACTGGACTGGAATACCGATCTCACCCCCGCGCAGCTCAACCGTTTGCTACGGGATGTGGAAAGCCAGGCACCCAGCGAGCTATGGGCCTATGCGAATTACTTGAAGGACCAAGGGCTGACGCCTATCCAGCCGCTGTTGTACTTCTGGCAGAAGATGCTGATGCCGGTCACCATGGCATCCCTGGTGCTGGTAGCGGCTTCCTTCGTGTTTGGCCCATTGCGCACTGTGGCGGCGGGCACCCGAGTGTTCTATGGGGTAATCGTGGGCCTTTCATTCAAGTATCTACAGGATCTGCTGGCGCCGGCCTCTACGGTGTTCGGTTTTTCGCCGGTCTGGGCGGTGCTGGCGCCGACATTGGCCTGCATCGGAGTGGGGCTTTACCTATTACGACGCAGCGGCTAGGAGGCCAGTCACGATTTGCTGCGTGTCGGTCATACTTCGTTAAATTCGGGCTCAAAGTACTCATTTACACCAGTAAACTCCGTCTTTTCGCCCGAATTTGCCTTGTCTGACTCTAACTCGCTAAATCGTGAACAGGCCTCCGTGAGCTTGACTACGGTTTACTGTTACTGTTAAGGGAAAAGCGATGCGACGTTTTGCCAATCTGGATGAGGTGTGGCCAGCGGGATTGCCGCGCCGGCTGGGGGCAATGCTCTACGATACCCTGGTATTGCTGGCGGTCTGGATGCTGGTGGGGTTTGTTGCCGTCGCGCTCAACGGGGGCGAAGCCAGCGAAAGCCCGTTGTTTCATAGCGTACTGCTGGTGGTGACCTTCGTCTTCTTTGCCTTTTTCTGGATGCGTGGCGGTATGACGCTCGGTATGCAGGCTTGGCGTCTACGGGTTCAGACTATTGAAGGTAATTCACTCTCGTTGCCGCAGTGTCTGGTGCGTTTCATTGCCGCTATGTTCTCTCTGGTCCTGGGAGGACTGGGCTACTGGTGGATATTGATCGACAGCGAGCGGCGCAGCTGGCCGGATATTGCCTCCAGCTCACGGGTGGTGGTGTTGCCCAAGCAAGGGAGACGAAAGAGAGCCTGACGGCGTCTGTAGCGGCGCGAGAGAAGGTACAAAAAGAGTGCTTGCAATCCGCTATGCGAATCATTTACATTCACTATCAGGACGATAGTGAGGCTGATTCCATGTACGTATGTCTATGCAAGCGTGTTTCTGACAACACTATTCAGCAGGTCGTGGCTCAAGGGGCCAGAAGCTGGCGTGAAGTGCGGGAACAGACAGGCTGCGCTACCCAGTGTGGCAAGTGTGCTTGCGTGGGCAAGTCGATAACACGAGATGCCGTGGCCAAGGAGTTGTTTGGCGATGCCGATCTATCCTACGCGGTCTAATCACGGAATATTCCTCACTTTCATTGGCATTCGATAACCTGTCGCGAATGCGATGAAATCTCTATAACCAATTGTCTTTGTTGGACTTTTTTTCAACTTTGGGCGATACTTCTCTGGTCGTAAGCGCGTGGGTGCATTTCCTGCGCCTATAAAAAATGTAAGGAGATCCCCATGAAAGGCGATGCCAAGGTTATCGAACATCTCAATATCGTACTGGGTAATGAGCTGGTCGCGATCAATCAGTATTTTCTACACGCCAAGATGTACAAGGACTGGGGCCTCAAGGCATTGGCAAAGTGGGAATACGATGAGTCCATCGAAGAGATGAATCACGCCGACAAACTGATCGAGCGTATCCTGTTCCTCGAAGGACTGCCCAATCTCCAGGATCTGGGCAAGCTGCATATCGGTGAACATACCCGTGAAATGCTAGAGAGCGACCTGGCGGCGGAACACAAGGGTCGCAAGGATCTGGTCGACGCCATCACCTACTGCGAGCAGGTTCACGACTACGTCAGTCGCGATCTGTTCCGCGATATTCTCGCCGACGAGGAAGAGCACATCGATATGCTCGAGACCGAGTTGGGGCTGATGGACAAGGTCGGGGTGGAGAACTATCTGCAGAAGCAGATGCGCGAAGCCTGATGGCCCTAAAACCAGCTATGCCCGCTTGGTTTGGGCAATAGCAGAACGTATCTTGCTTACAAGAAGAAGGCGCCTTCAAAAGACGCCTTCTTTCGTTGTGTGTCGCTCGGAACTTTCTCAGAACCCTTTTAGCCCAGATCGTTGACCAGAAGCTCCTCAACGGCTCCAATACGCTCGCCAAGCTGTTCGTCACTCGATGCCAGTACGGTGATATGCCCGATCTTGCGCCCGGGGCGGGGTGTCTTGCCGTAATCGTGCCAACGAGTGCCAGGTACCTTGAGCACCGCATCCCGTTCGGGAAGCGCGCCGATCACATTGAGCATGGCACAAGGCACTAAGCGCTCTGTCGCGCCCAGAGGTAGGCCTGCCACGGCGCGCAGATGATTCTCGAACTGGCTGGTGGCAGCACCCTCGATGCTCCAGTGCCCGGAATTATGCACTCTCGGGGCGATTTCATTGGCCAGCAAGTCGTCTCCCACGACAAAGAATTCAAACGCCATCACGCCGACATAATCGAGTTCCGTCAATACTCGATCAATGTAATCTTTCGCCAGGCGCTGCAGTGGATGGCCCGGCTCGGGAATGGAGCAGTGCAGCATGCCCTGGCGATGCTCGTTGCGGGAAAGCGGCCAGGTGCGGGTTTCACCGTCACGGCCGCGTACCGCAATCGCCGAGACCTCATGATCGAAATCGACGAACCCTTCGAGCACCAAGGGCACGGCGCCCAGTTTGGCAAAAGCGCCGATGACGTCACCCGGTTCACGCAATACTTTCTGGCCCTTACCGTCATAGCCCAGGGTGCGGGTCTTGAGCACTGCGGGCAGGTCAATCTCGGCAACCGCGGTATCGAGATCCGTCTGGCTATCGACCTTGGCGACCGGAGGCAGAGGAATGTCCAATGAGCGAAACAGCGACTTCTCGGCCCAACGGTCCTGGGCGGTTTGCAGCGCCTTGGCCGGGGGGAAGGCCGGGCACTGGGTAGCCAGCCGCGCGACTGCGTCGGCTTTGATGTTCTCGAACTCAAACGTCACTACGTCGCTTTCCTGGGCAAGGGATTCAAGCGCGGCACTATCGTTCCAATCCGCGTGAATATGCCGACCGTGCAGCGCTGCACAGGGCGAATCCGATGGGTCGAAAAAGATGAATCGAGCATCGAATCCTGCACCGGCTTCCGCCATCATTCGGCCCAGTTGGCCGCCCCCTACAACGCCTATGCGCAACATTCAGGTCTCCGGTCAATCGTCTTGGCTAGGATCGGGATGATCGAGCACCCGACGGGTCTGCTCGCTACGGTACTGCTCGAGTGCTTCGCGCACCTCAGGATACTTGTTGCCCAGCATGGCGGCAGCAAGCAGGGCGGCATTGATGGCACCGGCACGGCCGATGGCCAGGGTGCCGGTAGGTATGCCCGCGGGCATCTGCACGATAGACAGCAGCGAATCTACGCCGCTGAGCATGCTGGACTGTACCGGCACGCCCAATACCGGTAGGCAGGTCTTGGCGGCAGCCATGCCAGGCAGATGAGCAGCGCCACCGGCGCCAGCGATGATCACCTCGAGGCCACGCTCGGCGGCATTTTCCGCGTAATCGAACAAGAGATCCGGGGTGCGATGAGCGGAGACCACCTTGATTTCGTGCTCGATACCGAGCGTGTCGAGGGTTTCGGCGGTATGGCACATGGTAGCCCAATCCGACTTCGATCCCATGATGACACCTACCCGTGGACTCATGCTTTCTCCGTTTAATCGTCTGCCGTATCCGGAATACCTGCCGGAGTCGTCGGTCTGGTCGTTGCCAGTCGTTGAAATAAGCGCAGCAGTATACCAGCGGATATCATCCGCGACATCACGACGCTCGTTTTCAAGACTCTATCGTCAAGAACCAGAACACACCGCCGGCGGCTGCGAATACCACTGATCCGACTCGCCTTCATGTAGTGATACCGATGACCAGACATCGTAAGCAAAACCGATATCCTGTTGGTCGGTTTTAGAAAGTGCGCGCAGATTGAAGAGGCCACCGGCAATGGCACGACCGGCATTGATATGGGCAAGCGGTGAGGCATCGACAGTGGTGCAGGAAGCGCTCGGCGTCTCGGGATCGAAGACTTGCACGCTGCGCTGCGCCGTGGTGGTATTGCCATCGCTATCGATAGCGGAGAAGGTGCAGACGTAATCACCAACCCGTGATATGTCCACTTGGCTGCAGTCCGCGGTCACGGATACCTCGCCATCCTCGGCGTCCTGGGCGCTGGCGCCTGGGTCGTTGTAAGAGGTATTGATGGGGACCAGCAAGGGATTCGCGCCATTGAGCGTGATTCTTGGGGCGCCCTGGGGAGATGATGCATTGCGTGGATGACGCTCGAAGAAGTTCCAGATGATATCCGGGTAACTGGGACCTTGACGTACCGCCCACTTGCCTTGATTGCCGCTTTCGCCGCCGATCCAGTAATGGCCGCGATCGGTATCCCTGGGGCTCGGAGTAGCGCGTGGACCGTCGAAAAATACGGTTTCGACCAGAGAGCGGCTGGCGTCGGTGCCATCTAGGGTATAGCGGCTCTGGCGACAGCCGTAATTCTGCTCGAAAAACGGCTGGCAGGCCTCCTGTGACGCGAGCGCCTCGTTGGGGGTGTCATGGCTTTCATCGCCGAATACCACAATCTGGGCATCCCGCAGATTGCGCCCGGCGGGCTGGATCACCGTGCAGTCGTTGTTGTTCTGCAGCACCAAAAGGGGAATGGCATAGTCATCGTCTAGTTCGCCGCGCATATCGCTTACCACCTGGCTGACCGGATGGAACGTGGCGAAACCGGGGCATTGTCCAGACAGAGACACTGAGGCGGCATCTTCGCCGTAGGGCAAGCCCGCTGCGGCAGCGGCAGCGGCCCAGTATTCGTTGTGGGTAACGGATGCGACCACTGCCATGGCGCCGCCAGAGGAAAGCCCGGTGATGTAGCGTCGCTCAGGATCAACGGCGAATTTGCCCTCGACTTCAAGAGCGATCTGATGCAGGTCTTCGGGCTCACCCATGCCCTCCTGCTGGTGTTGATCCAACCAGAAGCCCCAGCAGTTGGTGTTGCGCAGCCCGTCGTAGCTGGTAATGAAAGGTGCTACCAGAATGAAGCCGTAGCGATCCGCTGCCGCCTTGAGACCCCAATCGTCGAGCACATCGGCCTGGGTCTGTTGACAACCGTGCAGTGTCATGACCAAAGGGGCAGGGCGGGTAAGGCTATCGGGTACATAGATTTGATAATTGCGCTCCCGAGAACCTGAATAGCCTTGGGCGTCAAAGGTAGCACTAGTGAGAGTACCCGCCTGAACCGGCGCGCAGAGAAGAAACACTAGAATCGCGATTAGATCGCGACCCCATAAAACGAGGGAAGAATAAGCAGACATGAATCATCCTTGATTGCTGCGTGAACCAGTATTCAGCATCGTCCCTTTCCTACAATCTGCCAACGCCTCCTTAGCAATAAAAGTGAAAAATATTATTTAAAAGCCACTTCCAGCTCGAAGCGCGGCAAGGGCTCGCCCTGAACCTCAACGGTTTCGCTGAACATGCCAAGCGGACGTACCCATAAACCATAATCGCCGTACAACGCGCGATAGACCACCAATGGCTCTTCGGTTTCACTGTGCTGCGCTAGCCCAATGACTTCGTAACTCTGCCCTTTGTAGTGACGATAGATACCTGGTACCGGACGCAAGTGTTCGTGGTTCATCTCAGCACCTCTCAGTAGTCGCTAATCGCGCCAATGCGCGGGACGCAGCGACGAAGCCAAAACTTCCGGTGACGAAAGTCGCGGCGCCAAAACCGCTGGCGCAGTCGAGACGGGTAACCTCGCCATTGCCGGGTTTCTGCAGACACACCTCGCCATCATCCCCCGGATAGACCAGCTGCTCATCAGAATAGACGCATTCCACGCCAAAGCGTCTTTTTGGATTGCGTGAATAGCCGAAATCCCGGCGCAACCGGGCACGTACCTTGGCCAACAATGGGTCGTGCTCGGTACGCGTCAGATCTGCGACGCGGATGCGGGTTGGATCGGTCTGCCCCCCGGCAGCCCCGGTGACAGTGAGCCGGATCTTACGGCGCTTGCACCAGGCGATCAGCGCCGCCTTGGCGATTACGCTGTCGATGCAGTCAATGAGGTGATCCGCGTCCTCCGGGATGCGCTCGGCGAGATTTTTCGGCGTGACGAAGGCCGTATCCGTCACCATCTCGATAGTCGGATTGATGGCCCGGCAACGCTCGGCCAGCACCTCGACCTTGGGCCGGCCGATGGTGCCGTCCAAGGCATGCAACTGGCGGTTGATGTTGGACACGCAGACATCGTCGAGATCGATCAGCGTCATTTTGCCGATACCGGCGCGAGCTAACGCCTCCACTGCCCAACTGCCGACACCTCCGATACCTACGATGACCACATGGGTCTGGCGAAACCGCTCCGCGGCTCGGGCGCCGTATAGTCGGCGAATGCCGCCGAAGCGTAAATCGTAATCGTCGGCGATGGGGGTGGGTTCAAGAGTGTTCATGAGGGCTTGGCGAACCTGACTAAAGCGATGTGGAGGATGACGACGACAATGGGGCATCTTGCCAACGAGCGCCATTCTCTGGCAAATGCCCGGACCATCCAAAGCGATCGAACAACTGGCTCATATCGGTATCCAATGCGGCACTGAGCGCGAGCGTGGCCTGATAAGTGGGATGCTGGATGCTCAAGCCAACCGCTGCCAACAGCAGGCGCGAACAGTCAAGTCGCTCCCGAAAGAAGCGATTGTGCACGCCCTTGCCATGTTTGGCATCCCCTATGATGGGATAGCCGCGCCGGGAAAGATGACGTCGGATCTGATGGCGCCGCCCGGTCAACGGGTTGGTTTCCATCAGCGAATAGCGCGCCTGGGGATAGCGGTCGATGGCAATCGGTAATTCGACGCTGTCCAGCCGGCGTATCTCGGTTCGAGCGGGCTGCTCGGGCATCTCCGCCTTGGGGCGGCGGCCATCCTCTTCCCGCAGCGGCCAGTCGAGACACTCCTGTTCCGGGCCGATTCCTCGCACTACCGCAAGATAACGTTTTTGTACCTGTTGAGCGCTGAACTGAGCCGCCAAGGCGCTGGCCATTTCAGACGTCAGCGCGAACAGCAGGATACCTGAGGTAGGGCGATCCAGACGATGCACCGGATAGACCCGCTGACCCAGCTGATCCCGCAGAATCTGCAGGGTAAAACGTGTTTCGCCCTTGGCCAGGGCCGTGCGGTGCACCAGTAGCCCGGATGGTTTGTACACTGCTACCAGCTCTTTATCCTGATAAAGAACCCTTAAAGGCTCGTCGCTCATCGAGCGTTCAACCGAAAAGGCCATACAGAATGGCACTCATAGCCACGAGACCGGCAACGGTCACGAAGACATTGCTGGCGCGACCGCGGTAGGGAGCGAGCGCCGGCACCTTGTGAATGGCATACATGGGCATCAGATAAAGGATCGCGGCGATGACCGGGCCACTCAGGGTTTCGATCAGGCTCAGAATATTGGGATTGATGATGGCCACGACCCAGGTCGTCAGGAACATGAAGGCAATGGTGAAACGGTTAACCTTGCCGGTATGAACGCTTCTACCCTGACTCTGCAGCAGGTTGCGCACCATGCCTTTCAAGCCTTCGCTAGCGCCCATGTAGTGACCGAAGAAAGACGAGACGATGGCTACGAACGCGACCAGCGGGCCGAAGTAGCTGACAAAGCCGCTGTCGTATACGTTGGCCAGATAGGACAGGATCGGCAGATTTTGCCCCTTGGCCTCGAGCAGTTGTTCCGGGGTGAGTGCCAGCACGCAGGAGAACACGAACAGCATGACGAAACTCACCAGCATCAGCGTGGTATTGCGCAGGATGACATCCGCCTTGGCGGAAGCCCCATCACCATGGTCGCGCTTCAAGGAAACCGCAAACTGGGAGATCGCTGGGGAGTGGTTGAAGGAAAATACCAGCACCGGAATGGTTAGCCACACGGTGACGAAAAAATCACCGCCGCTGGGCAGCGTGCCAAGACCCGATAGATTCCAGTTGGGAATCAAATACAGGGACATGAAGATCAGGATAGCCACCAGTGGGTAGACCAGCCACTGGGTCACCCGGAGCATGACGCGCTCACCCGCCAGCATGACCGCCATCATGGCGGCGATCAATATCCCGGATAGCAGCCAGCGCGGCGGCGGGGTCGTGCCTAGCTGATTGCTCAGGAAGCTTGCCACGGTATTGGTGATGCCCACCCCATAGATCAGCACGATAGGGTAGATCGCCAGAAAATAGAGCAGGGTGATGGCCTTGCCGGCGCCCTCGCCAAAGTGCTCCTTTACCACCTGAGTGATGTCGCTGTTCTTGATCGAGGAGGAACAGACGAAGCGCGACAGCCCGCGATGAGACAGATAGGTCATCGGACCGATCAATAGCGTCATCAGCACCAGAGGCCAAAAACCGTTGATACCCGCGTTGATGGGCAGGAACAAGATGCCGGCGCCCACGGCGGTGCCAAACAGGCTGAGCATCCAGGTCGTATCCTGACTCGTCCAGGCGGTGGTCTTGGCGGCGTTCTGATTGTGGGCTGGCTGGATGATACCGGGTTCTTCCATGAGATGACGTCCATTGCACGGCGAAGATGCGCGGCAGCATAGCGCATTCCAGGAACGCAAAACATGCTGCGGGTCAGTTATAGCGATTGCGGCGCCTTGCGTCTCGCAATCCAACGCCGCATTGGGCATGCTGATGCTTTACGCCGTGGGAAATCTTGCAATGAAAGTGTCCCCTGCCTATCGTATCGCTGCCACCATTCTGCATGGCTTCGATGAGTATCGTTCACGCTTCAAACAGATTACCCGTGATGCTCGCCGGCGCTTTGCACAAGCCGCCTGGCGGGATGCCCAGCAGGCATCGGCGGCGCGTATCAATCTCTACGACGAAAAGGTTGGCGACACGCTTTCCCGGCTCAAACGCTCCTTTGAGAACGACGAACTCACCCACTGCGAGAATTGGCGCGAGGCCAAGCAGCACTACGCCGAGCTGATCGATCAGCGCCTGGATTACGAGCTGGCGGAAACCTACTTCAATTCACTGTTCTGCTCGATCTTTCATCATCGTCATATTCGCAATGACTGGATGTTCGTCTACAGCTCCCGAGAGCATGCGGCCCGCCGCTCGGATATTGAATTGACGCGTCGGCGGAGAGTCGAGGGAGACTGGCAGGCAGCGCTGACCTGGGCACTGGAAAAGGCTTCCTTGGGTACTCGCTATGACGATCTCGCCCGGGACGCGGAGATGGGCAGTAACTTTTTGAACTCGAGCCTGCCCGAGGCCTTGCGAGATGCCCCGGATGCGCAAATAGAGCTGCTCAACAGCGTGTTCTATCGCAACAAGGGCGCCTACCTGGTAGGGCGGCTGAGTGGCGGCGATATTCAAGTGCCCCTAGTGCTCCCCGTCGTGCATGATGAAACCCAGGGTGATGCGAGAGGCGTGCGCCTGGATACGGTGATCATCGAGCCGGACGAGATATCGATCATCTTCTCCTTCACCCGGGTCTATTTTCAGGTCGACGTGCCGGTGCCCGGCGAGTTCGTCGGCTATCTGCAGGAGCTGATGCCAGACAAGCCCGAAGGCGAGCTCTACGCCGCGATCGGCTTTTTCAAGCACGGCAAGACGGAGTTCTTTCGCCACTTGAATCGGCATATCGCCAAGCGCCAGGATCATTTCATCATCGCGCCCGGGGTGCGGGGCATGGTCATGGCGGTGTTCGTGCTGCCCTCCTACCGCACGGTGTTCAAGATCATCAAGGATCGTTTCGATCCTTCCAAGGCGATGAGCCGCGAGAACGTGCGTGAGAAGTATCGGCTGGTCAAGCGCCACGACCGGGTGGGACGCATGGCTGATACCCAGGAGTTTTCCAACTTCATCGCCCGCAAGGATCACTTCGATCCAGCGTGCCTGAAGGAGCTGCTCGAGGTGGCCCCCTCCACGGTGGAGCTGCGCGGCGACAAGGTGCTCATCAAGCACTGCTACACCGAACGCATGATGATGCCCCTCAATCTCTATCTGGAGCAGAGCGAGGAGCAGGAAACCCGGGCGGTGCTCAAGGACTACGGCAATGCCATCAAGCAGATGGCGGCGGCGAATATCTTTCCCGGGGACATGCTGCTCAAGAACTTCGGGGTCACCCGTCATGGCCGGGTGGTGTTCTACGACTACGATGAAATCTGTTATCTCACCGAGTGCAACTTCCGGAAAATCCCGGAAGCACGCTACCCGGAACAGGAGATGATGGACGAGCCTTGGTACTCCGTCGGCCCCAATGATATTTTCCCCGAGGAGTTTGGTCCCTTCCTGTTCGCGGACATCAAGTTGCGCCGCCTGTTTCTGGAGCTGCACCCGGAGCTTTTCGAGGCGGATTACTGGCAGGGACTGCAAAATGCGATCAAGCAAGGGCAGGTGATCGATGTTTACCCCTATCGCAACAAGCAGCGTTTCGCCGGGGGCGATCAGGCGGTACTGACTTACTGATTCATTGACTTACCGGCTCAAGGATTGAAAGCGAGACAAGATGACGACAAATGCCAGACAGCGCCTGGTGGTGCTCACCGGAGCGGGTATCAGTGCCGAAAGTGGTCTAAAAACCTTTCGCGATGGCGATGGCCTATGGGAAAGCCATGCTATTCAAGACGTTGCCACGCCCCAGGGATGGCAGCGCGATCCGGAACTGGTGCTGCGTTTTTACGACGAGCGCCGTACCCAGGTGCGCCGAGCCAAGCCCAATCCCGCTCACCGTGCCCTGGCGGAGCTTGAGACGGAATTTGAGGTAAGCATCATCACCCAGAACATCGACGATCTGCACGAGCGGGCTGGCTCCAAGCGGGTCGTGCATCTGCACGGGGAGGTGCTCAGGGCGCGATCGAGCGCCGATCCACGGCTGGTGTATCAGTTGCCACGAGGCGGTATCAAGCTCGGCGACCTGTGCGACAAGGGCAGTCAGCTGCGCCCCGATGTGGTGTGGTTCGGCGAAGCGGTGCCCGCCTATGGTGACGCCTGCGACATCGTTACCGGAGCGGATCTGTTGCTAGTCGTGGGCACGTCGCTTGCGGTGATGCCGGCCGCCATGCTGCTGCATGAGGCGCCAAGCGACTGCCCCTGCATTCTGGTGGACCCCAACGCATCGCAGCTATCCCCTAGCTGGGTGCGTGCCATCGATGCGCCGGCCAGTCAGGGGGTGCCGCCCCTGGTCGAGCACTGGCGGCGTCAGCAGCGCCTCGAAATACCTTAAAGAGTTCATCATGTCCATTTTCGAGCAGATCAATCGGCTGTTTCCTTTATGGGCGATTCTCTTCGCCCTCGTTGCTGCCTGGCAGCCAGAGTGGTTTACTGGCTTTGCTGGTCAAATCAAGCTGCTATTGGCGATCATCATGTTTGCCATGGGGCTGACGCTTTCCCGGTACGATTTTCTCAATGTGATTCGCGCCCCCTTGCCCGTGGCAGTTGGTGTGGTAATGCAATTCTCAGTGATGCCGCTAGCTGCCCTGGCGGTCTCCTGGATGCTCGATCTCGATGCGGCGCTTACCACTGGCATGGTACTGGTCGGTGCAACTGCCGGTGGCACGGCGTCCAATGTCGTGACTTGGCTTGCCGGTGGTCATGTTGCCTTGTCGGTGTCGATGACTCTGACCTCGACCTTGGTATCCGTTGCTGCCACACCGCTCTTGACCTTGCTGCTGGTCGGTGAAAGTGTCGATGTGCCGACGGGGGGAATGTTTTTGAGCATCGCGCAGCTGGTCATCGCGCCCATCATCGTTGGTGTCGTCATTCATCATTTTCTGGGCTATCAACTACGTCGCATCGAGCCGATGCTGGCCACGCTTGCCATGGCGGCCATCGTCGTGATCATCGCTATCGTGGTAGGACTCAATGCGCAGCGTTTGGCGACCCTCGGACCCTTGGTGGCACTTGCGGTGATACTGCATAACGCTATCGGCCTGGTGGGTGGCTACAGCATTGGCCGGCTGTGCGGCTTCGACAAGCGGGTGGCAAGAACCCTTGCCATTGAGGTGGGCATGCAGAATTCAGGGCTTGCGGTGACCCTGGCCAATCAGTTCTTCAGTGCCACGGCGGCCTTGCCCGGCGCACTGTTCTCGATATGGCACAACGTCTCCGGGTCGCTGCTGGCGGGCTATTGGAAGCGCCGGTCGCTAGATACCGACGACACATCAGCAAAGAAGCAGCCAAGCACACCATGACCCTTACGGACCCGGATTACTGTATTGCCACACCACCTCGTCGTCCCTTCAAGGCCCGGGGCAGCTTCGTCACCCGCTGCGAGACGTGTCGTCTGCCGGTATTGAACTGCCTGTGCCCTTATCAGGTAAAAGGCCAGAGCGAGGCGCGTTTCTGGCTGTTGACCCACTCGCTGGAGCATAACAAGCCGACCAATACCGGCCGGCTGATTGGCGATATTCTCGATACCACCGAGGTCTTTACCTGGTATCGTACCGCCCCGGACACGGTGCTGCTAGAACGTCTCGCTGACCCGAGTTTTGCGCCCTTCGTCATCTTCCCGGACGATCAGCCGGACTACGCCGAACGGGTCGTCGGCATCGAGGTGGTGAGCGACGTGAAGCAAGAAGGGCGTATTCCCGTGTTCATCATTTTAGATGGCACCTGGCGCCAGGCCCGGCGTATCTTTCGCAAGAGCCCTTATCTTGCACGCCTGCCGGTGCTGCCGCTGCGTACCGATCGACATACCCGCTATCACCTGCGCAAAGCCGCCTCGGCGGCGCATCTATGCACCGCCGAGGTCGCCGCAGAGCTGTTGCGCCAGAGCGGCGATGTGGAGGCGGCCGATCTACTCGATGACTACTTCGAGGTCTTCAACGACAGCTACGCCGAGAGTCGTCGCCATCGCAAGCTCGAGAGACCGACGGCGGCGATGCGGCGCTTGCTGGAAAGGCAGTGACGCTTTAATACGGGCTGTCTTCCTTGATCATGTCCGCGGCTTTCTCCGCGATCATGATGGTCGGGGCGTTGGTATTGCCGGAGACGATGGTCGGCATGATGGAGGCATCAACCACTCGCAGGCCGCTCAGGCCATGAACCCGTAGACGGGCGTCGACCACCGCCATGGCGTCGCTATCGCTACCCATCTTGCAGGTGCCGGCGGGATGGTAAATGGTCTGGCTATACTGGCGTGCGGCGTCGAGCAGCTCCTCATCGCTCTGGAACTTCGTCCCCGGTACATACTCATCGGTAATCACCTCGGCCAATGGCTTGGCTTCGGCAATACTGCGTGCCACCTTGATGGCGTCCACCACTACGCGCTTGTCTTCCTCGGCGCTTAGGTAGTTCGGATGAATGACGGGGTAGTCGAGCGGGTTCGAACTGGTGATACGCACCCGACCTCGACTATGCGGGCGTAACTGACAGACTGAAGAGGTAAACGCGGAGAAGGGGTGAACGCCCTCTGCGGGTTTGTCGGCGCTGAGGGGCTGCATGTGAAACTGGATATCCGGCCGATCCAGGTCTTCTCGGGACTTGGTGAAGATATAGACCTGGCTAGCCGCCAGAGTCAGTGGTCCCGTGCGGGTGAAGACGTACTGGGCACCCACCGCGAGCTTCTTCAAAGGGTGGCGTACTTCGTCGTTGAGGGTGCTGCAACTGGTCTTGAACACCAGGCGCACCTGCAGGTGATCCTGCAGATTCTCGCCAACGCCGGGCAGAGCGTGCCGGCATTCGACATTCACCGATTCGAGATGCTCGGGGTCGCCAATGCCGGAGCTCTGTAGAATTTGCGGCGAACCGATGGCACCGCTACTCAAGATGACCTCGCGCCGGGCGTGAGCAGTCTTTTCCTGACTGCCTTGTTGAAAACTGACGCCATAAACATGCTTGCCGTCGAGTAGCAATTGCTTGCACTGGGCACGAGTCATCACCGTCAGGTTCTTGCGTTTGCGTGCTGGGCGTAGAAAGGCCTTGGCAGTACTGCAGCGAAAACCATTGTAGGCAGTTTGCTGAAAGTAGCCGACGCCTTCCTGATCCTGGCCGTTGACATCGCTGTTACCAGGGATGCCGATGGCCTTGGCTGCATCGATGAAGCGCTCGGCGATCTCGCGGCGCAAACGCAGGTCGGAGACGTGTAGGGGGCCGTCCGCGCCATGATAGTCATTGGCACCTCGGGACTGGCATTCGGATTTCTTGAAGTAGGGCAACACCGTGGCGTAGTCCCATCCCGGGTTGCCGTCCTGCGCCCAGCTATCGTAATCCTCCTTTTGACCGCGAATGTAAAGCAGGCCGTTGAGGGAGCTGGAGCCGCCCAATACTTTGCCGCGAGGCCATTGCAGCTGACGATTGTTGATGCCGACATCGGGCTCGGTGAGATAGCACCAGTCGGTGGCCGGATTGTGCATGGTCTTGAAGTAGCCCACCGGTACATGAATCCACGGATTCCAGTCGCGACCGCCGGCCTCGAGCAACAGTACCGTGACATCCTGGTCCTCACTCAGACGATTGGCTAGTACGCAGCCGGCGGAGCCTGCGCCAATAATGACGTAATCGTATACGTCGCCTTGACCGGGGGGCGACTGCTCTGCTGAGTGAGGGGCGGACGTAGACATGGCAAAATCTTCCTATCGAGACTTTTTGTCTCGTTATATTTGCCTATTAACTCGAATTTATCAATAGTGAGACAAAAAATTCCAAAATGATTTGCATCCTGAGAGGGAGTGGCCTAATTTTGTTCAAGCCCCTTGGGCCATCACAACAATCAGCACACCAGGAGCCCCTCCATGAGCCAACAACAAGAGAATGGCATCTCACGCCGCGATTTTGTCCGCATTTCCGGCCGCTTCGGCTTGACCTCGACCCTGCTGGCCGCCTCCGGCATAGGTGCCACCATGACTGCTTCGAGTCTGGCGCGGGCGGCGGAAGAAGAGGAAAAGAAGCGCAACCAGACCACCCCCAAGCATACCTTGCGTTTCGGGGCCTCAGGCTTCAACGAGCGCAATCTGGATATTCAGAAATCCGGCCAGCTGTTCTTTGCCCGGGATATCGAGGCCCGCACCAACGGGGCGATTCGCGTCGAGTTCATGGGCAGCAACGAGGTATGCAACCAGCTCGACTGCGTAAGCAAGACCCAGCAGGGCATTGTCGATATGTTCTCGGCCTCGACTCAGAACTCCGCTGGAGGCGCGCCTTATTACAACGTGCTCGACTTCGCTTATATGTTTCCGTCGACGGCATCGATGTTTCATTTCTTCTACGACAATCGCAGCGAAAAGCTCTTTCGAGAGCCGCTGCGTGAGCGCCACAATATTCAGTTCCTGTTCACCCACTGCGATCTGCGCGGCCTGATGATGGGGCTCAAATGGGCGGATAAGCCGCTGGTCACCAGTCTCGAGGATCTGGCGGGCACCAAGAACCGGGTGACCGGCACCCAATTGGGTCGTATCGCCATGCAACAGCTGAATCTCAATCCGGTACCGGTGGCCTGGGAAGAGACGCTGGACGGCCTGCGCCAGGGGCTGCTCGATGGCTCGGAAACCTGGATGGCGGCGGTGGCCTACGCGGGCATGGCGCCGGTGGTCTCCCAGGCGGTGGATCTGCGCTTTTTCGCCGGTACCGAGCATACCGCCATGAGCTTGCCGGTCTTCGACAAGCTGGGTGGCGACCTCCAGGATCAGGTGATGGAGTCAGCCTACACGGCACAGATATTCACTCAAGGCATGAACGAGGCGGGGCGCGTGCAGGTTGTCGGCGCAGCGGAAAACCCCATGCCAGGCACCGTCTTCGCCAAGAACAACGTGCGGGTCGCACCGCTTTCGGATGAAGTGCGTCAGCAGGCTGCCGAGATGTGCGCGCCGGAGTTCAACCCAGAGCCCTGGGAGCAGTGGCGTGAGCGTCTCAATGGCTGGGCCGGTGGTATCGATGTCTACCAGGAGATCCACGGAATCGCCCGGGAAATCCCCAGTGACATGGCTGCGGTTAACGTCAAGCCGAACCGCTGGTGGCGCGCCTAACTAGGAGGCTCTCATGACCCCTAACGACAACACGCCAGGCCGGGCTCGCCCGGCCTGGCTCAGGCCCTTGCTCTGGCTCAATGATAACCTGGAAAAAACGGTCATTCTGATCGCCTATTCGGGAATGGCGGGTATCATCTTCGTCGAGGTGATCCGTCGCTTTCTGCTCAATCAGCAGGCCGCCTGGAGCACCAGTATTCCCATTCTGTTGTTCCTGTGGCTGACCTGGTTCGGCGCCTCCCTCAATGTCAAGAAGCGCAGCCATCTCTCTCTCAATGAGCTGCGCATGCGCATGCCCTATAAAGGGCAATTCGCTTGTCTGATTCTGGATGCAGTGTTGTGGATTGGCTTCGGGATATTGGTCATCTACTACTCGACACAGCAAGTGACCCTGGCTTATGACAATTTCGCCATCGTCAGTGGCACCAATGACGTCATGCAGTGGTGGTTCTATCTCGCCACCCCCGTGGCCTGGGTGTTGCTGCTCTTCCGTGTCTTGCAGAACCTTTACTACGACACCCAGCGCTTCAAGCGTGGGGAGCCGTTCAACCTGCAACCCGCGATCATGGACTAAAGGAGGCTATCATGACAGATGGTACTTTGATCGGCCTTGTGACATTCCTGATCGTGGGGCTTTTTCTCATTGGTGTGCCGATCTTTCTGGTGATCGGCCTATGGGTAGTCGGTGTCAGTATCATCATCGACTTCAGTCTGGCCAACATCGGTGTGACGCTGTTTCAGGGGCTACGCTTCTTCGGGCTACTGGCGTTACCGCTATTCATCCTCACCGGCGACCTGATCAACGCGGCAGGTATCGCCAAACGATTGTCGGACTTTGCTTACTCCGTATTAGGCTGGTTGAGGGGCGGCATGGGTATGGCAACCCTGGGCGCTTGCGGCATGTTCGCGGCGATCTCCGGGTCCAATGCCGGGACCACGGCGACCATCGGTTCCATCATGCATCCGGAAATGGTCAAGAACGGCTATGACGAGCGTTTTGCCGCCGCCACGGCGGCCTCCGGAGGCACCGTGGGCATCATCATTCCGCCGAGTATCATCTTCATCGTCTACGGCTTCATGATGAATCTCTCTATCAGCGACCTGTTCATTGCCGGCATGATACCCGGGGCGCTGATGGTGCTGGTGATGATGCTGGCCTGTAATTGGGTTTCTCGCCGCAATCGCTGGGGCACGTTGATTCCGTTTCGCCTGGGGAATAGCCTGCGTCATGCGGGCAAGGCGTATCTGGGCTTTGCCACCATTGGTGTAGTGCTCTACGGCATCTACTCAGGGCTTTTCTCGCCGACCGAAGCGGCGGCGGTCACTGTCGGCTTCACGTTGATCGCGGGGCTATTGATCACCCGGGAGATCAAGTTCAAGAACCTGCCGGCCATCCTGTTGCGTTCGGGACAGATCGCGGGGATGCTGGCGCCGCTGATCGCTATCTCCGTGGTCATGCAGCAGCTGCTTTCTGTGCTAGGGGTCGGGCAGTTACTCAACGAACTGCTGCTCGGGCTGGGCAATTACTACATCGTGCTGGGCATTTGCATGGCGATCATTCTGGTGGCAGGCATGGTACTGGAGAGCCTGCCGATCACCATCATTTTAGCGCCGATTCTCGCACCGATCGCACAGAACGTGGGAGTGGATCCGATCCACTTCTCGGTCATCTTCCTGGTGGGAGCGGCCATCGGTTTTATCACGCCGCCGTTCGGCCTCAACCTTTACGTGGCCAGCAGTATTACCGGCATCCCTTATTTACGACTGGTGAAGTACATCATTCCGTACTTTGTCGTATTGATACTGTGCTGGCTGGCGATTGCGCTATGGCCGGCGTTGTCGATGTATCTGGTGCAATTTGGCGGAAGCTGACGCCCATGGATATGCAGGTATGTCGGTTTACCTTTGCGGCCCTTGGTTAAACCAAGGGCCGCGGTATCATTGGCGGCTCGAATAACCCAGGGAACATTGCATGTCATTGCCGACGAATTCCACACTGCTAAGAGCCATCGCCATCATGGAAGAGGTGGTGCGCACCCAGGGTGGTGTAACCGCTGCGGACATCGGCAAGCGCTTGAATATTCCCAAGCCCACAGCCCATCGGTTGCTGGCTCAGCTGGAGCAGGAAGGACTGATCAAGCGCGAACTGGACGGACGCCATCTTGTACCGGGGCAGCGTATGAAACAGCTGGCTTTCGGTATCCTCGCTAGTCCCAGTGTCAGTGCAGCGCTGCGAGCCGTACTGCAACGCCTTTCGGAGCAGGTGGGGGAGACCTGTAACCTATCGGTACGCAGTGAACACGAAGTCATCTACTTCGATCGGGTCGAGACCAATTGGCCGGTGCGGGTGCAACTAGCGCCGGGCTCCCGACTGCCTCTGCACTGCACGGCCAGTGGCAAGCTGTTTCTGGCTTTGATGCCTCATGAGCAGCGCCGCACTCTGATCGCAAGTCTTTCCATGAAACCCCATACCCCGCACACTGCAACGACGACGGAGCAGCTCGAAGAGCGTCTCAAGCATATCGAGCGTGAGCGTATCAGCACCGATGACGAGGAGTTCATCGAAGGCATGGTGGCGGTGGCGGTGCCGGTCTACGACCGCGCCAATAATGTGCTGGCGTCGCTTGCGATCCATGCGCCCAGCATGCGCCAACCGCTCGAGAAACTATTGGAGCAGGTGCCGCTGATGCGCGAAGCGACCCGGGAATTGGAGAGTGTTTTGGAAGAGTGAGGGCCGAGTTGCGGGGGCCCCGGTCGATAAGCGTCGAAAACCTACTTGTCATCCCCGAGCGCTGTCAGTAATATGTGCGCCCTGTCGAGGGGGTCGTTAGCTCAGCGGTAGAGCAGTTGGCTTTTAACCAATTGGTCGTAGGTTCGAATCCTACACGACCCACCATCTCGACGGCCCGGCGGCGGGTCGTTAGCTCAGCGGTAGAGCAGTTGGCTTTTAACCAATTGGTCGTAGGTTCGAATCCTACACGACCCACCATCACCGCCGTTTTGATATTTCTCGTAGTCTCAGTGATCAATATTGTCACGGGTCGTTAGCTCAGCGGTAGAGCAGTTGGCTTTTAACCAATTGGTCGTAGGTTCGAATCCTACACGACCCACCAGATTTCTGCGCCCTCGCATTTTTGCATGCGAGGGCGTTTTGCTATTCGTGCGGAGCATTTTCGCGCTAGACTTGTCAAAATTCGTGAGTTGGGCGCGTCGGACGATCGAAAAGATCGATCGCATTCGGCGCTTCTAAAATGCAGGGGGATTCCCTGCCGATAGAGTGATAGACACGATGACGACCATGACGCCTCGCGCGAGGGTGCAAGAGCATCTGGCTCGCGCCTATTGTCCTACGCGGATTCCTGCCGAGGATGAAGCCCGCATCGACGAGATCAAGCGCTTGTTGAATGAGCGCAACGCAGTTCTCGTCGCCCACTACTATACCGATGATGCCATCCAGCAGCTGGCGGAAGAGACCGGCGGGTGCGTCTCCGATTCCCTGGAGATGGCGCGCTTCGGCGCCCGTCATGAAGCCTCGACGCTAGTGGTCGCCGGGGTACGCTTCATGGGGGAGACCGCCAAGATTCTCTCGCCGGAAAAGCGAGTGTTGATGCCGACTCTGGAGGCTACCTGCTCTCTGGATATCGGCTGCCCCGCGGATGAGTTCAGCGCTTTCTGCGATGCACATCCGGATCGTACCGTGGTGGTCTATGCCAATACCTCCGCGGCAGTGAAGGCCCGGGCCGACTGGGTGGTGACGTCCTCTATCGCCGTGGATGTGATCGAGCATCTGCAGGCCAAGGGCGAGAAGATCCTGTGGGCCCCGGACAAGCATCTGGGTGGCTACATTCAAAATCAGACCGGCGCCGACATGCTGCTGTGGGACGGTGCCTGTATCGTCCATGAAGAGTTCAAGGCCAAGGGCATCACCGATCTCAAGGCGCTGTACCCGGATGCCGCCGTGCTGGTGCATCCGGAATCGCCGGCCAGCGTGGTGGCGATTGCCGATGAGGTGGGCTCCACCTCGCAGCTAATCAAAGCGGCCAAGGCGTTGCCTCAACAGGAGATGATCGTCGCCACTGATCGCGGCATCTTCTTCAAAATGCAGCAGGCGGTGCCGGGCAAGACTTTGTTCGAAGCGCCCACTGCCGGCAATGGCGCAACCTGCAGGAGCTGCGCCCACTGCCCCTGGATGGCGATGAATGCTCTCGACAATCTGGCCGGGGCGCTGCGTGACTACAGCGGTGAGATATTCGTCGACGATGAGTTGCGTCAGCGGGCGTTGAAGCCTTTAGAGCGGATGCTCAACTTCAAACGCTAGATGGTTTTTAGAGTTGCTGGGCGGCCGTGCGATACTCCAGATACTCCCTGCGACGCTGCTGGATACGACTCGCCATGCCAAAGTTATTGTCACGCTTGGCGACATCTTCGGCGACCTCGAGTTGGCGGATGGCTCGATCGATGCTGCCGCTCAGTTGTAGCTGTTCGGCCCGGGCCAGATGCCCCCAGATTTCGCGGCCACTGCGTCCGGCGGCCTCGGCGAGAAGGGCAAATATCTGAGGGTCTTCCGAGGCCTGCTGACTGAGTTCACGAAGCGCATCGAAGGCTCGGTCCGGGTCTGTCTGCAGCAGGATGTCGGCCTGGAGCAGTGCCGCTGGAAAATAACCCGGAGAGAGTCTCAAGATGCGCTGGGCACGTTCGAGCGCCGCGCCGCGTCGCCCAGCCTCCAGCGCGATTTCAGCGGCGCTGGCCGGGATCAACGATAGATCCGGCAGTTCGTGAGCCAGGCGGTCGAGGCTATCGAGGGCGTCGTCGGTACGATTCTGCTCCGCGGCGATGAGCGCTTCCAGATAGAGGATGGCGCTTTGAGGCGGATTGTCCTGGCGTAGTTGCGACATGGCCTGGGTTGGAGCGTCCTGGTTCAGCTTGAGCAAGGCGCGAGCGCGAATCATGGCGTAGGTCGGGTCTTGGCCCGAGGCCGCTGCGTGAAGTTGATCGGCGCGGCTCTGGGTATCGCTGATACGGGATTCCGTGACTGGGTGGGTCAACAGAAATTCCGGCGGGTTGCCCCCTTGCAGACTGGTCAGACGTTGCATGGCGCGAAACATGGCAGGCATGGCCTGAGGATCGAATCCCGCATCCGCCATGGCATCGAGACCTACCCGGTCTGCCTCCTGCTCGAAGCGCCGGGAATAGGCTAGCTGATCCTGAATGAACGCCGCCTGGGAGCCCGCCATGGCGGCAAGCCCGGCATTGCCACCACCGCCGGCAGCGATCACCATGCCTGCCAGCATGGCGGCCATGGTGGGTAGCTGAGTCTCTTCGATACGCTCCATGCGCCGCGCGAAATGGCGCTGGGACAGATGGCCGAGTTCGTGAGCCAGCACCGAGGCGAAGGCGTCTTCGCTAGGCGCGAAGGAGAACAGTCCGGCATTCACGCCGACGATGCCGCCGGGCACCGCAAAGGCATTGAGTAGTCGGCTGTCCACCAGGGTAACGATTACCTGGGTATTGCCGATATCACTGTAAGGCAGGAGCCGAGAGAGAACCGACTCTACATAGCGCTGAGTGATCGGATCCTGCCAGGCCTGGGTCTGGGCCCGGAACTGGCGCAGCCAGGCACGGCCGAGGCGATGCTCTTCGTCGCTGGAGACGCTGCTTCCACCGCTACCTAGAGAGGGAAGGCCGTAGTCGTCGGCGTGCAGCGGCGTCGAGAGCGAGGCGAGTGCCAGGGCGCCTACCAGTACCGACGTTGTTATTTTACGCAGCATGACTATCCTCGTGGACGGGTAACGCCAGTAGCGGCATGATCTCTCGACATTGATTCGAGAAAGAAAGTGCCTTTAAATCGAGACGATTTTCTATTCTCACGGGAGATGTCATGGCTCTGCAACCTGACGATGTGCTCGATGCGCGTGGCCTGCACTGTCCGCTGCCACTGCTCAAGGCCAAACAATCCCTGGCAAGCCTTGAAGCCGGCGGCATACTTTACGTGATGGCAACGGATCCAGGTTCTTGGCGGGACTTCGAAACCTTCATCGAACAGAGCGATTTCGAGCTTCTGTCCCGAGAGGAAAGTAGCGACGAATACCACTACTGGATTCGCAAGGGTACCGCTGCTATATGAAGATGAAAGAGGTCCTGAAATCCTGGGCCGAGCGGTATTTTTCCGACGAGGAAGCCGTCGTTCTCCTGCTGGTGCTGCTCCTGGGTTTTGCCATCGTGATCTGGATGGGCAAGATGCTGGCCCCTTTCTTCACCGCGTTGATCATCGCCTTCTTGCTGCAGGGGATCGTCGCCTGGCTGGAGCGGCTTGGCTTGCCCCGGCTGCTATCGGTATTGACGGTATTTCTGATTTTTATCGGGGCTCTGCTGGCCCTGGCCCTGGTGATATTGCCCCTGGTCTGGAATCAGATGGTCGATCTGGTCCAGGAAACTCCGCGCATGTTTGCCCGAGTTCAACAGCTGTTGGATGGACTTCAGGCGCGCTATCCCACGGTGATCACCCCGGATCAGATCCAGGTCTGGATCTCCACGGCGGGGCGAGAGGCAACGCTGCTCGGCCAGCGGGCATTGACGCTGTCGCTATCATCGCTAGGCAACCTGCTGGGATTGATCATCTATCTGGTGCTGGTGCCGATTCTGGTGTTCTTTCTACTCAAGGACCGGGAGTCGCTGACACGCTTTTTCCTATCGCTACTGCCGCAAAAACGTGCCTTGATGACCAACGTATGGCACGAGATGGACCATCAGATCGCCAACTACGTACGCGGCAAGGTAATCGAGATTCTCATCGTCGGCAGCGCAGCCTACGTAACCTTCTGGTTTTTTGGACTGCCCTACACGGCACTGCTGGGTCTGACGGTAGGGCTCTCGGTGCTGGTGCCCTACATCGGGGCTGCGATCGCGACGATTCCAGTGGCAGCCGTGGCGGGGTTCTACTTTGGCATCAGCGACGAGTTCGTTTATGTGGTCGTCGCTTACGGTGTACTGCAGGCGCTGGATGGCAACGTGCTGGTGCCTGTACTGTTCTCCGAGGCGGTCAATCTGCATCCGGTATCGATCATCCTGGCGGTGCTGTTCTTCGGGGGCATCTGGGGGTTCTGGGGAATATTCTTCGCCATTCCGCTGGCGACACTGCTCAAGGCCCTGGTCAGAGCCTGGCCCCGTAGCGTCGGGCAGCGGGGGCTGCCCATTCGTCAGGTTGATCTGGAAGATTAAAATCCATGCATGAGCTACTGCGCTTGGTCATACAGCGTTAAAACTGGTCTCAGAATACTCATTTACACCTGTAAACTCCGTTTCTTCTTCCAGTTTTGCCTTGTCTGACCTTCGCTCGTGACGCTCATGAATGGATTTAGGGGTTGCGCTAGCGCGCCGTCGCGTTAAGTTCCTGGGCCGCTTCGAGTACCTTTTCGACGTGGCCCGGTACTTTGACTCCGCGCCACTCCTGGGCCAGTTTGCCGTTCTTGTCGATCAGGAAAGTGCTGCGTTCGACCCCCAGGTGCTCCTTGCCGTACATCTTCTTGAGTTTGATGACATCGAACAGCTGACAAAGGGCTTCGTCCTTGTCGGAGATCAGCTCGAAGTTGAAGCCCTGTTTGGCCTTGAAATTCTCATGAGCGCGCAGGCCGTCCCGGGAAACGCCAAAGATGCGGGTGTTGGCCTCGTCGAAGGCGTTCTTGTGATCGCGAAAATTGCCGCCTTCGGTGGTGCACCCCGGCGTGCTGTCCTTGGGGTAGAAATAGATCACTACCTGTTCACCCTCGAGTCGGGACAGCGTAACGGTGGTGTCGTTGGTCGCCTCGGCGGTGAAGTCGGGAACCTCTTGACCAATGCTGATACTCATAGTGCGCTCCTTGATTGCGCCCTTGAAAAGAACGAAGAGAGTACATCCAGACGTGCTTCGTTCCCAACTCTATGTGTTTTAGCGCTCCTGGCACCTGTACAGGCTTTCGTCGCCTGAGTACCATTTGCCCTTCGAACAGCATATCGATCACGGACGTCGTGACCCGCGACTCGTCGCCGTAGGGCCAGGAAGCCGTTGTACAGGAGGGCGTTCCCGCATGATTACAGGCAGCATCGTCGCGCTGGCGACACCGATGAAGGTTTCCGGCGAGATCGACTGGGAGGCCTTGCGCCGCCTGGTTGGTTTTCATCTCGACAATGGCACCGATGCCATCGTTGCCGCCGGCACCACCGGTGAACCCACTACCATGTCCTTCGCGGAGCATTTCGATGTCATCCGCACCGTCGTCGAAGAGGTGAATGGGCGGATCCCTGTGATCGCCGGGACGGGGTCCAACAATACCACCGAGGCGATAGAGCTGACACGCTATGCCAAGGAGGTCGGGGCCGACTACTGCCTGACCGTGGCGCCCTATTACAACAAGCCGACTCAGGAAGGCTTGTTCCAGCATTTCAAGGCGATTGCCGAGGCCAGCGATCTGCCGGTCATCCTCTACAATGTGCCTGGGCGCACCTGCTCGGATATTTACAACGAGACCGTGCTTCGACTGGCAAAGGTCGATAATATCGTCGGGCTCAAGGATGCCACGGGCAATCTCGAGCGCGCCGAGGATCTCATCGAACGACTCAAGGGTAGTGACTTCGCGCTTTATTCCGGCGACGATCCCACCGCCTGTGATTTCATGTTGATGGGTGGGCATGGCGATATTTCCGTGACCGCCAACGTCGCTCCCCGTTCGATGCATGAGCTGTGCAAGGCTGCGGTGGCCGGCGATAGCGACAAGGCGCACCAGATCAATACGCGGTTGATGCCGCTGCACACCGTTCTGGGCGTCGAGTCCAATCCGATTCCGACGAAGTGGGCGCTGAACCGCATGGGCTACGCCGAGCAGGGCATTCGCCTGCCGCTGACCTGGCTCTCCGAGAAATACCATGCCACCGTCGATGAGGCCTTGCAGCTTGCCGATGTGCTGGAAGACTGACACTGCGACGCGGCAGACCGGCTGTGGTTGAACTGCTGACCCGCGCACAAAATAAGGTAGATGCATGAACCCCGTCTTCAAGTGGACGCCGTTGATTCTCGTGACTGCCCTGGTGGTCAGTGGCTGTGGCCGCAGCGGCTATTATTATGATCGCAACGATGAGTATCGCGATGCTCAATTGACCCCGCCGCTAACGCTGCCCGACGCTCGACAGAGCAACCGCTATCAGGATGCCATGCCGGTGCCGCCGGCCAACAGCGACTTTCTGGCTCAGGGCGAGTTCGATGCGCCCCGGCCCCAGCCATTGACCGGGGGCAATCAGAGTGAGCAGAAATTCGTCGAACAGCGCGAGGCGGGCGCGGATCGCTGGCTTCTGGTCAATACGGCCCCTGCCGCTATCTGGCCCCGGCTCCAGGCTTTCGTTGCCCAGCGCGGGCTTAAAACACGCGCCCTGAGCGCTTCTCAAGGCCGTATCGAAACCGATCAGGCTACTCTAAGCGTGCGTCAGGGGCTGCGCGGCAACACCAGTGAAGTACGCTGCGAAACGGCGCCGGGTACGGATTCGTCCCAGTGTCTGTCGGCGTTGAACAACTACCTCTCCTCTTACGCCCAGGAGCAGGAAAGTGTCTCCCTGGCGGCGCAGAATCTGTCCCGAGACGACCGTGTGCGTCTCGAGAACGCCGGCGGTGCATGGCAGCTATTGATGGCACTTGGCTTCGATCGTGCCTGGTCGGAGCTTTTCTACCAGCTCGAGAATAACTTCGCCAAAAAGGGGAACAGGCTGCTGGATCAGAATCGCAGCGCCGGCGAATTTCTGATCGAGTACACGCCTCAAGACGACGGCGGCAGCTTTTTCGGGCTGTTTGGCAGCGACGCAGAGTCGCGCCAGTATCGCTTGCTGGTGGACGAGCCTTCTCAGGGCATGACGCGCGTGCGCGTGGCTGCGACGGACGAGGACTCGCTCAGCGGCAGCGATGCTCGTGAGTTGCTCGACAAGCTGGCCGCAACGCTACGTTGACAATGACAGACCGGCACGCCGACAACGGGGGACTGGCGCTACGTTTTGCCTCTCTGGGCAGTGGTAGCAAGGGCAATGCCACCCTGGTCAGTGATGGGGAGACCCACGTTCTCATCGACTGTGGTTTCGGTCTGCGTGAAACTGAAAAACGCCTGGCGCGGCTGGGGCTGCACCCAAGGCAGTTGGCAGCGGTGCTGGTCACCCACGAACATGGCGATCATATACGTGGCGTCGGCGCCTTGGCGCGACGCTACGATCTACCGATCTATCTTACGACTGGCACTTGGCTCTCCCGGCGGCTCGGGGAAGTGCCTCACCACCGGTTGCTCGTGCCCCAGGTGCGCTTTGCCATCGGCGGGCTTGAAATAGATCCGGTGACGGTGCCCCACGATGCCAGGGAGCCGGTGCAGTTTTGCATCAGCGCCCGGCAGCGTCGGCTCGGCGTATTGACGGATCTGGGCCACCCGACCGCCCATGTGATCCAGGCGTTCAGTGGTTGCGATGCACTGATTCTGGAATGCAATCACGACCCGCGCATGCTGGCGGAGGGGCCTTATCCGCCTCGGCTCAAACATCGCGTCGGCGGTAATTGGGGGCATCTTGCCAACGGCCAGGCCCATGCACTGTTGCGGCAGATAGGCATGGATCGCCTGCAGCATATCGTATGTTCGCATATCTCCGAGCAGAACAATCGCCCGGAGTTGGCCAGGGAGGCCCTCATTCCGCTACTGGATGGTGATGAGTCGCGACTGGTCATTGCTGCCCAGGACAAGGGCTTTGAGTGGCAAGTGGTGGCCTGAGTCCGACCCATTGCCCACACTTGCAACTTGCGTGATCTATCGGCTTTTCTATATCAATGACATCTTTCTAACGAATTTGGAGAATCCTGGATGGAAAAACGCGATGAGCTGTATGCCGGCAAGGCCAAGTCGGTCTATTGCACCGATGACCCGGATCGTTTGATTCTTCATTTTCGTGACGATACCAGTGCCTTCGACGGCAAGCGCAAGGAAGCCCTTGAGCGCAAGGGTATGGTCAATAACAAGTTCAACGCCTTCATCATGGATAAGTTGCAGGCAGCGGGGGTTCCCACGCATTTCGAGAAGCTGCTCTCGGATACCGAGTGCCTGGTCAAGAAGTTGGACATGATTCCTGTGGAATGCGTGGTACGCAATCTGGCCGCCGGCGGTCTCGTGCGCCGCCTGGGGGTAGAAGAGGGTATCGAACTCGCTCCGCCGACCTTCGAGCTGTTCCTCAAGAACGATGAAAAAGGCGACCCGATGATCAACGAGTCCCTGGCCGAAACCTTTGGCTGGGCGATGCCGGAGCAGCTGGCGCGAATGAAGGCGCTGACCTTTCAGGTCAACGATGTGCTCAAGCAGTTGTTTCAGGACGGCGACATGCTGCTGGTCGACTACAAGCTCGAGTTCGGCGTATTCAACGGCGAAATCCTGCTGGGTGACGAGTTTTCGCCGGATGGCTGCCGACTGTGGGATGCCAAGACTCGCGAGAAGATGGACAAGGATCGCTTTCGTCAGGGCCTGGGTGGCGTGATCGAGGCCTACGAGGAGGTGGGGCGGCGGATCGGTGTCAGCTTCGAGTAGAAAGTGCCGATTTGCTGCCAGGCTAGTCGATGCCGACCACCCGCATTCTGATTCCGTCGGTCTCGCCCTGGATACAAAAACGCACGTTTACATCGCGTAAGGACACACCATATACCCGCGCTGGCGTATCCTGATGATAGGCCGGTCGCGGGTCCTGTCTCAATACTTGAACGATCAAGTCCCGAAGTGATTCCTCATCGTCTCGCTGCGCAAGTGCCGCCTCGGCTTTTGCTGAAAAATCAACCTGGTAACCGGGCGGTGGGCCAGGTGCAAAACCGGCCTGAGCCTCCGGATGCGATTCCACCCAGGGCAAGTAGGGCTTGATGTCCAGCACCGGTGTCCCGTCGATGAGGTCGTGACCGCTCAGGTGCAGCCGTACTCCGTTCTTTATCTCGATTTTTTCCAGTTCCACCAGAGACAGGCCCAGGCGATTGGGGCGATGAGTGCTGCGGGTGGCGAATACGCCGATCTTGGTATTGCCGCCTAGACGGGGTGGCCGCACCAGCGGTGTCCAGCGTGCCGGGCTACGATGAAAGATGAAGGTCAGCCATAGATGGCTGACATTTTCGAGGCCGCGAACCGCCTGGGGGTCGTCGAAGGGTGGGAGTAAGTGGAGTATGGCGCGACCGGCGGGCGCCAACCCGGGTTGTCGAGGCACGCCGAACTTGTCGGGATAATCGCTGGCAATACGCCCGATAGCGGTTAGAGTGAAATCGACGGCGTGAATCGAGTATGCAGTTTGCTCAGTCATGCCATCATTATGCCGATAGTATTCTCTTTTTTCTTGCAAAAGGCAGTTAGCATGGTCGATCTGGAGAAACTGGCTCATGCCAGCAAGCCATCATTGTCGGATCGGTCGGCTTCGTGTATGGGGAACTGTTCCTTCATGCCTAAAAAGCGCTGTTGAGAGCAATGCGGCTACTGGGGAGATGAAGGTCATGCTGGATCGAATGATTTATCGTGCCGCCGTGCCAAAGGATGCAGCGGATCAAGGTGAGGTGTTCTATCACGCAGTCATGCAAGGGGCTGGTGGCTGCTATACGGTGGCGCAACGCGAAGCCTGGGTTTGTGCATTGCCGCGAGAGGCTAGCGCCTGGGCGGCACGTCAGATGTTCTATCCGACCCTGGTGGCGGTGTGTGATCGACGCTGTGTTGGTTTCGTCGAGCTCGACTTGGAAGGCGAACGTATCGAGACGCTTTATGTCTGGCCCTCCTTGAATCATCGCGGTATCGGCTCGCGTTTGCTCGACTACGCCGAGGGGAATAGCCCGGCTTGGCATCGAGGCAAGCCTGATGCTGGCGCCGGGTCTTGAAAGGCGTGGTTGGCAACGCCTTGGTGAAGAGTGGGTCGAGCGTCAGGGGCAGCGCCTGACCCGAATACGGTTGGAAAAGGCGCTGACCTGACATTCGACATGATGGTCAGCGGGATTCGACGTGAGTAACCCGCATTGATAGATCGATG
This sequence comes from Halomonas sp. M20, assembly GCF_020622265.1. Taxonomy (GTDB): domain Bacteria; phylum Pseudomonadota; class Gammaproteobacteria; order Pseudomonadales; family Halomonadaceae; genus Modicisalibacter. Next base: position 235,776 of record NZ_JACNMQ010000001.1, read on the forward strand.
GACTTGACGTCCTTGGTCAGTGCGCCAATCGAGATGCAGTCCACGCCGGTGCTGGCGATGGCTTCCAGGGTCGATTCGTCGACATTGCCCGAGGCCTCGAGGGTAGCCCGTTGAGCGGTAACGCTCACCGCCTTGCGAAGGTCATCAAGTGAAAAGTTGTCGAGCATCACGATATCCGCTTGAGCGTCGAGAGCCTGGTTCAGTTCGTCAAAATTCTCGACTTCAACCTCCACGGGCAGGTCCTTGGTGATCGAACGCGCTTCCTTTACCGCCGCGGCGATACTGCCGCAGGCTGCGATATGGTTCTCCTTGATCAAAAAGGCATCGTACAGGCCAATGCGATGGTTATGGCCTCCACCGCAGGTGACTGCATATTTTTGCGCCAGGCGCAGCCCCGGCAGCGTCTTGCGCGTGTCCAACAGGCGCACCCCGGTATCGGCAACCCGCTGTACATAGTGGCGCACCCTGCTGGCGGTTCCCGATAGGGTCTGCAGCAGATTCAGCGCGGCGCGCTCACCGGTCAGCAAGCTGCGCGCCGGCCCTTCAAGTTCCAGAAACACCTGATCGGTGCTCAAGACGTCGCCATCCGCGGCCTGCCAGGATAGCGTGACTCGCTGATCGAGACGGCGGAACAGTTCATCGACCCAGGCAACCCCACAGAGCACGGCTTCTTCCCGGGAGATGACCTGAGCCGTGGCCCACTGGTTTTCAGGAATCAACTGGGCGGTAATGTCGCCGGGGCCGGCATCCTCCGCCAGTAGACGTGCGGCACTGGTACGTATGTCTTCGGCAAGGGCTTCGTGATAGTGCATGGCAAATCCTGCTCTGGTGTATGCAACAATATGGGCAGTATAAAGAAAGCCACCGAAATTCGGCAGGGGAGCCCAACATGCGAATCGAGGCGAACTGGTTACAGAATGCCAGGCCCGTAGCGTCACCCAATTTCAACGAGCGCCCGGACGGCGAGGTTTCCGCGCTGGTTCTGCATTCCATCAGCTTGCCTCCAGGGCATTTCGGGGGCGAGGCCATTGAGAAGCTATTTACCAATTCCCTTGATCTTTCCTCACATTCCTACTTTGCTAACCTCGAAGGCTTGAAAGTTTCGGCGCATCTGCTGATCCGTCGAGACGGGGAGCTGGTGCAGTTCGTGCCCTTCGACAAACGCGCCTGGCACGCCGGACGCTCCTGTTGGCAGGACGGCCATCGGCAGCGGCGCGGGCTCAATGATTTCAGTATTGGCGTCGAGTTGGAAGGCGACGAAATTCACCCTTACACGGAACGTCAGTACCGTAATCTGGCCCAGGTGATCAATGCGTTGATGAGTGCGTATCCGGCGCTCACCCAGGCACGTATCACTAGCCATGCGCGGATCGCCCCGTTGCGCAAGAGCGATCCTGGTCCTGCCTTCGATTGGCAGTACCTGCAGCGTTGTCTGTAACAGGAGTGGACACCCGGTAGCAGTACTACATGAGTAGTGGAGGAGAGTGAGCGAGTCTCAGTATTAGTCGCAAGCTCTCAATGCTGCTAAGCAATATAGTTTGTGGAAATTATTTTCATGATGGTTTCAATTGGCAGCAGGAGCGGTTTACGGTATCTTTCTGACCTACATCCATGTATTTATGGTGTGTATTTGTAAATAAATTACATGGCTTTCGGCGGCGTTCCGGCGCAAGTGCCAAATCAAGAGATTACTGGTCCTTTTCGGCACCGTGAAGGGCAGATTGACATCACATCGTGATTCGGAGAGACATCTATGAGTCTGGAGGCAAGAGAGGATCTCGATCCGGTCGAAACCACGGAATGGTTGGATTCCCTGGAGTCGTTACTGGATCATGAAGGCGAAGAGCGCGCGCACTACGTACTGAGTAGGCTGGCCGATCGTCTGCGTCGTGATGGCGTGAAAGTGCCCTTTTCGGTGACGACACCGCATCGCAACAGTATCCCCATTCATCGCGAGGCCCGCCTGCCCGGGGATATGTTCATGGAGCGGCGAATTCGTTCGCTGATTCGGTGGAACATGGCGGCTCAGGTCATTCGCACCAACAAGAAGCACCCTGGGTTGGGTGGTCACCTGGCCAGCTACATGTCCAGCGCCACGCTTTACGAAGTGGGCTTCAATCACTTTTTCCGTGCCGCCAATGGTGATTTCAAGGGCGATATGGTTTATATCCAGGGACACAGTTCTCCGGGTATCTACGCTCGCTCTTTCCTGGAAGGTCGCTTCACTCAGGAGCAGATGGACAAGTTCCGTCAGGAAGTCGACGGCGACGGCCTGTCTTCTTACCCGCACCCCTGGCTGATGCCGGATTACTGGCAGTTCCCCACGGTTTCCATGGGGCTTGGGCCGATCACCGCGATCTATCAGGCCCACGTCATGAAGTATCTGGATGCGCGCGGCCTGCAGCCAATGCATGATCGCAAGATCTGGGCCTTTTTGGGTGACGGCGAATGCGATGAGCCGGAATCCCTCGGTGCGCTGCACCTGGCGAGCCGTGAAAAGCTCGATAACCTGATCTTCGTCGTCAACTGCAACCTGCAGCGTCTCGACGGCCCGGTGCGTGGTAACTCCCGAGTCATGGATGAACTCGAAGGCGTATTTCGCGGTGCCGGCTGGAATGTCATCAAGGTAGTCTGGGGGCGGCTGTGGGATCCCTTGTTCGAACAGGACAAGAAGGGCGTGCTGCAACAGCTCATGGACGAAACCGTCGATGGCGAATACCAGAACTGCAAGGCCCAGGGCGGCGCCTATACCCGCGAGAACTTCTTCGGCAAGTATCCCGAGACCAAGGCCATGGTCGAGGATATGAGTGACGAGGATATCTGGAAGCTCAATCGTGGCGGCCACGATCCTTACAAGGTCTATGCGGCCTACCATGAGGCAGTCAACAGCGCCAACGGCCGACCCACGGTAGTGCTGGCCCACACGGTCAAGGGTTATGGCATGGGCGGCGGTTCGGGTGAAGCCGACATGGAAGCCCACCAGATCAAGTCGATGGATACCGAGGCGCTGAAAAAATTCCGCGATCGCTTCGGTATTCCCGTTACCGACGAACAGCTCGACAGCGGCGAGATGCCTTACTTCAAGCCGGCGGATGATGCGCCGGAAATCAAGTATATGCATCAGCGTCGCAAAGAGCTGGGCGGTTATCTACCGGCGCGCAAGAGTGATTTCGAGGCTATCGAGATTCCTGGTCTCGACGACAAGATGTTCGCTAGTCAGACCAAGGGTTCTGGGGATCGCGAAGTCTCTACCACCATGTCCTTCGTGCGCATCTTGAATGGCCTGGTCAAGAACAAGAGCTTTGGCAAGCAGGTCGTACCCATCATCCCTGATGAAGCACGTACCTTCGGCATGGAAGGCATGTTCCGCCAGCTGGGCATCTATACTTCGGAAGGCCAGAAGTACGAGCCCATGGATGCCGGTCAGATCATGTACTACCGCGAGGACAAGGCGGGTCAGATTCTCGAGGAGGGCATCACCGAAGCAGGGGCCATGTCCGCCTGGATCGCCGCAGCGACCTCCTATGCCAATCATCATCTGCCGCTGCTGCCGTTCTATATCTACTACTCGATGTTCGGCTTCCAGCGTATCGGCGATCTCGCCTGGTTGGCCGGCGACATGCAGGCCCGCGGCTTCATGATGGGCGGTACCGCCGGACGCACGCCGCTCAACGGCGAAGGTCTGCAGCACCAGGACGGTCACAGTCATATTCAGGCCTCGACCATTCCCAACTGCCGCAGCTACGACCCAACCTATGGCCATGAACTGGCGGTGATCGTTCAGGACGGCCTGAAGCGGATGTATCAAGACAAAGAGAACTGCTTCTACTACATCACTTTGATGAACGAGAACTACCAGCAACCGGAGATGCAGGAGGGGACTGAACAGGACATCATCAAGGGCATGTACTTGCTGCGGGAAGTGGCGGGCAAGAAGGGGAAAGGCCATGTGCAGCTGTTGGGCAGTGGCGTCATTCTGAGAGAAGTTGAAGCTGCCGCCGAGATCCTCAAGGAGGAGTATGGGGTCGGCTCCGATATCTGGAGTGTGACCAGCTTCAACGAACTGCGTCGTGAAGCGCTTGAAGTCGATCGTCAGGCCTTCCTCAAGCCCGAGGACGAGCCAGGCAAGCCTCACGTTACGCAGTGTCTGGAAGGGCGTGAAGGCCCGGCCATCGCCGCCACGGATTACATGAAGCTGTTTTCCGATCAGGTACGTGCCTGGGTGCCTACGGATTATCACGTGCTGGGTACCGATGGCTATGGTCGTTCCGATACTCGTGAAAAGCTGCGTTACTTCTTCGAAGTCGATCGCTATTTCGTGACCGTGGCGGCGCTTAAGGCTTTGGCCGACCGTGGCGAGATCGAGCGTAAGGTCGTAGCGGATGCTCTCAAGCAGTATGGCATCGATCCGAACAAGCCCAACCCGTTGGTCTCGTGAAGAGGCAGTGAACATCCTGGTCGGTTCGGGCTACGCTAAAAGGGAAGATGGCCCGAACCTTCCACTTAGGATTTGCACCAACGGTGAGCACGATTAGAAAGGAGCGCGACCTTGAGTAGCGAAATCATCAAAGTTCCCGACATCGGCGACAGCTCCGATGTCGAAATCATCGAGATTGCGGTGTCCGAAGGCGATGTGATCGAGCCTGAAGACACCATGATCACTCTGGAATCCGACAAGGCCAGCATGGATGTACCAGCGCCCAAGGGCGGCAAGGTGGTCAAGGTGTTGGTCAAGGAAGGCGATACCGTTTCCGAAGGCGACGATATCCTCGAGCTCGAAGCCGAAGGCTCGGGTGACGACGATGCCGACGACGACAAGGATTCCGAGCAGACCGATGAAGAGCCCTCCGGTGAACCGGATGTCGAGCAGGAGCCCAAGGCTGACGACAGCGAGGACATCGACAAGGACGACAAGTCACCGAAGAGGCAGAAATCTTCTTCTGGCGGCAAGCGCACCGTCGAGGTCAAGGTGCCGGACATTGGCGATAGCACCGATGTCGAGATCATCGAGATTGCGGTTTCCGAAGGCGACGACGTCAGTGAAGAAGACTCATTGATCACATTGGAGTCCGACAAGGCCTCCATGGACGTGCCAAGCCCCTACAGCGGCAAGCTCGTGTCCCTAGCAGTCAAGGAAGGTGACAAGGTTTCGGAAGGCGATGTCATCGGCACCATGGAAATCGCCGGTGAGGGTGACGAAGGCGACGACGATCAGGACGACGCCGAGGAAGAGACTCAGCAGCCATCGGCGGAAAGTGGTGACGACGCTTCCGAAGAGGAAGACGACGACACCGATAGCGAAGACGACGACTCCGGTAGCGGTGAGCCGGAGCGCAAGGAGATTCGCGTTCCCGATATCAGCGGCAGTGAGAATGTGCCCATCATCGAGATGGCCGTTGCCGAAGGCGATGAGGTGGATAAGGAAGACCCGCTGATCACTCTGGAGTCCGACAAGGCCTCCATGGACGTGCCCAGCCCCTACAAGGGCAAGCTCGTCGAGCTTTCCGTCAAGGAAGGTGACACCGTCTCCGAAGGCGACTTGATCGGATATATTGAAGTGGCCTCCGAGGGCAAGAAGGACAAGCCCAAGAAGGACAAGTCTAAGCAGGACAGGTCGAAAAAGGCCGAGCAATCCGAGAAGCAGTCGGCCAAATCCGAAAAGTCCGAAGAGCAGAAGCAGGCGCAGAAGAGCGAGGACACACCTAAGCAGTCTCAGGCAGCCGACCAAAAACCTCGGGATGGCAAGCTGGTCCATGCCGGTCCGGCGGCGCGCATGCTGGCCCGGGAGTTGGGTGTCGATCTGGCCAGGGTCAAGCCTAGCGGCCCCAAGGAGCGGGTGCTTAAGGAAGACATTCAAGACTTCGTCAAGCAGGCGATGAAAGGTCAGGGCGAGGCTGGTGCATCAGGCGCCGCGGCACCTACCGGCGGATCAGGCATTCCTCAGGTGCCGGCAGTCGATTTCAGCCAGTTTGGTGAAGTCGAAGAGCAGCCGATGGGGCGCTTGCTCAAGCTGGGCGCGGATAACCTGCACCGCAGCTGGCTGAACGTGCCTCATGTGACCCAGTTCGACAAGGCCGATATTACCGAGCTTGAAGCCTTCCGCAAGTCGATGAAGGCCGAAGCCGAGGCTCAAGGCGCCAAGCTTACGCCCCTACCGTTCTTGATCAAGGCGTGTGCTTTCGCGCTGCGCCAGTATCCGCAGTTCAACGTCAGCCTGCATCCAGACGGCGACAAGATAGTACAGAAGAAGTATGTGCATATCGCGGTAGCCGTGGATACGCCGAACGGCCTCATGGTGCCGGTGATTCGTGATGCGGACAAGAAGTCGCTGATCGATCTGGCCAAGGAGTCCGTGGAGCTTGCCAAGAAGGCACAGTCCAAGAAGCTCAAACGTGAGGAGATGCAGGGCGCCTGCTTTACCATCTCCAGCCTGGGTTCGATTGGCGGCACGGCGTTCACACCCATCGTCAATACACCGGAAGTGGCTATCCTGGGGGTTTCCAAGTCCCAGATGGAGCCGGTGTGGAACGGACAGGAGTTTGCGCCACGTCTGATGATGCCACTGTGCCTGTCCTACGATCATCGCGCCGTCAATGGCGCCGATGCAGCGCGTTTCACCGCGTTGCTGGGACAGTTGCTGAGCGACATTCGGCGTCTGCTGCTGTAAAAGTACACGCAATGCCGATCAAGGCGGCCTCTTGGGGCCGCCTTTTTTTGATACCAATGTTCGATTTGCGTCGGTTCTGGCCAGACCAAAGTGTTAATGGCAGGGCCTGTGAGGGACGCTACAGTAAGTAACATGGGCTGTCCTGCGACCATGGTGTGCTTGTCTGGGTCTCTGGGCCCACGTATTGTCGGACGTAATGTTACTTTGGTAACAATTCAAGAATCGAAAAACCCAAGGAGCAGCACCAATGCGTTTGATTCTGTTAGGGCCCCCGGGCGCAGGGAAGGGTACCCAGGCCCAGTTCATATGCGAACATTTCGGTATTCCACAGATTTCTACCGGAGATATGCTGCGTGCTGCGGTCAAGGAAGGCAGTGAACTGGGATTAAAGGTCAAGGAGATCATGACCAGCGGCGGTCTGGTGTCCGACGACATCATCATCGCCCTGGTGAAGGAGCGCATCAATGAACCAGATTGCGCCAATGGTTTCCTGTTCGACGGTTTCCCGCGCACGATTCCCCAGGCCGATGCCATGAAAGAAGCTCAGGTCAAGCTCGATCATGTGCTGGAAATTGCCGTCGACGATGAAGAGATCGTCAAGCGCCTGGCGGGGCGTCGAGTTCACCCGGCTTCCGGGCGTGTCTATCACGTCGAGTATCATCCTCCCAAGGAAGAGGGCAAGGATGATGTCACCGGTGAATCCCTGATACAACGGGATGACGATCTTGAATCAACGGTACGCAATCGCCTCTCGGTCTATCATGAACAGACCAAGCCGCTGGTCGATTACTATCGCGACTGGGCGCAGCGTGAGCCCGATACGGCGCCGACTTATCATTGCGTCGAAGGTACGGGTAGCGTTGATAGCATTCGCAGCAAGATACTCGCTGCACTGCAGCATTGACGCTGACGGGATGGCGACGCACTGGCCCGGGGTGACCCCCGGGCCAGTGCGTTTGATGAGGTGGGTTTTGCCAGAACAGTGCTAGCCGTATAATGCGCGCTCAATTCTCGATGGTGAATGTGCATGGCAACGTTGCTGGCTCTTGATGCCTCCTCGAGCGCTTGCTCCTGTGCGGTATGGCGCGACGGCGAGGTTTTCTCACGGTTTGCGTTGGCGCCACGGGAACATACGCACCGGCTGATGCCGATGATCGATGATGTTCTGGCCGAAGCACAGATATCCCTTACCGATCTCGATGCACTAGCCTATGGGCAGGGGCCTGGCTCTTTTACCGGCCTGCGTATTGCCGCCGGTGTGGCTCAGGGTCTTGCCTTCGCTCTCGAGCGCCCATTGATTGGTGTCTCGACGCTTGCGGCGCTGGCGCTTGCGGCTCATCGACGCTATCGCCAGAGCCATGTCTTTGCCGCCCTTGATGCCCGCATGAACGAGATCTACGTGGGTGCCTACCACTGTCAAGACGATACCGTGATACCGGTGATGGCCGATGCAGTCATGCCGCCTCAGTCGTTGGAATTACCCCCTGCGAACCACGATGTGCAGTGGTGCGGAGTCGGTTCCGGCTGGAGTTTATGGGAAGACATGCCGATAGAGGTCAAGACCGGAATCGATCAGTGCTTCGTCGATCCACAACCTGACGCCGCCGATATGGCGCGACTGGCGGCCAAGGCCTTCGATGCTCAGGAAGGTCGCCCAGCCCATGAAGTGATACCGGTTTATTTACGGGATCAAGTCGCTTTCAAGCGCGGCTGATACAACGACATTTTAAAATATACGGGACATATCGATGGATTGGCTACAGCTTGTGGCGCTGGCCCTGATTCAAGGGCTGACCGAATTTCTACCCATTTCCTCCTCCGCGCATCTAATTCTGCCTTCCCAGATCCTGGGTTGGCCCGATCAAGGGCTTGCTTTCGATGTCGCCGTTCATGTCGGCACCCTGGCGGCGGTGATACTGGCTTTTCGTCATGAGGTGATCGATATCCTCCAGGGCTGGTTCGGGCAGTTTGCAGGCTCCGGAACGTGGGCATCTCGCCAGTCCGAGTCGAGTCGGCTGGGCTGGATGATACTGTTGGCGACACTGCCCGCAGTGATTGCAGGCGCGTTGTTCAATGATCTGATCGAGACGTCGTTGCGCGCCTCCTTGGTCATTGCCATCACGACCATAGGGTTCGGGTTGCTGCTCTGGTGGGCGGATGTACGGGGAGCGCGCAATCGCGATCTGCTTAGCCTGACCTTCAAGGCAGCACTGATCATCGGGTTGTTTCAGGCCTTGGCGCTGATTCCCGGGACCTCCCGCTCGGGTATTACCATCACGGCGGCATTACTGTTGGGCTTCGATCGTTTGAGCTCGGCGCGCTTCTCTTTTCTACTCTCGATCCCACTGATTTTTGCTGCGGGTACGCTGAAAGGGGTGGAACTTGCTCAGATAGGCACTGATGCAGCCATCAACGACGTCGCGATAGGGGCCATTCTTTCTTTCGTTGCCGCACTGGTATGCATCAAGCTGTTTCTTGCCGCCCTCGATCGCATCGGCATGCTCCCCTTCGTGATCTATCGTCTGGTTCTGGGAATGATATTGCTGCTACTTTGGGTGGCATGAGCGCTAATGTCGTTGTAGTAGGCGAAGCGCTACAGGAGCTGGCCGAACGGCTGAACCTGCCCTGGATGCCAACACGCCCTCCGGAAGGGCTGGCACTGATCGAAACGATTCAGGGATTGGCGCTTGCCGGTTCTCCGGCGGACTATGGCAAACCGCTAGTCGCGGATTTTGTTCTGGGAAAAGCGGATCACAGACGTCGTTTCGGTGGTGGTCGTGGGCAACTCGTCGCAAAGGCCTGCGGACTGAGCAAAGGGGTGACGCCACGCATTGTCGATGCGACCGCCGGACTTGGGCGTGATGCCTTCGTGCTGGCAGGTCTTGGTGCCGAGGTGCTGATGGTGGAACGATCGCCGGCCATCTTTGCGCTACTCGAGGATGCGCTGAAACGCGCCGGAGGTGACGATGAAACTCAGTCCGTCGCGGCACGACTGCGACTAGTCCATGCCGATTCGGCGAGAGAGCTGCACCGGGTAATATCCGAAGCGGGTTTCGATCCTCAGGTCGTTCATCTCGATCCAATGTTCCCTCATCGCAGCAAATCCGCTCTGGTAAAGAAGGAGATGCGTCTATTCCGCGCCTTGGCGGGTGATGACGACGATGCACCGCAACTGCTCGAAGCCGCCCTAGCGCTGGCGACCCATCGGGTAGTGGTCAAACGACCGCGCCAGGCGCCGCCCATTGCTGGAACCAGACCGGCTCATGTCATCGAGGGCAAGACCAGCCGCTACGATCTCTATGTGCATCGCACACTCAAGGTCTAGCGTTGTCCATGGGTGAGAATCGCTAGAGCGAACACCGGTTAAAGACGAGACGCCGTCAGGCGATAAAGACATATAGCGATATGCACTGCATTGAAGTGACATCTGAAGAGCGTTGCCGCGTTAGACCGTTGAGAGCAATGTACCGACGAGAAAAGGTGATGCGAAACAAGAAACAGCGTAGCGTTTGGCGAGATGGCAATCATTTTACGCTGTTACCCGGTAGTCGGTGTTATCTACCGGCCATGCAGTCGGCGATCGATCGTGCACGCGTATCGGTTCTGCTCGAACTTTATCTTATGGAGTCCGGGCGTTTGACCCAACGGGTTATTGATGCCCTGAACCGAGCGGCGCTGCGCGGTGTCAGCGTACGCTTAATGCTCGATGGTTTCGGTGCAATGCAACTGAACGAACAGGACCGCCAACGCCTGCGGGCCGCCGGAGTGACTTTACGCTTTTTCAATCCGCTTGCCTGGCGGGGCCTGAGCCAGAATCTGACCCGAGACCATCGTAAGCTGTTGGTGATTGATGAGCAGGTGGCCTTTACCGGCGGGTTTGGCGCCACCGACGAATTTCTCGAGACCTGGTTCGAGATAGCAGTGCGCATCGAGGGGCCGGTCGTCAATGACTGGGTCAAGCTGTTTCTGCATCTGTGGAATTCTCCATTTACCCGGGGCGAAGCAAGAAACCATTCGGCACGTCGTTTGAATACGCAACGAATCAGGCAGGATGCTACGAAAACGCTACCTGCCGATGAGCCCGGAATGCGCGGACGAGTGGTATGGGGGCAAGGCTATCGTTATCAGGCAATCCGCTTCTCGCTGCAGCATCAGATTGCTCACGCCCGGCAGCGCATCTGGATATGCACACCCTATTTCGTACCTACCTTGAGTCTGCGCCGCCGCCTGACACGGGCGGCTCGACGAGGCGCCGACGTGCGCCTTTTGCTGCCCGGCGAAAGCCACGACCATCCTGGCGTGCGCTATGCGGGCCAACGTTTTTATGGTCGCTTGTTACGCGCCGGCGTCAGGATCTTCGAGCATCAACCGATGTTCATTCATGCCAAGTTCTCTCTAGTGGATGAATGGGTCAGCGTAGGCTCCTGCAATTTCGATCACTGGAGCCTGCAATGGAACCTCGAGGCCAATCAGGAAATACAGGATTCAGGCTTCGCCAGCCAGATCGCGACTCTCTTCGAACAACGCTTTGCCCGCTGCCATGAAATTCTGCCTCAGCAGTGGAGGCGTCGCTCCTGGTGGCAGCGCATACGCGAAGGCGTGTATGGGACGCTGGATTCTTGGGCTACCCGACTGCGATAGGCTTTACCCGAAAAGTACCTGCGCTCGTCTATACGGCGTTAAAAATCGGCTCGTGCGCGAGTCCGATCAAAATACTCATTTACACCACGTAAACTCCGTTCTTGGACTCGCAACATCCATGTTGCTCGCTCTTAGAGCAGCGAAGCTGCCCAAATCGGCAATCCTGCCGATTTGTCGCCAATTTTTGCTTTGTGACCCACATGGATGTGGGAAATGCGTTAGCCCGCAGGAGCGGGCTTAGCGCTAGACGTCGCTCGCTGACTTTTCAGACGAAGCCTAGGCTAGCGGGTATTATCGGCGCGGCTTGTTACCGCGTCCGGCGGGTCGTTTCTTGCGCGGCGTTGGCTTGGGCGCCTCTGGCGGTACGCGAAAATGTAGATAAAGATCGAGTACCAGCTCCGGCAGTTGTCGAACGAGGCGTTCCGTTTGAATAGGGTCGCTGGAGAGCTCGGCCATATCCGCTTCCTCGTCAAACAGGCCCGACAAGGCCATGAAGGGCAAAAGCAACGTGGCAGTGCTTTCTTCGTTGTCTTTAAACCAGGCGCTCTCATCCAGGAATACTCCCTCCATGAAGCCTGCACACCAGTCGCCGATGGGGGTCTCTTCCGGCGCAGTACCCTGAAGCTCGAGTTCGAAAGGCAACTCCGGCAAGTGACCATGCTCGAACGACTCTATGGCATTATTTTTGAGCCGCTCCAGTAATCCAAGGATGTCATCACGCTCTGCATCGTCGCTAAAACTCGGTTCGCCATGAAACAATTCGCCGATCCAGGTCGCCGCAGGTATCTCTCGGGGTGCTACCGCCAGGGCCACCAGGAAACCGTGAGCGGAGATGGTGTCCAGAGCATCCTCCTCGACTCGCTCAGAGTCGAGGAAGTCATCGAGCCGGTCCATCTCATCGTCATCGAGCAGTGGTTGGGAGAGGGGTGTCTCTTGCATGGCGTTTCCCGAAAAAGAGAAAATTGATAGTACCTGTTAAGCGGTGCAACAAGGCATTCTAGCATTTCATGACCACACCAACGCTTTCCAACCCAACGCTTTCCAACCCAGCGCTTTCCACCCCGATGCTTCCCACACCAAGCGCTTCTGAACTGGCGGCCCTCGACAAGGCGGAGCTACACGCCCGTGTTCATCAGCGTGTCGAGGCCGCCTGGCGGCTTGCCCGAGAGGTTTACCCGGCGCTACCGCTGCCGAAAGTATGGCTTGATCTGCGAGGCAAATGTGCGGGTCAGGCACACTTTGGGCGTCAGGGGCTGCGCTTCAATCCCGTGCTACTGGCAGAGAATCGCCTGGCCTATTTTATCGATGTCATTCCGCATGAAATGGCCCATTGGCTCGTTCATCATCTTGAAGAAGGTGAACGCATGCCCCCTCATGGTCAGGAGTGGCGCAGCGTAATGCGTCGACTGTATGGACTCGAGCCGAAGGTGACCCATATGTTCGATACCCGAGCGGCCAGTCCGGCTCCGTACCGTTACGAATGTGGTTGCCAAAATCATCACTTCAGCGTTCGACGACATAGGCTCGCTCATGCCGGTAAACATTACGTTTGCCGTCAATGTCGGCAAAGGCTGGTCTGGTCTCGCGAGAAGATAATTTAAAGCTTCCCAAGGTTTTGAATTTAGAGAAGAAAAAGTTTCTACGAAGGTCTAATAGGGAGGAATGCCCCCACTGGGTATATGCTGAAGGGACATTGTAAGCGTCGACTCGGCCATCGGGTCGGTACAGGCACATCCCAAGATACCCGACAGGGTGCAGAGGCTCCAACATGACTGAACAGCAAAAAGTCCATTCCGTGCGTGAGGATTTCGCCGGCAACGCCTGGGCGGACAAGGAAACGTATCAGCGCATGTATCAGCAGTCGGTGGACAACCCCGAGTCATTCTGGGGCGAGCAGGCCAAGCAACTGGAATGGATCAAGGCCCCGACGAGGATCAAGCACACTGTCTTTGACACCCACAACGTCGATATCCGCTGGTTCGAGGACGGTGAACTCAATGTCAGTGCCAACTGTCTCGACCGTCACCTGGAGAAGCGGGGCGACCAGCCCGCTATCATCTGGGAAGGCGATGACCCCAACGAAAGCAAGACCCTGACCTATCGTCAACTGCATGAGCAGACCTGTCAGCTGGCCAACGCTTACAAGGCGCTTGGGGTGGGCAAGGGGGATGTCGTGACCCTGTACATGCCGATGATTCCCGAGGCGGCCATGGCGATGCTGGCCTGCGCTCGTATCGGCGCGATTCATTCGGTAGTGTTCGGCGGTTTCTCACCGGATGCCCTGGCCCAGCGGGTCGTCGATGCCCAGTCGAAGCTGATCATTACCGCCGATGAGTCGGTACGCGGTGGTAAGCGGGTTCCCCTCAAGGACAACGTCGATGCGGCCATGACCCGAGACGGTACCGATGTGGTCACCAATGTTCTGGTAGTAAAGCGCACTGGTGGTGAAACCGAGTGGCACGATGGGCGCGATCTCTGGTACCACGAACAGGTTGAGCAGCAGTCCACCGAGTGTGCGCCAGAGACGATGAATGCTGAGGATCCGTTATTCATCCTGTATACCTCGGGTTCCACCGGTGCGCCGAAAGGCCTCAAACACACCACTGGTGGGTATCTGCTACAGACTGCTATGACCCACAAATATGTCTTTGATTATCAGGAAGGTGAAGTCTACTGGTGTAGTGCGGATGTGGGCTGGGTCACCGGGCATAGCTATATCGTCTACGGGCCATTGGCAAACGGCGGTATCACGCTGATGTTCGAGGGGGTGCCTAGCTACCCATCCCATGGCCGTATGGGCGAAATCATCGACAAACATAAGGTAGCGATCCTGTACACGTCGCCCACCGCCATTCGGGCGCTGATGGCCCATGGCGACAATGTCATGGACTCGAGCACGCGTGACAGCCTGCGAGTACTCGGGTCCGTAGGCGAGCCCATCAATCCCGAAGCCTGGGACTGGTTCTACCGGGTGATCGGCAACTCTAAATGCCCCATCGTCGACACCTGGTGGCAGACCGAGACTGGCGCCATCATGATTGCTCCCTTGCCCGGCGCCATCGCTCTCAAACCCGGTTCAGCCACGCTGCCGTTCTTTGGCGTTCAGCCTGCCCTGGTAAACAACGAAGGCGAGATTCTCGAAGGTGCCAACGATGGCAACTTGGTCATTCTCGATTCCTGGCCGGCTCAGGCGCGCTCCATCTGGAATAACCACGAGCGTTTCATCCAGACCTATTTCTCCGCTTATAAAGGCATGTACTTTACTGGAGATGGCTGTCGTCGGGATGAAGATGGCTACTACTGGATCACCGGCCGAGTCGACGATGTGATCAACGTGTCCGGCCACCGCATGGGCACTGCGGAGATCGAATCCTCCCTGGTGGCTCACAAGGCAGTGGCCGAGGCCGCCGTGGTGGGGTACCCGCACGACCTCAAGGGTCAGGGAATCTATATCTATGTCACCCTGGGGGATGACTACGAGCCCAGCGACGAACTCAAGAAAGAGCTTGTGCAGTGGGTGCGCAAGGATATCGGGCCTATTGCCTCGCCGGATGTCATCCAGTGGTCTCCAGGGTTGCCCAAGACCCGGTCAGGCAAGATCATGCGGCGCATTCTGCGCAAGATCGCGGCCAACGAGACGGATGGCCTAGGAGATACTAGTACCCTGGCAGATCCAAGCGTGGTCGATGATCTGATCGAGAATCGCGCCAACCGTTGAATGTGTTACTCATCGTTTTCAGTGACCGGCTTTCCCAGAGCCGGTTTTTTTACGAACATTCGTACCGCCCATCAAAGGCGCGCAGCGCTTGGGGATCGGCTCCGGCATGGGGTAACATGGTGTAAGAGAATAGTGAACACAATTGACGTCGTGATGAATGACGTACCATCCTAGTGCAAGCCAGTGCAGGGAACCGGAGAGGACTTAATGGCCTTTGCCCAGAAATTCATAGTTGCCGATGACCACCCGCTGTTCCGCGCCGCGTTGACGCAAGCCTTGCGCCAGGTTGCTTCTCAAGCTGAAATCGTCGAAGCGGATACTATGGAAGCGACCACCGAGGTGGTAACGCGCCATCCCGATGCGGATCTGATCTTGCTGGATCTACACATGCCCGGGGCGCACGGGTTTTCCGGCTTGATTCAATTGCGTGGGCAGACCCCGGATATTCCTGTCGCCGTGGTATCAGGCAGTGACGAACCCTATGTGGTGCGTCGGGCCATCGATTATGGTGCGTCTGGTTTCATCCCCAAATCCTCCTCCCTGGCGATGATCTCCCAAGCCGTTGGCGAAATTCTCGAAGGTGAAATCTGGCTGCCGGAAGCATTGGCCGCCACGCTTGGGGAAACCAACGAAGAAGAGACACGTTTCGCAGAAGCGATCGCCTCGCTTACCCCCCAGCAGTTTCGTGTGCTCAACATGCTCACTGAAGGGTTGCTCAACAAACAGATCGCTTATGAGTTGAGCGTCTCCGAGGCCACTATCAAGGCCCATGTGACCGCCATCCTGCGCAAACTAGGGGTGCATTCGCGCACTCAGGCGGTCATTGCGGCCCAGAAACTCGAAGTCGAGCCGCCCAAGGTCGAGTCCTGATAGTCTGAAGCACTATCGGCGCCCACAATTCGAGCCCAGGATAAAACGTTTCAATACTTTTATCCTGGGCTTCTTTGCAAGCCTGATTGATGCCGTTCAAGAAGTGCGCATGGCGCGACTGGCTTGCAGCGTGCGCGTCAGCAAAGCGCGCAGGGCAGCGGGGCGCACCGGTTTCAACAACAGATGATAGCCGGCGCGCTTGATCTCCTCAGCAACTTCTTCGGTGCGGTCGGCGGTAATCACGATACCGGGTACGGATCCCTCAGAGCGCTCATCCAGTGCTTCCAGCGCCATCAAGCCAGTGACTTCGTTGTCCAGATGATAGTCGGCGAGGATCGCATCCGGATCCTCTTCCAAATGGCGCAGAATCGACTTGGCGCCGCCAATCGAGGTAGCAGTGAACACCTCGCAGCCCCAGCCGGTCAGCATTGCCTTCATACCTTCCAGAATCAGCGTTTCGTTGTCGATACAGACGATTCGGGTACCTGCCAGCTTGTTGCTAGTGCGTCGGCTAGGGGCATCATCACTGGTTGCGGGTATTTCCTGAGCGGATACCCGCGGTACCTCCACCGAGAATAGAGTGCCTGCGCCCTCCCAGGAGCGCACTCGAATGGGGTGGTCAAGAACACGGCTCATGCGGTCGGCGATGGAGAGCCCCAGCCCCAGTCCTTTTTCGCTCTCCTTGTGGCGCGAGACCTGATCCAGGCGACGAAACTCCTGAAATATCTCTGCTTGTTTGGACTCGGGAATCCCGGGCCCTGTATCCCAGACCTCGATGGACAGGTGCTGGCCATGGCGACGGCAGCCCAATAGCACATGGCCGTATTGTGTATAACGCAGGGCGTTGGCGAGAAAGTTCTGCAGAATGCGACGCAGCATCTGAGCGTCACTATCGACCCAGGTATCGGTGGTCACCACGACAAGATCGAGCCCTCGCTCTTCGGCCATCACCTCGAATTCTGCCCGCAGAGGGCGAAGGATATTGGCCAGGGGAAAATGCGCCCGCCTGGGAGTAAGGGCGCCGGCATCCAGTTTTGAAATGTCCAGCAACGTACTCAAAAGCTCTTCAGCGGCCTGCAGGGAATTGTCGATATGGCCAACGGTGCGCTTGAGGTCGAGAGCATCGTTTTGCTGGGAAAGCGCTGAGGTAAACAGGCGTGCGGCATTGAGCGGCTGCAGCAGGTCATGACTTGCTGCAGCCAGAAAGCGAGTTTTCGAGGCGTTGGCCGTCTCGGCGGTCTGCTTGGCCTGGCGCAGTGCCTGTTCGGCTTCGGCGCGTACCCGGTTTTCCTGACGCAGGGCGGCATTGGCCTTGGACAGCGCCTGGGTGCGCTCGCGAACGCGCTCTTCGAGATTCTCGTTGGTTTCCTGGAGTGCTATTTCGGCCAGACGGCGCTCGGTTATATCCTGGTAGAGCGCAAAGAAGCCGAGAATGCTATCGCTGTCGCCGAAGTGGGGCGTATAGGTGACGAGCATATAGCGGATGCCACCTTCGCCGTCATCCAGGGAAATCTCGAAGCTGACCCGCTCGCCGTTCAGGGTTCGCTCCATCCAGGGCGCGCGATCCTGCGCGATTTCCGCAGAGAGTACATCCTCCGTACGCTTGCCGATGACGCTTGCGCGATCGATGTCGAAGGTCTGTTCATAGGCCCGGTTGGTGAAAAGATAGCGACGTTCCCTATCGAAATAGGCGATCAGGGCGGGCACGTTGTCGGTATAGATGCGGATGTTGTTCTCGGAGCGAATCAACGCTTCTTCGGTGCGCTTTTGCTGGGTGACATCCTGATAGCTATACACGAAACCGCCACCGGGCATGGGATTGCCTTGAACGTCGAGTACGCTGCCATCCTGACGATAGCGGATGTAGCGATGCGGCTGACCTCTTCTGATGTTGTCGAGCAATAGCTCCACATGCTCCTCCGGATCCCCCGGGCCGTACTCGCCGTTGTGGGCGTTGTAGCGAAAGATCTTGGCCATTGAGGCGCCCACGCGAATCAAGTGGTCGGGAAAGCGGAAAAGCTCCAGATAGCGCTGGTTCCACACCACCAGACGCAGATTCTGATCCACCACGCTGATGCCCTGATTGATGTTCTCGATGGTGGCCTGGAGCAAGGCCCGGTTGAACTCGAGCACCTGAGACGCTTCATCGACGATGGAGATGACATCTGAGATGCCGATGCCGCGACCCTGTAGTGCAGAGTTGACGACGATGCGCGCCGATGACGCCCCGAGTACCGAGGCCAATAGTCGTTCGGTGAATTGAATGACATCGATCGAGGCCCGGGCGTTGTATTCCAGCTGCTGACCGTTTCGTCTTGCGTAATCGTCGAAAGCATCACGCACCTGGCTGGCGCCCAGGAAACGCTCACAGAGCACTCGCAGGTCGTCCACGGTGGTGGCGCCGGTCCAGGGGCGATTCACCGATGTCTGCCGAGTTTCGACACTGTCGACGAACAATGAGGCCTGGATCCGCTCTACCACGCGCTGGGAGGTAATCTGGGAGACGAAGATGTAGCCGAACAGGTTGAGCCCCAGGGATAGCATCACGCCGTGGGTGAAAGGATCGCCGATATTGAAGCCGAACAGTTGCGTCGGTGACAGCCAATCGATGCCCAGCGGGCTCAGGGTAAGCCAGGAGTAAGGAACCACTCCGGCATTGACCAGGGTCGGCAACAGCAGCGCATAGACCCAGACCGCAAAGCCGAGATTCATACCGGTGATGACGCCTAGACGATTGCCGCGTTTCCAATAGAGCCCCCCGAGCAATGCCGGGGCGAATTGCGCCGCAGCAGCAAAGGAGAGCATGCCGGTGGAGGCAAGAGAGCTGAATTCCGCGGTCAGCTTATAGAAGCCATAGGCCAATGCCAGGATAACTAGGATGGTGATACGCCGGGCTCGCAGTACCAGCCGGCCATAGTCCCGAGCCTTGGTGTCGAACCAGCGAAGGCGAAACAGTAACGGAATGACGATCTCGTTGGAAACCATGATCGATACGGCAACGGCGGCGACGATGACCATTCCCGTTGCGGCAGAAAAGCCACCTATGAAGGTCAACAGAGTCAAGAGCTCGTTGTCGGCGGCGATGGGCAACGCCAGCATGTAGATGTCGGGCGAAATCCTGCTCTCGGGAAACATCGTCAGCCCGGCGGCGGCTATCGGTAATACGAAAAAGCCGATGGCAACGAGGTAGAGTGGAAATAGCCAGCGCGCTCGAGCAGCATCGTCGGGATGGGTATTTTCGACCACCGTGACGTGAAACTGACGCGGCAGGCAGAAAATCGCCAGCATGGCTAACAGGGTCTGTGCCCAGAAACCTCGGCCAAAGTCCTGCTCGCTCAGTTGGCGTTGCAATTCGAGATGGCTTTCTGCACGCCCAAGCAGATCCCCCAGCCCATCGAACATGCCCCAGGTTACGTAGGCTCCCAGCGCTAGAAAGGCGAGCAGCTTGACCACGGATTCGAAGGCGATGGCCTGAATCAAGCCCTCGTGGTGCTCGGTGGCGTCCGTGTGCCGGGTGCCGAACAGGATCGCAAAAATGGCCATGACCGCCGCCACATAGAAGGCCGTGTCGGCAAACAGCGGGGCCCGGGTCATGTCCGAGGAGGCCGTTAGCACGTTAAACGAGGTGGAAACGGCTTTCAGCTGCAAGGCGATGTAGGGCAGGGTACCAATCAATGCTACAAGGCTGGCAAAGGCGGCAAGGGATTGGGTCTTGCCGTAGCGTGAGGCGATGAAGTCGGCGATAGAGGTGACGTTCTGACGTTTGGCGACACGGATCATCTTGGCCAGCACCGGCCAGAACAGGGCAAAGGTCAGTACCGGGCCGACAAAGATGCTGGCAAAGGACCAGCCGGAGGTAGCGGCCTGGCCGACGGCCCCGTAGAAGGTCCAGGAGGTGCAGTAGATCGCCAGCGCCAGGCTATAGATGACGGGCCGCCGCTGGGCCGCGCCCAGCAGACGCGCACGGCGATCGCCACGCCAGGCAATGAAGAAAAGGGTGGCGATATAGAGCAGCGAAATGACGATCAACAGCCAGCCTTGAAACATGATTCCTCCCTTGTCTGCGCTCATTCTAGGGCAATGAAGGAGGAGATGTTACGTATCGGGGCAAACCGTCTTGAACAAGGGCGTGGAGGGATCGATATTCTGCATTTTGGCTACATCGGGCTGACGCTCTTCGCCTACTAGAGGCAGTTTTTCCCGAGTAGCGCAATTTATCAGGTGTGGCTGATGAGACACCAGGTCCTGATAACTCTTTTCAAACCGGTAAAGGATGAATTCCACCAGCGGTTCCCCATTGACCTGCGAACTCACCAGGTTGTCCTGATCGACCACGTCGAAGGCGGTGGTCAACGGAAACAGATAGGTCCAGGGTCGCCAGAGCATCTGCTCTTTTTCAACGGATATCACCGTTGCCGATTCGGGTAGCCGCGCTCGTTTATTGTCAAACCAGGCGTATTCATAATTGACCTGGTAGGCCAGCATACCCAGGCCTGCAAAAACAGGTACTACCCAGCGTGGTGCGCGTTTACCACTAGCAAACCGTAATAAAAGCCCTACACCGGCTGCTCCCAAGCCCGCGAAGGCCGCTGCAATCAAGTGCCATATCATGAATCGAACGTCTCCACGGCAATCGGGCTTCCCGAGGGAAGCCCGATTGGTCTTGTTTACCGATGGCAGAGGTGCTGCAACCGGGCGCCATTATGGCTTAATGGTCGACTGCAGTGCCAGCGCCTTTCGGATAGCGAACGCTTTCCACCAGATCCTGTATCTCCTGGGGCGGCGGTGCGGTGACCTTGGATACAGTGAAGGCTACGGCGAAGTTGATGATTGCTCCGACGGCGCCAATGGATAGCGGTGATATGCCCAATACATAGTTTTCGGGAATGTCCGCCAGGTTGTTGGTTCCCGGAATGAAGAACCAGCCCTTGTAGATGAAGATGTACACCAGAGCGAAGCCCAGGCCTGTGAGCATGCCGGCGATGGCACCGGTGTTGTTCACCCGCTTGGAGAAGATTCCCATCATCAGCACCGGAAATAGCGATGCACCGGCGATGCCGAAGGCCAGTGCTACTACCTGGGCCGCAAACCCTGGTGGGTTGGCCCCCAGATAGGTGGCGACGACAATGGCCACGGACATGGAGATCCGCGCCGCCATGAGTTCGCCTTTCTCGGTGATTCTGGGGTTGATCGCGCCCTTGATCAGGTCGTGACTGATGGCGGACGAGATGGCCAGCAGTAGACCGGCAGCGGTCGACAGCGCAGCTGCCAGCCCCCCCGCTGCGATCAGGCCGATGACCCAGCCGGGCAGATTGGCGATCTCCGGATTGGCCAGTACCAGAATGTCCCGGTTGACCTCCAGCTCGTTGCCTTCCCAGCCCCGGGACTCTGCGGTGGAGGCGAAACTTTCCGAATCCGAGTTGTATAGCTGGATGCGGCCATCGCCATTCTTGTCGTCATACTGGATCAGGCCGGTCACTTCCCACTCCTTGACCCAGTTCGGGCGATCCTCGTACTGGATGGCCTCGGCGGTAGGGCCTTCGGGGTAGATGGTGTTGACCAGATTCAGGCGCGCCATGGAGGCAACTGCCGGCGCCGTCAGGTAGAGCAAGGCGATGAAGACCAGGGCCCAGCCGGCGGACCAGCGAGCATCAGCGACCTTAGGCACGGTGAAGAAGCGAATGATGACGTGAGGCAGGCCCGCAGTGCCGATCATCAACGACAGGGTGAACAGCACCATGTTCAGCTTGTTATCCACGTCCGCCGTGTATTCGTTGAACCCGAGATCGGTAATGACCTCGTTGAGCTTGGCCAGCAGTGGCATGCCGGATTCGGTATGCTCCGAGAAGAGGCCCAGCGGTGGCAGCGGGTTTCCGGTCAACTCGAGGGAGATGAACACCGCCGGGATAGTGTAGGCGGTAATCAGCACGCAATACTGGGCGACCTGGGTGTAGGTAATGCCTTTCATGCCCCCGAGTACGGAGTAGAAGAAGACCACGACGGCGGCGATGATCAGCCCCATGGTGGCGTCTACTTCCAGGAAGCGGGAGAAGGCCACACCGGCCCCGGCCATCTGCCCGATGACGTAGGTCACCGAGGCGACGATGAGACACACCACCGCCACCAGACGCGCGGTCTTGCTGTAGAAGCGATCGCCGATGAACTCCGGTACCGTGAACTTGCCGAATTTGCGCAGATACGGCGCCAATAAGGTAGCCAGCAGAACATAGCCGCCGGTCCAGCCCATCAAGAAGGTGGAGTTGGCATAGCCGCCGGCGGCGATCAGGCCCGCCATGGAAATGAAGGAGGCCGCGGACATCCAGTCGGCGCCGATGGCCATGCCGTTGGTGATTGGGTGCACGCCGCCGCCGGCGACGTAGAAGTCCTTCGTCGAGCCGGCCTTGGCCCAGATGGCAATAGCGATGTAAAGAGCGAAGGACGCCCCCACGAAGAGAAGATTGATAGCAAATTGACTCATGCTGGCTTACTCCTCGAGACCGAATTTTTTATCGAGCCGATTCATTTTCCACGCATAGAAGAAAATGATGCCGATAAAGGTCAGGATGGAGCCCTGCTGAGCGAACCAGAATCCCAGATCCGTTCCGCCGACAGGAATACCGGCCAGTAAAGGGCGTAGCAGGATGGCAAAGCCGTAAGACACCAGCGCCCAGACCACCAGGCAGCCGGCAATCAGGCGAACGTTCGCCGACCAGTAGGCAGCAGCATTGGTTTTATCATCTGCCATATTATTGCTCTCCGCTTGTTTTAATAAAGGACGTTGCCTTGAGAAAACATCAGTTTCGACAGGTCGATCATCATTCCATAACAACCATTATCGGTCGGGGAGGCCCTACGGCATCACATGGCTGATCGTTATCTCTATCAAATCAAGATGCTTCATGAACGCATTATTACATGTCGTAGCTCGAGGCTAATAGTGGGCAAAAAACACGGAAAATAAAATCCTATACTTTGGTACTATAAAGGAAAAAGAATTTAATCTTATAGATTTAAAATTCAATAATTTCAGTAGCTTGTTTGAGTTCTTGATAGTCGAGATCAATGCCTGTCGGGTGCTTATAGGACGATGGTCTAGGCAGTCGTGCATGGGACAATAGTCTAGTTTCAGAAGTATAGAACGATGGTCTGGCTTTTTTTAAAAATCATGCTGTTGCTATTCTTGCTAGGGAATTATCGAAATCGATAGTCATGGCATGTAATTCGAATGTCTTCATGACTAATGCTTGAATTGGGTGGGCATATGGTTGGCTGCATGCGCTGAGCCAATATCAAAAGGGGTTGTATCGGGGAGCATACGATGGTCGACATTGATCTTTCACAGCCGCCTTTCTCATTACTCGATGAGTCCAGCAAGGCACGGATTGTCAAAGGTGTCGATC
The DNA here is from genome assembly GCF_020622265.1 of Halomonas sp. M20. Classification (GTDB taxonomy): domain Bacteria; phylum Pseudomonadota; class Gammaproteobacteria; order Pseudomonadales; family Halomonadaceae; genus Modicisalibacter. Next base: position 259,072 of record NZ_JACNMQ010000001.1, read on the forward strand.
TTGGCTATTTCGACAACCAGGAAATCATTCTCGAGGCCGGCCAGTCCAGCGAGTTCGTCTTCATCATCCACAAGGGCGAAGTCGCGGAGCTGGATAACACCATGCCGGGTGATCAGGGTCGCATCGGACATTACACCGCCGGCGACCTGTTCGGCGCGATCAGCATCATCAATGGCAGGAGCCGCTATCGCTTCAAGGCCGAGCAGGAAACGCTCTGCTATCTATTGCCCAAGGCGCTCCTCGAACAGCTCTGTCAGGAGTCACCCGCCTTTGCCGAGTTCTTTCGCCAGAGTCTGGCCAACAAGACGCGCCTATTGATCGAACAGCGTAATGAAGGCGGCATGACCATGGCGGGGTTCATGCTGGCACGTATCGACGAGTGCATGCGCCCGCCGCTCATTCTGGATGAGGCGACGACCGTAGCCCAGGCTGCGGCGGCACTCGACGACAGTCATGCGGACAGCTTGCTGGTTCAGGCAGCGAAATGCTTTGGCATGATTACCAAGACCGATCTGCTCAATGCGCTGGTGCTTGAGGGGCGCGACAAACACAGCTCGGTAGTGGATATCGCTCATTTCACGTTGGTCTCGGCTCAGCCAGGGGACTATCTTTTTCAGGCTTTGGTGAGCATGACTCGGCACAAGGTCTCCCGGGTGGTCGTACTGGAGAATGACCAGCCTTGTGGAGTCGTCGAACTGACCGATGTGCTGAGCTATTTCTCCAGTCGCTCCTACATGGTCAGTCTGGAGGTGGAGCAGGCAGAGGATCTCGACTCACTTGCTGCGGCCAGCGCGCGCATACCGGAACTTGTCAAAGCGCTGATGGCCCAGGGCGTGAAGCTGGAATTCGTCATGGATCTGCTGGCCGCGCTCAACGGGCGTATCGTCAACAAGGCATTTGGATTCATCGTGGCGCCGGAATATCAGCGCCAAAGCTGCCTGTTGGTCATGGGGAGTGAAGGGCGCGGTGAGCAGATACTGAAGACCGATCAGGACAATGCTCTGATCCTGGCGGATGATGCCGACTGGCCGGGATGTGCCTCGGACATGCAGCAACTGACGGACACGCTGCTGACGTTGGGTTATCCACCTTGTCTGGGCGACATCATGGTATCGAATCCCGAGTGGGTGAAGAGCGAATCGGAATGGCGCGATACGATCTCTCATTGGATCGCCAAGCGTGACGGCGCCTCCCTGATGAACCTGGCGATCATGCTGGATGCCCATGCGGTGGCGGGAGACACCACCCTGCTCGAGAGGTTGCGCAACCATCTTTTCGAGCTCTGCGCCCGAGACGAGTTGTTGCTGTCCTATTTTGCTCGTGCTGCCCTGAGCTTTTCCACGCCCTTGACCCTGTTTGGTACCCTTAAGAGGCCCGAACACGGCATCGACATCAAAAAAGGCGGCATTTTTCCCATCGTGCACGGCGTACGTACCCTGGCCTTGGAAAAGCGAATACTGCCGACCTCGACCCTTGCGAGGCTAAAGGCGTTGGCGGAAGAGGGCCGCCTGGAAAAGGGTTTCGCCGACGATCTTGGTGAGGCGCTTTCCCTGTTTTCCGAGCTGCGACTCAAGCAGCAGTTGGCGCGGCTCGATGGCAAGCAGAACAGCGAAGAGCCCAATCGCGTGGTGGTGCAGACGCTATCTTCTCTGGAGCGTGACCTGTTGCGGGAAGCGCTGGGTATCGTCAAGAGTTTCAAGCAGCGATTGTCGTATCGCTTTCATCTGGAATACTAAAAGGAAAGTATCTTGATGCTTCGAGCCTTGCGCCGGGTTACCGATCGCAGACGTCAAGCGGATGGCCATTACGGTTGGCTATTCAATCCTTATACCGGCGATGAGGTGGTATCCATTGACTGTGAGACCACCGGGCTCGATACGAAGACAGCGGAGTTGGTATCGGTGGCGGCGGTGCGCATCAAGGCCGGACGCGTGCTGACCAGCGACTCCCTGGATTTGCGCCTGCAGTGTCCGGAAAGCTTGAGCGGCGATTCGATCAAGATCCACCGCTTGCGTGGTATCGACCTCGATGGCGGTGAGACGCCGGCAGATGCGCTGGAAAAGCTGCTCGATTTCATCGGTAATCGTCCGCTACTCGGCTGGTGTATCGATTACGATCTTGCGGTGATCAATCGTCATCTGAGGCCGCGCTTTGGTTTCGATCTACCCAATGCCTGTCTGGACATGCTCCATCTCTATCGGCGTGAAATACGCAGGACGAATCCCAATCTGGAACCCGACCTGCGCTTCGAGACGGTGGCCAAGGCCCTGGGCGTTCCGGTGATGGGGCGACATACGGCACTGGGCGATGCGGTGACCACGGCGCTGATGTACGTTCGCCTAGGAAAGGACGCGAGCTAGATATTTATGATCATGTTCGAACGGCGTGTCGTCGCATGTCGACAGGGGCAGTGGTAGCATTGTCACCCTTTAATTCATCATCTAGTGTTTCGTCATGTCAGCGCTCATCGGCAAACCCAAATACGAGTTCAACAAGCTGCAGAAACGTCTGCGCCGTCAGGTCGGCAATGCCATTGTCGACTATGCCATGATCGAAGCGGGGGACAAGGTCATGGTCTGCCTCTCCGGCGGCAAGGATTCTTACACCCTGCTCGAGATTCTGCGCAATCTGCAGCGCAATGCCCCCATCGATTTCGAACTGATCGCGGTCAACCTGGACCAGAAGCAGCCGGGTTTTCCCGAACATATACTGCCGCAATATCTTGATAGCCTCGGCATGGCTTATCATATTCTCGAGCGTGACACCTATTCCGTGGTCAAGGAGAAGACCCCGGAAGGCAAGACTACCTGCGCCCTATGTTCGCGGCTGCGTCGCGGCTCACTCTACGGTTTCGCCGAAGAGATCGGCGCGACCAAGGTAGCCCTCGGGCACCATCGCGAGGATATCCTCGAGACGTTGTTCCTCAACATGTTCTACGGCGGCACCCTCAAGGCCATGCCACCCAAGCTGCTTTCCGACGATGGTAAGAACATCGTCATTCGCCCCTTGGCCTATTGCCGGGAGGCGGACATCGCCGAGTTCGCCCGCCTGATGGAGTTTCCCATCATTCCCTGCAACCTGTGCGGCTCCCAGCCCAACCTGCAGCGCCAGGTGGTCAAGGAGATGCTCGGCGAGTGGGAGAAGACGCACTCTGGGCGGCTCGAGACCATGTTCAAGGCGGTGTCCAATGTCGCTCCGTCCCAGCTTGCGGATCGCGATCTTTTCGATTTTCATGGTCTCGAAGCCAGGCGCGAGACCCTGAATGCCAATCGTATTGCAGCCTTTGATCTGCTGACCCGGGAAGCCTGATTCTTAGCCGGGAGCTATAAGCTGCAAGAAAAAATCACCCAGCTAGCTTCGAAATTATACGGCCTTTCGAGCTTCGAGCTCAGCCGTGCTGGCCGTGGGCGTGGGCGTGTGGCATCTCGGTGCCGGGTACAAGCTGGGGCCACAATCCCCAGAGTTGCCACAGCGCAAAGGCGATGATCACAAGCGCGGCGATAGTGCGGGTGGCCGGATGGCGAATCAGGTTGGTCATCTGCCGCGCCGCTACGCCGGTAACGAGCAGTGCCGGCAGCGTACCCAGGCCGAAAGCGCCCATCAGCGCCGCGCCTCGGCCAGGATCGCCACCCGCCAGACTCCAGGTCAGCATCGAGTAGACCAGTCCGCAAGGCAACCAGCCCCATACTGCTCCTAGTGCCACTGCTTGAGGCACCTTGACTACCGGCATCAGGCGCCGGCCGATCGGTTCTAAATGACGCCATAGATGGCGCCCCAGGGCCTCGATTCGGGTTAGCCCCCGCCACCAGTTGGCCAGATACAGCGCCATCAGAATCATCATCACCGCGGCCAGTACCTGCAGCACGAGTCGCAGGCTGTTACTGGCGCTGCCAAGCAGTGTGCCCAGACTCGCAACCAAAGCGCCTGCCACCATGTAGCTGGCAATGCGCCCTAGATTGTAGCCCAACAGCAATCCGCCCAAGCGTCCCTTACTACGCATGCTGGGGGGCACCGCAAAGGTCAGGGCACTCATGATGCCGCCGCACATGCCGATACAGTGGGCACCGCCTAGAAGACCGAAGATGAAGGCTGCCGCCAGAGGCGGTAGATCGAGGCCGGTAGGATCCATCAGTGTGGGTTCTTGTCCTGATCGTCGGAGTGATGCTTTTCTGGTTTTTCCGTCTTGTCATCAGTTGCCGATTTACGACGGGCCTGCCTGCGCTTGCGCTGTTCCGCCGTCAGATCGTTTTCGTCCTCATCGAAGAGAATGCGGTAGGCCGGACCTTCCAGATCGTCGAACTGATCGTGCTTGACGGCCCAGAAAAACGCCCAGACGGCAAGAGAAAGCAGCAGCAGCGAAATAGGAATCAACAGGTAGAGAATGCTCATGACGTTGTTGCCAGTGGCGAGGAGCGAGGAGCGGCTTTGACCCGGTTGAGTCGCAGGGCATTGCCTACCACCACCAAGGAGCTGGCGGACATGCCCAGCGCTGCTACCCAGGGCGGTACCAGGCCCAGTGCCGCCAGCGGCAGCGCGCAGACATTGTAGCAAAGCGCCCAGAGCAGGTTCTGACGAATCAAGTGTTGAGTTCGGCGCGCCAGCTGCACTGCTTCGACGATACGCTCCAGGCGCGGGCTCATCAACAACGCGTCGGCGCTGGTACGGGCAAGATCCGTCGCGCCGTTCATGGCCACGGACACGTCCGCCGCAGACAGTACCGGGACGTCGTTGATGCCGTCGCCAACCATGATGACTCGCTCGCCCCGAGCCTGCAGGTTCCAAACGTGTTCGAGCTTGGTTTCCGGGGTAGCGCCGGCTTGCCAGGCCTTGATGCCAAGCTCATGAGCAAGCCTTTCCACGACGTTGCTGACATCCCCGGACAACAGCTCCACTTCCAGGCCCAGATCATGAAGCGCGGCAACGGTCGAATGGGCGTCGTCGCGCAGGGTATCGTCGAGACGGAACCAGGCCAAGGGTACGCTGATAGATACGTCGGAGGGAGCTTCAATCATGGCGAGCAGCAGCCATTGGCCCTGCTGATCAGGCAATGGGGGCGGCGTCTGCATGACGAAGTCCGGACGGCCCAGGCGATAGCGTCGCCCATTGATGAGGCCTTCCAGCCCTTGTCCGGGCACGTTGCGCACGTCGCTTGCGGTGGCATTGGAAGGGTTTTGATCGCGAAAGGCCTGGGCAATGGGGTGTTCGGAATGGGCCTCCAGGGCGGCTGCCAGGGTTCGCGCCTGCTCGCTGTCCATATCGCCGGTCAAAGGCTGGACACTTCTCAGACGCATTCTGCCCTCGGTGAGGGTGCCGGTCTTGTCGAACACGACTCGGGTCGCCTGAGCCAACCCTTCGATAGCGTTGGCCCGGGTCACCAGCATACCTCGGCGGCGCAGCTGGCCGTGGCTGGCAGTCAGCGCCGTGGGCGTTGCCAGGGCCAGGGCGCAGGGGCAGGTCACCACCAGTACCGACAGCGTGACCCATAGCACCCGGGACGGATCGATGAAACTCCAGGCGATGGCCACCGCAAGACTGACGAGCAACAGGCTCGTCACAAAATGATGTGCCATGTGAGAGGCCTGTTCGGCAATCTTGGGACGGCTGGCAAAGGCCCGGTCGCTGAGTTCCATGATGCCGGCAGCCCTGGCGTCACGGCCGCTGCGGGTGACCTCGATTTCGAGGGGGCTTTCGACGTTGAGACTGCCACCGGTGACGCTATCGCCGACCTGACGGCTGACGGGCAGCGTTTCGCCGGTCAGCATCGACTCATCGATGCTCGAATGCCCCGCGACGATGACGCCGTCCGCGGGCACACCATGTCCCGGGCGTATGCGAATGCGATCGCCTGGCTTCAATTGATTGGCGGGCAAGACCCGTTCGCTGCCATCCGCTTCAAGGCGAATGGCGCTTGAAGGCAATACGCCGGACAGGGCATTGCCGCTATGGCCATTGCGCCTTCGGGCGCGCATCTCGATATAGCGGCTGAACAGCAAAAAGAAGGTGAACATGGTCACCGAATCAAAATAGACCGGCGTGCCATGCACATCGTCGCTACCGCTCAGCACCGCATAGGCGCTGGCAAGATAAGCACCGAGAATGGCAATCGAGACGGGAACGTCCATGCCCAGGTGACGAGTACGCAGGTCCCGCAGGGCATTTCTAAAAAAAGGCAAGGCGGAATACGCAACCACCGGCGTGGTCAAGGCCAGGGAAAGCCAGTGGAACAGCGCGAAGAACTCTTCGCTGATGTCGTCTGGGCCAGACACATAAAGAGGAATGGAAAACATCATGACCTGCATCATCGCCACGGCGGCCACGATCAGGCGACGAATGGACTGGCGCTCTTCGCGCTGAAGTTTCTGCTGAGCAACATCCGGCTCATAAGGTTGAGACGAATAACCGATGCCGGCAAGCTCCGCCAGAATGCGCGATAGCTTCAATCGGGTCGGGTTCCATACCAGGTGCAGACGATGATGGCTCAAATTGACGGCACTCGAATGCAGGCCGTCCAGGGCATTGAGGTGATGCTCGATCAGCCAGGCGCAGGCGGCGCAGGTAATGCCGTCCACCGCAAGAGTGATCTGGCGTCGATCGTTCTCCGCCGGGTGAACGAACTGGCGCTGCAGCGCCGGATCGTCGAAAACAGACCAGGTGTCGGCGCGCTGAATCTGACGATCGTCCGGGCGCTCCGGCAGTTCGGTACGAAAGCGGTAGTAGCTTTCCAGACCGCCATCGACGATGGCGTGGGCCACCGCCTCGCAGCCCGGGCAGCATAGCGGATGGCGCTCATCCCCTAGAACGATATGCCAAGGCGCTTTGCGAGGCACCGGGGAGCCACAGTGGTAGCAGAGCGTTTCGCTGTCGATGGACGCCGCCAGTGTGCTCATGCCCCGCCAATATTGGCACGCAAGGCCAATGCTTCCTTCTGAGGCAGTTCGATCTCGCCCAGTAGACGCCACTCCGGTTCGGCGGTTTGCGCATGCAATTGCACGTACCAGCGGTATTGCAAGGCACGAGGCAGTTGGCCGACATAATGACCGGCGCTGACTCGATCGAGGATCACACGCTGGTCACGGCCGTCCTGAGAAGGAAAGATCAGATCGAGCTGCAGCTTCTCGGGGCGTGCCTCGCCCTCGAGTTTGACCACGACATCGCCACTGAGATCGTCGATGCGCAGGTTCGCCGCCATTCCCATCTCGGCCGCACGCTGATCCTGTTTCAGGGTCTTGTTGATGGCCAACCCTTCCTTGTAGTAGTCGTCGACCACCATGCCATCGAAACTTGTGATCGAGAACACCAGAAAGGTGGTGCCCATTACTACCGCCAGCCCCAGTATTCCCAGCAGGAACCATGCCCAGAATTCCTTGTACCAGGGGCGTATCTGTGTCGTCATGAATCATCTCCGTGATTGGCCAAGAAAACGTGCTTCCTTAGCCAATGTAATATCCGGGTTCTGCTCGGCCTCGATGTTGATGACGATGGCCTTGCTGGGCGCATCGAGGGCCTCGGCGGGAACCGCAAGCTGTATCGGGAATGTGGTGCTGCGACCGGCGTCGATGGTGATGCTGGTGTTGCCGAGCAGCGTAATGCCATCCAGGCCGGTAGGGGTGATCACGTAGCGATGCGCCTTGTCATCCAGATTGCGAATCGTCAACGTATAGGAGTTGGTGATGTCCCCTTCCCGGGTCATGCTGTAAAGCTGATTACGGTCGCGTTCGATATCCACATCCAGCGGCAGGCGATCGCTGACGGTCCACACGAACAAGCCGATCATTACCATCAGTGCGATAAAGTAACCGATCAGGCGCGGCCGTAGGATATGCGTCTTGCCACCCTCAAGGGAGTGCTCCGTGGTATAGCGGATCAATCCGCGAGGATAGTTCATCTTGTCCATGACGCTGTCGCAGGCATCGATGCAGGCGGCGCAGGTAATACATTCAACCTGCAGGCCATCACGAATATCGATACCGGTGGGGCAGACCTGCACACAGAGCCCGCAGTCGATGCAGTCGCCCAGCCCCTGCTCTCGATGAGCGGTGCTGCGCTCCTCTTGATGGGCGGCGTTGCGTTTGCGTGCCCCGCGCGGTTCGCCTCGCGCCTCGTCATAGGAGACGATCAGCGTGTCCTTGTCGAACATCACCGACTGAAAGCGCGCATAGGGGCACATGTAGATACAGACCTGTTCGCGCAGCCAGCCGGCGTTGAGATAGGTGAATACCGTGAAGAACCCTACCCAGAACAGCGCCCAGCCACCGACCGAAAGCGTGACGAAATCGGCCACTAGCCCGCGAATCGGCGTGAAGTAGCCGACGAAGGTCAGGCCGGTGGCGAAAGCGATGAGCAGCCAGAGCAGATGCTTGGCGCTCTTGCGCGCAGCCTTTTCCTTGGTCATCGGCTGCTTATCGAGCTTCATGCGTCGATTGCGCGTGCCCTCGGTGAGATGCTCGACCCAGATATACAGCCAGGTCCATACGCTTTGAGGGCAGGTGTAGCCGCACCAGACCCGACCGGCAAACACCGTGATCAAAAATAGACCGAAGGCGCAGATGATCAAGAGCCAGGAGAGCAGCATGAAATCCTGAGGGTAGAACGTGCCGCCGAAGATATGGAATTGCCGGGTAGGCAAGTCGAACAGGATCGCCTGTCGATCTCCCCAGTAAAGCCAGGGGATGCCGAAATAGAGCGCCATCAAGATCCAGTTGGCGCTGCGCCGGACACGCTGGAAAAGCCCCTTTATTTCGCGCACATAAATATGCTCGCGACGCGCGTACATCTCCTTTGTGGCGCTCTGTTTTGGATCATGAGTGCCCACGGTGGAATCCGGGGTCACGTTACGAAGCGGAATCTTGTCCGTCATGGAGTCACCTGTCGCGTCACGGTGAGGGCTGGCTCAGGCGGGTAATTATAGTTGAGCGCGGGTTGCCGGTAGCCGGGTAATTTTATCGAATATTGCAAGAGGAGGGAGTTGGGTGCGACTGCCAGCCGCACCCGAAGCGTATCAATTGGACAGACTGTAGACGTAGGCGGCAACCAGATGCACCTTGTCTTCACCAATGTAGGCAGCCTGAGCAGGCATGTGACCATTACGCCCATTGCGCAGTGTTTCAAGTACCGCAGCATGGGTTTCCTGCCCGGGTTGACGATAGAGCCAGGCGTCATCGGTCAGATCGGGCGCGCCAATTGCCTGGTTGCCCTTGCCGCCAGGGCCGTGACAGGCCACGCAGGCGGAAGCGAAGATTGCCTCTCCCTGGCTTGCCTTGTTCGCATCATGCTCTTCGCCAGACAGACTCAACACGTAGCTTGTAACGTTCTCCAGATTGTTGTCGCCCAGTTGCTGCCAGGCGGGCATCAGTCCGTTACGGCCATTGTTCAGGGTGGTGACGATATTTTCCGGCTCGCCCCCATACAGCCAGGCATCGTCGGTCAGATTGGGAAAGCCGTAACCGCCCTGAGCGTTGGAGCCGTGGCACACCGAGCAGTTATTGAGATAGATTCGCTCGGCAACCTGCATCGCATCGCCATCTTGGGCAAGCTCCGGTACCGGCACTTCGCTGTATTTGGCGAAGATGGGTGCGTACTGCTCCTGGGCGTAGGCGATTTCCTCGTCCCACTGACCTTCCTGGGACCAGTCGAGTACGCCTTTGAAATTGCCAAGGCCGGGATACAGCAGCAGATAGGCTACAGAGAAGATGATGGTGCCGACGAACAGCATGAACCACCAGCGTGGCAGAGGGTTGTCGTATTCATCGATGCCGTCGGCGGTATGTCCGGTCGTTTCGACTTCGCCATCGACTGAGGGTTGCTTGTCGGTCTTGCGGTTGGCGAACAGCACCCACCAGCAGAATATAATCGTGCCCAGAGTAATGACGATGATCCAGATGCTCCAGAAACTGGAGAGGGTATCGCCCCAAAGGTTATTCATGAATTCTTGTCTCCCTCATCTTGGCGGGATGTTGTGCGATCGTTGGTATAGCTGCTGTCACGGATTTTTTGATCATCTTCATCGGCGAAAGGTAGATTCTTCGCTTCGTCGAAGTCTTGCTTGCGTCGCTTGGAATAAGCCCAGAACACCACGCCTAGAAAGGCAATCATGACCAGTAGTGCGGTGATGCCGCGGAAGGTTCCAATATCCATGACTTAACGTGCGTCCTTGAGTACGGTACCCAGCTGCTGCAAATAAGCCACCAGCGCGGTGATCTCTTGCTCGCCCCGGACTTCCTGGGTCGCCTCGCCGATCTGCTCGTCGGTATAAGGCACACCCACGCTTTTCAATGCGCGCATTTTGGTGGCGGTGTCTTCACCGGTCAGCGTGTTCTCGAATAGCCAAGGGTAGTTCGGCATCTTCGACTCCGGCACCACATCACGCGGGTTGTAGAGGTGTGCGCGATGCCAGTCGTCACTGTAGCGCCCACCCACTCGCGCCAGATCCGGCCCGGTACGTTTGGAGCCCCAAAGGAAAGGGTGGTCGTAGACGAATTCACCGGCAACGCTGTAGTGGCCGTAGCGCTCGGTCTCGGCGCGGAACGGGCGAATCATTTGCGAATGGCAGCCAACGCAGCCTTCGCGAATGTAGATATCGCGTCCTTCCAGCTCCAGAGCGCTAAGCGGCTTCAAGCCTTCCACGGGTTCCGTGGTCTTGTCCTGGAAGAACAGCGGCACGATTTCCGCTAGCCCCCCGAAGCTGATCACCACTAGGATCAGAACGGAGAGCAGACCAACATTCTTCTCAATTATCTCGTGTTTCATTGGTGTCAAGTTCCCCGTTTATTCAGGCGGTCTGCAAGACCGGCTCTTGTTCGCGCGCGATGCTTCTGGTCGTCATGTAGACGTTGTAGGCCATCAGCAGCATGCCGAAGGCGAAGAAAGCACCGCCGATAAAGCGCACGACATAGCCGGGATGGCTGGCCTCAAGCGCCTCGACAAAGGTGTACATCAGGGTGCCGTCGGCGTTGACCGCACGCCACATCAGCCCTTGCAGAATGCCGTTGACCCACATGGAGGTGATGTACAGCACGGTGCCGATGGTCGCCAGCCAGAAGTGCACGGCAATCAGCTTGACCGAGTACATTTCGATGCCGCCGAACAGGCGCGGAATCAAGTGGTACATGGAGCCGATGGTGATCATGGCCACCCAGCCGAGCGCGCCGGAGTGAACGTGACCGATAGTCCAGTCGGTGTAATGAGACAGGGCGTTGACGGTCTTGACCGCCATCATCGGGCCTTCGAAGGTAGACATGCCGTAGAACGACAGGGCCACGACCAGAAAGCGCAGGGTCGGGTCGGTGCGCAGCTTATGCCAGGCGCCGGAAAGCGTCATCATGCCGTTGATCATGCCGCCCCAGGAAGGCGCCAGGAGGATGATCGACATGATCATGCCGAGGGACTGGGCCCAGTCGGGCAGGGCGGTATAGTGCAGGTGGTGCGAGCCGGCCCACATGTAGGTGGTGATCAACGCCCAGAAGTGCACGATGGAGAGACGATAGGAGTAGACCGGACGCTCCGCCTGCTTGGGCACGAAGTAGTACATCATGCCCAGGAAGCCGGCGGTGAGCAGGAAGCCGACCGCATTATGGCCATACCACCATTGGGCCATGGCATCGATAGTGCCGGCGTAGGCGGAGTAGGACTTCATCGCCGAGACCGGGATCTCCGCGGAGTTGACAATGTGCAGCACGGCGATGGTAAGAATGAAGGCGGCGTAAAACCAGTTGGCGACATAGATGTGCGAGGTCTTGCGCTGCTGAATGGTGCCTAGGAATACGATGGCGTAAGCGATCCAGACCACAGCAATCAGGATATCGATCGGCCATTCCAGCTCGGCATACTCTTTGGAGGTGGTGAAGCCCAGAGGCAATGTGATGGCCGCCAACACGATCACCAACTGCCAACCCCAGAACGTGAAAGCTGCCAGCTTGTCCGAGATCAGACGTGTCTGGCAGGTGCGCTGCACGACGTAGTAGGAGGTGGCGATCAGCGCCGAACCACCGAAGGCGAAGATTACCGCATTGGTGTGCAGCGGGCGCAGACGACCGAAACTCGTCCAGGGTAGGCCAAAGTTGAGTTCTGGCCAGACCAGCTGTGCAGCGATGAAGACACCCAGGGCCATGCCCACGATGCCCCACACCACCGTCATGATTGCGAACTGCCGAACTACCTTGTAGTTGTAGGTCGGATGTTCAAATGCTGTGCTCATGTTATGTTCCCATCGAACGCGTTGTTAGGTAGGCACTCCTGGAGCGCAGTATGCCCCAGGTTTTTTGCCTACATCATGATATAAATCAACATTTCGAGCGCCGAGTCTAGCGCAGCTGTCTCAGAACCTAAATGTGAAGTAACCTGTGATTGTAGCGGGTTTCCACAGGTTAAATTCCGAAAGCGCTTACCAGTAGACAATAAACATCTATCAGGGGTTAACTGCCTGCGACATCGCACCGCATAACTCGCTCTGGAATTGTCAGCTTTTGATGCCGACTTGCTCGCCCAGGAGCCAGTTTCATTCATCGAGCAAGTCGATGAAATCGAAATGGAAAGCGCTGGTCGATCGAGCTGGCAAAAAGCGTTGACATTCCATGGTCGCTCTGTAGAATGCAGCGCCACGTGACGGGTGGTTAGCTCAGTTGGAAGAGCACCAGCCTTACAAGCTGGGGGTCACTGGTTCGAGCCCAGTACCACCCACCATATTCTCAAGAATTGAAGCGCTTGAGAGATGGGGCGTCACGTTATTTGGAAATAGAGAGGACCGGTAGTTCAGTCGGTTAGAATGCCGGCCTGTCACGCCGGAGGTCGCGGGTTCGAGTCCCGTCCGGTCCGCCATTTCCAATCTGTTTCACAAATACCATTGAAGCCGTGCGTCATCGGATGTGACAACCCGATACATCAAGCATGGGTAAGCAGGACCGGTAGTTCAGTCGGTTAGAATGCCGGCCTGTCACGCCGGAGGTCGCGGGTTCGAGTCCCGTCCGGTCCGCCATTTGGTCATTCAGTGATACGACAGTCATAGCGTTACGTTTATATTGGTTACGTTCATATTGACAGGGTGGTTAGCTCAGCCGGTTAGAGCACCAGCTTCACATGCTGGGGGTCACAGGTTCGAGTCCTGTACCACCCACCATATGGAAATTATGAATATCAAATAGGACCGGTAGTTCAGTCGGTTAGAATGCCGGCCTGTCACGCCGGAGGTCGCGGGTTCGAGTCCCGTCCGGTCCGCCACCATCGATCGTCGTTGCCAACCCCGAGTCTCATGTCTTGGGGTTTTGTCGTTTTAGCCCTTTCATTCCGGTTCTTTCCGACTTCGATACCTCCGGTTCTTACGTCCTTGGTCGGGTTTGTGTCCTGCCTGCGCTTCGCTACACTGCTCATACAATCGTTTGAATTCGCTCGTGAGCGAGGAGTGTGCCATGTCTGCCTATCCCCACCTGTTTCGTCCTCTAGAGGTAGGCAGCATGATGCTCAAGAATCGTGTGCTAATGGGTTCCATGCATACCAATCTGGAGGAAGCCCCGGAAGGCTTTACTCGCCTGGCCGCCTTCTATGCCGAGCGAGCCCGGGCCGGCGTAGGGTTGATCGTCAGCGGCGGCATTGCTCCCAATGCGGAAGGCGCGGTATTTCAGGGGGCAGCCAAGCTCACCAATGCGCAGGAGGCGGCTCGGCATCAGAAGGTGACAGCGGCGGTCCACGCCGAGGGCAGCCGTATCTGCATGCAGATATTGCATGCTGGGCGCTACGCCTACTCGCCGGAGTTGGTGGCACCTTCCGCGATCAAGTCGCCTATCAATCCGTTCACGCCTCGAGCGCTCTCGTCAGAAGAGGTCGAAGCCCAGGTCGGTGACTACGTCCGCTGCGCCGAGCTTGCCCGAGAGGCGGGTTACGGCGGCGTCGAGATCATGGGTTCCGAAGGCTATCTGATCAATCAGTTCATCTGCTTGCGCACCAATCAGCGTGAGGATGAGTGGGGTGGCAAGTTTGCCAATCGCATTCGTTTTCCCGTCGAGATTGTGCGGCGCATTCGCGAGTCTCTGGGCGAGGACTTTCTGATCATCTATCGCCTGTCGATGATCGACCTGGTCGAGGAAGGCAGCACCTGGGAAGAAGTGGTGTCTCTAGGGCGGGCTATCGAGGCCGCCGGAGCGAGTCTGATCAACACCGGCATCGGCTGGCACGAAGCGCGCATACCCACCATCGTGACCAGTGTGCCTCGGGCGGCGTTCACCGAGGTGACCCAGCGTATGAAGGCGGAGCTTTCGATTCCGCTGATCGCCACCAATCGTATCAACATGCCGGAAGTGGCTGAGCGTGTGCTGGCGGAAGGCCATGCGGACATGGTGTCCATGGCTCGGCCCTTTCTCGCCGACCCGGAGTGGATCAAGAAGGCCGCTGCCGGGCTCAGCGATGAGATCAATACCTGTATCGCCTGCAACCAGGCCTGCCTCGATCATACCTTCCAGGGGAAGTTGACCTCCTGTCTGGTCAATCCTCGGGCATGCCACGAAACCGAACTCGACATCCTCCCTACCGAAGCGCCGAAATTTATCGCCGTGGTCGGCGCCGGGCCGGCGGGATTGGCCAGTGCGATGACTGCCGCGATTCGTGGCCATCGTGTCGTGCTGTTCGAGCGTAATGACACTCTTGGCGGGCAGTTCAATTTCGCCCGTAAGATCCCGGGCAAGGAAGAGTTCGACGAGACGCTACGCTACTATCGAACAATGCTCGACAAGCATGGTGTTGAGATACGCTTGAACACAGAGCCAGATCTAAAAACATTGGCTGGTTTTGATGAGGTCATTCTTGCTACCGGCGTGCGCCCACGCGGCATCACGCTTCCGGGCAGCGATCACCCCATGGTGATCAGCTATCCCGAGGCGATCCTTCATCCAGAACGCGTCCGGCAGCGGGTTGCCATCATCGGCGCTGGGGGTATTGGTTTCGACGTGGCTGAATTGCTTTCTCATGCTAGTCACCCGACCCTTGATTCAGAGGCCTGGTACGACGAGTGGGGAGTCGACCTCACGGTGAGCAATCGCGGTGGGCTAAAAGCACCGGAGCGCCCAGATACGCCGCGACAGATCTACCTGTTGCAGCGCAAGGCCTCGAAGCCGGGCAAGGACCTGGGAACCTCCACGGGCTGGGTGCACCGAGTCTCGCTGCGGCATCGCGATGTTCAAGCCATCCCTGGGTGCGACTATCTCAAGATCGACGACGAAGGCCTGCATGTGCGACTCGACGATCGGACTATGCTGCTGGAGGTAGACAGCATCGTCGTCTGTGCGGGTCAGGAGTCCGTGGTGGAATTATTCGAGCCACTAAAGAGCGCGGGCGTATCGGTGCATGTGATCGGCGGAGCGAGTGATGCGGCGGAACTGGACGCCAAGCGTGCCATCGATCAGGGGACGCGTTTGGCTGCGGCATTATGAGGCTGATTAATGCAAATGACACATTTTTGTTACACAACTTCCTTATTTCCAAGGGCGAACCAATCTAGAACCTTGATGTTCATAATAATTAAATAAGAGCGTGAGTGAGGTTGCGTTGATAACGCAGGGCAAGCTCTCCCTCGCCAGCTGGTTTATCTGTCTATGCTGATAAATACGCCTGCCCGAAAGCTCCGATCTGTGTGAGTGCCCGGGGGTCGCGACCAAGGAGGCTTCAATGAGCATTTTCGATCATGTGCAGAACCGCTACGAACAGGTTCAGCAAGAAGAAATGAGTCTTCAGGAATACCTGGAGTTATGCCGTAAAGACCCTTCCGTCTACGCCTCCGCCTCGGAGCGGATGCTCAAGGCCATTGGTGAGCCCGAGGTGATCGACACCGCCAAGGATTCACGTCTGTCACGCATTTTTGCTAACAAGATCATTCGACGTTACCCCGCCTTCTCCGAGTTCTACGGCATGGAAGACGCCATCGAGCAGATCGTGGCCTACTTCCGTCACGCGGCCCAAGGGCTGGAAGAGCGCAAGCAGATTCTGTATCTGCTTGGGCCCGTGGGGGGCGGCAAGTCCTCTCTTGCAGAGCGCCTCAAGCTGCTAATGGAGCGCGTGCCTTTCTACGCGATCAAGGATTCCCCGGTCTATGAATCGCCCCTGGGGCTTTTCTCGCCGGAACACGACGGCGAGTTGCTGGAGAAGGAGTACAACATCCCGCAGCGCTACCTCAAGAGCGTGATGTCGCCTTGGGCGTCCAAGCGGCTCAAGGAGTATGGCGGCGATATTTCCAAGTTTCGGGTGGTACGATTGCATCCTTCGCGACTCAATCAGATCGCGATCTCGAAGACCGAGCCGGGGGATGAGAACAACCAGGATATCTCGTCCCTGGTGGGTAAAGTGGATATCCGTCAACTCGAACTCTATTCCCAGGACGATCCGGATGCCTACAGCTTTTCGGGTGGGTTGTGTAAGGCCAACCAGGGGCTGATGGAATTCGTCGAGATGTTCAAGGCGCCGATCAAGGTGCTGCATCCGCTGCTGACCGCCACCCAGGAAGGCAACTACAATCCCACGGAGGGCATGGGCGCCATTCCCTTCGACGGCGTTGTCCTGGCTCACTCCAATGAGAGCGAATGGCAGCAGTTCCGCAACAACCGCAACAACGAAGCATTCCTGGACCGGGTTTACATCGTCAAGGTGCCCTATTGCCTGCGGGTTTCCGAAGAGATCAATATCTACAAGAAGCTGCTCGAGCACTCCTCTCTCGATCATGCACCCTGCGCCCCGGATACCCTACGCATGCTGGCCCAGTTCTCCGTGCTGTCTCGCTTGAAGGAGCCGGAGAACTCGAGCATCTATTCCAAGATGCGCATCTACGACGGCGAGAATCTGAAGGATACCGATCCCAAGGCCAAGTCGATCCAGGAGTATCGGGATTCCGCCGGGGTCGATGAGGGCATGGATGGGCGCTCGACCCGCTTTGCCTTCAAGATTCTGTCCAAGGTCTTCAACTTCGATACTCATGAGATTGCTGCCAACCCGGTGCATCTGCTCTATGTACTGGAGCAGCGCCTCGACCACGAGCAGCTGCCCAAGGAAACCCACGAGCGCTATCTGCGTTTCATCAAGGAGTTCCTGGCACCGCGCTACGTCGATTTCATCGGCAAGGAAATTCAGACCGCCTATCTCGAATCCTATAGCGAATACGGCCAGAACATTTTCGATCGCTACGTAACCTACGCGGATTTCTGGATTCAGGATCAGGAGTATCGCGACCCGGAAACCGGCGAGCAGTTCAATCGTCAGGCCCTCAACGAAGAGCTCGAGAAGATCGAGAAGCCGGCAGGGATTTCCAACCCCAAGGACTTCCGCCATGAAGTGGTCAACTTCGTACTGCGGGCTCGGGCGCAGAACAACGGCATGAACCCCAGCTGGCAATCCTACGAGAAACTCAAGGGCGTGATCGAGAAGAAGATGTTCGCCAATACCGAGGATCTATTGCCGGTAATCTCCTTCAACGCCAAGGCCTCCGCTTCGGATCAGCGCAAGCACGAGGATTTCGTCGCACGCATGGTCGACCGGGGCTACACCGAAAAGCAGGTGCGGTTGTTGTCCGAGTGGTATCTGCGGGTACGCAAGTCGCAGTAGCAGAACCCGTTGCCCGGCAGGTAGAAGGTTGTTGAACGTATCTTCTGCGTGCCGGGGCGCAATCCGCGCAGGGAGGTGAGAATGAGCTACTTTATTGACCGTCGACTCAACGCACGCCATAAGAGCGCGGTGAATCGACAGCGATTCCTCGATCGGTACCGCACCCACATCAAGCGTTCGGTGGAAGAGGCGGTCAACCGTCGCTCGATCACCGACATGGAGCGGGGTGAAAAGATCTCGATCCCCGCTCGGGATATTTCCGAGCCGGTGTTTCAGCATGGCCCCGGGGGCGAGCGCACCATCGTAAGCCCAGGTAATCGTGAATTCGTCGAAGGCGATCGCCTGCGCCGACCCAACGGGGGAGGTGGCGGTGGCGCCGGGGAGGGAAGTGCCTCCGACCAGGGTGAAGGCATGGATGAATTCGCCTTCTCGCTGACCCGTGAAGAGTTTCTAGAGTTCGTGTTCGACGGTTTGGAACTGCCCCATCTCGAGCGCAAGCAGTTGGTCGATCTCGAGGAGGTACGCCCGGTTCGGGCCGGAATTTCCCGGGACGGCGTGCCTTCGCGAATCAACATCGTGCGTTCCATGCGCGAGGCCCAGGCCCGACGCATCGCGATGCGGGCGCCCATCCGCCGGGCCTTGCGTGAGGCGATCGAAGCCCTGGAAACGGAAGAACGCAAGGACCCGGTGCTGCGCAACCCTTCCCGGGTCACCGAATTGAGGGCAGAGATCGAGCGTCTTGAAAAAAGGCTCGAATCGGTGCCCTTCATCGATACCTATGACCTGCGTTACAACCATCTGGTCAATCAGCCCCAGCCGTCCAACAAGGCGGTGATGTTCTGCATCATGGATGTGTCCGGGTCGATGACTCAATCCCACAAGGACATCGCCAAGCGGTTCTTCCTGCTGCTCTATCTGTTTCTCGAGCGCAATTACGAGAAGGTGGAACTGGTCTTCGTACGCCACCATACCGCCGCCAAGGAAGTCGACGAAGAGGAGTTCTTCTATTCCAGGGAGACCGGCGGCACCATCGTTTCCAGCGCCTTGACCCTGGTCGATGAGATCATTACCAAGCGCTACCCGGCGGCCCAGTGGAATCTGTACGTTGCTCAAGCATCGGATGGCGACAACTGGGACGACGACTCCACGACCTGCCGCCAGCTACTGGTCAAGTCGCTGATGCCGCGACTGCAGTATTATACCTATGTCGAGATCACCCCCCACGCGCATCAGGCACTGTGGGAGGAGTACGAGAGTGTGCAGGACGACTTTCCCGAACGTTTCGCCATGCGTCAGATTGTCGAGGCGGGGGATATCTATCCCGTATTCCGTGAGCTGTTTCGCCGTCGTGCAGAGGCGTAAAGCCTCGAAAGCGGCTGAACGATTCAGGGCGGATGGCCAGGAGGCAGTATGACCCTACGAACCCCTATCGCCACCGGTTCCGATTGGAACTTCGAGATGCTCACCGACTATGAGCGCGAGATTGCGCGCTTGGCGGATGAGTACCGTCTGGATATCTATCCCAATCAGATCGAGATCATCACCTCGGAACAGATGATGGATGCCTACGCCAGCGTCGGTATGCCAGTGGGCTATCATCACTGGTCCTTCGGCAAGCAATTTCTATCCGTCGAGCAGGCCTATCGTCGTGGGCAGATGGGGTTGGCCTATGAGCTCGTGATCAACTCCGACCCCTGCATCGCCTATTTGATGGAAGAAAATACGCTGATGATGCAGGTATTGGTCATGGCCCATGCCTGCTATGGCCACAACTCGTTTTTCAAGGGCAACTATCTGTTTCGCACCTGGACGGATGCCTCGGCCATCGTCGATTATCTGGTCTTCGCCCGAAAGTATGTCTCCGAATGCGAGGAGCGTCATGGCGTGGCGGCGGTAGAGCAACTGCTTGATGCCTGCCATGCGTTGCAGAACTATGGCGTCGACCGGTACAAGCGGCCTTCGCCGATCTCCGCCGAGGAGGAAGCGCGGCGTCAAACCGAGCGTGAAGAGTACCTGCAATCCCAGGTCAACATGCTGTGGCGCACGATCCCGCTCTCTCAGGCATTGGATGTCCCGTTAGCGGACGATAGCGAAGACCCGTTGGGCCTGCATCAGCAAGGCCGGTATCCGGAAGAGCCTCAGGAGAATCTGCTCTACTTCATCGAGAAGAATGCACCCCTGCTGGCGCCCTGGCAGCGTGAAATCGTGCGTATCGTGCGCAAACTGGCGCAGTACTTCTATCCTCAGCGCCAGACCCAGGTCATGAACGAGGGCTGGGCTACCTTCTGGCATTACACCCTGATGAATCGGTTGTTCGATGAAGGGCTGGTGGGTGAAGGACTCATTCTCGAGTTTCTCCAGTCGCATACGGCGGTAGTCAACCAGCCGGGATTCGATAGCCCTCACTACAGCGGCATCAATCCCTACGCCCTGGGGTTTGCCATGTTCAGCGACATTCGCCGGATCTGCGAAGCCCCTACGGATGAGGATCACGAGTGGTTTCCCGAGATTGCAGGCAGCGATTGGCTTGATACCCTTCATTTCGCCATGCGCAACTTCAAGGATGAGTCCTTCATTCAACAGTTTCTCTCGCCCAAGGTGATTCGCGATCTAAAACTGTTTTCGCTTGTCGATGATGACAGTGAGGAGCTGCTCTCCATCGAGGCTATCCATGACGAAAGGGGGTATCAGCGAGTGCGTGAAGCGCTTTCCGTGCAGTACGCCTTGTCGGTGCGCGAGCCCAATATTCAGGTCTGGAAAGCGGACATACGCGGCGATCGCTCGCTGACATTGCATCACGTTCAGGATCGGCGTCGGTCGTTGGCCAAGAGCGTCTATCCGGTGATGCGTCACCTACATCATCTATGGGGGTTTCCAGTCAAGCTGGCCTCCATGGAGGACGGTGACATCGTGCGGCGGTATCAATGGCCGTTGCCGGATAAAGCGAGCGAAGGATAGGGTCTGTATTTCATATTGGTTGACTGTTGCGCTGCCTGGAATGAAAAACGCGCCGGAAGTACCGGCGCGCTTTGCTTGGGATTGCAAGCGAGAAGTCAGGCCTTTTTGGCCCAGGATTGACACCAGCCATTCGGCTCGACGCTATTTTGCGGAAACAATTGACATCCGTTATTGGCTTCCTGGAAGAACATGCAGTTAGAGCATAGTTCGCCTTCCTCATAAGCCGGGTGGTCGCTTGCTTCTTCGGCGTTCTTGACGTAATTCAACGCCTTTGCCTGAGGATCCTCGGGGTCGAGGGGTTCCAGTTCCTGAGCAAACGCCCGTTGGGAAAGAATGCCAACGCCCAGAGGAAGAGCGGCGAGGCCGAGTAGACTATTGCGCATGAACGCACGGCGACTATTTTGAGC
This sequence comes from Halomonas sp. M20, assembly GCF_020622265.1. Lineage (GTDB taxonomy): Bacteria > Pseudomonadota > Gammaproteobacteria > Pseudomonadales > Halomonadaceae > Modicisalibacter. The sequence continues at coordinate 280,008 of NZ_JACNMQ010000001.1, forward strand.
CATGGTATCTCCTTGATTCTCATGTATAAGTCACGGTTTTGGGCGTTTTCGCCTCTAGTTTGCACTGCTGCATTATGCTGCCATGCTTACAGCAGATCGAAACGCCAGGTTCCGATGCTTCCATCCTAGTCGATGCGTGCTGTAATCACTAATTTCCAGGCGGCGCTGGTCGCGGCAATTAGTCGCGCAATAAAACGAGAGCAGCAAACTGCGAAGTGGTTTTGAGTGCCCACATGTGGGTCGGCAGGATTTGGGCTGCTTCGGTTTTACGAATAGCTGATATACTGCAGGGTGATATCGGGCTGTCCCACCACGACAATCGTTTACCTATATTCAACTGCTGTGCAAGCAAGGAGCCGTTCGATGCAAAATGCGGTGATTCTGATCAATGCCGAGAAGGGCCAGATCAAGGGCGTCGCCGAGCGCCTGGCAGAAGTCGATGGCATCAGCGAAGTCTATTCGACCTGCGGCCGTTACGATCTGGTCGCCATTGCCCGGACCAACGACTTCGAAAGTCTCGCGGAGCTGGTCACCGAACGGCTCATGCGCGTCGAGGGTATCCGGGAGACCGAGACGCTGAATGCCATGCAGGTGCATTCGCGGCATGATTTGGAGACGATGTTCAGCGTCGGCCTTTGAGACTTGGCTGAAAAGTGCCTGCGCTTTGTCCAGACGGCGTTAAAAATTGACTCGTGCGCGAGTCCGATCAAGATACTCAAATTTACTTCGTGTAAACTCCGTTCTTTCGCCAATTTTTGCCTTGTCTGGACTTCGCTCGTCTACTTTTCACTCCAAGCCTACGTCTTTTAAACATTTTTCTTTAGAATTCGAATAAGCGATCAATGTTACTCTCTTTCCCCTTCCTACGCCGCCAGGTGCGCAATCTGGGTGTTACCTTGCTGTTCGTGCTGGCCGCCACCGGCCTGTGGTATTGGCAGGAGCAGGACGTTCGTGATCGGCTGAGCTGGATGGGCGTGCCTACCTGGGACGCCCTTGGCGCTACCAATTTTCATCGCGTTCTGCGCAACGATGGCACCTTGATCGGCTGGTCGGACCTGCGGGTCAATCCGCTATGGGTGAGCTATCGGTTGCGAGAAGTCGACGATCCTCGCAGCGGGCCGCGCCCGAACTTCAAGCGGGACTGGCGAACGCTATGGCCCATCGCGCCGGAAAGCTATTTTGGCAGCGGCTACGATAGAGGCCACTTGGCACCCAACTATGCCATCGCCACGGTTCATGGACGCACGGCACAAACCCAAACATTCCTGATGTCGAACATCTCGCCTCAGCGGCCTGACTTGAACCGCAAGCTCTGGCAACGCCTGGAAGAAGTCATCATCGACCACTTCGTGCCGCGCTTCGGGGTCGTCGAGGTGATCACGGGCCCTGTCTTTCCCGCTGACTTCATGGACAACGTCTTCAATCGGGTCGGGCTGGTCGAAGTGCCCCAAGCGTTCTACAAGATCATCGTGGTACCGAGCAAGCAGCCCAAAGCGCTGGCATTTCTCATGCCCCAGACGGTGCAGGGAAACGAACCATTGGATCGCTATCTAGTGAGTATTGATGAAATCGAGGCGCGGACAGGCCTAGATTTCTTTTCGCTATTGCCGGATGACGTCGAAACAGGGCTGGAAAGCAGTATTCGGGCGCAAGGATGGGATTTGAAGAAAGTAGCCAGGTTGCCGTCGCGTTATTGAACATCCAAGAAAATGCTGGAAAACGTGAACGGAAATAGAAGAGGGGTTAGAAAGATGATGCGATGCGTGTGGTGCCCAGGAGAGGACTTGAACCTCCACATCCGTAAGGATACTAGCACCTGAAGCTAGCGCGTCTACCAATTCCGCCACCTGGGCGCATCATCGTCATTCGTACTGCTGGAGTCTTTAATTTGGTGCCCGGGAGAGGACTTGAACCTCCACATCCGTAAGGATACTAGCACCTGAAGCTAGCGCGTCTACCAATTCCGCCACCCGGGCAAGTGGTCACGCATATTACCGATTCTGCGTCGAAATGCAAGCAGGAAAACGCCGTTTCAGCGGCTGGAATTGGCGTTTCCAAAGGTGATGGTTGGGTCGTTTCCCTGGCGGCGCTATACTGCGCCCATGACACTTTATTCTTATCTTGCTTCATACCGGCTGCCGCACGCCCATTTCTTCTCGAGGAAGCTTCATTCATGAACCACTGGACGTTGAGCGACGACCCACAGGCGGAGCGCGAAGCCCATAAATACGATCGGCCCGTGCCCAGTCGGGAGTATCTGCTATCCCGGCTCGAAGAGTACGGAAAACCCATTACCCACGAGGACATGAGCCGCCTGCTGGGGCTGGAGGATGACGACCAGCTCGAAGCCGTGCGCCGACGCCTGGCGGCCATGGAGCGTGACGGCCAGATACTGCGGGATCGCCGCGGCAATTACGCCCTGATCGACAAGCTCGATCTGGTCAAGGGCAAGGTACTGGGACATCGCGACGGCTTTGGGTTCCTAATCCGCGACGATGGCAAGAAACCGGATCTGGTGATGCCGCCTCGCCAGATGCGTCGGGTCTTTCATGGTGACCATGTTTTGACGCGTGTGAGTGGCCGGGATCGGCGTGGTCGCGACGAAGCCACCATCGTCGAGATACTGGCGCGCAATACCCAGACCCTGGTGGGCATCTATCGTGAGCGTTCCAGCGAATTCAGCGTGTTGATTCCGGAGAATTCGCGCATCCCGCTCGAAGTGATCATTCCCAACAAGGCGACAGGCGGCGCCAAGGACGGGCAGGTCGTTTCGGTAAAGATCACCCAGCAGCCGGAGACCCGGATGCAGCCGGTGGGTGAAGTCGTCGAGGTGCTGGGGGAGCGTATGGACCCGGGCATGGAGATCGATATCGCCATTCGCAGCCACGACATTCCCGCGGATTTTCCCCCGGAAGTCGAAGACGAAACCGCCGGTATTTCCGCGGAAGTGGCCGAGGCGGACAAGCAGCACCGGGTCGATCTGCGGGATACGCCGCTGGTCACCATCGATGGCGAGGATGCCAAGGATTTCGACGACGCGGTATGTGCCTGGAAGACCAAGTCCGGAAGCTGGAAGCTGCTGGTGGCCATTGCCGATGTCTCTCACTATGTACGCATCGGCTCGGCGCTGGACCAGGAGGGGCATACCCGAGGCAATTCGGTCTACTTTCCGGGCCAGGTGGTGCCGATGCTGCCGGAGCTTCTTTCCAATGGCCTCTGCTCGCTGAATCCCGAGGTCGATCGCTTGACCCTGGTCTGTGAGATGAACATTTCCCAGACCGGGGCGATCAGCCGCTATAAATTCTACGAGGCAGTCATTCGCTCCCATGCGCGACTGACCTACACGCAAGTCGGGGAAATGCTCGAATCGCCGGATAGCGCCGAAGGCCAGGCACTGTGCGAGCGCTATCGCTCGGTGTTGCCATCACTGAAAAGCCTGCATGCACTCTACAAGATACTGCGGGAGTCCCGCACTCAGCGTGGCGCCATTGACTTCGAAACCACGGAAACGGAAATCCTGTTCAACGCCGAGCGCAAGATCGAGGCCATCGTCCCGCGTACCCGCAACGATGCCCATAAGCTGATCGAAGAGTGCATGCTGGCAGCCAATGTGGCGACCGCGCGCTTCCTCGACAAGCATGATCTGCCGGCGCTGTATCGTATTCACCAGCAGCCATCCCCTGAACGCCTCGACAAGCTGCGGTTGTTTCTCAACGAGCTGGGCCTATCCCTGGGGGGCGGAGACGATCCAACGCCTCAGGACTATCAGGCGCTTCGCGAGGTGATCAAGGATCGCCCGGACGCGGATATCATTCAGACGGTAATGCTGCGCTCCATGAGTCAGGCGGTTTACTCACCACAGAATGAAGGTCACTTCGGACTGGCCTATCAGGCCTATGCCCACTTTACCTCGCCGATTCGGCGCTATCCGGATCTGCTGGTGCACCGGGCGATTCGTTCGGTGATTCGAGGGCCGCGCAAGACCGCGACGGTTGAGCGGGTCGAGGGCGCGCCGGTGGAAAAACCCAGCCAGTGGTGCCCCTATACCTTCGAGCAGATGGTCGAGTTGGGCGAACACTGCTCGATGACCGAGCGCCGCGCCGACGATGCCACGCGAGACGTGGCCGATTGGCTCAAGTGCGAGTTCATGTCCGACAAGGTGGGCGAGGTATTCGAAGGCACTATCGCCTCGGTGACCGGATTCGGCATCTTCGTGCGCCTCGACGAGGTGTATGTAGAAGGACTGGTTCATGTCACTTCGCTACCCTCGGATTACTACCATTACGAGCCCGAGAAGCATCGTCTCAAGGGCGAGCGTGGCGGTATGGCCTATCGTCTTGGAGATGGGGTCACCGTGCAGGTGGCCCGGGTCGATCTCGACGATCGCAAGATCGATTTCGAGTTGATCGATGAAAAGCCTCGCAAGCAGCGTCAGCCGCGTAAACCCAAGGCCAGCGCCGCTGGCGCTCCGACCTCCAGCGACGAAAAATCGGGGCAGGCGAAACCCGGTAACCGCAAGTCACGCCCGGGCAAGAAAGAGCGCGAGAAAGACAAGGCCGGTGGGCCGAGCCGCTCCCGGCGAGGCAGGCGCAAGCCCGCCGGCAACAAGGCATGAGTCGCGCCGGTTCGTCCCGCTCCCGCAATTCGCCCCGGGGTTCGCGGCGCGGCAAGGATCATCGCTCTACCAGTGCAGTCAGGCCCAATGGCCTGGATGCCGTGTTTGGCATGCATGCGGTGGAGGCATTGTTCAACCAGGATGCCATGCCGCGAGAGCTGTGGGTGCAGGAAGGCCAGGCGGAAACGCGCTTGTCTGCGCTGGTTGATAAGGCGCGACATGCTGGCACGCATGTGACCCATCACCCTCGCGAAGTGCTCGACGACATCGCCCAGGGGAGCGCACATCAAGGAGTCGTTGCCTTCTGTACGCCGCTCATGGCGCATAGTGAAGAAGAACTGATGTTGCGGCTCAATGGCTGGCCACATCAAGAGCCGCCGCTACTGCTGATTCTCGATGGCGTCACCGATGTGCATAATCTTGGCGCCTGTCTGCGCAGCGCCGATGCGGCGGGCGCGCATGGTGTCATTCTGCCCAAGGACAAGTCCGCACCTCTCAACGCCGTGGTACGCAAGGTGGCCTCGGGTGCCGCGGAAAGCGTGCCGGTCTATCAGGTCACCAATCTGGCGCGCGCCATGGCACGACTCAAGGAAGCCGGGGTCTGGCTGAGCGGGACTGCCGGCGAGGCGGAAGCAAGTTTGTTCGACATCGATCTATCCGGCCCCTGTGGCGTGGTGATGGGCGCCGAGGGCAAGGGATTGAGACGTCTGACCCGGGAAGCCTGCGACACATTGGTCAAGCTACCCATGGCCGGCTGTGTCTCTAGTCTCAACGTGTCGGTAGCCGCCGGTATCTGTCTGTATGAAGCAGTGCGCCAGCGGTGCTGACAGGATGTTGCCTTTTCTTGCAAGAAGAGAAGGCGATCACTACAATAACGCGGTTCTTCGAACACCCTATCTAGTTTATCTAGTAAACCACGACTCCTTGCTTCCCGCGGTGGGATTTCCCTGCCCCCGGAAGCTGTCAAACCGAAAGGAGAGTTCATGCGTCATTATGAAGTCGTCTTCATGGTCCATCCGGACCAGAGCGAACAAGTATCCGCCATGGTCGAGCGCTATACCGGGCTCGTCACCGACAACGGCGGTACCGTTCACCGTCTTGAGGATTGGGGGCGCCGTCACCTGGCCTATCCGATCAACAAGATCCACAAAGCCCACTACGTGCTGATGAACATCGAGTGCCGCGGCGAGACCCTCGACGAGCTCGAGAACATCTTCCGTTTCAACGATGCGATCATCCGCAGTCTGGTCGTGCGCTGCAAGGAAGCCGTCACCGAAGCCTCACCGATGATGAAGCCTGCGGATGACCGTCGCCCACGCCGCGAAGATCGTTCCGACAAGCCTCGTGACGAGCGTGACGATAGCCGCGAGCGTTCCGACGATAGCCGTGAGCGCTCTGACGATAGCTCCGAGCGTACGCAAACCGCCGACGCCCAGTGATCCGCATTTCCAGGAGGATGAGTCATGGCACGTTTTTTCCGTCGCCGTAAGTTCTGTCGTTTCACCGCAGAAGGCATAAAGCATATCGATTACAAAGATCTCGATACGCTCAAGGCCTATATCACGGAAACCGGCAAGATCGTTCCGAGCCGTATCACTGGCACGCGAGCGCGTTATCAGCGCCAGCTTTCGACTGCCATCAAGCGTGCTCGTTATCTGTCGCTACTACCCTATACCGATAGCCACCAGTAAGACGTCAGCGTGATGCTTCCCCTGGCCCGCTGGGTCATGCGCGGTACACCTCAGGCAGCGGGCGCTGCTGCGCTAGCGGCCATCGTGCCGTGGCTATTCTGGTTCAGCGTCGCGGTGGCCGCTCTGGTGACCCTGCGACTTGGACTGAGTTCAGCGCTACTGGTGATCATCGCTGCGGCGGTGCCTGCCGGTTGGTGGTGGAGCCAAGGGGATGTCATTCCCTTGGCAAGCCTGTTGCTGGTGACGCTGATGGCTACCGTGCTGCGTGCCCGCATGCGCTGGAGCGAGGCATTGATCGTAGGTGCCCTGGTCGGCGCAGCGATGATTCAACTGGGGATCTTCCTGCCTCCTGGTGGAGCGGGACCGCTGCTCGAACAACTGCAGCAGAGTTCGCCGGAAATCGAGCGTATGCTGGGGCAACTCAACGATCAAGGCGTTGCCACCGAGCAACTGGCTGGCCTGCTGATCGGTGGCGTGACGGGATTGATCGTATTGTTGGCTGCGGTGGCGTGTCTTGCGCTGGCGCGCAGCTGGCAGGCGGGGTTGTACAATCCCGGCGGCTTTCGCAGCGAATTCCAGGCGCTGCGGCTTACGTTCAAGGAACTGGCACTGCTGATTGGGCTGGGCGTCGCAGGTATGCTGCTGGCACTACCCGCCCTTGCCATGCTGGCCTGGGTACCGCTGTTGGTGAGTGGCGTCGCACTGATACATGGTTTTGTCGGTCTCAAGGGTATGAACAAGCTATGGCTGGTAGCGTTTTATATATTGCTGCTAACGACATGGCCCATGATTTTGATTGTGCTGCTGCTGGGTTTCATCGATACCTTCGCGGATTTCCGCGGTCGAATGACCCGCAGCCAATGACAAGAGGTTAACGAGATGGAAGTCATTCTGCTCGACAATATCGGCAGGCTGGGTGCGCTAGGTGACAAGGTCACCGTCAAGCCCGGTTATGGACGTAACTATCTGGTGCCCTACGGCTTGGCCGTACCGGCAACCAAGGAAAATGTGCAGGCATTCGAAGCCCAACGTGCCGAGCTCGAAGCGCAGGCTGCAGGGCGTAAGAGCGAAGCCGAGAATCGTGCCGAACAGCTCAACGATATCGAACTCTCGCTGGTCGCCAAGGCCGGAGACGAAGGTAAGCTGTTTGGTTCGATCGGCCCTCGCGATCTAGCGGATGCGCTGTATCAGGCAGGCATCGAGGTCTCCAAGAGCGAAGTCCGTATGCCGGAAGGTCCTCTTCGTGCTACCGGCGAGTACGACGTCCAGCTGCACCTGCATCCTGAGGTCAATGCCACTATTCGCGTGGTAGTGGTGGCCGAATAATCGGTCCTGGATGCATCGAAACGCGGCAGCTCGTCTGCCGCGTTTTTTTATGGGTAGAATGCGTGACGTATCATAAGTCGAACCAAGCCTGCGGAACATTTAATGAGTGATACCCACGAGCACGATCAGGAAACCGCGGCGCTCAAGGTGCCTCCGCACTCACTGGAGGCGGAACAGTCGGTGCTGGGCGGGTTGATGCTCGACAACGATGCCTGGGATACCGTTTCCGAGCGGCTTGTAGCGGACGATTTCTATCGTTACGAACACCGCCTGGTATTCAATGCCATGATCCAGCTGGCGGAATCCTCCCATCCCCTGGATGTGGTAACGCTATCCGAGGCACTGGAGAATCGCGATCAGCTTGATACCGTGGGGGGGCTGGCCTATCTTGCGGAACTGGCTCGTAACACGCCTTCCGCGGGCAATATTCGCGCCTACGCGGATATCGTTCGCGAGCGCGCTACCCTACGCAAGCTGATCCAGGCCGCCAATCAGATCGCCGATAGCGCGTTCAGCCCCCAGGGAAGGCCTTCGGATGAACTAGTCAACGAGGCCGAGCGCATGGTCTTTCAGATCAGCGAGTCGCGGCCCAAGGTCGGCGGCCCCGTAGGTATGAGCCAGCTGTTGACCAAGGCGGTCGATCGCATCGATGAGCTATTCAACATGCAGGGGCAGATGACCGGCCTGTCTTCGGGTTTTCGCGATCTCGACGATATGACCTCCGGCTTGCAGCCTTCGGATCTGGTGATCATCGCTGGGCGCCCTTCCATGGGCAAGACCACCTTTGCCATGAACCTGGTAGAGCACGCGGTCATCTCCAGCGACAAGCCGGTGATGGTGTTCTCCATGGAGATGCCCGCGGACTCTCTCATGCTGCGCATGTTGTCCTCCCTTGGGCGTATCGATCAAACCCGAATGCGTACCGGTCAGCTCGAGGATGAGGATTGGCCGCGTCTGACCTCGGCGGTCAACCTGCTCAAGGACAAACAACTTTTTATCGACGATACGGCCGCGTTGTCACCCAACGAGATGCGTTCACGCATTCGCCGGGTAGTACGCGAACAGGGCAATCTGGGCCTGATCATGATCGACTATCTGCAGTTGATGCAGATTCCCGGGTTTTCCGAGAATCGTACCGGCGAGATTTCAGAGATTTCCCGCTCGCTCAAGGGGTTGGCCAAGGAGTTCGGTTGCCCGGTCATCGCGCTTTCCCAGCTCAACCGTTCCCTGGAACAGCGCCCCAACAAGCGTCCGGTGATGTCGGATCTACGCGAATCCGGCGCGATTGAACAGGATGCGGACGTCATCGCCTTCGTTTATCGCGATGAGGTCTATAATAACGATAACCCCGATAATAAAGGACTGGCTGAGCTGATTATCGGCAAGCAGCGTAATGGGCCCATCGGCACCGTGCACATGGCCTTCATTGGTAAATATACGCGTTTCGAGGATCTGGCTCCGGACAGCTACGGACAGCATTTTGGCGAATAAGAGGAATGACCCCATGGCAAGCGGTTTTCGACGCGGCAATCGTAAACGCATTCCCAAACTCGAGGCGCGGGGCGTGCTCGAGAGCGTTGAACGAGAAGGGCCTTTCAAGGAGTGGCTGGGCATGCCGGATCTGTATCGTTACCACTTGGTCGTTGATGGCAAGGCTTATAGCTATCAGACCGAAGACAAGGAATTACCGGTAACCACTGGCGATCAGGTGGTGTTCCGCTACAAGGAAACCAAGGCGGGCAACTGGGTGGACCGCAACTCCCTCGGGGTGGCGATCGATCCGTCGAGCTATCAGTCGGAGTGAGGCTGAGCGGGCAGGCGTTGACCGACGCTGAACCTTCCAGGGTTAATGAAATCGTAATAGGCGCGAATCAGGCTGGACGCCTGGAAATGCGGCTCGCCGTATTTTATTCATTGACCGGGAGGGGGCATGGAACTCAAGGAATTGAAATGTTATGCACGACATCACGACAATTTCGAGATTCGCGTGATCAGCCATGCGGGCAGCCGCTGCTATCAGATCGAGCTCGAAGACATGGAGGGCGAGCGAGATTCATTGACTCAGCATGGCAAGCCGATGCTGTTTCGCGCCTTGGATGATGTCTATCTTGAGCTCAAGCGTGCGGGTATTCATCGGGCTTATCTGATTCAGTTCGTGGCCAACGACGAGGTGATCGGTCGTGAACCTCATTATCAATCACCTCTCGGCTCACGCATCCCTCTGGTGTTCTAATCTCCTGATCTATTTTACTGCCGCGAGCCCGCAGGGAGCGGGGTTAGCCGCTGTTAGTCACCCAAGTGGCCGCCTTGGACATGGATTGACCATAAGTTATACAAAACTTTCTGATAGTATAATGTCATGCCCCATGGCGAGAGCGTGTGGTTAATCTTTTCGTCGTCCAATCAAGGTTAGGAGAGAGTCGATGTCCACCCCCCGTTTCGGCGTATTGCTGGCCAATCTGGGTACGCCGGATGCCCCCACCCCCGAGGCCGTTCGGCGCTATTTGGCAGAGTTTCTATGGGATGAGCGGGTCGTCGATGTACCAAGGCCGCTGTGGTGGTTGATTCTCAATGGCGTGATTCTGCGCTTTCGTCCCGGTAAGGTCGCCAAGGGGTACGCTGCGGTGTGGCAGGAAGGTGGCTCGCCCCTGCTGGTATTCGGCCGCCGTCAGCAGCAGGCGCTCAAGGCTTTGCTTGCCGAACGCCTGAGGGAGGACATCCCCGTCGAACTGGCCATGACCTATGGCAAGCCGAGCATGGAGGAGGCGGGTTTGAAGTTGCGGGACGCCGGTGTCGAGCGCATCCTGGTACTGCCGCTGTATCCGCAGTTCTCGCGCTCTACCACCGCGGCGGTCTTCGATCGATTGGCCAAGGCGCTCAAGCCCTGTCCGCATTTGCCGGAGCTGCGTTTCGTTCGTGACTATCACGACCATCCTGCCTACATCGAGGCGCTGGCCAATAGCGTGCGTGAACACTGGCAGCAGACAGAGGGGCCGCGTGGACGTCTGATGATGTCCTATCACGGCATCCCCCAGCGCTATGCCGATAATGGCGATCCTTATCCGCGTCACTGCGAGACTACCAGTCGCTTGCTGGCCGAAGCATTGGGCCTGAAGGACGGCGAATGGCAGATGACTTATCAATCGCGTTTTGGCCGCGAGGAGTGGCTCAAACCCTATACCGACCATACATTGATGGCGTTACCGGAACAGGGTGTCGAGCACGTGGACATCATGAGCCCGGCTTTTTCCTCGGACTGCCTGGAAACGCTAGAAGAGTTGGAGGTGGAAAACCGCGACAACTTCATGAAGGCGGGGGGTAAGACCTATCGCTATATTCCAGCGCTCAACGATCGTGACGACCACATTGCGCTGTTTGCTGGCCTAGTGGAGCAGCATACCCAAGGCTGGTAGGCCGAAGGAGGCACGTCAGGGGGGAGGGGTGATCTCGGCGCGTTCATGAGGCTCGGGATTTTCCTCTTCCTCGTCGAGTTCCTCTGGATGGCCCTTGGTACGTGGATCGTGCGGCAGCTTCTGGTGCAACGCACTCTTGGCCAGCAGATGGGCCGAAACCGGGGCGGTGATGAAGAGAAAAATGGTGATCAGCATTTCCTGCACGCTGAACCCCCCATCCACCAAGCTGAAATAACTGGCAGATGCGATCAGTACACAGCCGACACCCAGCGTCGAGGTCTTGGTGGGGCCGTGCAGACGCATGTAGAAATCCTTGAGGCGTGTCATCCCCAGCGCGCCAATGAAGGCGAACATGCCTCCTGCGACGAGGAAGAAGGCGATCACGCCCTCCATGAATGTATAAAAGCCGATCATGAGATATCTCCTGCTTGATCCTTTTGACCTCTACTCGATGATATCGCCGCGCAGCAAGTACTTGCAGACTGCCACCGTACTGATGAAGCCCAGCATGGCGATCAACAGGGCGGCCTCGAAGTAGATCTTCGAATTGAGCCAGATGCCGAACAGGATGATCAGGCCGATGGAGTTTATGTACATGGTATCCAAGGCCAGTATCCGGTCGGGCAGGCTAGGGCCGATGACGGCGCGAAAAAGAGTGAGCAATACGGACGCCGCGAATAGCGCCAGGCTGATCCACAAGGCCACGTCTAGCATTCGAAGATCTCCATCAGGGGGCGCTCATAGCGCTCGTGGATGTCATGAATCTCCTTGTCGATATCGTCCACGTCTAGCGCATGAATCAACAGACTCTTGCCGTCCATACGCAGATGCGCGGATACGGTGCCTGGGGTCAGGGTGATGGTGCTGGCCAACACCGTGATGGAAAAGTTTTCCTTGAGCTGCAAGGGGTACTCGATGAAAGCGGGGTTTGTGTGTTTCCGCGGATAGAGGATGATCCAGGATACCTGCAGATTGGCGAGGATGATGTCGCCGAGTACGCGAATAATGTAGCGCGCCATTAGCAGAGGGTGCTTGAGAAGTGGAGGATGTTCGTAGAAAGGCGCTACTGCTAGCGGCATCAGTAGGGCGAGTATGCCTCCCAGCAACCATTGACCCAAGCCGATGCTTTGCTGGAGCAGCAGCCATACCACCAGCAACATGATCGAGAGCATGGGCATGGGCAGCCAGCGGCGTGGTCGTATCATGGAGCCTCTCCTGTCGTCTTGGGCGCGATGATGGCACGGATATACGCATCATGATTGGCCAGCTGTTCCGCGGTAGCCCGGGTGTATTCGGTCACTGGCCCGGCAAGCAGCGCCATTATCGGCGACGCCCCGATCAGCAGGCCGATGGCGATACCCCGCCAGGGGCCAAGATTCGTCACCGCAGTTTCGTCCCTGGGAGTTGCACGCCAGAACATCGTCGAGCCCGCGCGGCTCATGGCAACGATGGCTATCAGCCCGCTGACCAGCAATACACCCCATAACAAGGCTTGCTGGGTCGGTCCCGAAGCCGCCTGTAGCAAGAGCGTCTTGCCAATGGCGCCGGATAACGGTGGCATACCTGTGATGCCCATGGCGCCGATGAAGAAGAATAGCCCCAATGGTACTGGCTCTTTCACTCCCCGGGCCCGCACGATACGCGCGCCGGCCTGACCACGCTGCATCGCAATGCTGTCGGCCAGCAGAAATAGGCCGCCGGTGAGCAGGGTGGTATGAGGAAGATAATAGAGAAGGGCACTTTGAGCCGCGAGGCTATTCATACCGATACCCGCCAGCAGCGTGCCCACGGAAAGTATGATCAGATAGGCCACCTGTGCGCGTAGATCCCGGGCGGCTAGCACGCCGACCGTCCCTAGTATCAGGGTGGCAAGCCCCAGCCACCAGACCCAGGGCTGGGCAAGATTGTGCAGGGGGCCCGCATGGGCGCCGAATATCAGAGTGTAGACCCGCAGGATGGCGTAAATGCCGATCTTGCTCATCACGGCAAACAAGGCCGCCACCGGGGCCGGCGCTGCCGCGTAGGCCCGGGGCAGCCAGAAATACAGGGGCAGCATGGCGGCCTTGAGCCCGAACACGACCAGCAGCAGCATGGCGCCGACCTTGACAAGCTCCATCTGTTCAGGCTCGAGGTTGCCGATACGCAGCGCCATGTCGGCCATGTTGAGAGTGCCGGTAGCACCATACAAGGTGCCTATGGCGAGCAGGAAAAGAGCCGAGTTGGCCAGGTTGAGCGCGACATAATGGAAGCTTGCATGAATGCGCGTCTTGCCTCCGCCATGCATGAGCAGCGCGTAGGAGGCGATCAGCAGCACTTCGAAGAAAACGAACAGGTTGAACAGGTCACCGGTCAGGAAGGCCCCATTGATTCCCATTAGTTGCAGCTGGAAAAGGCCATGGTAGTTCGTGCCTTTTTCATCCTCTCCGGCACAGGCATAGATCACGCTTCCCAACGCGAGTACCGAGGTCAACAGCACCATCATGGCGGATAAACGATCGAGTACCAGGATGATACCGAAAGGCGGTTGCCAGTCGCCAAGGGCATAGTAGCGGATCTCGTCATCCGACACCTGGATCACCAGGGCGATGGCAACGACCACCAGCAGCGAGGTTGAAATCAGCGAGATAGTACGCCGAGGGCGCGTCGCACCATCGCGATTGATCAGTAACAGTAAGCCGGCGAATAGCGGCAGGACGATGGGCAGGATGGGCAAGTGCTGCATCAGGACTTGTTCTCCCGCGACTCGCTGGCACGACCGGCATGCACATCGTCGCTGCCAAGCTCACCTCGCACACGAATGGCGAGAATGACCGAAAAGGCGGTCATGGCAAACCCGATGACGATGGCGGTCAACACCAGTGCCTGGGGGAGCGGGTCGGTATATTGGCCACCATGATCGTCGATGACGGGAGCCGCGGCGGTATTCAATCCTCCGGTGGAGAACAGGAACAGATTGACCGCATAGGACAGCAGTGTCAGTCCGACCACAACGGGAAAGGTGCGTCCGCGCAGAGCCAGAAAAAGGCCGCAGGCTGCTAATACACCGGTAATCGTGGCGTAAAGCGCTTCCATCAGCTTGGCTCCTTTTGCGCGGTGGATTGTGTGGTGGGACGGTGGGGCGTGGTGATCTTGCCCAGATTGGCCAATATCATCAGTGTCGCCCCGATGACGGTGAGGTAAACCCCTAGATCGAAGAACAAGGCGGTAGCCAGCTCCACATCACCAATCAGCGGGATATGGAAATGCCCGAAGCTCGAAGTGAGGAAAGGATAGCCGAACAGCCAGCTGCCAAGCCCCGTGAGCGCCGCAATGCCGACGCCGATCACGGCAATCGGTTGAAACTGAAAATCCAGGCGCTGCTGCGTCCATTCGACTCCGCGGGTGATATACAGCAAGATCAGCACGACCGCTGTCACCAGCCCTGCGATGAAGCCGCCTCCTGGCGCGTTATGACCGCGCAGGAAGATGAATACTGACACCAGCAGCGCCATCGGCATCAACGACTGGGAGACCGTGGCCAGAATCATGGGGTGACGATCCGGCGACCAAGGGCGGCCCTCGAAATCGCTGGAAGGCATGAATAGCCGCAAGCGATTGAGCAGTTTGTAGATACCGATGCCTGCGATGCAAAGCACGGTGATCTCGCCCAGGGTATCGAAGCCGCGGAAATCCACCAGGATGACATTGACTACATTGTGACCGCCGCCACCAGGCACACTGTTCTCCAGATAGAAATCGGATATCGATGACACCGGCCGAGTGAGAACCGCGTAATTGAGGCTGGCAATGATACCGCCAAAACCGGTACATACGAGAACATCCCGCACCACGCGCCGACCATTAGATTCCTTGGGAGTGCGCTGGGGCAGGAAGAACAACGCCAGCATCAGCAGGATCATCGTCACGACCTCGACCGCCAGCTGGGTCAATGCAAGATCCGGCGCCGAAAAACGTGCAAAGATCAGTGACGTCATCAGGCCGACGATCGACAGCATGAGAATCGAAATCAAACGCCGCCGATGCAGAAAGGCCGTGGCAAGGCCAGCAAAGATGGTAATGCCGGCGCCGATAATCAGAATGCCGTCGAGTGGCTGCAACGCTTTGCCACCATAAAGCGAGGACACCTCCATCAGGCTGCTGCCAGCCAGGGCTAGCACAGCGATCACCAGCCACAGCATGTAACGCTGCAACGAGCCATTTTCCAGGGCATCGAGGCCCAGCTGAAAAACCTTCACGATGGCCTTCATGAAGCCTTCGTAGACCGATAATGGATCAATCCCGGCGAACTGACGCTGAAAGTTGAACAGATGTTGGCGCAGTAGATAGACGACCACCCCGCCGCCAAGGGCGATGACACTCATCAGTAGAGGCAGGTTGAAGCCATGCCATATCGCCAGGTGCAGCTCAGGCGGCGATGCCATCAAGGCGGCATCCGCGGCGGCGTAGATCAAGCTCGTAACGGTGATGGCCGGAAGGAGCCCAATCAGTACGCACAGTGACATCATCAGGATGACCGGGGCTCGCATCGGCCAGGGCGGCTCATGGGGCGTCTTGGCCACCTCCCGGGGTGGGCCGTCGAAGAAGATGTTGCGCACGAAACGCAGTGAATAAGCCACAGAGAGCAGGCTGCCCACCGTCGCCAGCACCGGTATCAGCCAGGAAAGCCCGCCCAGTAGTTGGGTGTCGAGAGTTTCCGTGAGCATCATTTCCTTGGACAGGAAGCCGTTGAGCAGCGGTACCCCGGCCATGGACGCGCTAGCCAGAGTTGCCAGCAAGGTAGTGACCGGCATGTAGCGCCACAGGCCCTTGAGCTTACGGATGTCACGGGTGCCGCATTCATGGTCCACGATACCCGCCACCATGAACAGGGAGGCCTTGAACAGGGCGTGGTTGAGAATGTGGAAAACTCCGGCGACCACTGCCATGCGACTATCGAAGCCGAAGAGCATGGTGATCAGGCCCAGATGGCTGACGGTGGAGTAGGCCAGGATCGCCTTGATGTCGTACTTGATAATGGCGAAGTAGGCGCCGTAGATCAGGGTCGTCAAGCCCGTCAGGCCAACCAGGTAGAGCCAGATATCCGTGCCTGCCAGTGCCGGATGCATCCGGGCCAGCAGGAAGACTCCGGCCTTGACCATGGTGGCGGAATGCAGAAAAGCGGAGACCGGGGTCGGGGCGGCCATCGCTTGAGGCAGCCAGAACTGAAAGGGAAATTGGGCCGATTTGGTGAACGCCCCCAGCAGTACCAGCAGCACCGCCGGCACATAGCGCGAGTCATATTGAATGATCTCGCGGCTATCGAGCACCACCTGCATGTCGTAGGAGCCGACGATATCCCCGATCAGCAGTAGCCCCGCCAGCAAGGCGAGCCCACCCAGGGCGGTGACGGTCAGGGAGGCCCGGG
This sequence comes from Halomonas sp. M20, assembly GCF_020622265.1. Classification (GTDB taxonomy): domain Bacteria; phylum Pseudomonadota; class Gammaproteobacteria; order Pseudomonadales; family Halomonadaceae; genus Modicisalibacter. The sequence continues at coordinate 296,457 of NZ_JACNMQ010000001.1, forward strand.
CGCCTCGTCGCGCATTGGTCTGGGTATACCAGAAGCCGATCAATAAAAACGATGTGAGGCTGGTCAGTTCCCAGAACATCCACAGCAAGATCAGGTTGTCCGCCATGACGATGCCCAGCATGGCGGTCATGAACAGCATCAGGAAGGCGTAGAAGCGCGGCATGCTGTCGTCTGCGGACAAATAGAAGCGCGTGTAAAGAATGATCAACAAGCCAATGCCGAGAATCAGTAGAGTAAACAGCAGCGACAGGCCATCCAGGCGCAAGGCCAGATCGAGGCTGAGCGCGGGAATCCAGGATGTCGAAAAGCGCAGCACCTCGCCGTCGAGGACACTGCCTGCCTGGGTAAACAGGATGCCCAACGCAATTGCAGGAGCCAGCGCCGTGAGCAGGGCACAGGTGTTGCGCTTGTCGTTGGAACCCAACAGCGGCATCAGACTGCCGAGCAAAGGGAGCAGTATTATCAGAAGCAATGGCATGAACGACCCACTCTTATCGTTAGCATTCCGCAGGCTCAAGGCAGAGAGCATCAAGCCAATCAGTTTACAGTTCAGCCGGTAATCCGCCGGCTATCAAACATCCTAAGGTGGAGGGTCGGGCAAAAAAGGATGTCTGGCCGCGCGTAGCGACCGCATCCATAGCGCTATACAGTCAAAAGCGTAGTCGGCCAAAGTGGTGGCATGACAACACAGGCGCGAATCAGTCGGTCTCGAGTGATAGCGGTCAGTCACGGACTCCTGTCTCCTTCCATGGCCTTGAAACACGTCGTGTGCGAATTCTAACAGTCTGAAAGTGAATGAAATTCTATTCAATCAGTGGCGCCACGTTGAAGATGATTCGACTCTACCACGGCTTTCCAGGCCCTCGCCAGCGCCGATGAACAGTTAGGGTGGTCTTGATCACTCTTGATAACCCAGCGCCGGTGGTCGGTGGCCGGGCTCGTTGGCATGCAGATTCGATACGGGCTTCTCCCATGTCCTTAGCTGACGGTAGAGGTAGTTCTTTGTCATCCCGCGGCATTGGCGCGCTTTAATATAAAGGGATGAACCAAAAGCATTAGATACTGGTCGCCGCCGCTATCCTGGGGGAGAATGCGTCTTTCGCCCTTGATAAGGACATCTCATGTATTGTCGTTTCAGCACCGTTTCTCTATTGACCCTGGCTCTTTTGATATCGATGAGCGGTTGCCAATCTCATGCCAATGCTACTGCCGAGGTCGAAACCAGTGGCAGAGCGAGTGCCGGGAAAAGCGCCGCTTCAACTGCTGAAACCGGCGAGCAAGCCAGCGGCTCCTCGTCCAGAAATGAGAACTCGAACGATAAAGTCGATTTTTCGGAGTGGGTCGCAGATTTCAAGCGCGATGCACGGGCCAAAGGCATCAATGATGTCACTTTGAACGCCGCCTTCGACCCGATTCAACTGCAACCACGAATCATCGAGTTGGACCGCAGTCAGCCGGAATTCAGTCGACAGGTCTGGGATTATCTTGATAGCGCGGTATCCGATGCCCGGATCGCTCAGGGCAATACACAACTCAATGAGCACCGTCGCGCCATCGAAGCGGCCAGCGAGCGCTATGGCGTTCCGGGCAACATACTCGTTGCCATATGGGGTATCGAAAGCAATTACGGCAGCAACTTCGGCAGTTTCTCGACCATCGATGCATTGGCCACCTTGGGCTACGACGGGCGTCGTCCTGATTTTGCCCGCAGCGAGCTGATGGCGGCGCTTCGCATCTTGCAGCGTGGGGATATCGATCGGGATCACATGCGTGGTTCCTGGGCCGGTGCCATGGGCCATACCCAGTTCATTCCTTCGAGCTTCGAGGCCTATGCCCAGGATGGCGACAATGATGGGCGGCGTGATATCTGGGGCAGCATTCCGGACGTCATGGCTTCGACGGCAAATTATCTAGCCAAGGCAGGATGGCGCAAGAATCAACCCTGGGGTCTGGAGGTGCGCCTGCCAAAGGGTTTCGACTACGCCCAGACCGAGCTTGCCAATCGCCAGTCGAGCCAGGACTGGGCCGCCCAGGGAGTAACGGCGGCAAGCGGGTCGGCGCTACCACCCCTGGAGAATGCCGCGGTCATCGCCCCTGCCGGTGCCCAGGGGCCGGCATTTCTGGTCGGACATAATTTCCGTGTCATCATGCGCTACAACGCCTCTACCAGCTATGCCCTGGCAGTAGGACTGCTCGCAAAGCGAATCGCTGGAGAGGCGGGTATTCAAGGTGATTGGCCGCGAGGGGAAAAGGCCTTGTCTCGTACCCAGGTGGAGGAGTTGCAAGCCCACCTCAATGCCCGAGGCATGGAGGTGGGTAAGCCCGACGGCATCCTGGGCCCCAATTCGCGCAAGGGCATTCGCGAGTATCAGCGCCATCTAGGCAAAACCCCGGACGGCTTTGCTACCCTGAAGCTTTTGCAGCGTTTACGCAGCGAGGAGTGAAGGCTGACGCCAGTGAGCTACCCTGAGACAGGAACAGGGGCTACGCTGTAGAAGCCCATGAATCTATCAGGGAAGTTCGAATCATGAAGAAACGTTTTACTTGGCCGCTGGTTATCGTTGTCGTATTGGTGGTGGGATTAGTGGCGTTGCGAGTGGCACTGCCAGGGTTGGTACGCGATTATCTCAACGACCAGCTTGCCGCCATGGGGGAGTATCGAGGCCATATCGATGATGTGGATATTCATCTCTGGCGGGGAGCCTACGGGATCAATGGTCTGAATATCGTCAAGACCAGCGGCGAGGTGCCGGTACCCTTCGTAAGCGTTGAGTCTTCCGATCTATCCGTCAGCTGGAGCGCACTGTGGAAAGGCAGGATCGTGGCGGAAATAGCGGTATTCAAGCCCGTACTCAATTTCGTCGATGCCCCTCAGGAAGAAAACAGCCAGTCGGGGGAGGGGGCGGATTGGCAGAGAACCGTTCAGGATCTGCTGCCTATCGAGCTCAACCGTGTCACCATCAACAAGGGGCGCGTGCATTTTCGCAATTTCAGTTCGCAACCTCCGGTGGATCTCGAGATTTCCGAGATCGATGCGACCATCACCAACCTGAGTAATGCCGATCGCCGTGAAGGGGTCAAGGTCGCTGACATCGACGTTCAAGGATTGTTGCTCAACCAGGCCGCAACGGAGTTGCATGCAAGTCTAGATCCTTTGGGCGACATGCAGGATTTCTCGATGCAGCTTCGAGTAAGCGACGCGGATCTGACCCGGTTGAACGACTTGACCCAGGCTTACGGTAACTTCGACTTTCAATCCGGCTCCGGGGATTTTGTCATGGAGCTCGATGCCAAGGATGGCCAGCTTCAGGGCTATGCCAAGCCGCTATTGAACAACGTGGATATACTCGATCTCGAAGAGGATGCCGAAAAAGGGGTGCTAAGCGCTGCCTGGGAATCCCTGGTGGCTGGAGCAGGGTGGCTGTTTCGCAATAAATCCGAGGACCGGCTCGCGACACAGATCGACATCAGCGGCAATCTCAAGCAGCAGAATATCAGTGGATGGCAGGCGTTCGTGTCGGTATTGCGCAATGCTTTCGTCGATGCTTATCAGGCTAATTTTGGCAGAGAGTGAGCGCCGCCTAACGCCTGTTCACGGTCCTAGGGTCCGAGGCCGATATGCTCTAGATCGTGAGCGGACGCTTGATCAGCTGTTCAAAAGAGCCGGGCGAGCAGGGCGGTCACCGCGGTTTCGACTCTCAGAATCCGCTCGCCGATATGAATTCCCTCGCAGCCTGCTTCCATCAGACATTCCACTTCATAAGGAATGAATCCTCCTTCGGGACCGACTACCAGCACACACTCTTCATTCAGGCCGCGAGGACAGGCCGCCGGCATGCCGGGATGAGCAAAGAGGCCACGACGATGCTGCAATAGTTCAGGCAAACCATCCTCGACGAAAGGTTTGAAGCGTTTCTCAAGGGCCACATCGGGTAGTACCGTATCCCGGGCCTGTTCCAGACCCAGTACTAAATGTTCGTGAATCTTCTGTAGAGCGAGCTCGGGGGATTGCCAATAACTCTTCTCGACACGGCAGGTGTGCAGGAGCGTGATATGCTTGACCCCAAGAGCGGTCACATGTTCCAGCGAGCGCGCCAGCATGCGCGGGCGAGGCAGTGCCATTACCAGGTGTACTGGCAGCGGTGCGGGTGGCGACATTTCGAGCCTGGACACGTCAAAGCAGGCACCACGCTCATCCAGACTGATCAATCGGCCGCGGCCTATGGCGCCATTCACGATGCCCAATGTCAGTTCGGTACCAATTTCCGCACTTTGTACCTCGCGTAGGTGACGCACTCGACGTGGGTCACGGACCCAGGCATAACCCTCGGCGTCGATCTCCATAAGGTCGAGCAGTATCAGGTTCATGTCGGCCTCCACGAGTCGGTTGTTCGAGGGCATTAAGCGTCATGTGCCTTGTCGATGGCAAGAACGATGAACGCATGGCGGTTGCAAGCAGCATAGTGCGATGCACAATGTATCGATCAGGCGCAACACAAAAGCAGCATGCTTAATGTATAAGATGAAATGCGATTCTATGAAGAAAAAGGGGGCGCCGTGCGTGTAATCCGCAAATATGCCAATCGTCGGCTTTATGACACTCAGCAAAGTCGCTATGTCACTCTCGAGGATCTGCGCTGCCTGATTCTCGAAGAAGAGCCGTTTCGCGTCGAGGATGCCAAGAGTGGAGAGGATCTGACACGCACCATCCTGCTTTCGATCATCATCGAGCAGGAGCAGGCGGATGGAGAGTCCGAAGTTTTTTCCAATGACCTGCTGCAGCAGTTGATTCGTGTCTATGCCATGGCAAGACCCTTGCCGCTGGCACGCTATCTCGAACAGGGCACCCAACTCATGCTGGAACAGCAGCAGCGCCTGCAGGATCAGTGGCAGCAGGCCATGCGCAATTCTCCCATGGAGTTGATGCGTGAAATGGCCGAGGACAATATGCGCTTTTGGAGGAACACCATCACCAAGGCGCAGCAAAAGGAAGACGATGATGAGGAGAAGCGATGAAGATCCTGGTCGTCGGCGGCGGTGGTCGTGAACATGCACTGGCCTGGAAGGCGGCGCAGTCGCCCCAGGCGGAGCGCGTCTACGTGGCGCCGGGCAATGCAGGTACCGAACGCGAACCGGCGTTGACCAATATCGATATCGCTGCGGACGATCTCGAAGGCCTGGAAAACTTTGTCCGAGACAATGCCATCGATCTCACCATCGTTGGCCCGGAAGCGCCCCTGGTTGCCGGAATCGTCGATCACTTTCGTCTGGCCGGGCTCAAGATTTTCGGGCCTACTCAGGCGGCGGCTCAGCTCGAGGGTTCCAAGTCCTTCACCAAGGATTTTCTTGCGCGACACGACATTCCCTCGGCGCACTACGCCACTTTTACAGAGATCGAGCCGGCGCTGGATTACCTCGCTGAGCAGGGTGCGCCCATCGTGATCAAGGCGGATGGCCTGGCGGCAGGCAAAGGGGTGGTCGTCGCCATGACCGAAGCCGAAGCCACTGCGGCGGTACGCGATATGCTCGAGGCCAACGCTTTCGGCGATGCCGGAGCGCGGGTAGTGATCGAGGAGTTCCTCGAGGGGGAAGAGGCCAGCTTCATCGTCATGGTGGGTGGTGGACATATATTGCCCATGGCCACCAGCCAGGATCACAAGCGTGCAGGGGACGGCGACAGCGGACCTAACACCGGTGGCATGGGAGCCTATTCGCCGGCACCGGTGGTTACCGATGAGGTCTACCAGCGCATTCTCGATGAGGTAATCCTGCCTACCGTAAAGGGCATGGCGGAAGAAGGGCGCCCCTACACCGGATTTCTCTATGCCGGTCTGATGATCGATGAACGCGGAATGCCCAAGGTCATCGAATACAACTGCCGTTTAGGCGACCCTGAAACTCAGCCGATCCTCATGCGGTTGAAGAGTGATCTGGTGCAACTGTGTCTGGCCGGGGTCGCAGGATGTCTTGATGACTATAGCGGTGAGTGGGATTCGCGGCCTGCGGTCGGTGTGGTCATGGCGGCGTCGGGATATCCCGGCGAGTATCGCAAGAATGATGCGATCAGCGGTCTCGATGACGCCGAAGCCGCTGGTTGCAAAGTGTTCCATGCGGGTACCCGCTTGGACGAGCAGGGCCGGATCGTCACGAATGGCGGGCGTGTAGTGTGTGTGACAGCGCTTGGTGAGTCCGTTTCTCAAGCACGGGATCTCGCTTATGCTGGTGTGGCTGAGATTACCTGGGAAGGCGCGCTTTATCGTCGTGACATCGCGCATCGAGCTATCACTCGTCGCTGAGCGCGCATCCGTTCGAACGTTGAACAATACATCAAGAACAATGACTGGAGAGCTTCATGGAGCGTTTGCAGCTTGAGTTTCCAGAGGCCGATCTCGTGCATCGACATCCGCTTTCCGTGCGGATCGGTGACATGAACTATGGCCGTCACCTGGGCCACGATGCCTTGATTAGCCTGCTGCACGAAGCTCGGGCTCAGGCGTTTGTCGCCCTTGGTTTTCGTGAGTGGGACGTGGCAGGCCATCCCAGCGTGGTAGCGGATTTGGCGGTTCAGTATCGTGCCGAGGCCAAATGGCCGGATGAACTGGAGGTGGAGACGGCGATCCCTCTTGCCGAAGGGCGCGGCTTCTGTGTCTATCAGCGCCTGCAGCGCCCTGTGGACAAGCGCACCATCGCCGTGGCGCGGTTGAATCTGGTGCTCCTCGATCTCCAGTCAGATAAGCCGGTGAAGGTACCGGACACGTTGAATGCGGCAGTGGATGCCGTGAAGCAGCGGAGAAATGACTGATGTCCCGGGAGTATCCTGTGCTTGCCGTTACTGGCTCCTCGGGTGCCGGTACGACCACGGTGCGTCGCACCTTCGAGCGCATGTTCGCCCGGGAAGACGTGCATGCCGCCTTTGTCGATGGCGATGCCTTTCATCGCTATACCAAGGAGGAGTTGACGCGCATCTTTCGCGAGGAGCCGGAGCGTAAGGACGAACTGTCGCATTTTGCCGTCGAAGCCAATCTGCTCGATCGTCTCGAGGCACTGTTTCAAGAGTACGGCGAACACGGCAGCGGCACCTATCGTCACTATATTCATGCCGACGACAAGCACATGATCGAAGGCGGCCATCGGGTGGGTACCTTCACCGATTGGCAGGCGCTGCCGCGGGGCACCGACCTGCTGCTTTACGAAGGACTGCACGGTGGTCTCGTCACCAGCAATCACGATATTGCCCGGCACGTCGACCTACTGGTGGGGGTCGCACCGACCATGAACCTGGAATGGATTCAAAAGATCGATCGCGATACCAAGCTGCGCGGCTACTCGCAAGAGGCAGTGATCGATACCATCGTTGGGCGCATGCACGATTACGTGCGCTATATCCAGCCTCAGCTATCCCGCACCCATATCAATTTTCAGCGTGTGCCCACGGTAGATACCTCCAATCCCTTCGAGGTACAGGATATTCCGACGGATGCGGAATCTTTCGTGGTGATTCGCTTTCGCGATCCTTCGACGGTGGACTTTCCCTATCTGTTGACGATGATTCAAGATGCCTTCATGAGTCGGCCACACACCCTGGTCGTGCCCGGGGCGCGAATGTCGCTTGCCATGGAGTTGATTCTGGCGCCGGTGATGCGACACTTGTTGGATCAGCGCCGGTTTCGTTAGGTTTTGCCTGAAAAGTGACTGCACTACGCAAGGAGCGTTTCATGGAATGTCTGTTCTGCAAGATGATCGCCCGGGAAATCGAACCGGATGTGGTCTTTGAAGACGAGCAGGTACTTGCCTTCAACGATATCAATCCCCAGGCGCCGACCCATGTGCTGATCATTCCCAAGAAGCATATCTCGACGCTGAACGATATCGAGGCGGATGACCTAGCTCTGATCGGTCGGCTGCAATATACCGCTGCCCAGTTGGCGAAGAAATTCGGGTTTGCCGAAGACGGCTATCGAATAGTGATGAATTGCAACGAGCACGGCGGCCAAAGCGTCTATCATATACATATGCATCTGATGGGCGGTCGTCGCTTCTCTTGGCCGGCGGGATAGTCGGCAGCCTGGAGCAGCCTAATCGCGTGGATAAGTTCGAATTAAAGCTGGATCAAGCCGCTCGTGCGGCCTGGCTCTCCTACGTGGGAGGGCGCACCCAGGACGAGATCGCCAGTCAGCTCGGCGTTTCGCGTCCCGGGGTTCAGCGGCTGCTGGCTCTGGCGCGACAGGAAGGGCTGGTCAAGGTGCATATCGATCATCCGCTGGCCAACTGCATGATGATGTCGGATGCCATTGTTGCGCGTTTTGGGCTGGATTTCTGCGATGTGGTGCCCGCCGACCCCGATGCCAGCGACGGCGATGTACCTTACCTGGCGGTGGCTGGCGCCGAGCGGCTGGCCCGCTATCTGGTTGCTAGCGAGCCGCTGACGCTGTCGCTTGGCACCGGGCGTGCGATACGCGCCATGGTGGAGGCGCTGAGCCGCGTCGATCGGCCCCAGCATCGTTTCGTGTCCCTGGTCGGCAATGTGGCCCGGGATGGCTCCTCGAATCGTTATGACGGGGTCATGGTACTGGCGGACAAGACCGGTGCCGAGCGCTTCCTGTTGCCCGCGCCGGTGGTTGCCGGCTCGGTTGAGGAGAAGCAGGCCTTGCAAGGCCAACGCCTGTTTCAGGCCGTCACCGAGGTGGCAAAGCAAGCCGAGGCGTCGTTCATCGGAATCGGACGCATTGATCGCCGGGCCACACTATTTCAGGATCACTTCATCAGCGAGACGGAGCTCGAAGAGCTATTGGCGCTCGATGCCGTGGGGGAGCTGTTGGGTTGGCCCATGAATCAGGCCGGCGAGGTGATTGACTGCTCCATCACCCGCCGCGTCACCAGCCTGCCGTTAGAGATGCTACGTGGTCAGTCACTGGTGGCCCTGGCGGGTGGGCGTGACAAAGGGCCCGCCATTCTGGCGGCGTTACAGGGAGGTTGGTTGAAAGGACTTGTCACCGACGAGAGCGCCGCTCGGTATATCGTTAAATCCTGTAACCTCTAATAAATTGGCCTAATGTCTAATACGCCAGGTTTTGCTTTTTTTTGCTTACTGTTCGATCATTTGATCAATAGACGAGTAGATTGATCATAAAATAACCCCCGATCTCCTCCAAGGAGCATGCCATGCGGTTACGTCACACCCTTCCCGTTGCCGGTGCGATGACATTCGCCTCCCTCTCGGCCAACGCCGAGACCATTACCGTGGCCACGGTCAACAACAATGACATGGTCATCATGCAGAGTCTGACCGACGCATTTGAAAAGGCCCATCCCGATATCACCCTGGATTGGGTCGTTCTCGAAGAGAATGTCCTGCGTCAGCGCATGACCACGGATATCGCCACCCAGGGCGGACAGTTCGATGTCATGACCATCGGCACCTACGAGGTGCCGATCTGGGCCGAGCGCGAGTGGTTAGTGCCTCTCGAAGACTTGCCCGAGGAGTATCAGGTAGACGATCTGCTGAGCTCGGTGCGGGACGGCTTGAGTCAGAACGGTGCGCTCTATGCGCTGCCGTTCTATGGCGAAAGCTCGATGATGTACTACCGCCAGGATCTTTTCGACGAGGCCGGCATCGAGATGCCCGAGCAGCCGACCTGGGAGCAGGTACGCGATTGGGCCAGTCAACTCCACAAGCCTGGAGAAGAAACCTATGGCATTTGCCTGCGCGGCAAGCCGGGCTGGGGCGAAAACATGGCCCTCGTGTCCACCATGGTGAACACCTTCGGCGGCCGCTGGTTCGACGAGGAGTGGGACCCCCAGCTCGACTCCGAGGCCTGGCAGGAAACCGTAAGCTTCTATGTCGATCTGCTTGACGAGTACGGTCCTCCCGGGGCCAGCTCCAACGGGTTCAACGAGAACCTGGCGCTGTTTTCCCGTGGCAACTGTGCCATGTGGGTCGATGCCACCTCGGCGGCGGGCAAGCTCTATGGCGCCGATGAATCGAAAGTGGCTGACACGCTAGGCTTTGCTCCAGCGCCCATCGCGGAAACGCCCAAGGGTTCTCATTGGCTGTGGTCCTGGGCGCTGGCGATTCCGACGTCTTCTGATTCCAAGGAAGCCGCCAAGGAGTTCATCACCTGGGCGACCTCCCAAGAGTACATCGAACTGGTCGGCGAACAGAAGGGCTGGACCAGCGTGCCGCCGGGCACTCGCGAGTCCACCTACGCCAACGAGAACTATCAGCAGGCGGCTCCCTTCGCCGGTTTTGTGCTCGAGGCCATGAAGAGTGCCGATCCGACCGACTCGACCCTCGAGCCCAGCCCTTACAACGGCGTGCAGTTCGTGGGTATTCCGGAGTTCCAATCCATCGGTACCCAGGTAGGGCAGATGGTGGCGGCTGCCCTGACCGGTGAGCGCAGCGTCGAACAAGCCTTGCAAGCCGCTCAGCGCTCCACCGAGCGGACCATGCAGCGTGCCGGTTATATGGATTGAGAACCAGTCCATGATCTACTGCACTTGACGATACGGCGTTGAAATTGATCTCGAAATGCTCATTTACACCCACGTAAACTCCGCTTTTTTGATCAATTTCGCCTTGTCTCGCCTACGTTCGCAACGATCATGATCAGGTTCTAAGAAATGACCACGCCGGGATCCTTTCCCGGCTCACCGCCCCCAACGTTCGCGGTAAATCTCATGAACAAGACGCGCGCATACGGGCGCACTGTCGGCGGGCTGCGCTCCCTGTCGCTACAGGCACCCGCCGTTACCCTGCTGTTGCTGTGGATGCTGGTACCACTGGGCATGACCCTGTGGTTCTCGTTCCAGCGCTACAATCTGCTGATGCCCGGCATGACCGGCTTCGCCGGGCTGGAAAACTACGAATACCTGCTCACCGACCCGGCGCTGTGGTCGGCCATGGGCGTCACCCTGTTGCTGGTGGGCTGGGTGCTGATCATCACCGTGGTCGGCGGTACGCTGCTGGCGGTGCTCTTTCAGCAGGATTTCCTGGGTCGTGGCGTGGCCCGAGTGCTGGCCATCTCGCCATTCTTCGTCATGCCCACCGTCAGCGCCTTGGTGTGGAAGAACATGATGATGCACCCGGCCAATGGCGTGCTTGCCTGGCTGGCCAACCTGTTCGGCCTGCCTGCGGTGGACTGGTTCTCCTCGCTGCCGTTGACCTCGATCGTCATCATCGTGGCCTGGCAGTGGCTGCCCTTCGCACTGCTGATCCTGCTCACCGCCATCCAGTCCCTGGATGACGATCAGGTGGAGGCCGCGCGCATGGATGGGGCCGGCCCGATAGCGGTGTTCTTCTTCATCACCTTGCCGCATCTCAAGCGTGCGATTAGCGTGGTGATCATGATCGAAATGATCTTCCTGCTGACCATCTTCGCCGAGATATTCGTCACCACCTCCGGTGGGCCGGGGCTGGCCACCACCAATCTGGCCTATCTGATCTACATCCAGGCACTGCTCGACTTCGATGTCGGCACTGCCTCCGCCGGCGGGGTGATCGCCATCATCCTGGCCAATATCGTCGCCATCTTCCTGGTCCGAATGGTGGCCAAGAATCTGGAAAGCTAGTTCAGCCGGGAGCCTCTCATGACGACCCCTCGATACAAGCGTTTCTTGCTGGCAGTGCTGGCCTGGGCGATCGCCCTGATCATCTTCTTCCCCATCCTGTGGATGGCGCTCACCGGATTCAAGACCGAGACTGCGGCCATCGCCGATCCCAGCTTCCTCTTCTCGCCGACCCTGGAGAGCTATGTCGCCGTGCATGCCCGGGCCGACTACCTCAAGTTCGCGCTGAACAGCGTAGTGGTGGCCTTCGGCTCGACCCTGCTGGCCCTGTTGATCGCCATTCCCTCTGCCTACTCTATGGCCTTCCTGCCGACCCCGCGCACCAAGGGCACCCTGCTGTGGATGCTCTCCACCAAGATGCTGCCGCCGGTCGGCGTATTGATGCCGATCTATCTGCTGTTCCGGGATACCGGCCTGCTCGATACCCTGACTGGCCTGATTATCGTCTATACGCTGATGAATCTGCCGATCGTGGTGTGGATGCTCTACACCTTCTTCAAGGACCTACCCCGGGACATCCTCGAGGCAGGGCGCATGGATGGTGCCAGCACCTTGCAGGAGGTACGTCATCTGCTGCTGCCGCTGACGCTGCCGGGCATCGCTTCCACCGGGCTGCTGGCAGTCATTCTCAGCTGGAACGAATCGTTCTGGAGTCTCAATCTGACCTCTTCCGATGCGGCGCCGCTGACCGCTTACATCGCCTCCTTCTCGAGCCCGGAAGGGTTGTTCTGGGCCAAGCTCTCCGCAGCCTCGACCATGGCCATCGCCCCCATCCTGGTATTTGGTTGGTTGACCCAGAAACAGATGGTGCGTGGCCTCACCTTCGGCGCCGTCAAATAACAGGTATCTCATCATGGCAACGCTACAACTCAAGCAAATCGTCAAGGAATTCGGCGATACCCGGGTCATCCAGGGTGTGGATCTCGATATCGAAGACCGTGAATTCGTAGTCTTCGTCGGCCCCTCGGGCTGCGGCAAGTCGACCCTGCTGCGCATGATCGCCGGGCTCGAAAGCGTCTCCTCCGGCGACATCCTCATCGATGGCCAGCGCATGAATGACATCGGCCCGGCAGAGCGTGGCCTGGCCATGGTGTTTCAAAGCTATGCGCTCTACCCGCACATGACCGTCGAGGACAACATGGGCTTCAGCCTGCGACTAGCCAAGGTGCCCAAGGAGCAGCGTCGTGCCAAGGTGCGCGAGGCGGCCAGCATCCTGCAGCTCGAACCGCTGCTGGATCGCAAGCCCAAGGCGCTCTCGGGGGGCCAGCGACAGCGGGTGGCGATCGGCCGCGCCATCGTGCGCAACCCTAGCATCTTCCTGTTCGATGAGCCGCTCTCCAACCTGGATGCCTCCTTGCGGGTGCAGATGCGCATCGAACTGGCGCGCCTGCACGACGAACTCGATGCCACCATGATCTACGTCACCCACGATCAGATCGAGGCCATGACCATGGCCGACAAGATCGTCGTGCTTCAGGGCGGTGTCATCGAGCAGGTGGGGTCGCCCATGGAGCTTTATCATCATCCACGCAGCCGCTTCGTCGCGGGTTTCATCGGCTCGCCGAAGATGAACTTTCTCGATGTCGAGGTGGTGAACGCCAGGGCCGATGGCATCTGTGTCGCCTTGCCCGGTGGCGCGACCTGCGAGGTGCCGGTGGACGGCAGCGGTCAGGTGCAAGGTGCTTCATTGTCATTGGGTATTCGCCCCGAGCATCTCGAACTGGACGAGCAGGGGCCCCTGGAAGGCGAGATCCAGGTGCTGGAGCGTCTGGGGGGGCAGACCTCCCTGTACGTTCGCAGAGACGCCATGATGATGACCATCATGGCCGATGGCGATGTCCGGCATCGAGTGCATGATCGAGTACGTTTCGGTTTTGCCCCGGAGCGAGCGCATCTCTTCGACCGCGAAGGCATGGCGCTACCTAGCCTGCATGAACATCCCCTGGCCAGCCTCAATCGGCGTGACCACAAAGCGCGCGCTGAGGAAAAACATGCAAATGAAGAATAGGCCGAGCTCGATACCGAAAGAAATCCTGATCTTCGACTGCGACGGGGTGCTGGTCGATAGCGAGATCATCGCCGAGAGGGTGCTGCGCGAGTGTCTGGGCGACTGGCTACCCGACCTGCACGCCGAGAACGAATTGCGTCAGGCACTGGGCATGACCACGGCGGCGATTCTCGACAAACTGGCCCGACGCAGTGTGCATGACTTGCCCCAGGATGCCCTGGGTCACATCGAACGGACCATCGATGCCCGTCTTGCTACCGACCTGCAGGCCATCGAGAGGGTTGCCGAGACCATCGAGGGACTCGGTATGCCCTTGGCCATCGTCTCCAATAGCGGTCCTCAGCGCGTGAAGATATCGCTGCAATGCACGGGTCTTTCAAGTGTGCTGACCCAGTCGCTGGACGAGGTGCCGCTATTTACCGCCGAGCAGGTCGAGCGGCCCAAGCCCGATCCAGATGTCTATCAACTGGCAGCCCGCACCTTGGGGTACGCTCCGGAGGAGTGTCTGGTGGTGGAGGATAGTGTCTCGGGGGTTACGGCGGCTCACGCCGCAGGCATGACGGTGATCGGCTTTATCGGCGCCAGTCATATCGAGCCCGGCCACGATCGACGCCTTGAGCAGGCGGGCGCCTGGCACGTCATGTCGGACATGCGGGAATTGGCATCGCTGGTGCAACGTTGGCGTGAACGGCGCAGGCTCGTCGTGGAGGGTTGAGGCGTCGGGAAAATAGACTCAAGACAGGAAGGGATCATGAAACTCAGTGAGAAGGTTGCGGTAGTCACCGGCGGAGCACGAGGTATCGGCCTGGCCATCGCTCAGCGCTACCTGGCCGAAGGCGCCAAGGTAGTCGTCGCCGATATCGATGAAGCGTCCATAGAGGACGCCGTCGAGCGGCTGAAGAACGAGGCGGGTGATGAGGTCGTGATGGGAGTGCGTCTGGATGTCTGCGACCGGGCCTCCATCGATGGCCTGGTCAAGGCCGTCATTCAGCGCTTTGACGGTATCGATATCCTGGTCAACAACGCTGCCGTCTTCGACATGGCGCCGGTATTGGAAGTGACCGAACAGAGCTATGACAAGCAATTCAACGTCAACGTCAAGGGCACCTTCTTCATGCTACAGACCGTCGCCCAGGCGATGGTCGAGCGCGGCCAGGGCGGCAAGATCATCAACATGGCGTCCCAGGCCGGGCGGCGCGGCGAGGCGCTGGTGAGTATGTACTGTGCCTCCAAGGCGGCGGTGATCAGCCTTACCCAGTCCTGTGGCCTGGATCTGATCAAGCACGGCATTAACGTCAACGGTATCGCGCCAGGGGTGGTCGATACGCCGATGTGGAAAGAGGTCGATGCGCTGTTCGCGCGCTACGAGAACCGCCCATTGGGCGAGAAGAAGCGGCTGGTCGGTGAGGCGGTGCCCTACGGTCGTATGGGGCACCCGGAGGATCACACCGGTGCCGCCGTGTTCCTGGCCTCCAGCGACAGCGACTACGTCGTCGCTCAGACGCTGAATGTCGATGGCGGCAACTGGATGAGCTGAACTATGGATCCGAACATTCATGACATGGCGAGCCGACTGCTCGAGGCGGCACAGGATCGCCGGCGTTTCATCGTGGCCCTGGCCGGGCCGCCGGCGGCGGGCAAGTCGTTCTTGTCGGAATGGCTTTGTCGCGAGCTCAACGGGCGCCGGCCGGGTATCGCCGCCGTAGTGCCCATGGATGGCTATCACTTCGACAATGCGGTGCTCGAGCCTCGTGGGCTGGTGCCTCTCAAGGGCGCACCGGAGACCTTCGATGTGGATGGGCTGCATCAGGATCTGGAGCGTATTCGTCGTGCGGACAAGACCGTCGCCGTGCCGGTGTTCGACCGGCCCCTTGATCTGGCGCGTGCCGGTGGTCGCTTGATCACCCCCGAGCATCGACTCGTCATCGTCGAGGGCAACTACCTGCTGCTGGATCAGGCCCCCTGGACGGCGCTATGCGAGCTGTTCGACATGACGTTGTTTCTCGAGGTGCCCGACGAGGTGCTCGAGGCACGCCTCATTCAGCGCTGGCTCGGCATGGGGCAGGACCACCAGGGCGCCATCGAACGCGCCCGCCACAAGGACATGCTCAATGCGCGTCTGATCAAGAATGCGTCCAGGCCCCCCGATATCGTTTGGCGCTGACCGCGCTGCTTCCCGATTAATCGCTAACGACTCGCCTTTGGCAGGAGTTTTTTCATGACGCGTCTCAACCACGCCAACCTCGCCACACTCAATTCCAATGTTGCCACCCCAGGCTATGATCGCCACGCAGTCACCGCGGGTATCGCCCATATCGGTGTCGGCGGTTTTCATCGCGCGCACCAGGCCATGTACCTGGATGAATTGATGAGCCGTGGTCAGGCGCTGGACTGGGGCATTGTCGGCGTCGGCGTGATGCCCGGCGACCGGCGCATGCAGGAGATACTGGCGGCCCAGGATCATCTTTATACCCTGGTGGTGAAGCACCCCGACGGTCATTATGACGCCCGGGTGATCGGCACCATGCTCGACTACCTGTTCGCCCCCGAAGACCCGGAAGCGGTGATCGAGGCCATGGCCGACCCGGCCATTCGCATCGTCTCGCTGACGGTCACGGAGGGTGGCTACAACTTTCATCCGGTCAGCGGAGAATTCGATCTCGACAATGTCGATGTACAGCACGATCTGGATCACCCCGAAGCATCGAAGACGAGCTTCGGCCTGGTCGTAGAGGCTCTGCGGCGACGCCGTGAACGCGGAGTTCCCCCCTTTACGGTGATGTCCTGCGACAATATCCAGGGCAACGGCGATGTCACCCGTAAGATGTTCACCGCCTTCGCCCGGCAGCGCGACAAGGCACTTGGTGCCTGGATCGAAGCCAAAGTCCCATTCCCCAACTCGATGGTCGATCGCATCACCCCGGTGACCACCGCTGCCGACATCGAAGAGCTCGCCGGGCGTTTCGATCTCGAGGATGCCTGGCCGGTGGTCTGCGAACCTTTCACCCAATGGGTGCTGGAGGATCGCTTCGTCGCCGGTCGCCCTGCCTTTGAGACGGTCGGCGTGCAGGTGGTCGAGGATGTCGAGCCCTATGAGCTGATGAAGCTGCGGCTGCTCAACGCCAGCCATCAGGCGCTGGCCTACTTCGGTTATCTGGCCGGTTATCGCCATGCTCACGATGTTTGCCAGGATCCACTGTTTGTCGACTTCCTGCTCGGTTACATGACCCATGAGGCGACCCCCACCTTGGCGCCGCTGCCGGGTATCGATCTGGAGGCCTACCGCCGCACCCTGATCGAACGTTTCGCCAACCCTGAGATCAAGGACACCCTGGCCCGGCTGTGTGCCGAGAGCTCGGATCGCATCCCCAAGTGGTTGGTGCCGGTGATCCGCGAACAATTGGCGCAGGAGGGCGAGATACAGCGTTCCGCTACCATAGTGGCGAGTTGGGCCCGCTATGCTGAAGGCGTCAACGAGCAGGGTGAACCCATCGAAGTGGTTGACCGCCTCAAGGATCAATTGATGGCCATCGCCGCTAAGAACCGCGACGACCCTACCGCCTTTATCGACAATCGCGAACTGTTCGGCGACCTGGGTGGCAACCCGCGTTTTCGCGCGGCGTATATTGATGCCTTGGACAGGCTGCATAGGGACGGTGCCCGGGCGACCCTGGAGGCGCTGGTCAAGTCAGGGAGTGAATGATGTACGTCGGCGTGGATTGCGGCACCCAGAGTACCAAGATAGTGGTGTTGGATGTTGAAGGAGAGCGAATCCTCGGCGAGGCAAGCCGCCCCCATCGCCTCGATGAAGGTGATAATGGACGCCGTGAGCAGTCCCCGAACGATTGGCTTGAGGCCTTTCGCGAGGCCTTTCGGGAAGTGGTGATCAAGGCCGGCATCGATGCTCGTTTGATTCGCGCCATCGGTGTTTCCGGCCAGCAGCACGGCATGGTGGCCCTCGACGCCCAGGGTGAGCCGGTGCATCCGGCAAAGCTGTGGTGCGACACCGAAACGGCAGCTCACAACGCCGCTCTGGTCGAGCAACTCGGTGGTGAGGTGGGGTGTCTGGACAAGCTCGGGCTGGTGCTGCAGACCGGCTATACCGCCTCCAAGCTGGCCTGGCTACGAGAAATGCACCCGGACGCCTATCGCCGTATCGATAGCCTGCTGCTGCCTCACGACTATTTGAACTTCTGGCTGACCGGCGAGCGAGTCACCGAGGCGGGCGATGCCTCGGGGACCGGCTACTTCGATACCCGCACACGGTGCTGGCGACAAGATGTCTTCAACGCAATCGCCCCCGAGCTGGACCCGGAGCGGGTGTTGCCGCGATTGATCGCGTCCCACGAACCGGTCGGGACGGTGCGTTCCACCCTGGCGCGCGAATTGGGCCTGAGAGACGGAGTGCTGGTTTCCAGTGGCGGTGGCGACAACATGCTGGGCGCCATCGGTACCGGCAATATCACCCCGGGCCTGGTCACTCTGAGCCTGGGCACCTCGGGCACGGTCTGTGCCTATTCCCCGCAACCGGTCCGTGCCGAGAGTGCCATGGTTGCCAATTTCTGCGCCAGCCACGGCGGTTGGTTGCCGCTGATCTGCACCATGAACGTCACCTCCGCGACCACCCGGGTGCGCGAGTTGTTTGGGCTCGATCTGCCGACCTTCGGCGAACGGGTTGCCGCGGCCCCGATCGGCGCCGAAGGAGTGAGCGTATTGCCGTTCTTCAATGGTGAGCGGGTGCCGGCGCTACCCCAGGCCTCGGGCAGCTTCCTGGGGCTGACCAGCCTCAATACCACCCAGGCCAACCTGTGCCGGGCGGTGGTCGAGAGCGCTACTTTCGGCCTGCGCTATGGATTGGAGCTGCTCGGGGAACTGGCCGAGGGTGCCAGCCAGACTCGCCTGATCGGCGGTGGGGCGAAAAGCCCCGTATGGCGGCAGATGGTCGCCGATGTCACCGGTACCCAGGTAATCTGTCCGCAGGTCACCGATGCGGCGGCCTTGGGAGCGGCCATACAAGCGGCCTGGTGTGATCGCCAGGAAATGGATTCCCTCGACGCCCTCTGCGCGCGCCTGGTGCATCTCGATGAGAGTTCCCGGGCCGACCCTGAGCCGGCCCGGGTCGAGGCCTATCACGATGCTTACGGGCGTTATCGCCGAGCATTGACGAAGCATCACGGCGTGCCAACCTGAAAATGTCTCATGAGGACTGCATCATTATGAGACGTACCTGTCAGTCCCGTAGGGCCTTGAGATCGGCCCGCGTGGGCAGGGCGGCGTAGGCGCCAGGGCGAGTCACCGCATGAGCACCGCAGCGACAGGCGATCTCCAGCGCTCGACGCAGGCGCGGTTCATCGCGATGCCAGTCTCCCACGAGATCGCCTTCGGCGAGCATGGCCAGCAAGCCGCCGATAAAGGCGTCTCCCCCCGCGGTGGTGTCGATGGCCTGAACTTTGGGTGGTGTAACGTGAAATGCCAGCTCCGCGCCTCGCGCCTCGATTTCGTTGGCACCGTCGGTGATCACAATCAGACGCACGCCGGCAGCCAGCCGTTCGGATAGCCAGGCGTCTTCCGGATGATCGCCGCGCAGGTAATCGAGCTCATCCTGGGAGAGCTTGATGAGATGCGCGTGGTCCAGCAAGCGTGTCACCAGGGCCGTGTCGGTGCGTTCATCGGCCCATAGATTGTGGCGCAGATTGGCATCGACGCTGACCAGACACTCGGCGCGCTGCGCCATTGCGGCCAGACTCATCGTGGTGTCAGCGATGGCGGCCTCGGTCAGGCTGTTGCTGCACAGGTGCAGGATGGCCGGTGTGTCGAATACCCCCGCGGGCAGGTGCTCGACGCGGTAGAGCAGATCCGCCGCCGGTGGACGGTAGAAGTCGAAGGTGCGTTCGCCATCCGCGTCCCGGGAGACGAAAGCCAGAGCCGTGCGGGCGTCCTTCGTCCTCACCACTCCCGAGGTATCGACGCCGTGAACGGCAAGCTCCCGAGCCAGGAAATCACCGAAGTGGTCCGCGCCGAGCATGCCCAGAAAGCGGCTGGGCACCCCCAGGCGGGCGCAGGCGACGGCCACGTTGGCGGGGGCGCCGCCGGCATAGGGAGTGAAGGTCTCCGGTCCCGCTTGGTCGTCGTCACCCAAGCGGCTGGAGAGCATGTCGACGAGGGCCTCCCCGAAGGCGATGATCGAGGTCATGAGCGTTTATCCTTCTTTTTTTGCGATCGTGGCAGAGTCCGTTGCGGCATTAGAACTTGAAAAGTGCTCACGAACCAGGGCGAGCAGCCCTTGGGTCGAGGCATCGAAGTCCTGGGTGTGGGCATCGATGCGCTCGCTGATCTCCCCGGCGATGCGTTTGCCGAGCTGCACCCCCCACTGATCGAAGGAGTTGATGTTCCAGATCACGCCTTGTACGAACACCTTATGCTCGTAGAGGGCGATCAGGGCGCCCAGGTTGCGGGGCGTCAGCTCGTCCAGCAACAGGGTGCTCGACGGGCGGTTACCTGGGCAACTGTGGTGATCGAGTTGGCCGTGTTTCTGGCTTTCCCCCTGGCTGCCCTCCATGAAGGCGTTGGCCTGGGCGAGCATATTGGTCAGCAGGGCGAAGTGGTGTTCCTCCATGCCGGGCTCGGGCTTCAACGAGGCAATGAAGTCGATGGGCACGTAGCGCGTGCCCTGATGCAGTAACTGGAAGAAGGCGTGCTGGCCGTTGGAGCCGGTCTCGCCCCAGACGATGGGCCCGGTCTTGTAGTCGACCGGTTGGCCGAAGATGTTCACCGACTTGCCATTGGACTCCATGTCGAGCTGCTGCAGGAAGGCGGGCAGCTGATGCAGAGCCTGATCGTAGGGCACGATGGCCTGGGTCTCGGCACCCTGGAAGTTGATGTACCAGATACCGATAAGCGCCATCAATACCGGCATGTTTTGAGCGTTGGGGGCCTCGATGAAGTGACGGTCCATGGCGTAGGCGCCTTCGAGCAGTTCCATGAAGCCTTCGAAACCGATCGACAGGGCGATCGGCAGGCCGATGGACGACCACATGGAGTAGCGCCCGCCAACCCAGGCCCAGAATTCGAAGACGTTCTCCTCGCGGATACCGAAATCCATGGCCGCCTTGCGATTGGTGGAGGCGGCAATGAAATGGGCTCCTACATCGGCATCTTCGCCGGCGTTGTCCAGGAACCAGCGCCGTGCGGTCTTGGCGTTGAGCAGCGTTTCTTGGGTGGAGAAGGTCTTGGTCGAGACGATGAACAGCGTCGTCGCGGGATCGAGGCGCTTGAGCACCTTCTGGATATGCGCGCCGTCGACGTTGGAGACGAAATGAAAATTCAGCTCCGAGTGGCGATACTTGAGCAGTGCCCGACAGGCCATGTTGGGCCCCAGGTCCGAGCCGCCGATGCCGATATTGACCACGTCCTTGATGCGTTCGCCGCTGTAGCCGCGCCATTCGCCGCTGCGCACCTCTTCGGAAAAGCGCTTGATCTGCTCGCGGGTCTGATGAATCTCTGGCATCACGTTCTTGCCATCGACCTGCACGGGGTCGTCACCCAGATGGCGCAGAGCGGTATGCAGCACCGGCCGATCCTCGGTGACGTTGATGATATCACCGGAGAACATCTGCGCACGGCGCTGTACCAGCGCCGAGTGATCCGCCAATTCCAGCAGTTTGTTCATCACGGCTTCGGAGATCAGGTGCTTGGAGTAGTCGAGAAAGAGCCCGCTCACCCGTAGGCTCATCTTGTCGAAGCGTTGCGGGTCGGCGTCAAAATAGTTGCCGATGCGATCATTGGCGGTGTCGTCGCGAAGGCGCTCGAGTGCCTGCCAGGTGACGCTGCGAGTGAGTTGGAACATGGCATCCTCTCGTTATTGTTGGGTCAAGCTGGCTTCAGCTGGATAGTGAAACTATCAACCAAGACTAGCGCAAGAATGGCTAAGAACGCATCATCGAATGTAGTAAATTAAACAAAATTTTAAATAATTTTTCGTTTATTCTATCAATAAATAACAATTGTTTAGTTATATATCTTAAATATAGACAGCATGCGTTGAGTTGAAGAGCCTTGTCAGCCCGAGCGCTATCGCTCAAGACCCGCCCCGGCTTCTGCTTCCTGTAATGCTCGTCTACAATGAACAGCGTACTTCCCGGGAGTTCATCATGAATCGTAAGCTCAGCCGTGCCGACAATCTGATTCATCAGTTCGACACCATCCTGCGTACGCTGGTGCCGCATGCCGCCCAGTCATCCCGCCCTTCGCCGGCCACGGGGCAGCAGGACGTCGAAATGAGTGAAAGCGAGCGCACTCAGACCGAGAGCCTGATGCGCATCAATCATACTGGCGAGGTCTGTGCTCAGGCGCTCTATCAAGGCCAGGGTTTGACCGCCAAGCTGGCGAATACCCGGACGCAAATGGAGAAGGCCGCCCGGGAGGAAATCGATCACCTGGCCTGGTGCGATGCGCGACTCACGGAACTCGATGGCCGTACCAGCTACCTCAATCCGCTGTTCTATGCCTCTTCTTTCGGCATGGGAGCCCTGGCCGGCGCGGTGGGCGACAACATCAGTCTAGGCTTCGTTGCGGCGACGGAGGAGCAGGTCGGACGGCATCTCGATAGCCACCTGGACCGCCTGCCCAGTGGTGACCGGCGCTCCCGTGCCATCCTCGAACAGATGCGCATCGACGAGGCTCATCATGAACACTGGGCGCTGGAGGCCGGAGGCAATCGCTTTCCCTTGCCGGTCAAGCTCGGCATGCGATTGATGTCTAAAGTGATGACGGCTAGCGTTTCTCGTCTATGAGCCTGCACAGCTCCTGCCACATACAAAGCCCGCGCCATTGAATGTCGCGGGCTTTTATCTAAGGGTATGACGCAGGCTTATCGCGCCGCATGAGTCACTCCAGATTGCGGGAATAAAAAATCTCGAGCATCTCGTTGCGTAGCCGAGTCTCGATGTCCCGCGCTTCCTCGAAGGTCAAATCGCGCCGGGACGTACCGAACAGGTAGTTGTCGAGGTCGAAATCCTTCAAGAGCATCTTGGTGTGGAACATGTTCTCTTGATAAACATTCACATCGATCATCTTATAGGCGTGCTTGGTATCCTCAGCCAGGTAATCCTGGATCGAGGTGATGTCGTGATCGATGAATAGCTTGCGGCCATTCACGTCCCGAGTGAAACCGCGCACGCGATAATCCGTGGTGACGATATCCGAGTCGAAACTGTGAATCAGATAGTTCAACGCCTTGAGCGGACTGATCATTCCGCAGGTAGACACATCGATGTCCAGACGAAAGGTGCTGATACCATTGTCCGGGTGAGACTCCGGGTAGCTGTGCACCGTGACATGACTCTTGTCCAGATGACCCACGACGGCTTGGGGTAGCGGTCCTGGACCGGGTACCGTGTGATCCGCATTCGCTTCGTCGAGCTCATGCTCCGCAATCAGAATGGTCACGCTGGCGCCGTGGGGCTCATAGTCCTGGCGGGCGATGTTGAGCACATGCGCGCCGATGATGTTGGTCACGTCCTTCAATATCTGGGTCAGGCGCTCGGCGTTGTACAGCTCGTCGATGTAGTCGATATAGGCTTCGCGCTGTTCTTCTGTCTTGGCGTAACAAATATCGTAGATATTGAAGCTCAAGGAGCTGGTTAGATTGTTGAACCCGTGGAGTCGGAGATTTCCACTCACATTCAACCTCCCGATCGATCGAAGGATGATTATCCGGCGAACATGCACCGGAACCGGGACAAGACAAGCCGCAACAACAGTTGATGCGCTGAAGCGATGAATTCGCGTTCGACCTGACCTGAAGGAAAGGCGCGTATTATGCACATCCTGTGCCCTGGACGCACTTGTTGCGGTGTAAAAATTTGCAGGTTATTCGCTGACGATCTCGTATGAATGGCTTACTTCGACACCGCCACGGGTCAGCATGATCGAAGCGCTGCAGTATTTCTCTGCGGAAAGCTCGACGGCACGCTTGACCTGGCTCTCCTTCAAGCCGTTGCCGACAACGGTGAAGTGCACGTGAATCTTGGTGAAGACGCTGGGTATGTCGTCGGCGCGCTCCGCCTCGAGGCTGGCGGTGCAGTCGCTCACCGGGGCCCGGGACTTCTCCAGGATCTCGAGCACGTCGAACGCGGTGCAGGCGCCCATACCCATCAGCAGCATCTCCATGGGGCGTGGCCCGGTATTGCGACCGCCGTGATCCGGTGGTCCGTCGATCACGACGCTGTGGCCGCTCCCGGATTCGGCAACGAATTGGCGACCCTCGGTCCATTTGATATTGGCTTTCATTGTCTTGTCGTTCCCTTCTGAAGGTTGCTCGGGCGGATGATCGCTCAACCCCCCGCATGGTATTTGCAGGCGGAGTCATTCACCGAGGTGATTACGTCGATTGGCAGCGAATCCGCTCGTCGAGTTCCTGCAAGCGCTGGGGCGTACCCACATCGGTCCAGGGGCCGGTATAGTGACAACCACTGACTCGATCCGCTGCTATGGCGTTGCGCAGCAACGGCGCCAACGGGAAGGCGCCGGGTGAATGATTTGCCACCAGCGCCGGATCGATGAGGCTGATGCCGGCGAAGGTCAGGCATGGCTCACCGGTGGTTTGCACGCGTCCATCGGCGTCGAGATGAAAATCTCCGCCAGGATGATGATCCGGATTATCCGTTAGCACCAGGCGGGCCAGGTCGCCGTTCAAGGGCGCCAGCCAGTCCGGATCGAGATCGCACCAGATATCGCCATTGACCAGTAGAAACGGCGCTTCGCCAAGCAGCGGTAATGCCTTGTGAATGCCGCCGCCGGTTTCCAACGGCAGTTCTTCCCGGCTCCATTGAATGTGTACGCCATGGCCCTCGCCGTTCCCCAGCGCCTCGATGATCTGTTCGCCGAGATGACTGACATTGATGACAATGTCCTCGATGCCGACGACTTTCAGGCGTTCGAGATGATGCATGATCAATGACTTGCCGCCGACCTTGAGCAGCGGTTTTGGAGTGTGGTCCGTCAACGGCCGCATACGGGTGCCCAGCCCTGCGGCCAGAATCATCGCTTTCATGACGCCGCCCCCGGAATGCCGCGACGAGCCAGCTCCTGGGTGAGGGCCGGGGCGAAGATGTCGTCGAGCCACTCGACGAATTCGTCGAACTCCGGCCAGGGCAGCAGACTATCGTAAAGATGATTCAGAAAGTGGGGCAGCCGCGCCAGATAGCCGGATTTATCATCACGCAGGGTCAGGCGGCAGAAAATGCCCAGCACCTTGAGGGAGCGCTGGGCGGCCATGGTGTCGGCAAGGTGCAAAAAGCTGGCACTGTCCACGCTGGCTCTCAAGCGGCCATCGGCAATGGCCTGGCAGCGGAACTCTTCCAGCCAGGCGGCATAGCGCTCTCGAGGAAAACGGCAATAGCGTCCGCGCAGCAGTGAAACCGGATCGTAGGTGATCGGCCCATGCACTGCATCCTGAAAGTCGATCAGCCATAACTCGTCATCCCGCAGCATCAGATTCATGGCATCGAAATCCCGGTGCACCGCCGCCATGGGTTGCCCCAGTGCTAGCGTAATCAGACGCTGATGCAGATGCTGCCAGCAGGCAGGCGGTGCGATCCCCAGCAACTTGTCGAGACACCACTCGGGAAACAGGTCCAGCTCCCGGGCGAACAGGCTGGAATCGTAAACCGGCAGGGCATCGAAAGGCGCACGATTTTGCAACGTGCCAATCAGCATCAGG
The DNA here is from genome assembly GCF_020622265.1 of Halomonas sp. M20. GTDB lineage: Bacteria > Pseudomonadota > Gammaproteobacteria > Pseudomonadales > Halomonadaceae > Modicisalibacter. The sequence goes on from NZ_JACNMQ010000001.1 coordinate 321,752, forward strand.
GCCCGTTCGTGCCAGGCAAGGCTCTCCGGGCTCTCGCACTCCCCAAGAGACAGATGCAAGGGTGTGTCTCCCAGGTCCTCGAGCTCGATGAAGCCAGCGGTGAGATGGGTAGCATGCACCACGGGAACAGGCAAGCCGGCACCCCGCCAGGCCTCGGCGATGGTCACGAAGGGCTGGCTGTTTTCTTTTTCCGGCGGGGCATCCATGAGGATGCGGGTGCGGCCGCTTTCCAGCCATAGGCGAAAATAGCGGCGGAAACTGGCATCCCCTGCGGCCAGTTCCAGGCGCGCATCCGAAGGAAGATGGTGACGGGCGGTTACCCACTCGCGCAGGGCGTCCAGGCGGGCGGTTTCTCCAGCGTTGGACATTGGAACTCCTTGGTTGACGGGATCAATTGGTCGCCGCATGCTGAGAACGCTTTTAGCTCAGTCCCCGTATTCAACGCCAAGCCCGCGAGAACAAGACGTGCGGCACGGGGACTGTATAATACCGATTCCAACCGCCAAGGACATCAAGGATACATGGGCAAGCGATTGTTGTGGACTGCGCTCGCCGGTCTGGTCACGAACGGTGCCTACGCGGCACCGCCGACGCCGCTTCCGGCAGATCAGCTAGATTGGCAGGCCTGGGGTGAAGATGCCCCCAAGGATGCCTTGTGTCGAGGCCGCTATGTCATTCCGGAATATCAGCTTGCCCCAGGCAAAACGCCTCGGGAGGTGCTGTCCTCATCGAATAGCGCCGAGTATGGCACTGAAGGCGAGACATTGCTGCGAGGGGACGTGGTATTGCGTCGCGATACCAGTCAGCTCGAAGCAGCCGAAGTACGGGTCAATGCTGCTCGGGACACGCTATTCGCCGAGGGGCCGCTGACGATGCGCGACCAGGGGCTGCTGGTGCGCGGGGATTCGGCGCAAATGGCGCTGGATAGCGACGCCGCCCAGGTCGACGGCGCTCACTATGTGGTACACCGGCAGCGCTTGCGGGGCGATGCCCAGCGTCTGGCGCGGCTCGAGGATGGTCGCTATCGACTGTCAGAGGCCAGTTTCACGACCTGCGAACCGGGTAGCAAGCTATGGCGCCTGATCGGCAATGACGTAGTGCTTGACCGCGAGAAGGGCGTCGGTACTGCCACCGATGCGCGACTGGAAGTCGGGCATGTGCCGGTCTTCTATTGGCCTTGGGTGCGCTTTCCCCTCGACGATCGACGTCAGTCCGGCTTTCTATGGCCGACATTGGGTTTTTCCGGCGACTCCTTCGATTACGCCCAGCCCTACTATTTCAACTTAGGGCCCAATTACGACGCTACCCTGACGCCTCGCTGGCTCACCAACCATGGGTTACTGCTGGGGGGTGAGTTCCGCTATCTGTTCTCTGAAGATCTGGGGCAGATCGAGGGCGCCTATCTTTCCAGCGACGAGGGCGGTGACAACGACAATCCCAACGATCCACCGGATGTCTTCGAAGACGTGGATCGCTGGTATATCGACTACGCTCACCGTGGCCGCTTTACGCCGCGACTACGCTACGACCTGCGCTACGGCGCCGCCAGCGACGGACGTTATTTCGAGGATTTCGGGCGCAATTTCGCCGAAAGCGATACCGAACACCTGTCGCGTCTGGCCCGGCTCAACTACACCGGCACCACCTGGTTCCTGGAAGCCAAGACCCAGGGCTATCAGCGCATGGAGTTTCCGCTGGCAGAGAACGACAAACCGTTCTACCGCTTGCCGAGTCTGACCGCCAATGCGGCCTGGTCCCAGGATAACGGCCTGTATCAGCAGTGGCGCTCCAATGCGACCTACTTCTGGCGCGATGTCAACGAGGCCCGGGTGCCCATAGCAGAGGCGGCAACGGGCTCCCGGGTCCATCTGGCGCCGGCGGTCGGGTGGCGTAAAGACGCCTCCTGGGGTTTTTTCGAGCCGCGTTTCGAACTGCTCAACACCAGCTACAGTCTGGACTATGATCAGCGCGCTACCGATCGGGATACTGATCTGAATCGCACCGTGCCGGTCAGCTCCGTGGATAGCGGCCTGATCTTCGAGCGCGGACTGAGCGCCTTCGATTCCGACTGGCGCCAGACCCTGGAGCCGCGCCTTTATTACGCCTATGTGCCGGAGCGGGATCAAAGCGACTTCCCGGATTTCGATACGGATGAGCGTGCCTTCTCCTATAACCAGCTGTGGTCGCCTTATCGCTTCACCGGCGCCGATCGGATCGGGGATACCAACAAGCTTTCCTATGGCCTGGCCACGCGTTTTCTCGAAGACGATAGCGGCCGCCAACGTCTGTCCCTGGGCGTAGGGCAAAGCGCCTATTTCGAAGACCGCAATGTCGACATGGGTGGCGATCCGGATACCTTGCCCAATCGGGAAACCAACTCCGAGCGCTGGTATAACGCCACCCGGGATCGCTCACCGGTCGTGACTCAACTCGATTGGCAAGTAAACGATCGCTGGAGCACTCGCTACGAGTGGTTCTATGATACGGATCGCGAACTCACCGAACGTACCGCCACCTATCTACGCTATCGCAACCCTGCCGGGCACGTGTTCAATCTGGGCTATCGCTGGCAGCTCGAAGGTTTCGATCCTTCCGGCGACCCAGAGGATAAGCTGGGCTACGACCGGGAAGAGTACGATGTATCATTTGCCTATCGGGCCACGTCGAGTCTGGATCTGATCGGTCGCTATACTTACGACAACACCAACAGTCGTTCTCTCGAGCAGTTGGCCGGCATTCAATGGAACGACTGCTGTTACGGCGTACAGGTCGCCTGGCGCGAATGGCTCGAAGACAACGACACCGCCAACACCATTGACGACGACTACAAGGATCGCGGTATCTTCCTGAGCTTCGTATTCAAGGGCTTGGGCGGCGTCGGCCAGGGAACCGACGCCTTCTTCGAAGAGTCCATTCCAGGTTATCAACCGACACAATTCTAGATAGTGAGTGAGGTTTTGCATGGGCAAACGCAGGTTTGCATCGTTGGGTCTGACATTGGCATTGACGTTTGGCATCGCAGGCCATTCGTTGGCGGCTGAACCGCTTGATCGCATCGTGGCGGTGGTCAACGATGACGCCATCATGGCGAGCGAGCTTGAAAATCGCGTCACCCAGGCGCGGGGACAGCTTGCGGGTCGCAATATCGCCGTACCCGATGAAGCCGCGCTGCGCAATCAGGTATTGGAGCGCATGATCGTCGAGCAGATCCAGTTGCAGATGGCGGAAGATGCCAATCTGTCCGTGGACGATACCGAGCTCAATCGGTCGGTACGTTCCGTTGCCCAGAACAACGGCATGAGTCTCGATCAGTTCGCCAATGCCCTGGAAGCGGATGGCCTTTCCCTGGCGGTGGTACGCGAACAGATCCGCCGCGAGATGCTGATGCGAGATTTGCAGCAGCGCCGGGTTGCCAGTGGCATCAAGGTGTCCGATCGGGAAGTTCAGCGCTATCTTGAGCAGCAGTCCGGTAGCGACAACACCCGCTATCGGCTTGGCCATATCCTGGTAGGGCTGCCCCAATCGCCGAGCCCGCAACAGGTTCAAGCGGCTCAGGGCGAGGCCGAGGCGCTTTACCGGCAGCTGCAGAGCGGCGCCGATTTTGCCGAGCTGGCCGCGGCGCAGTCCGATGGCTCCAATGCCCTGGAAGGCGGCGATATGGGGTGGCAGCGTGCCGCCGAAATTCCCGCCGTATTCGCCGAGGTGATTCCGCAGCTTGGTGTGGGGCAGGTCAGCGAGCCAATTCGCAGCCCGAATGGCTTTCATCTGATCAAACTGCAGGCCCGGGATGATGGCGGCCAGCAACAGGCGGTCGTCGATGAGCAGCGTGTGCGGCATATCCTCATCGAGACGAACCCCACCCGGGACGCCCAGCAGGCGGAAACCCTGGCGGAACAAGCGCGTGAGCGTATTGCCTCGGGCCAGGATTTTGCCCGGGTCGCGCAGGAGGTCAGCGATGATCGAGGTAGCGCCCTCAACGGTGGCGATCTGGGCTGGGTGCGCCCGGGGCAGATGGTGCCGGGTTTCGAAGAGGCCATGACCTCGCTGCCCGTGGGTGAAATTTCCCAGCCAGTGCGTTCGCGCTTTGGTTATCATCTGATCGAAGTGCTGGAGCGTCGTCAGCAGGACGTCACCAACGAGGCTCAGCGCGAGCAGATTCGCGACACGCTCTTCCAGCGTAAAGCCAACGACGAGCTGGAAACCTGGATGCAGCAGATCCGCAACGACGCCTACGTGGACAACCGTCTGGAAAACAGCGCCGGATGAGTGCGCCGGTGCTGGCGCTTACCAGCGGCGAACCCGCGGGTATCGGTCCCGACCTGATACTGAAACTGGTCTGTGCCCAAGTACCACTGGCTGCGCGGATCGTGGCGATAGGTGATCCGGATCTGCTAGCTCTGCGTGCCGTTCAGCTGGGGCTCGAGATCGAGCTTTACGTACTCGCGGGGAGTGACGAGGTGCCGGATTCGCGCCCTGGAATGTTGCCGGTCTGGCCGGTGATGCTCGAAGCGCCGGTGGAACCGGGCCAGCTGGAGCCGGCCAACGCGGGCTATGTGCTTGCGGTGCTGGACAGGGCGATCGAGGCTTGTAACCAAGGGCAAGCGCAGGCCATGGTCACGGCGCCGCTGCACAAGGGCGTGATCATCGAAGGGGGCTATCCGCATTTCACCGGCCATACGGAATATCTGCGGGATGCCTGCGGCCGTGAAGAGGTGGTGATGATGCTTGCCACCCGCGCTACCAACCGAGAGCTGCGGGTGGCTCTGGCTACCACGCATCTGCCGCTACGCTCGGTGGCTGAGGCCATCAGCGTCGATGGACTGAGCCGGGTGCTGCGTATTCTTGCCCATGACCTGACGCGCTATTTCGGCGTCTCGCAGCCGCGTATCGCCGTATGCGGTCTTAATCCTCACGCGGGTGAAGGTGGGCACCTGGGCCGAGAGGAGATCGACACGATCATCCCAGCGCTGGCCCGACTGCGTGAAGAGGGGTTGGTGCTGGATGGCCCCTTGCCGGCGGATACGCTCTTTACCCCCAGACATCTCGATGAGGCCGATGCGGTACTGGCCATGTACCATGATCAGGGGTTGCCGGTGTTGAAGTATGCGGGCTTCGGACGCGCTGCCAATATTACCCTGGGGTTACCTATCGCGCGCACGTCCGTGGATCACGGCACGGCGCTGGATCTTGCCGGTAGCGGCAACGTGGATATCGGTAGCCTCCAGGTGGCGATCGAAATGGCGATCGAAATGGCCAATGCCTCCTCCATACACTAGATAGGTAAGCAAGGACTCTCTTTTCGCATGGCATCTCGCCCCCCAACGCCACGAGCACGCAAGCGCTTCGGTCAGAATTTTCTGCGTGACCCCGGTATCATTTCTCGTATCGTAAACACCATTGCGCCGCGACCCGATCAGCGCCTGATCGAGATAGGCCCAGGTCAGGGTGCCTTGACGGGACCGCTGCTCGAGGCCGCCGGCAAGCTCGAGGTGATCGAGCTCGACCGCGACCTGATCCCCGGCCTGCGCGTGCAGTTCTTCAACTATCCTGAGTTCGTGATCCACGAAGGCGATGCGCTGATTTTCGACTTCGCCGCCCTCAGGGGCGATGGCCCCTTGCTGCGCATTGCTGGCAATCTGCCTTACAACATTTCGACACCGCTGATCTTTCATCTGCTCGCAACGCGAGGGGCGGTAGCCGACATGCACTTCATGCTGCAAAAGGAGGTGGTCGAGCGCCTGGCCGCGGCTCCCGGTGGCAGCGATTGGGGGCGTTTGTCGGTCATGGCTCAATACCATTGCCGCGTGGATTCGTTGTTCAGCGTTCCCCCGGAGGCCTTTGTGCCACAGCCTAAGATCGAATCCGCTATCGTTCGACTGGTACCCCATGCGTCGCTGCCCAATCCGGCAAGGGATGAGGTGTTGTTTGCAGACATCGTCCGAGAAGCCTTTGGACAACGGCGCAAGACGCTGCGTAACAATCTCAAGCAACGCATCGATGTTGCCACTCTCGAGTCCCTGGGTATCGACCCGGGGCGCCGGCCGCAGACACTAAGCGTGGCCGAGTTTGTGAACATCGCCAATCATCTGGCGGGAGAAGGCGCATGAGCGAACATGTTCAAGACGTGCACGTCGACGTGGAGCCGGCCTATCGTGCCGATGAGTCGTCGGTGACCGAGCAGCGTTTCGTGTTCAGCTATACCATCACGGTACACAATCACTCTTCTCATTCTGTGCAGCTCCTGGCTCGCTACTGGAAGATCACCCAGGGCAGCGGCAAGGTGCAGGAAGTACGTGGTAAAGGCGTGGTCGGCAAGCAGCCAATGATCGGGCCGGGCCAGACCTTTCGTTACACCAGTCGCGCGGTACTGGATTGCCCCGTCGGGGTCATGGAGGGCGCCTATACCTGCGTGGATACCTCTGTGCATCGATCCTTCGAAGTCCCCATCCCACCGTTTCGTCTGGCAGGCCCTAACCAGGTACATTGATACAGCCGCTATCCAGGCATCACACGTCACCCATTACATTCACACCGTGTAAAGAGACGCCCATGACAACCTATGCCATCGGCGACCTCCAAGGTTGCCACAGTGAATTCGTCGCACTACTCGAACGCTTGAGCTTCGATCCACGCCGGGATCGGCTATGGCTGGCCGGTGACCTGGTCAATCGCGGTCCTGGTTCCCTGGAGTGCTTGCGCGAAGTGCGTGACCTGGGTGAAGCGGCGCGGGTGGTGCTGGGCAATCATGACCTGCATCTATTGGCGGTCGCCCGGGGTGGTGCCCCCACCAAACGATCCGATACCCTGGACGATATTCTCGCCGCGCCGGATCGTGAAACGCTCCTCGACTGGCTGCAGGCCCAGCCCTTGTGGGTCGATGATGATAGCGACAGCGACCGAGGCACACTGATGACCCATGCCGGACTGCTGCCTCAATGGCCTTTGGATAAGGCGCGGGCGCTCGCCCGAGAGGCCGAAGCGGTGCTGGGAGGCGAGAGTGCCGGGACTTTTCTGAAGCGTATGTACGGTAATTCGCCGGCGCGTTGGGATGAAAATCTCGATGGCATCGAGCGTCTACGCATGATCGTGAATGCGTTCACCCGCATGCGCTTCATTGCCGCGGACGGCACACTTGATTTCGATGCCAAGGAAGGGCTCGATTCGGCGCCCTCGGGTTTTCATCCCTGGTTCACCTACCCTCGAAGCGATGATCCACACATTCTTTTCGGGCACTGGGCGGCCCTGCAAGGGCAAACACCGGATACCGCTGTGCGAGCCGAAGCACTGGATACCGGCTGTGTCTGGGGGGGCAGTCTGACCGCATTGAACCTCGACAATGGCCAGCGTGTCAGCGAGCCCAGCTGTCAGACCTGGCCCTGGACCTGATATTCGCCCAGCCTAATCGCCTATTGGAGCATCCATGACTCAAACCTTCGAACATCTCGACCATGCTACCTTGAAACAGTGGCTGGACGATGCTCAGCCGCTCACCCTGGTGGATATTCGCGACCCCCTGAGCTATGCCCAGGGCCATATTCCGGGAAGCCGCCACCTAGACAACACCACGGTGGGCGATTTGATAAAAGATATCTCTCGAGAACGACCCCTGGTGGTGGTGTGCTATCACGGACACTCCAGCCAGCAGGCGGCAACCTGGCTGGCGGGGCAGGGTTTTGAGCAGGTCTACAGCCTGGATGGCGGCTTCGTCGACTGGGAAGTCAGGCATCCTCAGCGAGTGGCGCGGTGACCGGCACGGATGCGGCGACCAAGGGGCTCGAGGTCTATCGCGTCGGCGGTGCGGTGCGGGATGCGCGCCTCGGCTGGCCGGTGGTCGATCAGGACTGGGTGGTGGTCGGTGCGACACCGCAGGCCATGCGCAAGCGCGGCTTCAAGCCGGTCGGACGTGATTTTCCCGTGTTTCTGCACCCGGTCACGCAAGAGGAGTACGCCCTGGCCCGCACCGAGCGCAAGCAGGGTCACGGCTATACTGGCTTTGAGGTGCACGCAAGCCCCGAGGTGACGCTGGAAGAGGATCTGGCTCGACGGGATCTGACCATCAACGCCATGGCCGAGACCCTTGATGGCGAACTGATCGACCCTTTCCAGGGTCAGCGGGATCTAGAAGCCCGTGTATTGCGTCATGTCTCGCCGGCCTTCGTCGAGGACCCGCTGCGAGTGCTGCGCACCGCGCGTTTTCTGGCCCGCTATCAGGGGCTTGGGTTCGTCATTGCCGAGGACACCTTGGCCTTGATGCGCCAGCTTGCGCTGAACGGCGAAATCGCTCATCTGGTCGCGGAGCGGGTCTGGCAGGAGACCGAAAAGGCGCTAAGCGAGCCTCGTTCGCAAGCCTACTTTGAAACACTCCATGACTGTGGCGCGCTCGAAGCATTGATGCCGGAACTTGCCGAGAACGCCCAGCTGAAAGAGGCTTTGGCACGAATGGAGCGCTTGCCGCAAGACAACGAACATCCGGCGCGCTGGCGCTGGGCGCGACTCTGCGAACATCTCGACGAGCCGAGACGCCAGGCTCTGGAGGAGCGCCTGCGCATCCCCAATGCCTGGCGGGATCTGGCACGCCAAGTCATGCTGACACGAGAGCTGTGGAATGAAGCGAACGAGTCAGGGCCAAGCGCCGAGGATATTCTTGGCTGGTTGAACAGGATCGACGCCTGGCGGCGCAGCGAGCGGGTTGCGCCGTTACTTTCCCTGGTCCGTCTCGAAAATGCCGCCTTGGCCACGAAACTAGCCCTGGCCGGGCGACGGGCCTCCCGGGTTGTGCCTCGAGATCTAGTGGATGAAGGATTCAAGGGCGGCGAGCTGGGTCAGGAACTGGCTAGGCGCAGACAGGCGGAGATCGAAGTGGCATTGTTGGCTGATTGATGAATCCCAATCCTTTCTTCTACGCCTTTCGTAAATAAAGGAGTCGCTATGCAGTCCTCCAAAGAGTTTCTCAAGCAGCTGGGTATCCGTTATCCCATCATTCAAGCGCCCATGGCTGGGGTAGCCACACCTGAGTTGGCGGCGGCAGTTTCCAATGCCGGTGGCCTGGGGTCGCTGGGGTTCGGTGCCAGTAACGCTGCCAAGGCCCGGCAAATGATCGAAGAGACCCGGGCGCTGACCGCGCACCCCTTCAACGTGAACCTGTTTTGCCATACGCCGGCGCGTCGAGATTCCGAGGCCGAGGCTGCCTGGCTCCATCATCTTGCGCCGCTGTTCGCCGAGGTCGGCTCGGAAATACCCAATGCGCTCGACGAAATCTATACGTCCTTCCGCGAAGACAGTGAAACCTTCGAGATGCTGCTCGAACAGCGCCCGGCGGTGGTCAGCTTTCATTTCGGCCTGCCTTCACGCGAGCGTATCGACGCACTGCGCGAGGCGGGTATCTACCTGATGGCCACGGCCACCAGCCTTCAAGAAGCCAGGCGAATCGAGCAGGCGGGAATGGATGCCATCGTGGCCCAGGGCATCGAAGCCGGCGGGCACCGAGGCATGTTCGACCCGGAGGCGACGGATGAAGGCCTGAGCACGATGGTGCTCGTGCGTCTGCTGACGCAGCATACGGCACTGCCCGTTATCGCGGCCGGCGGCATCATGGATGGCCAGGGCGTGAGATCCGCGCTGGATCTCGGGGCGGTGGCCGCCCAGCTCGGCACGGCCTTCGTCTTGTGCCCGGAGTCTGCGGCGAATGAGGCCTATCGCGAGAACCTGAAAAGCGAGCGGGCCACGCAAACACGCTTGACCAAGGTGCTGTCCGGGCGAGCCGCCCGGGGCATGACCAATCGCCTGATCTCGTTCGGTGAAGCAGAGGGCAGTCCCTCTCCCGCGGACTATCCCGTCGCTTATGACGCGGTCAAGCGGCTCAATGCGGCCGCCGCCAAGCTCGGAAACCATGAATTTGCCGCACAGTGGGCCGGTCAGGGCGCGCCGCTAGCGCGGGAGCTGCCCGCGGCGGAACTGGTGGTGCAGTTGGTAAAGGAGAGCGGTGCCAATTAAAACGTAGCGGGTTGATGACAGCTTCAAGCATGCCAGGCTAGTTCGCCCGAGAAATGACCTTTCTTCGCCAGGTGAAATCCACCGGTCGTAGACTTTGACCGCCCGAATCGACGCTGGCCCACAGTTCGGCATAGCGTTGGCCGTTGACCGGGTGGTGGGCATTCGGTAGCAGGTCCGCCAGCGGCTTGAGCACGAAGGCAAAGCGCAGAATGTCGTCATGGGGCAGGCTTACGCCATCGATGATGCCAACGAGATCGCCCACGCAGAGCAGGTCGATATCCAGGGTTACCGGGCCTTGATCGGTTCGGCCATTGGCACGCTCCACGCTCTTGCACCACGCCTTCAAATCACCGACTAGAGCCCGGCTGTCGAAGGCCACCACAAGGTTATAGACAGCGTGGCTTACCTCTGTACTTATGGATTCGCCTTCAAACCTGTTTTCAAAAATTCGGGAAATGCGTAATTCGCCAAACTCGGCTTTCAAGGCGTCCAGACAGGCCGTGATATGACGTTCTCGATCGATATGGCTGCCAATGCCAACGATGACCTGGGCCATCAGCGCTTGCCGCGTTCGATACGCACCCCGACAGCGGCGGCCTGGCTTACGGCCCCGGGCTTGCGTAGCGTCAGACGCAACCAGGGGATGCTAAACTCGTGAAGTAGCAAAGTGGCCAGTCGCTCGGCGAAGGTTTCCACCAGTTCGAAATGGCTGGCGTTGGCGAATTCATCGACGCGAGTACTGATGGCGGCATAATCCAGCGTTTTGTTCAGGTCGTCGTTTTCCGCGGCGGGGCGGATGTCGGTTGCCAGTTCCAGATCGAGAACCAGGAGCTGACGAATGCTGCGCTCCCAGTCGTAAGCGCCAATAACGGTCTCGACCCGTAATCCTTCGATCAGTACACAGTCCATGACGCGTCTCTGAAAAGCCTATGATTTTTCGATTCTACGACAGCGAGCTGGCAGAATCATGATTCCGTATTGTTAGCGAAGCCTCCATGTCGTTTTCCTCGCTTGTGACTACTACCGGGATGCAAGTCGTCCTTTTGATGGCATTGGGCTATCTCTGTGCTGCCTGTCTGGGGGCGGTGTGGCTATGCCGCCTGGCGGGCGTCACCGACCCGCGTCTGAGAGGCTCCTGCAATCCCGGATTTTCCAACGTGCTGCGACTGTACGGCAAGCGGCTGGCGCTGGCGACACTCGCCTTCGATGCCATCAAGGGGATGCCAGCATTATGGTTGGCAAAGAGTGGCGGGCTGCCGATCTGGGCCCAAGGGTTGGTGGGTTTCAGCGTGTTGTTGGGGCATAGCTATCCTGTGTGGCATCGTTTTCGCGGAGGCAAAGCGGTCGCCAGCGCTTTTGGGGTGTTGTTGGTGCTCACTCCCCCGGTGGCTCTGGTATGTGCTGTCTGCTGGACACTGCTTGCCTGGCAGGTGCGTACCGCCGCGATTGCTTCTCTCGCCAGCGCTGCCCTGGCGCCTCTGGCAAGCGTCTGGCTGGCCCATGACTATGTGTGGGTCGTCATTGTTTTCACGCTGCTGGTGCTGGTACGTCATGTTTGGAACATTCAGCGGCTGGGGGAGGGGAGTGAGCCGAGATTCCCAGATGGTTAGATACCGTGCGATCAAGCAGCCGGTATCGTCAGGCTATCCAGGGGCCAGCGGGGTACCGCCTTCATGACGGAATCGTCGCGTTCTCCAGCCAGCAGGCGCTGTGCGCCGACATAGGCGATCATTGCACCGTTGTCGGTGCAAAAACGCCCACGTGGATAGTAGGCTCGGGCCTCGCGCTTGGCCACTTCCATGGCCAGGCGTTCGCGCAGTCGCGCATTGGCACTGACCCCGCCGGCAACCACCAGGCGCTTCAGCCCCGTCTGATCCAGGGCGCGGCGGCATTTGATCACCAGGGTGTCGACGACTGCATCTTCAAAGGCGCGGGCGATGTCCGCGCGGCCTTGCTCATCGAGTTCACCGGCACTGCGCAGGCCGTTGACGGTCGTGAGGGTATGGGTCTTGAGGCCGGAAAAGCTGAAATCGAGCCCAGGACGATCCGTCATCGGGCGAGGAAAGCGAAATCGTTTCGGATCGCCTTGCTGGGCAAGGCGCGCCACCTCCGGGCCGCCCGGATAAGCAAGCTCGAGCATCTTGGCGGCCTTGTCGAAGGCTTCGCCGGCGGCGTCGTCCACGGACTCACCCAGCAATCGATACTGGCCCAGGCCTTCTACCGCCACCAGTTGGGTATGGCCCCCGGAAACCAGCAGCGCGACGAAGGGAAACGCTGGCGGTTCATCCTCGAGCATGGGGGCGAGCAGATGTCCTTCCATGTGATGCACGCCAAGTACCGGGATAGACAGCGCCTTGGCCATGCCGTGAGCCGTGGAGGCGCCGACCATCAGGGCACCGACCAGACCGGGCCCGGCGGTATAGGCAATGCCATCCAGGTCGCCGCGAGTAAGTCCTGCCTCATCGAGCACTTGCTGAATCAGGGGCAGCAGCTTGCGGGTATGATCGCGAGAGGCCAGTTCAGGGACCACGCCGCCGAAGTCGGCGTGCATGGCGATCTGACTGTAGAGTGCATCCGCCAATAGACCATGATCGGTATCAAAAAGTGCGACACCGGTTTCGTCACAGGAGGTCTCGATTCCCAGTACGCGCATCGTGTTGGCTCGTCGATTCTTGAAAACGCCTATGGTACGGCTTTTGGATCGCTGCCGGCAGGGGTGAGGATAAATCGATTTGCAAAGCGTCATGTCGAGGACTAAAATGCTTTGCTCTGCAAGACTGGGTCGTGTATCCCGGTGCCGATGTATAATCCTTTGCATCCGTGTTTGTCGTCTGCTCATCCTGCAAGCGAGAAGCCGTAATGTTCAGCGGCGCCCAACTGATGCACGTCAAACCGAACTCCTGATTTCAAGGTAGGTGAGTGCTTAATGCCTTCTGTCAAAGTACGCGATAACGAGCCGTTCGACGTCGCTTTGCGCCGTTTCAAGCGTTCCTGCGAAAAAGCCGGTGTACTGTCCGAAGTACGTCGTCGCGAGAACTACGAAAAGCCGACTGCGGTACGCAAGCGTAAAGCAGCGGCGGCGGTCAAGCGTCACGCCAAGAAGCTGCAGCGTGAGCGCAAGCGTTTCGAACGGATGTATTGATCCGTACTGGGGGTAGCGTGCTACCTCAGAGGGATGCCAAGCGGCTACCATTCGGTGGCCGTTTGTTTTTGTAGGTACGCTTTTTTTCACGCCCCTTTTCATGCCTCTCGGATTCCCCTAAGCCTATGGCTGGCCAGATTCCTCAAAGCTTCATCGACGATCTACTTGCCCGTGTCGACGTGGTCGAAGTGGTGAGCGAACGGGTGCAGTTGAAAAAGGCCGGTCGTAATTACACGGGGCTTTGTCCTTTTCATCAGGAAAAATCACCGTCGTTTTCCGTCAGTCAAGACAAGCAGTTCTATCACTGTTTTGGCTGCGGTGTGGGGGGTAACGCCCTGCGCTTTCTGATGGAGTACGACAATCTGCGTTTTCCCGAGGCGGTGGAACAGCTGGCCTCCCGCCTGGGGCTCGAGGTGCCTCGGGAAGGCGCCGACGATCCTCGGGTTCAGGAGCGCGAGAAGAAACGCAAGGAAGGCGTCAATCTTCTCGAGTTGGCGGCAAGTTATTTTCGCGAACGCCTGCCGATGACAGACGGCAAGACCGCCCGGTCCTATCTGGAACAGCGCGGGCTATCACCCAAGGTGCTCAAGGATTTTGGGGTCGGCTATGCGCCGCCTGCCTGGGATGCGCTCAAGCGACATCTTGGGGATCAGGGGGTTTCCGAAGCAGTGCAGGTCGAGTATGGCCTGCTGGTACGGCATGAAGACAGCGGCCGCAGCTACGATCGCTTTCGCGATCGGGTGATGTTTCCGATCAGGGACTTCAAGGGGCGTACGATTGCCTTTGGCGGTCGTGTACTGGGGGATGCCAAGCCCAAGTATCTCAACTCCCCGGAAACTCCGGTCTTCCACAAGGGGCGCGAGCTTTACGGTCTTTATGAAGCACGCAAGGCCAACCGACAGCTCGACCGCCTGGTGATCGTTGAAGGCTACATGGATGTGGTGGCCTTGGCGCAGTTCGGTATCTGCAATGCAGTGGCGACGCTGGGCACCTCGACCAGCGAAGAGCACCTCAAGCGTCTGTTTCGGCTGGTGAACGAGGTCGTGTTCTGTTTCGATGGCGACAACGCCGGGCGGCAAGCGGCACTGCGCGCCCTGGATACGGTGTTGCCTCAGATGATCGATGGTCGCCAGGCACGGTTTCTGTTTCTGCCGGAAGGAGAGGATCCGGATACGCTGGTTCGGCGCGAAGGCCCTGACGCTTTCAACGATCGCATCACTTGTGCCAGCCCCTTGTCGGAATTCCTGTTCGAACAGGCCGCAAAGGGGCGTAATCTGCAGCAGGTCGAAGAGCGTGAGCGCTTTGCCAGTCGCGTGCTCGCCTCCCTGGGGCAGCTTCCCGAGGGGGTTCTCAAGTCATTGTTGTTGCGAGAACTATCCAACCGTACCGGCGTCGAACAGGGGCGCTTTCAAGCGCTTCTACAGGCCAAGGAAACACCCGGGGAGCAGGCTACAGGCGACATGGCAACGTCGCTTGTGGAGGAGCCCCGTGAGCTTCAGGAGGGTGCTTCCGCGGTGCCTGGGCGTCAACGCGAACGCAAAGGGCCGTTGAGCCTCATGGCGCGCACCTTGCAGTTGCTGATATATGAGCCAGAATTGGTAGAGCGTTTACCGGATACGCAGGAGTGGTGCGCCGACGAAGACGATGGTGCGCTATGCTGTGAGGTGATTCGCGTGTTACGAGCAGGGCGGTATCGCAGTTCTCAAGTGCTATTGGCTCATTTTCATGGCACCCAGGAAGGCAGCCGTCTGGAAGCATTGGCGCAGCGCGAGTTGTTGATACCGAAAACTGCCAGGGCGGAGGAGCTGGATGGGTTGGTCGAGTACTTTCAGCGCCACCTGTCCCGCAGTACTCCGCAAAGCGAATACGACACATTGCTGGCCAGGGAAGCGGGCGGTGAGAAGCTATCCAAGGAAGAGAAGCAGCGTTTGATGGAATTGCTGATGCTGCTGAAAGGCAATGGTGGACGCAAGCGTTAAGTGGGTTGAATTTTAACCGATGGCCACCATCTAAAGGCAATACTGAAAAACGTAACAGATCAAATTAACACACCTGGATGAGGGTGCAAGCTGAATACTGGTGGGTTGGGGGTGTTAGCCGCTATAATTCGAGGCTAACCGAATCTTCACCACCGGTTCATCCGGGTGTTTCATTCCTCTTCGTCGAGATAGGGTCTCTATGGCTGGAAATGCGCAACAGCAATCGCGTTTGAAGGAGTTGATCGCACGCGGCAAGGAGCAAGGGTATCTGACTTACTCCGAGGTCAACGATCATCTTCCTGAGGATATCGCCGATCCGGATCAAGTGGAAGACATCATCGGCATGATCAACGATATGGGTATCAGTGTCGTTGAAGTAGCCCCTGATGAAGACACTTTGATGATGTCCGATCAATCCACCGATGAGCAGGCCGCCGAGGAAGCAGTGGCGGCATTGGCTGCGGTGGAAAGCGATGTTGGCCGGACGACGGATCCGGTGCGTATGTACATGCGCGAAATGGGCACCGTAGAGTTGTTGACCCGGGAAGGCGAGATCGAAATCGCCAAGCGTATTGAGGAAGGTACCCGGGAAGTGATGTCTGCGCTGGCGTATCTTCCCGGCGCGGTGGAGTCCATTCTCGATGCCTATGACGCCACTCAGGATGAAGAGGCGCCGGGACGACTATCGGATCTGTTCTCAGGGTTCATCGATCCCGATGAAGGTATTCCCGGTGTTGCCGAGGCTGAGGTGCCGGAGGAAGAGCCTGCCGCCAATGATGAAGATGTCGAGGGTGACGAGGATTCCGACGACGACGAAGAGACCGAGGAAGAGAGCGTGGGCGGCCCCGACCCGGAAGAGGCCAAGGCGCGTTTCGAGCAGATTCGCGAGCAGAATGCTGCGACCAAGGCCGCTTTCGAGAAACATGGGCCCAAGTCGCCGGAAGGACGAGCGGAGCAGACGCGTTTAGCCGAGCTGTTCTCTCCGATCAAGCTGGTGCCCAAGCATTTCGAGCGCTTGGTCGGCCAGGTGCGCATCAGCGTCGATCAGGTGCGGACGCAGGAAAAGACGATCCTCCAGGTCTTCGTCAAGCGGGGCAAAGTGCCACGCAAGACCTTCATCAAGTCGTTCCCGGGTAATGAATCCAACTCGGAATGGCTGGATGAATTTCTGTCCAACAACGCCAAGCATGCCGATAAACTCGAGGTGTTTCGTGGCGACATCAAGCGTGCGCAGCGCAAGATCGCTTTCGAAGAAGAGTTGATTCAGTTGTCCGTTGCCGAAATCAAGGAAGTCAATCGACGCCTCTCCATCGGCGAAGCCAAGGCACGCCGGGCCAAGAAGGAGATGGTCGAGGCCAACCTGCGTCTGGTGATCTCGATCGCCAAGAAGTATACCAATCGCGGACTGCAGTTCCTCGATCTGATCCAGGAAGGCAATATCGGCCTGATGAAGGCGGTGGACAAGTTCGAATATCGGCGGGGTTACAAGTTCTCCACCTATGCCACATGGTGGATTCGTCAGGCGATTACCCGCTCGATTGCAGACCAGGCGCGCACCATCCGTATTCCGGTGCACATGATCGAGACCATCAACAAGCTCAATCGTGTATCGCGTCAGATGTTGCAGGAGATGGGGCGAGAACCCACCCCGGAAGAGCTTGGTGAGCGTCTTGAAATGCCTGAAGACAAGGTGCGCAAGGTGCTCAAGATCGCCAAGGAGCCGATCTCAATGGAAACGCCCATTGGCGACGACGACGACTCGCACCTGGGGGATTTCATCGAGGATGGCTCCATGCTGTTGCCCATCGACTCCGCCACCGGCGAGGGCTTGATCGAGGCGACTCGCAACGTGCTGGGCGGCTTGACCGCCCGGGAAGCCAAGGTGCTGCGCATGCGCTTCGGCATCGACATGAATACCGATCACACTCTCGAAGAAGTCGGCAAGCAATTCGATGTGACCCGTGAACGAATTCGTCAGATCGAAGCCAAGGCGCTGCGTAAATTGCGCCACCCGTCCCGCTCCGAACCGCTGCGCTCCTTTCTCGATGAATGAGCCGAAAGCGCATTAGTATAAAGAGTTAAAACGACACCGCCCGCGGATAAAACCGCGGGCGGTGTCGTTGGTACTATCTGCAGCTTTACGCCATGAGATCGGTCATGGCGTCATCGGGCTGGCAATGTGCGTTGCCAGCGACGTATCAGCAATACAAGCTCGAACATGGCGATCATCAGCAAGGTGTAGCCGAACAGTTCGGCGGTCTCTTCGACTGCGTCCTTGAATATTCGCAGGTAGCGCTCGCCGAGAACCGCCTTCCACAACTCGCTTCTACCAAAAAGCCTCGAAAAGACATAGACGGTTAGAAAGCCGGCAGCAAACATGCCAAACGCGAAGGTATTGGCCAGGCGTTCAAATTGAAGGGCGAACGCTTTTCGCTGCCGGATCATGATGAATAGAATCGGTATCACCAACAAGCTGACCAGAATCTGCCAGGCACCATCGAAGATATGCTCATCGAGCCAGGAGTCCTGTTCTCGAATCAATGACGCGCCTAACAAAGCAATCAGTAGCAAGCTCACCTGAGAGACAAGTGCTCGATCGATCGCCCGAGCAACGATAGCCAGTGCCGTCGCTATCAGCAAAAACAGCGACTGAGCTATTTCAGTAATGCCGTATTCTGTGAAACGCCCAGCGGCCTGGGAGGTAGTCGCGTAAAATACGCCCTCCATCATGGCGGTTACCAGAAGAATGTAGGCGATACCACGTAGGCACATGGCGCGAAAGCCTATCTGGTCTGAGGAAGATGTTGCGATCATTCGAGTCCTTTCGATACTGAACTGGTTAGTGGGCTATTTTAACTTATTGTCTGATTTAAGGCTTAAAAATACTTAATAATGGTAATGGTTGTGACGCTGCGCTTCCTCTACTAGCCAATCGTGCACGACGCGTACTCGCCGATCGTCCAGTGCGCCTGGAGAGTGGACGATGCCGTAACGCTTGTCCGTCGCGACCCGCTGTGAGAGCGGAGCGATCAGCGCGCCGGTCTTCAGTTCATTGGTGATCAGGGTGCGTCGCGCGATCGCCACGCCCATGCCCGCGATGGCGGCATCGATGGTCAGCTGGTTGCGATTGAAGGTGTAGCCGCGATGCAAGTTGATCGGCGGGGCCTTGATGGCATTCAGGTAATGTTCCCATTCGGCGTAATCATGGCTACCCCGCCAGGCGGTAACATCATGCAAAAGCGGATACCAGGCAAGATCCTCGGGTCGGGTGAGAGGCGGCTTACCACGCAGCAGTGAAGGCGCGCAAACCGGGAAGATCACTTCATCCATCAGCGGCGTGATATTGAATCCTGGGTAGCGGCCATCGTTGAGATCCAGCGCCAGGTCGAACTCTCCTGCGCGCAGCGAAATATTGCTGTCTTCCACAATGATGCGTAGTTCGATGTCAGGAAAACGAGCCTGTAGCCGGGGCAGGCGGGGCATCACCCACTTGTCGAGAAAGGAGGGCACCGAACGTAGCCGTAGCACGCCACTCATGACGCCGCTGCGCAGGCGGCGTACTTCCTGCCCCACGGCTTGATAAGCCTCGTCGACGACCGCCGCCAAGCGGCGCCCTTCATCGGTCAGTTCCAGCTGGCGGGGCAGCCGACGGAACAGCTTGAATCCCAGGCGCTCTTCGAGCTGCTTGATCTGTTGACTCACCGCGCCGGTGGTCACGTGTAGTTCTTCCGCGGCGCGGGTAAAAGAGAGGTGGTGCGCGCTGACCACGAAGACCTTTAGCCAGGCGTGGGTTTGCCCATTGAGAGAACGGTTCATGGTTTAGTAGCCGTGAAGCGCAGCGATGAAGAAAGCATATTTATAGCCTTATTTGAATTGCTAATGGCGATAAGCGCAACATCCAATGTTTTCACTATAGTTATACTAAACTGTAGGTCAGTTATTTTCGATTGCCTAGATACAATGAACTGGGCAGGCTAGGGTCAGATTCCACAATTAGCCGAGTTGCCTCAATCAGCCTGTTGTCGCAGGTTCGGTTTGTGAAGCGCACCGGCACAAAAAGGTGAGGAAAGTACCATGGCTATCAGCGTATTCGATCTTTTCAAAATCGGCATTGGCCCTTCCAGCTCGCATACCGTGGGGCCGATGCGGGCAGCCTGCGACTTCGTCGAGGAGCTACGCGAACGGGATATGCTCGAGCGAGTGGCCCGCGTCGAGGTGCAGCTTTATGGCTCGTTGTCCGCTACGGGCATTGGGCATGGTACCGATCGTGCCATTGTCATGGGCTTGATGGGCGAGCGCCCGGACGCCATCGATCCCGCCATCATCAACCCTTGCATCGAAGAGCTGCTCGAGGCTCAGACCCTAATGCTTGACGGTCGGCTGGCGGTGGCATTCGTCTGGGCGCGAGACATGCAGCTACTCGAAGAGAACCTGCCTCATCATCCCAACGCCATGCGTTTGATCGCCCATGGTCATAACGAGGAGCTTTATCGCAATACCTACTATTCCGTAGGTGGCGGCTTCGTCATCAACGAGGAGCAGGCTCAGGCAGGCGAGCTGGACACGGACTCGACGGTCTTGCCTTACAATTTCAATAATGCAGAAGAACTGCTGGGCATGTGTCGCAAGCACGACATGCGTATCAGCGAGATCATGCTGGAAAATGAAAAAGTCTGGCGAGGTGAGGAGGAGGTTCGTAGCGAGTTGTGGCGGATATGGGAAGCCATGCGCGCTTGTGTCGATCATGGTGTGCAACAAGAGGGTGTTCTGCCGGGCGGTCTCAACGTCAGGCGCCGCGCCAAGCAGCTTCACCAGCGACTGCAGACCGTCGAAGAGAGCCCGAGCCTGATCACCTCTACCTTTTCGGCCATGGATTGGGTCAACGTTTTTGCCCTGGCGGTCAATGAAGAGAACGCGGCGGGCGATCGCATGGTTACTGCTCCCACTAATGGCGCAGCCGGCATCATTCCAGCCGTACTGCACTACTACATGAAATTTCAGCCCGGCGCCTGCGAGCGAGACGTGGTCGAGTTCCTGTTGGCCGCAGGGGCTGTGGGCGTTCTGTGCAAGAAGAACGCCTCGATTTCCGGTGCCGAAGTGGGCTGTCAGGGCGAGGTGGGTTCCGCCTGTGCCATGGCGGCGGCAGGGCTCGCCGAGGTCATGGGAGGCACGCCGGGGCAGGTCGAGAACGCTGCGGAGATCGGGCTCGAGCACAATCTCGGGTTGACCTGTGACCCGGTGGGTGGACTGGTTCAAGTTCCCTGCATCGAGCGCAATGCCATGGCCTCGATGAAAGCAATCAATGCCGCGCAAATGGCACTGCGGGGCGATGGCGAGCATTTCATTTCCCTGGACAAGGTCATTCGGACCATGCGCGATACCGGCCGTGACATGCAGGATAAGTACAAGGAAACCTCTCGCGGAGGACTGGCAGTCAACACTATCGAGTGCTGATGAGTATCATGACTGGTAAGCTTCATTTGGCGCCATTCTCTAAGCGCCAACATCGTTGAGTAAAAGGCGCTTTCATGAGCGCCTTTTTAATACTTTGGATTCATTTTTGACACTGGTGATACGATGTTGTCGGATAGGAGTAGAATGAGGGGTAAAGGCTTGTTGAATTACCGTTGAACGGTCTTGGAAGTAACATGGGTTGTTTGGCCGTTTAGTCAGGTGATTCAAAATGCCTTGATAATTCAAGCGTTAGGGCTAAGATCCTTTATTGCCAATCAGGACGAGGAAAGTTTTGTCGTGGAAAAGGAAGACAGCTGCATCATTCGTCTTTTCAGCAGTTACTGCGCTTTGTCCGAAGAGGACAGGCGTTTGCTGCACAGGCTTGAGGAGAGCCCAATCGAAACACGGGCGGGACAAGTGCTTTGGAAAGAGTGCGACAAGGCGTCGGAATTCTGCACGATCAGCAAAGGCTGGGCCTACTCTTTTCGTAATATGGATGATGGCAGTCGCCAGATTCTCGAATTATTCCTGCCCGGCGATATAATTGGCATGCGGGAATTTGCCTTTTCTCAGCGGCTCACTGGACTCGCAATGATCGACGACGGCATGGTCTGCCATTTCCCTCATCGTCATCTGGTCGATCTTTTCAGCACGTCGACTACCTTGACGGCTGTGCTGTTTGCCATTGTCAGTCGTCATCAGGCGTTGTTGACTGAGCGCCTGGTCAATCTGGCTCGGCGATCGGCTCAGCAACGTCTGGCGCACTTTATTTACGAAATCTATGAGCGTTTGAATCAAACTGGTTCATTCAATGGCGGCCATTTTCGTTTGCCTCTTTCTCAAGAACAGATAGGCGATGCGCTGGGGTTGAGCTCTGTCCACGTCAGTCGTACCTTCACCAGCTTTCGTAAACAACAGTTGGTGTTGCGCGAACGGCATAGAGTGTATCTGCCAAACCCCCAGGCATTGGCGGAGGTGGCTGATTTTGATAACCGATATCTTAATGACAGCCTGAAAGCGATACTTGGTGAAAATGGGAAACTAGAGCGTCAAAGCGAGTCCAGTAACGCTGCCACCAAGTAAGCCGGAATGACTCGGAGCATTACTAGTTCTCTACGAGTCGTTACTCCTGCCCAACCCTGCATCAAGCAATTGCCAGGTTGTTCGAGTCACATTGCCCATAATTTATTTTCGCCTACACTAGAGAACGATTCGGAATGCCCGAAAGTTATCCGAATCCATTTGACGTTCGTTCAATTCGTCCATTAGGAGTTGCCATGAAATCCCGTGCCGCCATTGCCCTGGAAGCCGGCAAGCCCTTGGAGCTTGCTGAAATCGATGTTGAAGGCCCCAAAGCGGGTGAGGTGCTGGTACGCATTGTCGCCACCAGTGTATGCCATACTGATGCCTACACCCTATCCGGTAGCGATCCGGAAGGGTTGTTTCCTTCGGTGCTTGGTCATGAAGGCGCCGGAGTCGTGCAGGAAGTCGGTGAGGGCGTGACTAGTGTGCAACCTGGGGACCATGTGATTCCGCTCTATACCGCGGAGTGCGGCAAGTGTAAATTCTGCCTTTCGGGCAAGACCAACCTGTGTAGCGCGGTGCGTGCGACTCAAGGTCAGGGTTTGATGCCGGACGGCACTACGCGCTTCTCCTTCGAGGGCAAGAAGCTGCACCATTACATGGGCTGTTCGACCTTCTCCGAATATACCGTGGTGCCTGAAGTCTCCCTGGCCAAGGTCTCCAAGGAAGCGCCCATGGACAAGATCTGTCTGCTGGGTTGCGGGGTGACCACCGGTATCGGCGCAGTTCGCAATACCGCCAAGGTAGAGCCGGGCTCCACGGTGGCCGTGTTCGGTCTCGGTGCCATCGGTCTGGCGGTCATTCAGGGCGCGCAGATTGCCAAGGCCGACCGTATCATTGCCATCGATGTCAATCCGGATAAGTTCGAGTTGGCTCGCCAGTTCGGGGCTACCGAGTTCGTCAATCCCAAGGACTACAGCGACCCCATTCAGCAAGTGCTCATCGATATGACCGATGGCGGCGTGGATTACTCCTTCGAGTGTATCGGCAACGTCAACGTCATGCGCTCGGCCCTGGAATGCTGTCACAAGGGTTGGGGTGAGTCGATCATCATCGGCGTGGCCGGCGCCGGCGAGGAGATATGCACGCGTCCGTTCCAGCTGGTTACCGGTCGGGTCTGGAAAGGCTCCGCCTTCGGCGGCGTAAAGGGCCGCAGCGAACTGCCGGGCTACGTCGAGGACTACATGAACGGCAAGGTCAAGATCGACGAGTTCATTACTCAAAACATGGCCTTTGAGCAGATCAATGAAGCCTTTGATCTGCTGCACCAGGGCAAGAGCATTCGCAGCGTGCTGCACTATTGATAGGCGCCCGAAGCCGCGCCGCTGATAGGCGTCCGAATTGCGTCGCTGCTAATAGGCGTCCGAAGCTGCACCGCTGCTAATCGGTGTCCGTAACTGCAACGTTGATAAATCTCGTCGCGACGCTGCCCACCGTGGTGCAGTTGAACGGCGAGTATTTCGATAAAGGAGTCGTTCATGAGCATGTCGGAAACCCTGGAGCAAGTGTCCGCTAATAAGTGTTTCGGTGGTTGGCTCAAGCGCTACAAGCATCACGCTCGCGCGCTTGATTGCGAAATGACCTTCTCGATCTATCTACCGCCCCAGGCAGAGCAAGGCAAGGTGCCCTTGCTATGGTGGCTCTCGGGTTTGACCTGCACCGACGAGAACTTCATGCAGAAAGCGGGAGCCCAGCGCGTAGCTGCGGAGCTTGGCATGGCGATCGTGTGTCCGGATACCAGCCCGCGAGGTCTGGATCTGCCTGGCGAGCACGATAGCTACGATTTTGGCTCCGGGGCCGGTTTCTATGTCAATGCGACCCAGGAGCCATGGTCGAAGCACTATCGCATGTACGATTACGTCAACGACGAGCTACCCTCGGTGGTGCGCCAGCATTTCCCGGTCAACGGCCGTGAATCCATCAGCGGACACTCCATGGGCGGCCATGGCGCGCTAATAATGGCGCTACGTCAGCCGGGACGCTATGCCTCGGTGTCGGCGTTCTCTCCGGTGGTCAATCCTAGCGAAGTGCCTTGGGGGCAAAAAGCTTTCAGCAATTATCTGGGTGACGATCGCGGCAAATGGACCCAGTACGACGCTTGCGAACTGGTCGCCAAAGGTGCTTCTCGGCAGCCGCTGTTCATCGATCAAGGCGAGGATGACAACTTTCTCGAAGAGCAGTTGAAACCCGAGCACCTGGAAGCTGCCTGCGAGAAACGGGATCACCCCCTGACCTTGCGGCGGCAGCCGGGTTACGATCACAGCTACTACTTCATCGCGACCTTCATCGAAGAGCATCTGCGCTATCATGCCAAGCATCTCAAGATAGCCTGATATCAATCGACGCAACCTATTCACACGTAATACGACGCTTCTGCTTTCAGGAGCGTCGTTTTTTATGGTGCTCTCGGTTTGAAAACGTCGCTCATGTACTCATTTGCGACACGGTGGCTGCAAAACCCCTGCATTCTTGTGGAAAAGATAAAATTTCGATAGCGGAAAACGGCATGGCTTTTATAGTGAACAGTGAGGTCGATATAACACCCTAGCAGCATCCAATCACAATGAGACCCTCATCTAACAGGTAGAGGGCGATATCTCCAGGAGAGAGGCTTATGACAACGTTTACCATGGCGAAGACGGTCCCCCCGGCTCCCAAGTCAGCTATTTCTCAGACACTTGGCTTCTTGCTACTGGACAACTTCACCTTGATCTCGCTGGCATCGGCCATCGAACCATTGCGCATGGCCAATCAGCTTGCGGGTCGGGAGATTTATCGCTGGTATACTCTGAGCCAGGATGGCGCGCCGGTACGGGCAAGCGACGGTCTGCAGATAACCCCAGATGCCTCTCTTGCCATTCCACTCTCCCTGGACTGGGTGGTGGTATGCGGTGGTGTGGGAGCCAACCGTTATATCTCGCGTGAGCACATCAGTTGGCTGCAGTCCCAGAGTCGTCAATTACGCCGCATGGGTGCAGTATGCACCGGTAGCTGGGCGCTGGCGCGTGCCGGTCTGCTCGATGGCTTCGAGGCAAGCGTTCACTGGGAATGTCTAGCCGCCATGCGGGAGGCGTTTCCACGTATCGTGCTTTCCGCTCGGCTCTTTTCCATTGATCGCAACCGCTTCACCGCCTCGGGCGGGACCGCGCCACTGGACATGATGCTCACCCTGATCGGACGTGACCATGGCCATGATCTTTCTGCGGCGATTTCAGAGATGTTCATCTATGAGCGCGTTCGCAACGAGCAGGATCAACAGCGCATGCCACTCAAGCACATGCTCGGCACCACTCAGCCCAAACTGCTCGAGATCGTTGCATTGATGGAAGCCAATCTCGAAGAGCCCATTAGCTTCGATGAGTTGGCCCGCTTTGTAGGGGTTTCTCGTCGTCAACTGGAGCGGCTTTTTCAAAAGTATCTGCACTGCTCGCCGTCACGCTACTACCTGCGACTAAGGCTTACCCGTGCAAGACAATTGTTGAAGCAAACGCCCATGCCGATCATCGAAGTGGCGTCGGCCTGTGGCTTCGTCTCCACACCGCATTTCTCGAAATGCTATCGGGAGTTCTTTGGTGTGCCGCCGCGCCAAGAGCGCCTGGCGACGCGCTTGGATAGGGACCCCAGTGCCGATCACGTGGCACTGGAAGCGCTATCGAACATAACAAGCCAGGAACCTATTTCGAGAGCGGTAGCGGCACTCGTCAATGCTCGGGAAGAGTCGACCTATGCCAGCGTGCGGCTTAGGTAAGTAGAGATTAGAGCTACTAACAGACTTTTAATGTTACCTTTCCGCCGAGAGAGGCAGGATTGTTATACTGGGTCTTCTTATAAATATAGAGAAAGAGTATGACCCAGGACTGGCCGCGTCGGTTGTTGCGCTATTTATTGATTGCCATCGTGGGGTTTGTCGCCCTATCCATACTGCTGGTGATGATATTTCGAGTGGTTCCGGTATTCGGCTCCATGGTCATGGTCGAACGCAAGGTGCAATCCTGGGTATCAGGAGAAACCTTGAACATTCGCCAGGATTGGACTTCCTGGAACGACTTGTCCGAACACGCAAAACTTGCCGTGATCGCGGCGGAAGACCAGAAGTTTCCCGCTCATCATGGTTTCGATCTAGGCCAGTTACGTAAGGCCGTGACCGCCTGGCGATCCGGCAATGGCCTGCGCGGTGCCAGCACCATAAGTCAGCAGACCGCCAAGAATCTGTTTCTGTGGACCGGACGTAACTGGCTGCGCAAGGGGTTGGAGGCGTGGTTTACCGTGCTCATAGAGCTACTGTGGCCTAAGGAACGCATCCTCGAGGTCTATCTCAACATCGCTGAGTGGGATAGCGGCGTGTTCGGTCTGGAAGCCGCTGCGCATCACTATTTCGGTGTTTCCGGTGCGAATTTGAGCGCATCACAGGCGAGTCATCTGGCCGCTATCCTGCCCAACCCCAGGGAGTGGAGCGCGTCCAACCCCTCTCCCTACATCCAGCAGCGAAGTCAGTGGATTCGTAGGCAAATGCGTCAGCTAGGCGGCATCCGCTATCTTGAACGGCTGTAGGCATTACCCATTGTTGGCGCGCGGATGGCAGCTTCATTGGACAGGTGAGTGTTCATAGCCTACGAGGGTACGTTCACGGCCTCGCGCAATCTTAACAAGGTGTCATCGAGGTCGGCGAATAGGGCATTTAGAGCGGGGCGGGCATGATAGAACCCTTGCTGACGGGTAAGGCCCTGGCGTGCCAGCCAGAGAGCTTCTTCCCGTGTTTCCACTCCTTCGGCGATCACGTCGATCTTCAGTTCCTGAGCCATCAGCGCGATGGACTTGATGAGGATCTGACGCCGCCTGTCTTGATCGCAATTTCTGATCAGCTCACGATCGATCTTCAGTTTGTCGGGATACAGGTCGGTGAGTAAATCGAGGTTGGCATAGCCGGCGCCGAAATCATCGATGGCGGTAGTAAACCCCATGTTGCGATAGGTGTCGATGATGTTACGCAGATGTTGGTGATCGCTGATCCGCTCGGTTTCGGTGATCTCGAAAATCAGGCGCTCGGTGGGCCAGCCGATCTGAGCCGAGATATCAAGGGTTGCCTGAATACATGCATAAGGATCGTGAACAGCGTTGGGCAAGAAGTTGATCGATAGCGCTTCCTGTATGCCCAGGGCGCTGGCCAGTTCAATGGCGCGTACTCGGCATGCCTGATCGAAGCGATACAGCAACTCGGGAGTGACCTGAGACAGAATGCTATCGGCGGATTCTCCCCCAGGGCCTCGCACCAGCGCTTCATAGGCTACGATGCCTGCCTGCTGTATATCGACAATGGGCTGAAACGCCATGGTGAAGTCAAAGGGCAGGACGTCATCGCAGCGGCTGCAGCGCATCTTGACTTGGGCACAGTGGGGCATGAACGTTCTCTTTGAGCCTTTACCGATAGGGGCTTGATGTTCTAACCGCTCTCTATTGGCGGTGGCAATTCAGCATGCTGAAGGTTATTTCTACAGAAATAATAGTCAACGAGGCGAGCGATTGCCACGCACCACCAGACCGACCCCGGTAATGGCAATTGCCATGCCGATCATCGCCACCGGCCCCAGGGTCTCGTCGAACAGCCACCAGGCTTCCAGCGCGGTCAGTGGCGGTACCAGGTAGAAAAGGCTCGCCACCCGGGAAGCGGCGCCGCGTCTAATCAAGGCCATCAGCAGTAAAATTGCGGCAATCGAGAGTCCCAGCACCAGCCAGGCCAGCGTTGCCACGAAAACGGGTGTCCAGGTAACGTCACGGGTCTCGAACAACAACGCACCGGTACCGAAGAGGGCACCGGCGGCCAAGTACTGGGCAATGCTGCCGCCCAGTAGTGGCATACCGGTACAAAAGCGCTTCTGATACAGGGTGCCGGCAGAAATGCCCAGCAGCGCGGTTAACACACAGCCCAGCGCCCCCAGACCGAAACCTTCGAAAAGCCCGGTTTCTTCCGGGGAGAGCTTGCCACTGAGAACGAGGGTGATGCCGACCAGGCCCAGCAATAGCCCGAGCCACTGCCAGAAAGAGAGACGCTCGTCCAATAGAGGCAGCGCCAGTGCAGCGGTAAGCAGTGGCTGAAGGCCGACCAATAGCGATGCCAATCCCGCCGGCAGACCAAGATAGATGGCGTAAAACACGCCACCCAGATAGGCGCCATGAACCAGCAGTCCTGTCACCGCCGCATGTCCCCATAGCGTCAGCGATGAGGGCCATGGGGCTCTGAGCAGTCCCAGCAGCGGTATGATGATGAGCAGTGTCAGGACACAGCGGATGAACAGGAAGGTGAAGGGTTCGGCGTAAGGCAGGCCAAACTTGGCACCGATGAAGCCGGTACTCCATAACAGCACGAAGACTCCGGGCATCATCGCCAGCCACGGGTGTTGTTCTCGTTCGGATCTTGTCGAAGCGGAGGGCGAGCCAGTGCGAGCGCGGGACAAACTCATCAACGACTCTCCCGGGGCGTTGCCCGGCGCTGCTCGGATTGCCGTATGGGCATTCTGTCGATGATATCGAATACCTGGCGCGGGTCGACGAAGCCTTCGAGCTGCATCTTCTTGCCCCCATCGTACCCGACCAGGATTACTTTCATCGGCCCTTGCGGATCTATCTCCAGGGCCTCGAGCAGCGCCTCGGTCTCGAATCGCGTCATTGGTCGCCCGGTGCGATGCCCGATACCATCCTCGACGCTGTAGAGCACCATGTGCCGATCGTCGAACTCCTCCCGGTGGTGCTGCAATTGCTCGCGCATTTGAACGTAGTCATCGTTGTCGATGCTCGGCGTGACCAGAATCAGCGGGCGGAACTTGCCGCGATCGGTGATCAGTGGGTTGGCCGGGTTATCGGCAGCGAAGGCGATGGGCATGGTGAGGCTCCAGGCGATCAAGCAGACCCGGGAGAGGAGTGCAGCTATGGAATGGGACATGGCACGACTTCCTACAGCTGTAATGATCTTCCAAGCACAACAGATTGCTCGACAAAGCGCCAGACCATAGCCAGGTGAACCGTTTAAAGCCAGGTCGAAAGCGTCACCGAGCCAAATTGATCCGCTTCATCCTGGGATTCGAACTCACGGGTACGCCAGACATTGGTCAGTGCGATTTGGAAGCGATCCCAGCTGAGCACTACGCCGGCGGTCAGATCGCCTACCCATTCACGCCGATCCACGTCATGGCTACTCTCGAAGGTATTGCCGTCCAGCAACAAGTTGTGTGCCATATAGCGGCCTTCCGTCCCGACAAAGCCATACCAGCCGAAACCGGCGTCCGGTATAAAACCCTGGCGCCCGCCCTGGGCCGGTGCCACAGCGGGAATGCCGAAACTTTTTTCAAGCCCTCGGCCGAAGCGCAGCGCCCCGCCGGCGCCCAGATAATCGTAAAGGTTGCCTACATTCATCGAGGCGCTTGGACCATACTCCCACTCCAGACCCCCAAAACGAGAAAGCCACCACCAGGACTTGCTCACGCCCAGATTAATGATTGGCTCATTTTCCAGCTGGTGACTCCAACCCTCGGGTTCCTCGCTATCTGTCACCTTGTGTACCGCTTTCTGAATGGACTTGCCCCCGGCGGCAGGCCCTACCCATCCGATCTGCAGCTGTAGATCCGTAGTCTCCCGCCAGTCCTCGTGCTGTTCATCGTCGAATAGCGAAAGCCCTCCCAGTAGCAAGCCGGCATAAGGACGATCGTCTTCGATCAGGCGCTCACGGCCAATGTCGGTCGGAGTATAGATCTGATGAATGAAGTGATAACCCACAGCGTCGAGACCACTTGCCGACCACCCTGGAAGCCAATCCGCCAGCGTTCGGGACCAGTGGGCAGTGCCCGGTAGCGTGATACGTGTCAGCTCCAGGCCGTTGGTGTAGTGGCCATCTTCCTCAATGCTGGAGAGTGCATCGTTTTCCACCTTGATGGAATAAAGATCCGCGCTCATGGCGAGGGGAGCGCAAAGCATGCTTGCAAGGAGCAGGCATGAACGTGGAAATCCAGAACATGAAATCAGAGAAGCGGTAAAAGGTCGCATGCAACTTCCTTGTAACGATGACAGCAACATACATGAGTGTATGTTTTGGCGCAATTTAGCAAAAGGTAAAGGTAAAAACTATTTGAAGATGAATAAAACGTTTGAAAAATTTCTAGATAGAGCTCAGTCTATCGCGATATGAAAATATATTTTTATTTTTGCAAAATAATTTGCAAGCAGTTGTCAAAGATGACTACACTTGAACGACGTTCGTTCATGAGGTCGCCATGTCCAGTACGATGTTCACCCAGCCTCCAGCCAGCATCGCCGAACTACAGATGCTGGCCGAGCGCAGTCGCCAGGGGGAAAGCAACATCCCTCGCTTGTCGATCAAGACCCTCACCTTGCTTGAGGCGCTGTTGGCAGCACCGGAGGAGGCAGGGCTATCGAGTATTTCCCAGCTTGGCGCGCGCCATGGGGTGAATCCCTCCAGCCTGACGCGGCTAGCTCGAGCCTTGGGTTTTTCTGGGTTCAAGGCGTTTCAGGCGCCTTTTCGAGAGAGTCTGACCAGCGGTGCGTTCTATTCGACCCGGGCGGAGCGTCTGCTGGATTTCGGTGAAACGCCACAGTCGCTACCGCCAGCAAGCCAGGATCATGGATTGTGGCAACAGGAAATGACCAACCTTTCCGCCACGGTGGCGGGTCTCGATAGCACTCTGCTTGAGCAGGTAACGAAGGCCATCATCATGGCCAGGCGGCTACATGTAGTCGGCTTACGGGCCAGTTTTAGCGCGGCTCACTACCTATCCTACTACCTGGATTATCTACGCGAGGACGTGCAGTTGATCTCGCCTTTGGCGGGCGTCGGCATCGAGCAGGCACTGCAGCTGGATGAGCACGATCTGGTAATCGGTATTGCCTTTCGTCCCGAAACCCGTGCCAGCCTCGATTACTGTCGATTGGCGGTGGAGCAGGGGGCCAACCTGGTGGGATTGACCAACCACCCTGGCTCGCAATTGGCGACCTTGACCGATCGCTGTCTCATTGCTTCGGCGGAAGGGCCGTTCTTCTTCAACCCTATGAGCAGTCTTTTTTTACTGGTGGAGCTGGTGTTGTCGCGAGTTGCCCGGGAACTGGGCAGTGAAGCGGTCGCCAGCATTCGCCAGCGCGAGGCGCTGATCGCACGCTTTGGCATCGAATGAAGCGATCGCGACCATTCAATATTTTCAAGGAGGCTCTTGATGACCAGTACTTCTTATTCATCCACCCGGTCGGACTCTTCGATATCGGGAACCCAGCCAACTGTCGCCGACCGCCTTGAAGACGGCTATGGCAGCGCCGAGGAAGCAACCCGATCCTCCGACACATTGCTGATCAACGAGCAGTCCCGCCTGCTCGAAGCCGGAGGACGACGCATCTTCAAATTCGGCTTCGGTCAATCGCCGTTCCCGGTGTTTGCTCCCGCCGTCCAGGCGCTTGCAGCGCATGCCGCCGAAAAGGCTTACTTGCCGGTACAAGGGTTGCCGGCGTTACGGGATCAAGTCGCCAGGTTTCATAGCGATACCGATCATACTTCTTGGGAGGCAGAGCGCGTCGTGGTCGGCCCCGGCAGCAAGCTATTGCTGTTTGCTCTGATGAAATCCCTGCCCGAGGCAGACATCCTGATCCCGGCGCCGTCCTGGGTCTCCTATGCACCTCAGGCGCGCATGGCCGGCCAGCGAGCCGTAAGGCTCGAGGCTACCTTCGAGACTCGCTGGCAGGTAACCCCGGAGCAGCTCGACGCGTACTGCGTCGAGAACCCGGAGCGGCTCAAACTGCTGATTCTCAATGCGCCGGGTAATCCCACCGGACTATCTCCGGATACGGATACGCAAAAGCGTCTGGCCAACGTGGCTCGCCGGCACGGCGTGCTGGTGCTTGCGGACGAGATTTACGGGCTGCTGCATCACCGTGGTCAGCATCGCGGCTTTGCCCTGGACTATCCGGAAGGCACCGTCACCACCAGCGGGCTTTCCAAGTGGTGCGGTGCCGGCGGCTGGCGGCTCGGCGTCATGCACGTTCCCTCTGAGCTGGGTACGGAGCTCTTTGCGCGAATACAGGGATTGGCCTCGGAGACCTGGTCGAGCGTTGCCAGCCCCGTGCAGCATGCCGCCATTGCCGCCTACACCCGCACATCGGAGCTTGACGCCTACGTCGAGCGTCAACGCGTCGTGTTGAGTGAGATAGGGCAGTGGTGTGCAGCACGCTTGAATGACGCGAATGTTCGTACTCATGCGCCTGACGGGGGATTTTATCTTTTCCCGGACCTCGAGGCTCACAGGGAGGCATTGGCCGCCCGCGGAATCACGACGAGCTCCGAGTTGACCGCGCGGCTGCTCGAGGACGCTGGCGTGGCCTTGCTGCCGGGCAGCGCCTTTGGCTGCGACCCAAGCCAGCTTACCGTACGGCTGGCCTATGTGGATTTCGATGGTGCCGCATTGATGAAAAGCGAGCAGGCAACTCTTGAACAGGCAACGACAACGACTCTCATTCAAGGAATAGACGCTATCGTGAAATGGCTCAACTAAGGCTGTTGCAGCTGAAATCCATATTGAACGTCTCTTTTTATAGACATTTGTAACTAACAGGAAAATTTTTACTCCCTTTTTTTTACACAGAAAAAGGAACCACTGCGCGATAGAATCATCAGACGTCAGACACATAACCGTAATGGAGTATCTACATGCATAAGATGACTGCCCTGTTCTCCGCCGCTCTGCTGACTGCAGGGATGATGGCCACGCCAGTAATGGCCCAAGATTCGTCAGCCCAGCAGCAAGACCCGGCAGCGCAACAGTCTCAGGCTACCGCCCAGGACTTCTCCGATGAGCAGCTTCAGCAGTTTGCTGATACCTCTGAAGAGATTGCCAAGATCTCCCAGGAATACACCCAGCGTCTGCAGGAAGCAGGCGAAGACCAAGCCAAGCAGCAGGACATTCGCATGGAGGCCAATGAAAAAATGGTTGGCGTCGTTGAAGATAGCGGCCTGGACGTGGAAACGTTCAATGCCATCGGTCAGGCGATCCAGCAGGATCCCGAGCTGATGAAGCGTGTTCAGCAGATGGCCCAGAATGGCCAGTAAGTAGTTCCGAATCGACGAGTATGAACGTCGAAGCAGGACGAAAGAGGTCGCCAGCATGGCGGCCTCTTTGTTTGTATTCCTTCAACTGAGTCATCAAGCAGGCTCCTTCGAGGCTAATGTACTCAAAGCGACACTTAAAGAACGCTGATCGGCATCGACGCGAAGATTTCGGGTTAGTACTGCCAATTGCATTGCCGATCTATCGAGGCAGTGCGAACATCGGCTGATTCCGACAAAAATGAGCTTCATGCCATGTCCGTCAATTCTATAACGCCGCCACGTCGTGGCACCCGAGGCAAGCCTCGCGGGCGTGATCTCGATCCTGCCGCCCTGGCTGAGATCGAGGCTTTGTTAGGTGATGTGCCAGATTCTGTCCGACAACGCCGCGATCTACTGATCGAGCATCTGCACGTTATTCAAGATCGCTATGGCCATCTGTCCCTGCGCCATCTGCGGGCGCTTTCCGCCTACATGAACCTGCCCATGGCGGCAGTCTACGAGACGGCGACCTTCTACGCCCATTTCGACGTGGTTCACGACGGCCAGACGCCGCCACCTGAGACCACGATTCGTGTCTGCGATTCATTGTCCTGCCAGTTGGCCGGGGCCGATTCCTTGCGCAAGGCGCTCGAGGCCGGGGCTAATGCCGGTGTCGTGCGTGTACTCCGCGCGCCCTGCATGGGGCGTTGCGAAACGGCGCCGGTGGTGGAGCTTTCCTCAAGGGGGCACCATTGGCATATGGGCCATGCCACGCTCGACGCCGTTGGAGACGCCTTGGTAGCCGAAGAGCTACCCGACGAGACTGTCGATTGGCAACGGCTCGACGCCTATTGCGCCGAAGGGGGGCACGCACTGCTGGCCGCCTGTCGCGCGGGGGAGATCAGCGCTGAACAGTTAATGCAGGTCATGGAACAGGCCGGGCTACGCGGCCTGGGCGGGGCGGGATTCGCCACCTTCAAGAAGTGGGGTTTCGTGCGCGCCGAGCCGAAACCGCGTTACTGCGCAATCAACGCCGACGAGGGCGAGCCGGGCACCTTCAAGGATCGCCACTACCTGGAGCGCTCGCCGCATCGGTTCCTCGAGGGAGCCCTTATCAGCGCCTGGGCGGTGGAAGCCGAGGCGCTCTATATCTATTTGCGCGACGAATACCCGGCCCTGCATCGCGTTCTAAAGGACGCCATCGGGGAGCTGGAAATAGCAGGGCTCGTCGAGCCGCGCTATATCGTTTTGCGTCGCGGTGCCGGGGCCTACATCTGCGGCGAAGAATCCGCAATGATCGAGTCCCTGGAGGGCAAGCCGGGCAAGCCGCGCCATCGTCCGCCCTTTGTCGCTCAAAAAGGGCTGTTCGATCGTCCGACCCTGGTCAACAACGTCGAGACGGTCTACTGGATTCCCATCATCTGGGAACGCGGCGCCGACTGGTTCGCAAGCAACGGTCGCCATGGCCGCAAGGGTCTGCGCAGCTTCTCGGTGTCGGGGCGGGTCAAGAACCCCGGCGTGCATCTGGCCCCGGCAGGCATCACCTTGAATGAGTTGGTAGAGGAGTACGCCGGCGGCATGGCCGAGGGTCACCGGCTGGCGGGCTACCTGCCTGGCGGCGCTTCCGGGGGCATACTGCCTGCCTCCAAGGCTGACATTCCACTGGATTTCGACACCCTGCAGGCCCACGATAGCTTTATCGGTTCCGCGGCGGTGATGGTGATTTCCGATCAGGACGATCTCCAGCTCGTTGCCACCAACCTGCTGGCCTTCTTCGCCGACGAATCCTGCGGCCAGTGCACGCCTTGTCGGGTAGGCACCGAGAAGATGCTGGCGCTGCTCGAGCGGGACGAGTGGAGCGTGGCGGAGCTTACCCGACTTTCTAAAGTGATGATGGATGCCTCCATCTGTGGCCTGGGCCAGGCCGCGCCCAATCCGGTGCTGGGCTTGCTGCGGGATTTCCGCGATGTTCTCGAAATGCAGAACATCATCGTCAAAGGGTAGGGGGAAGCGATCATGAATACCTGTATTTCTCCTGAGTCTTCGGTGGAGGCATTTGAGCTGACGCTGGATGGCCAATGCGTTACCGCTTTACCTGGCGAGACACTGTGGCAGGTCGCCAAACGGACCGGCGAGACGATTCCACATCTGTGCTTCAAGGATAGCCATGGCTACCGCGCCGATGGCAACTGCCGCGTCTGCATGGTGGAGATTGAAGGCGAGCGGGCCTTGGCTGCCAGCTGCATTCGCGAGGCCAAACCCGGTATGGTGGTGAAAAGCGCCACCTCCGAGCGCTCTCGGGTTGCTAGGGAAGGGGTGATGGAGCTGTTGATCGCTGATCAGCCGGCCCGCGAGGACAGTCCGGATCGTTCCAGCCATTTTTGGGCCATGGCGGATCAACTGGCCATCGACGCCACCGCGGTCAAGGCCTGGTTACCGGCGTGCAATCCGGTGGAGGAAGCCTTCGTTGATGAGGCCCGTGCCAAGGAAGGAAGCGAACCGCAACGCTCGAATCATGATAAATCTCACAGCGCGATGAACGTCAATCTCGATGCCTGCATCGAATGCAACCTGTGCGTGCGCGCCTGTCGCGAAGTGCAGGTCAACGATGTCATCGGTCTGGCTCATCGTGGGGCATCCTCAAAAATTGTCTTCGACTTCGACGACCCGATGGGGGAGAGCACCTGCGTGGCCTGCGGCGAATGCGTCCAGGCGTGCCCGACCGGGGCCTTGATGCCGGCCACGCTGATCGACGCCCAGGGGCTGGGTGATTCCAAGGTTGCCGACAAGACGGTGGACTCCGTCTGCCCTTACTGCGGCGTGGGTTGCCAACTGACCTATCACATCAAGGACGACGAGATCCTGCATGTCTCCGGCCGTGATGGGCCGTCGAATCACAACCGGCTATGCGTGAAGGGCCGCTTCGGCTTCGACTACCCGCGCCACCCCTCACGGCTGACGGTGCCGCTGATTCGCCTTCCCGATGCGCCCAAGGGCCTCGACCCGGACTTCGATCCGGCCGACCCGAGCACGCATTTTCGCGAGGCGAGCTGGGAGGAGGCGCTGGAACTGGCCGCCGGCGGGTTGGTGAATCTCAAGGAGGCCCACGGACCGGATGCCCTGGCGGGTTTCGGCAGCGCCAAGTGCTCCAACGAGGAGGCCTGGCTGTTCCAGAAGCTGGTGCGCACCGGTTTTGGCTCCAACCACGTCGATCACTGCACGCGGTTGTGTCACGCCAGTTCCGTGGCGGCGCTGATGGAGTGCATCGGCTCCGGTGCGGTGACGGCGTCGTTCATGCAGGCAAGCCAAGCCGATGTGGTCATCCTCACCGGTTGCAATCCGACGGTAAACCATCCGGTGGCGGCGACCTTCTTCAAGCAGGCTGCCAAGCACGGTACCAAGATAATCATCATCGACCCACGCGGCCAGGCGCTCGGTGCTTATGCTCACAAGACGCTGCGCTTCACGCCGGGGTCAGATGTGGCACTGTTCAACGCCATGCTCAACGTCATCGTCACGGAAGAGCTGTTTGATTCGAGCTATATCAATGAGCATACCGAGGGCTTCGAAGCGCTCAAGACACATGTCGTCGACATGACCCCCGAGGCGATGAGCGGACTGTGCGGCATTCCCGCCGAGGAGATTCGCGAAGTGGCGCGGCTTTACGCCAAAGCCGAGCGGGCGATGATCTTCTGGGGTATGGGCATTTCCCAACATACCCACGGTACCGACAACGCTCGCTGCTTGATCTCGCTGGCCCTGGCCTGCGGCCAGACCGGCCGTTCGGGCACCGGGTTGCATCCGCTGCGTGGCCAGAACAACGTCCAGGGCGCCTCGGATGCGGGGATGATCCCCATGGTGCTGCCGGATTACCAGCCGGTCACCGATGCCCAGGTACGCTCTGCTTTCGAGGAGCTGTGGAACACGCCTCTCGAGGCCAAGCCCGGGCTCACCGTGGTAGAGATCATGGATGCCATCGCTGCCGGCACCATCAGGGGCATGTACATCCTCGGCGAGAATCCGGCGATGTCCGACCCGGACCTGGATCACGCCCGGGCGGCGCTGGCCAAGCTCGAGCATCTGGTGGTGCAGGATCTGTTCGCCACCGAAACGGCTCAATTCGCCGATGTCATCCTGCCGGCTTCCGCTTGGCCAGAGAAGGATGGCACCGTGACCAACACCAACCGCCAGGTGCAGATGGGCCGTCAGGCCATGCCGTTGCCCGGCGAGGCAAGGCCGGATTGGTGGATCATTCAGCAGATCGCCCTGCGCTTCGGGCTGCCATGGGACTACGAGCACCCACGCGATGTATTCGCCGAGATGACCCAGGGCATGCCGTCCCTCGACAACATCAGTTGGGAGCGCGTGGCGCGTGAAGAGTCGGTGACCTATCCGTGTCCGGCAGAAGATGCGCCAGGGGCCGATATCGTGTTCTCCGATGCCTTCCCCACACCGAGCGGTCGCGCCAAGTTCTCTCCCACCCGGCCATTGCCGCCGGACGAGCCCCTGGACGATGTCTACCCGACGGTGCTGACCACAGGACGCCAGCTCGAGCACTGGCATACCGGTTCGATGACCCGCCGCGCCACGGTACTCGATGCCCTGGAGCCGGAAGCGGTAGCGAGTCTCGCTCCAGGTGAGTTGGCGCGCCTGGGGCTCTCGCCGGGAGAGCAGCTGGTCATTACCACCCGGCGCGGACAGATCAGTCTGATCGCCCGGGTCGATCCATTGATGCCGGAAGGCATGGTGTTCGTGCCGTTCTGCTACGCCGAGGCGGCGGCGAACCTGCTGACCAACCCGGCACTCGATCCTTACGCCAAGATCCCTGAATTCAAGTATGCGGCCTGTCGCTTATCCCCCAGCTGAAACTAGGAATAAGGGGTAGAAGCCAGAATGATAAAGCGAAATGCACAAACAGGATGCAAAGAACCGCAGGCAGTGAACCCCCTTGAAAAAGGGGGTGTCTACCCGCGAGTCCATTACCAACAAGGAGACTCGTCACGATGGCTAAGATACGGCTCAAGGAACTGGGAATACTGGGGATCGCCCTCGGGCTGACCATGGAAGCCCCGGCGTTCGCGGAGGATGCGCAAAGTGACGCCGACGCATCCGACCAGCATTCCACGACAACGATGCAGGATAGCAGTGCCCGGGAGGCGGCCAGACAAGGGGATATACGCAAACAGGACGAGCCCAAGGAAGATACCGAAGGCGGCATGGTCAAGGAGGACAACGCCGGTTTTGGCTCTGGCGGTGAAGCCATGCCGGGCACCGACTTACCCGAGCCGCCGGAGCAAGAGAAAGACAAGGAAGAGTAGTCATCGTATGCAAGGAAAGCGCCTGCTTCAGTTCAGCAGGCGCCATCGCTAGCCGCAGACCCTCCCAGACGCCAATGGGCTTGTCGCAGCTGGGCAGCGTATCGCCAATGCGAAATAGGGTTTCGATGAAACTGACGGATATGTCGATGTCGCTACCAGACAAGTCGTCTCGGTATGCTGCGATCATAATGCGCCCATAAATACGGCTAATGCGAGTATTGGGCGGGAGCCTTCATGACGATGAACTTCTTCAATCCGGTCACGACCCAGACCTGGACCAATGGCCGCCACCTAGTGCGCTGCGTCAAGGTGATTCATGAAACCGCCGATGTGCGCACTTTCTGCTTCATGGCAGAGCAGCCGGTGCTGTTCTTCTTCAAGCCGGGGCAATTCGTCACTCTGGAACTCGAGATCGGCGGCGAGCCGATCATGCGCTCCTATACCATATCCAGTTCGCCTTCGATTCCCTACAGTTTCTCGATCACCGTCAAGCGCATGCCCGGGGGCCGGGTATCCAACTGGTTGCACGATAGCCTCAATGTGGGCGACGAACTGGTGGTCCATGGGCCGGTGGGTAACTTCAACATCATGGACTTTCCCGCCGACAAGGTGCTGTTCCTCACCGGCGGGGTGGGCATCACGCCGGTGATGTCGATGACCCGCTGGCTCTTCGACACCAATGCCAACGTCGACGTCGATTTCATTCACAGCGCCCGTGCTCCGCGCGACGTCATCTATCATCGCGAACTGGTGCATATGTTCTCGCGGCTTCCCGAATTCAAGCTGCATGTCGTCTGTGAAAACAAGGATGACATCGGTGAGGCGTGGGCCGGTTACCGGGGCTATTTGACCCAGCCCATGCTGGAATTGA
This sequence comes from Halomonas sp. M20, assembly GCF_020622265.1. Classification (GTDB taxonomy): domain Bacteria; phylum Pseudomonadota; class Gammaproteobacteria; order Pseudomonadales; family Halomonadaceae; genus Modicisalibacter. Next base: position 360,666 of record NZ_JACNMQ010000001.1, read on the forward strand.
TATCGCCGGACTATCTCGAGCGCGAGATCTTCTGCTGCGGGCCCACGCCCTACATGAATGCCGTCAAGGCGATTCTGCGCGAAACCGGCTTCGACATGGCGCACTATCATGAAGAGTCCTTCGCCGCCACACCCATCGATGTACAGGAAGACGTTCAGGAGCTGGCCGAACAGGCCGAAGTCGCCGCCGAGGAGATCGATTATGCTGGAATGCTCTCTATTGAATTCTTGGGCTCCGGCAAGAGCGTGCGCATTCAGCCTAGCGAGACGATCCATGCCGCCGCCGCCAAACTCGGCCTGCATATTCCCAAGGCCTGCGGCATGGGTATTTGTGGCACCTGTAGAGTGGAGCTAAAGTCCGGCGAGGTGGAGATGGACCATAACGGTGGCATTACCGACGAGGATGTCGAGGCGGGTTACATTCTCTCTTGCTGCAGCAAGCCCAAGTGTGACGTGGTGGTGGATTTCTAAGAAGAGAAAACGTAATGGAAGCATCGCGCGTCGATGCATAGCCTGTTTAGCAACGACGGCGTTCTTCGGAGCGCCGTTTTCTTTTTGGTGCCATACATGTCTCCCGGCACCCATTTATTCACGACATGGAATTGTGGTACGGCAATCTCGCGTCAGCCCATGTCGCGAATTGGCAGTCATGACGTTTTTGGAATTTTCACTGTCGTTTCCAAGTGCTGAATGGCTGGTGGAAAGCGCTATTCTTGCCCGCAAGACGCTACTTCCCCCGCTGGCCTGGAGACGACCATGAACCCTGCCGAACTACACGACGACGCGATCGTCATCGATGGCTTGATCATCGCCAAGTGGAGCCGTGAACTACTCGAGGATATGCGTAAAGGCGGCCTGACCGCGGCCAACTGCACCGTCTCGGTATGGGAAGGTTTCCAGGCGACCGTCGACAATATCGTCAAGACTAATGTCTTGATGCACGAGTGTCGCGACCTGGTACGCCCGGTTCGTACCACCGCCGACATCACCCGTGCCAAGGAAGAGGGCAAGACCGGCATTATCTTCGGCTTTCAAAACGCCCATGCCTTCGAAGACCAGATCGGCTATGTGGAGATCTTCAAGCAGCTCGGCGTGGGTGTCGTGCAGATGTGCTACAACACCCAGAACCTGGTGGGCACCGGCTGTTATGAGCGTGACGGCGGCCTGTCCGGTTTCGGTCGCGAGATCGTCGGCGAAATGAATCGCGTCGGCATCATGTGCGATTTGTCCCACGTCGGCGCCAAGACCTCCGAGGAAGTCATTCTCGAGTCACAACAGCCGGTGTGCTACTCCCACTGCCTACCGTCGGGTCTCAAGGAGCACCCACGAAACAAGTCCGATGAAGAACTCAAGTTCATCGCCGACCAAGGCGGCTTCGTCGGCGTGACCATGTTCACGCCCTTCTTGCGGGCGGGGGTCGACGCGACCATCGATGACTATGTCGAGGCCATCGAGTATGTGATGAATATTGTCGGTGAAGACGCCATCGGCATCGGCACCGATTTCACTCAAGGCCATGGGCCCGACTTTTTCGAATGGCTGACCCACGACAAGGGCTACGCGCGGCGCCTGACCCGTTTCGGCAAGATCATCAATCCCGAGGGGATTCGCACCATCGGCGAGTTCCCCAACTTGACCGAGGCGCTGCTCAAGCGCGGCCTGAGCGAGACCCAGGTGCGTAAGATCATGGGCGAGAACTGGGTGCGCATTTTAAAAGAGGTATGGGGTTCTTAACTGACTTTCGGGCCTATTGCGCTTGCGGTTACTGCGTTGCGACGCCGTTCGAAATGCTCATGGACAACAGTCCACTCCGCTTTCTCGCTTCATCCGCGCCTTGTTCCCGCTGCGCTCATGACGGCCCGGGAATACTTACAAAATACAAGTGCCAAGAACAACGATCTCGAGGAATACGACCGTGACCAAGATGGCCCCCGAACTGCCCATAGAGGTGGACGCCGAGACCGGTGTCTGGACCACCGATGCGCTGCCCATGCTCTATGTGCCGCGCCATTTTTTCATCAACAACCATCTCGCCGTGGAAGAGGCCCTGGGCGTGGAGAAATACGCCGAGATCCTCTATCACGCCGGTTACAAGAGCGCCTGGCACTGGTGCGAGAAGGAAGCCGAGCTGCATGGTTTGAGTGATGTGGCACTGTTCGAACATTACATGGCGCGTCTCTCTCAGCGAGGCTGGGGCAAGTTCAACACCCAGGACATCGATCTCGGGGCCGGCACCTGTCGTGTGCATCTCGAGCACAGCGCCTTTGTGTACCAGATGGGCAAGGCGGGCTATCGGGTCGAGTATATGTTCACCGGTTGGTTCGCCGGCGCCATGGACCAGATTCTCGCTGCGCGAGGAAGCCAACTGCGCACCGTGGCCACGCAGACGCAAAGTGCCGCCGAAGAAGGCCGCGATCACGGCGTCTTCGTCGTCAAACCGCTTGCTCAACATCCGCAGGGCTGAGGACCGTTTCCCATGGCATTCGACGCACTTCTAGAGCCGATTCAGATCGGCAAGCAGACCATTCGCAACCGCGTGGTCAGCACCGCCCATGCTGAAGTTCACGCCACCGACGGCGGCATGACCACCGAGCGCTACGTCAAGTATTACGAGGAAAAGGCCAAGGGCGGATGCGGGTTGTCCATTTGTGGCGGGTCGTCGGTGGTTTCCATCGACAGTCCTCAGGCCTGGTGGAGCTCGGTGAATCTATCCACCGACCGGATCATCCCGCATTTTCAGAATCTGGCGGATGCCGTCCACAAGCACGGCGGCAAGATCATGATCCAGATTACCCACATGGGACGGCGTTCGCGCTGGGACGGCTACGATTGGCCGGTGCTGCTGTCACCCTCGGGCATCCGCGAGCCGGTGCACCGTTCGACCTGCAAGACCATCGAGGAAGAAGAGATCTGGCGCATCGTCGGCGATTTCGCTCAAGCCGCCCGCCGGGCAAAAGAGGGCGGACTCGATGGCGTCGAACTGTCCGCCGTGCATCAGCACTTGATAGACCAGTTCTGGAGCCCGCGGGTCAACAAGCGTACCGATCAATGGGGTGGCAGTTTCGAGAACCGCATGCGCTTCGGCATGGAAGTGCTCAAGGCGGTGTGCGCCGAGGTCGGCGACGACTTCGTGGTGGGCATGCGCATCTGTGGCGACGAGTTTCATCCGGATGGTTTGACGCATGAAGATATGAAGCAGATCGCTGCCTATTACGACGCCACCGGCCAGGTCGATTTCTTCGGCGTGATCGGCTCGGGCTGCGATACCCACAACAGTCTGGCCAACGTCATTCCCAATATGTCCTATCCGCCGGAGCCCTTCCTGCATCTGGCCGCAGGGATCAAGGAGGTGGTCAGCGTACCCGTGATTCACGCTCAGAATATCAAGGACCCCAACCAGGCCCAAAGGATTCTCGAGGGCGGTTATGTCGACATGGTCGGCATGACCCGCGCGCATATCGCCGACCCGCACCTGATCGCCAAGGTCAAGATGGGTCAGGTCGACCAGATCAAGCAGTGCGTGGGCGCCAACTACTGCATCGATCGTCAGTATCAAGGCCTCGATGTACTGTGCATCCAGAATGCCGCCACTTCCCGGGAGTACATGGGGCTGCCGCACATCATCGACAAGAGCGAGGGGGCCAAGCGCAAGGTGGTGGTGGTCGGCGGCGGTCCCGGCGGCATGGAGGCGGCGCGGGTGGCCGCCGAGCGTGGCCACGCCGTCACCTTGTTCGAGGCCGAGCAGCAACTGGGCGGCCAGATCACGCTGGCAGCGAAGGCGCCGCAGCGAGATCAGATCGCCGGCATCACTCGCTGGTATCAGCTGGAATTGACACGCCTCAAGGTTGACCTGCGCCTTGCCACCTGTGCCGATGAAGCGACCATTCAAGATTTACGTCCGGATATCGTGATACTGGCCACTGGCGGCCAGCCGTTCCTGTCGCAGGTTGCCGAGTGGGGCGCGGAGGAAGGCCTCATCGTCAGCAGCTGGGATATCCTCGGCGGCAAGGTCGAGCCGGGCAAGAACGTGCTGGTTTACGACACCATCTGTGAGTTCTCCGGGGTGTCGGTGGCGGATTACCTGGCCGACAAGGGCGCCAAGGTCGAGATCGTCACCGACGACGTCAAGCCCGGTGCCGCGGTGGGTGGCACGAATTTCCCCACCTTCTACCGTAGCCTCTACGAAAAGGAGGTGATCATGACCTCCGATCTGGCGCTGCATAAAGTCTATCGGGAGGGTGACTCCCTGGTGGCGGTGCTCGAAAACGAGTACACCGGCACCCAGGAAGAGCGCGTAACCGATCAGATCGTGGTCGAAAATGGCGTGCGTCCCGATGAGGCGTTGTATTACGCGCTCAAGGACCAGTCGCGCAACCACGGCCAGGTCGATCTCGAGGCACTGTACGCGATACGGCCGCAACCCTGTCTGGCGAGCCTCGATGAAGAGCAGGAAGACGGCTTCTTGCTGTTCCGCCTGGGGGATTGCACGGCACAGCGCAACATTCATGCTGCCATTTATGATGCGCTGCGCCTTTGCAAGGACTTCTAGGAGGGCCACCCAGATGCTCGATATCTTACTGCCGATCCTGATCTTCTCCGCGCTGGCGCTGGCGGCGATCGGCGCCCTGCGACGTATTCGGCTGTGGCGTCAGGGGCGCCCTTCGCCGGTGCCCATCGCCAAGGGTCTGGCCGCCATGCCGCGGCGTTATCTGGTCGATCTGCACCATGTGGTGGCTCGCGACAAGTACATCTCCAATACGCATGTGGCCACCGCCGGCGGTTTCGTGGCGGCAGCAGTGCTGATGATCCTGGTGCACGGTCTGGGCTTGGGCGCTTCACAAGGACTGGGGGGCGTGCTGGGTTGGTTGCTGCTGGCGGCGAGTGCCTGCATGTTCGTCGGTAGCCTGTTCGTCGCCAAGCGGCGGCGCAATCCGCCGCCACGGCTCTCCAAGGGGCCCTGGATGCGCCTGCCCAAGAGCTTGATGGCGTTTTCGCTGGGGGTGTTCGTGATCACCTTGCCCAGCGTCGGGGCATTGCCTGCCGATCTCGGCAGTTGGATAGTGGCGCTGGTGCTTGCCGGCGTCGTGGCCTGGGGCTTGGCCGAAATGGTGTTCGGCATGACCTGGGGCGGGCCGATGAAGCATGCCTTTGCCGGTGCGCTGCATCTGGCGTTTCACCGTCGCCCCGAGCGGTTTTCCACGCAAGAAGGCGGGCCGGGGCGCTCCACCGGCCTCAAGGCCTTGGACCTGGATGACGAGCGGGCGCCTCTGGGCGTGGAGACGCCCAAGGATTTCACCTGGAATCAGCTGCTGGGCTTCGATGCCTGCGTACAGTGCGGGCGCTGCGAAGCCGCGTGTCCAGCCTTCGCTGCCGGTCAGCCGCTCAATCCCAAGAAGCTGATCCAGGACATGGTGGTGGGCATGGTGGGTGGTAGCGATGGCCATTACGCCGGCTCCCCCTATCCAGCGCCGGAGGGTGGGTACAAGCCGATCGGCGAACATGGCGGCGACCCCCATGGGCCCATCGTGGCGCGCCAGGGCGTGGCGCTGGTCGATGCCGAGACCCTCTGGTCCTGTACCACCTGCCGTGCCTGTGTCGAGGAGTGCCCGATGATGATCGAGCACGTCGATGCCATCGTCGACATGCGCCGCTTCTTGACCCTGGAGCGCGGCAACACGCCCAATAAAGGCGGCGAAGTACTCGACAACCTGATCGCCACCGACAACCCCGGCGGCTTCGATCCCGGCTCGCGACTCAACTGGGCGGCGGATCAGAACCTGGCGCTGATGGCCGACAGGAAAGAGGCCGACGTATTGCTATGGCTGGGCGACGGCGCCTTCGACATGCGCAATCAGCGCACCCTGCGCGCGCTGGTCAAGGTATTGCGTGCCGCCGACGTCGACTTCGCGGTACTGGGCAATGAAGAGCGCGACAGCGGCGATGTGGCCCGGCGACTGGGCGACGAGGCCACGTTCCAGCGTCTCGCCAAGCGCAATATCGCCACGCTTTCCCAGTATCGCTTCAAGCACATAGTGACCTGCGACCCGCATAGTTTTCATGTATTGAAAAATGAATACGGTGCGCTCGGCGGCCACTATAGCGTCTTCCACCACAGCACCTACATCGCCGATCTGTTCGACGGTGGTCGTCTGCACCTGAAGACCTGGAAGGGCGGTAGGGTGACCTATCACGATCCCTGCTATCTGGGCCGCTACAACGGCGAATACGAAGCGCCTCGGCGAGTGCTCCAGGCGCTGGGTATCGAGGTCAAGGAGATGACGCGCTCGGGCTATCGTTCGCGTTGCTGCGGCGGCGGCGGCGGTGCGCCGATCACCGATGTGCCCGGCAAGCGGCGCATTCCCGACATGCGCATGGAAGACGTCAGCGAAACCGGGGCCGAGCTGGTCGCGGTGGGCTGCCCCCAGTGTACCGCCATGCTCGAAGGCGTGGTGGATGCCAGCGCCGAGGTACGCGATATCGCCGAGCTGGTGGCCGAGGGTCTGAACGAAGACCCCGATCCAGGCCGCGCGACGCGTCGTGCCCAACCCAGCGAGGAGGTAATGACGTTATGAAAAGCGGCGTCATGAGCGATGATCTACGCCGCGATCCGCGCCAGGAGTGGATCGCCAGAAACCGGCTGCACCCTGACCACCAGCGGGTGCTGGCCGAGCTGGGGAAGGGGGCGGCGTCTGCCGAATGGCTGGGGCCCCAGGGGCTAATGCGCAAGAACCCCCACCGGGTGGGCTTCATTGGCCCCCATGGCCTCAAGCGTATCGATCGCAGCGGCGCCCAGCAGGCCGCCACGGCAAGCAACGCTCGGCAGCGCGGCGCGGCGGCGGATACGCGACAATCGATTGATATCGAGACGCCGGCCTTCCTGGTCGCCGTGGTTCCCGACATGAGCGGAGGGCGTCTATCATCCCAGGATCGCGATCTGCTGGGCCTGGCGCGCCAGTTGGCCGACGCCGATCCGGAGCGTCCCGGGGCGGTGTTGGCGGTGCTCTTCGGCGAGCACAAGGAAGACACCCTGGGCGAGGCCGGCATCGATCGTCTGCTGCATCTCGAAGGCGATAAATTTGCAGGCTATGCGCCGGAAGCGCGACTGGCGGCTTTGATGGCGGTGGAACGGCAATGGGCGCCGGGTCACTGGCTGCTGCCGGACTCCGCGCTGGGCGGTGCCGATCTGGGACGACGCTTGGCGGCACGTATCGGTGAGCGCCCGGCCACCGGCGTTTGGCAACTGAATGTGAATGAGAGTGCCGACACCGACAATGCGGGCAGCTCCCAAGGGTGGCAGTGTCTCGCTCGCGGCGCGGCGGGTACCCGCGATATTCAGCGGCCGCTACCGCGTGTGGTACTGGCGCTTGCCGAATGTGCCGAACCGGTCAGCGAAACGCGTCATGCGGCGCGCCCCGTCGAGCTTTCCCAAGCGCTGCCCGAGACGCTCGGTCGCATCAGGGATATGGGCGCGGTGGCCGTGGATCCTGCTGGCGTGGCCCTTGCCGAGGCTGAGTTCATCCTGTCCGCCGGCAATGGTGTCAAGGACTGGGAGGGCTACCACCGCGCCGCCGAGATGCTGCAGGCGACCAAGGGGGCGTCCCGGGTGGCGGTGGACGATGGCTTCATGCCGCGGGATCGCCAGGTAGGAGCGACGGGCACTTGGGTCACCGCACGGGTCTATGTGGCGGTGGGAATCAGTGGCGCCATCCAGCATCTGCAGGGCATACAGAGCTGCGACAAGGTCGTGGCGATCAATTTCGACGGCGGCTGCGACATGGTCAAGCGCGCCGATCTCGCCGTGCTGGGCGATTCGTCCCAGACCCTCGCCGCGCTGGTGGCGCTGGTCGAGCGGTATCGGCAACAGCAGCAGGAGTCCCGTGATGCCGCATGATGCGAACTCCCAGGCCAGCGCTCGGGAGCAACCACACACCGGCGAGCAGCCAAGCGTCGCGGTGCTCATCTCGATGGGCCGCCATCCGCTGACCGGACGGGCCCGACGCGCCGATCAAGATGCGCGCGCCGTGGAGATGGCATTATCCCTGAGCGATGCACAGCCCAGCTTGCTGCATGCGGGGCATTTTGATCACGACAGTGAGGCTGCCCTGCGCGCTTATCTGGGCATGGGATTCGACGCGCTTGAATTGATAGAGCAGGAGCCGGGGGCCGACGTGATTTCGGCACTGAGCGACAGGCTGCGCGAAGCCGCGCCGCAGCTAGTGCTGACCGGCGCTCGGGCGGAAACCGGTGAAGGTTCCGGTTTGCTGCCGTACCTGCTGGCCGACGCCCTGGGTTGGCCGATCGTGACCAGCCTGGCCTCGATAGAGTGTATCGAGCAGGGTGAGGCCACGCTGCTACAGGCACTGCCCCGTGGTCAGCGACGGCGCCTGCGGGTGCGCTTGCCGGCGATTGTCACGGTGGATAGCAGTGCGCCGGCCGCGCGCCAGAGCGCCTTTGGTCCGGCCCGACGTGGCGTTTTCGAGCGTGTGGCACATGCCAGTGTGCAGGACGCTGCTTTCGCCGAGTGGGACGTGCAGCCGGCGCGCAAACGGCCCAAACGCCTCAAGATCGTCAAGGCGACCTCGGCGCGCGACCGCTTCAAGGCCGCCGCGGCCAAGGCAGAGGGCGGTGGCGGTCAGGTACTGGCCGACGTGACGCCGGAACAGGGCGCCGAGGCGATCTTCAAGCTGTTACAGGAAGAAGGCGTGCTGCGCTGACGTGTTGCATACTGACACGCAGCTAAAATTACCAGCACAAGGTGATACGCCATGATGATTGCCGAACTGATCGATGATGATGACTTTCGAGCGCAGCTGGTAGGCTTGGGTGTTGCCATCCCTGCCGATGCAAGCCCAGAGGAATGCGCTCGCATAACCTTGCATCAGCACATCCAAGGCGGGGTGCCCGGCTTGCAGGCGCTGGTCGACGAGCTGATCAGCAAGACCGATATACTGCTGCCTGAGGTGCGTCAAGTCATCGAGCGTTTCTTGCTACCGGCACTTCGTTAAAGTCTCCAGGCACTTGGCTAAAGTCCCAGGGCCAGGCGCAACCCATCATAAACCGCCGCATGCACATTACGACTGGCGACCGCATCGCCGATGCGAAAGAGCTGGAAACGCCCCTGCGGGTTGGTGCGCTTGGCTTGTGGCGCATGGGCGATGAAAGCGTCGATATCCAGTTCACCGCCATTGCTCGATAAGGGTTTCAGCGCAAAATAGAGCTCATCCAGCGGGGCGGTGCCATGCTCGACGATGACTCGATCAACGCTTAGCGTTTGCAGCGTGTCGCTGCAGTAAGGGCTGGTCAGTGACGCTTGCAAGCCGTCAGGCGTAGATTCGACCCGACGCAGGATGCGGTTGAGATGAATCTCCGCCCCGCCACGATCAAACGCCTGGAAGTATGCAGGGAAGTTGGTGCCGCCGACTTCGATACCCAGGGTGCGCTCGGGGGTGGCGATATGGACATGAGCGCCATGCGTGATCAGATGCTCTGCGGCGGAAAGAGCGGGGTGGCCACCGTGATCGTCGAACACCAGAACCCGCTCGCCGGCGTGTATCGGGTCCGCCAGGGCGTCCCAGCTTGACTGTACCAGCGGCTCGCCGCTTTCCAACTGCGGATGTACCTGGGGCAAGCCGCCGGTGGCGAGGATCACCACGTCGGGTTCGAGCGCCAGGACGTCCTCGGCCTCGGCGTAGCAGTTGAACTGTAGCGTCGTGCCCAGGCGCTGGCATTCGGCGAGCCGCCATTCGGTGATGCCGAGCATTTCGCGACGCCGCTCGAGCAGGCTGGCGATGCGCACCTGACCGCCGGCCACGTCGTTGGCCTCGAGTAGGGTGACGCGATGGCCGCGCTCGGCGCTGGCGCGTGCCGCTTCGAGCCCTGCGGGGCCGGCGCCGACTACCACCACATGACGTGGCGCGTCGACGTCTCGGGCAATCACATGGGGCAGGCTTTCCTCGCGACCGGTGGCCGGATTATGGATGCAGTAGGCGGCACCGTTTTCGTAGATGCCGTCGATGCAGTAGCCGGCCCCCACGCAAGGGCGAATGCGTTCCTCCTCGCCGGATTCGATCAGTGCGGCGATATTCGGCTCGGCCATGTGGGCGCGAACCATCCCCACCAGATCGAGTAGGCCTTCGCGAATGGCATAGCGCGCCGTGGCCACGTCATTGATGCGTGAAGCATGCAATACCGGAAGTCCGGTGGCGCGCTTCACCTCCCCGACGAACGCCAGATGCGGCGCGGTGGCGGCGCCCATGTTGGGGATCACCTCGGCCAATCCCGCATCAGAGTCGATGTGGCCACGAATCACGTTGAGGAAATCGATGGCCCCGCCTTGCTCGAGCAACCGGCAGACCTCCAGCCCCTCGTCGCGTCCTAGACCATGGGGCAACAGCTCATCGACCACCAGGCGGATGCCGACGAGGAACTCGGGGCCGACCGCGGCGCGCACGGCGTCGATGACCATCAGCGGGAAGCGCAGGCGGTTGGTAAGCTCGCCGCCCCAGGCGTCGTCGCGACGATTGGTCCAGGGCGACAGGAAACCGTCGAAGAAATGGCCGTAGGCCTCGATCTCGATGCCGTCGAGCCCGGCGGCTTGGCAGCGCGCGGCGCCGTCGGCGTAGGCTTTGGCGATACGCTCAAGGTCGTGTTTCTCTGCGACCTTGGGAAAGGCACGATGGGCGGGCTCGCGCAGCCCCGAAGCGGCAATCACCGGCAGCCAGTCGCCGGCGTTGTAGCGGGTGCGCCGGCCCAAGTGCGTGACCTGGCACATGATCGCGCAATCGTAGTGGTGTACGGCGTCGGCGAGCTCACTGAGCCAGGGAACGATTTCGTCCTTGTACAGCAGCAGGTTGCCGAAAGCAGGTGGGCTGTCCGGCGCGACCACTGCGCTGCCGCCGACCATGGTCATTGCCATGCCGCCCCGGGCCTTGGCCTCATGGTAAAGACGATAGCGCCCCTTGGGCATGCCGTCTTCGGAGTAAGCCGGTTCGTGAGCGGCGCTGACGATGCGGTTCTTGAGGGTCAGATTGCCAAGGGAAAAGGGCTGCAGCAGCGGATCGCGAGAGGCGCTCATCGGGGGACTCCAGGCAAGAATAGCGCAAGTTTCTCGGGGCTAATCCGTTGATAGGCCGTATCGGAGGCGCTGTGAACCCTTCCTTGGGCGCTACTTTTGCCATCTGACCGCCATGGATGGCGGAAATGCCGGAATTGTATGGAACATTTTCCAGCCATGGCAAAAGACCTCCTCCTCGGCCTATCTCCGGCGCCCCTTGTTGTGTCCAGTTGCGCTTGAGCTAGCCTCTGGCCAGGCGCAGCGAAGGCGCTTCGTCATCAAGATTTTCCAGCATGCGCTCGCTGTACCAGTCAACGAAATCGATCACACCGAACTCGAAGCTCTTGGAGTAGGGGCCGGGCTGATAGGCCACGGAGTTGATGCCGCGCTGATTGTCCTCGGTGATACGCCGATCCTGCAGATTGGTGGCATCCCATACCTTGCGCATCTCTACCGGGTCATAATCGATGCCTTCCACCGCATCCTTGTGTACCAGCCATTTAGTAGTCACCAGGGTCTGCTGCGGGCCCAGTGGCAGGATGCGGAACACAACGCCGTGATCCGCCATGAAGTGGTTCCAGGAGTTGGGCAGATGCAGAATGCGCAGCGCCCCCATTTCCGAATCCGTCATGTCCCCCATCAGCTTCTTGCAAGCCGGTTGGCCGTCCAGGGTCATGGAGCTGGTGCCATCCTTCAGCGGGGTGCGGGTCAGACGATTCTGACGGCCGAAAAACTGCAGCTGCCAGGCCGCGGCCAGCTTATCCCACTTGTCACGCATGCGGGCAACCTGGGCCTTGTAGGCCGGCGTAGCGCGCACGTCTTCCGTATCATCAAACTCTAGCAGCGAGTTCATCAGTTCCGGGTGAGAGCCGTTGCAGTGATAGCACTCGCGATTGTTCTCGACCACCAGCTTCCAGTTGGCCTCCTCGACGATGTGAGACTCCGCCGCTACCTTGACGTTGTCCATGTGGTGAGGCGCTAAATAATGCTCGAGCTGGGCCAGGAACTCGCTGTTGTCCGCAGGTTCCTCGGCCAGACTGACGAAGATATAACCACCCGCGGTTGCTACATGAATGGGCTTTAGGCTGTAGTCGGCCGGATCGAATGCCTCGCCCATGTCGCCGGCGAACAGCAGGCGGCCATCCAGCTCGTAGGTCCACTGATGATAGGGACAAACCAGCTTGGCGACCTTGCCTTTTTCCGTGGCGCACAGTCGTGACCCACGATGGCGGCAGACGTTGTGGAAGCCGTGCACTGCGCCGTCGTTGCCACGCACGATGATGATAGGGTTATCGCCGATCTGCAGGGTCATGAAGTTGCCCTTGGTGGGGACTTCACAGGTCATGCCCGCGAACAGCCACTCCTTCTCGAAGATTTCCTGCATGTCCAGGGCATAGAGCCGGGCATCGTTGTAGAAAGGCTGGGGAAGCGAGAACTTGGGTGTGCGGTTGCTCAGTAGTTCAGCAGCCACATCTCGGGTCTCGGCCAGAGCATCGTTGATTTCTGCGCGGGCGATCAGGGTCATGTCGGTAGTCCTCGTGCTTCGCCTATCGTTGTTATCCTATATCCGGTATAGGCACCGGATTTGCGCTGAGTGTGGAGGATGTTCCGATTGGGGAATTATCTACTGGCGACCTCCGATGATACGTCGACGACGCCGATGAAAAAGAACACTTTCTCCTGGGTTGGCCGGTCAGGTTGATGTCGCAGGGAGATAAGTGCTTTTAGTGGTCTTATAAATCACCTTATGCCGCGAAAGAGGATATTATCCTCATCATTGCGGTGGCCCATCGGAAACAAGATTGCTGGGTTGATCAAGGCAAAGCAGGGGGATCCACTCCTTCAGCCACCGGCAACAATAATCGTGGTTAGTGAACGTACATCACTTAATAGGGGTGATCCCAATGATCATGCGCTACTGCCAGAAATGGATGGTTTTCTGTCTTGCCATATTGCTCCTTTCTAGCCAGGTGTTTGCGGTGGATCGGGTTCAAAGAGCAGAAGTCGCCAAGGAAAAGGCGGAGGCTTTGGAGCAGGCGGTTGCGACGGAAGGCAGTGACGTAAACCCTCCTGATTCCTTGATCATTACCAAGCCAGGCGTACAGGCGGTCGATCCGACCGGGCGGGCCCCCTTGGATGATGCGATTACCTGCCTTGCCCGCTCTATCTACTGGGAGGCCCGCGGCGAAAGTGTTGAAGCTATGGAGGCCGTTGCCGATGTGGTGATCAATCGTCTGGCGCATGAAGGTTTCCCCGATACGGTATGCGAGGTGGTCAGGCAGGGCGGGGAGCAGGGGAGCTGCCAGTTCTCCTGGTGGTGCGATGGCCGTATGGATCATGCGGAGAATGAGCAGGCCTATGCCACCGCCAAGGAAATCTCGCGCCGAGCCCTCAATGGGCAGCTCGAGGATCGAATCGATGGCGCCTTGTATTTTCATCATCGGCAAATATCGCCAGGCTGGGGCAGGAACTTCATCAAGACGAACCAGATTGACGATCTTGTCTTCTATAAGCTGCGTGATGGCGTAGCGCCCTGAGGCTGGTCCACGATGGATTGCGGCACTAGCCTGTTCTGAGCGTGATCAGACCGCGGGCGGCGTCTCCTGCATCAGTGCCCATAAGCGTTCGGTGGCATCAAAGCTGGGTGTCACATGGCGATAGCAAGCAACCGCCAGCAATGGGCCGCCGAGTTCATCCAGCAATGAAACAAGTTTGCCGGATTCCAGCTCTGCCTCGATCAAGCCATGCGGCAACCACCCGATTCCCAATCCCGACAAGGCCAATTCCTTGATGCCGATGGTAAATGCTGTCTCGCAGACGAGTTCGGTATCGAAGCGGCGTTGAAGATCGAACATGAAGGGTGTTGCCAACACATTCCCCAGGAAGCTGTCGCGGTCATAGCCAATAAGAGGCAAGACGCTATCTGGATGCGGTGCATGAAGTGGTCGACCAGAATGGTCGGCAGCGCTGACGGGAATTAATTGCTCCTGGCCTAGCTGCAATCGCTCGATATCATGGCGCTCTGTCAGCAGAGGAGCGCCATGCAGTTCGCTGCACAGCATTAGATCCGCATCGCCACGCTCGAAGTCGTTGATGCAGTCGTCCCGATTGGAAGAGCGCACCTGTAAGCGTGCATTTGGGGCGTGACGGCGAAAATGGCGCAGCAGCCGTGGTAAATAGCTGACCGTGAGTGTGTGCTGCGTGGTCAACACTGCGCGACGGCCATGGAGTGCTTCAGCCCGCATGCGGCTGCGCAGCGCATAAAGCCGGGCCAGCCAGTCCCGCAGATGTGGTTCGTGGAGGCGGCCCTGAGAGGTTAGCGTCAGGCGAATCGCCTGCCGATCGATCAGGTCGACGCCCAGCCAGTCTTCAAGTTGCCGAATGCGCCGCGAAAAGGCCGGCTGGGTCACATGGCGCCGTTCGGCGGCCTGGGAAAACGTCCCCGCCTCGATCAGCACCAAAAAATCCTCTATCCATTCGATTTTCATTTTTTCTATCCTGCCTTTGTTGTTTTTCTAGTGTAATCGACTAGCTATGCAAAAAAGTAACCAATGCCGAGTTTCTTGGCATTGGTGTGCACATACAAGAAACCACTATGCTGGTTTTCAACCAGCCGTCGAATGCAGAAGGCGGCCATGAGAAAGATGGTGTTTCAACCCCGATCCTTTGAAGGAATATCCTAATGATTTCCTCACAACCCCCTGAAGACCCGTCTCTTGATCCCAGCGACTGGCGTGAATTTCGAACACTTGCCCACAAGATGCTGGATGCCGCGGTCGATAAGATGGAGGTCGCCCGCCAAGGCCGCGTCTGGAATGAAGTGCCGCCAGAAATGAAGCTGTCGCTTCAAGCTGAACTGCCGACCAATGGTCAAGGGTTAGCAGCTACCCAGCAGCAGATCGAAGCGCTGCTGCCTTACGGCATCGGCAACACCCATCCGCGTTTCTTTGGCTGGGTGCATGGGTCTGGCACGCCAGGAAACCTGATCGCCGAGATCGCGGTGGCGGCGATGAATGCCAATCTGGGTGGTCGAGACCACGGCGCGATGTATGTAGAAAAACAAGTGGTGAAATGGTGCCGGGAATTGTTCGAGTTCCCCGAGACCGCTAGCGGCTTGATCGTGTCCGGTACATCGATTGCGACCGTGATTGCCTTGAAAGTGGCAAGGGACCGGTGTCTTGACTTTGCCAGTCGCACAGATGGAGTCGGCGGCGCACCGCTGGTCGGCTACACGTCGACACAGACTCATTCCTGCGTTGCACGTGCCTTCGATATCCTGGGGCTCGGCGCTGACGCCCTGCGCAAGATCCCGGTCGACGATCGTTTCCAGATCGATATGGACGCGCTTGAAACCGCGATCGCTAAAGATCGCGCAGAAGGGCGCAGGCCCTTTGCCATCATCGGCACTGCTGGAGCGGTCAATGTCGGCGCGATCGATGACCTGGAAGCCATTGCAGACCTCGCGGCCCAGGAAGGCCTATGGTTTCATGTTGACGGTGCGTTCGGCGCCAGCGGCGTCCTCAGTGATCGGCTTCGCCCGCGCCTGTCCGGATTGAAACGAGCCGACTCACTGGCGTTCGATTTTCACAAGTGGCTGCATGTCAACTACGACGCCGGCTTCGTCCTTGTACGGTCCGAAGACGCGCACCGCCGAACATTTTCCGATCGCCCCGACTACCTCAAGGGGGCTAGCCGGGGCCTTGCCGCCGGCAACCCTTGGCCGGTGGAGTACGGGCCCGAACTATCCCGCGGCTTTCGAGCCCTCAAGATTTGGGCCCAACTCAATGAACATGGCACCGACAAACTGGGTCAGCTGATCACGCGCAACTGCGAACAGGCGGCTTATCTGGCAGAACAAGTCGCGACTCAGCCGAATATGGAAGTGTTGGCGCCGGTCGCGATGAATATCTGCTGCTTTCGCTATGTTCACCCCGAGTTGACCCCACCCGCGTTGAATCGCCTGAATGAAGAGATCGTCATTCAGTTGCAACTCCAGGGCATCGCTGCACCCTCGACCACAATCATTCATGACAACACCGCGATCAGGGTCAACATCACGAACCACCGCACAAGATTTGAGGATCTCGACCTGTTGGTAAGGGAGGTCGGCAGGATCGGAGCAATGCTGGCCGCCGAGGCGGGTCAATTATAATTTTCATGGATAGCCTACGAGAAAGGTGAAAACAGTGACAATACGACATCTGAAATCCGCAGCCGCATCCGGTGGTGTTGAAGCAGAAGATCAGCGCGTCACCGAGGCGGTACAAGCGATGCTCGATGATATTCGTCAACGCGGTGAGAGCGCGGTGCGCGAATATGCGCAGAAATTCGATAGCTGGACGGGCGACTTCGTGCTCAGCGACGAGAAGCGCCAGGCCTTGATTGCCCAGGTCTCGCAAACGGTCAAGGACGATATCGATTTCGCTCACCGCCAGATACGCCGTTTTGCCGAGGCTCAGCGCGATAGCCTGCAGGGGTTCGAGATCGAAACCGAGCCTGGCGTCATCCTGGGCCAGCGCATACTGCCGGTGCAGTGCGCCGGGTGTTATATCCCCGGCGGGCGCTATGCGCATGCCGCTTCGGCGCTGATGAGTGTGGCCACCGCCAAGGCCGCCGGCGTGCCCTTTGTAGTGGCCTGTTCGCCGCCGCGTGGCGACAGTATCGATCCCGCGGTGTGCTATGCGCTCGACGTGGCCGGCGCCGACATGATCCTTGAAATGGGCGGCGTACACGCCATGGCCAGCATGGCCTTCGGGCTATTCACCGGCCGCGAGGCGGATATCCTGGTAGGCCCGGGCAATGCCTATGTGGCCGAGGCCAAGCGTCTGCTGTTTGGTCAGGTAGGCATCGATGTATTCGCCGGACCCACGGAGTCGGCGATCATCGCCGACGACAGCGCCGACCCCATGACCATCGCGGTCGATCTGGTCTCCCAGGCCGAACATGGCCCGAACTCCCCAGTATGGTTGTTCACCAGCTCCGAGCGCGTGGGTCGTGCGGTGATCGAGCTGTTGCCCAAGGTCGCCGACGACATGCCCAATGCGGATGTGGTTAATGCCGCCTGGCAGGATTACGGCGAAGTCATCCTCTGCGACAGTCGCGAGGAGGTCGTCGAAGTCAGCGATCACTACGCCTGCGAGCACTTGCAGGTGTTCTGTGACGACCTTCAGTGGTGGAAGCAGAACCTGAGCAACTATGGCTCATTGTTCCTCGGCGAAGGCAGCACCGTGACCCACGGCGACAAGTGCTCCGGCACCAATCACATCCTGCCGACCAAGCGGGCCGGGCGGTATAGCGGGGGCCTCAATGTCCACAAGTTCATGAAGGTGCTGACCACCCAGCAGTTGAGCGAAGAGGCCAACCGGACCTTCAGCGCCGCCGGTTCACGCATCTCGCGTACCGAAGGTATGGAAGGTCATGCCCGCGCTTGTGACTGGCGGCTGCGCAAGTACTTCCCCGAGCAAACCTGGGACTTCCCGGTTCACGACCAGCAGCGCTACTAGCGAGGGGGCGGCCATGCAAATCTTTTCAAAATCCTTCACCCAGCAGGAGCCCTTGCCTGAGGCGGCTATCGAAGCGGCGGTCGCGGTCATGCGCAGCGGGCGCCTGCATCGCTACAATCTGACGGAGGGTGAACGCGGCGAAACGGCCCTATTGGAGCAGGAGTTCGCCGACAGTCTTGGCGTGGCCTATTGCCTGGCTTGTGCATCGGGTGGCTACGCGTTGCAAATCGCCTTGCGCGCTGCCGGTCTCCAGCCCGGCGACAAGGTGTTGTGCAACGCCTTCACCCTGTCGCCGGTACCGGGCAGCATCCATGGCGCCGGTGGGATCGCGGTGCTGGTCGATATAAGGGATGACACTACGGTCGACATCGACGATCTGCGTCGGGCAGCCATAGAGAGTGAGGCACGCTTCTTCCTGCTTTCTCATATGCGCGGTCATATCGGCGATATGCAGGCCATCGTCAAGGCCTGCGACGATCTGGGTCTTACCCTCCTCGAAGACTGTGCTCATACCATGGGTGCCGCCTGGGAAGGGCAACCAAGCGGTACCTTCGGCAAGATCGGTTGTTTCAGCACTCAGACCTACAAGCACCTCAATTCCGGCGAAGGTGGTTTGTTGACCACGGATGACCCTGAAATCATGCGTCGCGCGATCATTCTCTCCGGCTCTTACATGCTTTTCGATCGCCACCTGGCGGCCCCACCCGCCGACAGCTTCGGGGACGTGCGTCTGCAGACCGCCAATTGCAGTGGTCGCATGGACAATCTGCGTGCCGCTGTCCTGCGGCCACAGCTGGCGGAGCTCGCTGATCGAAGGGAGCGCTGGAACCGGCGCTACCGTGTTCTGGAAGAAGGTTTGGGTCATGAGGAATCCATTGCCTTGATCCCAAGACCGCTGGAAGAAGACTTCGTCGGCAGTTCCATTCAGTTCCGGCTGCCCGAGCTGTCGCGGGACCGGATCGAAACCTTCATCGCAGGCTGCGAACGACGCGGCATCCCGCTCAAGTGGTATGGCCGCGACGAGCCCGAAGATTACACTAGTCGCTATGACAGCTGGCGCTACCTGGGGAGTACGCGCCCGGTACCCAATACGGAAAAGGTGCTGGCCACACTTTTTGATTTACGCATTCCGCTAACCTTCGATGAGGAAGATTGTAAGGCAATCGCGCAGCTCATCGGTGAAGCACTGCAAGAAAGCGGATGAACCAGTCACGTCCAGCATGGATGTCGTCAATTCACTATTCATGCTTTCCGAAAAGGATGTAAAACAATGTTCAAAAAACGCTGATGGCTTCATCAAATGACTGACTCTCACGTTTCAAGGCCTACGAACCAAACGCATCCGATGGTCGGCGTGATCGGTGGCATGGGGCCTGACGCCACCGTCGAGTTCATGCAACGTGTCATCAATGCCACCCCCGCGCAGGACGATGCAGATCATATCCACCTGTTGGTCGACAACAATCCCAAGGTGCCGTCTCGGATCAAGGCATTGATCGAAGGCAATGGCGAAGACCCCGGTCCCACGATTGCCGCTATGGCGCAAAGGCTCGAAGACGCCGGGGCCCACTTTCTAGTGATGCCCTGCAATACGGCACACTATTATTGGGAACATGCCGAACGCGCCGTCGCCATTCCGGTCTGGAACATGATTTGGCTGACCTTGAATGCGGTTCACGCAGCGGTGCCAGACGCCAGGATAGGTATGCTGGCCTCTCCGGCGTTGCGAAAGATCGGTCTTTATGAGCGCTATGCCGATGACTTGGAGCTCACCCTAGTCTATCCGGGGGATGAGGATGCGCTGCTCGAGGTCATTCGCGCCGTCAAGCGCGGTGAAAAACGCCATGCGGATACTCTGAATGCGTTCAACCGCGCTGCTGAGGATCTGAGTAGACAAGGCGCCGATGTGCTTGTCCTGGCCTGTACCGAGTTGTCGGTCATTCAGGAAAGTCTGAATACAGCAGTCCCCGTCTACGATTCCTTGCAGGTTCTGGCGGAAGAGGTGGTGAGGGCCGTCGAAGGGGTGAAAGCAGAGTGATCTGCGTCGACCATGCAATAAACCAATCACGCTTGAGTCTCTTGGCATGAGCCACATTGGTCGGCACGTACTAAGATGAATAAGGTCGCCAGTGGCAGACGGTTGTTAGCCTGCGAACGGGCCTTTGAACAAGAACGATAGAACATCCAACAATAACCGACTGCCTGCTCAACCGAGCAAGGGGATGAAAAATGAAAATAAGACATCTCGGAACATTGCTGACCGCCGCCGCGATCGGCCTTTCGACCATCGGCACCGCTGGCGCCCAGGAGGTGGGCCCCACGCTCAGCAAGATCAAGGAAAGCGGTGTCATCACGATCGGCCACCGCGAGACCTCGGTTCCGTTCTCCTACATCGGCGATGACCAACAGCCGATCGGCTATACGATAGACCTCTGCATGCAGATCGTGGACGAGATCGAGAGCGAAATCGGTGTCGACGAGTTGAACATCAGGTGGGTGCCGGTGACACCCCAGACTCGCATACCGCTGATGGCCAACGGCACGCTCAATCTGGAATGCGGATCGACCACCAATAACCTGACCCGCCAGCAGCAGGTAGATTACGCCGCTATCACCTATATCACCGGCACAAAGCTGCTGACCAAGAAGGGTAGCGGCATCGCCACGGTGGAGGACCTGGCAGGCAAGCCCATCGCGCTGGCTCAGGGCACCACCAATGAGCGCGTGGTCAAGACAGCCATCGAGGAGCTTGGCATTCAGGACGTCAACGTCGTGTCCGTGAGGGATCATGCGGAAGGGTTCCTGGCGTTGCAGACCGACCGTGTAGACGCCTATTCGACCGATGACATCCTGCTCTACGGGCTGATCGCGAAGGCGAGGAATCCCGACGCCTACGAGGTGGTGGGCGATTTCCTCTCCTACGATCCCTACGCCATCATGCTCCCGCAGAACGACAGCAAGTTCCGTCTGGTGGTCAACCGCCGGCTGGCCGAGCTGTTCCGCACCGGTGAGATCGAGAAGATCTACAACGAGTGGTTCGAGCCTTTGGGCGTGCCCATGTCCGACCTCCTGCGCGCCAACTTCAGGATCCACGCCTTGCCGAAGTAAGAAATCCTTTCAATACAGCCTTTTGAGTTGCTTGAAGCAGATCTGTGAGCACTCAGCAAGGTGAAGGCATAGCGAATGTCGTCATGGCTTTTGGGGTCGCTTGTGTGACCCCGGTCATGTCGGGGCGCTGATTGAGGAATACTTATGGATTACAACTGGAATTGGGCGGTCCTGTTTCAGGAGCCCTACCTGGGCTGGCTTCTCTCCGGCTTGCAGTGGACCCTGCTGGTAGCGATCGCCGCCTGGATCATAGCCTTCGTGGTGGGCTCCTTGATCGGCATTCTGCGCACGGTGCCCAACCGGCTAATACGCACCCTGGCGGCAGCCTATGTCGAGTTGTTCCGCAACATCCCGCTGCTGGTGCAACTGTTCGTGTGGTACTTCGTCGTGCCCGAGCTGCTGCCCGAAGACCTGGGCCTCTGGGTCAAGCGCGATATGCCCAATCCCGAATACGTGACGGCCGTCGTTGCGCTGGGCGCCTATACAGCGGCTCGCGTGGCCGAACAGGTCCGCTCGGGTATCCAGACCATCGGAAAGGATCTGGTGAACGCAGGTCTCGCAATCGGACTCACACCCCTTCAGACCTATCTGTACATCAGGCTTCCGATCTCCTATCGGATCATCGTGCCGCCGCTGACCTCTGAATTCCTGACGATCTTCAAGAATTCATCACTGGCGTTGACCATTGGCGTGCTGGAACTGACCGCCCAGGCGCGGCAGATCGAGAACTACACCTTCCAGGGCTTCGAGGCGTTCACCGCCGCGACGGTGCTTTATCTGGTCATCACGCTTCTGGTGGTGCTGCTGATGCGCCTGATTGATCAGAAGACGCGTATCCCGGGCTCGGTGGGGGGAAGCTAGATGGGTGATTTTGATTTTCAGGTCATTATTGAATCGCTTCCGTTCCTGTTTGACGGGCTGCTCATCAGCTTTCAGTTGACCTTTCTGGCACTAGTGGCGGGACTTGCCTGGGGAACTATTTTGGCGGTGATGCGAATCTGGGGGCCGGCGCCTCTACGCTGGTTCAGCGCCATCTACGTCAACGTCTTCCGTTCGATTCCGCTCATCCTGGTCATCTTCTGGTTCTACTTCCTGGTGCCACTGTTGATCGGCCGCCCGGTGGGCAACTTCACCAGCGCACTGATCGCCTTCTCACTGTTCGAGGCGGCCTATTATGCTGAGATCATGCGTGCCGGACTCAATTCGGTCTCGCGTGGACAGGTTTATGCCGGCCTGGCAATCGGGCTGTCGCCGCGCCAGAACCTCCAGTACGTGATCCTTCCCCAGGCGTTCCGAAACATGATCCCGGTCCTGCTGACCCAGGCGATCATACTGTTCCAGGACACTTCCCTGGTTTACGTGGTGGCCCTGAGTGATTTCATGACCTCGGCCAGTGTGGTGGCCAAAGTGGAAGGGCGGCTGGCAGAGATGTACCTCTTCGCGGCGCTGGTTTATTTCGTCATCTGCTTCTCTGGCTCCCTGCTGGTGAAGTACCTGCAGAAAAAGAAGGTCGCATGATAAAAATTGACAATATCGACAAGTGGTACGACGACTTCCACGTCCTGAAAGGCTGTTCGCTCGAGGTCGAACGTGGCGAGGTGATCGTCATCTGCGGTCCGTCCGGCTCGGGCAAGAGTACGCTGATCAAGTGCGTCAATGCGCTGGAACCGGTCGACAGCGGACGCATCGTGGTCGAAGAGACCGACGTGACCGCCAAGGGCACCAAGCTGCCCTTGGTGCGCGCGCGTATCGGCATGGTGTTTCAGCATTTCGAGCTGTTCCCGCACAAGACGGTGATCGAGAATCTGATGATGGGCCAGATCAAGGTGCTGAAACGCTCGCGCGAAGCCGCGCGCGAAAAGGCGGAGAGCCTGCTGGCGCGGGTCGGCTTGGCCGATCAGGCACAGAAGTATCCCTCTGCCTTGTCCGGCGGACAGCAACAGCGGGTGGCGATCGCCCGGGCTTTGGCCATGGACCCCATCGCCATGTGTTTCGACGAGCCGACCTCGGCGCTCGATCCGGAGATGATCAGCGAGGTGCTGGACGTCATGGTCGAGCTGGCCAAGGAAGGTATGACGATGATGGTGGTCACCCACGAAATGGGCTTCGCTCGTAGGGTGGCGCGCCGAGTGGTCTTTATGGACCAGGGGGAGGTGCAGGAGATCGCGGCAACCGAAACCTTCTTCAAGAATCCCGAGACTGACCGCGCCAAGGAGTTTCTGTCGAAGATCCTGGCGCACTAGTACTACACAATAAACTATGTTGCATGTGCTTGGTATGAAAGTGACTCCATGGTGAAGGTGGTGAGCACCGTCGAAGGCTGAAGCCACTCACATCATGATCGCCAGCAACACCGGCAAATAAATGAACGACAGTAGCGTCGAGCAGAACACCAGTCCGGCGACGTATTCCGGTTCACGGCGGGCGCGTTGGGCGAACAGGTAGTTGTAGACCGCCACCGGCATGCTCATCTGCAGGATCAGTACACTTTGCGCCAAAGGCGGCAGGCCCAGCAGTTGAGCGACTGCAAAAGTGATCAAGGCGGCGGCGGGAATACGCAGCAAGCTGAATCCTAGCCCCGATGTCAGGCTTTTGACCTGAATGCTGGCCAGAGAGACCCCCAGGGTGATCAGCATCAGCGGTACGCAGAAACCCGAAATCAGATCGACGGTATTGGCCGCCCAGCGGGGCAAGGAAGAGTCGGTGAGCAACAATCCCAGCGCGATCAGGATGGCGTAAATAGTGGGGGTGCGAAGTAACGTGCGTAGTGGACGGCCACCCCGATTGGCCAGCATCGCACCGAAGGTAAATTGAATCAGAGCGACCGACACCGTCACCGTGATCGCATAGGCAAAGCCGGCATTACCAAAAGCGTAAAGCGTGACCGGCAGCCCCATGTTGCCGGTATTGGGATACATGGTGGGCGAGATGATCACCCTCCAGTCCTTGCGCAGCGCCTTGGCCATCAACAGACTGACGCCGGCCATAATCCCCATCACGGTCAATGCGCCAAGCAAGGTTTGCCCGAAGCTTTGAGCATCGATCTCTGCATTGCCCAGGGCGGCGAGTATCAGCGCAGGAGTGCCGATATTGAATACCAGCTTGGTCACGAATTCGACCGGGTAATCATAGCCCAGACGTATCCAGCAAAAGCCGAGTCCCGCGCCGAAGAATACCGGTGCCATGACGGCAAACAGCTCGGCGAGCATGAGCGATCCTTATATGGTGAGTGCGGTCCAGCAGTCCTTCTTATTCTGCTTATATATCCATCATTGGTCGAGTTTCAGCGAGCAGTAGTTGAAGCCAGGCGTCGGCTGCTCTAGCTTACGTTAACGTAAAATACTGCCTCGCAGCGCCGCCAAGGACAATTCCCGATACCTGCGAGGGGCGACAACAACAACAAAACGACCGCTCCGCGGTCGCTAGAGGACTGCCCCATGCCCCGGGAGTTCATACTCGAAACTCAAGGACTGACCAAGACGTTTCGCGGGTTCACCGCGGTCGATCGAGTCAATCTGCAGGTCACCGAAGGGCACATTCATGCTCTGATCGGCCCTAATGGGGCCGGCAAGACCACCGTCTTCAATCTGCTGACCAAGTTTCTTCCTCCCAGCCACGGCGAGATTCTCTACCGGGGCAAACCGATCACCAACATGAAGGCCAACCAGATTGCCCGCCTCGGGTTGGTGCGTTCGTTCCAGATATCCGCGGTATTCGCCCACATGACGGTACTGGAAAACGTGCGTGTTGCTCTGCAGCGCAAGCTGGGCACTTCGTTTCATTTCTGGAAGTCCGAGCGCAGCCTGACCTCTCTCGACGAGCGGGCCAGGGAATTGCTAACCCAGGTCGGGTTGGAAAAGGATGCCGATAGCCTTACGGTGGAACTGCCTTACGGGCGCAAGCGGGCCCTGGAACTGGCCACCACCCTGGCATTGGAACCGACGATCATGCTGCTCGACGAGCCCACCCAGGGCATGGGGGCGGAAGATGTCGATCGGGTCGTGGCGCTGATTCGCGACGCCGCCAAGGGCCGTACCGTATTGATGGTCGAGCACAATCTCAGCGTGGTCAGTCGCTTGTGCGATCGCATCACCGTGCTGGCTCGGGGGGCGGTGCTGGCGGAAGGCGACTACGCCAGCGTATCCACCGACCCTCAGGTACGTGAGGCCTACATGGGCAGTGAATCGGCGGTGGAGGAGAGCACATGACCACGACACTGGAACAGACCCGGATTGCCAGCAACGCAAGCGATGCCTCGGAACAGCTTAAGGTCAGCGACCTGCATGCCTTTTATGGCGAGTCGCACATTCTGCACGGCGTCGATTTCGAGGTGCGTAAAGGCGAGCTGGTGACCTTGCTGGGGCGTAACGGTGCCGGGCGCACCACGACCCTGCGGGCGATCATGAACATGGTCGACCGACGCTCCGGCTCGATCGTCATCGACGGGCGTGAAACCCTGAATACGCCGCCGCATCATATCGCGCGCCTGGGGGTCGGATACTGCCCCGAAGAGCGTGGCATCTTCGCTAGCCTCAATGTCGAGGAGAACCTGTTGCTGCCGCCGACGGTACGCTCCGGCGGCATGAGCCTCGACGACATCTATGCCATGTTCCCGAATCTCTACGAACGTCGCCATAGTCCAGGCACCCGTCTGTCCGGCGGTGAACAACAGATGCTGGCCATGGCGCGCATCCTGCGTACTGGTGCCGATCTGCTGCTGCTCGACGAGATCACCGAAGGGCTGGCACCGGTCATCGTTCAGGCCTTGGGCGAGGTGCTGGTCAAGCTCAAGACGCGGGGCATGACAGTGGTACTGGTGGAACAGAATTTCCGCTTCGCCGCGCCGCTGGCCGATCGTCACTACGTCATGGAGCACGGCCGCATCATCGAAGAGATCAGCGCCGCCGAGTTGCCTGAGCGTCGCGAACGCCTGCACGCCGTGCTCGGCGTCTGACCCGGTTTCATCATCATTGAATCAACAACAACAAGCCGCCCGTTGGGCATGGAGAAATGGATGAACATTACCAAGCACGCCTCTCTCACCGCTGCCGCCCTGTTACTGGCCCCGAGCCTGGCCCATGCCGAGATCAGTGGCGACGTGGTCAAGATTGGCTATCTGGCCGACATGTCGGGCACTTATCGCGACCTGGCCGGTCCGGGTGGCCTGGAGGCATTGAACATGGCCGTCGAAGACTTCGGCGGTGAGGTCAACGGCGCGCCCATCGAGGTGCTCAGTGCCGACGATCGCAACAGCGCCGACGTAGGCGCCAACACCGTACGTGGCTGGATCGACCAGGACGACGTCGACCTGGTGGCCGGCATGGTGGCGTCATCGGTCACCATTGCGGTGACCAAGATCCTCGAACAGCAGGACAAACTGGGCATCGTCTCCGGCTCGGCGGCCTCGAGCATCACCAACGAGCACTGCACCCCAAATCACATCCACTGGGTCTACGATACCTATCCGATGGCCAACGGCACCGCCAAGGCGATCGTCGATGAAGGCGGCGATACCTGGTTCCTGCTCACCGCCGACTATGCCTTCGGACACGCCCTGGAAAGCGATGTCGAAACGGTGGTCAAGGAGAACGGCGGCGAGATCGTCGGCAAGGTGCGTCACCCGTTCCCGACCAACGATTTCTCCTCCTACATCCTGCAGGCCCAGGGCTCCGGCGCCAAGATCGTCGGCCTGGCCAATGCCGGTTCCGATACCGTCAATGCACTGACCACCGCCAGCCAGTTCGGCCTGGTGCAGTCCGGTCAGACATTGGCGGGTCTGCTGATCTTCTTGAACGATGTCCAGGCGCTGGGGCTTGATGTCACTCAAGGGCTGCAGTTGACCACCGGCTGGTACTGGGACATGAACGAGGAGACACGCGAGTGGGCCGATCGCTATTTTGAGCGCACCCAGCGCATGCCAACCATGGTCCAGGCCGGCGTCTACTCGAGCACGCTGCATTATCTGAATGCGGTAGCCGAGACTGGCAGCGACGACGCGGCGACGGTGCGCGAGCAGATGGCCGCCACGCCGGTCAATGACATGTTCGCAAGCGACGGGCGCATCCGCGAGGATGGTCGCATGATCCACGACATGTACCTGGTCGAAGTGAAATCCCCCAGCGAATCCGAGGGCGAGTGGGATCTCTACGAGATACTGCGCACCATCCCCGCCGAGGAAGCCTTCCGCCCCTTGTCCGAAAGTCAGTGTTCGCTGGTCAAGGGATGAGGCAATCCCGCCGCTGAGGGTATGACGCCATGACGACGATTTTCGGCATCCCGCTGATGGTGCTGTTCGGGCAACTGCTGCTGGGGCTAATCAACGGGGCCTTCTATGCCCTGTTGAGCCTCGGGCTCGCGGTGATCTTCGGCCTGCTCAAGGTCATCAACTTTGCCCACGGTGCCCAGTACATGCTGGGTGCTTTCGCTGCGCTGCTGGGGCTCGAGTATCTGGGGCTGGATTACTGGCTGGCGCTGTTGGTAGTGCCCTTGGTGATCGGGGCGCTGGGTATCCTAATAGAACGCTTTCTGTTGCGGCGTATCCAGCATATCGACCATCTCTACGGTTTGCTGTTGACCTTCGGGCTGGCGCTGATCTTCGAAGGGACGCTGGTCAATCTTTTCGGGGTGTCCGGAAGCAGTTATCCGGTGCCCGAGGTGCTTGCCGGCGGCTTCAACCTGGGCTTCATGTTCCTGCCCACCTACCGGGCCTGGGTACTGGTGGCGGCGCTTGTCGTGTGTCTGTTCACCTGGTTCATGATCGAGCGTACCCGACTCGGCGCCTATCTGCGTGCCGGCACGGAGAATCCTAAGTTGATGCAGGCCTTCGGGGTCAACGTGCCCTTGCTGGTGACCCTGACCTATGGCTTCGGGGTGGCCCTGGCGGCCTTCGCCGGCGTGCTCGCCGCGCCGATCTATCCGGTCTCGCCGACCATGGGGTCGAGCCTTCTGATCGTGGTCTTTGCCGTGGTGGTGATCGGCGGCATGGGCTCGATCCTGGGTGCGATCCTGACCGGCCTGGCGATGGGACTGATCGAGGGGCTGACCAAGGTGTTCTATCCCGAGGCTGCCAATACCGTGATCTTCCTGGTGATGATCGTGGTGTTGCTGCTGCGGCCCGCGGGCCTGTTCGGCAAGGAGGCATGACCATGGCCATGAGTGATTCTGCTTCGGTGACCGCTGCGCGGCAGCGTTCGGCCAGGCGCCGTCTAGGCCTGCTGTATGTCGGGTTGATCGTACTGGGTTTGGTGGCGCCTTTCGTTGCCTACCCTGTGTTTCTAATGAAGATCCTGTGTTTCGCGCTGTTTGCCAGCGCCTTCAACCTGCTGCTTGGCTTTGCGGGGCTGCTCTCCTTCGGCCATGCGGCGTTCCTTGCTACCGGCGCCTACATCACCGGTTTTCTGCTCTCGACCTACCCGGGGTTGACCCCCGAACTGGGCATCCTGGCCGGCACCCTAGGCTCGGTGGTGCTGGGCATGGTCTTCGGGATACTGGCGATCCGCCGTCAGGGCATCTACTTCGCCATGATTACCCTAGCCCTGGCGCAGATGATGTTTTTCTTCTTCATCCAGTCGCCGTTCACTGGGGGGGAGGACGGCCTGCACGGCGTACCCCGTGGCAAGTTGTTCGGGTTGTTCAG
Source organism: Halomonas sp. M20 (assembly GCF_020622265.1). Lineage (GTDB taxonomy): Bacteria > Pseudomonadota > Gammaproteobacteria > Pseudomonadales > Halomonadaceae > Modicisalibacter. The sequence goes on from NZ_JACNMQ010000001.1 coordinate 388,965, forward strand.
CTTGCAGAGCAATCTGGCGCTGTACTACTTCGTGTTCGCCGTCTTCGTGCTGGGCTTCGCCCTGATCCGGCGCACCGTGCATTCTCCCTTCGGCCAGGTGCTCAAGGCGATTCGCGAGAACGAGCCGCGAGCCGTTTCGCTGGGTTACGACACCGACACCTACAAGCTGGTGGCCTTCATCATCTCGGCGGGGCTTGCCGGGTTGGCTGGGGCGACCAAGACCCTGGTGTTCCAGTTGGCCTCCCTGGGGGATGCGCACTGGCACATGTCCGGCGAGGTGATCTTGATGACGTTGCTGGGCGGGGTCGGCACGCTGCTGGGGCCGTTGGTGGGTTCCAGCCTGGTCATCGGTTTGCAGCACCAGCTGTCCCAATCGCCCCTGGGGGACTGGGTCAGCGTGATACTTGGATTAATCTTCGTGCTCTGCGTGTTGAGCTTTCGCAGCGGCATCATCGGTGAATTGCAAAAACTGGTGAAACGAAACTTCAAGTGATGCCGCGCTATCATGGAAAAGGCCTGCTCGAGCAGGCCTTTTCGGATAGGGTGGGAAAGAGCGATACCACGCGCTTACTTTTGCTCTTCCTCGGTCATCATGCGGACTAAGTCCTCGAGTTCTTGTACTTGCTGTTTCAGTGCTTTGATCTCGGACTCGGATTGTGCAGTCTGCTCCGCTTGCTGGCTGATTTCAGCCATTTTTTTCTCTACGGCATCGGAATCCATGGCCAGCGCCGAGCCAGCGATGGAAATTGATGTAAGTAGCGTCGCGGTTAGTAGTGCAATCTTCATGGAACACCTCGTGTATCGCGAAGTTTTTCGTTGTGTCGCCCAATGAGCAGCGGCCATGTCAGGAGGCGATTGAACGAGCAGGTGTCGCCGATATTTCAATGCCCCAGGATCCGTGTATGGGTCCTGTTGTTTTGTGAAATGCCAGGCGTAAACCTTACAGATAGCTTCTGCGAATCAGGTAAGAGGCATCTAGCTGGCCGACCTTGAGAAAGAGGCATCTCCGCGGTTGATCCCTTCGATCCATTTGCGTACGCGATGACGCTGCCAGCGGCTGATATATTGGCGTGTATCCGGAGCCGCGGGGCTAAGAAGGCAGTACTCTTCTTTTTGCTTGAGCCTGAAGCAGCGCTCTGCGGCGATGGGCAGATTCTCGGGGCCAAAAATGCCAATAAGACGGATGGTCAGGCTGCGAAAACGAGCATCCCCTTCAGGGCAATGGCCGTGCATCTTGATGCCTGCACCATCGGCCAGATGCCTGATGATTCGGTCGAAGGTGCCAATGTGGAAGAAGTCGTTGGAGCCTAGCGGCCCTTGCTGGCTGTTTGAAAGAGAGACCACTGAGCCACTTATCTCTTTAGTGATGCTTCCTTGTGACGTCTCGAGTTCGGCAATCAGATATTCGACCAGCACCGGCTCATCACTCATGTTACTGATGATGCATAGCGCCTCGGTATCCTTGCGCTTGCCGCCATTGATCAGCAGTCGTGGGTGCCGGCGTCGACGCATTTCCATATACAGGTATTGCGAAAAGCCTAACCATATGATGATTGAGCCCACAGTGGTGAAAATGCTTAGGATCTCTGTATGTTGTGATAACCAACCGAACATGACTTTTCCTGCATTATTTGCCGAAGAGGAATGGCTATTCATGCTACACGCAATTGGTGAGCAAAAATTTAGCCCGGAGCAGATTGGAGAGAATTCAACACTGCCTCTTTAGCGTACTCGACGCTGTGATCATTCACCGCTATCTTGGAATGGCATGATTTGCGGCGACCTCGGCTTGCGGTCAGTGGTTTGCGAAGCGTATTGGCGCTTTGTTACGGTAGGGAAGTTATCAAATTTGAAAATCAAACAAGGAGTTTGGTTGCTATGTCTAGTCCAGAGCATAAGCAGAAAATATGGAACATGATCAAAGACATCCAGGTAGGCATGCTGGTTACCGAGGATGGCGATACGCCCAGGGCCAGGCCGATGCACCTGGTGCAGGATGAATACGACGGCACTTTATGGTTCTACACCAAGCGTAGCGCCGAGAAAGTGATTGAGTCGCAGCAAGACAGCAAGGTCTGTTTGAGCTTCTCCGATCAGGAAGAGGGCATTTATGTTTCTCTCTCGGGTACTGCCAATCTGACTGACAATAAAGAGCTGATCGACAAGTACTGGAACCCGTTCGTAGGCGCCTGGTTCCCGAAAGGCAAGGAAGATCCGGAGGTCGCTCTCTTGGAGATCAAGATTCAAATGGGCGAACACTGGAAGTCCAAGGAGAGCAAGACCTTCCAGCTTTACGAGATCGCCAAGGCCAACATGACGGAAAAGACGCCGGACATGGGCGAGAACGAAAAGTTCGGTTGAGTTATTGAGGCTTTACTACCGCTAAGTACCACAACGTGAAAGGGTAAGCCGATTGTTCGGCTTACCCTTTCTGTTTTCTTGACGGCCTTGAAAATTTAGCTCAAACGCAGTGGCGGTTCAGCCAGCCCCGGTACCTCGAGTTCCGCCACGAACAAATCGCCGGCCATGGGTTCTTGCTTGCGTTGGGTAGAATCCATACCCACCCGGGCGGTGGTGATATATAGCCGATCCAAATGCTCGCCGCCGAAAGCGGGGCAGGAAGGCTGAGTGGTTGGCAAGTGAATCTCGTCGATGATGCGGACATCGCCGTTCAAGCGCACGACCCTGCCGGCGCCCCAGAGCGCCAGCCACATGGCGCCTTCACTGTCGATCACCGCGCCGTCCGGATTGACGGGCTGTTGGGAGAAATCCGCCCAGGGTTCGGGTTCGCCGCGAGGCCAGCCGTCACCGTCCAGCGCCCAGCGGTAGACGATGCCCAAGGCGGTATCCGCGAAATAGGCGCAGTCACCCTGGGGGGAAAAGCAGATCGCATTGGGCACGCTGACGTTCGAGCGCAGTTTCTTGAGTTCGCCGCGATGCAGGCGATACAGGCTGCCGGCTTCCTTTTCGGCGGACTTGCCCATGGTGCTCAGCCACAGGCTGCCGTGACGATCGACCCGGCCATCGTTGGAGCGGGTGACCGGATTGTTCGCCTCGAAGTCGAATAGATGTTCACGTTTGCCGGAAGCGGGATTGAAACGCTCAAGCGCGGTTTCGCCCACTACCAGTAAATCACCATCCGCCATCGGCGTGGCAAGCGAAATACAGTAGCCGAAGTCCGCGTGACCATGTTCGCCGCTTTCCGGCTCCAGCCAGTAGAGCCGCCCGTTCAGGATATCGCACCAGTAGAGTCGGCCGCTGGCGGCATCCCATTGCGGGCCTTCGCCTAGCTCGCAACCGCAGGCAAGTGCTTGTTTGACATCAAAATTGCTCATACCCGCCCTCCGTCGACGATCAGCTCCTGTCCGGTCATCATCCTGGAGGCCTGGGACGCCAGGAATAGGCACGGGCCGATCATGTCCTCCACTGGGATTGCCTCCTTCAAGCACTGCTGATCCAGGCACTCCTGAAGATCCTTGTCGTTGACCCATAGCTCGCGCTGGCGCTCGGTCATCACCCAGCCGGGAATCAGGCAATTGACGCGAATGTTGTCAGGCCCGAGTTCTCGAGCCAGCGCCTTGGTCATGCCCATGATACCGGCCTTGGCGGTGACATAGGTCGGGTAGCCGGAAAGCCCCAACAGATAGGAGTTCGACGACAGGTTGATAATGGCGCCACCGCCGAGCTCACGCATGTCCTTGGCGACTGCCTGGGCGCTGAAGAATTGCGGACGCAGGTTGGTGGCGATGGACTCGTCCCAATCCTCGACACTCCATTCCTCCAGCGTATGGCGGGTGTCCCGGGCAGCATTGTTGACCAGCACGTGAATCGGCCCGTGCGCTTTATGAGCCTGGGCGATGGCCGCATGCATGGCCTCTATGTCGCGAATATCGCAGCGAATGAACAGAGGGCGAATGCCGTGCTTTTGCTCCATCTCATCACAAAAGGGCGTGGCGTCCGAAAGGCCAACGAAGGCCACCCGCGAGCCCTGGGACAGGAAGCCTTCCGTCAGGGCAGCGCCGATACCCGAGCCACCGCCGGTGATGAAGACGCTGGCGCCTTTTAGATCCGGAAACTTTAGGTCCTGAAAAGAAAATGACATGGCTTTTCTACTCCTTTAGAAACATTTCCACTCACGATGTATGGCCGACACGTAGCAGATCGTGACTTACCATTCGGCGATAGAGCCATCCTCATGCGTCCACACCGGATTACGCCAGCGATGGCCGACCCTGGCGCGCTCCTCCACAAACGCCTCATCGATTTCCACGCCCAGCCCTGGCCCTTGTGGGATGGCGCAAAAGCCGTTCTCGATGGTGAGCGCCGACTTGTCGACCAGATAGTCGAGCACGTCGTTGTCCTTATTGTAGTGAATACCCATGCTCTGCTCCTGGATGAAGGCGTTGTGACACACCGCATCCAGTTGCAGCGAGGCGGCCAGGGTCAGGGGGCCGAGCGGACAGTGAGGCGCCAGTGCGACATCGTAGGCCGAGGCCAGGGTGGCGATCTTCAGCCCTTCGCTGATGCCGCCGCAGTGGGAGAGATCCGGCTGGATGACGTCGACCATGCCCTCGGCGAGCAGATCGCGAAACTCGAAACGCGTATGCAGGCGCTCGCCGGTGGCGATGGGATAGCCCAGCCCGCCCGCGATGTGTTTCAAGCTGGGTAGATGCTCCGGCGCCACGGGTTCCTCGACGAACATTGGGTGGAAGGGCTCGAGCTCGCGCAGCAACGCCTTGGCCATGGGGCGATGCACCCGGCCATGGAAATCGATGCCGATGCCCACGTCCGATCCCACTGCATCGCGGGCCTCGGCGACCCGAGCCACCGCCTCGTCGACCTTTCTGTGAGAGTCGACTATCTGCATCTCTGGGGTGCCGTTCATCTTGAAAGCGGTGAAGCCCTGATCGACCAGGGCCTTGGCGCCGGCGCCCACTTCAGCGGGGCGGTCGCCGCCGGTCCAGGCGTACATGCGCATCTTGTCGCGTACCGCGCCGCCCAGTAGCTGGTGCACGGGCACGCCGAGATCGCGACCCTTGAGATCCCACAGCGCCTGGTCGATACCGGCGATGGCGGACATCAGGATCGGGCCGCCACGATAGAAGCCAGCGCGATACAGCGTGTTCCACAGGTGTTCGATACGATGTGGGTCCTGACCGACCAAATAATCCGCCAGTTCATGCACCGCGGCCTCGACGGTGTCGGCGCGCCCCTCGATGACTGGCTCGCCCCAGCCATAGCAACCGCTGTCGGTCTCGATCTTCAAAAACAGCCAGCGCGGCGGCACCTGCCAGGTCTTGAGCTTAGTGATCTTCATGGTTGATCGCCCTCGTTGGTACGAATGGAAAATTGGTATGCGCTCGTTATCGGTAGCGCGATTGAAGATGACGACCGCCTAGCGCGACGCCCAGGTCGGCCGCGGTGCGTTCCAGTACGCGCCTGGCGGCTTCGTGTGCGGCATCCGGCTGGCGCAAGCGAATCGCGTCCATCACTCGGCGATGGCGCTCCAGGCTGTCATCCAGGGCCTCGGCACGGTGATGCGATCGTTGGATGAGCTGCATGATGGAGGGGCGCAGTAGGTGGCCCATCTGACGCCATACCAGGTTATGGCTGGCACGGTAAATGGCGTCATGAAAGGCCACATCGTATTCGGCATGCGCTTCGCGTTGTTCGGGATCGTCAGCGGTACCACGCATGCCCTCGAACGCCGTCTCGAGTCGCGCAAGATCCTGAGCGTTGCCATGCAGGGCTGCCAGTTCAGCGACATAGGGTTCCGCGGAGAGACGAAAGGCATGGATCTCGCGCACCAATTGCGGATGCGGCGTCTCGACGCCGGTCATCCAGTCGCTCATCTTTGGGTCAAGCAATTGCCAATCGTCTATCTCGCGTATCCGCGTGCCGCGCCCGGCGGTGCGCTCGATCAATCCAGCGCTGGTCAGGCTGGCCAGGGCGTTGCGCACTCGGTTGCGGCTTGCGTCGAAGTGCTGACAGATATCCAACTCCCGGGGAAAAATATCACCCGGCGCCCACTGGCCGGCCAGGATGGCGCGAGCCAGCAGGGCCGCCAACGAAGAGAAGCCTTCCGCCTCCGGCGGGATGGGGAGTCGTGTAAGGGCGTTCAAGTCGATCTCCTTGGAGCTTGCTCGACTATACTAAATGTCAGACATTTTTAAAGGCGATGCGTTAGATAAATTTTGTTCGTCTCATGTCACTGATCAGCTGGGGCACGGTCTATTTTCAGGGCAAGGAGTGGTCGCGTTATCACGAGAAGCGCTAAGAGGGGGACTTTTCGCAGGCAGCGATTGATTTGAGCGCACATTGGCCAGAATTGAAAACGCCCGGTCGATGACCGGGCGCGAGAGCAGAAACGAGGTGAAATCGAATCAGTTGTTGGTTTCCTCATCGATTTCTTCACCGGCTTGCTCGGCCTTGTTGCCGGCTGCCTCTACCGCTTGGTCGGTTTCGTTGGCTATTTTGTCGCCTGCCTGCTCGGTCTTGTTACCGGCAGCCTCTACCGCTTGCTCGGTTTCATTGGCTATTTCGTCGCCGGCTTGCTCGGCTTTGTTGCCGGCAGACTCCATCGCTTGCTCGGTTTCATTGGCTGCATTCTCGGCTGCCTGCTCGGTCTTTTCACCGGCGGTATTCAGGGCGTCGCCTGCGCTATCAAGGGCGCTTGCTGTCGCTGCCTTGGTGCTTTCCCAGGCGCTGGAGGCGCCTTGCTTGGTTTCCTGCCAGGCGTTCGCTGTAGCTTCTTTGGTTTCAGACCACCAATCGTTGGTGTACTCGGGCTGCTGCGAGATTTCTTCTTCCGTCATTTCGACGGTGACTTTGTACTCTACTTCATCCTTGTCGTCGCCATCGATAGTCTCGACGGTGAACTTGCCGGTTTCAATGACGTATTGCGATTGACCAAAATCGAGGAATTCACTGATGTCGATGACCAGTGAGTTTACCTGCATGTTTTCATCGAGAAGCACGTCTTCGACTTCACCGACGACTTTATCCGGCTGCTTGCTTGAGAATACTTCTGCATCGGTGAGTTCATCAGCGGAATAGAGCCCTTGTGACTGTGCAAAAGCAGTTCCACTTAGGGTTAGTCCCCCTGCGATGAGGGCAGTGTAAATAGCATTGTTCAGCGGCTTACGCATATTCATGATGTCGCCCCTTATAAAATCCGTTCTAGTTATGAAGAGTCTCTGGCAAAACGTTTTACCTTTGCCCTCCATATTCAACTATGGGGCAACTTGGTTGGATTTCAACTGTTAAATTAGTCAGACACTGAGTTGCAAGATGTTGATCTAGGTTAAATTAATCGTTGGAAAGCCGATGCCAGCGCCATCGATGGCTTGATTCGAACCCTTGTCGATAAAACGCATTTCTCACAATCCAGATGTTTCAAAGACATTTTCTGAGAGGAATGACGAGGCAAAAATCTATTGAGTTGCTAGGTTTCTTTGTCGCCAAGCTGTAATGCGATTACGCTCAACAAATGGCTATCCAGAAGTGTGTATTGTCCTTGGACCTTACTGCTTGCCGGCCATGCAGGAGAGAGGCTCTTGAGTAGCCGCAGATGGACCTGATTGGATTCAGGCTCCCATGCCTCCAGTTCAGCGTCCTGAAAGTAAAAACGCACGCCCACCAATGGGAATAACGCCTTGAACAGACTCTCCTTCAAGGAAAACATTTGGGTGACGAAGGCGCCGCGTTGTTCGGCGGGAAGCGAAGCCAGCCAATCGCGTTCGTTTGGTGTAAGAATCTGCGTGGCCAGGCGCTCGGCACGCTGCAAAGGCATGATGGCTTCTGCATCCAGTCCGATGCTTTGATAATGATGGGCCGAAGCCACTATTGACGCCGCCAAGGTGCCGCTATGGGTGATCGAACCCACTAGATGCTGGGGCCAAAGCGGCGCCTTGCTCTCGGCGATCCCCGGCACCCAGGGTGAACCCGTCAACCGTTTCGATGCCTCTCTGGCACATAGGCGGCCTGCGAGGAAGTCTGCCCGTCGCTTGGGAGCCGCCTGATGTATGGAGGAGGGCGCCTCGATGTCGTGAGCCGCAAAATCGCTCTTCGACAAGCGCTCGCGTTCGAATTGCAACGCTACCCATTGGGTATTGGGCAATGGCGTCGTCCAGGGCCAGTGATCGTCAAGCACAAGACAACCCTCGGGTAGCGGCAACATGCCGTCAGCGATCGACAAGAATGGCATCGAGTTCCACCGGCACTTCGTCGCCGATCTCTTCGTAGCCAAGCATCGTCAGGATCATGCGAACGGCCTCATTGTTCGTCAGCTCCCGCCCATCCAGGGCAACTCGCTCGGCATTGCGTACCCGGATGGTGTCGTCGCTTTCTCGAGTGAATTGGGCTTTGAGCGGTCCCTGCCGATTTTCGCCATTTGCCCGCACGTTGAGTATCAGGGTCTCGGTCATGGATTCGCCCACAGCCAATGCGTCGAGCCGCTCCGGCGATACTTGAGTAACAACAGAGGCCAGGATGGTATCCGATACCGCCGACAACCAGGTAGGCAACGTACCTGTGTGATCCATGATATCGGTCTGGCGCAGTCGCAGCGGTAGGGTCAAGGAGCCTTCTTTACCCGAATAGCTTTCTAATTGGCGTACTGCATGTTGATGCGGCACCGGGCCGTCAGGCGTGATCTCGACAATCGTCGCCTGCACGCTGGATTGCTCCGGCTCGAGCTGCCAATCCGCCTGCGCGGGCAAGGCTGCAAACAGCGCCATACCCGCGGTCAAGGTCAGGGTGTTGCGTACTCGGCGTTGTAAAAAAGAATGAAAACGCATCGTTCGGGTCTCTCCGTGATGGTTGGAAATAGTTACATGATCAATGGAAAACGCCTCTGGCCTCATCCATCGCCATTCGCTATCATACGCGACCATCATAAGGGCCTATAGCTCAGTTGGTTAGAGCAGGGGACTCATAATCCCTTGGTCGCAGGTTCGAGTCCTGCTGGGCCCACCATCAAGTCAGTGGCTTAAGAGGTTATCGGCCAGCCCCTTCAATACTTGGTTACGGTTGTCGATCCTAGCAGCCATATCAGTACTCCATCCCGCCCATATATAACAGTGCGGAAGTCGTGCCAGCGATCTGCAACGTTCTAGACTGTCCTCTCAATAACCAAGCCACCTTTTGTTTAATAAAGAAATATCCTATGGGTATCGCCCGCTGAGTGACGACCCTGAGGGGTCTAGATCCTTCCGGCGACCCGGTATCACCCGGTTGGTATCCTCCTTACCCGCAAGCTGTTCTAAAGCGCAAGTTTTTCAGATTGGCGAGGTCAAGACCTTGGTCGGCGCGATCAGCAACAATATTGCCGCCGCCGAGGTGGAGCATCGCGAAGCCTCGGTCATTACCTTCATGGCCACTGCCTCGGGCATGAGCCTGTTCGGCCTCGGCTCGGCCTTCCGGGGCGTGGTAATCGGCTGTGGGGCCTATGCAATATTGAGTCACGACAGCCGAAGGGCGTCGCTTGTGGAAAACCAGGCGGCCGGAAGATCGTATCCAAGCGTAATCAGCATTTCCCGCCTTCCTCAACATGGAGGGCCGGTGGCGGAAGAGTGCGGCGACACATATTGGGTAATAGCGGAATTTCCTTGCTAGGAGAGCTCGATGGCGAGTTGATAGCGAATGTGGTTACTCCAGCCCACGCCTTTTCATGACATCGCGAATGATCGGCACCGGGGACATCAGATGCTCGCGGATCATGCGGCTGGCTCGAGAGGAGTCCCGCGCCAATAACACCTCGACCAAGGCTGCGTGTTCCTGGCGTTTTTGTTCCAGCGCCTCGCTGGAAAAGACCGTCTCGCACAGCCACAGGTGGCGGTAGCGCTCGACCTGGTCGAGCAGACTTTCGCGGGCCTGTAGCAGATGACGCGAACCGCAACCGGCGGCGATAGCGCTGTGAAAAACCTGGTGACGTCGATCCCAGACATCGAGCATCTCCTCGGGTCCGCTAAGATCCATTACCTTGGCCAGGGTATGCGCCTTGGCCAGGATTTCCGCCTCCCAGCCATCGTCACCCCGAGCGATGGCCAGTTCGACGATTAACCCCTCCAGATTCGCTCGCGCATCGTAGATGTCCTCGAGTTCCCCTACTGACATGGCAGCGACCCGATAGCCGCGCTGGCTAATGGCCACCACCAGATGTTCCGCCACCAATTGCGAGAGTGCCTCCCGCAGGGGCCCTGTGCCGAGGTCGTAGCGTTCTTTCAGGTGACTCATCAAGAGTTTTTCTCCGGCCGGGTAGACGCCGCGAATGATGTCGCGCTTGAGCCGGGCGTAGGCACTGACGCCGAGATTCTGACGCGCGGGATGCTCCATGGTATCGATATCCATAGCGAGGAAGGCTTCATCATACGCAATGATTGTCGGTACGAGTAAATGTATTTTTTTAATAAAAAAATTGATGTTCTAAAAAAATGTAGATATTTTTAAGGCACACCTGTTCTCACTAGGAGATCGCCATGACCGTCTTGACCAGCCTGCCTCCAATTGCCATGTCTATGCCCGAGGCCCTTCAGGGCTTTCATCTGTCGAATTCGCCCCAATCGGAGCGGTTGCTGCAGCTGACCTTTTCCCAGGAAACTGTCGAAGCCTTTCTCGAGGCGGTCGCCGAGTGGCCAGTCCAGGCCCTGGAATACAAGTCGTTCCTGCGTTTTCGGGTAGCGCGTATTCTTGATGACCTGTGCGGCAACACCTTGCAGCCGGTGCTGATCAACACGCTGGTAGATCGCCACACCGGAGGCTTCCTGGTAACGCCGGAAGGGCTGGACCAAGTCGAGCAGGCCGACGATATGGTCAAGTTCGCTACCGCCGTGGCGCACCTGATGGGACGTTCCAACTTCGATGCCATGAGTAGCCAATACTACGCCCGATTCGTGGTGCAAAACGTCGACAACTCAGATAGCTACCTGCGACAGCCTCATCGCGTCATGGAGCTGCATAATGACGGTACCTTCGTTGAGCAAGACACCGACTATGTCCTGATGATGAAGATCGACGAGCAGAACATGCAGGGCGGCAACTCCTTGCTGTTGCATCTGGACGATTGGGAAGGGCTCGAGACGTTCTACCGCGCCCCCCTTGCACGTCGAGAGATGCGCTGGACCGCTCCGCCCAGCAAGAACGTGGCTAAGGATGTCTATCATGCGATCTTCGACGTGGACAACGAAGGACGACCGATCATGTCCTACATCGACCAGTTCGTGCAGCCGAAGAACTTCGAAGAGGGCAATTGGCTGGCGGACCTGTCCGACTCGCTCGAGGGCAGCGCCCACAAGTTATCGGTGGCGGTGCCCACCGGTAGTTTTGTACTGATCAACAATCATTTCTGGCTGCACGGTCGGGACCGTTTCACGCCTCACCCCAAGTTGCGCCGCGAGCTGATGCGTCAGCGCGGGTATTTCACCCACGCCAAGACACTGCGCAATCCATACCAGGTGTAATTAACATACGGGCCGTAAGAGTCGCGGCCCGATCCCCGACGACATGAGGCATTGTAGTGTACGATTTCATCATCCTTGGCGGCGGCATCCTCGGCATGTCCACCGCCATGCAGCTGGCTCAGGCCTATCCCGGGCAGCGCATGCTGTTGCTCGAAAAGGAAAGCGGTCCGGCGCAGCACCAGACCGGCCATAACAGCGGCGTGATTCACGCCGGTGTCTACTACACGCCGGGCAGTCTCAAGGCCCGCTTCTGTCTTGAAGGAAATCGCGCCACCAAGGCGTTCTGTGAGACCCATGGCATTGCCTATGATGAGTGCGGCAAGCTGCTGGTGGCCACCAACGACCTCGAGATGCAGCGCATGCAGGCGCTATGGGAGCGCACCGACGCCAACGGCCTCGAGCGGACCTGGCTGGGGTCAGACGCGTTGCGCGAGCGCGAGCCCCACATCACCGGCATCGGCGGTATCTTCTTCCCTTCCAGTGGCATCGTCAGCTATGCCGAGATCGCCGCGGCCATGGGCCGCGAGTTCGAGGCGGCCGGGGGCGAGATTCGGTATGCCACCGCGGTCACCGGCCTCGAGGAACGCAGCCATGAGGTCATCGTCAAGACCGGCCAGGGGGAGTTCACGACGCGTCACCTGATCTCCTGTTCCGGATTGATGGCGGATCGCGTGGTGCGCATGCTGGGCCGTGACCCAGGCTTCACCATCTGTCCGTTTCGCGGCGAGTACTATCGGCTGCCGCCAGAGCACAACCGTATCGTCAACCACCTGATCTATCCCATTCCCGATCCAGCGATGCCGTTTCTGGGTGTACACCTGACCCGCATGATCGACGGCAGCGTCACGGTAGGCCCCAACGCGGTGCTGGCCTTCAAGCGCGAAGGCTACCGCAAGAGTGACATCTCGCTGGCCGACAGCGCGGCGATGCTGACCAACCCGGGCATCCTCAAGGTGCTCAAGGCCAATCTGCGCCCGGGATTGATCGAGATGAAAAACTCGCTGTACAAGAAGGGCTATCTTGCCCAGGTTCAGAAGTACTGCCCAAGCCTCATCCTAGACGACCTCCAGCCTTATCCCGCCGGCGTACGTGCCCAGGCGGTGTCTCGGGAGGGCAAGCTCATCGACGATTTCCTGTTCGTCAACACCAAACGCACCGTCAACGTGTGCAACGCGCCGTCGCCGGCGGCCACTTCGGCGATTCCCATCGGCGCGCACATCGTCGACAAGGTCCGCGAGCAGGTTGGGGAGTGAAGCGCAGGGTCTTTCACTCACAACACTTTCAGCGTAGTAGGGCTGGGTGTAGAGCTGAGACCACTTTAGATGATACGCACCGGTTCGAGCGAACTCTTGATCTGTTCGACCAGGTCCTTGAGCCGGGGACCAAGATTCTCCACCAGTACGCGGTGGCTAAGGCGCAGGGAGGAACCGCCACAATTGATGGCCATGACTTCCGCGCCCTCCTCGAGAATTAGCGGCATGGCGACCGCGCTTATCTCGCGCTCCCAGTCGCCTTCCGACAGGCAGAAGCCGTAGGTGGCATAGTCGTCGAGCGACTTGTGGATCGACTTCTCGATGGCCGGCCAGTTATCAGGGTCGCTTTGGCGCATGTTGTCCATTAACTGGCGGCGGCGCTCAGTGGAAATACCACATAACCAGGCGCGGCCAATGGCGGTGGTCGCCAAGGGGATGCGTGAGCCGGTTTCCAGACGCATTACCAGCGGGCCGCCTCCTTGGCATACCTCGACATAGGTCATCGACTGGCGATCCTCTGTGCCCAGGGCGATAGCGCAGTCGGTAGCATCGGCCAGGCGCTGCATGTGCGGACGGGCGACGTCGCGGATTCCCATGCTCGCCAGGTAACGATACCCCAGCGCGAGGATGCCCGCCCCTAGGCGATATTTCTCCAGACGCTCGTTGTGCTGCAGATAGCCTAGCTGTTTAAGTGTGTAGGTCAGACGCGACACGGTGGGCCGGGGGATCCCGGTACGGCTGGAGAGTTCGGCATTTCCCAGATACTCCTCGCCGGCACCAAAGGCACGTAGCAACTCTAGGCCGCGAGAGAGTGCTGTAACGAAGTTGCGGTCTTTGGCAGCACTATCCTGATCGTCATCGATGTGTAGCGGCTTGTTCATGCGCTTCCCATATCGGTTTGGCAAGAAATAAAGACGAGTATGGCATAACTGATATTCAAAAGTGTCAACCGGTTCCGCAGTGAAAATGCCCGCGTCGAGGCGGGCGTAGGGTGAGACTCGATTTTGTCGCTTTACTCGAAGCGCTCGATCACCGCGGCGATACCTTGGCCGACGCCGATGCACATGGTAACCAAGGCATAGCGACCGCCGGTGGCCTCGAGTTGTCGCAATGCGGTCAGTGCCAGGCGCGCACCCGAGGCGCCTAGTGGGTGTCCAATGGCAATGGCGCCACCATTAGGGTTTAGACGACTGTCGTCTGCGGACAATCCCAGTTGCTTGACGCAGCCGAGGACTTGCACTGCAAAGGCTTCATTGATTTCGATTAGATCCATCTGCTCCAGTGTCAGGTCAGCGCGGGCCAAGGCCTTCTGGCTGGAGGGGACCGGTCCCAATCCCATTACGCGTGGCGGGACCCCGGCCACGGCACCGGAAACGATTCGCCCACGCGGCGTCATACCTGCCTTCTCGCCTGCGGCAAGGCTGCCGACGATCATCGCTGCGGCACCATCGTTGAGGCCGGAGGCGTTGCCTGCGGAGACCACGCCGTTCTCGAATAGTGACGGCAGGCGGCCGAGCTTCTCGGCATCGCTACCTGGACGAGGGTGTTCGTCCTGATCCAGCAGCAGGGGTGGCTGCTTGCGGCCTTGTGGCACCTCGACGGGTAACAGCTCGCCAGTGTAGAAGCCGCGTGCCAGTGCTTCCGCATAGCGTACCTGGGAGCGTGCCGCATAGGCATCGGCAGCGTCGCGACCAATCTCGAGGTCGTGAGCAACGTTATCGGCGGTTTCAGGCATGCTATGACTGCCATACTCCCTGGCGAGCCAAGGATTGGGAAAGCGCGAGCCGATTACCGTATCGTAGAGGGGTTGGTTACGAGCATAGGCGGATTCAGCCTTACCTAGCACATAAGGCGCGCGGCTCATGCTTTCCACACCGCCTGCCAGAAATAGCTCACCCTCATTGTTGCGGGTCGCGCGGGCGGCGTCGAGGATCGCTGCCAGGCCACTGCCGCATAGCCGATTGACGGTCTGTCCGGCGACTTCGATCGGCAAGCCGGCGAGCAAAGCGGCGTGGCGCGCCACATTGCGGGAATCCTCACCCGCCTGGTTGGTGCAGCCGGCGAGGACCTCTTCATAGGTCCTGGCGGCAAAGGATGAACGTTCGATGAGATGCTTCAGGGTCAGCCCCAGCAGATCATCCGGACGCACCCCGGCAAGAGCGCCGCCATGGCGGCCGAAGGGAGTGCGAATACCGTCGTACAGATAAGCGTCTTGCATGGTGAATCTCCGTTGTCGATTGACTACTGAGCGCTGGTGATGGTCAGGGGCATGTCCAGGCGTGCTCGGCGACGCAACCAGGGACTCGGGCGGTAGCGGGGGTCGCCGCTAGCAGTCTGTAGGTTTTCTAGAATGGTAAGGATGCGGCGTGCGCCGTAGTGCTCGCCCATAGCCAATGGCCCTTGAGGATAGCCTAGGCCCAGTTCGACGGCGCGGTCGATGGTGTCGGGCTCGGCGACACGTTGCTGGGCGATGTCGGCGCCGACATTGACGATGCAGGCGGCCACACGTTGTAGCACGAATCCTGCGCTGTCGTGGATCACGCTGACCGGAGTGCCGTCCTTGGCAAGTAGCGAATGGGCGGCGTCGCGCATGTCGGCACGGGTTGCCGGGCTGGTCATCAGACAGCGTCGTTTATCGAGGCCGGCAAGCATGTCGATGGCGACGCAGCGGGCTGGGTCGAGTTGCTGGCGCAGCGCGCTGTCGGTGGTGTCTTCGCCATAGGGGGTCAGCAGACAAAGTGCGCTGGCGCTGGGGGCATCGCCCGTCTCCAATGTCCAACCGGCGGCCTCGACCACCTCGGCCAGTGCACGATGCGCGTCCGCATCCTCGATGCTGATCCAAACCGGTAATGGTTCGCTCGCGGGAGCGGATGGTTCATCGGGTACCACGGCCTGGCCATCGGCGTAGCGATAGAAACCTTCTCCGCTCTTTCGGCCCAGCAGACCCGCAGCAAGTCGTTGCCCAGTGAGAGCCGAGGGGCGAAAGCGAGGCTCCTGGTAGTACTGGTGATAGATCGACTCCATCACCGCGTGAGAGACATCCAGCCCGGTAAGGTCGAGCAGAGTGAAAGGACCCATGCGAAAGCCGCCCTGGTCCTTCAGCAGACGATCGATGGTGACGTGATCGGCGACGCCTTCGGAGAGGATGCGCAGCGCCTCGGTACCAAAGGCGCGGCCGGCATGATTGACCAGAAAGCCTGGGGTATCGGTGGCTCGGGCGGTGAAATGACCGAAGCGCTGGCCTAGCGCTTCGGTGGCTTCGACTACTGCGGTAGCGGTTTTCAGTCCCGGAATGACTTCGACGATCTTCATCAAAGGCACGGGATTGAAGAAATGAAAGCCGATTACCCGCTCGGGGTGCTCACAAGCAGCAGCGATCTCGGTAACCGACAGAGAGGAGGTGTTGGTAGCGAGGATGACTCCATCACCAAGCACCGTTTCGAGCTGCTTGAAGAGGTCTTGCTTGGCCTCCACGCGCTCAACGATTGCCTCGATCACCAGTTCGCAGTCGGTCATTTCTTCCAGGTTTGTGGCTTCCAGCAGCAGGGCGCTCATCTCGTCGGCCCGCGCTTGATCGAAGCGCTGCTTCTCGACCCCACGCGCCCAGAGTTTGGCGATGAATGCCTTGGCCTCATTTATGGCACCGTTACGGGCATCATGTAACTTGACACGTACCCCGGCCTCTGCGGCGATCTGGGCAATCCCGCGTCCCATGGCACCGGTACCGACGATGCCTATAGTGGTGATGGTTTGACTCATGAGCTTTGGCGCCCCCCTGACGAGATACGATAATTTTAGCAGTTTCGTATAGCAAAACACAGTTCCGAATATTGACGGTCATCATAGGCTGTGCAACAGTGCATCGCAAGATAACCGAACTTTCGATACTAGTACTGTTCCGCATTGCAAAACTAAAGTCTAAGGCACTGGTTGCCAGCGGCTTTGTAACCCCTTCCAGCATAATCCCGTACAAGACGGCAGCGAGGAAACCGCCATGATTCGCGACCAGGAACTTCTTGATCAGTTGCTCAATACGCTTTCACGCTTTGTGCGCGAGCGTCTGATTCCCAACGAGGCCCGACTGGCCGAAGAGGATGCGGTGCCTCCGGAGATTCTTGCGGAGATGAAGGAAATGGGTTTGTTCGGACTGTCGATCCCTGAGGAATACGGTGGTCTTGGCCTGACCATGGAAGAGGAAGCCTTGGTCGCCATGGAGATTGGCAAAACCTCACCGGCCTTCCGTTCGGTCTTCGGCACCAATAATGGTATCGGCGCTCAAGGCATTCTTATCGATGGCACCGATGAGCAAAAAAACAAGTATGTACCGCGCCTGGCGACCGGTGAAATCATCAGTTCGTTCTGCCTCACCGAGCCAGACTCTGGTTCCGATGCTGCCAGCCTGCGTACCACGGCGATCCGCGATGGCGATCATTACGTGCTCAACGGCACCAAGCGCTATATCACCAACGGCCCCGAGGCCGACCTGTTCACGGTAATGGCACGTACCGATCCTCAGAACAAGGGCGCCGGAGGCATCAGTGCCTTCGTCGTCGAGGGTGACACACCGGGCATTCATCGTGGTCCAGCGGATAAGAAAATGGGTCAGAAGGGCGCTCATACCTGCGACATCATTTTCGACGACTGCCGGGTGCCGGCCGAGAACATCATCGGCGGGCGTGAGGGGCAGGGGTTCAAGACCGCGATGAAGGTGCTAGATCGCGGCCGTCTGCATATCTCGGCGGTGTGTGTTGGGGTGGCCGAGCGTCTGGTCGAGGAATCGCTGAGCTTTGCTATGGAGCGCCAGCAGTTCGGGTGCGCACTGTCCGAGCATCAGTTGATCCAGGCGATGCTCGCTGACAGCAAGACCGAAGCCTATGCAGGGCGCACCATGGTCATGGATGCAGCCCGACGCAAGGATGCGGGAGAGGATGTTTCGACCCTGGCCTCCTGCGCCAAGCTGTTCTGTGCTGAAATGGTCGGTCGTGTAGCTGATCGTGCGGTGCAGATTCATGGCGGCGCGGGCTATATGGCCGAATATGCTGTCGAGCGTTTCTATCGTGACGTACGGCTGTTCCGCATCTATGAGGGTACTACCCAGATCCAGCAATTGGTGATCGCTCGCAACATGGTTCGGGAGGCTCAGTGATGGAACTATCTCATCCTTTCAAGGCACCTGATGAGCTGATCAATGGCTGCTGGGCCAGCGAACTAATCGACGAGTTGCCCGAACGGCTGAGTACCCGGGTACTTGAGCTGGCCAAGCAGCAACCGGACCAGGAAGCCCTTGTCGACGATGAGATGCGCTGGAGCTACTCCGAGTTGGCGCAAGAGGTGGGCTCGGCCGTTGAATGGCTGGCCTCCTTGGGTGTGCGCCCCGGCGATCGGCTGATGACAGTGAGTGAAAACTGTCGGGCGTTGGTCGTGTTGCTGCTGGCGGCCAGCGAGATAGATGCCTGGCTGGCGATCGTCAATTCTCGTCTGTCAGCCAAGGAGATCGACCTGATTCAGGCCAATTGCGAGCCACGGCGGGTCTTCTATACCTCGGCAGTATCCAAGGAAGCCGCCACCCACGGGGAGCGCCATAGTGCAAAGACGTACCATCATCCGCGTCTCGGTGAACTGATGATCGGGCCGCTGACGGATGCTGCGCCGGAGCCGGTTCACGCAAGCGGCGCCGACCAGGTGGCTGCGATGATCTACACCTCGGGTACTACCGGTACCCCTAAGGGGGTGATGCTGACCCATCGCGGTATTCTATACATTGCCTCGATCTCCGGCGGCATGCGTCACTTGACCCAGGGTCAGCGAGTCTATGGCGTACTGCCGATGTCCCATGTGTTCGGTTTAGCGTCAGTATGCATGGGTTCGCTATACAACGGTGCCTGTCTCTACCCGGTGCCGCGCTTCGAGGCGCAAGCCCTGGCCGAAGCGCTGGTCGTCGAACGCATCACTGTGCTCCAGGGCGTGCCAGCGATGTACGCGCGCATGCTCGAATATCTCAAGCAGCGGGACCAGGCGCTTGAAGCCCCGGCGCTAGTGTATATCTCTGCGGGCGGCTCGCCGCTGGATAGCGACCTCAAGCGTCGCGTAGAAGCCTGCTTCGGTCTGACCCTGCACAACGGATACGGTCTGACCGAGGCCAGTCCGACGATCAGCCAGACGCGCATCGATGACAGCTATGCCAGCACCACCGTCGGTCGTGTGCTTCCGTTGCTCGAGTATCGTCTTGAACCCTTGGGCAGCACTGACGACGAGGCGCCAGAGACCGGCGAGTTATGGGTGCGTGGGCCTAACGTAATGCGCGGCTACTTTCGTCAGCCTCAAGCCACTCGGGCCTGTCTAGATGATGATGGCTGGTTGAATACCGGCGACATTGCGCGGGTCGATGACAGCGGCGAGCTGTTCATCGTCGGGCGCAGCAAAGAGCTGATCATCCGCTCCGGTTTCAACATCTACCCACCGGATGTCGAGGCGGTCATCAACGAGCATCCTGATGTCACCCTCTCGGCGGTGGTCGGACGCCAGGTATCCGGCAACGAGGAAGTGATCGCCTTCGTCCAGTGCGAGCCCGGCGCCCATTTGACCGAAGAGGCGCTGCGTCAATTCGTGGCCGAACGTCTGGCACCCTACAAGCGCCCCAGCCAGATATACCTGGTCGATACGTTGCCGGCCACCGCCACCGGCAAGATCCTGAAAGGCGCGCTTCGTCGCCAGGCCCAGGAGGACTATCCGCATGACTGATAGCAGCTTGCCTGTAGAGGGAGCCCCTAGTGTCGTCCAGGAGGAAGACAGTCTCGTGCAGATGGGGTTTCAACGTCTGTTGGGCATGCGGGTCACCGAGTGGTCGGAGGGTAGAGCAGTGGTCGAACTCACAGTCGAGGATCAGCATCTCAACCGCAGCGGCATCGTACATGGCGGCGTGCTGACGTCGCTGCTGGATACCGCGTTGAGTCTATCCGGCCTGTATTGCAGCGTGCCAGGAAATGTACGTAAGGGCATGACCTTGTCGCTGACCACCACCTTCGTGGCTGCGGCTCGGGGCGGTGTACTACGCGCCGTGGGCCATCGTCGCGGTGGTGGCAAGGCGACGTTCATGGCCAGCGGCGAGGTGGTCGACGCGAACGATGCTGTCATGGCGATGGGCGAGGGCGCCTTTCGCATACGTAGCGCCAGCCAGACGCCGGAGGGTGAGCCTGCATGACGCTGACCACGCCGAAGGATTGGCGCGACACGCCCCTTTCACGCTTGCTGGGGACCCGGCTACCCATCATGGCCACCGGCTTGCAATGGTTGGCTAATGCCGATTACGTAGCAGCGGCGGTGAACAGCGATATGATGGGTTTTATTACCGCCGCAAGCTTTCCTGATACCGCAACCTTGCGTGATGAGATTCAGCGCTGCCGCGAATTGCTGGGTGGACGTTCTTTCGGCGTCAATGTCTCGATGCTACCCAAGCTGCTGCCTGGTGATCGTACCGAAGAGATCATGGCGCTGATTGCCGACGAGCATATTGCCGTGGTGGAGACCTCGGGGCGCGATCCGACCGCCTACGTTGCTGCGCTTAAGGCTAGTGGCTGCCGGGTGGTGCATAAGGTGCCGCAACTGCGTCATGCGCTGAAGGCCGAGGCCGCCGGTGTGGATGCAGTAACCCTGGTGGGGGCAGAATGTGGTGGCCACCCTGGGGAATCGCCGGTCGGTACGCTGGTCCAGGGGGCACTGGCCGCCCGGGCATTGACGATCCCCTTTGCCTTGGGGGGCGGCATCGCCTGCGGTGAGCAGATCGTCGCAGCCCTGGCGTTGGGGGCTTCGGGCGTGGCGATCGGCACTCGTTTTCTGGTTGCCGACGAGATTCCCGCCCACGTGGACTACAAGCAGCGACTGGTTGAGGCGCAGCCTAGCGACACGACTTTGATCCTGTCGTCGGTACGCAACTCGATGCGGGTGCTGCGTAACGAGACCACTGCGACGGTGCAGGCCCTTGAAGGCGAAGGCGTCAATGACATTCAGCAGCTGCTGCCCCACGTACGTGGCGTCCTGGGCAAGGCCGCCTATGCCAGCGGCGATTGGCGTCAGGGGGCGCTTTCGGCTGGACAAGGAGTGGGTCTGATGACCCGTAGCGCCACGTTGGTCGAGATCGTTGCCGAACTCGAGCAGGAAGCCGAGAAAGCGTTGGCGCGCCTGGGCATGGGAGGCAATAGGGTGTGACGCAACGCGGGGCCGCAACGCTACTGGCCGGCACCATGCTGGCGACCCTGATGGGACTAGTGCTGAATAACGCCTGGGCACATGGGCTGGCGAGTATCCTACTGGTCGGTTATCTGCTCTCGCAGTTTACCCGTCTGTCGTACATGGCGCTGGGGCTGTTGTCTTTCGCGGGAATCACCACGGCGATCGTCCTGTGGCGTATCGAAGCTCCCTGGTCGTTGCTGAGCGATGCGGTGGGGCGTTTCGCTTTTTTCGCTACCTTTGTCGCTGCTCTCAGCCTGCTGCGATTGCCTGCTTATCGCTCACGCCTAGTGCGCCGGTGTGGTCATGTGATGCTGCATCAGCCACCGGCGCGGCGCTACCCGATTCTGTCGCTGGGCTCTGGGTTGTTCGGGGTGATCCTCAATATCGGCGTACTCAATTTGTTTGCCGGAATGATCGAGAAGAGTAACACCCTGGCCGCGGCCAATGGTCGGCAATGGGTGCAGAGAGTGCGTCGTAGACGCATGATGATGGCACTATTGCGAGGCTTCTCCCTCGCCCCGCTGATCTCGCCGATGGGGATCGGCGTGGCAGTGATTCTTGCCAGCATGCCATCAGTACTATGGCGGGATCTGGCGCCTTATGCCTATGGCGCGGCCCTGGTAATCTTCCTGATCGGCTGGCTGGTCGATCAGTTGATCGGTCCGCATCCGCCGCGCCGTGATCCACCCTTGCCGTCGTCGTCACTACGCCCTCTGGGCAGCTTCTCTTTGCTACTGCTGGGTATAGTGCTGCTAGTGTTTACCTTGGCCTATTTATTGGACGTGCGTTTACCGATTGCCACGCTGGTCGGTGCGCCCTTGGCCTCCTGGGCGTGGTTGGCCTGGCAGCGCCGACGCCTAGGCGGGCTTGGAGTGATACCCGCCGCCGTGACCTTTTACCGGCAACTGCCTTGGTTGCTGGGGCCGCTAAGTAGCGAGGTGGTGGTACTTGGTTCGGCAGGCTATGCAGGGCATCTATGGGTGGCGCTGATCGATCCGCAGGCTCTTGCAAACTCGTTGACCTGGCTAGTGCCCCTGGGTGTCTGGAATGCCATCTTCGCGATGCTGCTGGTCTTGATTACGGCACAAGTCGGGCTCAATCCTATCGTCAGTGTGACTCTACTGGCGGGTCTGTTACCTGCGCTGGATATCCCCGGTCTAACACCACCCTTGATCGGCGTATCGCTGATGGTGGGCTGGGCGTTGGCGCTGATGTCCTCACCTCTTACTGCGTCAATGTTGATCCTCTCTCGCTTCACCAGGGTGTCCTCGTGGCGGATCGGCTATCGCTGGAACGGGCTGTTCATGCTGGGTGTGATTCCGGCAATGACGGCTTGGTTTCTATTAGCAAACAGCATCTAGTGGTGAGTTTTAATTTTACCAGGCGGTTTCGCATTACCGCTGAATGAGTCTTGGGCAATCGGACGGCTCTACATCTTTGGTATAGACACGTATCTACGAGCTTGACGCCATGAGCACCGGGACTCTATCGTTTATTTTAAATTGCGAAATACTATTCCGCATAGAGAAACATGTAGGAGGTGGACATGAAAGTACTCGTCGCGGTCAAACGCGTCATCGATTACAACGTCAAGATTCGCGTCAAGACGGATCACTCCGACGTCGATCTCACCAACGTCAAGATGGCCATGAACCCCTTTTGCGAGATCGCCGTGGAAGAAGCGGTGCGTCTCAAAGAGCAGGGCGTGGCCACGGAAGTGGTGGCCGTCTCTATCGGCCCCAAGGCCGCCCAGGAGCAGCTGCGTACCGCCCTGGCCCTGGGCGCCGATCGTGCCATCCACATTGAAACCGACGAGCGGGTCGAGTCCCTGGCGGTGGCCAAGCTGCTGAAAAAAGTCATCGACGAGGAGCAGCCCCAGCTGACCATCCTCGGTAAACAGGCCATCGACACCGATAACAACCAGACCGGCCAGATGCTCGCCGCCCTGACCGGCCAGCCCCAGGGCACCTTCGCCTCCAAGCTCGAAGTGCAGGACGACAAGCTCCAGATCACTCGGGAGATCGACGGCGGCCTGCAGCGTCTCGAACTCAGCCTGCCAGCCATTGTCACCACCGACCTGCGCTTGAACGAGCCGCGCTATGCCAAATTGCCGGACATCATGAAGGCCAAGAAGAAACCGCTCGAGACCAAGAGCCCCGCGGATCTTGGCGTCGAGGTAGCCTCGAAGGTCAGCCTGCTCAAGGTCGAGACCCCGGCGGAGCGCAAGGGCGGCATCAAGGTCGGCTCCGTGGACGAGCTGGTCGACAAACTCAAGAACGAAGCCAAAGTGCTTTAAGAGGAGCTGATTTCATGAGCCTATTGGTACTGGCCGATCATCACGACGGCCATCTGGACGATGCCACCGCCAGCGTCATCGCGGCCGCCCAGCAGATTGCCGAGCACGCCGGCGGCGACATCGATCTGCTGGTGGCAGGTGAAAACATTGACAGCATCGCCGAAGCCGCAGCCAAGCTCGACGGCGTGACCCGGGTACGAGTGGCGGACAACGCCGTCTACGCCCATCAGCTGGCCGAACCCCTGGCGGATCTGCTGGTCAGCCTGGCGGATGACTACGCCTATGTGTTGACCAGCGCCTCCACCAACGGCAAGAACGTGCTGCCGCGCCTGGCGGCGCTCAAGGACGTGTCTCAGCTTTCCGAAGTGATGGCCGTGGATAGTGCCGATACCTTCAAGCGTCCGATCTATGCCGGTAACGCCATCGCCACGGTGCAAAGCGACGATGCTCTCAAGGTCATGACCATCCGCACCACCGCCTTCGATGCGGTCAGCCAAGGTAACAGTGCCCCGGTTGAAGCGGTCGACACGGTGGTCGATAACGCCCTGTCGAGCTTCGTCGACGAAGAGCTGGCCAAGAGCGAACGCCCGGAACTGGGCGGGGCCAAGGTCGTGGTCTCCGGCGGGCGCGGCATGGGCAATGGCGAAAACTTCAAGATGCTCGAAGGTATCGCCGACAAGCTCGGCGCCGCCCTGGGCGCGTCGCGGGCCGCAGTCGATGCCGGGTTTGTGCCCAATGACTACCAGGTAGGGCAGACCGGCAAGATCGTCGCGCCGGAGCTGTACATTGCCGTGGGCATTAGTGGCGCCATCCAGCACCTGGCGGGGATGAAGGACTCCAAGGTGATCGTCGCCATCAACAAGGACGAGGACGCGCCGATCTTCCAGGTGGCGGATTATGGGTTGGTGGGCGACTTGTTCGAAATCCTCCCGGAGCTGGAAAGCAAGCTGTAGGAAGATCGGGATCTTCCAGGTGGCGCTCTCCAAAGTTACCGGCTTGGTCGGCGACCTGTTCGAGATATTGCCGGAACTTGAGCAGAAACTATAAGGGAGGAGCGGTTCTTTCAAGCAGCACTGACAATTATAAAAAAGCGAGTTAGTCGAGTGTCACCTATCGCAAAGCAATAACCGAGCAAGCGCCAAACCGGTGCGGCAGTGGGGGCTGGCTCCCGCTCCAACGGCCCAACGTTTCGTGAAGGGCCAAATTCGCGCGACATCCTCTACCACCGATGCCTAGTCCGCACCGGCCAGGGGCGTTGTGCACTTAAAAAAACAATGAGGACTATCATGTTCAAGCCCGTCAAAAAGATAACAACCGTTACGGCGATCGGAGCATCGCTGATGCTGCCGCTAGGGATAGCCAATGCGCAGGCAACGCCTGCCGATATCGAGGCCTTGCAGGCACAAATGGAGGCACTCCAGGCGCAAATCGACGAACTCAAGTCGCAGCAGAAAACCATTGAAAAGGAAGTTGCCACAGTCAGCGACGACGTCGTCACCAAGGCGCCGGGCGGCGGTCTCAAGATCGGTGAAACGACCCTTGAGATTGGCGGCTACGTCAAGGCCCAGGCGACGTTTGCCGATAATGGCTACGGCGACGGCAAGGCCAGCGAAATCGTCACGCCCAACTCCTTGCGCACGGAAACGAACGAAGATGAAGGAGTTCGCAACAGTTTTAGTGCACGTCAGAGTCGGATAAATATAGGTAGCAGTACGCCGGTGGCAGATGACACCCTGGAAACCTTTATCGAGGTCGATTTCTACGGTGCTGATGAGGAGGCCAATGAGTTCGTCAGCAATTCCTATGCGCCGCGCCTGCGGCATGCCTACGGCAGCTGGGGTAATTGGCTGGCCGGCCAAACCTGGTCGACCTTCATGGATCTCAATGGCCTAGGCGAGGTCGATGCTTTCGGTCAGCAGGCCAGCGTCATCTTCGTACGCCAGACGCAGCTACGCTACACCCAGCCGTTCAATGGTGGGAGCCTGCAGTTTGCCTTGGAGAACCCGGAAGACGGTGGTGACGATCAGTCAGTGCCGGATATTGTCGGCCGTATAAACTTCGACGGCGATTGGGGCCATGTGTCGTTTGCAACGTTGGCACGCCAGCTCGCAGTCGACGACGACGACGACGACACCGAATGGGGCGATGCCTATAGCGTGACCGGTCGTTTCCCGACCTTCGGTAAGGACGACATCCGCTTGCAGGCCAACTATGGCAACCTGGGGCGCTATATGGGGCTGCGCCCTTACCCGGATGCGCAGATCGAGGATGGGGAGATTGAGGGCGTCGATGCTTGGGGCGCCTCGGCGATCTATCGCCATTACTGGACCGATAATTTACGCAGTTCGCTGGCCTATTCGCGGACCGGGCTAGATGAGGCGGGGACGGGCAACATGACCGACAGCTACGACACCACCTTCGTCAATCTGATGTGGTCACCGATGGCACAGACTACCTACGGCATCGAGTATCAGCGTTTCGATCTCGAGGAAGTCGATGGCGACAGCTTCGACCTGAATCGGGTGCATTTCTCGGCACAATACGACTTCTAGCTTCTCTTCATTGCCACTATCTCGATCGCTTCGGCCCCGCATGCGGGGCCTTTTTGATGGGTGGCGTTAGCGCCGTCGCGCGTCACGGAATGCCGCGATTCGCGTGGCGAACTCCGGCGATGCCTTGCATTCATCTTGTAGACGGCCTTCATGGTCGAAGGCGGTTTCCAGGTCGCTCAGAGCCGAGGCACGCATAGCCTGCTTAGTGTGGGCGATGGCCTGGTCTGATTGCGATACCAGCAAGCGTGCCCAGCGTAGCGCTTCTCTTTGTAAAGACTCGTCATCGACGACATGGTTGGTCAGGCCCAGCGTTTGACAGGTTTCGGCATCGATCGGCGCGGCGGTGGCTGCCAGCTCGAAGGCCCGCGCATGACCAATACGCCGTACCAGATGCCAGGTGATGCCGCCATCAGGGATCAGGCCGATATCGATGAAGGCCAGCTTGAGGTAAGCGGAGCGGGCCATCAGTACCATATCGCTGGCCAGTACATAGGCCATACCAATGCCCGCGGCGGCCCCATTGACCGCAGCGATCACCGGCTTGGGCATCGCTACCATGCGCAGCAACGCGGGCTTGAACAAGGTGGCGAGACGCTCGCTGGCCGGTGTGGTCGAGCCCGACTCGAACTCACCGATATCGGCACCAGCACAGAAACTGGCGCCTTCGCCGCTCAGGATCACGCAGCGCACACCGGTATCCTCGGCCACCGTCTGTAGGGCGGCGTTGAGCGACAGGGCGGTCGCCTCATTTAGGGCGTTGCGTACTCCCGGCCGATTCAGGCGAATTTCGACGATGGCGTCATCGTGATGGAGCACCTCGATGGTGTTGGTGGAGGGCATATAGGTCCTCATAAGCCTGTTATAGAGAAAACGCCGGTCAGCTCATTCATTCAATGCCCGGCGTTAGCAACGTGCTGACTCCCTACATGTTGGGGTAATTCGGCCCGCCGCCCCCCTCCGGCGCCACCCAGGTGATGTTCTGCGCCGGGTCCTTGATGTCGCAGGTCTTGCAGTGAATGCAGTTCTGAAAGTTGATCTGGAACTTAGGCTTGCCGGCGTCGTCTTCCACCACTTCGTAGACCCCGACCGGGCAGTAGCGCTGCGCCGGCTCGTCGTACTTGGGCAGATTGTCGCGAATCGGAATGTCCGGATCGCTCAGGCGCAGGTGGCAGGGCTGATCCTCATCGTGGTTGGTGTTGGACATGAACACCGAGGAGGTCTTGTCGAAGGAGAGCTTGCCGTCGGGCTTGGGGTAGTCGATTTTCTCGGCCTGATCCGCCGGGTTGAGCTTGGCGTAATCCGGGGTCGTGTCGTGAAGCGAGGGTAGCTTGCCCTTGAAAAGCTGATCGACGAAATTATAGGCGCCGCCCCCGACAGTACCGTACTTGTGAATCGCCGGGCCGAAGCTCGCGGTCTGCTCGAGTTCCTGATAGGCCCAGCTCTGTTCCCATTTCGTGGTGAAATCCGTAAGCTCCTTGCCCCCTGTATCGGCTTCGTTCGATTGGCCCAATGCCTCGAACACCGTCTCCGCCGCCAGTATCCCGGACTTCATTGCCGTGTGCAGCCCCTTGATCTTGGCGAAATTCAAGGTGCCCGCATCGCAACCGATCAGCAGGCCGCCGGGAAAGGTCATCTTCGGCAGGCAGTTGAGCCCGCCCTTGGTGATCGACCGTGCGCCGTAGGCGACCCGCTTGCCGCCTTCCAGGTACTGCTTGAGCAGCGGGTGGTGTTTCAAGCGCTGGAATTCATCGAAGGGTGATAGAAACGGGTTGGTATAGCTCAGGTCGATGATCAGCCCGACCATTACCTGCTGATCCTCGCCATGATAGAGAAAGAAACCGCCGTGGGCGTTCTTGTCCAGAGGCCAGCCGGAGCCGTGGAGTACCAATCCCGGTTCGTGCACCTCGGCGGGCACATCCCACAGCTCCTTCAAGCCGATGCCATAGTGCTGCGGGTCCTTGCCGTCATCGAGGTTGAAGCGCTCGATGAGACGCTTGCCGATATGGCCGCGGGAACCCTCGGCGAATAGGGTATACTTGGCACGCAGCTCCATACCCGGCATGTAACCACTCTTCTCGCTGCCGTCGGCGGCCACACCCATGTCGCCGGTCACGATGCCGCGCACGATACCGTCATCGTCGATCAGTGCTTCCTGGGCGGCAAAGCCGGGAAATATCTCCACCCCCAAAGCCTCGGCCTGCTCGCCCAGCCAGCGGCACAGGTTACCGGCACTGATCACGTAGTTGGGAGAACTACCCGCGTTATGCATGGTTTTGGGTACCAGGGCGTTGGGCAGCTTCTGGGTCGACTCCGCGTTCTTGAGCAGATGGACCTCGTCCCGGGTTGCCGGAACGGTCAATGGCGCGCCCCGTTCGGCCCAGTCTGGGAAGAGCTCGGCCAGTGCGCGGGGCTCGAACACCGCGCCGGAGAGAATATGCGCACCGACCTCGGAGCCTTTCTCGACTACGCATACGCTGAGTTCGCGTTCGGCCTCACCCGCCTGCTGCATCAGTCGGCAGGCCGCGGACAGTCCCGCGGGGCCGGCACCGACGATGACCACATCGAAATCCATTGATTCACGTTCCATACCAACTCCAGGATACTATGAATGACGATCCGCCCCATAAGTGCGGCATCAGGCCACTGAGTCGAGATGAGCCATGACGGTTTCAAGATGATAGTCGCGATCGCCCAAGGCATGGTCGAGCAAGATCAACCGCTTGGCATAGTGAGCGACATGGCACTCCTCGGTCATGCCCATACCGCCGTGTAGCTGAATGGCCTGTTCAGCGACGAACTGTGCCGCCTCGCCTATATAGGCCTTGGCGGCGGCGATACGATAGTCGCGCTGCTCGTCAGGCAGTGTCAGGCTGGTGGCGGCGAGAATCGCCATCGAACGGGCTTGCTCGAGATGCAGGTGCATATCGACCATGCGGTGCTGCAGCGCCTGTTGGCGACTCAACGGGGCGCCGAACTGTTGTCGCTCCTTGAGATACTCCAGGGTCTGTTCGCAAGCCATTTCCATGGCGCCGACGGCTTCGGCGCACAGAGCGGCTCGCCCCTGGGCGAGGGCCTCGCCAAGTGCCGCGAGCAAACTGTCGCCACTGGCCAGCAGGGCCGAGGCGGGCAGGGCCATGTCGAAATCGAGATCGCTGGCACGCTGATCGTCAAGCGTGGTGTAGTCCCGGCGCTGCAGGCCGTCGCTATCCACGGGGACAAGGAACAGGCCAAGAGCGCCACCATCGAGACCCGCCGTCACCAGGAGTGCGGCCGCTCTCGGGGCGTTGATTACCACCCGCTTGCGACCCTGTAAATGCCAGCCTTCACCGCGCCGTTTTGCATGGGACTCTGGCGTATCGATGTCGTAACGACTGGTGGTTTCGTGCCAGGCCAGGGCGAGTTGATGCTCGCCTTCCAGCAATGGTGTCAGCCACCGTTCGCGTTGGCTGTCATCGGCCAGCTTGGCCAGCAGCATGCCGGGAATCATCAGGCCATCGAGATAAGCTTCGGGCACCAGGCCACGGCCCAGCGCCTGCATGATCAGCATCTGGTCGATGCCATCACCCCCCAGCCCGCCGTCCTCCTCGCTGAAAGGCATGGCCAGCAGGCCCAGTTCGGCGAAGGTGTGCCATAGCGAGGAGGATGCGGTACCGCGCTCCTGGATCAGCGTGCGGCGCTGCTCGGGATTGCAGCGATCGGTGACCAGGCGAGTCACGGTCTCGTCGAGCATGCGCTGCTCGTCGCTCAGGGAAAAGTCCATGCCAGCTCCTTACATGCCGAGAATTGTCTTGGCGACGATGTTTTTCTGGATTTCGTTGGCGCCGCCATAGATCGACAGCTTACGGCGATTGAGATACTGCGCGGTGGCGGCGGCGGCGAATGTCTGGTCGTCGTCGAGAGTATCGTCGTCACCGGCGAGGAAATCGGCGAAGAACGGTAGCGCTTGGGGGCCGAGGGCGCGTCGGGTCAGGTCGCTCAGGCGCTGGCGCAGCTCCGACCCACGAATCTTTAGCAGTGAGCTTTCCGCCCCTGGGGCGCCACCGTCCCGGGCGGCAGCCAGTACGCGCAGGTTGGTGACTTCCAGTGCCATCAGCTCGAGTTCGGATCGGGCGATCTGTTCACGAAAGCTTGGTGCCTGGATCAGCGGGCGGCCACGATGAGTTTGGCGGCGAGCCACGCTCTTGAGGTGGCGCAGAGCCTGCTTGGCGTGACCCAGGCCAGCAATACCGGTGCGTTCGTGGGTGAGCAGGAACTTGGCGCAGGTCCAGCCTTCGCCTTCTTCGCCGACACGATTGGCAACCGGCACGCGTACGTTGTCGAGGAACACCTCATTGACCTCGTGAGCACCGTCGAGGGTGATGATCGGGCGCACGCTGATGCCCCGAGTATTCATGTCGATCAACAGGAAGCTGATGCCGGCCTGCTTCTTGGCCTGAGGATCGGTGCGGGCCAGGCAGAACATCATGTTGGCGTGCTGGCCCAGAGTGGTCCAGGTCTTCTGGCCATTGACGATGTAGTGATCACCGTCACGTTCGGCGCGAGTTTTGAGGCTAGCCAGATCCGAGCCGGCGCCGGGTTCGGAATAGCCCTGACACCACCAGTCGTCGTTGCCGAGAATGCGTGGCAGGTAATGACGCTTCTGCTCCTCGCTGCCGAAACGGATGATCACCGGCGCGACCATGTTGACACCGAACGGCACCACCGTGGGGGCATGCGCCGCGGCACACTCTTCCTCGAAGATATGTTTCTCGACCGGGCTCCAGCCGGTACCGCCGTGTTCCACCGGCCAGCCGGGTGCCAACCAGCCGCGTTCGCTGAGGAGGTTCTGCCAACGCACATGTTCTTCGGCATTGAGCTGCTGACCGAACCGCACCTTACGCTGAATATCGGCGGGGAGCTTGTCGGCAAGAAAGGCACGCACCTCCTCGCGGAAGGTGTTTTCTTCTGGGGTGAATTGTAGGTTCATGATTACCTCGAGGAAAAAGAGCGCAGCTCAGCGAGACACCGAACTGCGAAAAGCAGGGCCACCAAGATGCGATGGATAGCCGAAGGCCTGAGTTGCCAGTACATCGATATCGCTGTCGCGGTGCACCTGGCCGTTCGCCGAGAGTGTCTGGGCGGCCTGCTGCCAGGCGAGATCGAGAGGACGACGATGGTGTTCGGCATCCGTATCATCAAGCTCGACGCGATCATTGACCTTCGCCAGCCAGGGTGAAAGATCCCACCCCTCGGCTTCCCAGGCAGTACTGAGTCGACTGGCCTCGTGGTCATCGGCGATGGCGTCTGACAGTGCCTTTTCAAGTGCGGCGATGACGCTCCCGTGGCGAGTAACCACTACCTGACGCTTGAGCTTCTTGAGCGTGTTGGCCAACGCCTGAATCAAGGCCGGGTTGTTCGTGTAATCGACCAGTTCACAGATCGGCAGCGCCGCATCAAGCGGGGAAAGTACCAGAGCGGCGTCACAGGCATCGCTTGAGAAGTCTGGCGGTATGGCGACATCGATTCGGGGAGTACCGATGGGCAGTATGCTCCTGAGCGCCTGGCGCCGGGAGGCGTCGACATCGGGAGCAATCAGGCAGGCCTGAATACCGTCGCCGATCTCTGCATCGAGATCGATCAACCGTACACCGGCCTTGGCGGCATTGGTTGCCAAGGCCTCGAACAGTGCGTGATGTCCGACCAGGCCGAGAGTCGTGAGCGACGAATCGCTACCGGCACCTGGCACCTTATGCGTGCCTCGGCTAGCAAAGAAGGTGTGAATCAGGCCAGCGCGCTGCGAGGACTCCATGCATTCGGTAAATAGCTCGCGCTCGCGTCTGAGCCCCTCGGCGAAAGGCAGGCGAGTGGCGGCTTCCACGGCGTCAACGATGCGAAAAGGCGAGAACAGATAGGGAACCTCTTCGGCCAGACGTTTCCGATAGCGCTCGCAGGCTTCCGGGTCGGCCGTCGGAACGGGAAGATCGCCACTGACGCGCGGAACGTAACGACCCTGTAGCAGACGTTCGGCGGCGGCCAGACCCACGCTGAGCGGGTCGTTGCCGGTCATCACTGCATCGACAATGCCCAGTCTCTGCGCTTCTTCGGCAGCGACGAAGCGGCCGCTAGTGATCATGTCCAAGGCACACTCGACGCCCGCCAGGCGCGGCAGGCGCTGGGTGCCACCGGCCCCGGGCAGCAAGCCAAGCTTGACCTCGGGCAGGCCGACCTTGGCCCCCTCCAGGACGACGCGCAGATGACAGCCTAGTGCTACCTCCAAACCACCTCCAAGTGCGGTGCCGTGCAGCACGGCAATCAATGGTTTGTCGCAGGCTTCCAGTGTGGCGATGACTTCGGGTAACAGCGGTGGCTGAGGAGGCTTGCCAAATTCACGGATGTCCGCTCCGGCAATGAATGTTCGACCGGTGGCTAATAGTACGATGACCTCGACATCACTATCGCCCTCGGCACGCTCGAGAGCCTCCAGCAGTCCTCGTCGAACGGCTTGGCTCACCGCGTTGACCGGTGGATTGTCGATACGAATAACGCCGACGCGCTGTTGACGGCTATAGCTGACGGGGGTGGAGGCGCTGTCTGGCTGGTTGTCTGGCATCCGAAACATCTCCGTGTGGGCGGAAGTTGAAAACCATGATGCGGGGGCGGGCAAGATCGGTCAAGTATTTTGGAATTGAATTTCGCAAAGCAAAATTGGCGCATAAAGAAGATGGAACGAAAAAGGTCACCCGAAGGTGACCTATGTTAGTGCTTCACGTCGATCAATCGAGGTTTAAAACACTGGCTGCATTCCGGCCGCTTTCAGTGCCTTGGCGCGCGCCTCTAGCCACCCTTGACGAAAGGCTTCCTCGTCATCTGGTGCCGAGATGACGTAATCGCCCCAGGTCTCGGCGAGGAGCTGTTGTCGCTTCAACAGCTGATCCTGATGCGCCTGCATTTCTTCGGTCCAAATGCCCGCTTCGCGGTAGTAATCGACGACTGCCTCATGGAAGGGGATGACCCAAGTCATGTTCTGGTTCTCGACGGCGTAGCCGGCGGCGCCCGGAGCGGCATCCTTGTAGCGATCATAGTCCTCGACCAGGGTCTTGATCAGACCGTAGGCGGTGTCATGCTCGAGGTCGGCGTTGGCGACCATGATCGGGTAGGGGTAACTGGCGCTGTGGTAACCATCCTCGGGAATACCGGCGCCGGCGGTGACTTCATGAGGCTGGAAGTAGGGGGCAACGGCCTTCATGCGCTCCCAGGCAGCGCGGTCGTCACGGGGCAGTTGGGGCCATTGTATGCCCCGAGGGCTAGCCGCCAAGCGCTGGGCGGCGGGGGTCACGGTAGTGGTAATCGCGGCATCGGCGCGCCCGCTTATGATGCCATCGAAGGCACTGTTGTACCCCGGGAAGATGACCTTCTCGACGTCGTTCCAATCCAGTCCGCCAAAGGCCAGATAGGCTTCGGCGGCCTTGTTGAGGGCATCGTCGCCCCGGAGATAGGCGACTCTCTTGCCCTTGAGATCCGCGGGGGTCTCGACTTCCACATCGCCGGCCACCGCCATGCCCAGCCCGAACGAGGCCAAGGAGGTGCTGATCACCCGAATCGGCTGCGGCCCCCAGCCAGGACCGGCGAACATCATTACCCCTTCAGAGCCGTAATAACTTGCGATACCGCAGGCGCAAAGATCGACACGACCGGTCTTCAGCGGCGTCATGCGCAAAATGTCGTTCTCGCCGGGAATGACCCGGAACTGGGTGCCGCTGCGCTGCTGAATGATTTGGCCGATGGCCATGATCTGGGCATGCCCGCTGGTGCCGGTGCCATAGGCGGTCCAGTTCAGCGTTTCCGGCATCTCGGCATTGGCTAGCGGAGTGATCGCGAGCGCGCCGAACAGTGCACCGGCCGTAAGGGGTAAACGAATCTGACGTAGCATGGAGGGCTCCTGAGTATTGTTGTTGAAAAGGCACCGAACGCGCATGCTCGGCGCTGGACGAGGTCAGTGCGGCGTTATGCCGTTGCGTGGGATGGCACGGTGCTGACTCCATCGAGCGAGCAGGATCGCCGGTATACCGGTGGCCAGTCCAACACTGAGCAGCTCCAGGTTGCTGAAGGGGATTGGTTTGCCGCCGGGCAGCGCGACACAGAAGCCGGCGATCAGCACCAGGGTGCGAATGATTACTTCCATGGCAGGGGTATGGCCGAGACGCCCCACCCCAATCAGGTAGCCCTGCATGGCTGAGGCGAACAGCACGATGCCAAGCACGGCCTGACAGAACACCAGAATGATACCGATAGGACTGCCCTGCATGATCAGCGCTGGATTAAGCACGAACATGAAGGGGATGAAATAGATAACGCTGCCTAGGCGCATGGCCTGGAGGCCGGTTTCCATCGGTCGGGCGCCGGCCACGGTAGCGGCGGCGAAGGCTCCCAAGGCGACCGGCGGAGTGATGAAACTGAGCATGCCCCAGTAGAGGATGAACATGTGCACGGCCATGGGATCGAGGCCGCCACCTTGGGTCAGCGCCGGCGCCAGAGCCACCGCCAGGAAGATATAGGCGGCGGTCACCGTCATCCCGATACCCAGCACGAAGCTGGTCAGCGCGCCCATGACGAGTAGCAACGGCACGCTACCACCTGCCAGATGAATGAAATCGTTGGCGATGGTGCCCGACAGCCCGGTCATCGACAGCGCACCGACCAGCATGCCGACGCCGGCGAGAATGGCGATCAACTCAGCGAACAGCTTGGCGGCGGCATTGAGGGTGTCGGTGACATTCTTCCAGCCCCAGCGGTGCGACTTGGAGAGCTGATTGATCACTAGTAGCAAGGCAGTAGCATAGAATGGCGCCACCGCCTCACGCTGCATTACCAACAGCATCCAGACCAGCAGCACGAAGACGAAGATGAAGTACCAGCCTTCTTTCAAGGTCTGCTTGACCGAAGGCAGCTCGAGCTTGGGCAGGCCCTTGATGTTATTACGGGCGGCATAAGCATCGATCTGAATGAACAGGCCCAGGAAATACAGTACCGAGGGGATGACGGCGGCCAGGGCCACGGCAGCGTAGGGTACGTCGAGAAACATTGCCATGATAAAGGCGGTGGCCCCCATTACCGGTGGCATCAGCACCCCGCCTGTCGAGGCGCAGGCTTCTACACCGCCGGCGAATGAACGGCTCATGCCGATACGCCGCATGGCGGGGATCGACAGGACCCCAGTGGTCAACACGTTGGTGATCACACTCCCGCTCATCGATCCCATCAGGCCACTGGCGAAGATCGACACCTTGGCGGGTCCTCCGCGTACGTGCCCCAGCAAGGAGAAGGCGAGATTGATGAAAAAGGCGCCACCTCCTGTCTTCTGTAATACCACCCCGAAGATGAGAAAGCCGATCACTAGGCTGGCGAAGGCCTGCAGCGGTACGCCCATGATGCTTTCAGTACTCATGGTGTGGTAGATAGCGGTCTGCTCGAGTGTCGATGGAAACGCCTGGATCGGCCCCGGCATGATGTCGGCGACCATCGGATAGCAGGAGAACAGTGCAACGATCAAGGCAATGGGCCAACCTCCGGCGCGGCGTGCAGCCTCGAGAATCAGCAACCAGTAGGCGTAGCTGAACCATACCGCCGGCTCGGGGGCAGCGAAGGCCCAGCCGCGTTCGAGGATCGATTCGGCCTGGAAAACGAAATAGCCGCCGACGATGGCGGTAACGATAAACAAGAGGTAGTCGTACCAAGGCACCGGCTTGCTCTGCCCCGAGGGAAACATCGGCCAGAGCAGAAAGACCAGAGGTAGCAACAGGGCTACCACGGCGTAGTAGAACTGGGTTTCTAGGCCGGTAACGAAAGTCAGCCAGCCCAGGTTGAAGAGATAGTCCAGCGTCATCAAGGTGAGCAGAACGGTGACGGTACCTGGGAGCCAGCGCAGCGCGCGGGGCAGGGACCGCACTTTTGATACCTGCTCTTTTGCGGCGCCGACATCCTCTTGTTGACTGGCCTGATTCATGGCGGGGATCCGGAGTTGGGCATGGCGGAATCGCCGGCGTCCACTTTACGCAGTGGACGCCGACAGGGATCACTTGAAGATAGGTTCGAAGCCGGCCTCGCGAAGGGCTGAAGCGCGGGTTTGCATCCAGGCGTCGCGGAAGGCATCTTCATCTTCCGGGGTCTCGCCTGTGGTGAACTCCTTCCAGGTATCGAGTAGCAGGTTCTGGCGTTCTACAAGCTTGTCCTGATGAGCCTGCATTTCCTCGGTCCATACGCCGGTTTCCTTGTAATAGTCGACGACCGCTTCGTGAAATGGGATGACCCAGGTCAGATCCTGATTCTCCAATGCGTAGCCTGCCGCACCCGGAGCGTTGTCCTTATAGGCGTCGTAGTTATCCTGTAGCGCCTTGATCAAACCATAGGCGGTGGTGTCCTCGAGATCGGCATTGGCAACGATGATCGGATAAGGATAGCTGGCACTGTTGACCGGGTTCTCGGCGGAAACGCCGCCTGCTCCAGCGGTGACCTCATGGGGTCGGAAATAAGGAGCGATTTTCTGCATACGTTGCCAGGCGGCTTCGTCGTTGGGATCTAGCGCCGGCCAGCTGATACCACGCGGACTGCTGGCCAATTGCTGAGCCGGTGGTGTCACCGTGGTAGTAAAAGAGGCGTCCGCCTCACCGGAGATAATGCCGTCGAACGAACGCGCATACCCAGGATAGTCGACCCGTTCAACGTCATCCCAGGTCAGGCCGCCAAAGGCGAGGTAGGCTTCGGTGCCCTTGTTGAGGGCATCATCACCGCGGATGTAAGCGATGCGCTTACCTTTCAGGTCTGCTGGCGTCTTGACGTCCAGGTCTCCGGCCACGGCTAGCGAAAGGCCAAAAGAGGCGGTCGAGGTGGTTAGTACGCGCAGTGGCTGTGGGCCCCAGTCGGGATGAGCGAACATCAGAACGCCCTCGGCTCCGTAGTAGCTGGCGATACCGCAGGCGCATAGGTCGACACGTCCTGTCTTTAGCGGAGTCATGCGCGATACATCGTTATCGCCAGGCAGTACACGCACTGCAGTGTCGTATTGTTTCTGAAGCATGCCACCAATGGCCACGGCCTGCGCATAACCACTGGAGTTGGTGCCGTAGGCAGTCCAGGCCATGGTGTTAGGGAGTTCGACCTCCTTGGCAAGGGTCGCTCCAGGAAGAGCAAGAGTGAGCGGGAGTGAAGCAAACAGCACTTGGCGGACTAGATAATGCATAAGGTTTCCTCGGCTGTATGAGCCTTTTTGTTTTGCTATGCGGTATTGTGTTTCACAAACTGCCTCGATAGTAGGGAGCACTACGCTATGATGTCAACACGAGACTCTTAGTATCGAATGAGATGGACCCTTATCGGGTTAGAAAGAAGATACGCAAGTCACTGCTATGAAAGAGTTAGCCTACAGGCGAGGGCGAATGAATATCGGAATAAGACTAATGTCTATTGCGCCATGAAATGCTGGGTCCCGGATGAGCGATTATGCGCTCCAAAATAACTAAGGACGATCTTGCTGCCACTACTTCATGACTACGATGAGTGTTCGATGATGTAAGGCCTTCTAGATTAGGTCTCTGTCGGTGCAGGGAGAGCGAACAGACTACTTTGGTTGCAGTTTGGCTGCTGATTACAAGAAAACGCTGTGGCTAGTGTAAGTAGTGGAAATCCTCAACTTTCTGATTCTTAGATATAATCGCATGGTAGA
Source organism: Halomonas sp. M20 (assembly GCF_020622265.1). Taxonomy (GTDB): domain Bacteria; phylum Pseudomonadota; class Gammaproteobacteria; order Pseudomonadales; family Halomonadaceae; genus Modicisalibacter. The sequence continues at coordinate 426,452 of NZ_JACNMQ010000001.1, forward strand.
AGCGATCCTCAATGTTACGAAATTTTATTTATAATCCCTTGGTTGCAGGTTCAAGTCCTGCTGGGCCCACCACTCTCAAAGTTTTCTGCCGCATCTTAGAGACTGATCTCCTCACGGCGACGAGCGGTAATAACGTTTACCGTCTCATCATCAAAACGATAACGTGCGCTCAAGTGCCGTTTTCACCTGCGTCGACAGGGAAATGCTTAATTCGTGATACGCGATACTGATCCCAGGCAGAGTATCGTGTCATATCCGGTTGCGGTTTATTGAAAGCGACCAAGAGCCCTTTGCAAAACTATGAAAAGGACTCTTGATGAATATTCAAACCGGTAGAGAGAAGTTAGCTTGCCAGCCGCTTTTCCACCGCATCGAGAAAGCCTTGCATATCCACCACCTGTTCCTTGTCAGGATCGGCTGTCTTACCTTTCAGGTCGCCGGTGATGATGCCGGCATCGACGGTGTCGATCAGCGCTTCCTTCAGCTGCGTGGCGTAGCCGACGAGTGCGTCGTTGCCTTCCCGTTCGCCCAGGGTCTCCAGCGCATTGGCGACGGCGAACAGCAGCGCCGAGGAGTTGAAGTGCGCTTCCTTGCCATTGCTTTCTTGGTATTTCAGATAGAGATCGTGGGCGGTGCCATGGGGCGCCTCGAACAGCATGGTGCCGTTCTTGCTTTCGATGATGGAACTCGCCGTGGCAAGGCTTCCCCCCAAGGCGGCGGAGATATCCGAGAAGATGTCGCCATCCAGATTCTGGGCCGGGTAGAGGGCATTGCGGGGCGGGTCGGTGATCATCTTGATCAGCTGACTGGAAGGCCGCATGATCATGAACGATGGCGGTGGCGTACCGCCTTGGGCTAGCTCGTAGCGCACATCGGTGATGACCGTGCTGAACACTTCGTCGTAATTCATGTACTCGCGCTTGAGACCGAAGTAGACCTCCTTTTTCTTGCGTGAGGCATCGCGGAACACTTGGAGCACCCAATCCTTGATGGCCTGGGCATCGTTGGACATCAGCAGGATCGGATCACCTGCCTTCACGCGTCGAGCATGTTTCTCATCGCCATCGACGATCACCTTGAGAATGCCGTCTTCTGTGGCGGGCATGTTGTAGCTGCCGTACTGATCGCCGCCGCCGGCGCTCATGCGCGAAAGCGACACGCGGGCTTCGCGCTTCGGGATGCCGAAGCGTTTGAGTTGCTCGACCAGCTTGTAGAGCTTGCGCCCGGTGGTGTTGTCCGGCACGCCCCAAAGCGCGCGCTTGGGTGGGTTGGCAACGATGCGCGCGGCCTGGGCATCGATCAGCTCATAATGATAGGCAAGCCCCAGGGATTCGACCTGCTGCTGATACTCCTGCTGGTAGATATCTTCGATGACCGTGCGCATGGCGCCGTCGTAACCGGCGATCACCGTGTCCTTGAGGCCGAGATAGATATCGCGCTTCTCCTCGATTGCCCGCTTGAAGAAGCGATGCGCCCAGGCCTTGATATCGTCGATATCGTTGGTGGCCAGCAGCCATGGATCACCCTTGGCGACCTCGCGACGGTGCAGTTCCTCCGGGTCGCCACTGGCGCCGACGAACATCAGCTTGATCACGCCGGTAGCGCTAGAAAGCTCGTTATAGCTCTCCTTGATGCCGCCGCTGGTCATGGTATCGACTTCAATATCGCGACCGATCCACTCGGGCTTGTCGAACTGCAAATTGCGAAACTGAATGTCTTCGCGAGTAATATTGCCGCCAATACCCTTGCGGATTGCGCCGTTGGGCGACTTGGTGGCCAGCGGGTGCAGGTCGGCCTGATCGATATCGGGATGCTTGGCCAGCAGATCCGTCAGCTGCTCCCGATTGACGGTCATGCCGGCATTCTTGATGCCCACACCGTGCTGCTTGAGTGCTTCGATGGCATCCATGACCGCCTGACCGTTGGTCGCCAGGCGATTTTCCGCAGACAGATCGATGTCCACCAGTTTCATGTCCAGGCGCGAGGTGACGAACATCTCGAGGATCTTCTCGAAGGCCACTTGGGCCATTTCGTCGCCATGCAAAATGACCAAGGGGGACGCTACACTGATCTTGCTGCTCATCATCTTTCTCGTCTTGCTGTGGTAATGAAATTGGGTGATCTCGGCTCAGTCTACTCTTTTATCGGCGCTAATGGGGGGAGTAATCGTTCCAGCTCGAATACATGCGAGTCTTCGACATCGAGCTCACGCAGCGCCGCCGCCAGGTTTAGCAAGTAGTCGCGATTGGGGCCGCTAGGACCTTGTGCATGAGCGATTTGATGGGCGATATGGTGATACGAGGCGTCGCCGAGAAAAGCGGCATTGTCTTCGGTGGCAATATAGACCAACCCTTCGCTGCGTTCGCTTTCCTCGAAGTGCAGCTCAGTCACCAGACGCAGATAGCCGTTCTTTTCACGAACATCAAGGGGCCCTAGAGCCTCGGGTGTGATGCGATAGGCCATGCCGTGGCAGATGGCACCGGCCTGGCGCACCAGAGTGGCGACGCGACCCGGCGCGTCCGGCGTACCACGATGATCGTGAGAGCCCTGCCAGAAACGCCGTACCCAGCCATGAATATAAGCCGGGCGCCGTTCCAGATAGGGAAATCCCGCCTTCCAGATCAGCGAGCCGTAGCCGAACAGCCAGATAGCCTCCTGGCCGTCGAAGTGGTTCATGGCTTGATTGATGCGTGTGGTGTCGTTCGTCATGCCGTCTCGTCACGGTTACACGGTAAATTAGTGACGGTGTCGGGGCGCCGGATGGATATCTTGGGCGTCGCCTATCGCTGCAGCACCGTACCGTCGTCGTCATAAAGCGGATAGCTGCCCTGTTCGTCGTGATCCTCGGGGCCGACCAGGGCGGGGGTGAACACGCAGAGCACGGTCATGCCTTGCTCGCTGCTCAGAATGTGCTGCTGGTTCTTGTCCAGGGCATAGAGCACGCCGGGTTTCAGCTCCCACTTGCCGCCTTCGGTCAGGTCTTCGATCTGACCCTCGCCTTTGGTGCAGATCACGCTTTCCTTGTGGTTCTTGTACCACATGTGCAGTTCCTGCCCGGGCTTGATATAGGTCTCGTGCACCGAGTGGCCCATGCCGTCCGCCCGCAGCGTGTAGCGGCGGCTGATGAACTTCTCTTCATCGACGGCGTTGTTTTCGGCGTCCTTGTGGGTACGAACGATCATCGAAAAGACCTTTATCTCAATGGGGTGAAATGCATGACCGGGTGGTCAGGCGTAATGCGCCGGGTCCGGCACCGTGGGAAAGCGCGGTGGATGGGCTTCCATGAAGGCGTGACAAGCCCGCAATACGCGAATGTCATCGAACTTGCCGCCCGCAAGCTGGAAGCCGACCGGTAATCCCTTGTCGGTAAAGCCGCAAGGCACCGAGGCGGCCGGCTGCTGGCTCAGGTTGAACGGGTAGGAGAAGGGCGCCCACTCTTCCCAGTCGCGCATGCCGCTGCCCGGTGGCACCTCGTAGTTGATCTCGAAGGGTTCGAGGGGCACCGTAGGAGTCATCAGCAGGTGATACTCCTGGTTGAAGTGCTCCAGTTGCAGAGTCAGTCGGGCGCGGTCGGCCAGCGCCCGAAACAGGTCGACGGCGAGCCAGCTCTCCGCATGTCGGGCATTGGCCACCAATCCCGGGTCAAGCATCTGACGCTGTTTTTCGCTGCACTGCGACCACAACTCGAGCGAGGCGGTGAACCACAGCGTCTGGAAAATCTTGATGGGCGACTCGAAGCCGGGGTCGACCTCCACGATCTCGGCGCCCAGTGCCTCCAGCTTGTGCGCGGCCTCGCGAACGCGTTCCGCTATCTGAGGATCGACATCCGCATAGCCCAGAGTGGGGGAGTAGGCGATACGCAAGCCGCGCAGGTCGTTGTCGAGATCCACGCCCCAGTCCTCTGGTTGGCCGCGAGTGGCGTAAGGGTCGCGATGATCGTAGCGCCCGATCACGTTGAGCATGCGGGCGGCATCACGCACGTTGCGGGTCAGCGGGCCGATATGCGAGAGCGTCGGTTCCTTGGCCGGCGGCCATTGAGGCGTCCAGCCGAAGGTCGGCTTGAAGCCGAACACACCGGTGAAGGCGGCAGGAATGCGAATCGAGCCGCCGGAGTCGCCGCCCTGGTGTAGCACACCCATATTGAGTGCGGCAGCGGCAGCGGCTCCGCCCGAGGAGCCCCCGGGGGTCAGACGGGTATCCCAGGGGTTACAGGTCGCGCCGTAAACTCGGTTGTCGGTCACCGCCTTCCAGCCGAATTCCGGGGTATTGGTCTTGCCGAGCAGCACGGCGCCGGCCTTCCGCAACATGCGCGCGGGTGGCGCATCCTCTTCGCAGTGAGCGTTCGAGGTCAGCAGCGAGCCTTCCCGGGCTGGCATGCCGGCGACATTGGTCAGGTCCTTGAGCGAAACCGGCACGCCGTCTATCGGGCTCAATGGCTTGCCTTGGCCCCAACGCCGGGCGGAGGCCTTGGCGGCCGCTTCCGCCCCCTCGCGGTCTATATAGGTGTAAGCGTTGACCTTGTCATTGAAGCGCTCGATGCGCTCCAGTGCGGCTCGGGTGGCTTCCAAAGGAGAAGCGTCACTGGACTTGAAAAGCTTCATCAGCCGACCGGCATCCATCAACCCAAGATCGGTATCACTCACATCAGCCTCCTTGCGTCGTGTAGTCGAACCTTTTGAATCATAGTGTTATAGGTTAAGACAAATTGTGGGGGCGGCGCAAAATGACGCCTGTGCATCAAGAGGGGGACAGGTGCTGGAAAGTATAGAGTGTATGGGTTGGCGAAGGATCGAAGGGCAAACGATGCAACCGCCGGCGCTACGGTTGCTGTTTCAACCGAACAGTTTACCGGCGATTCGTAGCCCGGCAATCCAGGTGCCGGCGGCGGAGCCGACGGTGGCAAGCAGGAATACCAGCAATGTGCGCGACACACGATTGCGCCACCAGCCTTTGAGGGCGGCCACGTCGTGGCGTAGTTGCGAGAAGTCCCGCACCTTGGGACGGCGCAGCGCGAGCTCCACCCCAGCGGCTACGAAGCCAGCGCCGATTGTAGGGTTGAGCGAGGTCAACGGCGCCGCAAAAAAGGTTGCCACTACCGTAAGCGGATGGGCCAGGGCGATGGCGGCGCCAAGGCTCGAGAGTACGCCATTGATCAGGAACCACTCGCCGATCAGCTGCCAGCCAAGCTCGCTATCCCGCGAAAACCCGATGGCAAAGCCTATCAGTACCAGGGCCGTGATCAGCCAGGGCACCGCCTTCCACCAGCGCCCCCGTTGCGGTGTCGCTTCAAGCTGTTCACGCTCAGCAGTAGGAGGCTGAGGCAGCGGCTGTTCGAGGTGCGCCGCCAGGCCCTTGAGGTGGCCGGCGCCAATCACCACCAGCACATTGCGATAGCGATCCTGGGGGTTCTCTTCCACCAGGCGTAGCGCCATGTAGCGGTCCCGCTCGGCGATCAAGGGCGTATAGAGCGCTTCGGATTGCTCGGCAAACTCGTTGAAGGTGGATTCCAGCACATCGCCTTGCTTGAGCCGTTCGATGTCGTCACTGGAAACCTCCTGACGGGACAGCAAGCTACCGAACAGGCCGGTAATCAGCCCCATGCGCTGCCACCAGGGTACGTTGGCGTAAACCCGCTTCAAGGTCGTGCCCACTTCCCGGTCGATCAGCAGCAAGGGCAGATCCGCATCGCGGCTCTCGTTGACCGCGGCACGCATCTCGGCGCCGGGCTCGATACCCGACTGCTCCGCCACGCGCTGCTGAAATGCCCCCAGGGCGAGACTGGCGGCCACCATGCCGGCCTTGCCTTGGCGAAAAATCTGGAAGAGATCCTGCTCTGCCAAGGCGTCCGGGTTGGTCAGGCTCTGATAGCGGGACTGGCACAGCTCGATCGCCACGGCGTCGAATTCGCCGGAGCGAATCAGCTTGCGCACTTCCTCGGCACTGGCCCGGGAAACGTGGGCGGTTCCCAGCAGGGTGTAGCGGGCATCACCGCTTTCGACGACGCGGCGAGGGCCGCTGATGCTGTCTTCGGAGGTGATAGCCTGGGTGTCGGTCATGGACGCTCGCTTGCAACGGAATCAATCAGGCCGCTAATTATCCATGAAGGGAGTCGGGCAGTCCAAGTGCAGTATCCTCCAGGGGCTCCGGTGGTATCGCTTCACTGACAAGGAGGGGGCCGATGGGCTATCGCATTGCCGCCGAGGCAGTTCTGATCCTGCATCTGGCGTTCATTCTCTTCGTGGTGCTAGGAGGGCTTGCCGTGCTGCGCTGGCCACGTCTGGTATGGTTGCATCTACCGACAGTAGCATGGGCAGCGGCGCTTGAGTTCAAAGGCTGGATCTGCCCTTTGACCCCGCTGGAAAACGCCTTGCTGCGTGCTGCCGGAGAATCCGGCTATGCCGGCGGGTTCATCGAGCATTATCTGATTGCTCTCATCTATCCAGCGGGGCTGACGCCGACCATTCAGTTGTGGCTGGGCATTGGCGTGCTAGCCATCAATCTCCCGATATATGGGTATCTTCTTGTGCGTCGATTCAGCGACGCCAGAAAGCCGGGGTAAACAGTACCAGCACCGTGAAAATTTCCAGGCGCCCCAATACCATGGCGATTACCAGGATCCACTTAGCGGCGGCGGGAATGTTGCCATAGTGATTGGCGACCTCGCCAAGCCCGGGGCCCAGATTGTTGAGCGCGGAGCCGACCGCGGACCAGGCGGTGACCTGGTCGAGTCCGGTGGTCAGCATGCCTACCAGCATGAGGAAAAACAGCATCACATAGACGGAGAAGAAGCCCCATACCGCCTGTGACACGCTGTCCGTCACGCTCATCTTGCCCACCTTGATCGAGATGACGGCGCTGGGATGAATCAGACGCAGCACTTCCCGCATGCCCTGCTTTAAAATCAGCAGAATACGGATCACTTTCATGCCGCCCCCGGCAGAGCCGGAGCAAGCGCCAACGAAGGCGGCAACGAACAGCATGAAGGGCAGGGCGCCGGGCCAGATCGAGAAGTCGGCGACGCCAAAGCCCGAGGTGCTGGCGATAGAGACGGCCTCGAACAGGCCGTGACGCGCCCCGGTCATGTCGTTGTAGGTGCCGCTTGCCAGCAGCGTCACGATGGTTGTGATGCTGAGCAGGGCCAGGAACAGAAGAAAAAAGCGGAATTCGGGGTCCTGCAGGTACTGCCCCAGCCGTTTTTCACGCCACACGGCGAAATGCAGGCCGAAACTGATCGAGGACAGAATCATGAACACCACGCAGATCAACTCGATGGTGGCGCTGTCAAAATAGCCAATGCTCGCGTCGTAGGTGGAAAAGCCCCCGATGGCCACCGTCGAGAAACTATGCCCGAGGGCATCGAACCAGTTCATGCCCGCTAGCCAGTAGGCCAGGAAACAAGTGAGGGTCAGCGCGGCATAGATGTACCACAGCGCCTTGGCGGTCTCGGTGATGCGCGGGGTCAGCTTGGAGTCCTTGAGCGGGCCGGGAATCTCGGTGCGGTAGAGCTGCATGCCGCCGATACCCAGGGTCGGCAGGATGGCGACCGCCAGTACCACGATCCCCATGCCGCCCAGCCACTGCAACTGCTGGCGGTAGTAGCGAATGGAGTCCGGCAATAGGTCGATACCGGTGATCACCGTGGCACCGGTGGTGGTCAGCCCGGAAAAGGACTCGAAAATCGCATCGGTCCAGGAGAGCGCCGGATCACTGGCAAACATCAACGGCAACGAACCGAAGAGCCCCAGTACACTCCAGAACAGCACCGTGATTAGGAAGCCATCCCGCGTACGCAGCTCCTTGCGGGCACGATGATTGGGCGCATAAAGTACTGCGCCAGTCGCGAAGGTGATGGCCATGGCAATGACAAACGCGTTCCACACCGTGTCCTTGAACAACAGCGAAATCAGGATGGGCGGAACCAGGGTCAGGCTGAATACCATCAGCAGGAGCCCGAGAATGCGCAGCGTGACGCGTAGACTCATGAATCAGCGCTTCTTACGTGATAGGACATTTGTTTGTATTCTGAAAATTAGAAAAAGGACAGACCAACCTGGAACAAACGCTCCACATCGCGGATACGGCGCTTGTCGATCACGAACAAGATGACATGATCGCCGGCTTCGATGACCACATCGTCGTGGGCGATCAGCACCTCCTTGCCACGTACCACCGCGCCGATGGTGGTGCCGGCCGGCAGATCGATCTCATCGATGGTACGTCCAATGACCTTCGAGGATCGGGCGTCGCCGTGGGCGATGGCCTCGATCGCCTCTGCCGCGCCGCGTCGCAGGGAGTGAACGTTGACGATATCCCCCCGGCGCACATGGGTCAGCAGGCCGCCGATGGTGGACTGTTGCGGCGAAATGGCGATATCGATTTCGCCACCCTGAACCAAGTCCACATAAGCGGCATTGTTGATCAGAGTCAGCACCTTCTTGGCCCCTAGGCGTTTGGCCAGCATCGACGACATGATGTTGACCTCGTCGTCGTTGGTAAGCGCGCAGAAGATATCGCAATCCTCGATGTTTTCCTCGATCAGCAAGCGTTTGCTGGTGGCGCTGCCATGCAGTACCACGGTGCGATCGAGACGCTCGGAAAGAACGCCGCAGCGTTCCAGGTTCCGCTCGATGATCTTGATCTGGTGGCTATGCTCGAGTTGCTCCGCCAGGCGCTGGCCAATGTTGCCGCCTCCGGCGATGAGGATGCGGCGAAAATCCCGCTCGATCTTGCGCAGCTCGCTCATGACCGCGCGAATATCCCGCCGGGCAGCGATGAAGAACACCTCGTCATCCGCCTCGATGACAGTATCGCCGCGAGGAATGATCGGACGATTCTGGCGATAGATGGCGGCGACCCGGGTGTCGACATTGGGCATGTGGCGGCGCAGGAATCCAAGCTCCTGGCCGACCAGCGGGCCGCCGTAATAGGCCTTGACCGCCACCAGCTGGGCCTGGCCGCCGGCGAATTCGAGCACCTGCAGCGCGCCCGGATAGACGATCAGGCGGCGGATATGATCGGTGACGACCTGCTCCGGGCTGATCAGTACGTCTACCGGTACCGCTTCGTTGGAAAACAGTCCCTTGCGGGTCAGGTAGGCAGCGGCGCGTACCCGCGCGATCTTGGTCGGGGTGCGAAACAGCGTATGGGCCACCTGACAGGCGATCATGTTGACTTCATCGGAATTGGTCACCGCGATCAGCATGTCCGCATCCTCGCAGCCCGCCTGGCGCAGCACCATCGGGTAGGAGCCGGAGCCGGTCACGGTGCGAATATCCAGGCGGTTGTGTAGCTCACGCAGGCGAACCGTCTCCGTATCGACGACGGTGATATCGTTTTCTTCGTGCGCCAGATGCTCCGCCAGAGTGCCGCCAACTTGACCGGCACCCAGGATGATAATCTTCATCGATGATGGGTCCGCCCGGGGAGAGTCCTTTATGTGGCGCTAGCATAAACCAGCAAAGCAGGTGAAAGACAGAGGCCGGACCCGGCAATCCGGGCCCGGGAGTGGAAGTTTCAGTCCAGGGTGATGCCGACCTTGACGGTCACTTGCCAATGGGCGATGCGGCCGTGCTCGATATGCCCCCGGGTCTCGGTGACTTCGAACCAGCGCATGTCGTGCAAGGATTCGTTGGCCTTGGCTAGCGCCTGCTCGACGGCGTCCTCGATTCCCTTGGGCGACGAGCCGGTCAGTTCGATCTTCTTGTAAATGTGGCTGGGCATGAAGCGGCTCCTGTGCCGATGTCGATGTAGAGGTATTGGAATGCAGGGGTAAACATGCAGCGTCTTGTGCACCACTACAATGATAGGCGGTTTCCGTGAACCCGCCTTAGGTCATCTTGACTAGGCGCGCGTAGAAGAAGCCGTCGTGGCCAGCGGTAATTGGCAACAGCTGACGGCCTGCCCCCGCGGCGCGGCCCCAGCTGACCTCGCTGGGTGTCGTTGCCTCGGCATCGTCAGTACGTGCAAGAAAGGCATCGATGGCATCCGCGTTCTCCTCCGGTATGACCGAACAGGTGGCATAAACCAGCGTGCCCCCGGGGGCCAAGGTTTGCCATAGCGTATCCAGCATGCGCCCTTGCAGGCTCGCCAGGTCGCGGATGTCCGAGGGGCGGCGCAGACGCTTGATGTCCGGGTGGCGGCGAATCACGCCACTGCCGGAGCAGGGAGCGTCGAGCAGGATGGCGTCGAAAGCAGCGCCGTCCCACCAATCCAGGGTGCTGGCGTCCGCGTGCTTGAGTCGGGCCTTGAGATCCAGACGCTTGAGGGTTGCATTGACCCGGGCCAGACGTACCGCGTCGTTGTCCAGGGCGGTCAGGTTGATATCGAAGGATTCGAGCAGATGAGCTGTCTTACCCCCGGGCGCGCAACAGGCATCCAGCACCTTGGCGTCGGGCCGATTCTCGAGCGCGGGAGCCATGAGCTGCGCGGCGAGCTGCGCGGCTTCATCCTGTACGCTTGCCTCGCCCTCGGCAAACCCGGGCAGTTCGTTGATATCGCAGGGCTCCGCAAGGGTTATGCCGTTCGGTGCGTGCTCACAGCGGGTGGCGCTCTTGCCGATAGCTTCCAGCCGCATCAGGTAATCGTCGCGACTGCCAAGGCGGCGATTGATACGCAGGGTCATGGGGCCGGGGTGATTGTTGGCCTCGGCGATTGCCTGCCAATCCTCGGGCCAGGCCTGACGCAGCGTCTTGAGCAGCCAGGTGGGATGCAACCAGACAGTACTGGGGTCGCGATCTATCTTGGCCTGCAGCTCGTCCGCTTCGCGTTGCAGCCGGCGCAGGCAACCATTGAGCACGCGAGTCGCCCACTCTTTGTTGAACAGGCGCGCGGCGCCGGCGGTTTCACCCACCGCCGCGTGGGGCGGTACGCGCAGATAAAGCAGCTGATAAATACCCAGCAACAACAAGGCCTGGACATCCACGTCCCTGGCCTTGAACGGGCTGCGCAGCAGTTCTTGTGCCAGCGCCTCGAGCCGGGGGAGGGTTCGACATACCCCATAGCACAAGGCGCGCAGGAAGGCGCGATCCCGGGCCGGGACCGCGCCATCGTCGAGGCTGGCAAGAGAGCCCTTGCCAGTGAGTACCGGCACCAGGGCGCGAGCGGCAACGGCGCGAACACCTTGTCCGCTGGGGGCATCATTCATTCATGAGTCTCCTGAGGAGCATTGCCAAGGCGCGACCCTGGCGCAAAGCGCTCGGCTTTGGCATTGAGCAGTTCTTGCGCGGTCAGCGCCTTGCCGCCGGGCAGCTGGGCACGAGTTACCCGCAGCACCTCTGTTCCCTTGGGGCCGCAGGCGATACGCAGCGCATCCGGCGCTGACGTCAATAGCGTGCCGGATTGGCTGGTCTGGTGCGATGCCGCCGGATTGCCTTCTTCCGGTTCGGCCAACCAGAGCCGCAGCGGTTGATCGTTCAGGGTCGTCCAGGCCACCGGCCAGGGGTTGAACGCCCGAATACGCCGGGCCAGCGCCTGGGCAGGGCTGGTGAAGTCGAGCTGCGCTTCAGCCTTGGACAGCTTATGAGCGTAGGTCACCCCTTCAGCGGGTTGTGGCATCGGGGTGAGCTTGCCCGCCGCCAAGTCATCTAGGGCGGTGACGATCGCCTCGCCCCCCAGTTGCGCCAGGCGATCGTGCAACTCGCCGCCGGTGGTGGCGTCGTCAATCGGCGTGCTGCGGGTCAGGAGCATGGCGCCGGTATCGAGACCCGCGTCCATTTGCATGATGGTGATGCCGGATTCGCTGTCGCTGGCGTCGATGGCGCGCTGAATGGGAGCGGCCCCTCGCCAGCGGGGCAGAAGAGAGGCATGCACGTTGAGACACCCCAGGCGCGGCGTATCGAGTACCGTCTGAGGCAGGATCAGGCCGTAGGCTGCCACTACCATGACATCCGCTTCAAGGCCGGCCAACGTTTGCTGGGCCTCTGTCTCTTTCAGGGAAACGGGTTGATACACGGGAAGATCGTGTTCGAGGGCCAGCGCCTTGACCGGACTGGGCGTCAGCTTGCGCCCTCGACCGGCGGGACGATCGGGCTGGGTATAAACGGCGACAAGCTCATGGGCGCTGCCAAGCAGTGCCTGCAGGCTGGCGGCTGCAAAGTCCGGCGTGCCGGCGAATATTACTCGCAAGGAAGGCGACATCAGAATCGTCCATGATGAAGGAGCAGATGCCTAATGATAACGGAGCAGCGAGAGGACTAAAATGACAAAGGCCGGATCGACCGGCCTTTTAAAACTAAAGATCATGCTTCCTGCATTTGCCGGTGGCGCTTCTGCATCTTCTTCATGATGCGTTCGCGCTTAAGCGGCGACAGATAATCCACGAACAGCACGCCTTCGAGATGATCATGCTCATGCTGAATGCAGTGGGCAAGCAGGCCGTCGGCTTCCAGCTCGTAGGGCTTGCCATCGCGATCCAGCGCCTTGAGGTGAACCCGCAAGGCACGCGGCACCTCCGCATAGTACTCGGGAATAGACAGGCACCCTTCCTGCATGGGCTCACGCTCATCGTCCAGCGGAGTGTACTCGGGGTTGATCAACACCAGCGGCTGGGAGTGGTCTTCGCTGACATCCATGACGATCACGCGCCGATGCACATCCACCTGAGTTGCTGCCAGCCCGATGCCATTGGCGTCGTACATGGTTTCGAGCATGTCGTCGACCAGGGTCGAAATTTCGTCGTCGACGATATCGACGGGCTTGGCCTTGGTGCGCAGGCGCTCATCGGGAAATTCGAGAATCTCTAATTTGGCCATGGCGTTGGTAATACCGTTATCCGGTGGTACGAGAATATGCGTTCATTGTAAGACGATTCACTCATCAGCAGAACCATAGAGTCACTCATGAATGCAATAGTATCAAACTATCGGGAAATCCGGCCGATATGTCTTTACAGACCTTTCGCATTCAATTGAGGGGCTCCTTCATTGGACCAGACAAAACACAAAAGTTCTGATCGTTGCAAAACACAAGGCAGGTAGCGGGCTATGCACATGATGAGAGGTATACCAAAAGGTATAACGAAGGCCATAGCGAAGGGCAAAACGAAGGATATAGCCAAGCGGCATCGGCGACTGGCGTGTTGGTCGCTGGGTGCCATCTGCCTGGCGCTCTTGTCGCCGGCGGTGGCTGCACTGAAAGAGGATATTTCTCGCGATGCACTGCAGCGCAACGAGAACGTTCTGCGGCTCTCGCCTCAGGTGCATCGTATTTCGGCCCGGGACGACATTGCGCCATTGCCCTGGGATCTCCTGCGCAGCTTTCTGGAAAGCAATCGCGTTGTGAGTCCAAACGATATCGACAACGCGGCGTATGTGCTCGGGGGAGATGATCAGCGCATTCTAAGCGGTGCTGGCGACCGCCTTTATGTGCGCGGTGAATTGCCGGCAGGGCGGCTCTATGGGCTCTATCGCCCCGGGCAGCGCTACGTGGACCCGGATACCGGCGAATTTCTCGGGCTTGAAATGGAAGCCCTGGGCGAGACGCGTTTCCTGCGTCAGGAAAACGACATCACCTTGCTCGAGGTGACGTCGTCACGTCAGGAGATTCGTCCAGGCGACAAGGTGCTGCCGCTGGAGAGTTTACCGGCAGCGCCAGAATTTCGGCTCAGTGCCGCCCCCGCCATGAGCGAAGGTCGGATATTGTCCGTGCCCGGCGGTGTGCGCTACATCGGTCGTCTTGATGTGGTGGCGCTGGATCTGGGGCGTCGCGATGGGCTCGCCCCGGGAAACGTGCTGGCCGTCGAACAGCTCGGCGAAAAGGTGGTCGACCCGGTTACCGACCAAACGTTGCGTTTGCCTGGAGAGGACGCTGGATTGCTGATGGTGTTTCATGCCTATGAACGCCTCAGCTATGCCCTGGTCATGCAGGCCAGCCGCAGTCTGGCAGTGGGTGATCGAGTCCACGCACCGGCTGACAATGCGCTGGTTACGCGTTTAGGGCAGCGCTGAGAACATGACGGCTTCCGATTGGCTGGTGCTGTCCCTGCTGCCCGGCATGGGGCCGCGACGCCTGGCGCAGCTGCGTGAACGCCAGCCCCAATGGCCTCAGGGCTGGCTGGCGCTGTTGCCTGCCGCTCCTCGTGACGCCCTGCGCCTGTGGCTCGACCATCCTGACAGGAGCCCGCTACAGCCCAAGGTAGAGCAAGCATTAGCCTGGGAGGCAGCACACCCCGCGCATCATTTACTGACACCCGCTCATGCTGCGTGGCCCAGGTTGCTCGATGAGTTGCCGGACCCACCGCCGCTGCTCTGGGCGAAAGGCAACCTGGCGGTGCTTGCGCCGCCAGGAATCGCAATCGTAGGGACACGCAGACCCACCCGGGAAGGGCAGGGCAACACGGCACGCTTTGCCACGGAACTGGCAGAGCGTGGCTTTTGCGTGGTCAGCGGAATGGCCCTGGGCGTCGATGGTCGCGCCCATCATGCGGCGCTGCAGGCGGGCGGACACAGCATTGGCGTGCTCGGTTGTGGCATCGATGTCGTCTATCCCTCTCGGCACGCTGATCTTTATCGGCGCATGCTGGAAGGGGAGGGCTTGCTGCTCAGCGAGCATGCCCCGACCCTGCGGGCCAATCCTGCGTTCTTTCCTCGGCGCAATCGTATCGTCACCGGGCTGACTCTCGGCGTATTGGTCATCGAAGCGGCGGAAAAGAGCGGGTCTCTGATCAGTGCGCGTCTGGCCATGGAGCAGAACCGTGAAGTGTTCACGCTGCCGGGATCGATTCACAATCCTCAGGCGCGGGGCTGTCTTGCCTTGTTGCGCCAGGGCGCGACCCTGGTCACCTGTGTCGAGGATATTCTCGCCGAGCTGGGCCAGTGGGGCATGACGGCGGTTGCCATGCCTGCTTCCATGCCAGCCGAACCATCTTCCAATACGCTGCCAGCAAACGACGATACGCTGTTGGCGCTGCTCAGTGATTCCCCCACACCGCTGGATACCCTGATCGAACTGTCCGGACGGGATTTTCCTTACTGCCAGCAGCGCCTGCTGGAGTTGGAGCTCGAAGGCTGGGCGGCCCAGGCGCCGGGGGGATGGGTACGCTTGCCACGCTAGGCGCTACCTGAAAAGTGCCTTGACTCGGCGTGCCCGTCTGGACTTCACTCGCCGATTTTTTCAACCCAAGCCTTATGCTTTGCCGCGTGGCGGCTGCTGGGTGATAGCCGTCATGGTAGAATCAGCGCCTTGTTCGCCAAGTCGGAGCGTCTGGAATGATCGATCGCGAGGCCCTGGAAACCGCCATCGCCGTATTGCGGGAGGGCGGTATCATTGCCTATCCCACCGAGGCAGTGTGGGGGCTGGGGTGTGATCCGGATAATGCCGCCGCGCTGCAGGCACTGCTCGATCTCAAGCAGCGCGATCCGGCTAAAGGACTCATCCTGATTGCAGGGGACATCCATCAGTTCGATCCCTGGCTGAGCGAACTGAACGCGAATGATCGTCAACGCCTGAGTACCAGCTGGCCGGGTCATGTCACTTGGCTGGTGCCGCACAATGGCCGCTCACACCCGCTGTTGCGCGGTGAGCATGCAAGCGTGGCGTTGCGGGTCAGCGATCATCCTCTGGTCACCGCTCTCTGCGCCGCCTTCGGCGGCCCACTTGTTTCCACTTCCGCCAATCCTGCCCGACAGCCACCGGCCCTCGATAGCGCCACTATTCGAGACTATTTTGGTCGCGCCGTTCACGTGGTCGAAGGGGCGCTTGGCGGCTATGCTCGACCCAGTACCATTCGTGACTTGCGCAGCGGCGAGATACTGCGCGATTGAATACCGGGAAGTACCAAATCCAAGGAGTTGTCTGTGGCTCACGCCAACCTCGAAGACGTCAAACGCTATCTGCTGGACCTGCAGGACCGGCTTTGCCAGGCCCTGGCGGATGAAGACCACGGCGCGGATTTTCATGAAGATGCCTGGGAGCGTCCGGAAGGTGGCGGGGGACGTTCCCGGGTGATCGAGAATGGTACAGTATTCGAGAAAGGCGGGGTCAATTTCTCCCACGTGTTTGGCGCCACGCTGCCTCCTTCGGCCACCGCAGCGCGACCCGAACTAGCAGGGCGCAGCTTTCATGCGGTCGGCGTTTCCTGGGTGCTGCACCCACATAACCCCTACGTACCCACCAGCCACGGCAACGTACGGTTCTTCATTGCCGAGAAAGAGGGCGAATTGCCAGTGTGGTGGTTCGGGGGCGGCTATGATTTGACGCCTTTCTACCCGGTCGAAGAGGACGTGGTGCACTGGCACCAGACGGCTTTCGACGCCTGCGCGGCTTTCGGTGACGATGTCTATCCGCGCTACAAGCGCTGGTGCGACGAGTATTTCTATTTAAAGCATCGGGATGAGACCCGGGGCGTCGGCGGCCTGTTTTTCGACGATCTCAACGAGTGGGAATTCGAGCGCTGCTTCGCGTTCCAGCGCGCCGTGGGCGATAGCTTTCTCGACGCCTATCTGCCGATTCTCAAGCGCCGGCGAGATGACGACTACGGCGAGCGGGAGCGCGCGTTCCAGCTTTATCGTCGTGGGCGCTACGTGGAGTTCAATCTGGTCTGGGATCGGGGCACTCTGTTTGGCCTGCAGAGCGGCGGGCGCACCGAGTCGATTCTCATGTCCATGCCGCCGGTCGTCGAGTGGCACTATGGCTGGACGCCGGAACCCGGTAGCCGGGAAGAGGTGCTTTATCGGGATTATCTGCGGCCCCGGGATTGGTTGAATCAGGAACCGCAAAGCGCTCACTGAGACATTGAATATTTAAAGCGGAGTTTTCCATGAGCGATCGTTACTGCGTATTTGGTCATCCCATCAGCCACTCCCTGTCGCCCAGGATTCATGCGGCTTTCGCCGAACAGACCGGCGAAGAAATGACCTATGAGGCGATCGAGGCGCCCCTGGAAGATTTTGCCGGCGCCTGGCGGGATTTCGCTGCCGCAGGGGGTCGTGGTGCCAACGTGACCGTGCCTTTCAAGGAAGACGCCTATCGTTTGAGCGATGTACTCAGCCCTCGCGCACGGCTTGCTGGCGCGGTGAATACCCTGGTGCTGGATCGAAATGGCGAGATTTTTGGTGATACCACCGATGGCATCGGACTGGTGCGCGATCTTCAGGCGCAGGCCGCCCCGCTGGAGAAAGCGCGTATTCTCGTATTAGGCGCAGGGGGAGCGGTACGTGGCATTCTCGAGCCCCTGTTGGCGACACAGCCGGCGACCCTGATGATCGCCAATCGCACCCCGGAGAAGGCGCACCGGCTGGCCAAGGCATTTGCTGGATTGGGAGAGACCACCAGCGGCGGCTTCGATGAAATAGTGGGAACGTTCGATCTGGTCATCAACGGCACCAGTGCCAGCCTGGGCGGGGAGTGTCCGCCCCTGCCAGAGGATGTGTTTGCCGATGATGCCCTAGCCTACGACATGATGTACGCAAATGAGCCTACCGCGTTCCTGCGCTGGTCCGCGGAGCACGATGCCCGCACCGCGGATGGCCTGGGCATGCTCATCGAGCAGGCAGCGGAGTCCTTCTTTCTGTGGCGTGATGTGCGACCCGAGACTGCTGCTCTGCGCAAGCAGCTTCGCCCGAGCTAGGCTCGGGTAGGAAAAGTATAGGTGCATGATCTAGCGCCGGGTATAAAGCCCGACAAAGCACATTACAAGCCCCAACACTGAGAGCAGCATGCCGCCGTTCACCAGTAGCGAATGTCGCTCGATGAAAGGGTTAAAAGGCTGTGGCTGCTCTCGGCAAGCCGATGCAATGGCGTCCCAGTAACCTCCCGAGAGCTGGCATTCGCGTATGTCGCCAAGCTCCCAGAAGTAGACGCCCATCAGTATGACAAGCGGCAGAATCAGCAGCAGCGAACCCCATCGCACCATCAGCCTGGGCTCTGGCAGTTAGGGGTCTTGCCTGCTGCCTGGGCCTGCTGGTAGTAGCTCATGGCGTCGTTCATCTGGGCTTGCAGAAGGTCGATGCGCTGACCGTGGCTGGGGTGGGTCGACATCCATACCGGCGGCTGACCGTTGCTGTTGGCGGACATGTTCTGCCACAGGTCGATACTGGCTCGTGGGTCGAATCCGGCCCGGGCCATCAGATCCAGGCCCAACACATCCGACTCACTCTCCTGCTTGCGGGAGAATGGCATCAGAATGCCATACTGAGCGCCCATGCCGAGCAGCCCCATCAGCTGCTGACCACCGGCGCTATTGAGCCCAGCCGCCGCCTGAAAGACGGATAGACCGGTTTGAGTCGCCGCCTGCTGAGAGACGCGCTCGTTGGCATGGCTTGCCAGAACGTGAGCGATTTCGTGACCGATGACCGCTGCCAGTTGATCCTGGTTCTTCGCCACATTGAGCAGACCGGTATTGACCCCGATGTGGCCGCCGGGCAGCGCGAAGGCGTTGGCGGAGTCATCCTTGAATACCTTGACCTCCCACTGACCGCCGGACTCAAGCTCTTGGGTGATCGCCCGCGCAACACACTGCACATAGCTATTGGCTTGTCCTTGGACTACGGGAAGTTCTTTCTCGTATTGAGCAAAACTTTGCCCCCCCATTTCGCTAAGCTGTTCATCGGAAAACAGCGTCAACTGGGAGCGTCCGGTGGGAGATTGGCTGCAAGCCACGAGGGAGATGAGCAATGCTCCCAATGCGCTACGGTTGATCCATTTCATACGGTTTTCCTGATTTCTGAACATTATCTATCTGGACCGAAGTGGTGTTGAGCTTCAAGATACCCGGATGACTTCCAGCGTCAACCATTGTCGACAAGGAGCCCTGTATTCATGGATGCGGAACTGAGCCAACGCTTGATTCGACTACTCGATCGGGTCGAGGCCTGGCTGCCACCTCAGCCGCCAGAATTGGATTGGACGCGCGATGTGGCCGCTCTGTGGCAGCGCCATTCATTGGGTGGCCAACTGTTGCCCATCGCGCCTCGGGATAGCGTGGGGCTGGATGATTTGATCGGTATCGAGCGGCAAAAAGGTGCGTTATTGACCAATACTCGTGCATTTCTGCAAGGCTTGCCCGCCAACCATGCGCTGCTTTGGGGTGCTCGTGGCAGCGGCAAGTCGTCCTTGGTGCGAGCATTGCTCAACGGTCTTGCATCAGAGGGGTTACGACTCATTCAGGTGGATCGTCATGACCTGGTGGGGCTGCCGGTTCTGGTGCAACAGCTGCGCGATACGGCGCATCACTTCATCGTCTATTGCGACGATCTCTCCTTCGAGGGCAGTGACGATGGCTACAAGGCCCTCAAGAGCGTACTCGATGGCACCCTGACCGGTCCGCCGAAAAATGTGCTGCTGTATGCGACTTCCAACCGCCGCCACCTGCTTCCGGAGTCGATGGAGGACAACGCCCAGACGCGCCTGGTCGGCAATGAGCTTCATCATGGCGATGCGGTGGAGGAGCGAATCTCGCTGTCGGATCGTTTCGGCCTGTGGCTTTCCTTTCGTGCCTTCGATCAGGACACCTACCTGCAGGCGTGCCGACACTGGGTCGCGTATCTTGACCAGAATGTGCAATGGAACGATGAGGCTCGAACGGAAGCATTGCGCTATGCCACCTTGCGTGGCGTCAGAAGCGGACGCGCGGCCTGGCAGTTTGCCTGCCAGTGGGTGGGTAGTCAGGCAGGCGTCTAAGGAATTACTGCATAAATGCCTACACGAACGAATTGCTGCGTTGCGCGGTGCTCGAAAACTCGCCTAACCCCATGTTATGTCTCGTTTTCTGCGCTCCGTGCGCCTTGCACTTCATTTCGCTCGGCGATTTATTCAGCAATTCCCTAGCGACGACTCTTGCGTGCTGCTTCCTTGGTTCTCGCCAGCTCCCGCTTCTTGGCTTTTTCACGATCGCTTGCGTTGGCATCGCTGTCAAAGGGATTGTCCCCGGAGCGAAACTCGAAGCGCACCGGCGTACCGCGAATTTTCAGCACCTTGCGGAAGGTGTTGGTCAAATAGCGTCGGTAGGCTTCCGGCAGGGATTTCGTCTGATTGCCGTGCACGACGATGATCGGCGGATTGCTGCCGCCCTGGTGGGCCATGCGCAGCTTGATACGGCGGCCATGTACCAGCGGGGGCTGATGCTCGCTCACCGCGTCCTGCAGAATGGTGGTGAGACGGTTGGTGGACCAGTGACCGTTGGCGGCCTTGAAGGCGCGCTCGATGGACGGATACAGATCGCCGACAGCGGTGCCGTGCAGCGCCGAGATGAAGTGCAGGTCCGCATAGTCGGCAAAGCCCAGGCGCCGTTTGATGTCGGCGCGCATCTTGTCGCGCTGCTCGCTTTCCAGGCCGTCCCACTTGTTGACCGCCAGCACCAGAGCGCGTCCGGAAGTCAGCACGTAATCGAGTAGATGCAGGTCTTGTTCCACGAGCCCGCTTCTGGCATCGAGCACCACGATGGCGACATGACACTCCTTGATCGCCTCCAGGGTCTTGATGATGGAGAATTTCTCCGCCACCAGGCTGACATTCTTGCGCCGCCGGACACCGGCGGTATCCACCAGCACGTAAGGGCGACCACGCCGCTCGAAGGGGATTTCGATGGCATCCCGGGTAGTGCCGGCCTCGTCGAACACCACCACCCGCTCCTCGCCCAGAAGCCGATTGACCAGGGTCGACTTGCCCACGTTGGGTCGCCCGATCACGCCGATACGAATGCCTTTATCCGTAGCAGGGGTCGCATAGCCTTCGCCGCGTTCGGGAAACGGCGCCAGCACTTCGTCGATCAGCGCCGTGACGTTGCGCCCATGGGCTGCGGCAATGGCATGTGGATCGCCAATGCCCAAGGTCCAGAAATCCGCCATTGCCGAATGTTCTTCCAGGCCATCGGTCTTGTTGACCACCAGCCAGGTCTTCTTCTGATTGACTCGTAGATGGTTGGCAATGGCCTCGTCGGCAACGTTCAGCCCGGCCCGGGCATCCACCATGAACAGCACGATGTCCGCTTCGTCGATGGCCACCAGGGACTGTTCCGCCATGACCGCATCGATGCCTTCTTCATCGCCACTGATGCCACCGGTATCGATGACCGTATAGGTCTTGCCGCCCAGCTGGCCGTTGCCGTACTTGCGATCCCGGGTCAGCCCGGGGAAGTCCGCCACCAGGGCATCCCGGGTACGGGTCAGACGGTTGAAGAGGGTGGACTTGCCTACGTTTGGCCTGCCCACCAGGGCGATTACGGGGTTCATGGTATGCGCGTTCAATCCTCGGTCGATTCAATAGCGAAGGCGCTCAGCTCACCGTCGTTGGTCAGCGCGAAAAGTCGGCCATCGCCGGTGAGCAGCGGTAGACTGATGCCATCACCGCCAATATCACGCCGGCCGACGAACCTGCCGCTATCGAGTGCGAGCAGATGCACGTAGCCTTCGTAGTCGCCTAGCGCAATATCCCCACCGACAAGGGCCGGTGAGGTCAACCAGCGGCCTTCCAGGGCATCGGATTCCCATAGCAGGCGGCCTGAAAGCGCGTCCAGGGCTAGCACGTGGCTTGCGTCGTTTACGGTGATCAGCGTATCACCAACCAGCAATGGCGTGAGATAGCTCGATTCTTCCCGAGACCACAGGATTTCGCCACTGGTGGCTTCCAGGGCCAGCAGACGACCGTTGTAGCTGGTGACATAGAGGCGCCCATCCCGAGTCAACAGGGGTTGCCCGTCCAGGTCCACCAAACGGCCGACTTCGCTGCGCCCCTGGGGAACGGCAACCCGCAGATCCCACAGCGGCTGGCCGCTACGGTTGTCGAGGGTCACTAGGCGTCCATTGGCAAAACCGGCGAAGGTGACCTGTTCGATCACTCGAGGCGTTCCGGTGCCGCGCAGGGTCAACGCCGGCTGATTGGCGGTATAGACCCAGTGCTCGGCACCGGTTTCGCGATCGAGTGCCGTTACTGCCCCATCGACGCTCTGAATCACCAGCAGGCGGCGATTGGCTTGAGGCGGGGCGAGCACTTCGCTGGATACCCGAGAGCGCCAGAGCTCCGTGCCATCCGCCTGGTCGAGAGCGAGCACTTCACCGTTGCGAGTACCAAGATACACGCGGTCGGCAACGGCGGTCAGCCCGCTTGAAATCGGTGTGTTCAGCTCTTTCTGCCAAAGCGTTTCACCGCTGGCAGCGTCGATGGCCCGCACCAATCCGGATTGATCCGCGGCAAACACGCGGCCATCTTCCAGCGCTGGGGTGATCGGATAGCCTGCGATACCCAGGCCGTCACCGATGCCTTGATCCCAAAGGCTGTTCAGTTCGACCCGGGTATCAAAAGACTCGAGATCCTTGGGTGGGTATTTCGGCTCGACCTTGCCGGCACAGCCAGCCAGCAGAGTGACCAGCACGGTAGGTACGAGCAAATGAGTAAGTTTCATAGCGTAATGTCCTTCGCTCCCAGGTCGTCGAGTTTGAGCTGTATACCATAGACGGGCTGTCCGGCTTCCTGGGATAGTTGCAGCGCCTGCCGATAAGCTTCCCGGGCCTGGTCATCGCGATCCAGGGCGATGAGAATGTCGCCCCGGGTATCGGCACGTTGCGCCGTCAGGGAGTCGGGTACCCCGGATTCAAGAGTGGCAAGTGCCTGCTCGGCCTCGTCTTGCGCCAGCTGAAGTCGTGCCAGGCGTAGCCGCGCCAATCCCTTGAGATAATCACGATCGGTAGAGGCGATCAGCGCTTCGAGGGTGGTGCTACCCGATTCGTAGTCATCCTTAGAGACTGCCATGCGTGCCCGCAGCAGCGTGGCGAGATCCGCATAAAGCGTGCCGTCATGGTTGTCGATGATCTCACCCACCAGCTGCTGGGCTCGGCTTTGGGCGTCATCGGACAACTCCTCCTGGCTCGCAAGAGACAAAAGTTCCTGATAACGCAGCGAAGCGGCTTCGGACTGATTCGCCTGGTAGTTCTGCCAGGCATTCCAGCCCAGCACGCCGGCGATGGCGATCACGACACCGGCGATCAGCGACGTGCCATTTTCCTTCCACCAGCGCTTGAGTGCGTCAAGCTGCTCTTCTTCGGTTTGTAGCTCCGCCACGGGCGGTCTCCTCATCTTTCTGATAATTGGCTGCGTCGGTCTAGCGTAACAATTCCTGCAAGCGTTCGATCATCGTGGCATCGGTCAAGGTTTCCTGATCGCGGTCTTCGCGTAGAAACTTGAGACCCAAAGTGCCTTGATCGAGTTCGTCTTCACCCAGGATCAGGGCCAGTTGCGCGCCGCTCTTGTCTGCCTTCTTGATCTGGCTCTTGAAGCTGCCGCCGCCGCAGTGCACCTGCAGCGTAAGATGGGGCAGGGCGTCGCGAAGCCTTTCGCCCAACAGCAGTGCCTCGCGTTCGGC
The DNA here is from genome assembly GCF_020622265.1 of Halomonas sp. M20. Lineage (GTDB taxonomy): Bacteria > Pseudomonadota > Gammaproteobacteria > Pseudomonadales > Halomonadaceae > Modicisalibacter. The sequence goes on from NZ_JACNMQ010000001.1 coordinate 449,742, forward strand.
GCGCTCGCCCATGGCCAGCAGATAGGCATCCGGCCCGCGCTGACTTTCCGCGGGAACGAGATTCAGGGTTTCAAGCAGCAGAATCAGGCGTTCGACGCCCATGGCAAATCCCACCGCCGGGGTCGGCTTGCCCCCAAGCTGTTCCACCAGGCCGTCGTAACGTCCGCCGGCGCACACGGTGCCCTGACTGCCAAGCGCCGTGGTGGTCCACTCGAACACGGTACGTGAATAGTAGTCGAGCCCGCGCACCAGCCTAGGGTTGATGACATAGGCAATGCCTGCTGCATCGAGCAGATCCGTGAGGGCTGCAAAGTGTGCCCGGGATTCATCGTCAAGATACTCGAGCAGCTGCGGCGCCTGGGCCAGCATCTCCGCCATGGCGGGGTTCTTGGAGTCGAGGATGCGCAGGGGGTTGCTCGACAGGCGCCGGCGCGAATCCTCGTCAAGAAGGTCAAAGTGAGATTCGAAATAGGCGGTCAGTGTCTCGCGATAAGCACGCCGGGCCTCGAGCGACCCCAGGGAGTTGAGTTCCAGAGTGACGTGCTCAAAGAGGCCTAGCGCCTCCCACAATCGTGCCGAGAGCAGGATGATCTCCGCATCGATATCCGGACCTTCAATGCCGAAGGTCTCGACACCGACCTGATGAAACTGGCGATAGCGCCCTTTCTGAGGACGTTCGTGACGAAACATCGGGCCCTGATACCACAGGCGCTGGGTCTGGTTGTGCAGCAGGCCATTTTCCATGGCGGCCCGCACGCAGCTGGCGGTGCCTTCCGGGCGCAGGGTCAGGCTGTCGCCGTTACGATCCTCGAAGGTGTACATCTCCTTTTCGACGATATCGGTGACCTCGCCGATGGATCGGGCGAACAGGGCGGTCTGTTCCAGAATGGGCGTGCGAATCTCGAGATAGCCATAACGGCGCATCAACGACCGGATTTGCGCCTCGAAATACTGCCAGAGTGGCGATTGTTCCGGCAACAGGTCGTTCATGCCCCGAATGGCCTGGATATTTTTCAAGAAAGTGCTCCTGACATACCGATCGACGGGCTATCTTACCCGCTACGGCGTCGCGCCGAAACGGTACGTCAGCTTTGACGCGCGATCACGTCTTCCTGGGCGATCTCTTTTTCGCGTACCTTGTCGCGAATCAAGCGCTCGAGATCGTCGACCAGATGGTCGTTACGCAGCTTGGAGGCGGGTTTGCCGTCGATATAGACCAGATTGGCCGGATCGCCACCGGTCAGGCCGATGTCGGTCTCCTTGGCTTCACCCGGGCCGTTGACCACACAGCCAATGACCGAGACGTCAAGCGGCGTCATGACATCTTCAAGTCGCATCTCGAGTTCGTTCATGGTGCCGATGACGTCGAAGTTCTGCCGCGAGCAGCTGGGACAGGCGATGAAATTGATGCCCTTGGCGCGCAGCTTGAGGCTCTTGAGCATGTCGAAACCGACCTTGATCTCCTCGACCGGGTCTGCGGCAAGAGACACGCGAATGGTATCGCCGATGCCATCCATCAACAGCATCCCCAGGCCGATCGAGGACTTGACGGTACCGGCGCGCAGGCCACCGGCTTCGGTGATTCCCAGATGCAGCGGTTGCTCGATGCGACTGGCAAGCTCGCGATAGGCGGCCACCGCCATGAACACATCGGAGGCCTTGACGCTGACCTTGAAGTCGGGGAAATCGAGGCGCTCGAGATGATCGATATGGCGCAGGGCGGATTCGACCAGCGCGGCCGGTGTCGGCTCGCCGTATTTTTTCTGCAGGTCCTTTTCCAGGGAGCCCGCGTTCACACCGATGCGAATCGGGATGCCGTTGTCTCGGGCGGCGCTGACGACAGCCTGTACCCGATCTTCGCGACCGATGTTGCCGGGATTGATGCGCAGACAATCTACGCCTAGCTCGGCGACCCGCAGGGCGATCTTGTAATCGAAATGAATATCCGCCACCAAGGGGACGTTGACCCGCTGCTTGATACGGCCGAAGGTTTCCGCTGCGTCCATGGTGGGGACCGAGACGCGAACGATATCGGCCCCTGCGGTTTCCAGGCGTTCGATCTGGGCCACGGTGGCATCGACATCGAGGGTGTCGGTATTGGTCATGCTTTGTACGGAGATAGGGGCATCACCCCCTACCGCCACGGAGCCAACGTGAATCTGGCGCGACTTGCGACGCTTGATCGGAGATTGAGCGTGCATAGGACTGGTTCATTCTCCCAAAGTGAAACGGGCGACATTGGTACCGGCGGCCCGGGTGCCGAGATCTATCTCTTCGCCACGATACCGCAATTCGACGTCATCGGCATTGCCTATGGTCAAACGAAAGGGAGGTTCGCCTTCCGCGGTGGCTTCGGTGCCCGCCGCTTGCAGGCCGACCAGGATACGTTCCCCACTAGCGTCGAAGACCTCGGTCCAGGACTCCTCGTTGAAAACGAAGGCAAGACGTCGGCTATCCGGCGGAGTCACGGCCGGAGCTGTCTCGTCGGCATCATTGGCGTCGGTGGCCTGCTCTTCAGGCTGCCCGTTCGCAGCATCAGTGCCCGCATCGGACATATCCGGCGCGGTGGCCGGTTCGATCATGCTGGCGGTGTCATCATTGGTTGCGGAATCACCCACGGCTTCATCGTTCGTGGCACTGTCATCGACCAATCCCAATTCTTCGTCTTCCGCCGGCAGCGGAGGCAGGTCGGCATCGTTTTCGCCGGAAGCGGCGGGGTTGTCAGTGGCCGCGCCATCCGGATCGTTCTCCGATCCATCCTCCGAGATTTCCATTTCCGCGGATTCCCCGAGCCCCAATCCGTCGACGATGTCGTTACCATTGCGGCTTTGCCACCACAGTAGCGTCAAGGCGATCAGGCCCAGGATGACCAGTACCGTCACCAGCTTGAAGACCCAGGGGCCGACCCGGGAAGGTTGCTTGGCGTTGTGTACCGGGGCGACCTTGCGCTCGTGATCGCTGTGGCCGTGCTGGCTGTTGTAGATGTCCACGACTTCGCGTTCATCGATTCCCATCAGGCGGGCATAGGCACGCAGGTAACCTCGGCGGTAGGCGGTGATGGGCACTTCATCGTAGCGGTCCGCCTCCAGCCCCGCGACAACCGCTGGGCGCAGGTTGAGCTGTATGGCCACTTCCTCGAGGCTGAGCCCTTGACGCTCGCGCTCGCCTTTCAAGAGCTTGCCGGCTGACCCGGGATGCGCTGGCTCGAAACTGGTTTGCTGTCGTTCTTGTATATCGCTCATGGATGAGCCTTCCTCTTCGATTCGGGGGTCAAGGGTCGTCTCGGGCATCGAGTTGGCGCGAGTAGAAAGCAGCGGAGGCGCTCTCGCCTCGAACTCTAGCGAGCTGTTCTGCCAGTTTCAGGCTTTCCGGCGTGGTGCCGGCCAGACGAATGAAGGATTGCAGCTGCTCCCAGGCCCGCCGGTCATTGCCCTGGGCGTGGTCGATGCGCGCAAGCACCAGGTAGCTGCGGGCACTGCGTGGATTTACCGCCTGGGCGCGCTTCAGACTACTGCGTGCGGCGGCGGCATCCCCAAGCTCCCATTGGCATAGGCCTAGATTGGTGAGTAGCTGGGCACGGTTGGTGTACTTGATGTCCTGAGCTGCGCGTTCGAGCTGGGTGCAGGACTCCTCGATACGGCCTTGGGAATACAGGAAAGCCGCATAGTTGTTGCGACCTTGGGTGAATCCAGATTCGATGGCCAGTGCTCGGCGAAAAAAGCGATCCGCCATGGCGTTTTCGCCCTGGCGTTGATAGAGCAGTGCCTGGACCTGCAGTGCTCGAGGAGAATCGGGGTCGATTTCAAGGGCCCGGTCGAGTTTGGCCTGAGCCCGGGGCAGGTTGCCCTGTTCCATGTACTCGATGGCCATGGTGGTGTTGAGTTCGAGGGCCTGCTTGTCATCCGTTGCCGCATTGTTCAGGCCAGGCCCGGTCTCGACGGCGCAGCCCGACAACCCTGTGATGGCGAGCAGTACGGCGCATAGCCTGACGAGCATCGGGGAATAGCGAAATAGGCTCATGGGACCCTCTATGAGCAGGCTCTGACAAGGCTGCAGCAAGCGCCAAAAAATGACTGGGTTAAGGAATCATTGCATAAATGCCTACGCGAACGAATCGCTGCGTTGCGCGGTGCTCGAAAACTCGCCTAACATCATGTTATGTCTCGTTTTCTGCGCTCCGTGCGTCTTACGACGTGCGACGCCCGCTTATTTCGCTCGGCGATTTATTCAGCAACTCCCTAGTTAACGTTAGTATTAGACAAAACGTACTCATCAAAGCGTTGTCAGCGCTCGAAGTCAAGGTTGGCCTATCATGGCTAATCGGCGTCGATCTGTATCGATTGAATATAGCGCTCATGACGCCGTGTTTTGTCCTTGACTCGCCCGACCAATTGACCGCAGGCCGCGTCGATGTCATCGCCCCGGGTCATGCGGATCGGTGCCGTATAGCCCAGGTCGTACAGCCACTGCTGAAAGCGCATGGCCTGATTGCGGGAAGGCGTCTCGTAGCCGGAATGAGGAAAAGGATTGAAGGGAATCAGATTGATCTTGCAGGGCAGCTCCTTCAGTAGCGCTGCAAGCTGCTCGGCATGCGCCTGCTGATCGTTGACATCCTTGATCAGGGTATACTCGATGGTTACCACGCGTCGTTCGGCACCTTTCGCCAGGTAACGCTGGCAGGCATCCAGCAGGGCGCGGATATTGTACTTGCGATTGAGCGGGACCAATTCGTTACGCAATTCGTCATTGGCCGCGTGCAAGGAAATGGCCAGGCTCACGTCCAGTTCGTCCCCGAGCTTGTCGATCATGGGTACGACGCCAGAAGTCGATAGAGTGACGCGACGCTTGGAGAGCCCGTAGGCAGTGTCGTCGAGCATCAGCTTCATCGCCGGCACGACGTTATCGTAATTGAGCAGGGGCTCGCCCATGCCCATCATCACCACGTTGGTCACCGGGCGACTGATGCCGTCCTTGCGTGGCCCGGCGCTGCGAGAGGCGACCCACACCTGACCGATGATCTCCGCCGCGGTCAGATTGCGTTGAAATCCCTGTTTGCCGGTGGAGCAGAAGCTGCAGTCCAGGGTGCAGCCAACCTGGGAGGAGACGCACAGCGTACGCCGGCTGCCGTTTTCCGAAGGGATCAGCACCGTTTCCACGTAGCTGCCTCCTTCGACCTCCAGCACCCATTTGCGCGTGCCGTCCTTTGATGCGCCTTCGTAGACCACGCTTGGTCCTTGTATTTCCGCTACTTCAGCCAAGCGTGTGCGCAGCGGCTTGGACAGGTTGGTCATGGCGTCGAAGTTGTCGCAGCCTTCGTGATGAATCCATTTCATCATTTGCGTTGCGCGAAACTTCTTTTCTCCGATGGAGACGAAGAACGCCTCCATCTGATCCCGGGAAAGGCCGAGCAGATTGGTGCGTTTAGCGTTCGAGGCAGGCGATGCGGAAGAGGCGAGTGCGGTCATGGAGATATCGATACGTCGTGGAAAACGTCTTGAAGCAGAGAGCGGGGGCTGTGCGCCCCCGCGGCGTCGGATCAACCGCGCGGGCAGATCTCGTCATTGCCGAAGAAGTAAGCCACTTCACGTTCGGCGGACTCAGGTGAATCGGAGCCATGAGCGGCATTGGCATCGATGGACTCGGCGAAATCCGCGCGAATGGTGCCCGGTGCGGCTTCCTTAGGATTGGTGGCTCCCATCAGGTCGCGGTTCTTGGCGATGGCATCGTCACCTTCGAGCACCTGGATCATTACCGGGCCGGAGGTCATGAAGCCCACCAGATCGTTGAAGAATCCGCGTTCCTTGTGCTCGGCATAGAAACCTTCCGCCTGCGCCTTGGAAAGATGCTGCATCTTGGCAGCGACGATCTTGAGGCCGGCCTTCTCGAAACGGCTGTAAATCTCGCCAATCACATTCTTCGCGACGGCATCGGGCTTGATGATGGACAGGGTACGTTGATCAGCCATTTCGTGTAACTCCATAAAGTGAACAGGATGTGGGGCAAAAGCACCGCAAACGCGGCGCGAAAGACATGATTCGATGATTGAACGTAGATTTGTCATCGAAAAAATCGCGCCATTATAGCGATTTGCTGCCAATAACGCATCAAGACATCCATGTCTGCAGCTGTATGCTGGCAGCCTTAAACGGTAAAGCTCTCGCCGCAGCCGCATTGATCCTTGACGTTGGGGTTGTTGAAGCGAAAGAAGCGATTGAGCCCCTCCGAAACATAGTCGACTTCACTGCCGTCAAGCATGGTCAACGCTTCTGGCGCGACGAATACCTTGGCGCCGTGTTCTTCAAACGCGACATCGTTGCTCGCTTTCTGGTCAGCAAAGTCGAGCACATAGCTGTAGCCGGAGCAGCCGCTGGGCTTGACGCTGACTCGTAGGCCGAGGCCGTGACCGCGCTCATCGAGCACTCGATGGATCTGCTCAGCGGCGGCGGGTGTAATCGAAAACTGTGTCATGAGAACCTCCTTAATGATGGGGCAGTGCGCTCAGCGCGTGCCGCAGCTCTACCAGCGCGGCATCGAGATCGGCGTCGGTGGTGAAACGCCCGAAGCTAAAACGGAGCGATGTCAGTGCCCGCGTTCGCGGTATACCGATGCCTTTCAATACATAGGACGGCTCGACGCTTGCAGAGTTGCAGGCCGAGCCGGTGGAAACGGCAATGCCTCTTAATGCCATCAACAGCGACTCCCCATCGATGCCCTCAAACGCAAGGTTGACGATGTTGGGTACCGAGACATCGACATGGGTGTTGCGATGGACGTTGTCAAGGTCTTCAAGCCCGTCGAGAAAGCGGGCGGCAAGACCGGCGATACGCGCCTGATCCGCTTCTCCTTCGCTCTTGGCCAAGGCAAAGGCCTCACCCATGCCGGCAATCTGGTGGGTCGGCAAGGTGCCGGAGCGCATGCCGCGCTCGTGACCGCCGCCATGGATCAACGCTTCGACACGAATATCTGGGCTGCGGCGCACATAGAGCGCACCGATGCCCTTGGGGCCATAGGCCTTGTGACCCGACAGTGACATCAGATCGATGCCCTGGCGCTCTACATCCAGTTCGATGCGTCCCGTTGCCTGGGCCGCGTCCACGTGGAAGGCGGCGCCGCGAGCGTGGACGACCTCAGACAGGGCCGCCAGGTCGTTGATGGCGCCGAGTTCGTTGTTGACCGCCATCAGCGACACCAGCACGGTATCGTCCCGCATCGCCTGGGCGAGCTTCCCAGGCGAGATGCGCCCATCAGGTTCCGGGGACAGCCAGGTGACGTCGAACCCTTCCGCTTCCAGGGCGCTTGCGGTGTCGACGACGGCCTTGTGCTCGATACTCGAGGTGACAAGATGACGTCCTCGGCCACGGTTGGCACGCATGAAGCCGGTCAGTGCCAGGTTATCCGCCTCGGTGGCGCCGGAGGTCCAGACAATTTCCCGAGGATCGGCATTGATCAGATCCGCCACCTGACGACGAGCACCCTCCACGGTCTGCTCTGCCTGCCAGCCAAGCATGTGGCTACGAGAAGCCGGGTTGGCGAAGATGCCGTCCAGGGTCAAATGACGCGCCATGATGTCGGCGACCCGAGGATCGACCGGTGTCGTGGCGGCATAATCGAGATAGATGGAGGCAGTCGTGGCCATGAGCGTATTTGTCGTCCTGGAACAATTAGAGTGTATCGATGACGATCGTATCAGTCGTGAGCCGTTGCCGAGCGGCAATGCTACGCACTTCATGGCGATCGATCAGGTCCGCCAGAGACACGCCATCGAGAAAGCCATGAATCTCGTCGGAGAGTTCGCTCCATAGATGGTGGGTCAGGCAGGTATGGCCTGCTTGGCAATCCGCCATTCCCTGACAGCGAGTCACATCCACGGATTCATCCACGGCATCGATGACTCGGGCGACGGAGACCTGCCCCGGTGCCACGGCCAGTCGATAACCGCCGCCAGGACCGCGCACGCTGGTCACCAGCATGGCGCGACGCAGCCGAGCGAACAGCTGCTCGAGATAGGACAGCGAAATATCCTGACGCCGGGAAATATCCGCCAGGCTGACCGGGCGTTGACTGGCGTGCAGAGCCAGATCGAGCATGGCGGTGACGGCGTAGCGTCCTTTCGTGGTCAAGCGCATAGAGTGTCAGACGCGAAAATCAATCAGATGAGTGACGATAAACAGCCAAAAGACCGGGCCCAGTCAGCGGTATTTCATGTGCCACTCGACCTTGGATAGCGTTCATTATGAGAAAACCCAGTAGAATGGTCAACAATTGCCGCTGCACTGCTCAGTGGCTACTTGCGGTTTGATGCGAAATGGCTGATGGCGGTCAAGAGGTCGCCGAAGGGTCCTGGGAGTCTGAAAAATCATTCTCATCGGCAGACCCTGTTCGTTGCTTCGACGAGGTTTTCTGAATGGGCGGACAAGCGCTGTCGACCTCCTCGAGAACGCCGGCGAAATCCTCGTTTCGCAGTTCCGGGAGCTGCCCCGAACGATAGCTTGCATCGAGCTTGCGCAAGGTGGCGCACATGATCTCGATACGCTGGTCCACCGCATGCATGTGATCGAGCATGGCCTGCATCGAGTGAGCCACCGGGTCGGGCATGTCCTGACTCACGCCATAAGCGTCGAAGCCGAATTTCTGGCGCATCGCCTCGCGGCGTTCCGGGTCGAAGGCAGGTTCTTCCTCCACATCCGGCTCGGCGCGCTTGACGATCTTGCCCGGTATGCCGACCACCGTGGCGCCGGCAGGCACCGCCTTGGTGACCACCGCGTTGGAGCCTATCTTGGCGCCGGCGCCAACGGTGAAAGGGCCGAGAATTTTGGCCCCGGCGCCCACGATCACGCCATCTTCAAGCGTGGGGTGGCGCTTGCCTTTGTTCCAACTGGTGCCGCCAAGGGTGACCCCTTGATAAAGAGTGACATCGTCGCCGACCTCGGCGGTTTCGCCGATGACCACCCCCAGGCCATGATCGATGAAAAAGCGACGACCAATCGTTGCGCCAGGGTGAATCTCGATGCCGGTCAGCCAGCGAAACAGTGTCGACAAGGTGCGCGCCAGCCACTTGAGATTCTTGTGCCATAGCCAGTGGCTCAAGCGATGAGCGAGCAGCGCATGTAGCCCCGGATAGTTGGTCAGCACTTCGAACACATTGCGGGCTGCCGGGTCACGCGCGAATACGCTATTGATATCTTCTCGCAGGCGGCTGAGCATGAAGCAATCCTTGTATGGGGCTGGTCGGCATTCGGCTGCCGCAGCACGTCAATTCTTCATTATTGGGATGCGATGGCAGCCCTGCAAGGGTCAGTTGGCATCGGTGTGAGGCTGTCAGCGAAGGTTGTTTGCCTTTTTCTCCATGGCGGTCAGGATGCCGCGCAGGATGCTGATTTCCATTTGATCCGGCCGGGCGCGCAGGTACAGACGGCGCAAGCGGGCCATCAGTTGGCGGGGTTTTGCAGGGTCATGAAACTCGACGGCGATCAAGGCGCGCTCCAAGTGCTCGAAGAAACGCTCCAGGTCTGCGTGGCTGGCCAAAGGGCTGTCCCATTCGAGCCCGAAGTGAGCAGGCTCCTTGTCGATTCCAGGTTCTTCATTCGGCCCCAGCGGAGCGTCTTGCAGCCAGGCCTGGCGGCACTCATAGGCCAGTACCTGCACCGCTGCCGCCAGGTTCAGCGAGCTGAAGTCCGGGTTGGCAGGAATGTTCACGTGACGATGACAGCGCTGCAACTCCTCGTTGGTCAGGCCGCTGTCTTCACGGCCAAACACTAGCGCCACCCGAGCTTCCTGGGATGACAGTTCACTGGCAAGAGTGTTGCTCAACTGGCGCGGTGTGAACATTGGCCAGGGCAGGGTGCGCGAACGTGCGCTGGCGCCCACGACCAGGGTGGCATCCGCTACCGCGTCGTCGAGAGAGGCATGCACGGGCGCGACGGCGACCAGCGCATCCGCACCCGAGGCGCGGGAAATGGCCTCGCTGGTACGCACTTCGCAACGGGGTGCGACCAAGGCCAGATCCGTGAGCCCCATATTCTTCATCGCCCGGGCGACACCGCCGATGTTGCCAGGATGGCTAGTGCCGATGAGAACGATGCGTAGTTGGTCGAGAGAGAAGGGGTGATCGTGCATGTCAGGGGCCATTGGGATGTCGAAGCGAATTCCGCGCAGTCTATCACGGCGGCGCTCGGTGACGATGCCGACGGATTCTCGTGGCCTGAAATACGACTTTTTGCTAGGATACAGGCGTTCTTTAACAGTCATCGACTCCTCAAGGCCCGATCATGCATCCGATGGTCCAATTTGCGCTGCGTGCAGCACGCAGCGCCGCCGAACAATTCCTACGTGTTCGTGAGCGAATAGAAAGCGCGCATGAAGATTACGATATTCAAGGTTTGCTCGAAGATACCGGGCGCAATGCCGAAACATTGATCGTCCGTCAGCTGGCCCGTGGCTACCCGCAACATGGCGTCGTGGGCCGCTTCACTCCCCATCGCGATGGCAAGGATGAAGGCCGCGATATTCTCTGGAAGATCGAGCCCTTTCACGGTTATTCCAATCTCGGCGTGGCCGGCGAGGCCTTCGCCTTGTCTCTGGTCTGCCTAGTTAAGGGTCGGCCTGAACATGCGATCGTCATCTGTCCTTTCAACGACGATGAATATCTGGCCAGCCGAGGCCGGGGTGCTCAGCACAACGGCAAGCGTATTCGCGTGAGCAAGGCAAACCAGGTGAGCAATATCCGTGTTGCCATGGGCCTGCCGGAAAGCGAGCTGCGCCCACGTCATCTACCCACCTACCTGCATCTGGTGCAGCGTCTTGGCCCTCAGATTGATACGCTGACTGCCACGGGCTGCCCGCTGTTGGACATCGCCGAGATGGCTGCCGGACGCGCCGACGCTGTCGTAGTGCTTGGGCTCGAAGAGCAGGACAGCCAGGTGGGAACGCTGCTGCTTAAGGAAGCAGGCGCCTTGATGGGCGGTCCGGACGGTACACCCAGCGTGAGCGTCGAAGGCAACTTGATGGCTGCCGGGCCACGGTTGTACAAGTCGATGGTGCAGCTGTTAAAAGCCTCAGCCTGAAAACGCTCTGAAACGGACGTATCCAATAAAATCCCCGCTTGATAAGCGGGGATTTTTGCGTTCAAGACTTTATGACGTTAGTGCTAGCTATTACCCGGCATCTCAACGTTCATGGGTGCGCAGCCAGTCATCGATCATGGCGTGCAAGTGTGTTCCCGAGAAGCTGGGAAAATGTCCGCCGTGTATGGTGCGAGCCGGTAATGCCCGCAAGCGCCGCATGCTGGCAGCATAGTCGCTCAAGTTGCTGTGCCAGGTATCTTCGATCAATGGCCCGTCGTAGATCAGATCCCCCGAAATCAAGGTAGCGGTCGCGGCTTCCCATAGGGCGATGCCGCCCGGGGAGTGGCCCGGGGTATGAATGACTTCGAAGCGTCGGTCGCCAAGATCGAAGACATCGCCATCCTCGAGCAGCTCGATTCGGCGCGGTGGCTCGATCTTGTAGTGATGATATTCAAAAGGCGCAGGGGGCAGCGCCTCGAACATCTCGTCACCGAGAAAGTCTTCTGCCAGGGTGCGCTTTCGATCCGGCGAGGCGAGTATGTCTGCTTCATGTGCATGCACATGGCAGCGATCGAACTCGCTGACGGCGCCGATATGATCGAAATGGGTATGACTGGCGACGGCGAGCAGGTCTCGCTCGCTGAGTAGCGGCACCTGGCGGCGCAAGGGTACCGCTCCCAGACCGAAATCGACCAGCAGATCGCGATCACGACCCCGTACATGCCAAAGGTTGCAGCGAAAGAAAGGCCGAATCCAGGGCTCGTCGATCAGCGTGATGCCATCGGCCAAGGCCTGGGTGCGATACCATTTATCGGCGGCGATGCGGATCATGATCAGCTCTTCCTCTTTTGCGGACAGGTGTTCTCAAGAACGCAGGTCCTTCAAGTAATCCTGGGCCTGTCGGCTCGTATCGATAGCGGAAAAGTCCAGCTCGGCGATTAGTGTGCCTGAAGCTTCGCCAAGCTGACCGAGCACCTCGCCGTCAGGGCCGGCAATGATACTGTTGCCGCAATAATGCAGCGCGTCCTCTTGGCCGGCGCGGTTCGCGCAGGCGACGAAGCACTGGTTGTCCATGGCTCTGGCACGAATCTGTAGCCGCTGACGAGAGGCGTTCGGATGCATGTTGGCCGTCGGTGAGACGATCAGCTGCGCGCCCTGACCTGTAAGCGTCCGTGAGATTTCCGGGAACTCGTTGTCGTAGCAGATCATCAGGCCTATGCGCCCAAGTCGGGTATCGAGCACGCAGTACTCATCGCCCGGGCGAAAGTGTTCATGTTCGCGATCCCATAGCTGGCGCTTGCGATAGGCGCCAAGTTGGGTGCCTCTGTCGTCTAGCATCACCGCCGTATTGTACAGGGTGCCTTGGGAGTCGCGTTCTGCCATGCCAAAGGCGATGTATATGCCGAAGCGCCGAGCGAAATCGGCAACTGCCTGACACAAGGGGCCGTCGAGTGGCTCCGCGAACGTCGCGAGCCGGTCAAAAATGTTGTAACCGGTCAGGGCCAGTTCCGGCAAAACCAATAGCTCGACCTTGCTGGCGATGGCCTGCCGACACAGCATCTCGAGCGTTGCCAAGTTTGCTTTTACATCGAAACGCGCCGGCGCCGTTTGAGCGAGCATCATTTTCATCGCGTGGCCTCTAGAGCGTTGTTCCGGCGCTTGCGCACGAAGAGCCTTACCCCGATCCAGTAAAGCGCGCCGGTGATCAGGAACACCGGTAGGGAGGCACCAAAAGCCAGTGGCGCCACCAGGGACCAGTAAGCAGCTAGCGCGGCTCCGATGAGATAGGCACCGATGGCGAATGGCGCCGTGGCGAGACCGACCTGGGTTCTTGCCTCGAGTAGCGCTGCGTTGTAACCCTGGCGGCTGACGAGGTAGTAGTCGACGATCATCACCGAGAAGGCAGGAATGAACAGCGCCCCGATTAGTAGCAGGAAGTTCTGGAACTGATCGAGGATGCCGGGAATGAGTGCACCGAAGACGGTGACGACGCCGATCACCAGCGCCGGCTTCCAGAAGCGCATCCCGGGTTTCACGTTCATGCAGGAAAGCGTCGCGCTGTAGACCGCCATCACGTTGGTGGTCATCACGGAGAGAAAGATCACCAGCGCCGCCGGCAGTCCGAAACCGAAGCCGCTTAGCAGTTTGGTGGGGTCGTAGGTCTGCTCCATGTCGTTGAGCACGGAGATGCCGGATACCGCCGCTCCAAGACCCATGGCGATCAGCGCCGCCAGCACATAGCCGATATAGGTGCCCCAGATCGCGACGCTGCCATTCTTGCAGTTGCGATTGTAGTCCGCGGAAGAAGAGATCCAGGAGAAGGCCGTGGCGATCACGATATCGAAGGCGATACCCAGGGTGATGCCGTTGCGGGCCTCCGGCGTCATGGTGAGCAGATTGCCGATATCGTAATGGCGGTTGAGTTGATAAAGCACCGCCGCGGCGAGTATCACCATGAGGCTGGCCGCCCAGCGCTCCACCCGCTCGATGCCCAGATGGCCACGCAGTACGATCAGCACCACCACCGCCTCGCAGATCACCGTCATCAGCGCCAGGTTGCTGTAGCCGGTGGTACTTTCGATCGCATAGTCGAGGCTCATGCCCGCCAGCAGTGCCTGAATCCAACTCCAGGCAATCAGCACGCTCATGTTGACGAAGGAGATCAGCCGGCTACCCAGCGGCCCGTAGGCGCGCCGGGTGAGCACCATTGAGGGTAGGCCGGTGTGCTGGCCCATCAGGCCCACGAGCAGCAAGGGCACTGCACCGATGAGCGAGCCGATCAATACGGTCGTCATAGCGGTGGTGAATGGCAGATCCGGCACCAGCAACATGCCGGTGAGAATGGTGGTGACCACCACGTTGGCGCCCAGCCACAGGGCCAGGGTGCCGAAGAAGCTCAGGCTGCGCGTCTGGTGTTCGCCCAGGGTGTCCTGGCCTAAAAATTTATTGAAAGAGATCATGATACTTGGTTCCGTATTGATATTGTTGTTTGGTGCTTGCTGAGATTTGGCCGTCGCTCATAGCTATCCTGAACATATTCTTGGGGATGTCAGGATTGTTTAACGACGCTGAACACCGGGCAGCACACAGAGCATTTCATAGAGCAGGGTCGCGCCCATCAGTGCGGTGTTGCCGCTCTGGTCGTAGGGTGGGGAAACCTCCACCAGATCGCCGCCGACCACATTCAGACCCCAGGCGCCCCGTACGATCTCGAGCCCCTGCTGTGCGGTAAGGCCGCCCATCTCGACGGTGCCGGTGCCCGGCGCCACGGAAGGGTCCAGGCCGTCGATATCAAAGGAGATATACACCGGATCATCGCCCATCTGCTCGCGTACCTCCTCCATCAAGGGCGCCAGGGACTTGTACCAGCACTCTTCGGCCTGCACTACGCGAAAGCCCTGTTCTCGGCACCAGTCGAAATCGTCCGCGGCATAGCCAGTGCCGCGCAAGCCGATCTGCACTACCCGCTGGCTATCCAGCAGGCCTTCTTCCTGAGCGCGTCGAAAAGGGCAGCCGTGGGCGATTTTCTCGCCGAACATGTGCTCGTTGACATCCGCGTGGGCGTCGACGTGAATCAGCCCCACCGGCCCGTGTTTCTTGGCGATGGCCCGCAGCAGCGGCCAGGTCAGGGTGTGATCGCCTCCCAAGGTCAGCGGCACGCAGTCCTGAGCGAGTACGTCGTTGTAGAAATCGGTGATGATGTCGAGATTCTTGGGCAGGTTGAAGGTATTGATCGGCACATCGCCGATATCCGCCACCTGCAGGCTGTCAAAGGGCGCGGCCTTGGTCGCCATATTGTAGGGCCGCAGCATGCGGGACTCGTCGCGAATCTGGCGTGGCCCCAGGCGGGTGCCGGGACGATTGGAGGTGCCGATGTCCATGGGGATGCCGATAAACGCCGCGTCCAGGCCGGCGGCGCCTTCCTGAGTCGGCAGACGCATCATGGTGGCCGGGCCGCCGAAGCGGGGCATCTCGTTGCCGCCAAGGGGCTGATTGAAAGTCGGCTTGTCGCTCATGTCGAACGTCTCCTTTGCGATGGGCTCGCCACCGCCGTTATCGATGTACTTTCTATTTGCAATGCAGAGAACGTGCCAACTTTTAAGTTGCTGTTTTTAAAGGCTGCTAATCTTTTTTTGATTCATTTTTGCATCGCTAGAGGTAATGAATGATTTATTTATGTATCGTCATGATTCATAAATGCATTGCGCGAAAGCAGATAGGAAATAACTCATGACCGATATCGACAGTGCGGTGATCAAGACCATCATCGACACCGCCCACGACCATTTCTTCATCGTCGAAGCCAGCGGTCGGATTCTCGATGTCAGCCCGGGTAGCGCAGCGGTCTATGGTCTGAGTCGTGAGGCGCTATGTGCCAGCACCGTGCAGGAATTGGCCGAACGCGGTGTGCTTTCCCCTTCGGTGAGCATGGAGGTAATACGTACCGGTCAGCCGGCGCAGGTTCTGCAGCACACCGGCACCGGGCGGCGGGTGATCGCCGAAGCGCATCCGGTCTTCGCCGATGGCAAACTCGTACGTATCGTTTCCCGCTCGATGGATCTTACGGATCTGCAGTTGCTTCAGGACGAGTACAAGCTGCTTCAGCGCCGTTTCAGCGAGCATCTCAAGCACAGTGGCAGGGTCGCTCTAGAGAATGACCTGGAACTCGATAACCTGACGATTCGCAGTAGCGTCATGCGCGAGGTGGCGCTGCTGATCAAGCGGGTTGCACCCACGGATGCCACGGTGCTGATGCTGGGTGAAACCGGGGTGGGCAAGACCGCCTTCGCACGTCAATTGCACCGCTGGAGTGCGCGTCATACCGGGCCCTTCATTGATGTCAACTGCGCTGCTGTTCCTGAGACGCTGTTCGAGTCGGAGATGTTCGGCTATCAGCCGGGCGCTTTCAGCGGCGCGGCCCGCCAGGGCAAGGCAGGCATATTGGAAATGGCCGATGGCGGCACGCTGTTCCTCGATGAGATCGGTGAGCTGCCGCTTCCCATGCAGAGCAAGCTGCTCAAGGTAATCCAGGACGGTGAGATCACTCGGCTCGGGGATACCCAGCCGCGGCGGGTCAATTTCCGCCTGGTCGTCGCCTCTAACCAGGATATTGCGGCTCGGGTCGAGAGCGGCGCCTTTCGGCTCGATCTTTACTATCGGCTCAATGTCATCCCGCTGACGCTGCCGCCATTACGGGAACGCCGAGAGGACGTGCCCGGATTGGTGGAAGCGCAATTGGCGCGTCTCAATCAGCGTTACGCTCGCACCAAGGTGCTGCACCCTGGCGTGTGGTCCGAGCTCATGGGGCGGGATTGGCCGGGCAATGTGCGAGAGCTGGAAAACTGGATGGAGCGCGCTTGGCTCGCAGCGCCGGATGAGGTGATCAACGTTCCCGGTGATAGCGCTTTATCGCCACGCCGAGACCTGCAGTCGCCCCTCGTTGAATCCGAATGCGCCAGGCCGTCTGTGCCGGCAGAGGAGCAAACCCTCAAGCAGGCGCTGGATGCCTACGAGTGCGAAATTCTGAGTACGCTTTGTCCTCAAGTGACCAGCACCTACGCCCTGGCCAAGCGACTCGGCATCAGCCAGCCTAGTGCTGTGCGCAAGCTGCGCAAACATGGCCTGCGAATCGGCCCGGGTAAGCCGAGTGCCTGAGCATGAACGACGACACCCTGCCGGGGCAGGGTGTCGGATCTTACAGAACATGATGGGCCTTTCGATAAAAAGCCTCGATGAAAAGCCGAATCAAGGCAGCTCTTCTTCCTCGGCGTTCTCCTTCTTGGCCGGAATCAGGTCCTCGCGCTCCAGCTTGATGGCAAGCAGCAGCGCCGAGGCGACATAAATCGACGAGTAGGTACCGATACCCACGCCGATGATCAAGGCCAGGGCGAAGTTGTGGATCATGTCGCCACCCAGTATCAGCAGCGCCAATAGCACCAGGAGCGTGGTGCCGGAGGTCGCCAGGGTACGGGCCAGGGTCTGATTGATCGACTCGTTGAAGATCACCGCCATGTCGTCGATGCGTGATTTGCGAATGTTCTCGCGAATACGGTCGTAGACGATGATGGTGTCGTTGAGCGAATAGCCAATGACTGCCAGTACCGCCGCGAGCACCGTCAGGTCGAACTCGATCTGGAACAGTGAAAACACGCCGAGCACGATAATGACGTCATGGATCAGTGCCACCAGGGCGCCAAGGGCGAATTTGTACTGAAAACGAAATGCTACGTAGAGCATTACCACGCCGAGGGCCACCAGCATGCCAAGGCCGCTTTGATCGCGTAGCTGGCCGCCGACCTGAGCGCCAACGAACTCGGCCCGCACCAGATTCACGCTTTCACCGCTCTGGCGCAGGATGTCCGTGACCCGGTTGCCGACATCCGGATCGAAGGCCTGCTGCAGGCGTACCAATATTTCATTGGCGGCGCCGAAGGTCTGCACCGAGACATCTCGAAATCCCGCGTCTTCCAGCAGTTGGCGGATCGTGTCCAGGGCGGGGGCGCTGGCGTAGCGCACCTCGACGAGAGTACCGCCGGTGAAATCCAGGCCCAGATTGAGCTGTTGGAACAGCAGGGTCAGTATCGAGACCAGCAACAAGACCCCGGAAACGATGAAGGCATAGCGGCGCTTGCCCATAAAATCTAGCTGTCGCATCGCGTTAGCCCCTTAGATCCAGAGTTTCTTGACGGATTTGCCGCCAAGGGTCAGGTTGACGATCGCCCTCGAGACCATGATGCCGGTAAACATCGAGGTCAGAATGCCCAGGGACAAGGTCACGGCAAAGCCCTTGACCGGCCCGGTACCGATCGAGAACAGGATCACCGCCACCAGCAGGGTGGTCAGGTTGCCGTCGATGATCGAGGTGAAGGCGCGTTCGTAGCCGGCATGAATGGCCTGCTGAATCGGCATCTTCGCCCGCAGCTCTTCGCGTATGCGCTCGAAGATCAAGACGTTGGCATCCACCGCCATCCCCAGGGTCAATACGATACCGGCAATGCCCGGTAGGGTCAGGGTGGCGCCCAGCATCGACAGCGCCGCCATCAGCAGTATCAAATTGATGGTCAGGGCGATGTTGGCGACCACGCCGAAGGCCTTGTAGCGGATCAGCATGAATGCCACC
Organism: Halomonas sp. M20; assembly: GCF_020622265.1. Lineage (GTDB taxonomy): Bacteria > Pseudomonadota > Gammaproteobacteria > Pseudomonadales > Halomonadaceae > Modicisalibacter. Next base: position 467,925 of record NZ_JACNMQ010000001.1, read on the forward strand.
ACCAGCAGCAGGCCGATCTGGACGGACAGAATGCCCTGCTCGATATTGGCCTTGCCCAGGCTCGGGCCGATGGTGCGTTCGGCGACGAAGTAGATCGGTGCAGCGAGAGAGCCCGAGCGCAGCAGCAAGGCCAGCTCCTCGGCTTCAGTGGGGGAGTCCAGCCCGGTAATGCGGAAACTGTTGCCCAATGCGCTCTGAATGGTGGCCAGGCTGATGATGCCGCGTTCGGTGAAGGGAATGCGCTCTTCGACCTGCTCGCCGTCCTTCATCACCGTGCGGGTGCGGGTCTGGTTGTCGATATAAATGACCGCCATGGCGCGCCCGATGTTGGAGCGGGTATTGCGATTCATCAGAGTGCCGCCGGTGCCGTCCAGATTGATGTTGACCTGGGGGCGACCGTTCTCGTCGAAGCTGCGGCTGGCGCTGGAGACGCTGTCGCCGGTGATGATGACATCGCGCATCAGCTCGGCGGTGCGGTTTTCGTTGTTGCGAAACGGGAGGGTCTCGGTTTCGTTCTCCGGCGTGTCCGGGCGTGCCTCGAGGCGAAATTCCAGGTTGGCGGTGGCGCCGACGATACGCTTGGCGGCGGCGGTATCCTGCACGCCGGGTAGCTCCACGACGATACGGCTGGGGCCCTGGCGCTGTACCAGCGGCTCCGCCACGCCCAGTTCGTTGACACGATTGCGCAACGTGGTGAGGTTCTGGTTGATGGCGTAGTCCTGGATCTCGGTGACCTGCTGATCCGTCAACGTCATGGCCAGCATCGCACCACGGCCTGCCTCGCGATCCTCGTACTGGAAGTTGGGAAACTCACGGCTGATGATACGACGCGCTTGGCTACGATCATCCTCATTGGCAAACGTCAGCTGCAGCGTGCGCCCTTCGATCTGAGTATCCCGGTAGCGAATGCGCTCGTCTCGCAGGCTCTCGCGGATGGCACTGGCATTGACTTCCAGGCGCTGAGTGAGGGCGGCTTCCATGTCCACCTCGAGCGCGAAGTGCACGCCGCCGCGCAGATCGAGCCCCAGGTTCATGGGGGCGGCGCCCAGGCTCTCGAGCCAGGCCGGTGTCGATTCCGCTAGATTGAGTGCCACGGTGAAATCGTCGCCGAGGGTTTCGTTGACGATATTGCGCGCCTCGAGTTGGTCGTCCGCGTCCGCCAGGCGGATCAGCGCGCCATTGGCTTCATCGTCGATGCGCTTGACGGTGATGCCGGCTTCATCGAGGGCGCTGCGTACGCGCTCGAGTTGACGTTCGTCGAGAGAAATGGTGGCGCGAGAGCTGCTGATCTGAACCGCTGGGTCCTCGGGATAGAGGTTGGGCAAGGCATAAATCAGACCCACGATGAGCACGACAAGTATCAGCAGATACTTCCATAGAGGATAGCGATTGAGCATGGAAGCCCGGTCCTTGTTGCTGACGCAGTGAAGACGCTGCCGATAGAGTATCGGCAGCGAAAGGGTGAAGTCAGATGGATTTCAGGGTGCCTTTGGGCAGCACGGCCGCAACGGCATTCTTCTGCACGCTGACCTCGGTGCCTTCGGCGATCTCCATGGCGAGGAAATCATCGGTGACGCGTGTGATGCGGCCAATCAGACCACCGCCGATCACGATCTCGTCACCCTTGGAGAGATTGCTGATGAGCTGCTTGTGCTGCTTGGCGCGTTTTGATTGCGGACGCCACAGCAGGAAGTAGAAGATCAGCACGAAGCCGACCAGCATCACGATCTGGGCGATACCGCCGCCGGCTGCCGCGCCGCCTTCGGCATGAGCCTGTGAGATGAAGAAGTCCAGCATGGGTTAGCGTTCCTCGGTCGGTTGAAAAGTGGCAATGGCCAGGCTGAATATGAGGTATCCAGCCGAAATTGGGTCGTTCCAGCGGTTATAGTAGTCTTGCGCGAGTGCCATCAATCGCTCAGCTCGGAGCGTTCGGTATTGGCAGTTCACGCTGGGCATAGAACATTTCCACGAAGTTCGCCAATGTACCCGCTTCGATAGCACCGCGCAAACCTGCCATGAGCCGCTGATAATAGCGCAAATTGTGAATGGTATTGAGCATGGCGCCAAGCATTTCGCCGCAGCGATCCAGGTGATGCAGGTAGCTTCTTGAAAAGTGCTGGCAGGTATAGCAGTCGCAATCCGGCTCCAGGGCGCCGGTATCATGACGATGCCTGGCGTTGCGGATCTTGACCGTGCCCGTGGCGGTAAACAAATGCCCATTGCGTGCGTTGCGGGTCGGCATCACGCAGTCGAACATGTCGATGCCCCGACGCACGCCCTCGACCAGATCCTCGGGTTTACCCACCCCCATCAGATAGCGAGGCTTGTCATCCGGCATCCAGCTCGGCAGATAGTCGAGTACCGCGATCATCTCTTCCTTGGGCTCCCCCACGGAAAGCCCGCCAATGGCCAGGCCGTCGAAGCCGATGGCCTCGAGTCCTTCCAGAGAGCGCTTGCGCAGTTCCGGGTACATGCCGCCCTGAATGATGCCAAAAAGCGCCGAGGGGGAGTCGCCGTGGGCGTCCCGGGAACGCTGGGCCCAGCGCAGGGAAAGCTCCATGGAGCGCTGTGCTTCTTCCGCTGTGGCCGGGTAGGGCGTGCATTCATCGAAGATCATCACCACGTCTGAACCTAATGAGCGCTGCACTGCCATGGACTCTTCCGGACCCATGAACACCTTGGCGCCATCCACCGGGGAGCGAAAATGCACGCCGGCCTCGGTGATCTTGCGCATCGCGCCCAATGAAAAAACTTGAAAGCCGCCGGAATCGGTCAGGATCGGCCCCTGCCATTGAGAGAAGTCGTGCAGGTCGCCGTGGGCCTCGATCACTTCGGTACCCGGGCGCAGCCACAGGTGAAAGGTATTGCCCAGGATGATCTCGGCACCGATCTCCTTGACGCTCTGGGGCGTCATGCCCTTGACCGTACCGTAAGTGCCCACCGGCATGAAGGCCGGGGTTTCCACCGTGCCCCGGGGAAAGGTCAGCCGGCCGCGACGGGCAAGGCCGTCATTGGCCAGGCGTTCGAAATTCATGAAACATTCGTTACGCATCAAGTTCTCGGTATCAGGGAGTAGAGGGCGCGTGTGTCAGGAACATCGCGTCGCCGTAACTGAAAAATCGATACTGCTCGTCGATGGCGGCACGATAAGCGCGCATCACGGGGTCGAAACCCGCAAATGCTGACACCAGCATCAAAAGCGTTGATTCCGGCAGGTGAAAATTGGTGATCAGCGCATCGACGCAGCGCCATTCATAGCCGGGGTAGATGAAGATGTCGGTCTCACCGCGAAAGGGCGCGATCTCGCCGCTGTTCGCGCTGGCGCTTTCCAGACAGCGCACACTGGTAGTGCCCACGGCGACGACACGGTTGCCCCGGGCGCGGGCGGCACGCACTTGATCGCAAATTGTCTCATCGACCTCGACCCATTCGCTGTGCATGTGGTGCTCGCGGATATCGTCGACTCGAACCGGCTGGAAGGTGCCGGCACCCACGTGCAGGGTGACGAAGGCATGCTCGATATCGTGCTGTGCAAGAGCGTCCATCAGCGGTTGATCGAAGTGCAATCCGGCGGTGGGCGCGGCCACGGCGCCTTCACGGCGCGCGTAGACCGTCTGGTAGCGCTCGCGATCGGCGAGTTCGTCCTCCCGTGTGATATAGGGCGGTAGCGGCATATGGCCGTGACGCTCGAGCAGTTCGATCAGCGGCGTCTCGCCGAGAAAACGAAGCTCGAACAGCGCCTCGCGGCGGCCTTCGACCACGGCGTGAATATTGCCTTCGAAGATCAGCTCCGTGCCGGGCTTGGGCGACTTGCTGGCCCGAATGTGAGCCAGGCCCCGATGGGCATCCAGGGGACGTTCCAGCAGCATCTCAACGCGCCCGCCGCTGGTCTTGTGGCCATGCAGTCGGGCAGGAATTACTCGAGTGTCGTTGAATACCAGCAGGTCCCCCGGGGTGAGCAGCTCGAGCAGATCGGTAAAGCGCCGATGCGTCAGTTCACCGCTCTCGCCATCCACGCATAATAGGCGGCAGTCGCTGCGCTGTTCGGAAGGGTAGCGAGCGATCAGCTCGTCCGGGAGATCGAAATGGAAATCGGCACGCTGCATACAGATGAGACTGCCAGAAATGGGTGAAATAGTGATGAATGCCCAACGTCCATGAGGGTAAGGCCGCTTGGCAGGGCGCATATGATAGCCGAGTGTGGCGTTCAAGTCAGTTGGAAGGTTCAGTCAATCGAGTCAGGCTGGAAAATTCAGGTCGGCATTGACGCGGCGTCGAAGGGCCGTATAATGCGTTCCCGTTGCCGGTGTGGCGGAATTGGTAGACGCAGCGGATTCAAAATCCGCCGCTGGAAACAGTGTGTCGGTTCGAGTCCGACCACCGGCACTACTTTGAAGCAGTAGCGTATTCCTCTTTCTTTCCCTCTCTTTTCTAGCTTTTTGAGTGTCTGGTTGCAGACGAAGCTGATAACGTAATGGCGCACCCATCATGGTTCAGGAGATTGCCGGGTCAGTTGGATGCGCAATCGATGATGATTCTATTAGCGTTTATTCAAGCTGTTTCTAGTAATTCTTCCAGCGCCTGGACCAGTGCAGCTTGTGTAGAGGCTTGCTCACCCCATACCCGATAAATCTCGATGCTGTCGCTCAGTTCGTTCATGTCGAACCCCTTCTATAGTGATAGATGATGAAGGCTTCGGTTGCGAAAAGTTGCCCGTATTTTTTGGCAACCCTTTGCAGCACTTACTTTGATTTTATCGGCGAGGGTGCAAGATAGCTTTAGTCTTTTGAGGAAAAAAAGTTTAAATTTTTTTAACTTCATGTCTCATCAAGAGCGGCAATCAATTTAAATTAGCTTTTCATGTCTTTTCAATGAATTGCATGAAAGAGGCTGTTCTACACTGCGCAGGCACTAGCGTTTGTATTAGCCGGGTGCCTGCTGGGCGCCTGGTATTTTTACAGATACATGTGTTGAACCTTGGAAGTAGTGCCGTGTACTACCCCTCATGGCTTGGCATAAATCGTAACGCTTGATCTGCCTTTACGTTCTTTCGACAGTGATCATATATTGCCGCGGCATGCTTGCATCATTCGGTGAAGAGGCTCGACATTCGTGACAAGAATGGTTTTGAGTGGTTTTTGGCTTTTCCGCGGCTGTATCTTGGGGTTATCCTCATCTTCAATATAGTAATCCTTCAAACGGCTGCGGTGAGCCGATGCTCATGGTATATGAGAGTAAAAACCATTAGAAATTTATTTAGTATACTTTAGTCTTATTTTTTTGGAGTTACCTCCAAGACAAGAAGCGCTTATGATCAATGCATACAACAGTCCTTCGCTTTCCTGGCGAGGACTGTTTTTTCTTGCTGTTATTTTTATGATTCAAGACAGAAGGAGTTGCCGATGTCACGCCCCGTAATCGTTGTGAACCGCTTGGACGCCGAACGTTTGCAGCGCTTGATCGATACCACCTCGCACAAGGATGCTGCCGTGGCCGAAGCGTTGGAAGTGGAACTCGAACGCGCCGAGGTTGTGGATCCGACTGAAATACCTGCGGACGTGGTCAGTATGAATAGTCAGGTCCGCTTTACCGAGCTAAGCCGAAATGCGCAGCTGACCCGCACCCTGGTTTACCCGCATGCCTTGGCGGATACGCCGGAAGGCTTGTCGGTCATGGCGCCGGTAGGGGCGGCTTTACTCGGTTTGAAAACTGGCGAGACGATCGACTGGAACCTGCCGGATGGGCGGCGCATCCAGCTGCGCGTGGACGAGATCCTGTGGCAGCCTGAAGCGGCCAAGCAGTATCACCGCTAATCAAGCAAGCGGGTGCCCATGTCCGTGACGCTGTGGTTGTCCCTGGCTGCAATCTGCGCCTTGGGTGCCATGTCGCCTGGGCCGAGTCTTGCTATGGTATTACGCCATACCTTGGGAGGCGGACGTTCTCCCGGTGTGATCGCGGCGCTTAGCCATGCGCTGGGGGTAGGGTTCTATGCGCTGCTGACCGTCTGGGGGCTGGGTGCTGTTATCGTGCACCAGCCGCTGCTGTTCACGCTGATTACCTGGGGCGGAGCCGCTTATCTGGCCTGGTTGGGAGTCAAGGCGCTGCAGGCAGGGCGACAGAGCGTATTGATTACAGGCGCCATGGCGACCAGTCCGTCGTTAGCGGCTCGGGAAGGAGTACTGGTGGCGCTGGCCAATCCCAAGCTGATCCTGTTTTTCGTCGCCTTGCTCAGCCAGTTCGTCAGTGCGGACATGGGCGCCTGGGCAAAGTCATTGATCGTCGCCACCGCAGCCTCCATCGACGCCGCCTGGTACGTACTGGTCGCGATCGCACTGTCTCATTCACGGCTGCTGCCCTGGCTGCAGAAACGAGCTCATTGGGTCAATCGCATCACCGGCGTACTGCTGATTGCCCTGGCGGTGCGGGTCTTGCTGGGGTAGCCCTCAGCCAGCAATGCGCTCAAGAATAGCCTCCAAGGGCGTATCCGTGGGCAGAACGCCGTATATTGGGCTGGTACCGCTTGATCCCAGCCGGCTACGGCAGAATGTTTCGGCGACTTCCCGGGGAGCGTGGCGCAGAAGAAGCGCTGCCTGCAGGCATTGCGCCATGCGCTGGGTCAACCATCGGGCATTGGCCTCGAGACTTTCCACGGGTTGCCGTAACGCGGCATCCAGTTCTTTCACGGAATCATCGAAGGCTTTGGAGCTTCCCTTTACCTTGGCGAGTTCGCCGCGCAAGGCTTCAATACTTTCCGGATGACGCGCCATTACCCGTAATACGTCCAGGCAGATGACATTGCCGGAACCTTCCCAGATCGAATTGACCGGTGCTTCCCGATACAGTCGCGCCAGCGGTGTTTCTTCCACATAACCAATGCCGCCAAGACACTCCATGGCCTCCGCCATAAAACCGGGGCCACGCTTGTTGTGCCAGTATTTACCAAGGGCGGGCAGCAGCCGTGCCAAGGCTCGTTCGTGGTTGTCGTCGGGAGTGTCGAAGGTCCGAGCCGTGCGCATCGAAAGTGCCAGGCTGGCTTCGGTCTCCAGAGCTAGATCCGCAATGACTCGTTGCATCACGGGTTGTTCCGCCAAGAGTTTGCCGAAAGCGTGGCGCTCGCGAACATGGCTCCAGGCCTCAAGTAGCGCCTGTCGCATCATACCCGCTGGGGCGGTTGCCGCGTCGAGCCGGGTCTGCTGCACCATTTCGAGAATGGTGACAATACCGCGGCCCGGCTCGCCGATCGCCTGTGCCCAGGCACCGCGATACTCGATTTCCGCCGAGGCGTTGGCGCGATTGCCGCATTTGTCTTTCAGGCGCTGCAGTTCGATGGGGTTGCGCTCGCCGTCCGGAGTGAAGCGAGACACCAGGAAGCAGCTTAGTCCCGCATCAGTTTGAGCCAGGGTCAGAAAGGCATCCGACATGGGGGCGCTACAGAACCATTTATGGCCGGTCAGCCGATAATCATCGCCATCCTTCACCGCCTGGGTGGTATTGGCGCGAACGTCGCTGCCGCCTTGTTTCTCGGTCATTGCCATGCCCAGGGTCACGGCCGATTTTTCTGCGATCGGAACTGCTCTGGGGTCGTAATCCCAGGCCAGCAGACGCGAGCGCCACTGTTCCAGGATGCGAGGTTCGCGACGCAGTGCTGGCAGGGCGGCATGAGTCATGGTGATCGGGCAGCAAATACCCGGCTCTGCCTGGGTAAGTAGATAAAGGGCGGCGATATGAGCTTGGTGGCCACCTTGGTGCTCTTTCTCCCAGGCCACCGCATGCCACCCTTGATCGCAGGCAAGATGCATCAGCTCATGATAGGCGGGATGATAGCTCACCTCATCCAGTCTACGGCCGTGGCGATCGAACAAGCGTAGCGTCGGTGGATGCTGGTTGGCCTCCGTTCCCAATATCTGCACATGATCGCTGCCCACTGCTCGAGCCAGAGGCGCAATACGCTGGTTGACCCAGTCTGGGGCCTCTCTGGCCAGGGCTTCGCGTAAAGGTTTATCCAGCGCTAGAAGATCCCGGTTCAGGAGGGGTATAGGCTGATTGTCGACATCATGAGTGGTCAAGTAACGGCGGGGGGCATGATCGGCCATGGCGATGCTCCTGGTTAATCGATCATAAGTTCTTGAGCATGGTGCCGGCCTGCCTCGTGGTCAAACGATTGAGAACCCGAAAAGAGAAATTACGTCAGGTGAAGAATAAAGAGCCTGCAATGAGTGGGCGGGCATGGAGGGATCGGCGAGAAGTCGTCGGATAATGGAGCACGAACGTTGCTCAGATGCTTACGACTTGCGCGAAGAGCTCATGAGACGGATCATAAGGGATATGCTTAGGCGCCAGTAATAGGTTATGCATATCTATACACAAGAATGCCGCACTTATAGCGGCGAAGCATTCAATCTGCGTGCTCTGCGAGGCCAGGTGCTGCTGGTGACCAATGTTGCCAGCCGTTGCGGCTATACGCCTCAGCTGGCCGAACTCGAAGGGCTTTATCGCCGTTATCGCGATCAGGGGTTTACCGTGCTGGCCTTTCCCTGCAACCAGTTTGCCCGTCAGTCGCCTGAGTCGGCCCAGGAGTTTGCCGACTTTTGCGAACGTCGCTATAGCGTCACCTTTCCGGTCATGGAAAAAGTACGTGTCAACGGGCATCAGGCACATCCATTATTTCTGATGCTGCGCCGTCAAGCCCCGGGGCTGCTGGCGAGCACATCGATCAAATGGAATTTCACCAAGTTTCTGATTGGTCGTGATGGGCAGGTCATTTGTCGTTTCGGGCCCCAGGCAGCTAGCCAGGCCATCAAGCCGCGTCTTGAAACCGCTTTGGATACGCCCTTTTCCGCCTAAGTATATGCTTGAGGTTTAAATTAAAGTCAGGAAGCAAGTTCGCGTGCTTTCATCAAGTGCGTCATCAATTCGTTCCAGCGGTGGCGGGTCACCATGGTGGTGAGTCCGGAAAACAATGTCCAGAAGCTTTTGCGCCAACCTTTTAGCCGGCGTTTATGCACCACCAGTTGCGCCAGCAGGCGATTTTCGTCGAAAGTGCGCCACTCACCGGCGATCGATAGCTGATGGCGAGAGAGCACCGGCGCCAACTCGAGGCGAAATATCCATTCCAACTGATCGAGGCTCAAGTCATGGCGCTCGATGACCTTGATCATATGCGCATAATCGCTCGCCCTCGGCTCTCGCTCGAGCCACAGTGGCGCAAGCGTCAGCCATAGCTCGCCGCGTTCATCGATCAGCGCTTCGATCTCTTTCTCACTCATGCCTATCACCTTCATCGTCTCGGCAGGCATCTTCGGGCAACGCAGGCTGAGGTACAAGAGCGGACAGTGTCACGATGAATCGCTAGAATAGCCGCAACACAGCGTCCACGACGCTGATATCATTCGTCAATAAGTTTAAAGCCAGTAACGCAGAGGTCTGTCGTGATCATCAAACCCAAGGTTCGTGGTTTTATCTGTACCACCACCCATCCCATCGGTTGTGCCAGCAACGTGCATGACCAGATTCAGGCAACCCGTGCTGCCATTGGCAGCGCCACGGAGCCGGGACCCAAGCGAGTACTGGTCATCGGCGCTTCCAGTGGCTATGGTCTGGCGGCACGTATTACCGCGGCCTTCGGCTATGGTGCCAGTACGCTTGGCATATTTTTCGAAAAGCCGGGGACGGAGAAAAAGCCAGGCACCGCGGGCTGGTACAACTCGGCCGCCTTCGATCGCTATGCCAAGGAAGAAGGGCTCTACAGCAAGGCGATCAATGGCGATGCCTTCGCCCATGAAACCCGGGAAAAGGCCATCGAGCTGATCAAGCAGGATCTGGGCGAGATCGATCTGGTGATCTATTCGCTAGCCTCGCCGGTGCGCAAGTTGCCGGATAGCGGTGAACTCAAGCGTTCGGTGCTCAAGCCCATCGGCGAAACCTACCGCGCTACCGCCATCGACACCAACAAGGACACCATCATCGAGACCGAAGTCGAGCCCGCTACCCAGCAGGAGATCGACGATACCATCCAGGTCATGGGTGGCGAGGATTGGGAGCTCTGGATCGATGCGCTGGATAAGGCCGGCGTGTTGGCGCCTGGCGCCAAGTCCGTAGCCTTCAGCTATATCGGCACCGAGATCACTTGGCCGATCTACTGGCATGGGGCGCTGGGCAAGGCCAAGGAGGATCTGGATCGCGCCGCCGGGGAAATCGACAAGCGCCTGGCGGAGAGCGGAGGCGGTGCCAACGTTGCGGTGCTCAAGTCCGTGGTGACTCAGGCAAGTGCTGCCATTCCTGTCATGCCGCTGTACATCGCCATGGTGTACAAGGTGATGAAGGAGCAAGGGCTGCACGAAGGCACCATCGATCAGCTGAATCGGCTATTCCGGGATCGTCTGTATGGCAACGAGACGCCGGAAACCGATGAAGAGAATCGCCTGCGCCTCGACGACTGGGAGCTGCGCGACGACGTTCAGCAGGCCTGCAAGGATCTGTGGCCCCAAGTGACCAGCGACAATCTGTTCGATATCACCGACTACGCCGGCTACAAGCATGAGTTTCTCAAGCTGTTCGGCTTCGAGCGAGACGATGTGGATTACGATGCGGACGTTGATCCGGTGGCGAGCTTCGATGTCGTTCAGCTGTGAGTAAAAACAAGGACGATGCTGGAGTACAGCGGATGAATCGAATGGCGATTAACGAGAGAAAATCCGGGCGCTTCTTGTGGGTGCTGGCACTGCTTGCCTTGTTGGCCCTGTCAGGCTGCCAGAGTGCCTATTACAACGCGCTGGAGAAAGTGGGTATTCAAAAGCGCGAAGTGCTGGTGGATCGCGTAGAGGATGGGCGAGACGCGCAGCAGGCCGCGGAAGAGCAGTTTTCCTCGGCGCTGGAACAGTTTCGAGCGGTGGTGCGGGTGCCGGAGAGCGAGCTGTCCAGGACCTACGATCGGTTGAACGACGAGTACGAGCAGAGCGAAATCGCCGCCGACCGGGTCGAAGGGCGTATAGACGCCATCGAAGATGTTGCCGAGGCGCTATTCGACGAATGGGAGGATGAGCTGTCGCTGTACCAGAGCGCTCAATATCGTCGGCTATCGGAGCGACAGCTGCAGGCGACCCGGGTTCGCTACGATGAGATGTTGACGGCCATGCAGGAGGCGGCGGACAGCATGCAGCCAGTGCTGTTGGCGCTGCGGGACAACGTATTGTTTTTGAAGCACAATCTCAACGCGCGAGCAATCGGTGCGCTACGCGGCGAGGTCGATGGCCTCGAGCGCGATGTGACGGCGCTGCGCCAGCGCATGCAGGCGGCCATTGCGCGTTCCGATGCCTTCATCGACGAGCTCAACCGTCAAGATGCTCCATGAAGCACCGGATTTAGAGCAGGGTTCTGAAATCACCCGGCAGGTGGGTTTTGTCCTTCTGCCGGATTTTTCGCTACTGGCTCAAGCCTGCGCCCTGGAGCCGTTGCAGATTGCCAACCAACTCAGTGGGCAGCGCCTTTATGCGCCTGTGATCTTCGGCCTGGACGGTTCTGAGATCAGTATAGCGGGCGGAATGGCACTGACGGCACAACGCTGCGTTGGTAGTGCGGCGCAGGATCTCGATATGCTGCTTGTATGTGCTTCCAATGCCAGCCACGGCGATTGTGCGGCACTTCTCGAATGGTTGATGCATTTGGCGGAGCGTAGTGTCGTACTAGGAGGGATCGGCGGCGGCACTCAAATGCTGGCAAAGGCCGGCGTCCTTGATGGGTATCGTGCAACCCTGGCCTGGCAAGGTCCTGATGCCTCGGCTCGTATCTATCCTCGGATACGAAGCAGTCGCCAGGTGTTCGAGATCGATCGTGACCGCATGACCTGCGGTGGCGGCACTGCGGCCTTGGATATGATGATGAGTCTAATCGCGCGTCAGCATGGGCAACGTTTGGCCGAGCGAGTTTCTGAGTATTTTGTCCATGAGCGTGTGCACACGGGGAATGAGCCCCGGCCCGCATCGTTCGGTGCACGGTTGGGGCATGCGCCGCTAAGTCTGACGGATGCGGTGGCATTGATGGAGTCGAATATCGAAGAGCCCCTGTCCACCCACGAGCTTGCTGCGCATCTGGGTATTTCCCGTCGTCAACTGGAGAGGTTGTTCAAGAAGTACCTTCAAGCCGTGCCTAGTCGCTATTATCTCAATCTGCGTTTACAGCAGGCGCGTAGACTGTTGCGTGAATCGGACAGCGCAATAGGCGACATAGCACTCGAGACCGGGTTTTCTTCTGCGGCTCATTTCTCGACCGCCTATCGTAACCATTTCGGCATGACGCCTAGGGAAGAGCGGCTTGTCTGAAATATAGTGATGCTGCTCCATTTTTCCATTATTGTAATTTTGAAGTAGTTTTTATTTTAAATTTAAACTTTTTAGTAAGGTCGTGTGTGTTATCTGGTCTCGATGTAGAGTTTATTTAGCCGGTTTTTTCAGATCAAATGCCCATTCATGGAGCATGATTGCAAGCTAGTAGTAATTAATTGCTTGTTTTTAAAAGAACAAAAAAATAGCGCACTTGAAGGTTATATTTAATTCTTGAAAATTTTTCGTAACAGTAATCGATAAGTTCTGTATTTAATAAATATTGCGGTTTTGCCTAATCGCCAATGAATGGCTAATCTCAAACTTAGCAGTAAGCAGTGACCACAGAGGGCGAAGAATATGGTGAGGCAAGCGCTCAGGGAAGAGCTGGTTGCTGGCAGGATGCCAGACAGCCAAGGAAACTGATTGCACGCCCCTTCAATGACCCCTCTTTTTTCTCCAAGGCTCCAGTTCATCGTGAACGGAGCCTCTTTTTCATTTAAATCTTTCGATCAGTGCCCAAAGAGTCGGTGTAGCAGAGGGCGAAAATCCGCCATGGCGCGTTTCGATGATTGCTCCCGTGGTATCAGTCCGGAAGTGAAACCTGCATCGATAAAGGGCGTGACTACATTCTTGTCGCGGCTCAGTACGTGAACGGGAACTTCCCGGCTTGCATTCTTTCCAGTGATAAGCGGTGCAGGTTGATGATCGCCCAGGAGAACGAGAAGTGCGTCGTCTTCAAGGTAGCGCTCGGCATAGCCCAAGGCCGCTGCCAGCGCATAGTCGAGGGCCCGGGCATAATGTACGCGCACTCTGTCTAGGTCCTGCCAGAGCTCTTCTGGTGTTTCTGCCTCCTTTTTCAAGGCCGTCCATTGCTCAAGCACGCTGCTGTGTTCCAGGCTTTCCCAATCCACGATAGGGAGAATGGGTGTCCAGGGAGCGTGACTACTGATCAACGCGAGTTCGGCGAATAGAGGCGGTTCATACGTTTGTCGCTGCGACTCGAAAAAACGCCAAGTGTACTGATCCGGCATGGTGACCCAGTTCAACGATGGCCCCGAATAAGGAATGTTTCGGGCAGTAAAAACATGGTCGTAGCCTAGCTGTCGCCCCTGGGGCCAGGGTTGGGTAAGCCCGGGCATAATGGCCAGATTACGATGTCCAGTCTTACGAAAATCATCATTCAGGGTGGATTGTCGTTGACTGAGCATCAATTCATAGTGGCGTTGCGTCGTGATGCTCAGCCCGCTGAGTAGCGTGGCATGAGCAAGCCAGGATTGACCGCCCTGCACCGGCGATATCAGTTTGGCGCTAGCCATGTGTATACCCGAACGTTTCAGGCGCTGCTCGAACTCGGCAAGGCGCGGCTTGATGGTCGGGGCGTAGCGTTGATCGAAGAGAGCGGTTACGCCGTAGGACTCGATAAAGCCGAGAATGACATCGCGGCCTGCAAGGGCGGGTAACGGGCGAACTTTCAATGGGTGCTCATCTGTCACGGCGCGCTTGAAATCGGCATAGGCACGATGAGTCTCTTGCATTTGGCGCCAATGTGTCGTGATCAGGTTCAGCCCAGGGGTCGAAAAATAGGGCAGCAGCTTCGGGCCAGCTAAACTAGTGGCTAGTAGCCCGCACAATAACAGACCCAGTGCCAGGCGTTTTTGTCTTGTCAGCACCGGCAGGCGTAGTGCGGCAAAACAGCGAGCGACGAGCCAGATACCTAGAAACAAGATGGCAGCGGTGAACGCGAGGACGATCAGGGTAACGAAAATTCCCATATTCTGAGTGAGCTGATGAAAAGCAGAGTCTGCCAAGCCGAAATCGAGCAGAAAGTTGAAGCGCCTGCCGAAGGAAAGTCGGGTAAGTACGTCGAGGCTGGCAAGTAAGAAAAGCAGGGCCAGGCCTGAGACGATGAGCTTGATAAGCCAGGGCCGCCCGCGCTCCGGCAGGATTAGCAGCAGGGCCGTTAACCAGACGGCTTCCCAGGCAAGAAATACGGCTTCAAGACGCCCTTCCATGAGGTAACGCAGCCCTAGTAGTAGGATGTTAAGGGCGAAAAGGATCGCAATAATATGATACAAGGGGCGCTCCGTAGACAAGCCGACAACAGAACAGTTGAGCAAACGTCAGATTACGCTACCACGTATTGACCCGTTGCTTGGCGCATCACAACAATGGAGTCATCGTCTCGGACAGGGAAAGGGTCGAACCGTGAACAAGGAGATGAGGAAATTACATGAATGCGTGGCAATGTCTGTCGATAACCGCCTTGGTATGCGCACTTGGAATGGCACAGTCCCACGCCCAGGAAACTTCACCACAGGCTACTACTCAGGCAACGAATGAGGACAGCGCGCGATCCGCGGTGGTTGCTGTTGCCGATATCCGGCTCGAAGCCTCGCCTCGCGTATCGCCGGAAGCGTTATTCGAGAAAGTGACCGAACTTGCCCAGGAAAAAGCCAGCAGCGAATACCAGCAGCCTCAATCACCGTTACCCGAATCTCTGGCTAATCTCGATTACAGCACCTATCAAGATATTCACTTTCGCAAGGATTCGGCCCTGTGGAGCAATGAAGGGCTATTCGAGGTGCAGTTCTTTCACCTCGGCTTTCTTTACGATACCCCTGTCGATATTCGTGTGCTCGAAAATGGTCGGATCGAGGATGTGAACTTCGAGATGGGCATGTTCGATTACGGAAAGAAAGCGGCACGGGTGCGCGATGAGCTTGCCAATATGGATCAGCGTAAGCTTGGGTTTGCGGGGCTTCGGTTGCACTACCCATTGAACACACCTCATCGCAAGGATGAGTTTCTGGTGTATCTGGGCGCTTCTTATTTCCGCGTTGCCGGACGTGGCCAAGGCTATGGAATTTCCGCACGAGGTCTGGCGGTAAACACCGCGACCCAAGGGGGCGAAGAGTTTCCTGCCTTTCGCTCTTTCTGGCTGGTCGAGCCCGAGTCAGAAAGCGCAACGGTTACTCTATTAGCGTTACTGGACAGTCCTTCGGTAGCGGGTGCTTATCGCTTCGACATCGATGTTGCCAATAACATCGTCATCAACGTGGATTCCCATCTTTTCGCTCGTAACGATGTCCCCAAGCTCGGGGTCGCCCCGTTGACCAGCATGTTCCTGCATGGTGAAAACAGCTTCAACCGTCATGACGATTTTCGACCGGAAGTGCATGACTCCGACGGTCTGTTGATGCTTACTTCGGGAAATCAATGGATCTGGCGTCCGCTTTCCAACCCACAGACCCTCAACGTGACTCAGCTGCGTGATACCTCGCCGCTTGGATTTGGGCTGATGCAGCGGGATCGCGAATTTGATAGTTACCTTGATATGTCAGCGAATTTCCAACGCCGCCCCAGTCTATGGGTCGAACCCCGGGAAGGCGACTGGAAAGAGGGGGGGGTCGAGCTGGTCGAAATTCCCGTCGACTCCAGCGTCAACGACAATATCGTTGCCTACTGGGTGCCGGATGAGGAGTTTCGCGCTGGTGACGAGCGTCGCTATCAATATCGTCTGTCCACTTACGGCAAACACTTGCCCGAGCAAGAGCTTGGACGAGTGATACGCACGCGCCAAGGCTGGAGCGCCAATGCGAAAGACGCCGAACCAGCGCCTCGCACTTTGCGCCGTTTTGTCGTCGATTTCCGTGGTGGTAATGAACTCGCCAGCCTGAACGGTTCTCAGCCAGTAGAAGCCGAACTGACCGTGGCTCGCGGTAAAGTCAGTGATCTCGAAGTTACGCAGCTGCCGGACGGCAGGACCTGGCGCGCCAGTTTCAAGCTGGCACCTCAGAACAAGGCGTCTTCCGACATGCAACTCAAGCTGAAACTGCGGGGTAGGACGTTGACCGAAACCTGGAGCTACATATGGAATCCCAATGTCGTGCAATGATTCGCCGGATCCGCGTCGTGACTGCGAGTCGGATGAAAAGGTAGTCGATATGGAGCAAGGCATATCCACCCCCCAAGCCAGGGAAAGTACCCCGGTGCGTCGTCATCGTATCCCTTTTTTGGCATTGCGCCGCTTTGTGTTCTTTGCTCTGGCGATACTGACCGCCGTTCTGGGTAGCCACATGATGCTGGATATCCTGCGCGCCAATGGCTTGACGCTGCTCGAACTGACTATCTGGATATTGTTCGTGGTCATGTTCATCTGGTTGTCGATCTCGTTCTGGATGGGCATCGCAGGGTTCCTGGTTGTGGCGTTCAAGCGCGATCCGGTAACCCTCGGACCTGCTCGCCCCCTTGACCAGACCCTCGACCCTTCGCGGCGTATCGCGCTGGTCATGCCGATCTACAACGAAGACGTGGAGCGGGTCATGGCAGGGCTGGAAGCCACCTGCCACTCATTGATCGAGACCGGGCAGGCAACTGCTTTCGATGTCTATCTGCTCAGTGACAGCACCGACGATGCCGTGGCTGCCAAAGAGAAGCGCGCTGCCACCTTGTTGCGTCACCGCCTGGCACCGGACCTAACGCTCTACTATCGGCGCCGGGACGACAACACTGGACGTAAGGTGGGCAATCTGGCGGAATTCTGCTGCCGTTGGGGGCATTTCTACGAAAGCATGCTCATCATCGACGCCGATAGCGTCATGGGGGGGCGTACCATGGTAGGAATGGCCGCCACCATGCAAGCCAACCCACGACTGGGACTGTTGCAGACCGTACCCTTACCGGTGCGCGCCGACACGCTATTCGGTCGTTTTCTGCAATTCGCTTCAACGCTGCACAGCCCCATGCTGGCCGCGGGGCAGAGTGTCTGGCAGGGGGATAGCGCCAATTACTGGGGGCACAATGCCATCCTTCGTATTTCAGCGTTTATCGAAAGCTGCGGCTTGCCGGCATTACCAGGCGAACCACCGTTAGGGGGTGAGATACTCAGTCACGATTTTGTCGAAGCAGCGCTGCTGCGGCGTGCTGGCTGGGAGGTTCGTCTACATGCCGGCGTGGAAGAGAGCTTCGAGGAATTGCCCAGCAATATCATCGATTATGCCAAACGCGATCGGCGCTGGTGCCAAGGCAACATGCAGCATCTGCGCTTGTTGTTTGCGCGAAAATTGCATTGGATCAATCGGCTGCACTTCCTGTTTGGGGCCCTGGCGTTCATGGCGTCCTTGATCTGGATCGTCATGCTGCTTTTGAGTACTGCGGATGCGGTGCTGCTTGCGGTCTCCAAGGTTCAGTTTTTCACTCAGAATTATCAGCTTTTCCCCCAGTGGCCTGAATCCCGGGTAACGCTGATTGCGTCACTGCTGGTCATTACGGTCATCATGCTGGTATTGCCCAAGCTGCTGGGGTTGTTGGTAGCGCTGATGCAGCGTCGCAAGGAGTACGGGGGCGGCATCAAGCTCACCGTCAGCGCCCTGCTGGAAATCGTCTATTCGATTCTGCTCGCCCCGCTGATGATGGCATTTCATGCCTGGTTCGTGCTCAGTATCCTGTTGGGACGTACCGTCTCCTGGAGTTCACAATCCCGGGGTGGGCGTTTGATTCCTTGGCGCGAGGCATGGCGCCGCACCTGGTCGACCACGACACTGGGAATAATCTGGGGAGCGATCAGCTATTACTATTCGCCCTTGTTCTTCTGGTGGCTGTCTCCGGTATTGCTTGGCATGGTGACCTCCATCCTGCTCATACGTTTTACCAGTAGCATTCAGGCAGGCAAGTGGCTGAAGCGCCATGGTCTGCTATGCATACCCGCCGAAGTGCATAAGCCTGGCGTATTGAAGTGTCTGGAGAGAATCGAAGAGGAAGATGAGGCAGGCGTTTCTCCCCTGGAGGACGCCCAGCTGCTTCCCGCACAGGAGTATCACCAACAGATGCCAATTCAGTCGTTACGGGCGCATCTGGGAATAGGGGGGGGCAAGACCACCCAATCCTAGTATCCGATCCTGGAGCAGGCTCGTGAGGCATTAACGCGCCGAGAGTGGTGGAGTAGACTACCGAGTCTTGCTCAAAAGGATCTCATTCATGGTTGCTACTTCTCCGTTGGTTATCGAGCCTTCCAATGACCGCCCAGCCGAGGCGGTCGTCATCATACTGCACGGCCTGGGGGCCGACGGTCACGACTTTTCGCCACTGGTGCCGGTGTTGACGCTGCCATCGGAACTGGCGGTGCGCTTCGTGTTGCCCCATGCGCCTTCGCGCCCGGTGACGATCAACGGTGGTGTGAGCATGCCGGCCTGGTATGACATCCTGGATATGAATCTTGGTCGGCGTATCGATGAAGCTCAGCTCATCGCTTCGGCGAAGGAAGTCCAGGCATTGATCGACGATCAGCGTCGTGGCGGGATCGATAGTCGGCGCATCGTTCTGGCAGGCTTTTCCCAAGGGGGCGCGGTTGCCTATCACGCGGCACTGACTTACCCCGAGCCCTTGGCGGGATTGCTCGCCTTATCTACCTATTTCGCCACCGCGGGCAGCCTGGAGATAAGCGAAGCCAATCGTCAGCTGGTGACCGAAGTGCATCACGGTACTTTCGATCCCGTAGTACCCGAGTCACTCGGCCGTCAAGGCTATGAACAGGCCAAAGCCTTGGGCTTGCCAGCGCGCTATCGCACTTACGAGATGGCTCATGCGCTGTGTCCTGAGCAGATCGCGGATATTGGAAAATGGCTGTCTCAGCGTCTGGCCTGAGTACGCTAAGCCACTCTTTGGCTCCGGGCTTCCTCGAGTAGCGCAAACCAGGTGGCACGATCGATATCCAGCTGTCCTTCCTGGGCCAGGGCGCGCAGGCGTTTGTCCTTGAGAGTGCCGATGATCGGTACGGGGTTGCCGGGAATACGGCGTAGCCAAGCCAGGGCGAGACCGGCACGACTGACGCCGAACTCCTGGGCCAGCTTTGTCAGTGCCGAGCCCAGAATGTCCTCGAAAACCGAGCCGCCGCCCAAGGGCGACCAGGCCATGGGCTTCTGGCCGTCGTTCATCAGTGCGTCGAACAGCCCATCGAACAGGGGGGCGGGGCGCGCTAGCGACAGCTGCAGCTGATGAAGTTCGAGACGATGGTTCATGGCTCGTTGCAGGCGCCGCCACTGTTCGGGAAGAAAGTTGGAGACCCCCGCAGCACCGATCTTGCCCGCTTCGATGGCATCGTCCAGGGCCCTGGCAGTGGCCTCGGCGTCCATCAAGGGGTCCGGGCGATGCAGTAGAAAATACTCCAGTCGTTCTACCCCCAGCCGGGACAGCGAGGCGTCGATGGCGGATTCGAGGTATTCGGCGGACGTATCGTAATGCTTTACCCCGAAACGTGAGGTATCCAATGCCGGCAATACAACGTCTGCCTTGGTGATGACATTGATGCGGGACTTCAGGGCCGGGCGCTGTTTGAGGGCTTGGCCAAAGAGGGTCTCACTGCTACGTTTGCCGTGAATGTCGGCGTGGTCGAACCAGTTGAGTCCTTCGTCGATGCGGGCTTCGAGCCAGTCCGCCAGCCGTGCAGGATCGCTCAGCTCATAGGATTCGCTCAAATGCATCATGCCCAGCACGAATGGCACATCGAAGGTCAGCGAATCGTCGGTCATGGAGTATCCCCGCGGCTGATGGTGGTGGCCAGCAAGTGCTGGGCGTCGGGTACCAGCCAGACCGGGTCGAGTCGGGTGCAGGCCGCTTCGACACAAAGGAACTGGTGTCCTGCCTCGGCCGGGGTATCCGGCGGAAGCGCCTGGTCCGGGTGCCAAACGACTGTCGAATCGCTACCTTGCTTGGCAATACGAAGGCGGCGTTCGCCATCGTCGAGCACCACTTCATGGTTGGACTGATAGATACGGTCGATGGCACCGCGAATACCGGGTTCGCCCTGCTGTACGCCTTCTGCGAAACCCTTGAGCTTGTCGAGATAGCGGGCCCCGGCCAGCCCTTCGAGGTTGCAGTGATGCACATGGGACACCTGTAGATATGTATGCAGAGCACCGGTGAACTTGACCGGCGTAGTGCCGCGATGCTCGGTAATCAGTTCCACGTGCAGACGCTGTGCGTTGGCCTGGATCACCGCTCGAGGAATAAGCTGCTCGTGCAAACGGGTCTCGGGAGAGAGGTGGAGTTCGATGCCGTCCTCGTGCTCGTCCGTTGCCTCCAAGCGCCACTGCGCCTTGCGTGCGGGGCCATGCATCTCTCCTTGGCCATCTGGCGACTCATTGGCAAACCAGGGCCAGCACAGCGGAATACCGCCACGAATCGCTCCGGGTAATGGTTGCGGGGTGGGCGTCATCCATAGCCAGCCCTGTGGTGCCACCGACGCGGCTTCGGGAGTGGGTAATCGCTCGGCTTCGGGAGCGGGTAGAAAG
This sequence comes from Halomonas sp. M20, assembly GCF_020622265.1. Lineage (GTDB taxonomy): Bacteria > Pseudomonadota > Gammaproteobacteria > Pseudomonadales > Halomonadaceae > Modicisalibacter. The sequence continues at coordinate 488,533 of NZ_JACNMQ010000001.1, forward strand.
TGCAGCACCTGCGCCCCTTGCAAGGATACGACAAGCTCTCCCCAAGGCTCCCGAGCCAGCCATACTTGTCTGCCCTCCCAGATTTCAAGACGTTGGCCTTGAGTGGCATCGAGTAGCTGGCGCAGGGATGTCGGAATCATTCAACCTCCTTGTTGTGAAGCGCCTCCACGGCGCCAAGCAAGCCAGTCCAGGGTGCGTTGACCACCCAGACCGGAATGCGCGCATTGTAATCGCTCATGCGCCCTTTGTGGGTGAATGCTTCACAAAAACGGCTGCGTTGAAGCCAATCGACGAGCCGAGGAAGGATCCCGCCGCATAAATAGATACCGCCCTGGGCGCCAATCATAAGTGCCGCATCGCCGCAGGCATCCCCAAGAATCTTCAGAAAGCGCAGGAGTACCTCTTCGGCCAGGGCATCGCCAGCCCGGGCCGCGCCGGTAACATCAGCAGCAGAGTTGTAGAGTGGCGCCTTTCCGGCAAGGGCCGCATGAGCGCGATACAGATCGAGCAACCCCTGGCCACACAATAAACGCTCCATGGAAACGCGGCCGTACTTCTCTTGAAAGTACCCCAGCAATTCACGCTCACGATCATCCGTGGGGGCGAAGGTGGCATGTCCGCCTTCGGTGGGTAGCGGAATCCAGTTGTTCTGACCTGGAAAAAGCCCTGCAACCCCAAGCCCGGTACCTGGACCGATGATCAAGCGGGCGCGATGCGGCTCGCTTGTGCCGGTCTTCAAGGGGATCAACTCATCCGCCAGAAGATGAGGCACACCCAGCGCCTGAGCGGTGAAGTCGTTGATTACCTTGAACAGCGAAAAGCCCAGCGTCTCTTTTACCCGGCGCTTGGAAAAACACCAGGCATTATTGGTCATGCACACTTCGTCGGCATGCACCGGGCAAGCGAAGCCCAGGCATGCTTCTCGCGGCGTACGTTCGCCAGTAGCGCCGACCCGGTCCAGGTAGTCGCGAATGGCATCTTCCAGCCGGGGGTAATCGGCACAGCGAAGAATCAGAATATCTTTCAGCTCGAAGGAGCCCCGCTTAACCAGAGCGAAACGCGCATTGGTACCACCAATATCCCCGATCAGTGCCATTTCCTGCATATCCGAACTCATCTCTGAACTCGTGCTTGAACTCATGCTCGAACTCATGCCTGATCGATGCCTCTTGCCAGATCCTGGGCCTCGAAGCCGTCAAAAACCGAAGCCCCTTCTTCCGCGCCATTGACCAGCTGGCGAAACCCCGCAAACAGCTCACGGCCCATGCCATAGCGGTAGTGTTCCAGATCCAGGGTGGTAGCGTCCCTGGCCTGCCATTCAGCGTCGTCCACTATTGCGCTCAGCTCGCCCTTGTCTGCGTCCAGGCGGACGACATCGCCCTCGCAAAGCTTGGCCAGGGGGCCGCCGTCGATGGCTTCCGGGGTCATGTGAATGGCAGCAGGTACCTTGCCGGACGCTCCGGACATGCGGCCATCCGTGACCAGAGCCACCTGATAGCCGCGATCCTGAAGCACCCCCAGGTACGGGGTGAGCTTGTGCAGCTCTGGCATGCCGTTGGCTTGTGGGCCCTGGAAGCGCACCACCACGATGACATCCCGGTCGAGCTCGCCGGCATCGAAGGCCGCCTTGACTTCGTTCTGATCGCTGAACAGGCGCACTGGTGCTTCCACCAGGCGATGCTCGGGTTTGACCGCGGATACCTTGATGACGCCACGGCCCAGGTTGCCGGTAAGCACGGTCAGGCCACCGGTGGGCGAGAATGGCTCGGCGACCGGGCGCAGAACATCCAGGTCCAGACTCTGAGACGGGCCATCGCGCCATATCAGCCGGCCCTCCTCAAGAAAGGGCTCTTGGGTATAATCGGATAGATCGCCGCCGAACACGCAGGGGATGTCGCCATGCATCAGACCGGCATCAAGCAGCTCGCGGATGAGGAAGCTCATGCCGCCGGCAGCCTGGAAGTGATTCACGTCCGCTTGCCCATTGGGGTAGATGCGGGTCAGGCTCGGCGTTACCGCGGAAAGCTCGGTAAAGTCGTCCCAGGTGAGCGTGAGGCCAACCGCGCCAGCCATAGCCACTAGATGCAGCGTGTGGTTGGTGGAGCCGCCGGATGCGAGCAGACCGACGACGGCATTGACGATGGCCTTTTCGTCGATCTGTTGCCAGAACGGACGATAGTTGCCGCCGGGTTCGCTATTGCGAATCGCCTGCTCCGTGGCATAGCGAGTCAGCGCTTCGCGCAACGGCGTATTGGGGTTGATGAAGGATGCGCCGGGTAGGTGCAGCCCCATCATCTCCATCATCAACTGATTGGAATTGGCTGTACCGTAGAACGTGCAGGTGCCTGGACTGTGATAGGACTCGGATTCGGCTTCGAGTAGCTCGTCGCGGCCGACCTTGCCTTCGGCGTAGAGCTGGCGTACCCGCGCCTTCTCGCTGTTGGGAAGCCCGCTGGGCATAGGACCCCCGGGAACGAAAATCGCGGGTAAATGACCGAAACGTGCTGCGCCTATGAACAGACCTGGCACGATCTTGTCACAAATACCCAGGAACAATGCCGCGTCGAACATATTATGGGATAGCGCCACTGCTGTGGCCATGGCGATGGTATCCCGGGAAAAAAGTGACAGCTCCATCCCCGGCTGGCCTTGGGTCACACCGTCGCACATGGCCGGCACACCGCCTGCGAACTGTGCGGTCGACCCCATTTGTCGCGCCGCTTCCTTGATCGTTTCGGGAAACGCCCCCAAGGGTTGGTGAGCGGAAAGCATGTCGTTATATGACGAAACTATTCCCAAATTGGCGCTGTTGGTCAGTTTCAACCGATCTTTGTCTTCGCTACCGCAGGCGGCGAAACCATGGGCGAGATTACCGCAGGAAAGCTCACCACGATGTACGCCCTGGCGGTGCTGATCCTGCATATGGCGCTCATAGCTTGCCCGCCGCTCTTGGGAGCGTTCGCGGATACGGCGAGTGACTTGGGCAACGGTAGGGTGGATGTTCATAAAAGGCCTCTGTCGGTAATTGAGTCGCTATGTACGTAAATTTAACAAAAAACGAGTTGAACGTCCTTGAGTTATGAACCAAATTATAAGTAAATCTCATGAGTGTTTTACCAAGGTCGCTCGTCGTTCACGAATTGCGAGATGGTTAGCTGACCTTGCCATCAATTCATTTTAGCTTGCTGCAGGAGACCCTTCATGACTTTACGCGTAGCGATCAATGGTTTCGGGCGTATTGGCCGCAATGTAGTGCGTGCGCTCTACGAAAATGCCTATCGTGACCAGGTTCAAGTCGTCGCCATCAACGATCTGAGCGATCCGGAAACGAGCGCCCGCCTTCTCAGGCATGATAGCGTTCACGGTCAGTTCGGTTATACGATCGATCATGACGAGGACTCTCTCAATGTCGCCGGTGACCGCATCAATATCTATGCCGAACGCGACCCTTCCAAGCTGCCTTGGGCAGAGCTTGAGGTCGATCTGGTGATGGAGTGCACCGGGCTTTTCAAGAAGCGTGAGGAGGCCGCAAAACATCTAGATGCCGGCGCGCAATCCGTGCTGATTTCGGCACCGAGCCCGGATGCGGATGCCATGATCGTCTACGGCGTCAACGAGTATGTGCTCACCGCGGAGCATAGGGTCGTCTCCAATGCCTCCTGTACCACCAACTGCCTGGCGCCGGTCGCCAAGGCGCTGCACGAAGGAGTCGGTATCGAAAGCGGATTGATGACCACTGTTCATGCCTACACCAACGATCAGAATCTATCCGATGCCTATCATAAGGATCCCTTCAGGGCACGCAGCGCCACCCAGTCGATGATTCCTACCAAGACTGGCGCGGCTGCAGCGGTAGGGCGGGTATTGCCGGATCTTGAAGGCAAGTTCGACGGCCTGGCGGTGCGGGTTCCGGTAGTCAATGTATCCTTGGTCGATCTGGTGTTCACCGCCAGCCGGGAGACCACCAAGGAGGAGGTCAACGCGATCATGGAGGCCGCTGCCGAGCAATCGCCGATACTCGCGGTCAACGCGCAGCCACTGGTTTCAATCGACTTCAATCACGATGCCCATTCTTCCATCTTCGATGCCAATCACACTCGGGTAGCTGGGCGGCTGGTCAAGGTCATGGCCTGGTATGACAATGAATGGGGGTTTTCCAATCGCATGCTGGACACGGCATTGGCCATGCAGACAGCCAGATGAGTTGGCTACGGGCAGAAGCGTTTCAGGAAATTTCGGGCATTCTTTCTTGGTCGTCATGCCCTATAGATTTTAGCGTTGAAATTCAATAACATTCGGAGAAGTGTTTACGGTCGATCTAACATTATGTTTGTTCTCTAGCCTAGCTCTATTCTTATGTATGGGGCTCTGTCACTATGTCTTTGCTAATTATGGTTAGCTTCTAACCTGATTATCAATGATGTCGTATCCGATGGTGATGCCAACAATTCGTATCACATGGATAATATGCGAACGCCTTAATTGCCCGTTATCATCGGTTTACGTTTTCAGCGTGGGTATCTCGACAACATCATTGACCACATGCGTGAACGTGACGTCTGTGAACCAACGTTCAGGGATCATATGAGTATGTCACCCTCTTTGCTGAAGCACTCGATGGCGACTCTCGATAAATTGTTGCAAGCGGCCCCGGTAGTGATTTATGCCACGAACGTCGATTGGTGGCAGGGGCAGCTCCATTATGCGTGTCAAAGTATCGAGCCTCTAGCCGGGCTCGATCGCGATGTTCTTCAAGCCGAGCCCGAGCGCTGGCTGGCGTTACTGACCGAAGAAACACGGTATGGGGCACTTACACGATTGCAACACGCCATCGATACGGGTAGCGAGCGCGTTTCCCTTAACTACACCCTGCAAACCTCTCAAGGTGAATGGCGCCATATTCAAGACGACATCAACCTTCACCGCGATGAGAGTGGTAAGGTCACGGAGTTGGTCGGCTCATTGATCGACGTTACCAAACGTCAGTCATTGCTTGGGCGCTTCAAGGAGTTGAGCGACCAGCTGCCTGGCGCCTTGTACCAATGCCGTTTGAGCACGAAAGGACGCTTGACCTTCCCTCTGGTGAGTTCCGGTGCAAAGCGGCTATTCGGCATGTCTCCCGCGACGCTTGTCGAGAGTGCTGAAGAAGCCATTGGTCGCGTGCACCCTGAAGATATCGAGACGTTATGGCGCAACATTCAGCGCAGTGCGCTGCGTTTGAGTGTCTGGCGCTGCGAGTTTCGCTATCGTCATCCTCATGGTCATCAGCTCTGGGTGTCCGGTCATGCAACGCCACAGCAGGAAGCGGGTGGGAGCGTGCTGTGGCATGGCTTCTGTGAAGACATCACCCTTCATAAACAAGCCCAGCTTGCCCTCATCGAAAGCGAGCGGCGATACAGGTTCATCATCGAACAGGTAAGTGATTTGATCATGCTGTTCGATTCCGATGGTGTCTGTCGTTTTGCATCGCCGTCTGTAGAAGCCATGCTTGGCTATACCGCAGAAGATCTTTACGGTCGAGCGCTGATCGAGCTGCTGCCCCCGGACGATGCGCCACGGGTGCAAAGACGGCTGCACGAAGCCTCATGCCAGGGCAAGGCTCTGCAGCTTGAACTGCGTGCACGTCATAGCCAAGGCCACTACGTATGGCTGGAAATCAGCTGCTCGCCTTATGTCAGCCCACAGACCAATCGTTACGAGTGGATTCTGGGAGTGGTCCGTGACGTGACCGCCCGCAAGTTGCGAGAATTGAAGCTGCATGAAATGTCCACGACGGATAGCTTGACCGGCGCGCTCAACCGTCGCGCCTTCATGGACTGTATCGAGGCGGAGATTGGTGCAGCCGATGCCATGCCTTCGCGTTTGTCCCTGGTGATTTTCGATATCGATAACTTCAAGGCGATCAACGACACCTATGGTCACGCTGCGGGTGATCTGGTGCTGGCAAGCCTGGGGGATATCTGTCGCAGAACCCTGCGCTCCCATGATATTTTCGGACGCATCGGCGGGGAGGAGTTTGCGTTGATGTTGAGCGGCCATGCCCTTCATGAAGCTGCTAAGCTGGCGGAGCGGTTACGCCTGGAATTCGAGGAGACCCAGGTCGAGTTCTACGGCCAGTGGCTGAATTTCACTGTCAGTTTCGGTATTGCCGAACGACACGACACAGAAACACTCGAAGCGTTGATGCACCGGGCGGATATGGGGCTCTACGCAGCCAAGCGTGGGGGTCGTAACCGCGTTCACCAGGCCCTGAGCGATAGATAGATAAAGCATGCGGTATAGGCTGAGAGGGCGTTGACGAATTACTGCGCTCGCCCATGAGCGCCACGGCAAGCCATGCTATGGTAAAAACAAGGACAAAAAAGGAGGCTCTGTCATGCGCATACTTTTCTTGCTGTTCTGGCTGCTAGGGGGCGCAATGACGAACGCCGCCATCGCCCAGACTCAAACATCGCCCACGGACATGGAGCTCGAGGTAAACATCAAGATGGGCCCGCAGGTTAAAGGTGAGCGCTTCACCTACTCGACAGGCGGCGAGACCTATGAGGGTTATCTGGCACGCAATGTCAATGACGACCAGCCTCGCCCCGCGGTAATCGTGGTGCACGAGTGGTGGGGTCTAAACGACTATACCCGGGCCCGAGCCGACCAGCTGGCAGCCCTGGGCTTCGTGGCATTGGCCGTGGACATGTATGGAGATGGCCAGGTAGCCACGCATCCTGACGACGCCGGCATGTTCTCGAGCCAGGTCATGAAGGATTGGCCCTCGGCCCGGGCGCGCCTCGAAGCCGCCATGGCCAGTTTGCGCGAGAGCCCCTGGGTGGATGAGAGCAAGGGCATGGCGGCTATTGGTTACTGTTTCGGTGGTGGGGTGGTCATGAACATGGCCCTCTCGGGTATGCCCATCAAAGCAGCGATCAGCTTTCATGGTACCCCTGCCCAGGCGGCTTCCAATCCCCAGGCTTTCGATGGTGCGGTAAAGATTTACAACGGCGCCCAGGATCCGCTGGTCAAACGCGAGGATCTAATCGCGATGGCCCAGGCACTCAAAGCGCAGGGCGCTCGGGTCGAGGTCGTCAACTATCCAACGGCCACCCATGGTTTCACCAACCCGGCAGCAGATGAAGCGGCAGCGCAGTTCGACCTGCCTCTGGCTTATGATGCCGCCGCAGACGCGGCTTCCTGGCAAGCTGCATTGCTGACCCTGGACAAAGTCCTTAACGGCAACTGATAGGCGCTGCGCAAGGAGAAAAGATGCGCTTAGAGGTACGCACTATTGCCTCCATGGAGGCTGTACCCGCACGGCAATGGAATGCTCTGATCGATGCCGACCAACCTTTTTTGCGACATGAATTCCTGCATGCCCTGGAGGCCTCCGGCGCGGTAACATCCGCTACCGGCTGGACGCCGGCGCATTTGCTGGTCTGGCAGGAAGATATTCTCGTGGCAGCAGTGCCGCGCTATTACAAGAGTCATTCCCGGGGCGAGTATGTGTTCGATTGGTCCTGGGCGGACGCTTGGGAGCGAGCCGGCGGCGACTACTACCCAAAGGCTCTGACGGCGATACCTTATACACCGGCCCCGGGCACGCGGGCCTCCATCAGTGCACGGATCGAAAAGCCAGCCGCCGTGTTTGCGGCGCTGGCAGAACATTGTTGCGATGAGCGCCTTTCGAGCTGGCATCTGTTGTTCGCCGAAGACGCGGAAGTCGATGCCTGGAAAGTCGCGGCGCCCGAGCTGCTCGAGCGCCGGGGCGTTCAATTCCAGTGGCATGACGCGGGGTACGGTGATTTTGATGGGTTTCTGGCGGCGATGAGCTCGAAACGGCGCAAGGAAATTCGTCGTGAACGGCGGCGTGTAGCGGAACAGGGGATTACACTGTCACGTCTGACCGGTGAGAAAATCGGCTCAGCGGCACTTGCGCATTTCTACCGCTGTTATCAGATGACCTATCTGGAGCGCGGCCAGCGTCCTTATCTGCCCTTCGACTTCTTTCAGCGGTTGCAACGCACCTTGCCCGAGGCGTTGGTGCTTGTTCAGGCGCAGGTAGAAGAGCAGCCAATCGCGGCAGCACTTTGCCTGCAGGGTAACAAGACCTTGTATGGCCGTTACTGGGGGAGTGAAGTGGAGGCGGACTGTCTGCATTTCGAAACCTGTTATTACCAGGGTATTGAGCACTGCCTGGAAAACGGATTGACCCGATTCGATCCGGGCACACAAGGCGAGCACAAGTTGATGCGGGGATTTGCACCGCGGCAGCTGCGTTCCCTGCACTATATCGCCGAGCCAGATTTTCGTCGTGCCGTCGCACATTTTTGCGCCCAGGAGCGCGCGCATATCGAGTTGTACTATCGTCAGGCCCAAGAGCGATTGCCTTTCCGGCATAACGTCACCATTTCCCAACGAGAATCATCATGAGCTTTTTGCTTGAAGCGGCAGTACTCCTGGGGGCTGCGATCGTCGCTGTTCCCCTATTTCAGCGGCTAGGGCTGGGCTCCATTCTCGGCTATTTGAGTGTTGGGCTATTGCTGGGCCCTTCGGTGACTGGCTTCATTGCCGAGCCCGAGTCTGTGCTGCATTTCGCCGAATTCGGCGTGGTCATGCTGTTGTTCATCATCGGTCTTTCCCTCGAGCCGTCTCGGCTATGGACCATGCGCAAGCGTCTTTTTGGCCTGGGGAGCCTGCAACTGCTGGCAAGCGGCGCGCTACTGACACCCATCGGCCTGATGCTGGATCTGACGCTTGAGGTGTCGATCCTGCTGGGGCTGACCCTCGCGTTGTCCTCCACGGCCTTTGCATTGCAGGTACTCAACGCGCGCCAGCAGCTGACCTCCCCACATGGTCAGACGGCCTTTACGATTCTGCTTTTTCAGGATCTGGCAGTCATCCCATTGTTGGCGGCCTTGCCATTGGTCGCTGGCGGCACGACTCTTTCCTTCGGAGAGTCTCTGCTTCTCGTGCTGCGTGCCGCAGCGACCGTGGGAGCCGCCATCGTGTTCGGCAGGCTGGTTTTCCCCCGGGTACTGGCATTGGTAGCACGTAGTGAAGTGAATGAAATCTTTACCGCGGCGGCATTGTTCCTGGTGTTGGGAATGGCCCTGGTAATGGAGTGGGCAGGGCTTTCCATGGCGCTGGGCGCCTTTCTGGGCGGCGTGCTGCTGGCAGATACCATTTATCGCCATGAGCTTGAAGCCAATATCGAACCGTTCAAGGGCCTATTGCTTGGCCTGTTCTTCATTGCCGTGGGCATGTCGGTGAACCTGGCCCTGGTTTTCGAGAATATTGGATGGGTGCTCGCCATCACATTGCTGACCCTGATAGGAAAGCTCGTCGTCATCGCTGTCGTCGGTTTGATCGCGCGACTGCCGCGTCCGGAAATTCCCCGCTTGGCGACGGTCATCTCCCAGGGCGGCGAGTTCGATTTCGTGTTGCTAACCGCGGGAGTCAGCATAGGAATATTCGAGCAGCGCATCGCCAGCCTATGTATTGCTGCGGTCACTCTATCCATGGCGCTTACGCCATTTCTTTATCAAATCGGCGAGGGTCTGGGCGACCGCCTCAAGCAAAACCAACCCTATGATGGCAATTTTGCCGACGACTCACCGACGGTATTGATCGCTGGGCTGGGCCGCTTCGGGCAGATGGTGGCCCGGATACTCAAATCCCAGAATCTGAACTTCACGGCGCTGGATCCGAACATTACCCAGGTGGAATTCATCCGCCGCTTCGGGTCGCGTATCTACTATGCAGATGCCACCCGTCTGGATCTATTGCGTTCAGCAGGGGCCGAGCAGGCCAGGATTCTGGTGATTGCCGTGGATGACGAAGAGGCCGCAACACGTATCGCGCGTCAGGCTCGGGACCACTTTCCCCATCTTCAAGTGTTTGCTCGGGCGCGTAATCGCCATCATGCCTGGCAACTGATGGATCTGGGGGCCAAGGTAGTGGTGCGCGAAACCTTCGCCGCCAGCATGGAAATGAGTACTGAGGTGCTCAAGGGCATGGGCTATCCGAGTTCCAACGCCATGGATGCAGTGCGCACCTTTCGTGAGTTCGACCACAAGCTGTTCGAGGATTCTTACAAGCATCGCGACGATATGTCGGCGCTCGTCGCCGACGATCAGGCGGCCATGGCGGAATTGCAGGCCCTCTTTCAGAAGGGGTTGAGCAAGCATTCCGATCACCATGCCCATGGCGAAACGAATCAAACCGGCTGAATCTTCTTGAAGACAAGGGTATTGAAGGAAAACTTCCATGGTTTCCAGCGATTGGCGCAAACGACTTCAAGCCTTGCATATCAATCCCTGCAGCGAATTGATGCCGCTTTCCGGGGGAGATAGCGCTCAGGTTTGGCAACTGCATACCGACTGGGGGCGAGTGGTCGTCAAGCAGGACGACCCTGCTCGTTTGCTTGGAGAAGCCGACGGTTTACGTGCATTGCATGCCGCAGGAACGTCACTGATCGTTCCCGAGGTGCTGGGGATCGATGCTGACATGCTGGTCATGGAGGCGCTGGACGCGGTCTCGGGTGGAACCCAGGCCGACCATCAGCTGGGCGAAGGATTGCGCCAGCTTCATCAAGAGAGCAATAAAACTCACGGCTGGGAAAGCGATAACGCCTGTGGGCCGACCCCTCAAAACAATACGCCTTGTAGCGATGGACGCCGCTTTCAGCGTGAGCGGCGCCTCTTGCCGCTAGGACAGGCGTGTGCTGAAAAAGGTTTGCTGAGAAAGAGCACCTTCGAGAGATTGACTCGCATCGCCGAAGAACTCGAAAGCTGGCTGCCGAATGTCCGGCCGAGCCTGGTGCACGGCGATCTGTGGTCCGGTAACGTGTTTTATACTCGCGAAGGCCCGGCAATCATCGATCCGGCGGTATATCGTCACTATCCGGAGGTGGATCTCGCTATGCTGACCCTGTTCGGTTCGCCATCCGCTGCCTTCTTTGAAGCCTACTGGAATGGTAACCGTCCCGACGACTGGCTCCGGCGAAAAGGATTGTTCCAGCTCTATCCGCTACTCAACCACCTGTTGCTTTTTGGCGCCGGCTACCGGGATGCCGTAGAGCGTACGATCGACGAACTGGGTTGAGTATTCGACTATCTTGAAGAGGGTTGGCATGAAGAAGACGGGCTCATGAGCTGAAAAAGCGTGTCGATCAATGCCCCACCTTTTTCACTCAGCGAAAACCGCTCGGGCTGGCGTAGCCAATCATGGAAAAGACCGCCCAGCGTCGATTGCAGTAAGTGGGTAGCCGTTTCTGGGGACAGAGAGGGATGCAGCATATGTTGTTCGTAGGCCTTGTGAAACTGCGCATATAGCTCGTCGTGACACTCCTGGGCCATACGATTCTGCATTTCCAGCGGATTGATGTCGCCGAAGAATTCGCAGCGATGCAGCAGGATCGAATGTACCCGGCATATATGGGGCTGTTCGAGGCGTGCCAGTCCGCGATGGCAGACCAGGCGTAGAGTTTCCAGCGGGGAGTCGAGTCGGGCGGGTTTGTCGACTTCCTCGATCAACTCTTCGAAAGGCATGCGAACACGCTCAATCAAGGCATGAAAAAGGGCGGCCTTGTTTTTGAAATGCCAATAGACGGCGCCTCGGGTCATCCCAGCATGGCGAGCAATCTGTTCCAGGGAGGTTCGCGCTACACCATTATCGAAAAAAGTCGTTTCAGCCGCGTCAAGGAGGGCTTCCCGGGTAGCGATCGCTTCGGCTTTGGTACGTCTGACCATGGGTTACATCGACTCGCTTAAATGCACGTAACTCTATCATAACGCCAAGAGCATGATATTTACATACATGGATGTATGGTTGTATCCTGTGCGGCCATCGGCCGTCTCTGGGCCACTGAACTCAAGTAAAGGACTAAGGAGCGCGCCGATGCGCATCGCGAGTGCAAGACACGGATGGATCGCCGGACTATTGATAGCGTCGCTGCTGGCGGGTTGCGGCTCCGAGAATGATCAAGGGAACGATCAGAAAAACCAGCAACAGGAGCAGCCAGCGCGAGAGGCTCAGGTCATGACCATGGAGCGTCGGGACATCGACTACGATCGCTCCTACTCCGCCAAATTGCGCAGCGAACAGCAAGTCACCATCATCGCTCGCGTCAGGGGCGAACTTGAAGCGCGTAATTTCGAGCCCGGCGAAATGGTCGAGAAAGGTCAGAGTCTCTACATCATCGAGCCTGATGTTTACGAGGCGACGGTCAATCAGCGCAAGGCGGACCTGCAGAGCGCCAAGGCCCAGGCCTTTCGCGCCGAGCGCGATGCCGCGCGCTATAAAAAGCTGCTGGCGCAAAACTCCGTCAGTCAGCAGCAGTACGATCAGGCAGTGGCTGAAAAGCGCGTGGCGGAAGCCAGCGTAGCGCAAGCCCAGGCGGCGCTGGAAAGCGCCAAGATCGATCTGGGATATTCGGATGTGCAGGCGCCAGTGGCCGGCATGATCAGCCTGAGTGATGTCAACGTGGGCAATGTGGTCGATGTAGGCACGGAGCTTGCCACCATCACGCCCATGAATCCCATTGAAGTGCGCTTCGGCCTGCCTCAGCAGGAGGCCTTCGATTTACGCCGTCAGCGGCAGCAGGGCGCTGATATCACGGCGGCATTAAAGCTTCCTGGTAGCAGCGATACGAAACAGCAACAACTCAAAGGCAATATCGACTTCCTGGGCTCTCGCGTCAATGACGATACCAGCACGGTGCAGGCAAGGGCCATGTTCGACAATCCTGACGGTCTTTTGTTGCCGGGACAGTTCGCACGAGTGCAGCTCAAGAACATGAGGCGTTATGATGTTTTCGCAGTGCCAGAGATCGCCGTGACCCAGGGGCTGATGGGCCCTCAGGTATATGTGCTTGATGACGACAACAAGGCGCGCACTAAAAATGTGACGCCGGGGGATATCGCCGGGGCGCTGCAAGTCATCGCCGATGGACTCGAATCTGGCGATCGCGTCATCGTCAGCGACCCGGGGGGAATCGAGGCGGGCACCAAGATCGACCCCCAGCCCTATTCCGGCAATCCGGAAAAACTGTCCGCCCAGAATGGCGACTCTGGCGGCGCTTCGGAGCAAGGCAAGCAGAAAGGGCAAGCACAGCAAAGCGATGCCGCCTCGCAGCAGGACTCTGCTGACAATCAGGCTGATGATCAGAAGGGTGAAAAGACCGCTGAAGGAGAAAGCAGCGAATGAATTTCTCTGATTTCTTCATCAAGCGACCGATCTTCGCCACGGTCCTTTCGATCATCCTCGTCGTAGTCGGGACACTGGCGATGAGTGGTCTGCCAATCCAGCAGTATCCCAGCGTGGTGCCGCCCACGGTTTCAGTACGGGCGACCTTCCCCGGAGCCAACGCAGAGACCGTCTCTCAGACCGTGGCGGCGCCTCTGGCCGAGGAGATCAACGGCGTCGAGAACATGATCTACATGACCTCGAACAGCTCCGACAACGGCACCATGAGTATGAGTGTCGCCTTCGAGATCGGCTCCGATGGTGATATCAATACCATCAACGTCAACAACCGAGTGCAGTCGGCGCTCTCCCAGTTGCCCGAAGCGGTGCAGTCGCAAGGAGTCGAGGTCGAATTGAGCTCGAGCAGTATTCTTCTGTTTGTGGCGTTGAACTCCCCCAGCGGGGAGTACAGCAAGACCTACATGCAGAACTACGCGGTGCTCAATATTCTCGACGAGTTGCGCCAGATCCCCGGGGTAGGTCAGGCAGAGGCCTTGGGCGGAAGCGAGTTCGCCATGCGCATCTGGCTCGAACCGGACAAGCTTGCCCAGTACGACCTGACCCCGGCGGAAGTCGCCAGCGCCATAAGGTCGCAGAATACTGAGGTGCCTGCGGGCAGTCTCGCTGCGGAACCCCAGGGAGATCCGCGACCCTATACCTATACCATTTCTGCCGGTGGGCGCCTGTCCGATGCCGAAGAGTTCCGCAACATCTATCTGCGTACCAACCCGGACGGATCGTCGCTATTGCTAAAAGACGTGGCGCGTATCGAGCTGGGGGCTTCTTCCTATGCGGTAAACGCCAATCTCAACGGCGGGACCATGGCGCCACTTGCCATCAATCAGCAGCCGGGGGCGAACGCTCTGGAAACGGCGGCCAAGGTCAAGAAGACCATGGCGCGGCTGGCCGAACGCTTCCCGGCAGGGCTTGAGTATGAGGTGCCCTACGACACCACCTTGTTCATCGACGCCTCCATCGAAACCGTGACGCATACCTTTATCGAAGCCTTCATCATCGTCGCGGTCATTGTGCTGTTGTTTCTGCAGAACTTTCGCGCCACCGTCATCGCCATGACCGTGGTGCCGGTATCGGTGCTGGGCGCCTTTGCCGGGCTGTATATGCTGGGATTCTCGATCAACCTGCTGTCCTTGTTCGCATTGATACTGGCCATCGGTATCGTGGTGGACGATGCCATTCTGGTGGTGGAGAACGTCGAGCGCCTGCTCGAGGAGGATAAAGATGTATCGATTGTCGATGCAGTCAGCGAGGGCATGCGCGAGGTCGGTGGGCCGATCATTGCGACCGCCTTCATCATGGCAGCGGTATTCGTGCCGGTGGCGTTTCTGGGCGGTTTCACCGGTCAGATCTATAAGCAGTTCGCGCTCACCATTGCCATTTCCGTGGCTATCTCAGCTGTTGTAGCGCTGACACTGACACCGGCGCTGGCTGCAATCTTTATTAAGCACAAGAAAAGCCCGCAAGAAGAGTCCAAGTTCATGCGTGCGATACACACGCCGGGGCGCTGGTTCAACAAGGGCTTTGATGGGGTCACCCGAGTCTACATGAAGATCGTGCATGCCCTTATCAGGTTCTGGATAGTGGCTCTAGCGCTGACCGCGGCGGTACTCGTGGGGTCGTACTGGCTCTATGAGAGTACGCCCTCGAGCCTGGTGCCGCAGGAAGACCAGGGCATTGCCGTGGCCTCGGTCAGCCTGCCGGACGCTGCCTCGTTGGCGCGTACCACCGATTACATGAATGCACTCAGTACCAAGTTCGAAAAGATACCCGGCGTCGAGTACGTCTCGGCGATCGCCGGTTATGACATACTCACAAGCTCTGTAAACACCGCTCGGGGCAGCATTTTTGTCAGCTTAGAATCCTGGGGGAAACGCGATCTTACCGCGGATGACATTATCGCGCGCATCAACAAGATCGGTGCGCAGACCGCAGGCGGAACGCTGCGTTCCTTCAATTTGCCCCCGATCCCGGGGTTGTCCACGACCGGGGGGTTCACTGGCTACCTGCAAGCGCTGGAAGGTGCCAGTTCCAACGAGCTTGGGCAGGCGGCCAACAAGGTTATGCAGGCGGCCAGCAAGCGTGAGGAGTTGTCGCAGGTATTCACTACCTTCAATCCCAACGTGCCCTCCTATCGAGCGCACGTCGATCAGCAGAAAGCATTGAGCTACGGGGTGCCGATTCAAGCGCTTAATGCCACCTTGTCGAATACCTTGGGTAACGGCTTCGTCAACTATTTCTCCTATCAGAACCGCAACTTCCAGGTGTTCTTGCAAAACGAAGCCGAGTTTCGTCGTTCCGAGGAGGATCTGAGCAATATCTTCGTGCGTGGCAGCAACGGCGAGCGCATCCCTTTGGCGGAGTTCGTTACCTTGGAGCGCATCACCGCGCCCGCGGTGGCGACACGCTACAGCGTGTATTCTGCTGCCCAGTTCCAGGGTGGGCCGGCGCCGGGATATAGCTCCGGTCAGGCGATCACCGTCATGGAAGAGGTGGTCAAAGAGACCCTGGGTGAAGGTTGGAGCATGGGCTGGACCGGTACTGCCTATCAGGAGGTCAATACCGGTAACGCGGCGTCGCTCGCTATTGTTTTCGGTCTGTTGATGGTGTTCCTGATCCTGGCAGCACAGTATGAAAGCTGGTCGTTGCCACTAGCAGTACTGACCGCGGTGCCCTTTGCCTTTCTGGGCGCGATCGGCGGTGTCGCATTGCGCGGGTTGAATATCGGCGTCTATGTCGAGGTTGGTATGCTGGTGGTGGTTGGTCTGGCGGCGAAGAACGCTATCCTGATCGTCGAATTCGCCGAGCTGCAGCGCAAGGAGCAAGGCATGTCGATTCGCGAGGCGGCCAGCAATGCGGCAGAACAGCGTTTTCGCCCCATCGTCATGACGTCTCTGGCATTTATCTTCGGTACGTTGCCACTGGCCCTGGCCTCCGGCGCCAGTAGCGGCAGTAGCCACGAGATCGGCACCACTGTGGCGGTAGGTATGGCTTCGGTCGCGATACTTGCCAGTTTCTTCGTGCCATCGTTTTATGCCATGATTGCGCGAGCTTCCGATTGGCTGGCCAGCAAGCGAGGGAAGAAGGAAGGGCGCAGCGAAGATGGCAGCAAGGGAAATGGAGACTCTGCCCAGGCTTCCAGATCCTAGTTCGCTCAGAGCAGAGGTATGATGCGAAGCCAAGACGAGAGTCTTGGCTTCGTCGTTTGATGACGCCTTAGCCGGCAATGAGTAGATAGCAAGTTTTCAGTGGGTTCATTTAATGCCGCAGGAGTTGGCATGCCGTTTTCTCGCAATTGGTTCACCTTGTTCATCGCTGTCTTGCTGCTGATGTTGGTAACGTCATTCTACAGCCCATCCCAGGCTCAGGGCCTGGCGATTCCCGGTATTGGAAGCGCCGGTCTGGATGTAAAACAGCCTGAGGAGAGTCCCGAAGAGCTGCGCGGCTCCCTGGATGATGTCATTGCGACTCTAGAAAGCGATGCGCAGCGCGATGAGCTTCTGGTCAAGCTCAAGAAATTGCGAGAAGCGAACGAGAGTGTAGCGCAGCAGCAGGAGGGTGAACGTCAGGGCTTGCTTGGAGCACTCGCGGACTCCTTCAACGTCGCCGGTGAACAGGTTCAGCAGGGCAAGGCACCCTTGGATATTTGGGCACAGCGCTCAAGGCGGGCCGGTCAGCGCGTCGAATCGCTGTTTGCCTCCACGAGTCATGAAGAATTGCTGCGCGGTATCATTGAAACATCGGTACTGATGGGAATCTGGCTAGGTCTGTTGGTACTACTGACAGGGATCGGGCGGTTTTTTCTGCGACGCAACGGTTGGCCTCGAGTGCTGCCGCCAGAACCTCCAGCAAGTTTGCTGGTAACCCACTTTCTGCGCAAGGTGTTGCCCTGGGCGCTCTCCTTCGCGGTCATGCTGAGTAGCCTACGCTGGCTGAATGCGCCTGCCCCTTTCAGTGCCATCGTATTGGTTTTTGCTTATATCACCCTATGCGGGCGGTTACTTGCCGCTGCTTTCGAGGTGGTTATTTCCGTCTTTACCCGCGGACATCGCCGAGTCGCGGTAGCGCTTCTTCGTCAGCAGGCGCTCAAACGGCTTTTCGTTATCGGTGCTCTAGCAGCCTTGGGCGATGCGCTCAACGGCGATCGGCTGGAGGCACTGCTGGGGGGTGATCTAGCCGGCTGGCTTTCGGTATTTGCTAAAGTGCTGGCAGGCATAGTGGGCATCAAGCTCATATTGCGTATCCAGCGCCCGATAAAGCATCTGATTCGCAATCGACCCTACGCCCAGCGCCGTAATCATAATGCATTGCGGGACTTGGTGAACGTTCTTGCACGGCTATGGCACGTGCCGGTGTTACTGCTGATAGGGGCTTCTCTATTGGCTATTTTTGTCACCGGTGGAGAGGCTGAAGGTGTCTTTGTGCGGGCGATCATCGATGCGTCCCTTCTGGTGCTGGCGCTGGTGCTTGCCAGCATGCTGCGCCGTCAGAGTGAAAAGGCCGTCAAGCGCCGACGCATGTCGCAATATCGTCGCCGTCTCGAACGCTTCGGTTACGCACTGGGTCATCTGGTCATCTGGGTGGCCTTCGCCGAACTAGCGCTCCGGGTGTGGAATGTCTCGCTGTTGGGGATCGGCGCCGACAGCCCAATCAGCGCACGCATCGGCCGCGCGTTACTGGGCATCGGATTGACGGTCATGCTGGCCTGGTTGATATGGATTATCGCCGATACGGGGATCCAGCGGGCGCTGAATACCTCGGCACGGACTCGTGGTCGCCGTGTCTACAATGCCCGCGCCCAAACCATTACACCCCTGTTGCGCAATGTGGTACTGGTCACCATCGTGATAATCGCCTCCATTGTCGGGCTTGCCAATTTGGGTGTGAACGTCACGCCGCTGTTGGCGGGTGCCGGGGTTATTGGTCTGGCCATCGGCTTCGGTGCTCAGACCCTGGTACATGACTTGATCACGGGGCTGTTCATTCTCATCGAGGACTCCCTGGCGGTGGACGACTTCGTCCAGCTTGGTGACTTCATGGGGGCCGTGGAAGGCTTGACCATGCGTACCGTTCGTCTCAGAGATCTTGATGGCGTGGTACATATCATTCCTTTCAGTGAAATCAAGTCGATCCATAACATGTCGCGACAATTCGGTATTGCGCTAATGTACTTGAGTATCCCGCATACCATGAAGATCGACGATGCTACCGCCTTGATGAAGGAGGTAGCGGACGATCTGCGCAAGGACCCGGTGCTGCGTCACCTGATCTGGTCACCGCTGGAGTTTCAGGGCATTCAGCGCTTCGAAGAAGGGGCAGCGATACTGCGTATTCGCATGCGTACCAAACCGGAGTACCAGTGGGACGTGACGCGTGCCTTCAATTTGCGTCTCAAGCAGCGCATGGATCAGGACGGTCAGGACCTGGCCATGCCACGCCTGAATGTAGTGGTGCAGAATGCGCCTCCGCCCAGCAAGAGCGAATCCTGGGCGCCAGAGGTACAACCCATTGTGGGGCACGCGCCTGGGCAAGGAGGCGACGCGGCATGATCGGCGTCAATTTCTGGTAGGGTGGCCCAAAGAGCAACGACCTCACCGGTCGGACTGGTATATTTTGCAGTATCGGTCATGGTTCGTTTTTCTGTTTGCTCAATTGCTGCTAGGCTGTAAGCGAGCGAACGGAAATCGCCAAGATACTCCGCTCTCGATCATCTGATCCTCTACAGGGATCAATCAAGCATCCATGCGGGAGATAAGCAATGAAAGATTCCAAGACGGACAAATCCGAAGGTCTGGTAGATAAGGCGGCTGGCAAGGTCAAAGAAGCTATTGGCAAGGCGACGAACGATAAAGATACCGAAGCCAAAGGCAAGACACAGACTGCAAAAGGCGATGCAAAGCAGACTAAGGGCGACGTGAAGGATGCTCTTGATCCCGAGCATAGTAGCCATAATACAAACAAGCCCTGATGTTGCTGAAGTAGGCGCTTGCCAATACTATCGAGGGGCCATCATGGCCCCTCGATAGGTTATGAAAGTAGAGAAATCATGCTCAAAGAGTTGATGATCTTTATGAACTGCATCGATAAAAATGTGCTGGAAGAAAATTCAGCGGTATGAAATCGCGCTGCACCTTGGGAAAGGTCTTGTTCAGGTGGGGGAGTACGCTCGGCGAGAATTGATAGAGCAGAAAGGCGCCGCTCGGGGCTATTACCTGCTGAGTCGAGCTCAAGATGCTGTCCTTGACCGGGCCTGGCAGAGTGCTCAACGGTATACCGGCAATTATGTAATCCGCCTGGCCGAGCCCACGTTCAGTCAGCACCTGTTCGATGTTCTCCGCCGATTCGTGCATTATCTCGAGTCGCGGATCCGGACAGGTCTGCTTGAGAAACTCGACGAAATCCTCATTGGTTTCAAGCACCAGCAATGTAGCCTCCGGGTGCATCTGACGGAGTATCTCACGAGTAAAAGTGCCTACGCCGGGACCGTATTCGACCAGTACTCGAGCATTCTGCCAATCGACATGAGAAAGCATGCGCCGAACCAGAAAAGGAGAGCTTGGAATGATCGAGCCAAGCATTTTCGGATGCTTGAGAAAATTCTTGGCAAAGAGGAAGAACTGCTTGCTTTGTGACATGGGTTGCCGAGAGTCCTTCGTTCCTTGCTTACTGAATTCCATGTTTGAATTTCCTTGTCGTCAGACGGCTTGGGATTGTTTCATTACCTTAGGGCAACAAGCGCTTCAGGAAAAGAAATAATGTCATCTGGGCTGTTGATGCTTTGCGTTTTGTCACACAGTGAAACGGTTGGTTAGTGGTATTTAAAACAACATACCCTGACACTTCATCGTCGATGGTGACACTGCGACAATTTGTAATAGGCTGCGACGGACTGCGGCAAAACGCCACTTCTCAACTTCCCTGAAAAGGCATGAAAATAGCTGCCCTCCAGCAGGTACTCATGGCTCCATAGGATGCTGCTGGCGTTCAGCTCGTCTTTCGGCGTGTTCTTCGCCTTGTCAAGTGCTAAAAATATCAGTCTCGATCCATTCGCAAGCAAGTGCCTATTGGTAAGCCACAGGACGATAGTCATCTGCTTGAATTTAGCGTGCTAACGAACACCCTGTTCCGCGTATGCCGCCTTTCGGGCTTCAAGAGGTCATGTAATGAAAAAGAAGCATTTCAGTCTTTTCATAGGATTATCGTTACTGTTGCTGCTCGGTGGTTGCGATGCAGCATTGATAGATCCTCAAGGGCGGGTAGGGGAACAACAGCTAACGCTGATCCTGACGGCTTTTGGTCTGATGATGATCGTCGTTATCCCTGTCATCGTGATGACGATACTCTTCGCCTGGCGGTATCGCGAAAACGGGGAAGCAACCTATACACCTGACTGGGCACATTCCAACGCCATCGAAACCGTCGTCTGGTTCATACCATTCGTCATCATTGCATTCCTGGCCTGGCTCACTTGGCAAACCTCACACAGTCTGGATCCTCATAAGCGGCTAGAAAGCGATATCGAGCCCATGGAGATTCAAGCGGTGTCGCTGGACTGGAAATGGCTTTTCATTTACCCGGAGCAGGGTATTGCCACCGTCAACGAGGTGGCTTTTCCCGCAGGCGTGCCAGTGCACTTCAGGGTGAGTTCCGGCTCGGTAATGAATTCGTTCTTCATCCCAGCCTTGGGTAGCCAGATCTATGCCATGGCGGGCATGGACAACGACGTTTATCTGGAGGCTGATAATACCGGCACCTATTCCGGGCGCTCCGTTCATTACAGTGGTGCCGGCTTCTCGGGCATGATCTTCGATGCCATTTCAACCACTGAAGAGGGGTTTGACGACTGGGTCAATAAAGTCAGGGAGTCGTCCAAGTCGCTGAACTTCCCGGAGGAGTACTACGTGCTCGCGGAGCCTACCAGGAATCATCCAGTAGAGTATTTTTCCGAGGCATCCCCCGAGCTTTACACGCAAATACTGGAAAGTTTCCACGGAGGTAGCGGCGGATCGCAGCAGGGAAAACACAGGGAGCAAGGCGGCGACCACCAGGGTACGCCAATGAGCGCAGAGGCAGCGGAGTAAGACTATGTTCGGAAAACTAAGCTTAGAGTCGATTCCATATCACGAGCCCATCATCATGTCCGTGGTGGTCGTCATCGCGCTCGGTGGGATTCTTCTGTTTGGACTGCTGACCTACTACAAGAAGTGGATGTACCTGTGGACGGAGTGGATCACCTCCGTCGATCACAAGAAACTCGGTATCATGTATTTCATCGTGGCCCTGGTCATGCTGATACGCGGCTTTTCGGATGCCATCATGATGCGGACTCAGCAAGCCATTGCTGCCGGCGGCGCCGAAGGCTATCTACCGCCGCATCATTACGATCAGATATTCACCGCTCATGGCGTGATCATGATCTTCTTCGTGGCCATGCCCATGGTCATCGGCTTGATGAACCTGGTAGTGCCGCTGCAGATCGGCGCACGGGACGTTGCGTTTCCATTTCTTAACAACTTGAGCTTCTGGCTGTTCGCGGCAGGCGTCGTGCTGGTCAACGTATCGTTGTTCGTTGGGGAGTTTGCCAAGACCGGCTGGCTTTCCTACGCGCCGCTCTCGGAGTTGCAATACAGTCCCGGGGTCGGGGTGGATTACTGGATATGGGCGTTACAGATATCTGGGATAGGCACGACGCTGACGGGCATCAATTTCTTCGTCACCATTCTGAAGATGCGTACCAAGGGCATGACTCTGTTTCGCATGCCGATCTTCACCTGGACCTCGCTTTGCGCCAACGTGCTGATCATTGCCTCGTTCCCGATTCTGACGGCAACGATCGCCATGCTGACGCTGGATCGCTATCTGGGTATGCACTTCTTCACCAATGACTTTGGCGGCAACATGATGATGTACGTCAACCTCATCTGGGCCTGGGGTCATCCGGAAGTGTATATCCTGATCCTGCCGGCGTTCGGTGTTTTTTCCGAGGTCATCGCGACTTTCTCCAGAAAGCGTCTGTTCGGTTACGCCACCTTGGTATGGGCGACCGTCGCCATTACGGTGCTCTCTTTCATCGTCTGGTTGCACCACTTCTTCACAATGGGTTCAGGGGCCAACGTCAATGCCTTCTTTGGCATCATGACAATGCTTATCGCAATACCCACCGGTGTGAAGATATTCAACTGGCTGTTCACCATGTTCCGTGGACGATTGCAGTTCACCTCACCGGTTCTATGGACACTGGGTTTCATCATTACTTTTACTCTGGGTGGCATGACTGGGGTAATGCTAGCCGTACCTGCGGCTAACTTCGTCCTGCATAACAGCCTGTTCGTCATTGCTCACTTCCATAACGTGATCATCGGCGGCGTGGTCTTCGGCATGATGGCCGGTATGACCTATTGGTTCCCCAAGGCCTTCGGTTTCACCCTTGACGAGAAGTGGGGCAAGCGTTCGTTCTGGTGCTGGTTCACGGGCTTCTATCTGGCTTTCATGCCGCTTTATGTACTGAGCTTCTTTGGCGCGGCGCGGCGTATGCAGTCCTATGCAGAGACCGAGTGGCAACCCTGGTTCATTCTGGCTGCTATAGGTGCCTTGGTCATTCTGGTGGGTATCGCCTGCACCATCATTCAGATCGTGGTCAGTATTCGCGATCGCAAGAAGAATGCGGATATAACCGGCGATCCCTGGGATGGGCGCACGCCGGAGTGGGCTACTTCATCGCCTGCACCGTTTTACAACTTTGCGCATCTTCCTGCGATTGGCGGCGTCGATAGCTTCTGGGAGGACAAGCAGAAAAATGGCCCTAATGCTCAACTGAGCGAGCCGCCCTATGAAGATATTCATATGCCCAAGAATACCGTGGCGGGGCCAGTCATGGGGGCTATTAGTATTGCGCTTGGTTTTGCCTTGGTATGGCATATCTGGTGGTTGGTAGGGGTCAGTGCAATAGGCCTGTTCGTGACCTTCATGCTGCGTGTCTTCAATGACGACATCGACTATTACGTCCCTGCTGCGGAAGTCGAGCGTATTGAAAATGCGCACAAACAAGAGCTGAAGGAGTTGCGAGCGTAATATGTCAATGCACACAGAGACTTTTAACGACGCTCATACTGGAGAGCATGAGCACCACGACGCCGCAGGAATGAAGGTCTTCGGTTTCTGGGTTTATCTGATGAGCGACCTGATCATCTTCGGGTCACTCTTCGCCACCTATGCCGTGCTCATGGAGGGCACGGCAGGCGGCCCGTCCGCTGCGGATATTTTTGAACTACCGTTCGTTCTGGTCGAGACCTTTCTGCTACTCTTTTCGAGTTTCACCTATGGCATCGCCGTACTGGAGATGAACAAGAACAAGGTGGCGCAGGTCAAGCTATGGCTAGGCATCACCTTTGTGCTGGGTGCAGCATTCATAGGCATGGAGATTTACGAATTCCAGCATTTGATTCATGAAGGGTTCGGACCGGATCGCAGTGCTTTTCTGACTGCATTCTTCACCCTGGTCGGCACCCACGGCCTACACGTGACATTCGGCCTGATCTGGATTCTGGTAATGCTGATTCAGCTATCTACCAAGGGCCTGACCGATGCTACTCGCCCACGAATCATGTGCTTGAGCTTGTTCTGGCACTTCCTTGATGTCGTTTGGATATGCGTCTTCTCCTTCGTCTACCTGATGGGAGTCCTAGTATGAGCAACAGCAACCCGGATACCGTGCCAGGCAGCGCGAGTCATGGTAGCGTTAAGTCCTATGTCATCGGTCTGATTCTATCCATCGTGTTGACCGTGATTCCCTTCGCCGCCGTCATGACCGGCGCCTTGAGTATCACGACAACGGTACTGACTATTGTCATCGCGGCCGTACTGCAGGTTCTCGTGCAATTGGTCATGTTCATGCACTTGAACACCAAGTCGGACGAAGGATGGAATTTCATGTCCCTCGTGTTTGCGGTGACGATACTGGTTCTCGTGGTGGGGGGTTCATTATGGATCATGCATCATCTACATCTGAACGTAATGATCAGCTAGCGTCGCACCCTGCGATGCTCAAGGACTTCCTCGCCATCACCAAGCCAGGCATCATTTTAGGGAATCTTGTCTCGGTGACCGGCGGCTTCTTCCTGGCGGCACATGGAAGACTGGAAATGGTGCCTTTCTTGGCCGCGTTGTTGGGCGTGGCCTTGGTGATTGCCTCCGGCTGCGTATTCAACAACGTCGTTGACCGGGATATCGACGTCAAGATGCGGCGCACGCAAGAGCGGGCGCTGGTGAAAGGCGTCATCTCCGTACCGGTGGCGCTGGCATATGCCACGTTTCTGGGTATCGCCGGGATAATACTGTTGTATTGGTTGGCAAATCCGTTGGCCGCGTTTTTTGCGGTTGTGGGTTTCGTCGTCTACGTCGGTTTTTATACGCTCTGGCTCAAGCGCAACTCGATACATGGAACGCTTGTCGGAAGTCTTTCCGGGGCCATGCCTCCAGTCATTGGCTATTGCGCCGCAAGCAATCAGTTCGATCTCGGCGGTGCCATTCTGCTGTTGATCTTCAGCCTCTGGCAGATGCCGCACTCCTATGCGATTGCGATCTTTCGCTTCGACGACTACCAGGCAGCATCGATTCCGGTCTTGCCGGTCGAGAAAGGCATTCCCGCAGCCAAGCGCTCCATCGTGCTGTACATTGCTGCCTTCACTGCGGCGGTGCTGGCGCTGTCTCTGACAGGCTATGCAGGCGTTGGCTATCTGGTCGTCGCAGGTGCAGCGAGCTTCTATTGGCTCTATTTGGCCGTATCCAACTACCATTGGATCGATCATGCGGCCTGGGCAAGAAAGCAGTTTGCTTTCTCCATCATAATGGTCATGATCCTGAGCTCAATGATGGTAATCGAGTTTGGCGTTTCATCGACCGTGGCGTTGCTGGCGAGCACTTGAACCTCTTCGGTTCGTTTCTACACGAACTTCTCGTGAGCAAAAACGTCTCCAGTAAGAAAATAACTTCTATTCCGGCGGTGTGCCCATGGGGAGCGAATGCCATGCGTTCGAGCGTGATGCTGATGTTCGGTATAGGGATGCTGGCAGTGTTGGCTACTGCACAAGCGGCCGCAACTCCCTGGAACATCGTTCAAGATAAAAGCCGGCTGGGTTTTATCGCGATTCAGGAAGGCGATGAGTTCAAGGGTGAGTTTGGCAACTTCAATGCCGAAATGCGTTTCTCGAAAGAAGCCCTCGACGAAAGCCAATTCGATGTCTCTATCGATGTGACCAGTATCGACGCTGGCAATTCCCAGCGAAACGATACGCTCCCGGATGAAGAGTGGTTCTTCTTCGAACGCTTCCCGAAAGCCACCTATGTCACTTCGATCATTCGAGAAGGGGAGGATGCGCCCTTCGAGGCGATAGGTACCTTGAACCTGCGCGGCTTGGCGCGGGAGATCGTTCTACCCTTCGAATGGCGGACCAAGGGTGATCGCGCCTTCATGCAGGGGCGGGCGAGTTTCGATCGTCGGCAGTTCGACATAGGGCAAGGAGAGTGGGCCAGCGATGATGTCGTTGGCTATCCGATACAGGTAATCGTCGACTTGACCCTTGAGCGCGCCAAATAGAATAAAAAGAGCGCGCCCAGGCTAGGCCTGGGCGCGCTCTTTACCATCTTGCCATCGCGTCGACTATTTGATGCATGCTGGTAGTTAACCGATAACGTTGTTCAAGGCCTGCTCTAGATTTTCGACGCTACGCTCGACATTGTGCAGCTTGTCGAGACCGAACAATCCGATGCGGAAGGTTTGGAAATCATCCCCCTCGTCACACATCAAAGGCACGCCGGCGGCGACCTGAACGCCTTGCTGGCCAAACTTGCCCGCAATTCCTGCATCGTCGGTGTAGCACACCACCACGCCGGGCGCCTGGAACCCCTCGGCCGCAACACTCTTGAAGCCGTGATTGCTTAGCATGGTGCGCACGCCTTTGCCCAGCTCCCACTGTTCGTCGCATACCTTGTCGAAACCGTAATCCTGGGTCTCTTTCATAACGTCTCGCAGCTGAGCCAGGCCGTCCGTGGGCAGGGTGGCATGATAGGCATGGCCGCCATTTTCATAGGCTGTCATGATGTCGCGCCACTTGCGTAGATCTGCCGCAAAACTGCTGCTGTTGGTCTCCTGAAGTCGTGCTTCGGCGCGCTCGGAGAGCATGACCATGGCACAACCCGGTGAGCCGCTCCAGCCCTTTTGCGGGGCGCTGATCAAGACGTCTACCCCGCTTGACTGCATGTCGACCCAAGCAGTGCCGGAGGCGATGCAGTCGAGCACGAACAGGCCATTTACCTTGTGAACCGCATCCGCCACCTGCTTGAGATAGTCCTGGGGTAAAATCATGCCTGCAGACGTCTCGACATGAGGGGCGAATACCAGATCCGGCCGCTGCTCCTCGATACTGGCCACGACCTCCTCGATGGGTGCCGGAGTGAAAGGAGCCTGCTTGCCTTCCTCAATGCGACGCGCCTTCATCACGGTGGATTGCGCCGGGATGTTTCCCATTTCGAAGATCTGTGTCCAGCGGTAGCTGAACCAGCCGTTGCGAATCACCAGTACCTTGCGATCCTGAGCGAATTGCCGAGCCACGGCCTCCATGCCGAAGGTGCCGCTGCCGGGCATGATGATGGCGCTGTGAGCGCTGTAAACATTCTTGAGCATGCCCAGTACGTCGTTGACCACAGCCTGAAAGGCCTTGGACATGTGGTTGAGGGAGCGATCGCTGTAGACCACCGAATACTCGAGCAGGCCGTTGGGATCGACATCGGGCCGTAAACCGGGCATTTCTGTACCTCCATATCATTAGCGGTAGCGATGACTTCAACACTCTAGGATATGCGTAAACATCGGTAACGACTAGGCTGTATCTGAAAAGTCGACGAGCGATGGCCAGACAAGGCAAAAACCGACGAAAAGACGGAGTTTACGCGGTGTAAATGAGTACTTTGAGTCGGTTTTTAACGCTGTATGAGCGAGCGCAGGCACTTTTCAGACATAGCCTAGCGCGTTTCAACGGGGCGTGCTTCTACCGGTGCAGTCATGACGCTTTCTGCAAGGGGTTCCGCATCGAGTTTGTCGGTGTTGCCGACCGTCGCCGCAAGCTGGCTATAAAGCGCGTAATGCAGAAGCAGTCGATCGTAGAAGGTCGTTTCCAGCGGGAACGGGCGACTGGATAGCAGCAGCGAGGTGGCAATACCGCTGGGGTTTTCCAGCTCCTTTTTCAGAATGGCATTATCGATCAGAAAGCCCCGGGCGTTAGCCTGCTCGATGGCAGTCTCGGTAGCCTTGCCGATGCGTATCGCCTTGGCTTCCGGTGTCTCTTCGGGTACGGAATACGCTTGTATCTCAAGCAGATTCTCGGCAGTCCAGCCAAATTTGACCGGCTGATTGATCAGGCGAACCGTCGTTCCTTTCGGTACCCGGTAAATGAGATTCTCGATATCGTCGGACAGCATCCGAATGCAGCCGTGGGACACGCGCATGCCGACCCCATCCGGACGGTTGGTGCCATGAATCAGATAGCCCGGTATGCCCAGGATGATGGCATAGTCGCCCAGCGGGTTGTCAGGGCCGGGCGGTACGACCCGAGGCAGTATGTCCCCGTTTTCGGCATGTTCGGCGATAACGCTTTGTGGCGGGTACCAGCTTGGCTGCTCTACCTTGGCGGTAATCTGAGTGGTACCCAGCGGCGTTTTCCAGTCCATGCGCCCGATACCGATGGGGTAGGTTTCGACGCTAGCGGGCTCACCGGAGTAGTAGTAGAGCCTCAGCTCGGCGAGATTGATCACGATGCCTTCCCGGGGCCCGGGCGGCAGAATATAGCGGGTAGGCAGTAATACCTCGGTGCCTTCCCCCGGTAGCCAGATACTGGTATCCGGGTTTGCCTGGGTGATCGCGTTGTACCCGACGTTATTACCCAGGCCAAGATCGAGCAAGGTATCGTCTTGCGAAGCCGTGACGGTGGTTGTCTGGCCCACGATTTCGCCCTGCTCGGGCAGGGGGTAGCGGTGTTGCGCTGTGTCCTGTTCGGCCAGGGTGGTAGCGGAGAATGCCAGCGCGCCGAGTAGCGCCCAGCCTTTCAGTTGTCGTCGCCGTGGGTGCATCTAGTCGAACCTTGCTGGTGATGAAAGGGGGGAGCGCGAGCACTGTCTAAAAGTAAAGTTATGTAACTTTAACCCATCGGGCCAGCGAGGTCCAGCGGGCGTCAGCATAATAGCGAAATCATCACCGGTCTGGGACCGGTGATGACAAGCAGCCTTAACGCCTTTCACGGCAAAAGCAAGGCTCAGACTTCCTTGTAGAGTGCGGCACCTTCCTCACGGAACTTCGCAGCTTGTTCCTCCATGCCTTTCATTACCGCCTCCCGATCACCTTCCAGGCCATTTTCCCTGGCATAGTCGCGTACTTCCTGGCTGATCTTCATGGAACAGAACTTGGGTCCGCACATCGAGCAGAAGTGCGCCATTTTGGCGGAGTCCTTGGGTAGGGTCTCGTCATGGTATTCGCGGGCGGTATCCGGGTCCAGGCCCAGGTTGAACTGATCTTCCCAGCGGAACTCGAAGCGCGCCTTGCTGAGTGCGTTGTCGCGGCGTTGGGCGGCGGGGTGACCCTTGGCGAGATCCGCCGCGTGGGCGGCGATCTTGTAGGTGATGATGCCGGTCTTGACGTCGTCCTTGTTGGGCAAGCCCAGGTGTTCCTTGGGAGTCACGTAGCAGAGCATGGCGCAGCCGTACCAGCCGATCATCGCCGCGCCGATGCCGGAGGTGATGTGGTCGTAACCTGGTGCGATATCCGTGACCAGCGGCCCCAGGGTATAAAAGGGTGCCTCGTCGCAGTATTCGAGCTGCTTGTCCATGTTCTCCTTGACCAGGTGCATGGGCACGTGGCCGGGGCCCTCGATCATCACCTGGACATCGTGCTTCCAGGCGATATGGGTCAGCTCGCCCAGGGTCTTGAGTTCCGCCATTTGCGCCTCGTCGTTGGCGTCCGCCACGGAGCCCGGGCGCAGGCCGTCGCCCAGCGAGAAAGCAACGTCATACTGTTTGCAGATCTCGCAGATTTCCTCGAAATGGGTATAAAGGAAACTTTCCTGGTGATGGAACAGGCACCACTTGGCCATGATCGAGCCACCCCGGGAGACGATGCCGGTGGTGCGCTTGGCCGTCAGCGGCACGTAGCGCAGCAGCACCCCAGCGTGGATGGTGAAGTAGTCCACGCCCTGCTCGGCCTGTTCGATCAAGGTGTCCCGGAACACTTCCCAGGTCAGGTCCTCGGCCACGCCCTTGACCTTCTCCAGTGCTTGGTAGATGGGAACCGTGCCGATGGGCACCGGCGAGTTGCGGATGATCCATTCCCGGGTCTCGTGAATGTTCTGCCCGGTGGACAGATCCATGATGGTGTCCGAGCCCCAGCGGATGCCCCAGGTCATCTTGTCGACTTCCTCCTCGATAGAGGAAGACACCGCGGAGTTACCCAGGTTGCCGTTGATCTTCACCAGGAAGTTGCGCCCGATGATCATCGGCTCGGTTTCCGGGTGGTTGATGTTGCAAGGAATGATCGCCCGGCCTGCCGCGACCTCGTCTCGCACGAACTCCGGGGTGATCTCCTCGGGCAGGTTGGCACCGAAGTTCTGCCCTGGATGCTGGTGATCGAGGATGCGTTCGACTTCCTCTGTACCCAAGGCCTGAAGACGCTGGTTCTCGCGGATGGCGATAAATTCCATTTCCGGGGTGATGATGCCCTGGCGGGCATAATGCAACTGGGTGACGTTGTGGTCCGGCTTGGCTCGACGTGGGGTGCGGGTCAAGTCGAAGCGCAGCGGGGCGAGCATCGGGTCGTTGGCTCGGCGCTGGCCATATTCGGAGGAGGGGCCGTCGAGGAATTCCGTATCGTCGCGTTCCTCTATCCAGTCTCGGCGCAGTTCAATCAGGCCACGGCGCAGGTCTATATTCGCCTGCGGGTCCGTGTAGGGGCCGGAAGTATCGTAGACCAGCAGCGGCGGATTCTGTTCGTCCTCCCCGGTGGTGCGGGTCGGCGACAGGCTGATCTCGCGAAAGGGCACGCGAATATCCGGGCGCGAGCCTTCGACATAGAGCTTGCGCGAGCCGGGAAGCGGCTTGACGGCGGCCTGGTCGACCTGGGCGGTTTCGTTGAGAAAGTGGGCGGTCTTGGGCATTGGATTGTTCCTCTTTATGGCTATTGGTGTGGGGTGTAACAGGAGCAGGAGCGGTTGTGACGAAGGCGTTGTTAGAAGGCTTGGTCCAGCCCCATCTGCCAGAAGTCGATTTCCAGCCGGGTGGCGTCTCGGAAGATGGAGGCGAGTTCGTCGAAGCGATCGCTGGTCACAGTGGTGAGGCGGGCGTCCAGCCATTCGACCTCGGCGCCCGTGGCGGCCTGGAAGTCGTCGCTTTCGTACATGGCGATCCAGGCATCGAAGGGGTTTGCCTCGCCGCGCCGGGTATCACGCTGGGCGTTGAGGTAGTTGGCGATCTCGCCGTATCCCACCAGGCACGGGGCCAGCGCCACGTGCATGTCGAGCAGATCGCCGCGATTGCCGGTATCCAGGACGTAGCGGGTATAGGCCAGAGTGGCCTTGGCTTCGGGCAGGCGTGCCAGATCGTCTTCGCTGATGCCCCACACCCGGCAATAGTCCCGGTGCAGGTCGAGTTCGACATCGATGAGGGTTTTGAGGCCTTCGAAGCCATGGCGCAACTCGGCCATGTTGCGGCTCTTGTAGACCGCCAGGGCGTAGGCGCGGGCGAAGTGGATCAGGAACAGATAGTCCTGCTGCAGATAGTGGCGAAAGGCGTCCCGGGGCAGGGTGCCGGCGCCGAGCTGGCGCACGAAATCGTGCTGAATGTAGGCGTGCCATTCGTCCTGGCAGGCGGCTTTCAGGTCGTCGAAACGGTAGCTCATGGTGTCCTCCAGGCGAAATGACGATCCGGAGGCGCGGGAAAATCGAAGTGGGGGAATATGGCAAGATCCACCGCTTGAATCCCTACGCCGGTACCCGCCTGCTTTCGCAGACATTAGCCGGATCAGGTTCAACGGGTCGGTGCTCACGCTTTTAAAAAAGCTACACCTCTCAGCCGGATTCGCCGGCACCCCGTCAAGCAAGTGCGTTCAGTCTAGCAAGTCAGCCGTAATTTAAAAGGCCTGACGTAGATATCGTTACCACAGCCAACTGCCCGGATTGGCCGGCGGTTGGCGACGGCGCAGGTCGCGCAGGCCGATGACGCAGCGCACGATCAACCACACCAACAGCAGTGGCCAAATCAATATTCCCACTAGAATCAGACTGAGTATGAAGGCAATGATGGAGTAGAGCGTACCGATCCAGAAAGTACGGATCTGATAACGATAATGTTCTTTCAGCCAGGGCGAAGCGTCACCTCGATAGACGTAGGCCATGATCACGCCAATCAATAGGGTGACATTGGCGGTAATCAATCCTGCCAGATACAGCACGTAGATGATTTGAGGGACGCTGATTTCATCCTTCGTCGCGACCGGGGAAGTGGACATCGCCATCTCCGAAGATAGTGTATGGCCGCTATCTTCCCATGGTCCGAGCTGTAGTTCGAGTGCCGCTTTTTATGCGATCTTCAATCGTCCGGTTTGCTGAGCAGATTACCCATGGCCAGGTTGTCATTTGCGAAGGAAACCCGATAAAGGCCGGTTTCGCCGCTGTCGGAAGTGAAATAGAACGTACTGCTATCGGTAAAGGCAATACCGACGGGGCGTGCCCAACGATTGCCCTGTTCGTCTTGAAAGCCGGTCAGCAGTTCGTGAATCTGCCCATTGCCCGAGGAGTCGAGCGCAATGCCCGCAATCAAAGGCTCGCGCCGTGTTGCCGGATCGCCGGAGGCGCCGCCATCCGGTTTCGTGGCCCAGCTACCGCGCACGGCTACCACTGCATCCAATCCAAGTGAGCTTCCTTGCGGGACGAAACTCAAATCCATGGGAGCGCTACGGGCAGGAAAAGTCGCTACGAAGTTACTGATGTCTTCGACGGGACGTGGCGATTCGCCATTGATGCAATCGTCACGCCGATACTCGCCCTCTATCCACTGGAACCAGGGCATGCCAAAGAAATTCCCCTGTTCGGCACGCACCAGTACTTCACGAGGTTCCTCATAGCCCCAGTGATCCGGCCCGTTGTTGGTAGCGTAAAGCGTGCCCTGATGATCGAAGGCCAGCCCGACCGGGTTGCGCAAGCCGGTGGCGTAAGGCTGCCACTGTGGAGAATCGCCTCTTTCATCGAGCACCATGATGCCGCCACGCTGATTCTCGAAGCGATAATCGTCGCCGATATACTGATTCGAGCAGTTGCCCTGAATACCCAGTGCCACATACAGCCGCTCGTCCGGGCCCGTTACCAGGGTGCGAGAGCTGTGGCCCCCGCCACCGGGGATTCGCACGACTCTCGCGAAGTCATTCTCGCCGGGTTTATCACCCGGACGGTAATCCGCTGCCAGCAACGCGTCGGTGGTGGCCACATAGAGTTTCTCGCCGCGCTGGGACACGCTGTGCGGGTAGTCGTCGAATCGAACCAGTATCTCCCCCTGCTCATAGGGGGGCGATAGTCGATAAACCCGCCCCGCCTGGCTGCCGATGAACATTTCACCGTCTCTACCCAGGCTGATCAAGCGTGGCACTGCCAGGTCGGCGACCTTGCTGATGGTGGTGCCCGGTGGTGCCATGAGTTGATGGTTGGTATTGGCGACATCTACCGGGACAAGCCCATCATGATTTTGTTGGGCATTCAGCGATGACGAAGCGATTAGTGCAAAAAGGGCGAGGTTTGCAGCGGCGAAAGCAGGGCGCTGATTGAAACGTGAATCCAGGGCCATATCGTGGACTCCTTGACTTTTATCCGTATCCAATCAGTGTAGACAACGACTTTCAGGGTAAGCGCTATCGTTTTTGGTAAATGCGGAACTTCTTGTGTTCAGGATGATTCTGTTCCTGCTCCGGTGTCTTGCGGTAGCGTTTGTATTCCCATTGATACTGCACTGGCGCTAGCGCAATGGCGTCTTCGACGCAGGCATTGACGCCTCGTGCCGATACCGTTTCATCCGCGGAATAGACGCGCTCGTCCGCTGGCAGAAAATGAATCGCGAAGCCGCGACCCGAAAGACGCAAGGCCACACCGGTGACCACCCGCGATTGCGTGCGGGCTACCAGCTTGGGCAGTAGCGTAGCGGTATAGGCCGGGCGGTGATAGAAGTCGGCGAACACGCCGCTGCCCCAACTGGGAACCTGATCTGGCAGGATGCCGACTGCTTCACTGCGCTTGAGTGCCTTGAGCAGGGACGCCACCCCGCGGGAGTTGGTGGGCACCAGGGCCGCTCCCATGCGCTCGCGTCCATGACGGATGGTAGGCTCCAGAGCGCAGATCCTGGGGGGCTCGTACATGGCAGTAAAGGGAAAATGGCTCGATAGCCAGAAGTTGAGTATTTCCCAATTACCGAAGTGAGGCGCCAGGACGATCACACCGCACCCTTGCCCCCGAGCCTCATCGAGAAGCTCGCGACCATGCACTTCTAGGATGGAGGCTTCGATACGAGACGGCGGTGCCATCCAAGCAAAGCCCAGCTCAAGCATGGTGGCGGTCGAGTGAACAAGGCTTTCCCTGCTTCGGGCATGTCGTTCGGGGCGATCGAGTTCAGGATAAACGTCCTTGAGATTGACGTTCGTGACATAGCGTTCGCGTTGGCTGAAGCGATGAATCTGAGGGCCGATCACTCTCGCCAGGCGCCATAGCGCGTGAGGGGAACACTTCGCCAGTAGGCGCCACAACAAAATGATGGCCTGGGCACGAAGCTTATGAGCAGGCTTCTTTTTCTTGGTCATGAAAGCGAAAGAGGAAACATTATGTTCAGTATGAAAAAAATGATCGGGTGACGATGGGAATCATCAACGATCAGGACGGCAGATTTCAATCAGATTACCGTCCGGATCGCGCAGATACAAAGAAATGATAGGCCCCTGAACGCCCCGCCGTGGAACCGGCCCTTCCTCGATGGGAATTTTTAGCGTCTCGAGATGCGTCTGCACCTCTTCCAGAGGTAGCACGCTTCGCACGCACAAGTCGATACTGCCGGGAGTAGGGGTACTCGCCTTGGGATTCGAGGCGGTATCGGTCTGGTGCAGGCGTAGCGCCATATCCCCCAGAATGAGATCGACCCGCGCCGCCTCCTGGTAACGGGCCTCCAATCCCAGCACGCGGGTATAGAAATCCACCGCGCGAGAAATATCGGTGACGGTGACGACCAAGTGATCCAGGCCAGTTAACATAGCAAGCTCCACGTGCATTCAGAATAAGGATACGACGTTGACCCAACTACTGTCGTGCCCTCTGTGCATTCATGATGACATCCTGCATTATCATCAGGATCGGCGCCGGGACTACTGGCAGTGCCAGCGCTGTGCGTTGGTCTTCGTGGCTGCTTGCCAGCAGCTTGGCTCTGAGGCCGAGAAGGCGGTGTATGACCGCCATCGTAACTCGCCCCATGATATGGGCTATCGTCGTTTTCTGTCGCGGCTGTTCATCCCGTTACAAGCCCGGTTGCCCCCCGGTGCCCAAGGGCTGGATTTTGGCTGCGGGCCAGGGCCGACGCTGTCGGTGATGTTCGAAGAGTCGGGGCACCCCATGGCGCTTTACGATCTCTACTACGCCCCGGATCGAGACGTCCTTGAGCGCTCTTACGACTTCATCACTGCCTCCGAGGTGATCGAGCATCTGGCGTCGCCGGGTCAGGTGTTAATGGAGCTCTCCGAGCGGCTTCATCCCGGTGGCTGGTTGGGGCTGATGACCAAGCGCGTGATCTCCCGAAAAGCCTTCGCCGATTGGCACTATATCCAGGACCCGACCCATATCAGTTTCTTCAGCGAAACGAGCTTGCGTTGGCTGGGTAAACGCCTGGATCTGCAAGTTTCCTTTCCCGCCGCCGATGTAGTGATCATGCAGAAGCGATAGTCCGTATTCAGTGCGCTATCGCGTCATCAGCGCCTTGAAGCGCGCATAAGATCGCGCGGCAAGGCACGCTCTTTCCAAGAGGCCTCTTTATTCATGTCACGGCAGCTACTGGCCATGGCGTTAGCCCCTTTATTGGGACTATTCATCCTGGCGATCGGCAATGGGTTTCTTGCCACCTTGATCACACTGCGCCTGGACGCCGCGGGCGAGTCTACCGTCATCATCGGATGGGTTTCCTCGGCTTATTACATCGGCTTGGCCTTTGGCGCGATGTTCAACGATCGCCTGTTGCTGCGTATTGGCCATATTCGTGCCTATGGCAGTTTCGCATCGCTGGTTGCCGTGACGGTATTGTTGCAAGGGCTCTGGTTCGACCCTTACGCTTGGTTTGTGCTGCGTTTGATCGGCGGCTGGGCCACGGTCGGCGTCTATCTTGTCATCGAAAGCTGGCTATTGACTTCCAGCGAACAAAAAGTACGAGGGCGCCTGCTGGCGCTGTACATGATCGCGCTCTACGCGGCGGGGGCGATCGGCCAGCTATTGCTGGGGGTGACGGACGCCATGGGCGTGACCGCTCCTTTCATGGTAATCGGCATGCTGGCCGCGCTTTCGGTGCTCCCCATGGCGGTGCTCCCACGGGTATCGCCGTTGATCGAGCAGGCCGAGCCATTGCCACCCCATCGCTTGATCATCATCACGCCCACAGGCGTCACCGCGACGTTTGGTTCGGGTCTCGCCGTGGCAGCGGTGTATGCGCTATTGCCTTTGTATCTGCAAGGCCTAGGGTTGTCGGTCGCGCGTATCGGCCAGATGATGGCGATAATGGTATTGGGCGCCATGCTGTTGCAGTACCCCATCGGGCGCTGGTCGGACCGCCACGACCGCCAGCTGGTGCTAATTCTCCTTGGCGCCTTCTTCGCACTGATTTCATTGGGCATGATCATGCTGCCGCAAAAGCAGTGGATGCTAGCAGGCCTTCTGTTCCTGCTTGGGGGCGGTGTCTTTGCGCTTTATCCAGTGGCGCTCAGCCATGCCGCGGATCGTGCGCCGGCCGGGGCCCTAGTGCGCATGAGCCAGGGCCTGCTGTTGATCAATGCGCTTGGCTCCACCATCAGCCCGCCCTTGGTCACACCCGTCATGAGCTGGTTCGGGGACGCTGGCTTGTTCTGGTCGCTGGGTAGCCTTGGCGTGTTCCTGGTGCTGTTCTTTACCTGGCGCCGCAGCGTGCGGCCCGCACCGATACCGGTGGCACCGTTCGCCTCCAATGCTCCAATGACTGTGATCGGCGCCGAACTTCATATCACCGAGGAGCTGGTGCAAGGCGCCACCGAGCACGAGCACTACGAAGATCTCTCTCGGGTCGTGCCGAATATCGAGGTGGCCGAGGCGTTTGTCGGTCCGCCCCGAGAGGAGGATGCGACGATCAGCTACTTCGATACGGATACGGATGCATCGTCCGGTATCGACACGTCACTACCGGTACGGTTTTCCTGACCCCTTCTGACTACGGCTTGCAGTGAGCCAGCGCCCGACGATATGCCCGTCGGGCGCTTTTGGTTGCGGCGTTTGGCTAGTGGTCAATAAGCGCCAAGGCCTCTACCATCAGATGTATTCCTTATGGTCAGGAGGCTTTCATGATTTCTTATACGGCACCAGTGCGCGACTATCGTTTCGTGCTTGAAGAACTGCTCGAGCATGGTTCCTTGAGCCTTCCCCATTTTGACGAGACCAGCCCCGATCTGATCGAGGCGGTGCTGGAAGAGGCGGCAAAGCTGGCCAACGAGGTCTGGGCGCCGCTCAATCACAGCGGTGATCGCCAGGGCGTGCGGCTCGAGGACGATCAGGTAAGTACTCCGCAGGGCTTCATTGATGCCTATCGCGCCTATATCGACGGGGGCTGGAATGGCATCGGTGTCTCGGAAGCCTTGGGTGGCCAGGGCCTGCCGGAGGTAGTGGCCAGCGCCGTGCAGGAGATGCTGCATGGTGCCAACATGGCCCTTGGCCTGTGCCCGATGCTCACCGCCGGCGCCATCGAAGCGCTGGCCCAGCACGGAGACGACAAGCTCAAGGCGCTTTATCTGGAGAAGCTGGTGAGCGGCGAATGGACCGGCACCATGAACCTGACCGAATCCCAGGCCGGCTCGGATTTGTCCCAGGTACGCACCAAGGCCGTTCTGGAGGACGATCGTTACCGTCTTACTGGCCAGAAAATCTATATCACCTGGGGCGAGCACGATATGGCGGAGAACATCGTGCACTTCGTTCTCGCTCGGACGCCAGACGCCGCCGAAGGCAACAAGGGCATCTCGCTGTTTTTGGTGCCCAAATACCTGGTCAATGACGATGGCAGCCTGGGGGAGCGCAATGATGTGGTCTGCGCCTCTCTCGAGCACAAGATGGGCATTCATGCCTCACCTACCTGCACCCTGAGCTTCGGCGAAAAGGACGGTGCCATCGGCTATCTGGTGGGCGAATCCGGCCGCGGTTTGAATCACATGTTCACGATGATGAACGAGGCACGCCATAAGGTCGGTGTCGAAGGCATCGGCGTGGCCGAACGTGCCTGCCAGCAGGCGCTGGGTTATGCGCTGGAGCGTGTGCAAGGGCGCACCCCCAAGGCGCGAGGCGGAGCCTCCTGCACCATTGCCGATCACCTGGATGTACGTCGCATGTTGCTTTCCATGCGCGCCCGTACGGACGGCCTGCGGGCATTGGCGCTGTTCTGCGCCGCTCAAATGGATCAGGCCCGCTATGCTACCGACGATGAGACGCGCCGGCATGCCCAGGGCCGGGTGGACATGCTGATCCCGGTGGTCAAGGCGTTCTCGACGGATCAGGCTATAGATATCACCTCCCTTGGCATTCAGGTACACGGTGGCATGGGATTCATCGAAGAAGCCGGTGCGGCTCAGTTACTGCGAGACGTGCGTATCGCGCCGATCTATGAAGGCACCAACGGCATCCAGGCGCTGGATCTGGCGGGTCGCAAACTGCAACGCGATGGTGGGGCAGCGCTATGCGCCTTGATAGATGAAGTCGAGACCACCGCCCAGTCGCTTTCCGACCACGCGATGTTGAAGGCGCAGGGCGATAGTTTGGCCACTGGTGCGGCGGATCTGCGGGCTGCCATGGCGATTCTTCTGGAAGAGGGCGGCGATGCGGATAACGGCCCCGATGCCATCCAGGCCTATGCCACGCCGTTCCTGTCACTGGCCGGCCATGTGCTGTGTGCCTGGCAAATGGGGCGCGCCGCGTTAGTTGCCCAATCAGCCCTGGAGAACGGCAAGGGCGATGACGCTTTCTACCGTGCCAAGTTGGCAAGCGCCGACTTCGCCCTGCGCCACTGGCTGCCGGTGGGGCGCGCCCAGCGGACGGTGATCGAGGCGGGCATGACCACGCTGTTGGATTTTGAGCCTGCAAGCCATTGAGAGGAGGCATCACCATGTCCAGTATCTTCGAGCAAGGCCTGCCCCAGACGCCGGCCAATCATGTGGCGCTATCGCCGCTGACCTTCATCGAACGCACCGCCCAGATTTATCCAGACTACCCGGCGGTGGTCCACGGCGAACTGCGCCGTGACTGGCTCACCACCTGGCAGCGCTGCCGGCGTCTGGCTTCGGCGCTTGCCGGGCGCGGCATTCAGCCGGGTCAAACCGTGGCCGCCATGCTGCCCAACGTGCCGCCCATGTTCGAGGCCCACTTCGGCGTACCCCTGGCAGGCTGCGTACTCAACACCCTGAACATTCGCCTGGACGCCGAAGCCATCGCCTACATGCTCGCCCACGGCGAGGCTAAAGCGATTCTGGTCGATCCAGAGTTCGCCGATGTCATCGAAGAGGCGGTGGCCAAACTGGATGATAAGCCGCTGGTCGTCGATGTGGCGGACGCTCTGTTCGAAGGCGAGGCTCGGCGCATCGGCGAGATCGAGTACGAGGACCTATTGGTCGAGGGCGACCCTGAGTCGCCGTATCGTCTGCCCGAAGACGAATGGCAGGCCATCTCGCTCAACTATACGTCCGGCACCACTGGCAAACCCAAGGGCGTGGTCTATCATCATCGCGGCGCCCACTTGAACGCGGTGAGCAATATCCTTGAATGGGCCATGCCGCACCATCCGGTCTACCTATGGACCCTGCCGATGTTCCACTGCAACGGCTGGTGCTTTCCCTGGACCATTGCCGCAGCAGCGGGCACCAATATCTGCCTGCGCAGGGTCGAGGCACGGAAGGTCATGGAGCTGCTGGTCGACGAAGAGGTCACCCACTTCAGCGGCGCGCCGATCATACTCAACGGCCTGGTCAATCTGTCCGAACAGCACAAGCGTATGCTGGAGCATCCGGTCAAGGTCACCGTGGCCGGGGCCGCGCCGCCGGCCACGGTGATTTCCGGAATCGAAACTCTGGGCATTGAAGTAACCCACGTTTACGGTTTGACCGAAGTTTACGGGCCGGTCACGGTATGTGCCTGGCGCGAATCCTGGAACGAACTACCGCTGGAGGCGCGTGCCAAGATCAAGGCGCGTCAGGGCGTACGCGGTCACATGCTGGAGGCACTTTGCGTCGCCGACTCCGAAACCCTCGAGCCGGTGCCCAAGGACGGCGAGACGATCGGCGAGATTATGATGCGGGGCAACAACGTCATGAAAGGCTATCTGAAGGATGTGAAGGCCACTCAGGCGGCACTCCAAGGTGGTTGGTACCACACCGGCGATCTGGCGGTGTGGCATGCGGATGGCTACATCGAAATCAAGGACCGCCTCAAGGACATCATCATTTCCGGCGGCGAGAATATCTCCACCATCGAAGTGGAAAATGCCATCTACGCCCATCCGGCGGTAGAGGAAGCCGCAGTGGTGGCGCGCCCGGACGAAAAATGGGGCGAGACGCCCTGTGCCTTTGTCAAACTCAAGCCCGGTCATGAAGAAACCACCGCCGAGGATATCATCGCCTATTGCCGTGAGCATCTGGCCCGTTTCAAGGTGCCGCGCTACGTGATATTTGGCGAATTACCCAAGACCTCCACGGGCAAGATCCAGAAATTCCTGCTGCGCGACGAAGCGCGCAAGCAATGATGGTTCAGCAGTAATACAAAGGAGACACACGGATGAGCAGCAATCGAATCGGCGTCGTCGGTGCCGGCACCATGGGGCAGGGGATCGCCCAGGTATTGGCCAGCAGCGGCTGCGAGGTGCAATTGTACGATGTCGCCGATGAGCAGCTTGAACGCGCCAAGGGCGGCATTGGTAAAGGCCTGGACAAGCTGGTCGCCAAGGAACGCCTGTCTGCTGACGATCGCGATAGCGCTCTGAAACGCCTCGAGACCACCTCCAAGCTCGACGCTCTCAAAGGCTGCGAGATCGTCATCG
This sequence comes from Halomonas sp. M20, assembly GCF_020622265.1. Classification (GTDB taxonomy): domain Bacteria; phylum Pseudomonadota; class Gammaproteobacteria; order Pseudomonadales; family Halomonadaceae; genus Modicisalibacter. The sequence goes on from NZ_JACNMQ010000001.1 coordinate 529,147, forward strand.
AGGCGGCTCCGGAGAACGAGGAACTCAAGGAACGGCTGTTTCGCGATCTCAGTCAACTGGGCAAGGACGTGATTCTTGCCTCCAACACCTCATCATTGTCCCTGACCCAGTTGGCGGCGGTGTGTGAACACCCTGAGCGGGTGGTAGGCATGCACTTCTTCAATCCGGTGCCGATGCTCAAACTGGTCGAGGTGATTCGCGCCGAACAGACCTCTGATGCCACGGTGAAGAAGATCGAGCAGCTTGCCGAGAAGATGGGCAAGACTGCCGTACCCATCGCCGATTCCCCGGGCTTTGCGGTCAACCGCCTGCTGGTGCCCATGATCAACGAGGCCGCCTTCCTGGTGCAGGAAAATGCCGCTACCCCCGAGGCGATCGATCAAGCCATGAAGCTCGGCGCCGCCCACCCCATGGGACCGCTGGCCCTGGCCGACCTGATCGGATTGGATGTGTGCCTCTCCATCATGGAAGTGCTGCAGGAAGGCTTCGGCGATCCCAAGTATCGACCCTGCCCGCTGCTCAAGCGCATGGTGGCCGCGGGCTATCTGGGCCGCAAGAGCGGGCGCGGCTTTTACAATTATGAATAGTGGATACAAATAGTTGAGCACAGCGACGAATAAGGAGGTTTTATGAGCGAAAAACTGATCGACGTGACCGAAAAAGAAGGGGTGGTACGCTTGACCCTGAATCGGCCCAAGGCACTCAATGCGCTGAACTCCGCACTGATCGCGGAACTCAACCAGGTGCTGGTCGAGCTTGAACAGCGCAGCGATCTGCGCGCTGTCCTGATCACCGGGGCTGGCGAGAAATCCTTCGTTGCCGGGGCCGACATCAGCGAGATGCGCGACAAGACTCCGGAAGAAGCGCGGGTCTTCGCCAGCCAGGCACTGACCACGATCAAGCGACTCGAACGTCTACCAGTGCCGGTCGTGGCCTTGGTCAACGGCTTCTGCCTGGGTGGCGGCTGCGAGCTGGCCCTGGCCTGCGACTGGGCCATCGCCAGCGACAATGCCATCTTCGGCCAGCCGGAAGTGGGTCTGGGCGTGATCCCCGGCTTTGGCGGCACCCAGCGATTGCCGCGCCGGGTCGGCCCTGCCTTGGCGCTGGACCTGATCACCACCGGACGCAAGATTGATGCTGCTGAGGCCCTGCGCATCGGCCTGGTCAATCGCGTGGTACCGGCGGGTGAACTCGATGCCGTGGCGGAAGAGCTCACCAAGCAATTTGCCGGCAATGGTCGCCAGGCAATTCGCGCCGCCAAGCAAGCCATTCATGACGGCATGGATCAGGACCTGGACAGCGCCCTGGCGCTGGAAACCAGCCTCTTCGCCCTGGGCTTTGCCGGTGAAGAGCAAAGCGAGGGCATGGGCGCGTTCGTAGAGAAGCGCAAGCCGAACTTCTGAACAGAGTATTTTTTGGTGGTTAATTACGGCAATGGCGGAGACGCCATTGCCGTAATGCTTTGTTTGCATTTCGGCTGAATTAACTTTAAAGCTTGGCCTTGAGCAGCGGCTTGAGGAGGTAATCCAGAACACTTCGTTCACCGGTCTGAATATCCACCTCGGCGATCATGCCGGGAATAATTGGCAAGGTTTCGCCATTATGCGTGAGTGAGCCACTCTCGGTGCGAATATAGACTTTGTAGTAGGCCTCCGTACCACGCAGTGTTTCTTCCTCAATGGTATCTGCGCTGATTTGTTCGACCGTTCCGTCGAGATCGCCATAAATGGTGTAGTCGTAGGCGGTGATCTTAACACTGGTAAGCATGCCCGGCGCTAGAAAGGCGACATCCTGCGGCTTTATCTTCGCTTCGATCAGTAACTGATCCTCTAACGGAATCACCTCCATGATGGTCTCCCCCGGGGGAACCACGCCGCCTTGGGTGGTGTAATTGATGGCATTGACACGGCCATGTACGGGCGAGCGAATTCCAGTGCGCTGATATTGGTCACGACGCTGCACTAGCACCTGCTCCAAGGAGGAGAGTTCGCCTTTTTTGTCCGTCAGCTCGGTGTAGGCATCCTGTACATAGCTGTTTTGGATCTCGGCGAGTTTGCCGTGTAAAGAAGCGATGTCTTGCTGCAGTTCGAGCGCTTCCATTTGACTGACCGCCTTGCGCTGGACCAGCGGCTCGATCAGATTGAGCCTGCGTCTCGCCATGCCGATCTCGTTCCCCAATGAAGCAATGGCCTTTTCCAATTTCTCTCGGCGCGCGTGGAACAGCTCTCCCTCCGATTGGGCAAGCGAACTCTGCGAGTCGATTGCGTCCGGAAATTCGATGTTGTCCTGTTCTAAGACCTCAGCCTGTAGTCGAGCGATTGCAGCCTTTAGCGCCATGACCTGATTTTCGGTCTCCTGGTAAGCGCTGCGGAACCGGGTCCCGCTGAGCCGAATCAGTAATTGACCCTTGTCGACGATGTCACCCTCACGGACCAGAAGCTCATCGATGATGCCCCCCTCCAAACTCTGGATGGATTGGATTCGACTGACGGGAACGACACGACCTTCGCCGTGGGTGACCACGGCGATGTTGGCCCAGGCAGACCAGCCAATGAAACTGATCAGACAGACCAAAACTGCCCAAACCACGGGCCTAGCGAGCGGATGGCGTAGATTAGCCTGCGGATCGCCAAGTTGACGCTGAAGATCAGCATCGCTAAGTGTCATAGCCATTTAGTGTCCTTCCTGCGTGGCTGCGACCCGGTTGCCGCTTACGACCTGGTCAATGTTGCCCTGCATGGCCAACTTGCCATCGCGTAGGACGATGGCGCGCTCGGTCAGTTCGAGCAATGGTTTTTTGTGAGTCGATACAACCAGGGTACGGCCTTGCATCCAACGCTTGAGGAAGTCGACCGTCCGCTTCTCGTTGGCCTGATCGAAGGAGGCTGTGGGCTCGTCAAGGAGCACGATGCGGGGATCTTGAAGCACTAGGCGAGCCAGTCCGATAGCCTGACGCTGACCGCCGGATACGCTGCTGCTGGAAGAGATCGGTAGCTCCAGCCCCAGCGGATGAGCGCGAACGAAACGTCCCAGGCCGACACCGTCGAGCGCCTGGAAGATTTCTTCGTCATCATAGGCAGCACCATCTAGGGTCAAATTGTCACGCAGCGTTCCATAGAACAGGGCAATGTCTTGCGGTAGATAGCCGATGGCTTGGCGGCGATCGGCGGATTCGACTTGGGCGATATTTACATCGTCCAGCATGACGCTCCCACTGGTTGGATCGACGAAGCCGGATAGTAAGCGTAGGAGTGTCGACTTCCCGGCGCCGTTGCCGCCGAGCAGGGCAATCCTCGAGCCTGGCTCGATGGAAAGCTCGGTCAGTTGCAACGCCTCGGGACCTTCCTCATCGTGACACACAACGACATTTTCCAAATGATAGTTGCCCCTGAGGTTCGGCTTGCGCACCTTATGCCCCGAGCCCTGTTCGTTGGGTGCCTGCATCAACTCGTCTAGCCCTTCGACGGCCGCCTTGACGTGCTGCCAGCGGGCGAGCAGGGCGCTCGCCTGCCCCATTGGTGCAATGGCACGGGAGCCAAGAATCGAACAGGCAATCAGTGCACCGATAGTCATCTCGCCAGCGCTGATGCGGTAGACCCCGACGATGACGATGCCGATGTAGGCCAACTGCTGCAGCAGCGAGACGGAGTGGGTCAGCATGCTGGTGACTGAACGCAGCCGGATCGAGGCAGTCGAGAGCTGTGCAGACAGCAATTCCCAAAGCGCCAGGTTACGGCCCTCGGCCCGGGTTGCCTTGACGGTTTCCAACTGGCCGATGGACTCCAGCAGTACGCCATTTTTCACTGCACCTTCGCGCAGGTTTTCCCGCGCGAGCCGGGCCAAATAGCGTTGCAACAAGAGGCCGGGAATGATCATGCCGACAATCGCTACCACCGGCACGAAGGCTATCGGGCCACCGATCCAGGCGATGATCAATATGAAGATGGCGACGAAAGGAATGTCGCTGATCGCGCCTGCGGTTGCCGAGGTAAAGAATTCCCGGACAGCTTCGAACTCCCTGATCTGACTGGTAAAGGCACCCGTGGATGGTGGCTTGGCCATCAGTCGCATCCGGACTGCTTGCTCGAATAGCTTCGAGGAGAGTTCCAGATCAAGGCGTTTGCCGATCACTTCCAGCAAGTGAGCGCGGAGCCCCTTGAGCATGAATTCGAGCAGTACGGCGAGCGCGACGCCGCTGGCCAAGACCCACAGCGTGTCGAAAGCGGCATTAGGCACCACGCGATCATAGACCTGCATGGCAAACAGGGCGGTGGAGATGGCCAGCAGATTGGCGGCCAGCGCGGCGACACCGATCTCGGCGTAAGCTGGTATGCAGGCTCGCAGGGGGCCTTTCAGCCAGTGGGTAGGGGCTGCTTTAGCAAAATTGCCGGCGCGATTATCGCTGCAGGGAATGGGGCGGGCGAATATCGCGACACCACTGTAGAGCTGCTCCAATGCCTCACGAGTAAGCACTTCCTCGCCACCGCCGGCTTCGGGCAACGCGACTCTGGCTTCATGAGCATCAAACGACTGCAATAAGACCGTCTCGCCATCTTCCAAAACAAGTAGGGCCGGTAGCAGGCGTGGCGAGAAGCTTTTTAGAGAACGGCTGACCACGCGTGCATTGACACCGGCCCGGCGTAGGGCACGAGTGACCTCTCGAAGTGGCAGGCGACCCTGTTCGAGTGGCAGACCGTCTCCTATTTCGGCGACGGAGGTGGGGCGACCCAGTTGGCTGCAAAGCAGGGCCAGCCCTTCGCGCAAAGGATCGTCGTAACTGTCAGGGCGTTTGGATGCAGCAAGACTCATGGTGTTTCTTTCCTCAAGCTGCCCGCAATCAGGGGTTTGATCAAACCCAGTTGCGAGGCTGCACGGTACTGCATGCGCTTTTGCTGGATTGCTATGTCGATGAGCTGGCGCCTGGCTGAAAATTCTTCCTGGCGGATGGTAAGCAGGTCATTGATATCGCGTAGCGCTACCGAGAACTGTTCCGTATAGAGTTCGCTAACTGCCTGCGCCTGTTGAACCTGTTCCTTCAGTGCTTGTTGGCGCTGTCGGTAGACCTCTGTATTCTCGATCAAGGTGAGTACGCTACGGCGAATTTCTCGGCGCTGGTCATCAATTCGATAACGGGCCACCTCAAGTCGTTGTCGCGCTGCCTCAGGCCTATGAAAGTTGGCTAAGCCCTGCAGCGTGTCCATGCGCAGGCGCAAGCCGATCACTGAGTCGCTTTGCAGGTCGCCGCCGATCTGACGACGTTGCAGCGAGCCTTCCAGATTGAGCTGGGGTTTCAATGTGGCACGAGACTCTTCGAGTTCCGCTTGTGCCTGATCCGCGACCGCAACCGTCTGACGATAGGCGGGGGCATGGACGATCCACTCATTCAGCGTCGCGTCATCGTCGAGACGGTCGGTCAGTGCAACGGGATCAGGGAGTTCCAAGTCTAGGGGAGCAACGCCGACCAGGACTCTGAACTGGTGGCGTGCATCGTTGAGCTCACCACGCTCGGTGGCTAGTTCGTCACGTGCCTGTGCCAGATCCAGCGCTATGCGACCTTGCTCACTGCGATCGGTATAGCCGCTGCTGCCACGATCCCAGGTGAGCCTAGCCAGCTTTTCGAGATCGTCGACATACGTCTGCGCCAGTTCCAGCCGGCGTTTAGCCGCTAGTGCATCCAGGTAAACGTCGGCGATATCGAGAGCGGCTTCTTCTACGGCGACTTCGAGCGCTTGTCGGGCCTCGCGCTCACTGGCGTTGGCACTCTCGACCCGACTGTCGATACGCCCCCAGTCGTACAGCGTCTGGCGTGCCGAGGCGTCGTAGCCGAACTCGCTGAAAGGGAGCTCCTCCGGCCCGGCCGAAAGGTCGACTTCGGGAAAGTAGCCCCATTCGGCAATGTCGACTTCGGTGCTTGCGCTTTTTACATCGGCAAGCGCCGCCCGCACGGCAGGGTTGTCCGCTAGGCCGCGCTGGACGGCGGCTTCGAGCGTTAACTTGTCTGCCGATGATGTGGCGTTCGGGAGCGTACCCTTCGGCGCAGGCATGGGTGCAGGCGGCGATGAGAGCCACTGGGTAGAGGGTGGGTCCGTTGCGACAGGGGCACCGTGATCAATCGTGTTCCACCAAGTCCAGCCCTGTCCATTGGCCAATGCTGGCGTAAAGCTGACGGTCATCGCCAGCATACTCAATGCCCGCTTCCAATCGAGTTGTTGTAACGTGCGGATACTCGTTATTCCTTTTGCCCGCGGTACTCATTCGGCGACGGCGGTGTCGCCGTCGCCGGCTTGTCGTTAAGATAATGTCAGGTTTCCACCATGACGGTGTCTTGCTCGACCCGAATGGTGGCATCACCGAAGGTGTATTGGTCATAGGCCGTGCCACCTATTATGACTTCGCCATTGAGCGAGGCGCCCTGGATATTGAGCGTGTCCTGTTCGTCACCGGTCATCTGCAGAACGTTGTTGTCGTCAGTCATGGCATCGACATCCTCGCTGATTAAGGTGACACGGCTGACGCCATCTCCGCGGCCCATATCAAGGCGCTCGATGTTGTTTATCGTTCCATAAGCGTCTTTGACGAAGTCGAGGCTGATGCCGCCGTCCAGCAAGAGGCTGTCAAAACCGTCGCCACCCTCGATCGACGCGAAGCCATTCCCGGTGGCGACCAATAGGTCGTTTCCAGTGCCGCCATCGAAACTGTCGGCACCATTGCCGTCGATAAGCAGATCGTTACCGCCTCCGCCATTCAGCATGTCATTACCGGCGCCGCCCCGAATAAGGTCGTTGTCGTCGCCACCGTTGAACGTGTCCTCGCCTTCATAGCCGTAAAGGCGTTGACTGCCGTTACCCCCCGTCAGCACGTCATTGCCGCTATCGCCCTCGAAAATGCCATCGTTGTAGCCCAGTAGCGTGGTTAAGACGTTTAGATCGGCAAGGCCACCGAGGGAATCCGAGGCGCTTTGGCCGTTGCTGTCGGTAGCGGTAATGGTAGTGGCATTCAGTACCGATAGCTGCAGGTCGAGGCTCAAGCCTAGCAGCGCCGCGGGGTCACTAAAGGCGACGGTGGCAAGCAGCTCGTTGACGGCTAGATTGTTGATCGCCCCGCCATCGGTAGCAGTAATCGTCAGGGTCGAGGATGGGGCCACGAGCCCCAGCAGGCCTGGTTCGCTGTTTACGCTAACGCTCAAGCCCAACTCGTCAGCCAATTGCTGCGAAGCGGTCAATTGCAGCGCCGTCAGGTTGACACTGAGCAGCGGCCGGTAGGCAATCGTGACCGATTGCAGATTGCCGTTGGCATCTGCAGCAAACAGATCCTGGTCACTGAAGTCAATCAGGCCCAGCAGATCGACACCCGCAATGCCCAGCAGCGAGGCTGAATTGACTTGCACGACCGGAGCCGTGTTGCCGGGAGTAGGCGCTGGCACTGTTTGACCCGAGCTGTCGAAATCGACGCGGGTGCTGGACGTGTCGCCGTCATTATCCGAGACAACAGCGGTGACTCCAGTGGACACGTTACTGGAAAGATCGGTATCGGCGTTGGCATTATCGACTAGCAGATTGCCCTGTATCAGAAGCTTCTCGATCACCGCTTGGTCGCTACTGAGCTCGCCGATAAGATCGACGTTCTGCAGGGTCATGAACTGATTTGCCTGGGTGACTTTGGTCGCTGCATCGTCGATTCCGGCAAACGCCCCGGTGCTGCTGATGTAGACGATGGTGGCGGTTCCTACAAGGGCGAAATGTAGGAAATTGGTCAGGTTACCGGCGTTGCGGCCGATGTGGCCCGCGCCCTGCAGTAGATTGCTGAGGTCGAGGATATCTCCGCCGGCCGAAACGCGACTGCCATCGAAGTCGGTAATGGTGTCGTTCGCGGGATTGCCAACCATACCCTGGTTTCCCGATTCCCAGCGGAACACATCGTTACCGGTACCGCCGGTCAGCGTGTCGTTGCTGGTCCCGCCGATCAGGATGTCGTTGCCGGACCCACCATTGAGCGTATCGGTACCCGCGCCACCGCGGAGAAGATCGTTACTCGCATTACCGTTCAACGAATCGTTGCCAGCGTAACCATAGAGACGGTCGTTTCCGGTCGTTCCACTGAGCGTGTTGGCATTGGCGTCACCCTGGACCAGATAACTGGGCGAGTTGCTCTGCAGCAGCCCAAGGCTCAGCAAGTCACTGCTTGACGAGCTGCTGGTATTGCCTGCGACATCGGTCGCCGAGATCTTGAGGGTCGAGCCCAGACCGATATTGGCCAGACCACTACTGAAGTAGACCGAACCAAGAAACTCGTTCAATGCCTGGTTGTCGATTGGGCCGTTATCGGTCGCGCGAATGATTATCGAAGCGCTGAAGTCCAGTAGCGCAAGATTGTTGGAGTTATCGAACGTCAGTCCAAGCTCATCAGCCAAACGTTGGGAGGCACGAAAGCCTGCGCCGAGACTGATGTTCAGCGCCGTTAGCGAGATGGTCACCGAGCGGATGTCATTGTTAGCGTCAGTGGCCGCGAAGGCTTGATTGTCGCTGAGGTCGAGCAGTCACAGAGCTTCCACACCCACCAAGCCTAGCAAGCTGTCATCGTCACCGAGAGTCACTGCCGGATCCGCTTGGGGCTCGGGATCTAGCAAATTGGCACCCGTGGCGTCGTAGTTGTAAGAACCATCCCTCATGTCGACAGTCAATGTTTCACCCTTGACGGTACGGATCGTTAGTTCACCTGTATTGCTGTCGTAATCGGAAGGCACGAAAGGATCGATAAGTTCGGATGAGCCGCGAGCCGAGACGCTATTGCTGTCGGGATCATAGCTGAAGGTATAGTCGTCGATGGTGAGCTGCGACACGTATCCGCCATCGGCGCCGTAGCTTTCGACGAAGCTCCCAGAGGCCGTTGCCGATCCGGTATCGATCTCGAACTGTGCCGGTAGCACGGCAGTAGGAGCGTCGTCGGCCAAGTTGAGCGTCAGCTCACCGCTCGTCTGGTTACCGAGTCGGTCACTGGCGGTGACGTCGAATCCGAGCGCTAGTATATCCTCGCCGGCGAGCGGATGATCGAACGCCTGCGATTGAGTATAGGTATACGCCCCGCTGGTACTGATAGTCAGGGTGGCAACGGTGATACCGCTCGCGGTTCCGTTAAGGTTGTAGACGTCATTGTTGAAAATGCCGCTCCAGACCACGGCATCCCCAGCCGAGGTCACGCCTGCTGGGCCATTGATCTCGATCGAAGTCACGCCGCTGCCGCTGTCACCGATAGCCATGATGCCGAAAACCCCAATGGAGGCCGTGGACTCTAGTCCAACCTCGCTGACATTGGCGGCGGTGGCGTCGATTGTCGGCGCGGTGGTATCTAGCGTAGTGGTATCGATGACTGTACCGGTGTTGCCGGCTGCATCCGTGATCAAGAGCATGGCAGTTAACTGGCCATCGTTAAGACCGCTTAAGTCTTGAGCGGTAACGCTGAGGTTGCCGCCGGTATCGACACTGATGTCAGCAGAGTCGATAGTTAGGGTAGTGCCTTCGTTGTCGCTGATGATCAGCGAGGTGACGGTCGCACCGCTTTCGACCTCCCCGCCTAGTGTCACGCTGCCGATCTCTCCTGGAGAGAGCAACCCATCGCCGCCATCGACGAAGGCAATGGTGTTGCCCCCCTCATCTGGCACAGTAACGTCGACGGTGATCGAGTTGGTAATGGTATCGCTATTGCCGGCTGGGTCGATGGCGTGCACCGTGACCGAGACTTCGCCCTCGGGCAGGGTAGCCAAGGTATCGTCGGCGAGTGTCCAGGTGCCGTCCCCATTGTTGGTGGCGGCATAGTCGACACCGTCAATATCCACGACGATGTCAGCCACCGGGTCGTCGATAGTGCCGGACAGTGCGGGGGTATCGTCGTTGGTGATCAAAGCTTCGAGCGTGACCGTGGGCGCTGTGATGTCGACGCGGACGATGCCAGTGGCCGGGGTGGTGGTATTGCCGGCCAGATCCGTTGCGGTGACCGAAACTTCGGTTTCGCCCTCATTCAGGGCCGTCAGTTCGTCGCTGGCTAGCGTCCAGGTACCATCCCCATTGTTGGTGGCGTAGTAATCCATGCCTCCGACCATGACCGTCACGGTGGCAGCACTATCATTCACCGTACCGCTCAATACCGGGGTGGTGTCATTAGTGGTCAGATCATCAAAGGTGACCGTCGGCGCGGTCAGATCGACCGTGATCGTGCCGTAGGCGAGTGCCTGATTGCCCACCGGGTCGATAGCGCTGACGCTGACATCGGTATCACCCTCACTCAGGGGCGCTAGGGCATCGTCGGCCAGCGTCCAGGTGCCGTCATCGTTATTGGTGGCGATATAGTCCATTTCGCCGACCGTGACGACGATCGTAGCCTCCGGGTCATCGACGATGCCCATAAGCGCGGGTGTGGTGTCATTGGTGGTCTGGTCGTTCACCGTTAGCGTCGGTGTTGTGACGTCGACCGTCACGGTGCCGGTCGCTGGATCACTGATGTTGCCCGCCGGATCGACCGCCGCAACGCTGAACTGGTTATCACCGGAGCCGAGTTCAGCAAGTGTGTTGTCGGCCAAAGTCCAGGTGCCATCGCCGTTGTTGGTGGCGGTGTACTCCGTATCGCCGATCGTGACGGTGACCGTGGCGTCGAAGTCGTCGACAGTTCCGCTCAGAAGTGGCGTCGTGTCGTTGGTTACGAGGTCGGTCACGGTGACCGCCGGCGCCGCCTGGTCGAGCGTAATCGTACCGAACCCGATGGCGCTGTTGCCGGCCGGGTCCGTTGCTGTCACGCTGACCTCGGTTACGCTGGGTACGAGCGCTCCCAGCGAGTCATTGTCCAGGGTCCAGGTGCCATCGCCGTTGTTGGTGGCGATGTAGTCCGTGCCCCTGACCGTGACGATGACGTTCGCGTCAGGGTCATCCACCATGCCGTTGAGTGCCGGCGTGGTGTCGTTGGTTATCAGGCTGTCGATCGTGAGCGTCGGCGTGCCGGTGTCGACTGTCAGCAGGCCGCTCGTTGTCGGGCTGGTATTGCCCGCGATATCAGTGGCGGCAACGGCGACGGTATAGTCGCCATCGTCCAGCGGTGGCAGGATATCGTCGGCCAGTGTCCAGGTGCCATCGCCGTTGTTGCTGGCCGCGTAGCTCTCGCCATCGACCGTAACAGTGACCGTGGCGGCTGGATCGTCGACCCTACCGCTGAGCGCTGGCGTCGTGTCGCTCGTGACCAAGTCGTCGATGGTGGCTGTCGGCGCGTCGCGATCAAGGGTTACCGTGGCGCTTGCGATCGATTCGTTACCGGCCGGATCCGTTGCCGTCACGCTGATTTCGGTGTCGCCTTCAGGCAACTCCGTCAGGCTGTCGTCGGCCAGGGTCCAAGTGCCATCGCCGTTGTTGGTGCCGGCGTATTCGGCGCTGTCGACGGTGATGATCACCGTGGCAGTGGGGTCGTCGACCGTACCGCTGATTGAGGGCGTGGTGTCATTGGTGACGAGGTCATCGACCGTGAGCGTCGGCGTGAGGGTATCGACGGTTAGCGTGCCGCTCTTCGTCGGACCGGTGTTGCCAGCTGCATCCGTGGCGGTGACGGCAACAGTATAGCCGCCGTCACCCAGTGACGGCAGGGCATCGTCGGCCAGCGTCCAGGTACCGTCGCCGTTGTTGGTGGCGGTGTATTCGGTATCGCCGAGCGTGATGGTGATCGAGGCGTCGGGGTCATCGACGCTACCGCTGAGTGCCGGTGTCGTATCGCTCGTGACCAAGTCGTCGATGGTGGCCGTTGGTGCGTCCTGATCGAGAGTTAACGTGGCGCTTGCGACCGACTCGTTACCAGCCGGATCGGTTGCCGTTACGCTGACCGCGGTCTCGCCGGGAGCAAGCGCTTCGAGCGTCTCATCGGCCAGCGTCCAGGTGCCATCACCGTTATTGGTGGCGAAGTACTCGACTCCGTCGACGCTGACGGTCACCGTGGCAGTCGGGTCGTCGACGGTGCCGCTGAGTGCCGGTTTGGTGTCGTCGGTGACGAGGTCCTCTACCGTGAGCGTTGGCGTAACGGTGTCGATGGTCAGGGTGCCGCTCGTCGTCGGACCCGTATTGCCCGCGATATCGGTGGCGATGACAGCGACGGTATAGTCGCCATCGTTCAGTGGCGGCAGGGTATCGTCGGCCAGCGTCCAGGTGCCATCGCCGTTGTTGCTGGCCGTGTAGCTCTCGCCATCGACCGTAACGGTGACCGTGGCGGCTGGATCGTCGACCCCTCCGTGGAGTGCCGGAGTCGTGTCGTTGGTACTGACATCCTCGAAAGCCGCGCTTGGTGCGCTTAGGTCGATGGTCAAGGTGGCGCTATCTATCGCGATATTGCCGGCCTCATCAGTAGCTGCGATGGAGACCTCATAGTCACCCTCGCCTAACTCTGGCAGAGCGTTATCGGCTAGCGTCCAGGAACCATCGCCGTTGTTGGTTGCGGTGTATTCGTTCCCATCGATGAAGACTGACACTGTGGCAGTCGGGTCATCGATCGTGCCGGCAAACATCGGCTTGGCGTCGTTAGTGATGACGTCATCGAACGTCACGTTCGGTACGCCGGTGTCGATGGTTAGGGCGCCGGTATCGGTAGTGCCATTGCCGGCCATGTCAGTGGCCGTAACGCTGATCTCATGGTTGCCTTCGCCGAGCATCGGCAAGGTATCGTCGGCCAGTATCCAGGTGCCGTCCCCGTTATTAGTGGCCGTGTAGTCGACGTCATTGATAGTGACGGTGACCGTGGCGTTGGTATCGTCAACCGTGCCGGTTAGTACTGGAGTAGTATCGTTGGTAATGAAGTCGTCGACGGTGAGCAAGGGGGCCGTCGTGTCGACACTCAACGTACCGGTATCCGTCACCGTGTTATTGGCTGCGTCGGTGGCAGCGACGGAGACGCTGTAAACGTTCTCGGCTAGAACCGGCAGGGTATTGTCGGCGAGTGTCCAGGTGCCGTCGCCGTTGTTATCAGCCTCGTAATCGATGCCATTGACCGTAACGGTCACGCTGGCGTCAGGATCGGTCACGATGCCCGATAGCGCCGGGGTGGTGTCGCTGGTCGTCAGATCATCGAGCGAGACGACAAGAGCGCTGTTGTCGATGGTAAGCGTTCCCGTGGTGGCTGGGCCGGTATTGCCTGCCGCATCAGTAGCGGTCACGGAGACCTCATGGTCGCCTTCGTCCAGCGCTGGCGCCACGGAGTTATCGCCCAACGTCCAGCTGCCGTCGCCGTTGTTGATTGCGGTGTATTCATTGCCATCGATGAAGATTGACACCGTGGCAGTCGGGTCGTTGACCGTGCCGCTGAGTGCCGGCGTTCTATCGTTAGTATCAAGATCTTCGAACGTGACGCTGGGTGCGGTCAGGTCGATGACTAGCGTGCCGGTATTGATCGCGGTGTTGCCTGCGGCATCGGTGGCCGCGACGGATACCTCATAGTCGTTTTCAGCCAGCGTCGGACTGGCATCGTCGAGCGTCCATGTGCCATCGCCGTTGTTGGTTGCGTTGTACTCGCCTCCGTCGATCGCCACGCGCACCGTGGCGGTCGGATCGTCGATGCTGCCTGACAACGTCGGTGTGACTTCATTAGTGGCAAGGTCGTCAAACGAAACGGTTGGCGCCCCAGTATCGATGCTCAGGGCGCCGACCACTGTCGGACTGGCATTGCCCGCCAGGTCGATGGCCGTGACGGAGACCTCGTAGTCACCCTCGCCCAACGTCGGTAACGTGTTGTCGGCCAACGTCCAGGTGCCATCGCCGTTGTTGATGGCGGTATAGCTCTTATCATCGACCGTAACGGTGACTGTGGCATTCGGATCGTCAACCGTGCCGTTGAGTGTCGGCGTGGTGTCGTTGCTACTGAGAGCCTCGACGGTAACACTCGGCGTTGTCATGTCGATAATGATCGTGCCGGTATCGATACCGGTGTTACCGGTTTCATCGATGCCACTGACAGTAACGACGATCGGGTTTGCGCCATACTCCAGCGGAGGCAGCACGTCACCGCTCAGCGCCCAGCCGCCATTGCCATCGTTATCGGCGCGGTAATCCTGCCCGTCGATGGTGACGGTAACAATGGCGGTAGGGTCGCTGACGCTGCCACTGATATCCGGTGTAGTGTCATTGGTCAGCAAATCGTCGAATGTGACCGTGGGCGTTTCGATATCGACGTCAACCGTACCCGTTGCCGGTTGGCTGACATTGCCGGCCTGGTCGATAGCGGTGACGCCGATCGTGTTGCCGCCCGGGTCCAGCGCCGCCAGAGTGTCGTCGGCCAGCGTCCAGCTACCGTCTCCATTGTTGGTAGCGGTGTACTCGGTGACGCCAACTGTCACGGTGACCGAGGCGGTCGGATCGTCGATCGTCCCGGTGAGTTCAGGTTTCGTGTCGTTGGTGGCCAGTCCATCGAAGGTGACTATTGGCGCCGTCAGGTCGACGGCCACTGTTCCGCTTGTGATCGATTCGTTACCGGCCGGATCGGTCGCCGTCACGCTGACCGCGGTCTCGCCGGGATCAAGCGCATTCAGCGTCCCACTGGGCAACGACCAAGAGCCATCGCCATTGTTGGTCGCAATGTAATCAATGCCGTCGAGGGTGAGGGTCACCGTGGCGGTCGGGTCGTCGACGGCACCGCTGAGTGCCGGCGTGGTGTCGTTGGTAAATAGATTCTCGAAGGTGAGCGACGGCGTGCCGATGTCGATGGTCAGCATGCCGCTCGTCGTCGGGCTGGCATTGCCCGCGATATCGGTGGCGGTGACTTCGACGGTATAGTCGCCATCGCCCAGTGACGGCAGGGTATCGCCGGCCAGCGTCCAGGTACCGTCGCCGTTGTTGTTTGCCGTGTAGACATCACCATCGACCGTGACGCTGATTTTGGCGGTTGGATCGTCGACCGTGCCGTTGAGTGTCGGAGTGGTGTCATTGGTAGTCGTGTCATTCACCGTTACCGACGGATCGCTCAGGTCGACGGTGATCGTGGCGGTGTCGAACCCCTTGTTCTCGGTTCCATCGGCGGCCGTTACCGTGACGGTGATGGCGTTTTCGCCTTCATTTAGTTCTGGCAGTGCATCGCCATTCAATGTCCAGGTGCCGTCTCCATTATTGGTGGCGATGTAATCCTGCTCATCAATCTTCACTGTAACGGTGGCGGCGGGATCGCTGACGTTACCACTGAGATCCGGCGTGGTGTGGCTAGTCACCAAGTCATCGAGAGTCACGGTAGGCGTTTCAAGGTCGACGGTGACCGAGCCCGTTGCCGGCTGACTAAGGTTGCCGGCCGGGTCGGTGGCGATGACGCTGACTGCGTTGTTGCCTGTAACGAGTGCCGCTAGAGTATCGTCGGCCAGGGTCCATGTGCCGTCTTGATTGTTGTTGGCGATATAATCGGTGCCATCGACGGTGACGGTAACGACTGCATCTTCATCGTTGACTGTACCGGTCAGTGCCGGAGTGGTGTCATTCGTGACCAAGTTCTCGACCGAGACTGTGGGCGCCTGAGTATCGAATGTGACGGTGCCGGTAGCGATAGCTGTATTGCCAGCGGCATCGGCGACCGTCACGGTAACGATGACGGTTGTATCGCCATCGGTCAGCTGTGGCAGGGTGTCGTCGGCCAAGCGCCAGGTGCCGTCGCCGTTATTGGTGGCGAGGTAATCCTGCTCGTCGATCGTCACTATAACGTTGGCTGTGGGGTCACTGACGTTGCCGGTCAGGGTCGGGCTCGGATCGTTGGTTGTCAGGTCCTCGATTGTGACGTCGGGGGGTTCGAGATCGACGGTGATCGTGCTCGTTATCGGTTGGCTGACATTGCCGGCCGGATCGGTGGCTGTGACGCTGATATGGGTATTGCCTTCGGGTAATTCGGACAAGGCA
Source organism: Halomonas sp. M20 (assembly GCF_020622265.1). Classification (GTDB taxonomy): domain Bacteria; phylum Pseudomonadota; class Gammaproteobacteria; order Pseudomonadales; family Halomonadaceae; genus Modicisalibacter. The sequence continues at coordinate 545,034 of NZ_JACNMQ010000001.1, forward strand.
TTGTTGGGGAGCGTCCAGGTGCCATCACCATTATTGATGGCGGGGTAGTCGATGCCATCGAGAGTGACAACCACTACAGCGGCAGGGTCGTTCACGTTGCCCGATAGCGCGGGAGCCGTATCGTTGGTTTCGAGGTCGCTAGTACCGATATCGGGTGCCAAGGTATCCAGCAAGGATGACGCGACAACGTTGGTCGCGTTTCCTGCGGCGTCATTCACCGTCAACGTTGCCGTCAACTTCCCATCGTTGAGACCGCTCAGGTCCTGTGGAGTGGCTGTGAGCGAGCCATCTGCATCGACCGTGATGTCGGTGATATCGACGCCGAGCTCATTGCCATCAGTATCGCTGATGATAAGCGAAACCACCTCATTGCCGGTCGCTATGCGACCACTGAACCTGACGTTGTCAGCTTCTGGTGCAGAGAGGCTGCCGTCTCCACCATCCATGAAGGCGATGGATTGATTCTGTGGCGCGGGTGCTAGCGTATCGATGGTCAGCGTCACACTGGCACTTGAGTCCGACACATTGCCCGTGGCGTCTGTCGCCGTTGCCGTAAAGGTCACGCTGCCTTCAGACACTGCTCCATCGGGAGTGAACGTCCAGTTGCCATCGCCGTCTGAATTCGCGGTGCCGATTTCGCTGCCGTTGGCAAAAATCGTGATGACACTGTCAGATTCGGCGCTGCCGGTGAGTGTCGGGGTTGCATCGTTGGTGCTATCGCCATCGGCGAGCACGCCGGTCACTGGGGTGATATCGTCGCTGACCGTAAACATGGGAGCTTCCGGTCTGGTGGCATCGACCACGGCGCTGACCGAATCACTAGTATTGCCGGCGCTGTCGCTAGCGATCGCAGAGATGACGGCGCCTTCTACTAATGGGGGTGCAAGTATCACCGACCAGACGCCATTCGTGCCGATCATGACGGGGTCGCCGATTGCACTGCCTGCGGCGTCGGTCAATGTGATAGTGCTACCGGCTTCGCCGGTGCCGCTGACGGTGGTGCCGTTCGTCGGGTCGAGGGTCGGTGCCGTGGGCGCCAAGGTATCGACGATCAACTCGAAAATGTCGCTGGGGTTGGAGACGTTACCGGCTGCATCGGTAGCTGTTACTGTAAATCGGTAACCGCCATCGCTCAGGGTATTTTCCGGTGTGAACTGCCAGCTGCCCTGCTCGTCGGCCGTGGTCGTGCCTATAGCCGAGCCATTGGCGAGAATAGTGACGGTACTCCCGGCCTCTGCCGTGCCGCCTAGTGCCGGTAAGGAATCATTGGTGCTTTCGTCCGGGGCCAACTCGTCGGTCATAGGGGCGGTATCGTCTGTTAAGCTGTCTAGCGTTGGGGCGTCGGGGGCGTCGGTATCGATGATCAGTGCATAGCTGGCGCTGGGAGCAGAGACGTTGCCCTCTGGATCGACGGAAGTGGCGGTGAAAGAAATATTGCCGTTCGCCAGACGGTTATTCAGCGTGAAGCGCCAGTTGCCGAAGCTGTCGGCCTGGGTCGTGCCGAGCATCGTCGCATTGGCCCAGACCTGCACGATGTTTGTCGCTTCTGCCATGCCCACCAGCGTCGGGGTGCCTTCATTGGTACTCGACCCGTCGCCAAGCTCACCGGTAACGGGATCGGTTGCGTCGATAGACATCAGGATGATGGGGTTTGCGGGTGGCAGATTATCAGTGAGATCGACATCGACCGTTGCGGTTCTCGGTGAGCTGATATTCCCGGCGGCATCGATAGCGGTCGCACTGAAGTTGATGCTGTCTTCCAGCGGGATATCTAACGCGTACGACCAGTTGCCGTTTCTATCAGCTACGACGGTTGCGATGTGGTTACCATCGCTATCCGTTAGATTGACCGCGTTCCCCGCTTCGGCGCTGCCAGTCAGGATTTCCCCATTGGTAGGGTCGATGACCGGCGGCTCGGGCGGCTGGGTATCGATTGACAGTGTGAATAGGGAGCTTTCGAACGAGATATTTCCCGCGGCATCGGTGGACTTGGCGGTAAATCTCACATCTCCATCGTAGAGCGGGTTGGTTGGGGTGAAGGACCATGCCCCATATTGATCGGCAATGGCAGTGCCGAGCGTACTGCCATTGCCGAACACGATAATGGTGCTGCCTGCCTCAGCGCGGCCGGATAAACTCGGAGTGCTATTATTGGTACTGTCACCGTTGAAGAGGGTTTGGGTTTCAGGGAGGACGTCATCGCTCGCTGTTCGAATCACCGGGACCTCAGGACGCGTACGATCGATCACCATAGTGGCCGGTTCGCTGATATTGCCGGCGGTATCCGTGGTGGTGGCAGTGACTTCGGTACTGTTCGCTAAAGAAAATGCCGGCTGGAATGACCAGTCGCCATTATCGTCGGCGAGGGCTTCGCCGAGTGAATTGCCCTCGCCATCGGTGAGCACGACGGTACTTCCCGGCTCTGCAGTACCGGTGAGGGTATCGCCTCTGGTCGGATTGATGGTCGGTGTTTCGGGCAGGGTTAGATCCAGTGTCGCGGTGTCGCTGAATGTAGCTATGTTGCCTGCGGCGTCGGAAACGGACAGATTGGCAGTTAATTCTCCCTCGGCCAACGTAGAGCCATTCTGGCTCGCTACACTGAAGGTGCCATCCTCATTCAACGTGATCGTTGCCGGATCGATGGTAACCGTATTGCCGTTGCTATCACTGATGGTTAGCGATTTTATGACTGCCCCGGGTTCTATCCGTCCGCTCAGGGCCAGGCTTTCCGCATCGTCTGCAGAAAATATCTTCTCAGCGAAGATGACGAAGTTGTCGTCTATTGTCGGTGCGATCGCATCGACGATTTCATAGACAGGTGAGCTTAGGTTGTCGTCGTCACCCGCCCTTACGATGACCCTCGTTCCGTCTGCGAGTTTAGGTTCGGGCCCAAAGAACCAATCTCCGTTTATGTCGGATGTCGTTTTACCAATTAGGTTTCCATCACCATCACGTATGATGATGCTGATGTCGGAACCTGCTGTTCCTGAAATTGTTTCACCATTGGTAGGGTTTATAGTTGGTGGTTCTAGCCTGACTTTTTCCCCCTCTTCATTGTTGCCTCCATCGAGGGGAGAGTTCTCATTATCGTTACTATTTCTTCCTTGGCTGTTTGATGCAATGGTACCGGCTGTTGCTATGGTTCCTCCTCCTGCGATTAAACCAGTCGTAGTAAGCCCTGTCCCACCAGCTGAGCCACTCTGAATGGCAGTAATAGCTTCGTAAGCATCAAATTCTCCCAGTGGCGTATATTCGGCGGGAACAAGTCCCGTATCAGCAGTTGGGCCAAGTTCAGCCAGTAACAGTTGTTGTTCTTCACCTAGTAAATGTAACTGGCTTGTATAAGTAGGAACGGGGCCATAAAAGTTATTTATCGAAATCAACTGGCCATCAATTGTTTCTACAAGCAGGCTATTCCCACTGCGAACAATACTGACAACCTGGTCAGGAGAAAGACTCAGTAATACATTGCTAGGCTGTTGAAGTGTTATTGTTGAGTCAGCCACTACAGTAGCGGGTACTTTGGTTACGTCTTGAACGAGGCGGCTAATTTTAGCTGAAATTGGCATAACAACCTTCTTTCTTATTACCAATACAGCCTAATTGTTTGCATGCAATTGGCTGAACCTGCGAATAGTTAAATGTATCTAATGAAAAGATACTAGTTATTTAATGAAAAAAGCATGTTTCCTGATGATACTCAGCGCTAGGCCTCTCCCAAGGCCATTTACAACGCGCTCCATGCAATACCCCGCGATAGCTTCAAGAAAGAGCTTATCGCTTGCCTGAGACAAGGCAAGGGTAAACGCCGACCACACGCAGCCATGGCAAGGGTGGCAAGGATTGACGTGGTCAGATTCCTGATCTGGTCAGCATTCACCTGTGATAGCCCAAGATGAAGGACCGCCTGATGCCCGGTCACTGAGAGGGCGATCTGATCATGGTTACCTTCTCAATACCAACGGCCTACAGCGGTAGCACCTGCTAAAGGGTACTAACCTCTCGGTATACAGCCAGGACGAGCTCGATACGATTGCTGATTCGCTGAACACACAGCTACGTAAGACCTTGAACAGGCGGATGCCGCCGGAGGCTTACGTGGACATTCTCAAGAAATCAGTCGCTGGACCAGACACACGCCAATAGTGTCGCGTTTGGAACTTGAGGCCGCCGTGTTTACAAAACAGGCGAACGAAGGCAAGACAAGGCGAAATTGAACGAAAAAGCGCAGTTTACTGGGTGTAAATGAGCATTTAGACGGGGCTGGCGCACCAGATCAATTTCAACGCTATATTGCCAAGTGCAGGCATTTTGTAGACACCACCTTAGAGAGGAGTGGTCACCATGAATGCCTCGTTACATGATCTTCCCATTGAGCAACGAATCCAGCTGGTCGAGGATCTTTGGGATAGCATTGAGTCTAATCAGCAGGTGCTACCATTCACCCAGGAGCAGCGACAAGCGCTGAATAGACGACTGGACGCTTTTGAAGCGGATGGTGACACGGGCCGGAGCGCTGATTCGGTGTTGTCTGACATTCGAAGCAAACTATGACGATGGAGATTCGCTTCCGGTCGAAGACGTAGCAAAACTTAAAGCAAGTCTTCGTTATAACTCTACTATTTCCAACCATTGAAGGTCGTACGACTTGAAACCACCTATCACACCGGATGGCCGCTACATCGTCGTTCGCGGTCGCCTCTGGCGCGCGAGCAATCCTCACCTGCCCGAACATGAGCGCGAAGCGCTAGTACAGGACTTGATGACGGCGCGACGCGAGGTAAAGATCGCCCGTAAAGAGGAGGATGAAGAACGCCTGACTGCCGCAAGAAAAGCCGTGGATGCTGCCAAAGTCGGGTTGGGCGAGCGCGGTCCAGTGTGGTGGACGGATGGTGCCAAGGACTTCAATCGTTACCTGGCCAAGAATACGCCCTATGCCGACTGGTATGCCGAGCTTTCCGGTTCGCAAACTTGATACTTCATTCAAGACGATTGCGTGGTCTGGGCTAGAATGAAAGCCGTTGTCGCCGCACGTTGTAATTGGGTTATTCAAAACTCTGAGGCGGCATTTTGTATGGTGTCACTTTTCCACTATGTGACATAGGCTACGCAGGTAAATCACATGCATGACGACGACAACCAGAATGATCGTCAAGCTGGCTAGTTCGCGAATTTTTGATATGCTGCTAAAAATTCGTATCCAAAGTAAAATTAATAGATTGGCGGTCATAGTGATGACATGTTCATTAGCTTGAAGATGCCAGCACGTTTATTCAATATTCGTGTAAATCTTCTAGTAATTATTAGATTTTTTTGGGGTTCAAATAATTTTACAAAGGTACATGTCGTTAGCAGCTGCCCGAAAGGCAATTGATACTTTACAAGTAGATTTTCATGCTTAGCAGATCTAAATGACTCCTTATAAGTGTACAGTTTTTAGCTTCAAAGACAGTAAGAAACATTCTGTAACCGATTCTGGGATTTTCATCAAAGTAATCAGAATAGGCTTTTAGCTAGATTGGCTTTCAACAAACGGCTGCACGACGATTCCTTTCCCGGTGCTTCACAGTCCCAAACCAACGCATGAGCCGGGCGTTGGCTACAAAGAGGAAAAATTAATGAGCCACATCGCAATTAATTTTGCTGAGAAGCTGTCCCTGTTTCAAGAGCAGTGGACGCCGAAAGTAATCGCCGAGATGAATGACTATCAGTTCAAGGTAGTGAAGGTCGAGGGTGACTTCGTTTGACACCAGCACGAGGATACAGACGAAACGTTTATTGTCTTGGAAGGGGATCTGCGAATTGATTTCCGAGACGGCTCTGTAAATCTATCGCAGGGTGAGATGTACGTTGTCCCGAAAGGGGTCGAACACAAGCCATATGCGGAAAACGAAGTTAAAATTCTTCTTATCGAGCCACGAGGAGTTCTAAACACTGGCAATGATTTCGGCGAGCACACGGCCCAGAACGATGTCTGGATTTAAGCAAGCTAACTTAGGCTTTGGATTCTTTAGCGGACCTTCGTTAGCTTTGCTGTAATACATTGTAGTCGATGAGTTCGGAGGTATAGCAATAAGCGTCACTACAGTCCGCCTTCAGGCAGAAGTTGAGCAGCATCTGGAAGCAATCGCCGCATCCATTCCGACCTTGGCAAGTCGCTTGGCTTAAGCGACATTGGTGGCGGAACTCAATAGCAGTGCCACCACGCCCTCATCGGGCGCGGCGGCGGTGGACGTCACATGCCGGCACGGGGCGGCAGGCCGAGGAACAGTTGGATGTGGCTGTTGAGACCGAATTCGCCGGGCTTCACGCCATAGGTCTGGCCATCGCTGTGCCAGGCAATTGCCAGCCCCGACATCAGATGTTCGCCGCCTAGCTGCAGGCAGGGCTTGAAGCTGCGCTGGAAGCGTGCCGTGCCGTCGGCGTCAGCGGTGAACACGCTGTCGCTGCCGTCACGGCTTCCGAGTGGCAGGTCGTAGGTGCCGATGAACGGGTCGGTTGGCGGCATGGCCATGAAGAAGTGCCACATCGTGTAGACGCCCTCGGGCACCAGCCCGTCGAATGCTACATCGATCTCCGCTGCGCCATCCTCGCAACTGTAGCTACCGCTGCCCGAGGCGCCGAACCATTCGCCAAGCGTCATATCGATGGCTGCGCCCTTGGGGTAAGGTCCGAGTGCCTCGATATCGAACGGCGAATGCGCTTGCGGTTGCGCCGAGGCATAGAGCGGCTGGCCCATGTCGCGGTCGGCTGCGGTAGCGCGGAATACCTCGGTGGCGCCGGCTTCTCGGACGACGAACACATCCTGTTCGGCCATGTCGGCATCGATGTGATAGACGAAGGTCAGATCGATGTTGACGGGATCGTCGTAGCGGGCCGTTTCCGACCAGGCGGGGGTGGCGAGCGTGGCAACGGCGCAGGCGGTGGTGGCGTATTCAATAAAGGTTTTCATTTGTTTGTACCTTTTGGCCATACGTACGGTTGAGGTTTAATCAGCGACCGGCAGGCCGCTGGGCACGGCCGCGGGGACGAGGTGGTCCAGTTCGCGGCTCGTCGGGTCGGTCAGTGCCTTCAGGAAGGCGATGAGATCATCGATCTCGTCGTCGCCGAGTGCACGTGACGGCAGTTCGTTGGCAGCGGCGATGGCGCCACGCAAGGCAGGAGTGGCCTGCACCCAGCCATCGCGTTTGCGGTAATCGCCGAGACGCGCGGGATTGACCGGGTCGAAGCGCAGCGTGGCGCCGCTACCACTGATGGCGATCACCGCTTCAGGCGTGGCCAGGATCGCTTGATCGATGGCGTAGGCGTCGAGACTCGCCACCGGATCGAGCATGTGGCGCACCACCGCCTCGAGCGAGGCATAGGCGCCGGCATGACCCCAGGGGCCGGTCAGCTCGACATTGCGCAGGCTGGGGGTGCGGAACTTGTACAGATCGGCGCTATCGTAGGTCACGCGGTAGCGGCCGCGATCCTCCAGCCGAACCGGAAAGCCGGTTTCCTGCCAGTAGCTTTCGTCGGCACCATCGCCCTTGCCGGGGCCGATCTGCGGCATGGCGACGGCGTGAAACGCCTGGTCGGTCTGGAACGGACCGGAATGGCAACTGCTGCAGCCGGCCTTGCCGTAGAAGAGCTGCATGCCGCGTTCGGCGGGGGTGCCCAGCACGCTCGTATCGCCGCTGCGCAGATAGCGGTCGAACGGACTTGCGTCGGCGCGAAACGCCGTCGCCTCGAAGGCCGCGATGGCGTTGGCGGCGTGCACGAAGCTGATGTCCTCGGCCGTCGCGATCTCCCGATAGGCATCACGGAACAGTGCCACGTAGGCGGGGACGGTGCGCAGTCTTGCCGCCAGCAGGTTCCAGGCCTCGTTCAGGCGGTTGGCGGCCACTGCATCGGCGATCTCGTTCTCGCCCTTGTGACCGGCCATCTCGACGGATGAAAGCACCGGGAACATGGCCTGCGCCGCCAGCACGTTGTCGAGACCCGCGGGCAGCTGTTCGCGGGCCGGTGTCCAGAAGCCGCTTGGCCAGGTTCCGTTCGCATCTTGCTCCACACGACCGTCGTGGAACATCGTCGCGAACTCGCGGGCGCCACGGTTGAAGAGCGCCGGGCTGTTGCGCGGCACGCGACCGAAAACCGGCTGGTTCGCCCCGGCGGTCCGTTCCAGCCCGAGCCCCGAGGCGCCGGTGCCGAGCCCCAGCGATACCTGATCGGTCGAGGCGTGTCGGGGGTGGTGGCAGGTGGCGCAGGCAATGTTGCGATTGCCTGACAGAAGCTTGTCGAAGAACAGCGCCTGTCCGAGCGCCACTTTCGCCGACGATGGACGACCGTCGTCGTAGAAGTCGGCATCGGTGACTGGCGCGATACCAGGCCCGGTCTCGCGACTATCCGCCTCCAGAGTGGCGGCTGCGAGGACCAGGATAACGACCACGCCGAGGATCAGGCCGGCCAGGGCCGTGGCGAAGGCCGGCAACCTACTCATTGTCGTTCTCGTGCGCCGACCACGCGAAGGGCGCGAAGGCGTCATCCAGCGGAATATTGGTAACGCTGCTAGCCAGGTTGCTGAATACCTTGACGGTGATACCGAGAATCACGTCGTAGACCTGATCCGCATCGTATCCGGCGGCAAGGAATGCTCGCACATCCGCCTCTGCGTGGCGGCCCTTGGTATCAAGGAGACGCTCGGCGAAGCGGCGTAGGGCCTCGAGCCTGGGATCGGAGAGGGCGGCGCCGCTGCGAACGGCCGCGATTTCGGCTTCGTCCAGGGCTTGGAAATGCGCGAAAGCCGAGTGGCCAGCGACGCAGTAAGCTCCGTCGTTGCGGACGCTGACCGCGGTCTGGATGATCTCGCGTTCGAGTGGGGTGAAACTGCTGGCACCGAACTGCTGGTTCAGCGTCATGAATGCCGTCAGTGCCGGGGTGTTGCCCCCGAGAATCGCGAACACGTTGGGCAAGAAGCCGATCTTGTCGGTGATGCCGGACAAAATGGGCACGGAGGCCGCGGACGCTGTGGATGGGGTATGGATTTGAAAGCTGTTCATTTGGACTCTCCTTCGTGGCTAGACCGCTGGGCACGGAGTTGTGGGCCAGTTAGTTCAGCGTGGAGAAGAGCCATTGCAGGCGACAGTTCACGTTGTGTAGGAGCGCACTACACTATGGGAAGTAGTGCACTCTCGGTTCTGAAGTGCCGGCGACAGGAGCCGCAGAATGGAGTACGGCCAGTTCTGCCCGATCGCCAAGGCCTCCGAGATCATCGGCGAGAAATGGACCATCCTGATCATTCGGGAGATCCTGATGGGAAGTCGCAGGTTTTCCGAATTGCAGCGTGGTTTGGGTACCATTTCGCCGTCGTTGCTGACTCGACGTCTGACTGATCTCGAGGACCGCGGCATGATCTTCCGCAAGAAGACCTCGGGCCAGCGCAGCTATGAATATTTCCCGACCGAGTCATGCAAGGAGCTTCGGCCCATACTCCTGTCGCTCGGGGAGTGGGGCATGCGCTGGGCGAGATCGAACCTGCGCGCTCAGGATTACGACGTCGAGCTGCTGATGCTGTATCTGCAGCGCAGTGTGCGAACCGACAAGCTTCCCGAGGTCGAGACCGTGATCCGGTTCAGCTTCACCGACATGACGGACAAGGCGGACTGGTGGCTCATTGCCACTGACGGCGAGGTGGACGCTTGCGACAAGGACCCAGGCAAGGACGTGGATGTGTACTTCACGACCACCGTCAGCACGATGGCCGATATCTGGATGGGGAGGAGCTCCTATCGCAAGGCCAAGCGGAGCAAGGAAATATCCATCATCGGGAACCGGTATTTGGTGGATAACGTGGCGACATGGATGGAAAACAGCATCTTTCAGGAGTTGCCGCCAGCCGAGAATATCCTCTGATAGAGCACAAGGTTATAGGGCCTCGGGATACATGAGACGAAGGTACTGGGCAATTTCTTGTTAATGATGATTAGCGGGAGGTCGACGCGTTACGCAAGGGTCACGAGCTTACAGTCATAGGCTGAGCCACTGGAGTCTTCCGCTAGTACAAGAGGGGAAAGCGAGTCCATCGCGAACTCGTTGTTCGACAGGAAGTTCGTGGCCATGATGATGGCGTGTTCATTCGATTGAACGTGTTGGCATGTTTATTCAATATTCGTGCAGGCTACTCAATCACTGCTGGGCGCAAATGACCCGTCTAGAGCAGGGCTCGAGTCTGGAGAGGCATCACCAATGACCGAGGAAGATAGCCTTATCAGAGGCTTGCATGTCTTTTCGACGGGCACCGGCAGCATACACGCGGAACACCGATATGGAACCAGGCTCCCGCGGATGTGGTGGGTCTTGTTCTCGGACAACTGGGTCGAAGTGCCAATCAACGTATTTGTGATCGAGCATCCCGAAGGCTTGATCTTGTTCGATGCTGGGCTGGACACCGCCATTCTGACGAATCCGAATTACGTCGACAGTGCCATAGGGCGGTTCTTCATGCGCAGGTTGTTTCGGCTCAGATTGCAACCGGATGAGACGCTGACAAACAAGCTGGCCGGTTTGGGATTTGACGTAGCCGATGTCCGCAAGGTTGTCGTCTCGCACTTGCACTTTGATCATGTCGGAGGCATTGCCAAGGTTCCGCACGCAGATCTTCTTGTCAGTCGCAATGAGTGGGACCAGCTGTCCGGACCTCACCCAGAGAGAGACTTCATCTTCAGGGAGCATGTGCAGCGTCCCGGAGCCCGATGGCAACTCGTGGACTTCGAACACACTGATGACCCCCTCCTGGCGCCGTTTGGCGGTTGTCATGACGTGATGAATGACGGCTCGCTGATCCTGCTACCCACGCCTGGGCACACGCCGGGGTCAATTTCCATGTTGGCTCGGATCAAGGGCAGAGCGCCCGTGCTGCTGATCGGTGACCTGGCGTATGAAGCGGAGTTGCTGATGAAGGATCAACTACCCGGTACCGGAGACAAGGCTCAACTGCTTTCCTCGTATGCAAAGGTACGCGGTCTCAAGCAGCGCTTACCGGAGCTCGTTATCTTGCCGTGCCACGACTTCGCGGCGCAGGAGTACTTATCGTCCAGTCTCGCCGGACAAGGCGCTCAAGTCGATCGCTGAACCGCTGTGCGGTTCAGCGTCGGCTGAGCTTTGCCGTTATGCGGCAAGAGGCATCATCGCGTAAATACCCCTATCGGTCAGGAGCATAAAGTGGTTGACGGCTGAGAAAACATGGCATGTGAAAATCCTATGATCCGAGGCGACATCAAGGAGATATGATCATGAGCGAGCAGCAATCGTCCCCAGTTTTATTACGTGAGGATCGTGACGCAGTGGCGATCTTGACGCTAAACCGACCCGACAAGCTTAACGCACTTAGCAACGAGTTAATTTCCGACTTAATGCATGCGTTGAATAGCATCGAACTCGACTCATCCGTCCGCGCCATCGTGATAACGGGAGCTGGACGAGCGTTCAGTGCCGGAGCCGACATTGCGGCGTTTCAGAAACATATGCGGAATGGGCCGGCGGATGCCGTCATGCACTTCATGCGTCCCGGCCATCAGATGACCCGGCGCGTGGAATCCTTCCCCAAGCCGATTATCGCAGCGGTAAATGGAATTGCGTTCGGCGGCGGGTGCGAACTGACGGAATCTGCTCACATCGCGCTTTCGGCTGAGACCGCTACATTCTCGAAGGCCGAGATTAATATCGGGATAATTCCGACCTTTGGGGGTACTCAGCGCTTGCCGCGCAATGTCGGGCGGAAGGCGGCGATTGAGTTGATCCTGACCGGGCGCGTGTTCACCTCAAAGGAGGCAGCCAGCCTAGGCTTGATCAATCGTGTCGTGGCGGACGCTGATCTACTGGGAGAGGCAATAGCGCTGGCGAATGAGCTTGCCACCAAACCTCCACTGACACTGGCGGCCGCACTCGCAGCGATCCATCGCGGCATGGATGCGTCGATTGACGATGGTCTTGCGATCGAAGAAGCGGCGTTCGCGCGTATAGCTCCAACCCTGGATGCGCTGGAAGGTGTAGCAGCCTTTGTCGAGAAACGTCGTCCGAAATTCGTAGGTAAATAGCATTCGTCCAGCGGAAGCCAAGCGAACGTGGTGTGGGGATATTATTTGTGGAGAGCCCATTCAGTGGAATGTGGTAGTGCTGGCTAGTGTCCTCCATCGTAAAGGGCACCGGGGTTTCCGGGAAGAAGGTGTCGGTATAGCGGGTTTCGAACCAGTCGCCGGTCTGGGCTTTATCGGGGAGACCATCGCCGCCCAACAGGCCGGCGGTAGTAACTCTTTTATGCGATCAAGCGCTAGAGCACTGGCTATACTGTTCATCAGTGGCTGCTGGTGGGCCGAGTAGAGCACCCTGTGATTGTGCTGGCTATGCAGGGCTTCGGTGACTTCGAGGTTCACTGCTGATACGCGCCTTGCCACTGGATCACGTTCTGCATTGCAGGACGTTGTGTCGGCAGGGAAATGTCATGCACCACCCATCACTTATCCGCTAATACGCTCGCTACTGCCTAGCGATCAGGAGATCCGCATGCAATTAAAACAACGCAAAGATGGTGAAGAGCAACCCTGCTGGCCTGCGGGGCCGTTCAAGATCCGCGTACCCTTCATCCATTACCGCTGGGAAATGGCGGAAATGATCCAGGCGCTGATCATGTTCGTCGTCAGCCTGGCCATGATCCCATTGCTCGAGCAGTACCTGGGCCTGCCCTACGACATAGCTCTTGCCTTCGTGGTGGTGTGTGGCATCGGTTTCATGCTGCCGGCGTTGCTGGGTGTACCCATGGTGCCTGGCTGGATCACCCCTGCGATCCCCGTGGTGCTGGTTTTCCTGGGGGACTTCGAGCCGGGTACGGAAGCCATCCAGGCGCTGTTTGCCCTGCAGTTTCTAGTGTTCCTGATCTTTTTCCTCCTGGGGGTGACCGGGCTGGGCCGAAAACTGGTGCATCTGGTGCCCAACTCGTTACAGGCAGGGATCATCATAGGGGCCGGTATTGCTGCCATCACTGGCGAGATTCAGGAAGGGGGGCGACTGGCGGAAACGCCGATTTCACTGATCATTGGCATGCTGGTCGCGGTCTTCATGCTGTTCTCCGCGGCATTTCGAGGCTGGGTTCAGAGTCACGCCATGATTCGCAGAATTTCCAACTATGGCATGGTACCGGGCATGGTCATCGCCATCCTGGTGGCCTGGGCGATTGGCGAATACCCGCTTCCGAACATCGAGTGGGGCATCACTCAACCCAATTTCGGTGACATGTGGACTTACCTGCCGTTCATGGTGGGCTTCCCAAGCCTGGATGTCTTTCTGCTGGCGGTGCCTACCGCGGTGATCGCCTATGTCATTGCCTTCGGTGACATTGTGGTGGGTCGCACCCTGATGGCACGGGTCGATCATCTACGCACTGATGAGAAGATCGACTACAGTACCGATCGAATTCACCATGTCACCGCCATTCGCAACCTCATGCATGCCTTCCTGGCGCCTTACCCAGGTCTGGCCGGGCCAATCTGGACCGCCGTGACCGCGACCATGGCCGAGCGCTACAAGTATGGCCGCAACGCCATGGAATCCATCTACAGTGGTGGGGGGACTTTCTGGATCACTGGCTTTATCGCCCTGTTCGCTTTACCACTGGTCAGCATGTTTCAGCCTGTGCTGCCCATCGCGCTCTCCTTGACCTTGCTGCTGACTGGTTACATCTGCCTGATGGTGGGCATCGAGCAGACCAAAACCACCGCCGAGCGCGGGGTGGCGGGTACGATGGCTGTGGTACTGGCAGTATATGGCGCCGGTTGGGGCTTGACTGCTGGAGTGGTGCTCTATTTTCTCGTGGAGAAGCAAAACCTGTTCGGCCGAGAGGCGAAGCGCTCTATACCCGATGAAGCAGTGGACGAAAACAAGGCATTCAAGGACGCAAAGCAGTAAGCGCATAACAGGGTCAAATCTGCGCCATGGCGCTCGGCGTTGTCTTGGAAGCAGTCATCATCCGATAGACAAGGCATCACGATCTTGAGCTGGAATGGTTTACTGTGCTTGCTCATGAAAACACCTCAAACGTTGCAACGGATGTCCAACGTTTGGGGTGTGGTTCATTTCAGAGCGTTTTTCTAGGCAACAACTACCATTAGTAGAGCCTGGGGCGCTGCCCTAGCTGCCACGGTAGGTGGAGTAGCCGTAAGGGCTCAGCAGCAGTGGAATATGGTAGTGCTGGCTGGTGTCTTCTACCGTGAAAGGTACCGGGATTTCCGGGAAGAAAGTCTCGGCGCCCTGGGCGTCGAAGTAGTCGCCGGTCTCGAAAGTCACGCGGTAGACGCCGGACTCGAATTCCTGGTCTTCCGGGAACAAGGCACTGATACGTCCAGAATCCTCTTCGGTTGTTGCCTGGTTGAGTGTTTCCCAGCCCGAGTTGGTCTGTTTCTCTAGCATCACTTTGACACCGCCAGATGGTTTGCCGTCCTGAATGTTGAGCACATGCACACTCAAGGGGTTGTCCGCGGCCTGGGCCAGTGTGGCTGCGCCACATAGTGCTATACCGGCAACTACGGAAGATAGTGCTTTCATTTTTTCTCCTAAAATAAGTGTTTGCTACTATTGCTTCTGGTTGGGTAGTACGTTATCGATGGCCTGTATGGCGCAGCCTTCATCGATGGCGGAACCGCTTGCGCCAGCGACACCAATGGCGCCGATGACCTCGTTTTCTACACGAACCGGTACGCCGCCGCCGAGTAGCAGCAATTCATCGATGGTGGTCAAATTGGCCGAAGAAGCGTCGTTTTGTGCAATCTCGGCCATCTTGCGACTGGTCGACTTGGTCGAAATGGACGTATATGCCTTGCGCTGAGCAGCCAAGGTATTGTGCGGCCCGATATTATCGTCACGCTGCAAGGCAACCAGGTTGCCGCCGCGATCCAGAACGGCTACCACGGCCGTGCGATCATCGCCATGACAGGCTTCAAGCGTAGCATCTACCAGCCGATTGGCTAGCTTCAGGGACATGTCCCTGTGCTGAAGGCCCGGCATCGAATCCGCCATGGCAGTTCCGGCCAGAAGGGTGGCGCCTAGCAAGGATAGGCTGGCAAGTCGTAGGGTCATGGATACCTCCCGGTTGATGACTGCGCCATCATGCCACCAGGCCTTCGTCAGTCTCCTTACGCGAACATTACAACTTTGTAATGGGCAAGAAACGTCAATCCGGCTAGCCTTGCCTCTGCAAAATAAAGCTCCTGCTAAGCAAACAAAGCCCTTTCAACCAAGCCCTTTCCGAAGAGCCGATCATATGCGCATTCTAGTGGTGGAAGATGAGGTCAAGACTGCCGACTATCTGCGTAAAGGGTTGGGTGAGTCCGGCTATGTAGTAGACGTGGCGCGAAACGGCCACGACGGCCAACACCTCATTGAAGAGTTCGAATTCGATCTGATCATTCTCGATGTGATGCTCCCGGGGCTCGACGGTTGGCAGCTTCTTCAGCTCATTCGCCGCCGACATCAGACACCGGTGCTGTTCCTCACGGCCCGGGATGAGGTCGAGTATCGCGTCAAGGGACTGGAACTTGGCGCGGACGATTACTTGATCAAACCCTTTTCTTTCGTCGAACTGTTGGCCCGAGTGCGTACTTTGCTGCGTCGTGTGCCGCCCCGGCAGTCGGAGCATTTCCAGGTGGCGGATCTGCACATGGACGTGCTGCGCCGGCGGGTGGTGCGAAAAGAAGAGCGCTTGACGTTGACCAACAAGGAGTTTGCGCTGCTGCATCTGCTGCTGGAACGGGAGGGCGAGGTGTTGTCGCGTACCTATATCGCCTCTCAGGTGTGGCAGATGAATTTCGACAGCGATACCAATGTGGTCGAGGTGGCGGTACGGCGGCTGCGGGCCAAGGTCGACGATCCCTACGACATCAAGCTGATTCATACGGTGCGCGGCATGGGCTATGTGTTGGAGGCCCAGAATTGATGCGCTGGCCGCGTTCGTTGAGTGTTCGCCTGGCCCTGATGTTCGCCCTCGTCAGCATGGTGCTGTTGGGCAGCATCGGCTTTTATCTCTATCAGTCCCTGACCCGGGAGATCGCCTGGCGGGACGACCAGATGCTGCTGGGGCGGCTGGAACGCATGGAAGTCCTGCTTGAGGACGGTGAAAGCGTGGCAGCGCTGCGTCGTCGTCCGCAGCTTTATGCCAATATGCTGGGCAATCGCGAGAGCTTGCTGTGGATTCTCGATGCCCGGGGGAATGTGCTGATCGAGGTTAATCCCGCCGGTCTTGCGGTGCCCGATATGCCAGAATCGGCTGAAGTACGACTCGGTGATTACCCTAAGGCGCATCGCGCGCGCCTGGCGTGGCAGAGCGTCGAGCAGGATGGCAAGGGGCTCACCATGGTGGCGGGCAAACTGCTTCATGAACGGGATCAGATGTTGGCGGCTTATCGCTACAAGCTCTGGTCGTCCTTGGGCGTAGGGGCCTTGTTGGCGTTCCTGTCGGGATGGGGGATCAGTCGCCGGGGGTTGCGCCCGGTGAGAAGACTTGCCAGACGGGCTGCAACTATCGATGTTCAGCATCTTAACCTGCGTCTGGAGAGCGACAGCGAAGTCGAGGAACTGCGTTATTTGAGTGCTGCCCTGAATCAGATGCTGGCTCGCTTGGAGGAAGGATTTGCCCAGCTGTCACGATTCTCCGAGGATCTTGCCCACGAGATGCGCACGCCACTGAACAATTTGCTAGGGCATACCCAGCAGGTGCTGCGCCAGGAGCGACCCCCAGAAGAGTATCAATATCTGCTGGCGTCCCATATCGAGGAGTATGAGCGGCTGTCTCGTATGATCAATAGCATGCTGTTTCTGGCCCGCACCGAAAGCCCTTCGGTGAAGATGATCCAGGAAAGCGTCGATCTTGGCCAACTCGTCGAACAGCTGTGCGAGTATTTCGAAGGAATGGCGGCGGATGACGACCGCGCGCTCATCAATCAGACCAGCGGTGCCGTGCGGGCGAATCCTGACCTGCTGCGTCGGGCGCTGGCCAATCTGCTCGCCAACGCCTTGCGCTATGGCCATGAAGGAACGCCCATTCGTATCGCCAGTGATGCAGTAGACGACAAGGTGGCAATCAAGGTGCACAACGAGGGGAAGCCCATTGATCCAGCGGATCAAGCCCGTATCTTCGATCGTTTTTATCGCTGCGATCCGGCACGCACCGGTGCGGGAGATTCAGGCGGGCTAGGGTTGGCGATCGTACGCTCGATCGCCCAGTGGCATGGTGGCAGTGTTCATGTCGAGAGCGAGGCGGAAGGCACGTCATTCATAATGATGTTTCCAAAAGACGAGAATTTATAAATGCTGCAAAAAGGATGTCTGAAAGAGCGCCATGAATTATCACAGCAACATGGATTCAACTAAACAGGATGGCGCGTCATCGTCTTTTGATCTGGTAGGTGGCCTGGCGCTGCTAGTAATGCTGGGGCTCAACCTGCGGCCGCTGATTGCCTCCATCAGCCCGTTGCAAGGGGCTATCAGAGCCGATACCGGTATGAGCTTCCAGTCTGTTGGCTTGCTCACCACGCTGCCTTTTATGTGCATGGGATTGGTGGCATTGATGAGCGCCAGACTGGCTGCCCGACTTGGCGAGGGGCGGGGCGTATCGCTCGGGTTGATGCTTATCTTGTTCGGCTGCCTGATCCGCATCGTCAACCCCAGCGCGGCAACCTTGCTGGGGACGGCACTGATAGGCGGTGTGGGTATAGCCATCATTCAGACGCTGTTGCCGGGTCGTATCAAGCGCGATTTTCCCGGGCGTGTTCCCCTGGCCATGGGCATCTATTCTGCGTCCTTGATGAGCGGGGGCGGCCTGGCCGCCTGGCTTAGCCCGCGTATTGCGACACAGATGGATTCCTGGTCCCTGGGAGTAGGGTTCTGGTTCATCCCCGCACTGATTGCCCTGGCAGGCTGGCTGTGGAAAGTGGCTCAGCCGCGCGGCAGTCGCTCCCCCGTGGCCGCTAACCGGCTCTGGCGGTTTCCTCGTGCCTGGGTGCTGGCGCTCTATTTCGGCATTATCAATGCTGGGTATTCCAGCGTGATTGCCTGGCTTCCAGCTTATTACCAGCAGTTGGGGTGGAACACCTCCAACAGTGGTTTACTATTGGCCTGGATGACGATATTCCAGGTGGCAGCAGCGTTGACGATGCCTATGCTTGCTCAACGCCAGCGTGGCATTGATCGCCGAGGGTTATTGATCGTTAGCCTATTGGCGCAATTGATTGGTTATCTGGGGTTGATCCTGCTGCCGGGCCCCGGTGCGTTGATCTGGGTCGCGGTTGCCGGTTTCGGTCTGGGGGCCTGCTTTGGATTAGGCTTGATACTGGCTCTGGATCACCACCCGGCGCCGCACATCGCAGGGCAGCTTGCTGCCTTCATGCAGGGTATCGGCTTCATGGTCAACGCGATGTCGCCCTGGGTGAGCGGCGCCCTGCGCCAAACCACCGGCAATTTTGTTGCGGTCTGGATAATGCTGGCCTTGGGCGCTGCCACCATGATGGCGCTGACCCTGGTTTTCAGGCCGTCACAGTACGAAAGTCTTGGGTTAGGTCAGGCCTGACTCCGAGGTGAGCGCACAATACTTGCGTCGCGTATCGGCGGACAATCATACTGCAAGCTAGACAATAATCAGCTGTATTCCCTGCTTCGCAAGGCCAGGCTCCTGTCAGGAGTGTGACAAACGGCGCTTGTACAATATGACACTTCAATGGATTGAGAAGAATGGCAAAACGTGCTCTGCCCAACCATGTAGGCTTCA
This sequence comes from Halomonas sp. M20, assembly GCF_020622265.1. Classification (GTDB taxonomy): domain Bacteria; phylum Pseudomonadota; class Gammaproteobacteria; order Pseudomonadales; family Halomonadaceae; genus Modicisalibacter. The sequence goes on from NZ_JACNMQ010000001.1 coordinate 563,821, forward strand.
TCCCGGACGGCAATCGGCGCTGGGCTGTCCAGCGGGGGCTTTCCAAGGAGGAGGGGTATCGATTCGGCATCGAGCCGGGGCTCGCCCTGTTCGAGCAGTGCAAGAAACTGGGTATTCCCGAAGTCTCCGTGTATGGCTTTACCCAGGACAACACCAAGAGAGCCTCACCCCAGATACAGGCTTTCCGCTCTGCCTGCGTTGAGTTCGCGCTAGAGATCGCCCGGCGCGGCGCGGCCCTACTGGTGGTGGGTAAATATGGCTCGAAGCAGTTGCCGGATGAGCTGCGGGAGTTCCAGACTCGCCAAGGCGAGGGCATCAAGGTCAATTTTCTGGCGAACTATCATTGGGAGTGGGATCTGGATGGGCTAAAGGAAGGAGAGATTCGTTCCCGGGATGTATCTCAACTGGATCTGATCGTGCGCTGGGGAGGCGGGCGGCGGCTCAGCGGCTTCTTGCCGGTGCAATCCGTGTATGCCGATTTCTTCGTCGTCGATGATTACTGGCCGGACTTCGAGCCTGGGCACCTCGATCAGGCCCTGGCCTGGTTCAAACATCAGGACCAGACCCTGGGCGGGTAGGTTATTTGCTAAACCCCTTCGCTAGGGACGAGCTTCCCGAGAGCCGTGGCTGGGGTTACCAGTTCCAGCAAAGCACCACTGAAACCACTACTGTTTAGGCGCCGGTTGCAATAGGTGCCCAAGGAATTGCTTGCATTTTGCCAGCAGCAGCCTCGATCTTAACGGTCTCGAGATCATTCAGACTTCGGGTGGCACCGGCAACCTGCTCAGCGGGCGTCTGCTCGTCGCTAACGGCGGCAACACCAATGCTGGAGCACCTTCCAACAACTTTGCTGGCCAGCAGGAGACCGCTTACACGGTGGCGCGATCCTCGAGGTCGACCTGGATCATCTCAAGGCCCTGCCGGTACAGACCGATGTCAACTCGGGGCGGCAGTATATTTGCAATGTTCCCACCCTGGCCGCCGGCGGCGCCCCGCTAGAATTGGCCTCCATCGGCGACGATATCACCCCTTTCGGGGCTAGATGGCCTTCCAGGGTTCGGTATGGGCGGCAATCTTCAAGCAAAACGGGCCCTTCATCGAGATCTGTCAGCTCAACAATGGTACGGTCCCCCTGGCGGACAGCGAGGCGACGAACCTCACGGACCAGGATCTGGATGGCGTCGACTATCTCCACGACCCCTTCGAGTTCAGCGCCGAAAATGACTTCCCACTCGAGGCTGGCGGTCAGACTCTGCTCGAGTTCAACCCTATCCAGAGCCCCTATCCGGGCACGATTCTCGACACCGGCCTGATGGGCGCGGCATTGGATGGCGTCATCCCCAACCAGGATGCTCGAACCGCCGAAGAGGACTTCGTCCCGGACCAGCAGCGTGACGGTCTCTATGATCTGGGCGGCAACGTGATTCCCGGAGGGAACGCGCCGATCTTCCAGATCAAGAAGGTTGCCGGCGGCACCGTGGTGGGTAACGCTAGTATCGCGCGAGACGCCATGCACGTGGGTATCCGCCCGCGGGCTAGCGTGCAGACGCTGGTCGCTAGCGATGCCACCCTCGCCCTGGCCTTCAACCACATCGATCAGAACCCCAAGATCAGTGCCATCGAGATCGTAGAAATCGGTTCGCCATCGGACACCCAGACGCCGTTGGTCGAATCGATCACGGTGGAAAACCCATCGGATAATGATAGACCAATACAGGCCACGCCCGAGGCGACGCTACTCGACGGTAGCGATGTCGCAATTGGGGGGCTGCGTGCCGCCGCTACCCCCGGCTTCGTCACTGCCGGTGCGGAACCACTTCCTGCGGCGGTGCTGACGAATCTGACCGACCCGGCGACGCCGACTGCGGTCGGAGTGACCTCGAACGACTATCTGACGATGGCCTCCTTCGAGGCACGCTGGGAGTGTCTCAACGTCACATCGGTTTGAGTAAGTCACGTAGACGCGAGGGAATAAGCGGTTCTTGGTAGAGGAGGCGTTAGCGTGCCGGATCGATTAGACCCTCCATGGAGGTGTTGCGACGAAACCATCCGGCGATGCTGGCGCGGGGATGGCGAGTCGGCAGCACCGCATGGGGTACTTGATCGGAAAGAAAACAGACGAAGGTGCCGGCCTCGGGCGGAACTCGGGTCAGTTCGCGCTGTTCGTCGTCACTTGAGTAGATGGCCATTTCGCCGCCACCCTCCGCGGGCCAGTCGGGGTTGAGGTAGAGTACCGTGGAGACGATGCGATTGGCGCGACCCTGGAAACTATCGAAGTGCGTCTTGTAGAAGGCGCCCGGCGGGTAGTGGGCGAAATGGGCCTCGAACTCGAACAATCCCAGATAGAGCGCCCGGTTGATCTGCTGTTGTAGATCGTCCATCAATGCCAGATAGTGGCGCTGAGCCTGGCTTTTCAGGTCCAGCCAGTGAATGGCATCGCCACGAATGTCGTGTCGTAACTGATGCTGGCCGCCGCGTCCGATGCCAGCGTCGCTGAGCGCTTCGTGGGCGGCCAGCGTATGCAATTCGTCATGGAGTGCCTGGCAAAGTTTGCTGGAGATGAAGCGCTCCCCGACGAACCAGCCTTGATCGACAAGGTCGTCGACCAATCGGGCCAGGGCGTGGTCATCCAGCGTCCAATGCATGTCGGGAGTCTGGGGCATCTTGTCAGGCATTCGTGCCATCGCCAAACACCGGTTGCCGGGCTTCCAGCCGGTAGTTCAAACGGCTGTCCGGGGGCGGTCGGTCGAGGCTGATGCTCTGACCGAAACCCACCGCCAGCAGCTCCACCAGCATCATTGCCGAAAGCCCCCAGATCACATGCTCACCTTCCTGATAGCTGGGGACATAGAGTAATCGTTCGCCGACGCTGATGACATCGGTGTGGTTGCGGCGATCCTCGAGGAACATTGCCAACGGCGCTTCGAAGATGACGTCCAGTTCGCCGAACTCCGGACGCAGCGGCAGATCCGCCGGAATCAGCCCGACGAAGGGCGTTACGCGAATGCCATGCAGTGAAATCAGATCGCTTAGACGCCCAAACAGCCTTACCTGTTTAGAAGCCAGGGCAATTTCTTCTTCGGCCTCGCGTAACGCGGTAGTCAATAGATCGGGATCGTCGGGTTCGCGCTTGCCCCCGGGGAAGGCGACCTGGCCGCCATGTTGCTTGAGATGCGCTGCCCGGCGAGTGAAGAGCAGCGTTGGCTCCGGGCGGTCGACAATAGGAATGAGCACGGCAGCCTGAGGCAGAGCCAAACCCAGTTTGCGCGGTGTGTGTGCTTGCAGGCGTTCGTAGAGTTTCTCTAACATGGGGCTTCCATCGAGTTTCATTACTTGTACTCAGCCCCCCGAAAAGCGTCAAGTGACGCGCGTGAGGTATTGATGAACTTCTGTAGTCATTGCGGGCATGCGGTACGTTTTGCCATTCCTGAAGAAGACGATCGTCCTCGCTACCTGTGCGATGCCTGCGGCACCATTCACTATCAGAATCCACGCATCGTTGCGGGTACGCTGCCGGTGCGTGACGGCCAGGTGCTCCTGTGCCGCCGGGCCATTTCCCCGCGCAAGGGGTACTGGACGCTACCCGCGGGCTACATGGAAAACGCCGAGACCACCGTCGAGGCGGCGGCACGCGAAACCCTCGAGGAAGCCTGCGCCGAGGTCAGGATTCATGATCTCTACACCTTGATCAACCTGCCGCATATCAACCAGGTCTATATGATCTTTCGTGCCGACCTGACCAGTGATTTTGCCTCAGGTCCGGAAAGTCTCGAGGTTGCGCTGTTCGACGAGCAAGACATTCCCTGGAACGAACTGGCTTTTCCTACCATCGAGCGCACCCTGCATCACTACTTCGGGGATCGTAATGAGGGTGTTTTCCCGTTGCATATCAGCGATATCGGTCGTGACGACCGCGAGCGCTACTTCGGCAGTGCCTGAGAGGGCAAGCATGGGTGCCCGCTGTATCGCCGCCTCCCCGAATTGTTTCAGGGAGGCGGTTTTCTTGTAGCGTCAAAAATCCGCCAGCTTCCATACGTCATAGGCCGGTTCCTCGTAGGGGTGCGCAGCCTTGAGCTTGGCAACGGCATCCGCTATCACATCGTCGCTGCATACCAGTTCCACTTTGAGCTCCTCCACATGTTCCAGTTCGCCGACGTTGCCGATATGCGGTTCAGCGCCCTTGGTAGGACGAAACTGTCCGCTGCCACGGGTCTGGAAGCAGCAGGCTTCATAATTACCAATGCAGCCCGCGCCACTCAAGAAGACCGCCTCCTTGACGGCTTCAGCGACGTCAAGAGGAACGAAAAAAGCCAATTTATACATGAGTCGCTCCCAATATTGAGGTTTTTTGAGACACTGTCGAGAAAGGACTGCGATGATTTTTATGCGCTAATTGGCCTGCGCAGTGTTAGGGATGATGGCATAATGGCCGCCGATATTTTAGGCAATGCGCCTGCAATTTTTCTTTCCGCGAACGAACGGGATATTACGATGCTCAAGTGGCTCGCAATCGTACTGATGGGTCTGTTCGTCTTGCTGCAGTATAGCCTGTGGTTTGGCGAGGGAGGTCTACGGGAATTGGCGCATATTCGTGGCCGAACCGATGCGCTGGCCGCGGAGAATGCCATATCGCTTGCCAACAATCAGCGTCTGGCGGCAGAGGTCGTCGATCTCAAGAACGGGCTCGATGCCATTGATGAGCGAGCGCGCAGCGATATCGGCATGGTTCGCGAGGATGAACAGTTCTTCTGGGTGCCGGATGTAGAAACCCGGGACGGCTCATCTTCCGCCGGAGGAGTACAGTGACGGTCGAAAGATTATGGTTGATCGTGCCCGCCGCCGGTCAAGGGCGACGCATGGGCGCCGATCGCCCGAAGCAATATCTTTCCATCGGTGAAAAGCCCGTTCTGGCCCGTACCTTGTCACGTTTGCATCAGGCTTATCCCCAGGCGTCGCTGCGTTTGTGTCTGGATGAAGACGATGCCTGGTTTGATCCATGCTGGGTGCCCTTTGGTGATTGGCAACGCGTCGCCGGTGGGGTCGAGCGAGTGGATTCTGTGCTGCAGGCGCTTGACGATCTAGCCCCGGAGGCTGCTGAAAACGATCTGGTGCTCGTGCATGATGTGGCGCGCCCCTGCGTGCACCCCGACGACTTGCAGCATCTTCTTGAAACGCTCGTTGATGAGCCCGTCGGTGGGCTTCTGGCTGTACCCGTAGCGGACACCATGAAGCGTGCCGACGAAGCGGGCAGGGTGACCGTCACCGAATCCCGGGACGGACTCTGGCATGCGTTGACGCCCCAGGGGTTTCGCTATGGAGTGTTGCGAGAGGCGCTTCATGGCGCCCTCGATAAAGGCATTCGGGTCACCGACGAGGCATCGGCGATCGAAGCTCAAGGCCTGGCGCCTCGTCTGATTGCCGGCCGACGCGACAACCTGAAGATCACGCATCCTGAAGACCTGCTGCTGGCGACGCATATTCTGGCGGCCCAGGCAGAAGCGATGACCGGGGCTGTGGTAGATGAGGCTGAATAGATGATTGCTATGAATAGGAAGCTGACATGATTCGTATTGGCCATGGATTCGATGTACATGCCTTCGGCGAAGGCGATCATCTGGTGATCGGCGGGGTGCGTATCCCTTATCGTCGTGGTTTCATCGCGCATTCCGATGGAGACGTGCTAATTCACGCGGTATGTGATGCGCTGCTCGGTGCCTGCGCCCTGGGTGATATCGGGCGGCATTTTCCCGATACGGACCCGCGCTGGGCCGGCGCCGACAGCCGTGCCTTGCTGCGCCATGTGCTGAGCCTGGTGAACGAGGCGGGTTATCGACTGGGTAACCTGGATGCCACGGTCATTGCCCAGGCGCCCAAGCTGGCGCCCCATATCGGTGCCATGAATGCCACCCTGGCAGCGGATCTCGAAGTGACGCTGGATGCGGTCAATGTCAAGGCGACCACCAGTGAGCGGCTGGGATTTACCGGCCGGGAAGAAGGGATGGCGGCAAATGCGGTGGTAGTGCTGTTCAAGTGTGATGCCAAGGATGAAAGCTCAGGGACGATGCGGTGACTGAGACGGGCGACGCGATCTGGCCACCTGCCTGGCCTTGCGTTCATGGTGGGCCGCTTGCAGCAGGGGATTATCGCCGAGTGCCGGAGGACTTTCTCGTCGAGGAATGCCTCGGGTTCGAACCGGAAGGCCACGGCGAGCATCTTTGGTTATGGGTGGAAAAGCGTGACCTGACGACTCTGGAACTGGCCCGGCGTCTGGCCAGGGTCTGCGAAGTGACGCCGCGCCAGATCGGGTTCTCGGGAATGAAGGATCGAGTGGCGGTGACGCGCCAGTGGCTGTCAGTACATCTTCCCGGGAGTGAGGCGCCGACGGATCTCATCGAGCGCCTGAGCGATACGCCGGTACGGATTCTCGAGCGGCATCGTCATCCGCGCAAGCTCAAGCGGGGCGTCCATCGGGCCAATCGCTTCACCCTGCGGTTGAGCGGAGCCATCGTCGATCATCCCTATCTTCCGTCGCACTGGCAGGTGCTTTGCGAACGGGGGGTTCCCAACTATTTTGGGCCCCAGCGTTTTGGGCCCGATGGGCGCAATCTATTTCGCGCCAGGGACATCCTGCGCCGTGGCTGGCGCAAACGTGACGATCGGGAAGGCATGATGCTCTCGAGCGCTCGCAGTTATCTGTTCAACGAACTGCTTGCCCTGCGGGTAGGCCAGGGAGATTGGGCTACGCCCCTTGCCGGCGATGTGCTGATGCTCGACGGCAGCGCCAGTCAATTCGTTGCGGAGGAGAGCGACGAAGCGCTAATTGAGCGAGCCTCGCGGCTTGATCTGCATCCTGCCGGGGTGCTTTGGGGTACGGGCGAGTCTCTAGCACAGCATCAAGCCGCCCGCTACGAGCAGCACTTGAGCAATGAGCATGCTGATTTGTGCAAAGGGCTCGAAGAGGCCGGCGTACGATTGGCTCGGCGGGCACTGCGAATAGCCCCCGGGGCGCCGACCATGGCGCGAGACAAGGACAATCTGACCCTGTGTTTCGAGCTGCCTCGTGGGGCCTTTGCCACCGCAGTGCTACGGGAGCTTATTCGCCACCCGACGCTCATTTGACGGCCGGGTGGCGATAAATGGGTCGTCTATGAGCTATTTATGAACCACGAAAGCCGTTGCGGCGATAGACGTCGCGACAACTTCAGGAGGAGCGATGCGCAAGCTATTGCTATCCAATGACGATGGGGTGCACGCCCCAGGCCTGCGGGCGCTTTACGATGCCTTGAGTGCCCACGCGCGACTGCGAGTGGTGGCACCGGATCGGAACAAGAGCGGCGCCAGCAATTCACTTACGCTGTCTCGTCCCTTGGCGCTGACGCCGTTGGACAACGGTTTCTATAGTGTCGACGGGACGCCGGCGGACTGCGTGTATCTCGGGGTGAACGGGGTCTGGGACGAGAAGCCGGATCTGGTCATCTCGGGCATCAATCACGGCAGCAACCTGGGAGACGACGTGCTCTATTCAGGTACCGTGGCAGCGGCCATGGAAGGGCGTAACCTGGGCATGCCGGCCATTGCCATGTCCTTGGTAGGTTCGCGTCATTTCAAGACCGCGGGCCGGGTTGCCGCGAGCCTGGTGGGGGCAGCCGGGTCGCTTTCATTACCGCCGCGCAGCCTGCTCAATGTCAATGTGCCGGATGTACCCTGGGAAGAACTGCAGGGATTTCGCGTGACCCGGATGGGCTATCGTGGGCCGGCGACCCGACCATTGGAGGTCAAGGACCCGCGGGGGCGAGTGCGCTACTGGATTGCCGCTGCCGGCGACAATGCTGATGACGGCCCAGATACTGATTTCGCGGCCATTGAAGCAGGCTATGTGTCGATCACGCCGTTGCAAACCGATTTGACTCGACACACGGCGCTTGAAGATGTGCAAGGATGGCTGGATGCGTTGTCACGAACCGGGTGAGCTCAGTGGTATCGGCATGACTTCTCAGCGCACCCGGGATCGCATGGTCGCGCGGTTGGTCGGTGCCGGTATCAAGAATCAGCGGGTCTTGGAGGTCATGGCCCGGGAGCCGCGTCATTTGTTTCTGGATGAGGCCTTATCCCATCGTGCCTACGAAGATACCTCGCTGCCCATCGGTCATGGTCAGACGCTGTCGCAACCCTGGATGGTGGCGCGCATGAGTGAACTGGCGCTGAAGGAGGAGCCGGTCCAGGTACTGGAAATCGGAACCGGTTCGGGCTATCAAACCCTGATACTGTCACGGTTGGTAAACAAGGTCTGGTCTCTTGAGCGCATCCGAGTGCATCACGTCCGCGCACGTTCTCGCCTGGCTCGCTTAGGGGCTTATAATGCCCGCTTGCGGTTGAGCGATGGCGCTCACGGCTGGCCCGAGGCGGCACCTTTCGATGTGATTTTGCTGACTGCCTGTGCAAGCGAGCTTCCCGAGGCATTATTGGCTCAGTTGAGCGATACCGGCGTCCTTATCACACCGCTGGAGGATAGTGACGGTAGCCAATGGCTGACCCGGGTGCAGCGCCATGGCAGTACCTATGAATATCAGCGGCTCGAGCAAGTGCGTTTCGTGCCGCTTCTGGAAGGGGTCATACGTTGAAACGAGCGCTGGCGCTATTTTTCAAGGGAGCCGGAATGGGCGCCGCGGATGCGGTGCCGGGCGTGTCTGGAGGCACCATTGCCTTCGTGACCGGCATCTACGAAGAGCTGATCTTCACCATTCGTCGCTTCGGGCCCGATGCCTTCGGCGCTTGGCGCCGGCATGGCATGGCAGGATTGGTCGAGCATCTCAATCTGGCGTTTCTGGTACCCTTGGTCGCGGGAATACTGGCGAGCCTGATCAGCGTGGCACATCTGGTCACTTACCTGCTCGATGCACATGCGGTACTGCTCAATGCCTTCTTCTTCGGCCTGGTGGCGGCTTCGGCAATAGTGGTACGACGCCAGATCGAGAGCTGGCACTGGTGGTACATACTGCCACTCTTCGTTGGGCTGCTGTTGGCTCAGGCGCTCCCCGCGGTAATGCCGTTGATGGCAGGTTTCGGTGACCTCGTTCTAGTGGCGGGCGGCGCCATCGCCATCAGCGCCATGTTGCTGCCTGGGGTATCCGGTAGCTTCCTGCTGCTGGCCATGGGGCTCTACGGTACAGTCATGGAAGGCATCAAGAGTTTCGATATCATGCTGATCCTGCAATTTGGTACAGGCTGTGCCTTGGGCCTGTTCTTTTTCTCGCGCTTGCTGGCCTGGCTTTTTCGACATTTTCACGATCTTACGCTACAACTTCTCGTCGGCTTCATCATCGGTTCGCTGCCTTTGCTCTGGCCTTGGCGGGAGTTGGTCAGTTATCGTCTCGGTCCCGATGAGCAAATGATACCGCTCGACTATCGCTACCTGTTACCCGGCGACTATGCCTCGCTAACGGGTGATTCGGCTCAATTGCTGCCAGGGCTTTTGCTCATGGCGCTGGGGCTGCTGCTGGTATTGATGGTCGGCGAGCGCTACCCGTTATCTTCCGAAAAGGATTGAACCCCTATGCGCAAGGCCTTTCTCGTAACCGCATTGGCGCTTGGAGTCGCTGGCTGCGCCGGACCTAATACCACTCCCGACGTGCGCGATCTGTCCGTGTCCCGGGAGGCCCAGAGTGGCGAGAGTGTGACCGTACAACAGGGTGACACGCTGTACGGTATCGCCTGGCGACAGAACATGGATTTCCGTGAACTGGCCAGAATCAATGGCATCACGCCACCGTATCGCCTGCAGCCGGGCCAGACGCTGCAGTTGGGTGGCAATGCGCAGGCAGCCCCAGGCGGTACGCCTGCCGCTGTAGCGAATCCCAGTCTGGCGCAGAATGACATGGCTGCTGGCGCTACCGGAGCGGCAGGAGTAGCCGGCACTCAGGCGCCGGATTGGCTGGCGCCGGACACCGAGGCCATCGAGCGCAACCGGCGCATGACCAGCCGCCCTCTGGAGTCCTCCTCGGAGGCGTCTTCCCGGCAGGCATCTTCTGACGAACCTTCAAGATCGCCCTCATCGAACGATCAAGCGACTGCCAGGGCCGAAGAAGGGCAAGACACCAGCGGGCAGGGGCCAATTTATAACTACGGCACCCCCGGCGCCGACGGACAGTTGAGCGCGCAGGATCGGGCTGAGCGCGAGGCAATGGCACGTCAGCGTGCGCAGGCTCGATCACAATCCCAGCCTTCGACACAGGAGAATGTCCCCTCAAGGGAAGAGCCTGTCCAAAGCGGCAACCAACAGCCATCCAGCCAGGACGCTCAACAAAACAACCAGGCAGCGCGACAGCCGGATGATACGGCAGCTCGAGAAGAAGCGACCGTTGCTGGCCCTGCAGCGGATGCGGGCACGGCAGTGGCCGGCGGAGCGGATGCGCCCACAGCCCAGCAGCGCACTTATACCCCCGTGGAAAACGTGTCGTGGCAGTGGCCCGTGGAGGGGCAAGTGGTTGGCCGTTTCAGTGATGGCTCTAGTATTACCGCGGGCATTGATATCGCTGGTCAAAAGGGGCAACCTGTCAAGGCGGCGGCGCCCGGCATCGTGGTCTACGCAGGGGATGGTGTACGTGGTTACGGCAATCTGATTCTACTCAAGCACAACGATAGCTTCCTGAGTGCCTACGCGTACAACGACAGCCTCAGGGTAAGTGAAAACGATGTTGTCGAAGCCGGAGAGGTAATCGCCACCATGGGTGATACCGATGCCGATGGTGTCAAGCTGCATTTTGAGGTGCGCCAGGATGGCCAGCCTCAGGACCCCCTCAAGTTTCTACCGCGACGCTAGAGGGGGCGTCTCATTGCAGGAAAAGGACGATCGTCGCGCTCTCTGAGTCGGCGATCGCACCGGGACGGGTCATAAGAACAACAGAGCCGGTCAATGACTCTTTTCCACGCAGATAACGGGGTGGCGACATGAGCATGATTGAAAGGAATCTTCAGGAAGTTGATCTCAATGATGTGGATGACGAAGTCGAGGTCATCGTTGATGAAGTGGAGGCCAAGGAGGAGGCGGCATTCGAGAAAGCGCTGAGCCGCGAAGAAAACAATTACCATCAAAGTCTCGATGCTACTCAGATCTATCTCAATGAAATCGGTTTTTCTCCCCTACTGACACCGCAAGAAGAGGTTCATTTCGGACGCCTGGCCCAACGCGGTGACCCGGCAGGGCGTCAACGCATGATCGAGTCCAATCTGCGTCTGGTGGTCAAGATCGCACGGCGCTATCTCAATCGCGGGCTGACATTGCTCGATCTGATCGAAGAGGGCAATCTTGGGTTGATCCGTGCCGTGGAAAAATTCGATCCCGAACGCGGCTTCCGCTTTTCGACCTACGCGACCTGGTGGATTCGACAGACTATCGAGCGGGCACTGATGAACCAGACCCGTACCATTCGTCTGCCCATCCATGTAGTTAAGGAACTCAATATCTATCTGCGCGCCGCACGGGAGCTGACTCAAAAGCTCGATCACGAGGCGACCGCCGAAGAGATTGCCGATTTCCTCGACAAGCCCGTGGGCACGGTCAAGAAGATGCTGGGCCTCAATGAGCGCATATCCTCCGTGGACTATCCGCTAGGAGGCGAGAGCGATAAGCCGCTGATCGAGACCCTTGCAGACGAGAACGAACGTGGACCTGAATCCTCGCTGGTCAGCGTCGATGTCAAACAGCATGTCGATGATTGGCTCGCGGAGCTGACGGACAAGCAGATGGAAGTGGTGGTGCGGCGCTTTGGTTTGCATGGCCACGAGGCTTCGACCCTGGAGGAGGTAGGCGAGGAGATTGGCCTGACTCGAGAGCGGGTGCGTCAGATCCAGGTCGAGGCCCTCAAGAAACTGCGTCGAGTGCTCGAAAAGCAGAACTTGACCTTGGAAGCCATTTTCGAGTGAGTATTGGTTCTTCAGTACGCTGGAGATGACGAACGCGGGCCACGAGCCCGCGTTCGTCGTTTTACATTCATTCAACATGGTGCTTTGCAGGCCAGTTTTGACTGAAAATATTGATTAGCAGGGAAACATGCGTCATCGTATGTATCACTCCGCATAGGCTCAGAAAGGATAATGTCGATGCCCGCTTCAGGTGCTCCTCCTTCGCACACCCATAGATTTCGATACACGTTGCTGCCTCTGGTAGCGGCAGTCATGTTGTCTTCCCAAGTACAGGCGGCGGATATTTTGACTATCACCCGCGACGCGCTGGAAAATAGCGCCGATCTGGCCTCGTCGGTCTCGACCTACCGAAGCGTCGAGGAAGAGCGCAACGTGGAGCGCGGCGATCTCCTGCCGCAGATCGGTGCCAATGCCAATCTCGCACACAATCGAACCTACGAGGAAAGCTCCTTCGCGGGTGATGTGGCAACCCAGAGCTCAACCGCCGGGAATCAGGGCGGCACCCAGGGAGGAGGGGTCGGTGAAGGGGCAGGGGCTGCGCTTGGCGGTGGCTCAACGTTTGATAGTGTCAGTGCCGATGATTACAACTCTGCCAGTATCGGTCTGGAAGCCACCCAGACAATTTTCGATGCCAGGAACTGGTTCGAACTGAAGCGCGCCGAAGAACAGATCGATCAACAAGGCTTTTTACTTCTCAGCGATCGCCAGGAGTTGATCTTTCAGGTATCCCAGGCCTATTTCGAGATTTTGCGGGCCAAGGATGTACTGGAGTCCCGTATCGCTCAGGAAAAAGCCATTGGACGCCAGCTCGAACAAGCACGGGAACAGTTCGAGGTGGGGTTGATCGCTATTACCGATGTACAAGAGGCTCGGGCAGCGGCAGATCTGGCGCGGGCCGAGCGTATCGCGGCTCGTAGCGATCTGCAGATCAGTTTCGAGCAGCTTGAGCGTCTTACCGGCAAGCGCTACGACAGTATCGAAGGGCTTTCGGAAGACCTGCCGATCAAGACACCGTTGCCGGACACTCGCGCCGCCTGGACGGCGCTGGCCATGGAAAACAATCCGACCCTTCTCGCGACCCAGGCGGCAATCGATGTTGCCAATCGCAACGTGGACATAGCGCGCTCGGGGCATTTGCCGACTGTCGATGCTTTTGCCAGCTACGATTACTCCGAGACCGATATCGACTATCTGGAGGGACACAACTCTCAGAGCCAGATCGGTCTTAGAGCCAACCTGCCCATCTTCACCGGCGGCAGAACCAGCGCCCAGGTCAATCAGGCTAGCTATCGCTTGGAAGCCTCGCAGTACGATTTCGAGTCTCAGCGGCGCGAAACCGTGCAGCAGGTGCGCTCACTGCTGACGGAAGTCAACAATGATGTGTCTACCGTCGAGGCTCGACGCCAGGCGATCATCTCCAACCGCAGCGCTCTCGAAGCGACGCGCTCCGGGTATGAAGTGGGTACGCGTAACATCGTCGACGTACTCGACGCTGAACAGAGCCTTTACAATGCGCTGGCCAACTATGCGGAATCCCGCTACGACTATGTGACGGATCTAGTGCAGCTGCGTCGTGCCGCCGGGGTACTGGATACCCGCGACATTCGCGCGCTCAATGATTGGCTGCGAGAGGATCTGTCAGTCAGCCTAAGCTATTCCGAAGACGACATTGATGACGATGCACTCATGAACATCGGCGAGCGACCCACGCCGCCTTCATCGCGCTAAGGAAGCGCTAAATAAATCAACGAGCGGTTCAAGCACAAGGCGCCCGGAGCGCAAAAACCGGAGCATATGGGGTATATGTGACGATTTTGAGCACCGCGCAACGCAGTACTTAGGACGCGCAGACATTTATACAGTGTTTCCCTAACGCTAATTTTCGGAGTCTGAAGCCGTGAGCCGCCCCTTGATTGCCGAAATAGATCTAGACGCACTGCGTCATAATTATCGTCTGGCCCAGGCGCTTGCGCCCCATAGTCAGTCCCTGGCGGTAATAAAGGCGGATGCCTACGGACATGGCGCCGTGGCCTGTGCTCATGCCCTCGACGATCTGACGCCGGCGTTTGCAGTCGCCTGTATCGAAGAAGCCCAGGCTCTACGCCAGGGCGGTATCGACAAACCCATCGTGCTATTGGAAGGCTTTTTCCAGCGCGAGGAGTTGCCGCTGATCGAGTCGCTGGGGCTATGGACGGCAGTCCACAGCGAATGGCAGGTCGAGGCTTTGCTAGCCTATCGCCCCGGCCGGCCGATACCGGTCTGGGTCAAGATGGATTCCGGCATGCACCGCCTTGGCTTTTCCGAACAGCATATCGAAGGTGTCTGGCAGCGTCTGCTCGATGCGTCGGACCGGGTTTGTGATCTGCATCTGATGAGCCATTTCGCCACGGCGGATGCGCTGGAACCGCGTTATTTTCAGCGCCAATTGCAGCTGTTGAACGACTGGGCATCAGCGCTGAACGCCCCCACCTGTCTGGCCAATTCGCCGGCCACCTTGGCCTGGCCCGAGGCTTACGGTGCCTGGAATCGTCCGGGGGTCATGCTTTATGGCAGCGACCCCCTGGAAGGCGCCAATGATGCCAGTCGCGGCCTCAAGCCGGTGATGACGCTGCGATCCGAGATCATTGCGGTGCAGGAACTGGGCGCTGGAGAACCGGTAGGATATGGCGGGCGCTGGATAACCCCGGCGCCTTCCAGAATCGGGGTGGTCGCGGCGGGCTATGGCGATGGCTACGACCGCCATGCCCGGGACGGCACGCCGGTACTGGTCGAGGGCCAGCGCAGCGTGCTGGCGGGCAAAGTCTCCATGGACATGTTGACCGTCGATATCACCGACCTCCCGCAGGCGGGAATCGGCACCCGTGTCACCCTGTGGGGCCGCGACGCGAGCGGGGCAGTGCTGTCTGTCGACGAGGTCGCCCGTCATTGCGATACCATCAGCTATACCTTGTTGACTGGCGTACTGCCGCGCGTACCGCGCCGTTACCATGGGGCTGGGCTGATGCCTGACGCGGGCGCCTCAGCCCGCTACAATGTTCGGCTTTAAGACGGGCTTCAGGATAAGCGACGCGGCGCATGGCAGAAACTCCTTTCAACATTTCCTTCATGGCACCCAGGTACTGGCCTACCTGGCTTTCCATCGGTTTGATGCGATTGGGCGCCTGGTTGCCTTGGCCCCTCAAGCTTTGGGTAGGCAAGATGATCGGCCTCATGGCCTGGCGCTTTGCCAAGCGTCGGCGTCATATCACGGAGACCAATCTTCGCCTGGCATTTCCCGAACTCGACGAGAGGAGTCATGCGAGCCTCGTGCGGGAAACCTTCGTTGCCAACGGTATCGGTATTCTCGAGACTGCCACCGGCTGGTGCCGCGATCCGGAACATCTACGCCATCGCGTGACTTTCCAAGGTGAGCGGAACATGCAGCAGGCGCTGGCGCAAGGCAAGGGCGCTTTGATCATCGGCATTCACTTCTCCACTCTGGATCTGGGGGGCGCCTTGCATTCGCTGTTCTTTCCTGCGGATGTGGTATACCGACCCCATGACAACCCGTTATTCGAGCGCTTCATGACCCGGGCGCGCCGTCATATTTTTGGCGCGGCCATTGATCGCCGCGACCTGCGAGGGGTGGTGCGCCGTCTCAAGAGTGGGCACGCGGTGTGGTACTCGCCGGATCAGGACTTTGGCCGCGAAGCCAGCGTGTTTGTACCGTTCTTCGGTGTCGAAGCGGCTACCATTAAACTAACTGGCAAGATCGCTCGCATGACCGGGGCGCCGGTCATGCCGCTGATCTTTCATCGTAACCCGGACAATCGCACCTATACCCTGGAATACCTGCCGGCTCTGGAAAACTTCCCCAGCGGTAATGAGATTGAGGACGCTACCCGCATCAACACGGTCATCGAGTCGGCGATTCGGCGTCACCCAGAGCAATATCTGTGGTTGCATCGGCGCTTCAAGACCCGCCCGCCCGGCGAGCCGAGCCTATATTGAAGGTGAAGGTGAGAAATGAAATGAGCCCCGTCCTGAACGGGGCTCATTGGTTACTGCATCCTGCGACTATTCCTTCATGACATCGATCATCTGCTTCCTCTCCTCGATACGGTCTTCGGCCAATGTCGACGGCAACAAAGGTTTTCAAGAGAGAGCCGACTCAGGCAGTAGTGTCGGCAATTCCAGGCGGTGCTCGCCGTTGTTAATGCGCTCATTGATGAACTGCCGATCCAGGCCGTCCTGGGCAAGCCTTTCCAAGGCTGTCATGACACGCTGCGCATGAGCCTGGAGCGCATCGAGTTCTACCGTTCTGGCGTACAAGGACAAGGTTTTCAGCGCCTGTAGTAGCGCCAAGTTGATGCTCAGGTCCTCCTTGCCATAGGTGAAGATGGGCGAGAATACCCGGTAAAGCAGACTATCGAAGCGCTCTTCGTGCCAGGTCACCCGGGTATGGCCTTTTTCATCGGTGAGCATGTTGCAAGGGGTGAGATTGAGCCGGCGAGTCAATAGCCCAGTCAACTGGTGAATGCACAGCCGCGCGGTACCGGGATCGTTTATGCCTGGCGATAGCGCCTTGATAGCGATTTCCATCAGTTGAGTCAGGCCGTCCCGATAAATATCCTTGGGCGATTCCCCCTGAACATAGACCAGCTCGCCCAATAGCGATGCGCGCCATTTCTCACTAGGCGGCTCAGTGCTTTCGACCTTGAACAGAGGGAAATCTTTGACAGTGTAGTCGCCGAAGGAAAAATTGAGGTGCACGACGCCATCGATACGCTCGGCAAGCGTTGCCACCGCCTCGATATCCATCTGCTGGATATAGCCGCTGTAGTTGGAAAGAACGATATGGCTACTCTCGTCGATGATCGGGGGCGTGCTCATGTAGCGCCAGCGTTCGGAGTCTTCTCGAGATTCGAGTTGTGCAAGCGCACCGCGGGTTTCATCGTAAAGACCCGCGGTAATCGCATTGATCTGTACCGACTGAGAGACACGATGAATGAAAAAGACGAACAGACCCAGGCAGTGCATCACCATGATCACACCGAGATAAATACCCAGGGAGCGCCAAAGGCTTGGAACTTCTCCTTTCAGCGGCACGGTCAGCAGGATGAGAATGAACAGGATGGTGCCAAGATAATGGCCCAGAACCCGCTGGTAAGGGCGCTCGGAGACCAGACCAAACACCAGCTTGTGGGAGAAGTTGTTGCCGGCCTGGGACAGTACCGTCATGACCATGGAAAAGCTGAATACCATCAGCGAGATCATGCCGGCGATCAGGGTCGATAGCAGAGCGCTTGCAGTCCCCTGTTCCTTGAACTTGAGCCAGTCGAGAAAATCCGGTAGCGCGGCTGGGTCGACGTAGGGAACGACGACACCCAGCGCAAGCGCAAAATAGATCAGCCCCAGCAGGCTGGGTAGGAATGCGATGCTGTAGCGAAAGCTCTTCAGAATCTGCAACGGATTAGCGCTCTTGGAAGGCATTGGTTATTCCTTGTACCCGCAATATTGTTGTGATCTCGCCCGCTTCACCGATGAAAAAAAGGCTTCTTCCCGATATCGAGAAGAAGCCCTATCTGGGTAGATAGTCTGGATGAACGGAATATATAGTTTAGTTAAACAGTTCAGCCAACGTTACTGGCATCAGGCATCGATACGCTTGTACTTCATACGCTTTGGCGTGTCGTTGCCCACGCGCTTCTTATGGTCCGCTTCGTAATCACTGTAGTTGCCCTCGAAGAACACCACCTGGGAGTCCCCTTCATAGGCAAGAATGTGAGTGGCGATACGATCCAGGAACCAGCGATCGTGGGAAATCACCAGAGTGCAGCCTGGAAAGGCTAGCAGCGCTTCTTCCAGGGCGCGCAGGGTTTCGATATCCAGATCGTTGGAGGGTTCGTCAAGCAGCAAGACGTTGGCGCCTTGCTTCAAGGTCTGGGCCAGCTGCAAGCGGCCGCGCTCGCCCCCGGACAGTTCAGACAGGCGTTTCTGCTGATCGTTGCCCTTGAAGTTGAAGCGCCCCACATAGGCTCGCGAAGATACCTCATAGCCGTTGATGTTGAGTATGTCCTGGCCTTCGGAAACCGCCTCCCATACGGTCTGCTTGTTATCGAGAGCATCGCGCAGTTGCTCGACGTAGGCGATCTGGACGGTATCGCCGATGACGATTTCGCCTTCATCCGGCTGCTCGACGCCGTTGATCATGCGGAACAGCGAGGACTTGCCCGCACCATTGCCACCGACGATTCCGACGATGGCGCCCTTGGGCACCTGAAACGACAGGTGCTCGAACAGTAGTTTGTCGTCGTAACGCTTGGCCACGTCGTGCAGTTCGATCACCTTGTCACCCAGACGCGGCCCGGGCGGAATATAGATCTCGTTGGTCTCGTTGCGCTTCTGATAGTCGCCGGACTGCATCTCCTCGAAGCGATTGAGGCGTGCCTTGCTCTTGGCCTGGCGTCCCTTGGCATTACTGCGCACCCAGTCGAGCTCGTCCTTGATGGCCTTCTGCCGGAAGGCTTCCTGCTTGGCTTCCTGTGCCAGGCGTTTCTCCTTGGCCTCGAGCCAGTTCGAGTAGTTGCCTTCAAAAGGAATGCCCTGGCCGCGGTCGAGTTCGAGAATCCAGCCCGCTACGTTGTCGAGGAAATAACGATCGTGGGTAATGGCCACCACGGTGCCTGGGTAGTCGTGCAAGAAGCGCTCGAGCCAGGCCACGGATTCCGCATCCAGGTGGTTGGTGGGCTCATCGAGCAGCAGCATGTCCGGGCTGGAAAGCAGCAGCCGGCATAGTGCCACACGGCGACGCTCGCCCCCAGAGAGTACGCCAACGTTGGCGTCCCAGGGCGGCAGGCGAAGAGCCTCGGCGGCAACCTCGAGCTTGCGCTCCAGGTTGTGGGCATCAGCGGCCTCGATCAGATTTTCCAGACGTGCCTGTTCCGCGGCCAGGGCATCGAAATCTGCATCCGGCTCGGCGTAAGCAACATAGACGGCATCAAGTTGCTCCTGGGCCTTCTTGATCTCGCCCACGGCTTCCTCGACGGTTTCGCGTACGCTCTTGCTGTCGTCGAGCTCGGGTTCCTGAGGCAGATAGCCGATGTTGAGGCCCGGCATTGGCCGAGCCTCACCGTTATATTCGGTATCGACCCCTGCCATGATCCGCAGCAGCGTCGACTTGCCCGAGCCGTTGAGACCGAGGACGCCGATCTTGGCGCCAGGGAAAAAGGACAACGAGATGTTCTTGAGAATCTCGCGCTTCGGGGGCACGACCTTGCCCACCCGATTCATGGTGTAGACGTATTGCGCCATGGAAATCCATTGCCATCATGTTGGGATTTAGGTGGCTTTGATGATAGTGGTCGCACCAGGGAAAGGCCAGCCCGTGAAGAGATCGGTCAGGGAAGGAACTTTATGAGAAGCCCAGCATGAAACGCTCGGTCAATGAATTTCGACAGCCGAGATAATCGAGCTGGCGCAATGCTGAGCATGTCGCGGCGTCAAATGTTATTCTTCTTCCAAGTCCCAGTCGTCTTCTATTGCCCGCTTCAACCGACGCTCTTCCAGTAATGCCTCGACCTGGCGGCGCAGACGCAATGTATCGTTGCGTGGACTCGGGGAACGATGATGCTGGGCATCGTTGTCAGGTTCATAAACATCTTGATCGTCGAGTTGTTCGTCACCAAGCGTATCGTCGCTCATGCTCGACCCTCCGCTAGCGTTCTATATTAGAGATAGCCCCTTTGTTGGCTGTATAGCGCTGGTTGGAGGTAATGACAAGCGTTTCACGGAAAAACCCAAAGTTTTATGAGCTTTGACTGGCTTGCAGCACCGCGAGTTTTTCCAAAGCATGCATATGCTCGGTGACATCCTTTTGCACACCGATAAAATAGGTAAGCTGGTCTTGCTCATCGAATACCGGGGTGATCGATAACTCATTCCAGAAAAGGCTGCCATCCTTGCGATAGTTGCGCAGCACTTCTCGACAAGGGTGCTGATCGGCGATGGCGCGACGAATATTGTCCAGGCCGGGCTGATCGTGATCGCTCTTTTGCAGGAAACGACAGTCCTGATAGAGAATCTCGTCAGCGCTATAGCCGGTGAGGCGCTCGAATCCCTGGTTGACGTAGATGAGAATGGTATCGTCGCCCTCCTGCTCGGCGACCACGATGCCATCCACGGATGCATCGACGATACGCTCCAGCAGTGCGGCGTCGATCATTGCAGCTCTTTTCATGCGCTGGCGGTCCTGTGGCAGATCATAGGGTGCGGTGAGCCTTCGAAGAGGCCCTCCCTAACTATCATGGCCAGCCTTAATAATGTTTTCAACGCTTTGTCGACACTATTCGACCCTTGGTAGACGTTGTGCGGTAAATGCAGCGGCAAAAGCGCACAGGGAAAGTACCAACAATAAACCGGTGCTTCCCAGCCATTGAGCCAACACACCAATTATAGCGCCCACGACAAGCATCAGAAGTCCGGTCAATGTATTCGATAAAGCGACGTAGAGTGCACGGTCATCGCGACCCGCCATGTCCACCACGTAGGTCTTGCGCCCTAGTCTGACCCCCGCATGGGCGATGACCAGTACGCCATAGACGAGGGCGAAGGGCCAGACCGATCCAGTCCAGTCTCCGGGTATCCAGGCGATTCCGGCTGCTGCCAGACAGCACACCCCCGCCATGGCACCGGCATCACGCATTACCTTGTGGCTCGAGATATCTGCGCGCTTGCCCCAGAACGGGCTTGACAGCATGCTGGCAAGCCCCGAGATGACGACAAGTACACCGAGGCCGCCCAGATCCTCGTCACTTTGTTGCTGGCCGAGTAGCGCAATATAGGGCAGGGCAAGGGCACTCGAGAGCAGTAGCGCCCGGGTCAGGTTGAAATGCAGAAAGGTCCGGTCCTGACGCAGTAGCTTTAGGCCTTGGCGAATGCTGGCCCAAGCATTTTCGCCACCTTCCGTGGCGCCTCGGTCTTCGCGAATGGCGGCGGCGCAAACGGCATTGATCGCCCAGCCTAAAGCGGCGATAGCCAGCAGTATCGCCAGCACGGCCTCACCGTCACTATCGTCGAATAGCATCAGTACGCCGCCCGCAAGCAGCGTCATGGCGCCGGCGACACTGCCGCTCCAGCCCATCAGATTGCCGCGACGCTGTTTGGCGATGGTCTTGCCCAGCACATCCTTGGTGGCAATGGAAGAAAGCCCCCGAGCCAGGGAAAGCACGATCAGCACGATCAGCACCAGGGCGCCCCCCAAGCCGCCACTGCTCGTTAGTGCCAGTACTGCCAACACCGCTGCACAAAGTGCTTGAAGTGCGCCGCCGGCGACCCACACCCACTTGCGCTGGGGCATGTGGCGAATGAATCCGGCGATGAAGATCTGGGGCAGAAGAGAACCGGCTTCGCGAATGGGCACCAGCAGTCCCACCATCCACAGCGGGGCGCCGATCGCTCCCAGTAACCAGGGCAATACTAGCC
Source organism: Halomonas sp. M20 (assembly GCF_020622265.1). Classification (GTDB taxonomy): domain Bacteria; phylum Pseudomonadota; class Gammaproteobacteria; order Pseudomonadales; family Halomonadaceae; genus Modicisalibacter. Next base: position 585,205 of record NZ_JACNMQ010000001.1, read on the forward strand.
GCGCACTGGAGAACTCATCCGCCAGCTTGTTACCCAGAGAGGCGAAAAGATGGCGAAAGAAGTTGCCCGGTTGTTCGTTGCAGGCCTCGTCCGAGATGTCCTTGCACAGGCGGCTATCTTCATCGCCGGTCAGCCACTCGTAAAAACGGGACTGAGTAATGGGGGTGCTGGCCATGCATATCCTCCATGATGAATTGTCGACACCTATCGACACGTTTAATCATCGACAGATTGTTATGATGAGCCACTATTACGTCATGAGAGGAGATTACGATGGCTCGAGTACGGATTCATTATTGCACGCAATGCCATTGGCTTCTCCGGGCAGGCTGGTATGCCCAGGAGTTGCTTTCCACCTTCGGCGAAGATCTCGACGAAGTCGCCCTGGCGCCTAGTCATGGCGGCCACTTTGAGGTGATTTTCGATGACCAGGTGATCTGGGAGCGCAAGCGCGATGGGGGCTTCCCTGATATAAAAGAACTCAAGCGCCGAGTCCGCGATCAGCTTGATCCAGGTAGAGATCTGGGCCATATTGATCGCTGATGTCTTTTATTGACGCGCTTACCACCAGTGCTTGCGCTTGAGCAACGCCATCACCGCCATGCCGACGAGGAGATTGATTACCACGAACATCGCGAAGGCATAAGGGTTGTCGGTGCCGGGCAGGCCGCCGACGTTGACTCCAAGCAGGCCGGTGAGAAAGCTCAGTGGTAGAAACACCGTGGTGACGACGGCGAGCATGTACATGCGTTGGTTGAGCTGTTCGTTGTGTTCGCTCCAGAACTGCTCCTGAAGGATATGGGCGCGCTCCTGCATGGCATTGAAGTCTTCGGTGTAGCGTGAAAGCTGGTTGGCACTCTCCCGGAGCGACACCTTGGTTTCCTCATCGAGCCAAAGAGGGCCCTGGGCCAGCTGCGCCAGACAGTCTCGCTGAGGGCCCATGAAGCGGCGCAGGTTGATCAAGGAGCGACGAATCCGCGTCAAGTCGTCGTTGTTCACGTATTCAGGGTCGCTCAGCTGAGCTTCTTCCAGTTCCGCCAAGCGTCCATCGAGCTGATGAGTCACATCGCCCACCTGATCGACGAGCGTTTCCGTCAGCCAGGCTGTCAGGTCTGGAATCGACTCGGCGCCGTTGCCATCGTCGATACGTTCGCGCACCACACTGACCGCATGCAGAGGGCGCCGGCGCAACGTGATTAGGCGCTTGGGGGTCATCCACACCCGCAGCGAGATCAGATCGTCCCTAGCCGCGCCGGGGTTGAAGTTGATGCCGCGCAACGTGGTCACGACACCGCGTCCGAAACGTGCCACGCGAGGCCGTGTATCTTCCTCGAGCAGCGCCTCGATGACCGCCTCGTCGAGCTCCGCCAGAGAGTGCAGATAGGTCATGACGTCGTCATGACGAAAATCCAAATGCAGCCATAACGCGGCCTCCTCGCTGTGCCACATTGCGTGCAGCTGTGCGTTGTCGAGCTCGGTGCCTCCGCCAGTACCATCCAGCTGATAAGCGGTGACGAAAGCGCCGGCCTGTGGGGGAGGTGTATCGGTCGTCGTCGGCAGGTTGTCGTTGAATGCCGCCATGACGGGATTCCTTATTGAAATCAGTGGTTCAGTCATTGCCATGCTCGTCTGAACGATGCAAGGCGGTTAGGCTGGCTACTTTAGCGTAAACCCATGGCAGACAGGGAGTAGGCATGACACAGGATCGGCAGGCGATGCTATACGGGGTTGCGGCGGTGGCGCTGTGGTCCACGGTGGCGACCGCGTTCAAGCTGGCTTTGGCGAGCATGACGCCGGTGGAACTGATCTGGATCGCGGCGCTGGTCTCCTGGTTGCTGATCGGCGCGCTGGTCATTCAGCGCGGCCAATTGCGGCTGGCCCTGGGCAGTGGCTGGCGCACCGCGCTGTGGGCCGGTTTGATGAACCCAGTGGCCTACTATCTGGTGTTGTTCGCCGCCTACGATCGGCTGCCGGGGCAAGAGGCCATGGCGCTGAACTACACTTGGGCGCTGGCCATGGGCTTTCTCGCCGTGCCGATTCTCGGCCAGCGTCTTACGCGCATGGATATTCTCGCCGGGTTGATCGCCTACGCCGGCGTCTGGGTCATCGCCACTCGCGGGGCGGTTTTTGAGGTGGCCTTTGCCGATCCGCTAGGAGTCGGCTTTGCCTTGATCTCGACGCTGCTCTGGGCACTGTATTGGCTGTTCAACGCCAAGGATCATCGAGAGCCTTTGGTAGCCCAGTGGCAGAACTTCAGCGTGGGTTTGCCGATTCTGACGCTTCTCGTCCTCATCGGGCCGGGGTTTACCTGGCATGGCTGGAGCAGTCTGGGAGCGGGCGTTTACGTAGGGCTATTCGAGATGGGCATCGCTTTCGTGCTGTGGCAGATGGCGGTGCATAAGGTGTCGCGAACCGCCAAGGTTTCCAACTTGATCTTCCTGTCGCCGCCGGTGTCGCTGCTGTTGCTGCATGTCGTCGTTGGCGAGCCGATTCTCGCTTCGACCCTGATCGGGCTGGTATTGATTCTCGGTGGCCTGGGATTGCAACAGCTGCAGAAGGCATCCGCGCCGGTTCAGGCGTAAGTCACTATTCCGCTGTAGCGGCAACTTGCTTTGGCAGCAGCGCTTTCAACTCGGGCCAGACATTCTCAAGCATGCGTGGTTGGGCTTCGGCGGTAGGGTGGATGCCATCGTCCTGCATCAGATCATCCTTCAGGGCAATACCATCGAGCAGGAAGGGCACCAGTGGCACCTCGTATTGCTCGGCCAGGTCGCGATAGACCGTCTTAAAAGCCTGGGTATAGGCTTGTCCATAGTTGGGCGGTATCTCGATGCCCACCAGCAGTACCTCGGCATCGGCCTCTTGGCTGGCCTCGATCATGGTCGAAAGATTACGGCGCATCTGCTTGGGGGAAAGGCCGCGCAGCCCGTCGTTGCCCCCCAGCTCGATCAGAACGATGTCTGGAGCGTGTTGTCCGAGTAGCTCAGGCAGGCGAGTCACTCCGCCAGAGGTGGTCTCGCCGCTGATACTGGCATTGACCACCTTGACTTCGTCACCCAGGCGCTGGCTCAGTAGATTGACCCAGCCGGCCTGGCGCTCGATACCGTAGGCGGCGCTGAGACTATCGCCCATCACCAGTAGCGTCGTAGTGGCGGCATTTGCCATGCTCATCCATAGCAGTAATGGCAACAGCAGCGCCAACGTCAGGCTTCTGTTCAGGAACCGTGTAACCACAGGGAAAGCGTGCATCATGTCCAACTCCCAAACGCGTGAAATGAGTGCAATTCTACATGCCAAGGGCCTTGGCAAGCAGGTTATCAGCGGCGAACGCCGGCTGGATATTCTAAGTAGCCTCGATCTCGAAGTGTTTCCCGGCGAGAGCGTGGCGATCCTGGGCAGTTCCGGCGCTGGAAAGTCCACCTTGCTGGGCTTGCTGGCAGGGCTAGATATCCCGACCAGCGGCGAACTCGATCTATTTGGACAGTCGTTGAAGGATCTTGATGAAGATGGTCGCGCAGGATTGCGTGCCGGGCGGGTTGGTTTCGTGTTTCAGAACTTCCAGCTGTTGCCGACTTTGACCGCTTTGGAGAACGTATTGCTGCCGTTGGAATTGTTGCCGGGCAGCGATCACCAGATCAGAGGTCGGGAGTGGCTGACCCGGGTAGGCTTGGGGGAGCGCATGAACCATCTGCCCAAGCAGCTTTCTGGCGGCGAGCAGCAGCGAGTTGCAGTGGCCCGTGCCTTTGTCACTGCGCCGGAACTGGTTTTTGCCGATGAGCCCACGGGTAATCTCGATCGCGGCACCGGGGGAAAGGTCATCGATCTATTGTTCGAACTCAACCGAGAAGCGGGTACTACGCTGGTGCTGGTCACGCATGATCATCATCTGGCGCGACGCTGCGATCGCTGTCTCAAGCTCGATGCTGGCCACCTGGCCGTCCTTCATCGGGACGAGGTGGAGGCATGAGCAAAGAAATGAGCGGAAATGCTGATTCAGACACGAATGGCGCTGTGAACAAAGAGAAAACGAGCGAGGCTGGTTTACTAGGGCTGTCCTTGAAAGGGTTGAAACGAGACCTGCGCGCAAACGACGTGCGTGCCTTGTTCGTGGCCTTGGCCCTGGCGGTCGCGGCCTCGACCATGATCGGTTTCTTTCTCGATCGGCTCGATCGGGGACTGACCCGGCAGGCGGGCCAACTGATGGGCGGCGATATCAAGCTGGAGCAGAGCAAGCCCTTCGGTGAGGATCTGCGGCGTGAGCTTGAAGCCGCGGGCCTGAGCCTAGCGGACCAGGTCGATCTAGTGTCGATGGCCAGCCGCGACGACTCGTTTCAACCGGCGAGCCTCAAGGTGGTTGATGAGGCTTATCCACTGTATGGCAAGGTGCTGGTGGATCTGGGCGACGGTGTCGAAGAATTGGCCCATGGGCCGTCATCAGGGAATGCATGGATCGCGCCACGCCTGGCGCAATTGTTGGATATCACGATTGGTGAGTCATTTCAGCTTGGTCAGATGCAGCTCAGGGTGAGCGGACTGATCGAGCGTGAACCCGATCAATCCGCCGGTTTCGGCAGCTTCAATCCACGCTTGATGATGCACATTGACGATCTCGAGGCCACCGGACTGGTGCGCCCGGGCTCCCGGGTCGAGTATGAACTACTGGCCAAGGGGCCGCCGGAAGCGGTGGCTGGGGTCGACAATCTGCTGGCCCGACTCGCGCGGGAAGGCGTTGAAGTCGAGGATGTGCGCGAGGACCGTCCCCAGCTCGGCAACGCCCTGGAACGGGCCGAGAAGTATTTGAGCCTGGCGGGATTGGCGGCGGTGCTGCTGGCCGGGGTGGCGGTGGCCATGGCAACGAGGCGCTATGTGGATCGCCATTTGGATACCGCCGCCTTGCTACGTTGCTTCGGTGCCTCCCAGCGTCAGCTGACCCAGTTATTCGCCATGCAATTGCTGTGGCTGGCGCTTTCCGCCTCGATCCTCGGCGCACTGCTTGGTCTGGCAGGGCAAGCGGGATTGCTGGCGCTGCTGACACGTTTTCTCCCTCTGGAGCTGCCGCCCCCGGGCATATTGCCGCTGTTGCTTGGCATCTTGACCGCGCTTGCGGTGCTGGTGGGCTTCGCCGGTCCGACCTTGCTGCGATTGAAGCGGGTCAGCGCGCTGAAGGTGCTGCGTCGTGAACTTGATCCATTGCCGGCATCCGCTTGGCTGGTGGTCGGTGTCGCCAGCTTGGTGTTTGGTGGCCTGCTGTGGCTCTATTCCGGCGATTTCATGCTCTCCCTCGGTTTGTTGCTGGGCGGTCTGGTGGCGCTGGTGCTGCTATGGGGGCTGGGTTGGCTGCTATTGGGACTGGTACTGCGTCTGGCCGGGCGTTTCGGCAACGGCGCAAGCGATGGTGCCCAGGCCCTTAGATTGGGCGCGCGGCAACTGGCGCGTCGGCGTCAGGCGAGTCTCGGCCAACTGCTGGCCTTTGCGGTGACCTTTGCCGCCATGGCGATCATCACCATGGTACGCGGTGACCTGGTGACCACTTGGCAGGCCCAACTACCCGAAGATACCCCAAACTATTTCGCCATCAACATTCAGCCCAGCGAGCGCGAGGGCTTCATCGATATTCTAGGGGACGCGGCGGATACCCGAAGTGCCCTGTACCCGATGGTGCGAGGGCGCATCGTGGCGATCAACGATCAATCGCCCCGGGAGGTCGTGCCCCCGGAGAGCCGCGGTGACAACGCTTTGCACCGGGAGCTCAATCTGACCTGGCAGAATGAGGTGCCGGAAGGCAATCGTATTCTCAAGGGGCAGTGGTTCGCTCGAAACGTTGCGGCTTCTCCCGAGAGCGATCAGCCCGTGCCGATTTCAATGGAGAGCGGCCTCGCGGAGCGCTTCGGGATTGCGCTCGGCGATACGCTGACCTTCTCCATCGGTGGGTCGGACGTTACCGGTGAAATTACCAGTCTACGGGAGGTCGACTGGGACAGCTTTCGACCCAATTTCTATGTGGTCTTTCCTCCCGGTACGCTGGAGCGCTTCGGGCACAGCTACATCACCGCCTTTCATGTGGAAGATGGCAGCAATGTGCCGGGCAAGCTGGTATCCGCCTATCCAGGGGTGTCGTTGATCAACGTCGAAGCCATTCTCGGCCGGGTTCGGGAGCTGTTGTCCCAAGTGACCCGAGCAGTGGAGTTCGTACTGGCCTTCGTGCTGCTGGCCGGGGTGAGCGTGCTCTACGCCGCCTTGACTGCCAGCCATACCCTGCGCACTCATGAAAGCGGCCTGCTGCGGGTATTCGGTGCCGGCGACCGGTTAATTTCCCGGGTGCAGGGGGTCGAGTTCGCGTTGCTGGGGTTCACTAGCGGCTTGATGGGCGCGCTGCTTGCGGAAGCCGCTGCCGCGGGGGTGTACATTGGCTGGCTTGACCTGGCGCCGCGAATACACTGGTTGATGTGGTTGATTCTGCCTATCGGCGGTGCCCTGCTCATCGGTCTTATCGGTCACGCCCTGTCTCGTGGTGTGCGTCGTCAAACACCTATGGCGAGCCTGGGGCTGCTGGGGGAGGCGTGAATGGCCCCATCGTTCACTGCAATGAACGCCTGCCAGACCAGGGTCGCCGGTTAGGGAAGAGGACGATTTATCCGTCGACGAGCGACTCCTGCTTGAGTTTAGTATTTCTCAGGCACAATTGAGAATCTTTCGCATGAAAGACGCGCGCCGCTGAGCTACCATGAAATTCTTGTTTTTTTCGACTCGAGGATACTAGCCGATGTTCACCCGTGACATGCAGATTGCCGGTTTCGATGACGCCCTGCTCGATGCGATGGAGAAGGAAGTCGCGCGTCAGGAGGCTCATATCGAGCTGATCGCTTCCGAGAACTACGCCAGCCCCCGGGTCATGGAAGCCCAAGGCACTCAGCTGACCAACAAGTACGCTGAGGGCTATCCCGGCAAGCGCTACTATGGCGGCTGTGAATACGTGGACGTGGTCGAGGATCTGGCCATCGATTATGCCAAGAAGCTGTTCGATGCAAGCTACGCCAATGTACAGCCTCATTCCGGTTCCCAGGCCAATGCGGCGGTTTTCCAGGCGCTGGTCAAGCCCGGCGATACCATTCTTGGCATGAGTCTGGATGCCGGCGGCCACCTGACCCACGGTGCCAAGCCGAATTTTTCCGGCAAGCACTACAACGCCGTGCAGTACGGCCTCGATGACAGCGGGCGTATCGACTACGACCAGGTCGCGTCATTGGCCAAAGAGCATAAGCCGAAGATGATAATCGCCGGCTTCTCGGCCTATTCCCAGATCATCGACTGGAAGCGCTTTCGTGAGATTGCCGATGAGGTAAATGCCTTTTTACTGGTTGACATGGCCCATATTGCCGGGCTGGTCGCTACCGGTGTCTACCCGAGCCCGTTGCCCCATGCGCACGTGGTCACCACGACCACCCACAAGACGCTGCGGGGCCCCCGGGGCGGTCTGATCCTTTCCGCCGAAGGCGATGCGGACATGGAGAAGAAGCTACAATCGGCGGTGTTCCCGGGCAGCCAGGGTGGCCCTCTGATGCATGTCATCGCCGCCAAGGCGGTGTGTTTCAAGGAAGCCATGAGCCAGGAGTTCAAGGAGTACCAGCAGCAGGTGGTCAAGAATGCCCAGGTCATGGCCAAGGTGTTCATGGAACGCGACTACGATATCGTTTCCGGCGGCACCGAGGATCATCTCTTCCTGCTGTCGTTGATCAAGCAAGGCATTACCGGCAAGGATGCGGATGCCGCCCTGGGACGGGCTCATATCACGGTCAACAAGAACGCCGTGCCGGGTGATCCCCAGAGTCCTTTCGTCACTTCCGGGTTGCGTATCGGTACGCCAGCGGTGACCACCCGAGGTTTCGGTGAAAGCGAATGCAAGGAGTTGACCGGCTGGATCTGCGATATCCTCGATGCCTTGGCCAAGGGGGATTCGAGTGCAGCAGAAGCCGAGATAAAAGAGAAGGTCGAGACCATCTGTGCCCGCTATCCAGTCTACCGGGGCGAACTAAAATGATGTCCTTACGCTAATTTTCGTTAGATTTTTAATTTAAAAGCCATAAGACGCAAAGGTTAAATAGCGCGTCTTATGGTGCTATTTTGCCTCTCATTTCAATATGGATTATCTGATACTCTTGTCTCCCGCTGGGCCTGTCAGATCCATGTCGCGCCCCATGGAACATCCCTAACTCTCACCGATAGCGAGCCGCGCCCATGGCCATCCGCAAAGAAGCCACCGACCTGCAACGTGTGTTGAAAGCCTGCAGAGGCTCTTTCATGACGGTGGGGTTCTTCAGCATGTTCATCAACCTTCTCATGCTGGTACCTCCTCTCTACATGCTGCAAGTATACGATCGGGTCATCACCTCCCGCAGCGAAGCAACGCTACTCATGCTTACCCTGGTAGTGGTGTTCTTGTTCGCGGTAATGGGGGGACTCGAGCTGGTGCGTTCACGCATCCTGATCCGGGTCGGCAACCGGCTCGATACCTCTATCAGCCAGCGCCTTTATACCGCCATGTTCCGGCGTAGTGTGCTGGCCCAGGGTCAGCAGACCGCGCAACCCTTGAATGACCTGACCAGCGTGCGTCAGTTTCTGACCGGCAATGGACTGTTTGCGTTCTTCGATGCCCCTTGGGTGCCGGTCTATCTGGCGGTGCTGTTTCTCTTTCACCCCTGGCTTGGCATCTTCGCCACCTGTGCGGGTCTCGTGCTGCTGACGCTGGCGATCGCCAACGAGAAAGCCACCAAGAAACTGCTGGCAGAGGCCAACAGCGAAAACATTCAGGCCCAGGATCTGGCCAACAGCAACCTGCGCAATTCCGAGGTGCTGCACGCCATGGGCATGCTGCCCGGCATCATGGGGCGCTGGGCCGGCAAGCACTACGAGTTTCTAACCAAGCAGTCCCAGGCAAGCGACCGGGCTGGTGCCCTGACCAATGCCTCCAAGATACTCAGGCTGCTGTTCCAGTCACTGATTCTCGGCCTAGGGGCGTATCTAGTGCTGCAGGGCAGCATGACCCCGGGCATGATGATCGCCGGTTCGATTCTGATGGGTCGCGCACTTGCGCCCATCGATCAGATGATCGGTAGCTGGAAAGGGTTTGTCGCCTCGCGTACCGCCTATCAGCGCTTGAACGAACTGCTTGAGCAGATTCCCGAAGAGAACCGGCGCATGTCCCTGCCTGCACCGGTCGGCGACGTGGCCATCGAATCCGTGGCGGCGGCGCCTCCCGGTGTGCGCATGGCGACCATTCGCGGCATCAATTTCAACGTGGCCAAGGGCGAGCATGTCGGCATCATTGGCCCTAGCGCGGCGGGTAAATCCACCCTGGCCCGGGTGATACTGGGCATCTGGCCTTCCCAGGTGGGCAAGGTGCGTCTGGACGGTGCGGATATTACACAGTGGAACCGGGACGAACTGGGGCCCTATATCGGCTATCTGCCTCAGGATATCGAACTGTTCGACGGTACCATCAGCGAGAACATCGCGCGATTCGCCGAGGTAGATCCGCAGAAGGTGGTCGAGGCGGCGCAGAAGGCCGGCGTGCACGAGATGATCCTGCAGTTGCCCAACGGCTACGATACCGTCATTCGTGCCTCCAGTGGTGTGCTCTCAGGAGGGCAGCGCCAGCGCATAGGCCTTGCTCGGGCGCTGTATGGCAATCCGGTGCTGGTGGTGCTGGATGAACCCAATTCCAATCTCGACGACAGCGGTGAGCGGGCTCTGGCTCGGGCGCTGCAGGCCCTAAAGGCGGAAGGCGTCACACTCTTTGTCATCAGCCATCGCACCAGCATTTTGAAGAGCATGGATAATCTGCTGGTACTCAAGGATGGGCAGGTCAGCATGTACGGACCACGCGATCAGGTTTTTGCTCAGTTTGCCAAGCAGCAGAATCCCGCCAAGGCCGGGCAGGTAGGTCAGTCACAGAATGCGCGTCTGGCCAAGGTTCGACCAGCCCAGACAAGCAAGGATGCGCAATCCGAGGAGCAGGGGCAATGAACGACAAGACCAACGCTTCAGGCGATAGCGACGATCGCAGCGTCGACGTCACACCCAAGCAGGCTCTGCCCGACAGCGCCGCGGGGCCCACCGGGAAGCTACCCACTTCGGACAAGCGCTATCGGCGTCTGGGGTATGGCATTCTGCTGGTGGCTTTCGGCGGTTTCGGCGGCTGGGCGGCCACCGCCGATCTGGCGGTGGCAGTCGTGGCACCCGGCTCCGTGTCCGTCGAATCCTTCAAGAAGACGGTGCAACATTTCGAGGGCGGCATCGTCAAGAAAATCCTGGTCAGGGACGGCGATCACGTAGAGGCCGGGGAGCCGGTAGTGATATTGAACAATACCCAGGCGCTTTCGCAGCTGCAGATCGCCCGCTCTCAATATCTGATCAATCGGGCCGCAGAGGTGCGGCTGCTGGCGGAACAGAAGGGAAGCGACTCCCTGGATTTCCCCGATGAGCTGCTCGGCAGCGACTCCCAGCGGGTCAATGAAGTGCTGGCGGTACAAAACGCGCTGTTCGCCGCTCGTCGGGATGCGCTGCAAGGCACCCTGGAAGCGCTGGACGAGCAAGTCGTGCAGATGCGCGAACAGATTCAGGGCTTCGAGTCGATGATCGGCAACAATCGCTCCCGGCTCAACTCCTTGAAAGAAGAGGCTGGCGACTACCGTTCTTTGTACAAGGAGGGGCTGGGTGACAATCAGCGGGTGCGGGAGCTCGAGCGCCAGATTCTGCAATACGAAGGCGAGATCGCTCAGCACCGATCGGAGATCGCCCGGCTGAAGTCCCAGATCAGTGAGAACAAGGTACAAAAACAAGTCAAACGGCAAGAGTTTCAAAAAGAGATCGGCGAACGCCTGCGGGAAGCCCAGGTCAGCATTGCCGATGCGGAAGAGCGCATCACCGCTCTGAGCGATCAGGTCGAGCGCACCACCGTTCTGGCTCCGGTCTCCGGTACCGTGGTGGGCCTGCAGGTGCATACCCTGGGCGCCGTGGTCAAACCCGGAGACCCGATCATGGAAGTGGTGCCCTCCGGCGATGGATTCGTGGTCGAAGCCCGGGTGCCGGATCGGGACGTGGACAACGTCTATCGTGGCCAGGAGGCTGAAATACGCTTCAGCGCTTTCAATCAGCGTCTGAGTAACGTCATCGAAGGCGAAGTCATCCACCTCAGTGCGGATACCTTCCAGGACGAGGCCACCGGTGCCTACTACTACAAGGCGCGCATCAAGGTGACGGAACAGGGCGCGAAAGACATGACCGAAAACATGCAGCTTCTGGCGGGGATGCCTGCAGAAGTCATGATTCGCACCGGTGAACGCACGTTCGCCAGTTACATCGCCAAGCCCATCACCGATATGCTGGCACGCGCCATGCAGGAGGAATAGTTCGTCGTGTCCGCCCCGAAAAAGCCGTATCCGTTGCTACCCCTGGTTGGGGTGACCTTGGGCGCATTGCTGACTCCGTTGGCGAGCGCTCAAGACGCTTCTTTCTATGAGCAAGCCGAGGTTCGACAAGCTCAGGCTCAAGTGGCTCAAGCTCGAATGCCTCAAGCTCAAGTGCCCCAGGCTCAGGAGAACGTCGGTACCGGCGCCTTCCCCGTGGAAGGCGAAAATGTCGTTGCTGCCTTGCCTTCGCTTTCGGCGCTGTTCGGTCTCGCGCTGGGTCACGATGCACAGCTTGCCAGTCAGCGCTACGACATGCAGGCAACCGCCCAACAAGTGCCCCAGGCCAAGGCGGGATTGAGACCTCAAGTCGATGCCAGCGCCGCTTACATCTATCAGGACTCGGATAACTACTACACCGGCAATCCGGATTTCGACCCGGCCAATGAGTTCACCGATCCGGACAATGAAACCCGCTACCTAGGCAGAACCGACGACACCACCTGGCAGATACAGGTTACCCAGCCGCTGTTCAGCCTCGAACGCTGGCGTCAGGTCGACAAGGCTGAAGCGCAGGAGAGCGCCGCGGAGCTTCAAGTGGCGGTTGCCGAGCGGGATCTGGCTCTGGGCGTCGCCGAGGCCTATCTCGACGCCTATCTTGCCTCGCGCAAGCTGGGGCTGCTCGATTCCAAGCGGGAAGCACTCACCCTTCAGGTAAAGCAGGCCCAGCGCGCCTACGACCTGGGCGTGGGGGATCGCATCAATCTGTTCGAGTCCCAGTCCCGGCGCGATCAGGCCGTCGCCGATCAGATTCGTGCGGAGAACGAGCTGGACAACGCTTTGAGCGACCTGCAGCGTCTTACGGGGCAGTTGCCGGAATTTTCCGGGGTGAAGCTGGGAGATCTCGGAAGCTTGAAGGTGGCCAGCGACTGGGGCGAGGAAAAGGACTGGCTTTCCCGCACCGGTGGCAATGTCGAGGTGCAGCTGGCCAAACAGCAGCAGCAGGTAGCCCGGGAAGATACCGCAATACGCCGCGCCGGCCACTATCCGGAACTGAATCTCAACCTGGCTTACTCGGATCGCAGTTCCAACGACCCCTTTCGCGAGAGCGAAAATACCTCCGCAAACGTCGAGCTCAATGTGCCCATCTATCGGGGAGGGTATACCAGCGCGAGCGTTCGTCAGGGAGAACTGACGGCACTTGCAAGCGAAGCGACCTATACGAACACTCTCAACCTGGCGCGCCAGGAAGTGCGTAAACGGCTGCGTAGCCTAAATGGCGACGTGCGACAGATCGAGGCGCTCAAACGCTCTATCGAGTCCAGTCGTCTTTTCCTGGAAGCCGCCGAGAAGGGTGAGAAACTGGGTCTGCGCGATCTGGTGGATGTGCTCGATGCCCGCGCGGAGCTCTATGATCTGCGCATTCAGTTCGTTGAAGTCGTCCGCCAGTATCTGCTTGATAACTTGAATCTGGAAGCAGCCGTGGGGGGCTTGGATACCCAGGATCTAGTCGAGGTGACATCGCTGCTGTCGCGCATATCGGGATAGGGCTTGATGCTTCGCCACGCGAACAATGACATGCTATGAATGGTGATGCGCGGCTTCGATGCCGCCATCGTCGTTATTGTGGACATGTTTTTTGGTGTCTTTCGTCTCGAATACTCTACAATCCCGTCGAGTACCCTCTGTCGAGCATCGCCGACGGCCTGCTTCTGCCCGCAATCGGCGAAACCCTCGGCCCCTATAGGCCTTGACGCTGGAGCATTCATGATACTACCCGTCATATTGTCCGGCGGTTCCGGTTCCCGTTTGTGGCCGGTGTCCCGGGAGCACTACCCAAAGCAATTTCTCAAGCTCAACTCGGAAACGTTGACGCTGTTGCAGGAAACTATTCGCCGCACCGAAAACATCCCCGAGTGCTTGCCCCCGCTGCTGGTGTGCAACGAGCAGCATCGTTTTCTGGTAGCAGAACAGCTGCAGCAGCTTGGCATTACCGGCTCACGCATCCTGCTGGAGCCGGATGGGCGCAATACTGCCCCGGCGTTGACTTTGGCGGCCCTGGCGGCCCTCGAAATTGATGAAGAACTGCAACTGCTGGTCATGCCCGCGGATCATGTCATCGAGCAGCCCGAAGCCTTTGTCGCGGCGGTTGAGCAAGGCCGCTCCCTGGTAAAAGAGGGGTGTCTGGTGACCTTCGGCATCACGCCGCACTCTCCCAATACCGGCTACGGCTATATCAGCAAGGGCGAGGCGCTGGGGGTGGGCTATCGGGTCGATACCTTTGTCGAGAAACCCGACCGGGATCGGGCCCAGCAGTATCTGGATAGTGGCGATTACCTTTGGAACAGTGGCATCTTCCTATTCGGCGCCAGGCAGTATCTGACGGAAATCGCCGAGCACGCGCCGAAAATTCTTGAATGCTGCAACGCCGCCTTCGCCCAGCGCCAGGAAGATCTGGACTTTCTGCGTATCGGTGCCAAGGCTTTCGCGGAGTGCCCCAGCGATTCCATCGACTATGCGGTCATGGAACACACCCGACGTGCGGCGCTAGTGCCTATGGATCCGGGTTGGAACGACATCGGCGCCTGGGACGCCATTCATGCGCTCAGCAGCAACACCAAGGATGATAACGGCAACGCCATCCAAGGCGACGTGCTGCTGCACGATGTCAGCGGCAGCTTCGTGCGCAGCGATTCGCGCCTGGTCGCGGCGGTAGGGGTTCAGGATCTGATCATCGTCGAGACCGATGACGCGGTGCTGGTGGCGGGCCGCGACCATGTGCAGGACACCAAGCAGATCGTGAATATCCTGAAGACGCAGCATCGCAGTGAAGGCCAAGTGCATCAATGCGTGTATCGCCCCTGGGGCCATTACCGCACCATGGTCATCAGCGAGGGCTTTCAGGTGAAGGAGATTGTGGTCAATCCGGGCCAGGCCCTATCCCTACAGATGCATCACCACCGCGCCGAGCATTGGGTCGTTGTACAGGGCACCGCCAAGGTGACTCAGGGCCAAGGGCACGGCGACGCCGAGAGCATGAAAAGCTTTCTGCTCTCCGAGGATGAGTCCACCTATATCTCCCTGGGCACGGTGCATCGGCTCGAGAACCCCGGTGTCATTCCCCTGCGTTTGATCGAAGTGCAGACCGGCAGCTACCTGGGGGAGGACGATATCGTACGGTTCAACGATGTCTATGGGCGAGTGGCTACCCACGCGGCTTCCGAGGAACAGAATGCCTGAAGGAAGCGACATATCCATGGAAGGGTGCGCAGACACGCCTGAGAAAGCCGCGCTTCAGGTGGCAACCACCTCGCCCCTAGCGCAGGTGCGCCAGGCAACGTCACCCTGGCGGGTCGCAATCATCCACGATTGGCTGATCACCAATGGCGGTGCCGAAAAGGTACTCGAGGCGCTTTTGCGGGCATGGCCTCAGGCGGATATCTTTACCCTCGTCGATACTCTTCCGGGACCACAGCGCGGCTGGCTGGAAGGGCACAGGATCACCACCAGTTTCCTGCAGCGCCTTCCCTTGGCAAAAAAGCACTACCGACACTTTTTGCCTTTGATGCCCTTTGCCATCGAGCAGTTCGACGTGGCCGACTATGATTTGGTCATCTCATCGAGTCATGCGGTGGCAAAGGGCGTGGTCTCTCATCCGCAGCAGACCCATATCTGCTATTGCCACACCCCGATTCGCTACGCCTGGGACATGAAGGAGCGCTATTTGAAAGATGCGGGTCTGAAGTTCCCGCTCTCCTGGCTGGCCCGTCATGTGCTCCATCGGCTGCGCCAGTGGGATTACTTCTCGTCGACTCAGGTGGATCACTTCTGGGCCAACTCCGCCAATGTGGCCGGGCGCATCAAAAAGTATTATCGGCGCGACGCCCAAGTGCTTCATCCACCGGTAGCGGTCAACCGGCTCGAGTGCAATGCCGGCCTGCGAGAGGATTTTTATCTGGCAGCGTCCCGGCTGGTGCCCTACAAACGGCTGGACCTAATCCTCGAGACCTTTCTGGCGCTACCCGAGCGGCGCCTGGTGATCATTGGCGATGGGCCGGAGCGGAAACGCTTGACCAAGATGGCCCAGGGCGCGGCCAACATCGAGGTGCTGGGCTACTGCGAGGATGAAGTACTGCAGGATTATCTTTCCCGGGCCCGAGGGTTCATTTTCGCCGCCAACGAAGACTTCGGCATCCTGCCTCTAGAGGCTCAGGCCTGCGGCACTCCGGTGATCGCTTTTGGTCGGGGCGGTGCACGGGAGACGGTGCGCCCGGCGAGTCACCCGAGCGACGAGAATGCCACCGGCGTATTCTTCGAGCATCACACCCCCCAAAGCCTGCGCGAGGCGATTCTTGGATTTGAGGTGCGCCAGTTTTCGCCTCAGGCCTGTCGGCGCAACGCGGAGCGCTTTTCTGAAGAAAACTTCTGGGAGCGCCTGCATTCTTTATTGGAGACCGCAGGGCTACTGGAAACGGCAGTGTTGCCCCGCGAACCATCATGAATCTGATCATCAATCTGGAACCGCTACTTAAACCCCTCACTGGCATCGGCCACTACACGCGCGAGCTTGCAAGAGAGCTGACAAGAGTGCCAGTTGCCGGTTCTGGAATGAGCGAGGCTGGCGAAATAGCCGGGCTTCTCGGGCCGCGTATCGTTCACTTGAGCAGTGATCATCCGCTGCTGGGCGGCAATATTGATGCCAATAATCCTCCCGCCGCCGAGGCCGAAAGGCCATCGTCGGCACCGGAAGGGCGCCTGTCTCAATGGGCCCGGCGCTATCTGCGTAATGGCGCCACTCGCTATCTGTATCACAAGGCCACGGGGCTGCAATTGCGCCGCTATGCAACTCGGCAGGCAAGCCCTGAAGAAGCGCTCTACTGGGAGCCCAACTATGTGCGCCTGCCCTGGCCTGGCAGGAGCGTGGTCACGGTTCACGATCTTTCCCATCGCCGTTTTCCCGAGTATCACCCAAGCGATCGCATCGCCTTTCTCGAACGCCATTTACAGGCCAGCCTGGACGGCGCCACCCGCATCAATGTGGTTTCCCAGTTCACCTCAGATGAACTGACCGCACTCTATGACATTGACCCGGCCCGTATCGATATCGTCTCTCCCGGTGTCGGCGAGCGTTTTTTTGACGTGGATACCCACCAGCGTGAACGAGTGCGCAAGTGTCACGATCTGCCGGCGCATTACTGTCTGAGCGTTGGAACACTCGAGCCACGCAAGAATTTGCCGCGCCTGCTCGACGCCTTTCTTGATCAATCGCTAGAGCGCCAGCGGGAATGCCCACTACTCTTGGTAGGGCAGCGTGGCTGGGGCAATCAACAGCTGTCTCGAAAGGCGCTGGACGCGCTTGAGGATGGTCGCCTGCGCCAGCTGGGTTACATTCAGGATGCGGATCTACCGGCGCTGTATGCAAATGCCACATTGTTTGCATATATGTCGCGTTATGAAGGCTTCGGCATGCCGGTCATCGAGGCCATGGCCGCGGGTGTGCCGGTGGTCACTGCGGATCGTACCGCCACTCGCGAGGTCGCGGCGGAGGCCGCTCTCAAGGTCGATCCAGATGATGCCGGCGCCATTCGCCAGGCCCTGGAACGATTGCAGGATGACAGCGCCCTGGGGCGGTCATTGCGGGAAGCGGGACGAGTGCGTGCCGGGCATTTTACTTGGCAGCACAGCGCGGCTAACCTGCGTGCCTCCTTTCGTCATGCCATGAGTCATTGAACGCCATGCGACAGCACCTTCGCGCTCTGCGCGCCAGCATACCGGTGATACTGCATCTGGCTCGACAGGATCTCATTGACCGCCATTCCGGGTCGCTGCTGGGCGCCACCTGGACCTTCATCGGTCCGCTGGTCAATATTCTGGTCTTTGTGCTGGTGTTCTCCCGTATCATGGGAGCCAAGCTCGAAGGCTTCGGCGCCGAAATCGATCAGTACTCCTACAGCATCTATCTTATCTGTGGGGTGCTGGCCTGGGCTGCCTTCGCCAACAGCCTTGCGCGCATCACCAATCTTTTTCGCGACCAGAGCAATCTGGTTACCAAGGTGAACATCTCCCTGCTGGCGCTGCCGCTCGCTGTGCTGCTGGCGGAAACCATCGTCTATGCCATCAGCATGTGCTTCTTCATTGGCTTTCTAGTGCTGATCGATTTTCCCATCACACTCTACTGGCTGGGCGTGCCGCTAATTTTTGCCCTGCAGTGCGCAAGCGTCTATGCGGTGGGCCTTGGGCTTGCGATCATGGCGGTGTATTTGAAGGATATCAAGGAAGTGGTCGCCGTGGTGCTGCAGGTGTGGTTCTGGATCACCCCCATTGTCTATGTGCCTCAGATCATTCCGCCCTGGGCGCTGCCCTGGATGCAGCTCAATCCGTTTTATACCCTGGTCAATTCCTATCGCGACCTGATCATGTATCAGCGTCTGCCGGATCTGTCCCATATTGCGCTGTTTGCGCTGGTCACCGCCGGGGTGCTGTCGCTCTCCCTGTGGCTTTTGGGCAGAACCGAACGCGATCTGCGCGATTGTCTGTAAGTGAGCCTGACATGATCGAGATTCAAGGCCTCAACAAGTCCTTCAAGCTGTTTCATCGACCCATCGACCGCTTTCTCGAGGCCGTTACCGGGAAAAACCGCCATACCAGCTACCATGCCCTGAAGGACATCAGCTTCCAGGTTGCTCCTGGCGAAGTGCTGGGTGTGCTGGGCCGAAACGGCGCCGGCAAATCGACGCTGCTCAAGCTGCTCACCGGGGTACTCTTGCCGGACAGCGGCACCATCGACATCGACGGACGCATTACCGGCCTTTTGGAGCTGGGCACCGGCTTCAACGTGGAGCTCACCGGCCGTCAGAACATTAACGCCAACGCCCTGATGCTGGGCATGACCCATGATGAAATCGAGGCTAGACGCGATGCCATCATCGAGTTCTCGGAGCTTGGCAGCTACATCGATGAGCCGCTGCGCACCTACTCCTCCGGCATGACCATGCGCCTGGCGTTTTCCATTGCCATTCACGCGGATCCGCGCTGCTTTCTGGTAGATGAAGCCTTGTCGGTAGGAGATGGCTATTTCCAGCAGAAGTGCATGAAGCGCATTCGTGAGTTCAAGGACAGCGGCGGCTCGATCCTGTTTGTCTCCCATGACCTCAATGCGGTCAAGATGCTCTGCGATCGGGCCCTGGTGCTGGAAGACGGCCATGTTGTCTTTAACGGTGATGCGGACGATGCGGTCAATCGTTACAACCGCATCATGGCCCGTCAGGCGGAAGAGGAAGAAGGGCGTCATCAGGATCGCCATCACGGCGCCTATGGCAGCGGCGAGATTCGCGTCATCCACGGCGAAGTCATAGGGGACGACAGTCATAGCGCCACCATCGCCAGCGGCGAAATGCTGGACGTGTGCCTGACTTTGAAGGCCAGTACCGACGTTGAGGACGCTACCCTGGGCCTGCTGATACGGGATCGCTTCGGTCAGGACATCTTTGGCGTCAACACCTTCCAGCTTGACCAGTCCCTGTCGCTGAAACAGGCCCAGTCCCAGCAGGTGCATCTGCGCGTCAAGGCGGATATCGCCCCGGGCAAGTACACCGTCACCGTTGCCCTGCACAGCCGTGAACATCATCTGGAAGACTGCTATTGGTGGTGCGACAGCTATCTGCAGTTCGAAGTGGCCGGCTACAAGCAGCACCTGTTCTCCGGTGTCTGCCGCCTGCCCATGGAATTACAGCTGGCCCCGGCGCAAACCCCGGATACTGCCAGCCAGCAGCCTTAGGAACGAACGCTCATGTCCAAGACCTTCAACGACATCGACAGCCTGATCGATCGCCTCAAGAGCGTGGCGCGTCAGCTCGATATCGACGACCCTTCTGCGGAGCCGCCCCCCAGCGTCGATCGTAAGCAGTTGCTGGAGCGCCTGAACGCGGAACCCGAGATTCCCATCAAGAACCCCTGGCATCCGCGTCTTGAAGAACTCGTCACACCGCTGTCCAACGATCCCGCCTTCCTGCAGCGCAGTTACCGCCTGCTGATGGGCCGGGATGTCGATCCGGTGGGGCTGCAGAACTATTTGAGCGAGTTGCCCCGCAGCGGTCGACTCTATGTGCTAGCAGACCTTCTGTGCGCCAGCGAGTGTCGCCAGCATCTGGCCACCAAGGGCATCGTCATTCCCAGGCAGCGGGTGCTCAGACTGCCTTTGAGAGTCGCCGGCCGGCTGGGGCCGCTGGGCAAACTTGCGCGCCCACCGCTGCGCCTGGGCTATCGGCTGGTAAACATCATCATGCGGCCGCAATGGCGCGCCCGGGAACGTCTGGCCCGACTCGAAGCGGAACAGGCACGGCGTAATACTATCTTGCAGGACATTCTGATCGAGCTTGAAAACGACGTGCGGCGACAGGATGCCGAACTCGAACAAGGGCGTGAGGAGATCAAGGAGCAGATGCAGGATGCGTTTGCCAAAGAAGCGGAACGCATCGACGAGCTGGAGCGCCATCAGCCCGGTCTATGGAGCGCCCTGCAACATCAGCGCCGTGCCGTGGAGCGTCTGGTGGCAGATCCGGCTCAGCTGCCTGCCAGCCCAAAGCAGGCCGAGGCGCTGTCCCAGGATCTGATCGATGCCTACTATCTGGCCTTCGAGGACGCCTGTCGCGGCAGCGAAGCCCAGATCGCCGCCCATCTACGCCAGTATCAACCCCAGATCGATACTGCCCGCCAAGCCGGTAAAAAAGCCCTGGACGTGGGTTGTGGCCGCGGCGAATGGCTCAAGCTGCTGGCCAGCGAGGGCTTTGCGGCCCGGGGCGTTGATCTCAACGTTGCCATGGTGGATCACTGCCATACCCTCGGCTTCGATGTGGTTCACGACGACGCCATCGCCGAGCTGCGCCGCCAGCCGGAGGGTAGCCACGCCTTGATCAGCGCCTTCCACATCGCCGAGCATCTACCCTTTGACGTGCTCTATGCCTTGGTGGATGAAGCCCAGCGGGTGCTGGCGCCAGGGGGCGTACTGATCCTCGAGACCCCGAATCCCGAGAACATTCTGGTGGGTAGCCACACCTTCTATCATGATCCCACCCATCTCAATCCGCTCACCCCGACCGCCATGTCGTTCCTGCTGACCTATCACGGTTTCGCAGAAGTGGAAGTGCGCCGCTTCAACCCTTACCCGGAAAAGGCCAAGGTGCCCGGCAACGACCCGCTTACGGAGCGCGTCAACGGCCATCTGTGCGGCCCCCAGGATTTCGCCGTGGTTGGACTCAAGACGGCCCCTGCGGAGCTGCCGGGACAAAAGGATACAAGTGAAACGTACAGCGACCGTCGGGATGACGAAATCGGGGCGTCCAACGACGAGGTGGCGGGTAACGAGGTAGCCCGGAACACGGGTCAGGAGACGCGCGCATGAGAGTGCTGGTCACCGCCAATCTGGTGCCTTTCTTGCACGGTGGCGCGGATTATCACATCGAGGGCGTGACTCGCGCCCTGAAAGAGCACGGCCATGAGGCGGAGCTGCTGCGCTTTCCGTTTCGTTTTCAGCCGGAAAGCGATATTCATAGACTGATGGAGTATGTCGAGACCCTGGACTTCACCGCCCCCAACGGCCAGGCCATCGACAGAACCATCAGCCTGCAGTTTCCCGGCTACGGCGTGAACCACCCGGAACACGTGGTGTGGGTGATGCATCAGCATCGGGCCATGTACGAACTGTGGGAAGACGACAACGCGACCAAAGAGCAGCGGGAACTGCGCAAGGCTATTCACGCCTTCGACAAACGCCACCTCGGTCGGGCCAAGGCGCTGTTCGCCAACTCCCGGCGAGTCGCGGAGCGCATGGCCACCTACAACGACCTGACCGCCAGGCCGCTGTATCATCCGCCCTTCGATGCAGAGCGCTTCTACTGCGACGAGGACTGGGGCTATGTGTTCTGCCCCAGCCGCCTGGAAAGCCTGAAGCGTCAGGACTTGTTGATCGAGGCAGCACGGCACCTGAAAAGCCCGGTGCGCATCCTGATCGCCGGCAGCGGCGGGCAGGCAGAGCGCTATCAGCGGCTCATCGAGAAGTACAAGCTTTCTGATCGGGTACGGCTCACCGGGCGCTTCAGCGAGGCGGAAAAACGCGCCTGGTATGCCCACTCCCTGGCGGTGTTCTTCGGCCCCAAGGACGAGGACTACGGCTACATTACCCTGGAAGCCATGCTCTCCAGCAAGCCGGTGATCACCTGCGAGGACAGCGGCGGCCCAAAGGAGTTTGTCGAACACGACGAA
The DNA here is from genome assembly GCF_020622265.1 of Halomonas sp. M20. Lineage (GTDB taxonomy): Bacteria > Pseudomonadota > Gammaproteobacteria > Pseudomonadales > Halomonadaceae > Modicisalibacter. The sequence continues at coordinate 606,870 of NZ_JACNMQ010000001.1, forward strand.
ACCGGCTGGGTGCTGCCCCCGGAGCCTGCCGCCATCGCCGCCACCATCGATGAGGCCTATGCCAACCGGGAGCGCAGCGCGGAAATGGGCCGGGCCGGGCTTAGTGCCTATCATCGCGCCGGCATCGGCTGGCCCCAGGTAGTGGAGCACCTGCTGGACAGAACCTGACAAGGAAGGGTTGGGAATGAACAAGATGCAAGGAATGAAAAGGATCAGGGAATGAAGATCGCACTTGTTGCCCCAAGCGCCGTACCCTTTACCGTGGGCGGCGCGGAAAAGCTCTGGTGGGGGCTCTTGCACCACGCCAACCAGCTCAGCGATCACCAGATGGAGCTGATCAAGCTGCCGAGCCCGGAGCGCAACTTTCCGGAGCTGATGACAAGCTATCAGCGCTTTGCCGAGCTGGACCTTTCGCACTTCGATCGGGTGATCTCCACCAAGTACCCGGCCTGGATGATCGAACACCCCGAGCATCATGTGTACCTGCAGCACACCCTCCGCGGGCTTTACGACACCTACCCCTGGCCGGAGCGGGCGAACTTCGATGCCTTCGAACCCGACGCCTGGCCGGTAGAGAAGGGTCGGCGCGGCATCCGCCTTCTGCGTCATCATCCGCGTTTGAAAGGGCTTCAGCGCTTACTCGAGTCCACCCCGGAGCGTGCCCAGCTGCCGGAACTGTTCGCCCGGGTGCAGGGCTTGATGCACGATCGCACTCTGCCCAAGAGCGTGCGGGACGGCCTTCTGCATTTCCCCGGTCCGTTGACTCGGGCCATCGTGCATCATCTGGATGCCATCGCGCTTACCCCCAAGGCGATTTCCCGCTACGCCGCCATTTCCCGCAATGTCACTCGCCGCGCCGACTACTTCCCGGAAGGCGTGCCGATCCAGATCATTCATCACCCCTCGGATCTACCGGTGTTCGAAGGGCGCCACTACGACTACCTTTTCACAGTCAGCCGTCTGGACGGCCCCAAGCGCATCGAACTGCTGCTGCGGGCTTTTCTGCAGACCGACGTGGACTGCGAGCTGCGCATCGCCGGCACCGGCCCCATGGAAGCCGAGCTTAAAGAGATGGCGAAGGACGACCCGCGAGTGCGCTTTCTCGGCTTCGTGCGGGACAGCGACGTGGTGGAGCAGTACCAGGACGCCCTGGCAGTACCGTTCTTGCCTTATGACGAAGACTACGGCTTGATCACCGTGGAGGCCATGGGGGCGGCCAAGGCGGTGATTACCTGCACGGATACCGGCGGCGTCAATGAGTTCGTCGAACACGGCGTGACCGGCTGGAGCGTGGCCCCAGAGCCGGGCGCCCTGGCGGATGCCATCACCCAGGCGGTCGAAAATCCCCAGCGCACTGAAAAGATGGGCAAGGCCGCCAAGGCCCGGGTGGCCCACGTCAACTGGGCGGATACGGTACGCGAATTGCTAAGCGATACCCCGAATGCGGATCAGGCGCCGCCGGCCTTTCCCGTGGTGCCAGGGCTAGGCGCCGCCAGTGCGTCGAACATGACAGCCCCGGGCATCCCCGGTACCGTCAAGGGCCATTGGCTGGTGCTCAATACTTATTCCGTCTATCCGCCCATGGGGGGCGGGCAGAGCCGCATGTACCATCTCTATCGGCATATCGCCAAGGAGCTGGGGGTTCGGGTTACCCTGCTGGTGCTCCTCCCCCAGGATTTCCCGGAAAAATGCACTGAAATCGCGCCAGGGCTTTTCGAGCATGGCATTCCTTTGAGCCCCACTCAGGCGCGGCAGCAGAAGTCGCTGAGCAAGGCCCTGCGGGCTTCCGTTGATGATATCGCCGCCATTCACGGCTGGGAACACAACCCCGCCTTCATTCGTGCCCTGAAAGCCCACGCGGCGACCGCCACTCTTGGGGTTTGCGCCCATCCCTATCTGGTGCATGCCCTTAAAGCCCATTTCGAGGGCCCCTGGCTGTACGAATCCCATAACGTCGAAACGGATTTGAAGCGCGGCATCATTCATGACGCTCTGGAAAAAGACGTGGCCGAAGCGGAAGAGGCCATAACCCAAGTGGAAGCCGCGGAGCGGCTAGCCTGTCAGGAGAGCGACAACATCCTGGCCTGCGCGGAAGGCGACCTGATGCGCTTTCGCGAGCGTTACGATCTGCCTGCAGACAAGGGGCTGGTGGTCAACAACTGCGCGGATCTCGAACGGTTACCCTTCGTCGATACCGCCGCTCGCCGGCGCTGGCAGAAGCGATTGCGTCAGACCCGGCCGGTAGCGCTGTTTCTGGGCAGCTTTCACGGTCCCAACCTGGAAGCCGCGGCGTTCATCTGCCGTCGCCTGGCCCCGGCCTGCCCCAAGGTCGCCTTCTATCTCGCGGGCAGCCTGTGCCAGCACCCGGACTTTCGCTATCTGCCCCCCAACGTGCGCGCACTCGGCAGGGTAGACGACGCCCAGCTACGGATACTGCTGGCAAGTGTGGACGTGGCGCTCAACCCCATGTTCAGCGGATCCGGCAGCAACCTGAAGATGCTGGATTACACCGCCTGTGGCGTACCGGTGTTGACCACACCGTTTGGCAATCGCGGCCTTGAGTTCTCTGAAGAGGCGGTATGGATTGCCGAAGCAGAACACTTTGCCAAGGCGTTGCAGGAGCTGATCGCAAGCGGCGATGAAGACCGGGAGACCCGGGTGGAGCATGCCCGGCAGCTCACAGAGCGGCACTTCTCCTGGCCTCAGGCGGTGAAGCATTTGGCTACTGAATTACACACGTGATGCGAGATTTATCTTCGCCTGAATAGCCCTGAAAGCCGATGCTCTTGCATCGGCTTTTTTAATCTCGACTGATTATAGAAGTCATTAATCTGATTAGCCTGATTTCCTACCGCTTCGAAGCGCTGGATTAACAATACCCATAAATAGAACCATTTTAAGTTACAATGTTTAACAATCGGTAACGTAAGTGGTATCACCTCTGAAAACGCCAAGAGTCGTTCGTAAAACGGCCTGGAGTAAGAGTTTTCATTAGAGGATCTAGTCAAGGGTCCGCGCACAGGGGTGAAGAATATTATGGCAACTCAAGCGAATCTGAATTTCGTACAACAACTCTACGTCGCCTACTATGGCCGCCCGGCGGAAAGCGACGGTCAGCGCTACTGGGCCGAGCGTGCCGATGCCGCGGGCCAGGGAAGCATCGTTGAAGCCTTCGGCAATTCCAAAGAGTATCAAAACGAGTTCGGCAATCTCGAAAGCGCGGAACTGGTCAATAACCTTTATCAGCAGCTGTTCGGTCGTGACGGCGATGCAGAAGGTGTCGAATATTACGCCGGTCTGCTGGATAGCGGTGAAAAGAGTCTGGCGCACATCGCCCTGACCATCAAGAACGCGGCCCAAGGCAGTGATGCCAAGTTCTTCGATGCCCGAGTCGCGGAAGCCCAGCGCTACACCAATGAAAACAGCGATAGCTACAGTACGGAAGCGGGTCGCGACGCCATTGCGAATGTCAGCATTCCCAGCGATGCCAGCCTCGATTTCGTTCAGGAAATGTACGTGGCCTACTATGGTCGCCCTGCGGATGCCGCCGGTCAGCGCTTCTGGGCCGAGATGGCAGATGCTCAGGGGCAGGGTGCCATCGTCAACGCCTTCGGCGACTCCCAGGAGTACCAGGACAAATTCAGCGGCATGGACAACCGCGAGCTGGTCAACACCCTGTACCAGCAGCTATTCGATCGAGATGGCGACAAAGGCGGCCTTGACTACTACGCCGGCGTGCTGGATCGCGGTGAAAAGAGCTTGGCGGAAATCGCCTTGACCATCAAGAATGCAGCCTCGGGCAGCGATGCGGAGTTCTTTGACCGCCGTGTTGAGGCAGCTCAGAAGTATACCGATGGAAACACAGACAATGCCGGTGGTGGTGATACTGATGGCGGTGACACAGGCGGCGGTGATACTGGTGGTGGCGATAATAGCGACGATATTGCCGCGCTGGAGCAGCGTATCGAAGAACTTGATGCGACCCTGAACAATCGCGCTGGACTCGAGGAAAGTCTGGAGCAGGCTCGAAATGCACTGCAGAGCGATGAGGAAGCGACAGGTGATGCCAATTCATTGCAGCAGGCTCTAAATAACGCGCAACAAGCGATTGAACAGCGCAAGATTCTCGAACAGAACATCACTGCCGAGCAGGCAGATGTAAACGCAGCTCAGGATGCTGTCGATAGTGCCTTCAGCGAGACCAGCATTACCGGTGAGAATGCTACTCCCGAGGAAATTACGGCGGAACGCGAAGCGCTGAAACAAGCTGTTATCGACTCGGGCGGCACGATCATCGACGGCGTTGCTCAGAAACAGGAGAGCGATCAATCATCTTCGGAAGCGGCAGCCCAGGCCTATAACGACTTCAAGCTACTGGAACGCGAGTTTCAAGATGCCAACAATGCACTGACCAAAGCCTTCAACGAAGGCGCCTCTCAGGACGTTTTAGATAGTCTGAAAGCAGACTATGACGTTGCCAAGGCGGACGCCATCGACGCTTTTACCCTGACTGAATACAACCCGAATAATTCTAGCGGTTTCTATGCCGAACTGACCGGTGAGCTTGAAGCACTAGAAAACCAGGTGGAAGCCACCGGCGGCGACTTTGATAGTGTCAACGGCAACCAAACTGCGGTACCGGCTGAAGGTGGCGGCGGCACCAGCTCAGGAGATGTACAGACAATTGATGCCTATAATGAGTTTGCCGGTCTGGTCGGAATGCTCGAAAAGCAACAGGCCGAACTCAGTGCTGCTCAGGCGGAGTTGCAAACCGATGTAGACGCAGACGGAAGTCTGGAAGCGCTTGACCAAGCGTTGAGTATTGCTCAGCAGAACTTGAAAGACCGCGCTGATCTCAAAGACGCCGTTACTCAGGCTGAGGCGAAGCTCAATGAGGATATTGAGGCCAACGGTACTACCGACAAGCTCGAGGCTGATTTGGCCGACGCCAAGCAAACTCTTGCGGAGCTCACTGACGGCGAAGAGGGCGGTCAGCCGTTTTCACTGCAGGGTGACAATGACAGCCTCACCTATGACGCTTTTGAAACCGCTCCGGCCAGCGATGATCAATCCTTCGAGCTCGACTCGATAGAAAACCTCGCCGATTCAGTTCAAGCTAACGAGCCCGATACAGCGGCCCTTACGACAAGCGATGTAGGCGCGGACATCGATGTGACTGGCGTTGCTCACGGCTCGTTCGAGACGATTGCCTGATAGCGATAGCTGAACCATTACAGGAAAACGAGTGTAGAGCCCTTCACACCGGCGCCATCAGGCGCCGGTTTTTTATGTGTATAGTTGTAGGATCCAGAATGATCAAATCGCCTATAGAAGTTATCCTCTGCTAGCAGCTAGGGAGTTTCTTCCGTCAAAGCGATAACGGCGAAGGTGCACTGATGCTGATGGAAAATGTCTTCAGTCCTGACGGTGGCGGGGTCGGCGACATATTAACTGTTGCTTTGGTGTGAATGCCGATGAGCCGGTCTACGGCGTCGAGGCGATTTCTCGAGGAGAGATAGCCTGAACTAACGCCGCTTTCTTGCCTTTCTTTGGCCCCTGGCTGTTCTGGTCGGGAGTAGTCAAATTGCAGTCTTTGAGGGAGTCCGGTTCGAAAACGAATGCCGGCGAGCTCTGGAATGCTGAGGATTACCGGCGGTTCTCGTATGGGTGTTTCTTATCGAAATATTGGAAACAGGAGTGAGGTATCTTCGATCCTGAGTCCTGTCACCGATGAACTATTATTTTTTATATTCAAACGCTATGCTGGCACCTGGAGTTTAGCCGAAGGCTCGACTATTACTCATGGCATCCATTGTGTCATGCATGTCGAGTCTGAACCAAAACATGGAACTAGTTGAGGAAGATTAATGGCTACCAAAGCGTCGTTAGATTTCGTACAACGCTCGTATGTCTCTTACTATGGTCGCCCAGCGGATGCTGCCGGTCTGCAATACTGGGCCAATCGCGCCGATGAGCAAGGCCAAGGCGCAATCATCAACGCGTTCGGGACGTCCAAGGAGTTTACCGGTCAATACGGTAATATGGGCAATCCCGCGTTGGTAAATTCACTTTATCAACAGTTGTTCAGCCGTAACGCCGACCCGGAAGGGCAGGCTTATTATGCCGATCAACTCGCCCGTGGTGAGAAGACCCTGGCTGAGATTGCCGTCACCATCGCCAATGCCGCACAAGGTAGCGACAGGACGGTCATCGATAACAAGGTGGCGGTAGCGCAGTCCTATACCGCCAACCGGGCCGGTGACGCCTACAACCGTCAGGAAGCCGAGAATCTGGTGGATGGCATCAATGCCGGCACTACCCCGGCGCAGGTCAATGGTCTGAAAGGCCAGTACGGCAGTGGCCCGGCATTTACCGTCGAGGGTGCGCCGATCGAGAGCAGTTATTCCGTGGCGGATAGCAAGGGTATCCGCTTCGAGGGCGTCAACTCCGATCAAACCATCAATCTCAATGGGCTCGATCCAAGCAAGCGCGTCGATGTCGTCAACAGTAACGTGCAGCTCAACCTCGATAGAGTAGCGCTGGACAAGCTGAACCTCGTTAACTCCAGCGCAACAGTCTTTACCAACGATCAAACCCTGGCCACGGTACTCAAGGCCAGTGCGAATGGTAACTCGACGCTGGATATCGGTTCTTCGGCTGCCAACGGGCTGCAGACCTTGATTCTCGATGGCCCAGGCAACCTGAACTTGAAAGGCGCCACCCAAGGGCTCAACGTCCAAGGCGACGTCAATGTGGATGCTTCGCGCATGAGCGGCAGCATCGACATCGCCGAGCGCTATCTCAATCGCGCTACGGATATCAAGACCGGCAGCGCGGACGATCGTATCAACATCAATGCCGTGGATGGCAGTTTCATCCTCGACGGCGGCGGTGGTAACGATACCCTGGTCGTTACCGGTAGCAGCAGCAATACACCCCTTACCGCGTTCGGCCAGAAGGTCAAAGGCATCGAGACGGTAGAATTCGACAATTACGTCAAGATCAATGCCGCCGAGCTACCCGGGGTAGGTACCATCACCCTGGATGGACTGGGCACCGTCAATAATCTGGCAGCGAATCAGCAGGTCGTTGCCAACGCCCAGGTCGATGCCCCCAATGATTCCAGCCTGCTTCTTAACAATGCAGGCGAGACGGTCAGCGTTTCTTCGCGCTTTTCACCGGATCAGCCGAGAGTTAATCAGGAACTCGAACTCAAGGTGAATGCCTCGGCTCTAGATGCATTGCAGGGCGGTACCTTGAAGCTGTCAGGCAACGCGCCTGTCGATTATGACGATAGCGGTCGTGGCTTCGATGTCATCGATGCGTCGGCAATGAAAGGCACTCTTGAACTCAAAGGCGCCAGCTACCGTGCGGAGACTGTCAAGCTGGGAAGCGGAGCGGATCGTCTGGAGATTCGCGATGCTTCGACCCGGCGTGACATGGATCGACTGGAGAACTTCGACGTCAACGCCGATGAACTGGTCAATGTCGATGCGATTCCTGCCAATGTAGCCGGTGCTCAGAACCTTGACGCAGCGTTTCAAGCGGCCGCCGGTTCTGCAGGCGGTAATACCGTGTACTTCGGTTTTGGAGGCAGCACCTATCTGTATGCCGAAAATGACGCTCAACCGGGACTCAGCGGTACCGATTTTGCAGTGGAGCTGGTGGGTACGCCTTCGAATTCCGTCGATGGCACCATGCTGACCGGCTGATACTATTCGGCAAGCAACGGCAGGAACTACCGACGCCCCTTACGAGGGGCGTTTTTTTAGCTGGGTATTGACTGCAAGCTATTTGAAGGATTCGGCGCGCGATACATGCAGAGTACTAAGTGCCTAAAACTGGAAGTTGTCGACATCTGTAGATATGTAGTGAGTTTTCACCAGGAAAAACATGCTTTTTTGTGGATTTAACAACGCTTGTTGTAGGTAAAAACATCTTTGCCCATGCTCTCTGTGGAGCCACTTAAAAAGCAAACAAACGCTTTGCACGATACAAAAACAGACGAGGCTCCCAAATCCCCTAATAAAGAGAAACAGCAATGAACAATGCACAAAAAACTATATCACAGGAACAGCTGGGGTCGCTGAGCGGGGTCTACCAGGACCTAGTTGAGTCGGATACGTTCTTCAAGGTCGACTATACGGCGTTGAATAGCAGCGGCGTAGCAGGCGGTGCCTTTCTGGCATTAAATTCGGATACCAACGTACTGACGGTAGTGACGACGGGAAAGGGGGTAGAGTCCGGCGTGCCCCACCCCCAGCATATCCACGGGTTCGCAACGAAAGCGGACGGTAGCGCTCAGAACTCCGTCGCTCCGACGCTGGCTCAGGATGCCGATGGCGATGGCGTCGTCGAATTGGCAGAAGGGGGCGAAGTATATGGCCCTATTCAGCTTGCCTTGACCGATCCTGCAGGGGGCGCCATTCCCGACTTCCCCAACGCCTCCGGTAATAGCTTTGTACAAACGGCTTCCTACAATCTGAATGAGTTGGATGCTGGAGCCATGAACAAGGATGGTGAGGGCGCGTCACTGGATGAGGTGTTGACGGCACAGAACCTGGACCAGCGAGAAATTGTGTTGCACGGCCTGACGCTGAACGGCGGCCAGGGCGAAGGCACCGAAGGAGAAGCCGATGGGACCGCCGGCTACAAGGCGGTACTGCCCATTGCGGCCGGAGAAATAGAGCGGATCGATGCGCAGCAGGCAATGGCGGATTTAAGCGATGGACGCCTTGGTATATCCAATGATGTAGTTGCTTTCGACGCTCAGGGCAGCACCGGTAAGACGTATCGCATCTACGACTCAGTGCTGAATAGAGCCGCAGATCAGGAAGGATTGAGCTTCTACACCAATCAAATGGACGAAGGGGTAAGCCATACGGATATTGCTAATTCTTTGCTGAATTCCGAGGAGTTTACGGCCAATTTCGGTGATGTCGACGATCTCGGCAATGACGAATACGTCGATTTACTCTACCAGAACGTTCTTGATCGTGAGGCCGATGGAGGCGGTCGAGAGTATTACGTCAACCAGCTGGAGCAAGGCGTAAGCCGTGCTGACATCGTGGGTAGTTTCTCCGAAAGCGAGGAACATCAGGCCCTTTTGGTAGGACAATATGACGGAGGCTTCTTGCTCAACGAAGGCGTTATTGCTTAAGAAGCTATTCTGCCACCCGCCCGATCCCTGGGCGGGTTTTGATTCGCGTAAGTTGTTCCTCAAATACTCTTGATTTCCAGTAGTATGGGCGCCTTGATTTTCTCCAGTAACAGGTGATGCAAGGACGCCACGATCATGCCGGCTTCTTCTCTGTTTTTCTCGACTTCCCGCACTGCATCAATAGTGGCTGTTCTTCTTGCCGCTTTATTTGGCGCAAGTCTGGCGTTCTATCTGTATGGCTGGGGGGTCATCGATCCGACCAACGTGCATTGGCTGTTGACCGAAGGTGATCCGTTTCAGCATTTCATCGGCTGGGACGCTTTTCGGCGGGACGAGTGGCGCTGGCCCTTAGGGGCCATTCCCCAGCTGGGTACGCTGATCGATTCCAGCATCGTGTTCACCGACTCCATTCCCTTGATTGCACTTCCTTTGAAGTTGTTTCATTCCTGGCTGCCGGACCCGTTCCAGTATCAGGGGCTGGTCATGCTGGCCAATCTAACCTTGAATGCAGCCTTGGCCTGTGTGCTAGCCCAACGTCTCGGGGCGCGTCCGCTGAATGCGGTGCTGCTTGCGGCTCTTGTGGCGATGCTACCCATAGTGACCCTACGTGGCCTGGGCGCCCATGGGCATGAGGCGTTGACTGCGCACTGGTTGATTCTGCTGGTCGTGCTTTGGTCGCTATCCCTGCGACCAGCGGGAGGGTGGGTGCTGCTACGTTGGCTGTTGCTGCTGGCGGCGGCGGTACTGGTGCATTTCTATCTCTTTTTCATGGTGGGCACGCTGTGGTTCGCCTGGTGGGCGTGCCAGCTGTGGCGTAAGGGCCGAGCGAGGCAGTGGACGGGGCTATTTTTCCTGTTGGCGGCGGGCTGGATTAGCGCCGTCTCGGTGCTTGCGATCATGTGGGGCGCGGGGTATCTGCAGTATGGCCTGGAGGTGGGGCGAAATACCGGTTTCGGCTACTATTCCGCGGAGTTTTTGACCTATCTGAATCCGCTCTCCGCAGCCTGGTTCTTCGATGGCGATCTGGATGGTGCTTCCCGGCTTATTCCCGGCTGGATTACCCGTATTCAGGGACAGTACGAAGGGCAGGCCTATGCGGGTGTTGGCGTCCTGGTATTGCTTACTGCAGGGCTGCTGGTAGCAGTGCGCCGGGGCGAGTGGAACGAGCTTAAAGAGCTACGTCTTGAAACCCGGGTGCTAGGGGTGGCGATGGTGGGGTTGTTCCTGTTTGCCTTGGGGGATCGCCTGGTCATTGGCAAGATGGTAACGGACATACCGTACCCTGAATGGACCCGGATATTGACTCAGTACCTGCGCTCCAGCGGTCGACTGGTGTGGCCGCTATTGTATGGCTTGGTGTTGCTGGCGTTGGTGATTCTTTTGCACAAGACGCGCCGGCGTACAGTGTCAGCGATACTAGGGGTCGCGGTATTGTTGCAGTGGCTGGATCTTGCGGATACCCACGATTTCATTCGCGACAATCTGAATCAGCGAGTCGCTGCTGCCGCTTCCGGGCCACCGTTTGCCGTCATTAACGATCCTCAGGTGAAGGCTTGGCTCAAGGATAGTGAGCGTATTGCTTATCTTCCCGGCGATGATTTGGGTGCTCTCAAACCCTATATGTGGTTGGCTGTGCGCCATGATTTGCCGTTGAATGTCGCCTATTTGGCTAGGGTGAATACCAAGGCACTGGTAAATGCCACCAGACCCGAGGTAATGACGCTTGAGCAGGGTCGGCTGGAACTCGGCACTCTCTATGCCATTACTGACGATGCGTTGGCGCAGCATGCCTGTGAAATAGACAAGGCGAAGTGCTTCGAGATAGATGGCGTCACCCTCGTCGTTCGTGTCAAATAAGCCATCCTGGAAATGCCAAGGGGTGATTTAAGCCCCGACTGGCAATTGCTTAGAAATAAATTCAAAAAATTGAACCGATAATAAGGACTCCGGCTTGACTGAACAGAGCGCCTCTTCAATGGGGCTGTCGACCTGGCAGGGCATGATGCTGGCATTGCTGCTGGGCATAGTGTGCATTGTGCTGACCATGGGCAACCCGCTGAATGTGATCGCGGGTGGCCTGATGATCGATACGGATTACCCCAATGCCGCCGCTGCCTTCGAGATTTTTGTGCGAGATGCCTGGCGCTGGCCTCTTGGTGCGAGCCCGAATTTCGGCGGGGTCAATATCTTCTTCAGCGATGGCGCGCCCTGGTTTGCCTTGCTCTCGAAGACGGTGCTGTCACTCACAGGGGCCTTTCTCGCTTTCCATTGGCTGATCGTCGTCAATGTACTCTTGTTTGCCGTGATGGCCCGGCGTCTGGCCACGAAGGTGGCGGAGGAGGAGCCGGTTCGCTGGCTGATCACGATACTTCTGGTATTTACTCTGATCATGCTGGTGCGCATGATCGGTGCTCAGCATATCGCGCTGGGTTCCTATTGGGTGGTGCTGTGGGCGATGTGCTGCGTTCCGGTACTGAACGACGCGTCGCGGGGTTGGCAGCGTTGGGAGTTTCTGGCAGCCGCGGGCATCGCCATCTTGAGTCATGCTTATCTGGGCGCCATGGCCATCACTATTATTCTCGTGATGCTGGCTTTCGAGCGGCGTTGGTTGGCAGCCCTGGCGGCGCTGCTGTGGCCGGCTCTGCTGCTTTATATCGTAGGGGTATTCGCAGATGGGCACGCGACTACCCTAGGAGCAAAAGCTTATTCTCTGGATCTAGGGGCATACACCAAATCATTGGGGTGGGGCATTGCGGGCAATCTCTACGATATTCGGGAGGCCCCTCAAGGTGATGCCATTCTTTATCTGGGTACTGGAACCTGGGGATTGTTGCTTGCCTCGCTATGCATGACGTTAGTTTCCCGGCGGCTTTCACCCGTGTCGCAGCCGGTCCTGGGTACAGGGTGGCAGCGCCAACGGATTTTCCGGCTATTGGTGGCATGCTTTGCGTTAATGCTTTATGCCATGACGTTCGAGCTACGAGTGGCAGGTCATGTTCTTTTGTCGCCGGAAATTCCTGGGCTGTTCGATCCGTTGTACGAACGTTTTCGCGTGACCGGTCGTTTTGCTGCACCCTTTGCATTTCTTCTGATCGTTCTGACCGGTCTGTGGTGGGGCGCTTGGCGAACTGGCGCACGGCGATGGCGTGTGATGGGATGGTGGTTAGTGGCATTTGTGGCAGTAGCGCTGCAAACTGCCGACGCGTGGTATGCGGGTACGCGTAGCCTGGCCCCGGATTGGGTGGCTGATGCTGATAGCCAGCGCAGGGCGGTCGCTTCAGTGCTGGAAGAGCAGGAATGGTCGGGTAGGGTGTACAAGGCGGTGAGTCCTGGAGAACTTGAACATCAGCGCTTGCTTGATTTTTTGCTGGTGAAGCAGGGCGCTAGGCACTTCGAAGTTGTTCATGGTGCTCGACTGGACGCGGCAGAAGTGGCGCGGCGTTCGGGCTATGCGGAAGCACAGGCAGGCGATATGGTCATTCTGGTAAATGACGATCCGAGTCCTGAATGCCAGCGCAGCGCCATGCTTAAAACCTTCAAATTATGCCTGCTGTGAAGAGAGGACAACCTCCAGTACAGGCTAATCTCAATGCTAGAGAGAGTAATGGATAAAGATTTCGAGCGGGCGTCCTCGACGCAAGGGTGCGAGGACGTTTCCTGGTTGCTCAGCTTGGTTGTACCGGTGATGAATGAGGAGGATTCCATCGATCCTTTCATCGAGGCGGTGCTTAACGTTCTTGAGGGTCACATTCCCGAACTGGAAATTCTTTTCGTCGATGATGGTTCGAAAGACGCCACCTTGCAGAAGCTGCGCGAGGCGTCAACCAGAGACGGGCGCATACGCTATCTTTCCTTCACGCGTAACTTCGGCAAGGAAATCGCCATGACCGCGGGGCTCGAGCATGCTCGCGGCGAAGCGGTCGTACCCATCGACGTGGATTTGCAACACCCTCCCGAGACGATATTGGAATTCGTGCGCCTGTGGCGCGAGCAAGGCTATGACATGGTGTATGGCTTGCGTCATGAGGATAACGAGGAAACCGCAGCCAAACGCCAGACATCAGGATTGTTCTATCGGGTGTTCAACCGGTTATCGCATACGGAAATTCCACCGAGTGCCGGTGATTTTCGCTTGTTGGACCGGTGCATTGTCGATGCGCTCAAGCAATTGCCCGAGCGTAATCGCTTCATGAAAGGGCTGTATTCCTGGGTGGGGTTTCGTTCAATTGGTATTCCCTACCAACAACCATCGCGCCAGACCGGCGCGAGCAAGTTCAACTACTGGAAGCTCTGGAACTTTGCACTGGATGGCCTGGTAAGCTTCTCGACCTGGCCACTGCGCATGTGGAGCTATATTGGCGGCGGTATCGCGCTCTTGTCGTTCATCTATATCCTGGTGATTGTCGTCAAAGCTCTGCTCTTTGGTCGTGACACCCCAGGCTATGCATCGGTGATGTCGGCTGTGCTGTTTTTTGGCGGTATGCAGCTGCTGTCTGTTGGCATCCTCGGCGAGTACGTGGCGCGTCTATTTATGGAAACTAAGCAGCGTCCACTTTATTTGGTCGCCGAGATCAGTCCTCAAGATAATGTTTCCACCAGCGAGCCACATGAGCCTGTAAATCGCGATGTGGTAGGGAGCAGCATGAACCGATGAAATGGCTGATCAATGAATCGGGAACCTTATTGCGCTTTGGCGGGGTAGGTGGCCTTGCGACCTTGGTGCATCTTTCTGTAGCTGGTCTGGCGCTCTGGTTGTGGCCGAATACCTCTCCTTTTTTGGCTAACCTGGTAGCCTTTCTGGTGGCTTTTCAGGTGTCGTTCTGGGGGCATCGGCGATTTACCTTTCGCAAGGCGGGGCGCGGGGATCGCTTCTTCGTGCTCGCCTTGGCGGGTTTTGCCTTGAACAATGGGGTGCTGGGCGCGTTGATTGCCTCGACGCCCGTCGATGGCTTTCTAGCCATCGTGATTGCGACCTTTACGGTGCCATTGTTGATGTATGTGGCCGCACGGTTCTGGGCCTTCGCTTGAGAGTCTGTTTTTTGTGAAGCATTTAAAAACGGATTTCCGATAGCGTGGACGCTACGCGATTTGTCGAGCATCTGCTCATGGGAATCTGTATGCTGCGTTATTTACCAGGGGCTGGCGTATTGTTATCAAGCCTTCTTGAGTGATTAAATGCCGTTCAAACTATACAAAAGAGTCGTGAAGAATTAACCGATGCGCAGGTTACTGCTGTTCTTATTACTGTTGCTACATATCCCAGGGTTATATGCTGGTTCCGACGATCAAGCCATCTGGCTGCTAGTGGACGATCAAGCATCGACCTTGCACGTCTATCGCGGTGATCAGGAAATCGAGCGGTTCTCGCCGGTTTCCCTTGGGCGCGGTGGCGCCAGAAGGTTGCGTTTCAGTGGCGATAGAGCAACCCCGACGGGAGAGTTCCACGTCAACTGGATCAACCTCGATAGTCGCTTCAATATTTTCCTGGGTCTCGATTATCCTACGCTTGCCCATGCCCGTGAGGCGCGAGAAGCGGACATATTGAGCGATGATGAATTCTATGATTACCTATCGTACTATCGGCGCCACGGGGCACCGCCTCAGGATACGGTGCTCGGTGGCAACATCGGTATTCACGGTTTAGGGGAAAGTGATCCAGTTCTTCACCGGCGTTTTAACTGGACGGATGGCTGCGTTGCAGTGACCAACCAGCAAATAGAACGCCTGACGGACTTGGTGAAACTTGGCACGAAAGTTATCATCCGCTAGGTTGTGAAAGAGAAGTTGCAAGAAAGCCTGCCTACGCAGGAAAAGTAAGTAACCCAAGGAAGATCCAAGGAGAACAGTATGAAAACTACTCGCACTACGCTTAAGATCGCTGCTGCTGGTTTGGCACTGGCCGTCATGGCAGGCTGCTCGTCCAATGCTAGCGAAGAAAAAAGCGGTCAGATGAGCCAGTCTGAAATGAAGAGCCAGGAAACTCGCACTATTGCTCAGGAAGCAATGAGCACCGCTCAGCAGGCTCAGCGTACTGCTCAGCAGGCTCTGCAGCAGAGCCAGCAAAACAAGCAGGAAATGGACCGC
Organism: Halomonas sp. M20; assembly: GCF_020622265.1. Classification (GTDB taxonomy): domain Bacteria; phylum Pseudomonadota; class Gammaproteobacteria; order Pseudomonadales; family Halomonadaceae; genus Modicisalibacter. The sequence goes on from NZ_JACNMQ010000001.1 coordinate 622,114, forward strand.
ATGTTCGAGCGCTCCATGCGTAAGTGATCCTTATATCATGGTATCTCACCGAGATGCCGTGACGTGGATTGCACCAAGAAAGCCCTGCCTAAGCAGGGCTTTCTTGTTTCAGAGTAATTTCTGGAAGTAGCATTTCTAAAAAAGAGTGGCGCCGGGTTCAGGCGTCGTCGTTTTTTGTACCCATCTCAAGATGGCTATAGAGCGATTCGCGAAGTTCGAGATTGTCGTAGAGAGGATCGTTGATTCTGCGCTCTATCTCGAAAGGAGGCTCCACCAGCACCAGCGATTCGGTCATGCCGGTGGCGTTTTCAGCCACGCGTTTCAGGCGTGCAAAATCTACCGGATACCGCTTGCCTTCGACGACCGTCGTCACCGCTGTAAAGGCGTCATCGATGCGTTTTGTGGGTGTGTCTTTCTCATCCAGAGAAGGGTATGTCTGGACGTTTAAAATGCCACTTTGCGACCAGCCGGTCTTGATGGAGGAGTTGATCAGGCGCACCTTCGTGCCTACCGGCAAGCGAGAAAACAGGCTGTCGATATCCTCTGGCAGCATGCGGATGCAGCCATGGGTCACCTGCATTCCGACCCCCTCCGGGCGGTTGGTGCCATGAATGAGATAGCCGGGGATATTCAAGCGCAGCACGTGCCTACCCAGCGGATTGTCAGGGCCGGGAGGGACGACACGTCCCAGTGATCGTCCATCCTCCGCATGCTCCTTGATGATCGATGCGGGCGGATACCAGGCAGGATCCTTGGCCTTGGCAGTGATCGTCGTCTCACCCAGCGGTGTCTTCCAGTCCATGCGCCCGACGCTTACCGGGTAGGTTTCGACCTCGGGAGTTTCTCCTTCTTTGGTCGGTGGATAGTAATAGAGTCGCATCTCGGCAATATTGACCACCACACCCTCCCGCGGGCCCGGTGGCAGGATGAAACGGGTTGGAATGAGAACCTCCGTACCCTCGCCGGGAAGCCACACGCTGACGTCCGGGTTGGCACGCCGCATCTCTTCGTAGCCGATGCCAAAGCGTCGGCCGATGTCGATCAAGGTGTCGTCCTGGCGCGCCTTGACCGTTTGCACCTGACCGACCACATCACTGTTGTCTTGCAGCAAATAGTGTTCGATGCCCGCTTGCCGAGTCGTATCCTCGTTGATATCTGTTCTTGTATTCGCGTCTTCCGCAGCCAGCAAGAAAGAAGGCGATGCAAGCAGGCTGAAGACCAATCCAATTCGCGACGATGTCTGTATTAAGCGCATAGTGTGTGACCTGTCCAATCCGATGATTCAGTGGCAGTCGCCATCTTGTTGAGTATATTTCGCCAACCTGATTCTTGACAGGGAAACCGTTATCTCGTCGTGTTGCCGTCGGCACTGGCGAGGCGCGCTTTCACGCCGCCTGCGCCTTGCGATTCAATGTATCGAGTAGAGAGTCGATGGCTTGCAGACGCGCCTCGGGCGTTTCCATCTCGAGCTCGAAGCGCAGCGTGTCCGCGCCATCCAGCCGGTAATGCACCGGATCGCGCTGAATCAGATCCACCAGGGTCATCGGCTCCACCATCGGCGCGCTGCCGAAGATCACACGACCGCGCTCCGGGCCTGCCTCCAGGCGCACGATCCCTAAGCGTTCGGCACGCTGGCGCAGCTGGGTCTGGCGGAACAGTGTCTTGACCGGCGCCGGCAGCAGGCCAAAGCGATCGATCATCTCGACCTGCAGCTCCCTGAGATCCGCTTCGTTCTCCGCATTGCTGATACGTTTGTACATGACCAGGCGCTGTTGCACATCATGCAGATAATCGTCGGGAATCAACGCAGGCAAATTGAGGCTGACTTCCACCCCTTCGTCCAGCGGCGCCTCGATGTTGGGGGTCTTGCCGGCGCGTATCGCTTTCACTGCCCGGTCGAGCATCTGCATGTAGAGGCTGTAGCCGATGGTCTCCATCTGCCCGCTCTGCTCATCGCCAAGCAGTTCGCCGGCGCCACGAATCTCCATGTCGTGGCTGGCCAAGGTGAAGCCGGCTCCCAGGTCTTCCGCCTGGCTGATGGCTTCGAGCCGTTTCAGGGCGTCCTTGGTGATCGCCTTGGGCGGCGGCGTCAGCAGATAGGCGTAGGCCTGGTGATGGCTCCGGCCCACACGCCCGCGCAATTGATGAAGCTGAGCCAGGCCGAACTTATCGGCGCGCTCGATGAGGATGGTATTGGCACTGGGCACGTCGATACCGGTCTCGATGATGGTCGAGCACACCAGCACGTTGAAGCGCTTGTGATAGAACTCCGACATGATGCGCTCCAGAGAGCGTTCGGGAAGCTGGCCATGGGCCACTGCGACCCGAGCATCCGGCACCATGTCTCGCACCTTTTGGGCCGCCTGCTCGATGGTCTTGACCTCATTGTGCAGGAAATAGACCTGACCGCCGCGCAGGATCTCCCGCAGGATCGCTTCCTTGATGATGGGTTCGTTGCGCTGTTGAACGAAGGTTTTTACCGACAGGCGCCGGGCCGGTGGGGTAGCGATGATCGACAGATCTCGCATGCCGCTCATGGCCATGTTCAGGGTGCGAGGGATCGGTGTTGCAGTCAGGGTGAGAATGTCCACCTCGGCGCGCAGGCTCTTTAGACGCTCCTTCTGCGCCACCCCGAAACGATGCTCTTCGTCGATGATGAGTAGCCCCATGTTGGGCAGCTTGATCGACTTCGATAGCAGTTTATGGGTGCCGATGACGATGTCGGCACGCCCATCCTCGATACGTTTCATGGACTCGGCCTGGCCCTTGCCGCCGGTAAAGCGCGAGATAAGTTCGATCTGTACGGCGGTGTCGGCAAAGCGGTCGCGGAAATTGTCGAAGTGCTGCTGAGCCAGCAGGGTGGTGGGCACCAGCACCACCACCTGGCGCTCGGAGTGAACTGCCAGGAAAGCGGCGCGCATGGCGACTTCGGTCTTGCCGAACCCGACATCGCCGCAGACCACTCGATCCATGGGGCGAGGAGCGATCATGTCGCCGATCACCGCATGGATGGCGGCACGCTGATCCGGTGTCTCTTCAAAAGGGAAGCTGGCAGCGAAGCGCTGGTACTCTTCCCCGGGTTCGGCACAGGCAAAACCTTCCCGAGCCTCCCGTCGGGCATAGACATCGAGCAGCTCAGCGGCAGTGTCACGAACCTTCTCCGCGGCCTTTTTCTTGGCCTTGTCCCAGGTGTCCGAGCCCAGCTTGTGCAAGGGTGCCAGCTCATCAGAGGCGCCGGCGTAGCGGGAGATGAGATGCAGGTTGTCCACGGGCACATAGAGCTTGGCCCCGTTAGCGTATTCCAGCGCCACGAATTCCGCCGCCCGACCGCCTGCATCGAGAGCCTCAAGCCCTTGATAGCGGCCCACGCCGTGGGTTTGGTGTACCACTGGAGCGCCCACGCGAAGCTCGGAAAGATGGCGTACCGCCAGTTCGTTGTCATCGGTGGCTTTCTCACGGCGTCGGGTCTGGCGCACTACTTCACCGAACAGCTCCGTTTCGGTCACGATGACCAGGGCTGGGTCCGCAAGCCATAAACCTTCATCAAGCTCGCTTTCGGTGATGGCAAGCGGCGTGTCACCGTCCAGAAACTCCTGCCAGCCGTCGACATGGGGCAATTCCAGCTGCAGTACGCCAAGGGTTTCTTCCAGCGCTTCCCGACGGCCGCGAGACTCGGCAATGAACAGCACTCGGGTATCCCGGTGAGAGGATAGAAATTCTTCAAGGGTCGCCAGCGGCTTCTGGGCTCGGGCATTGATGGCGACGCGTGGCGGAGCCTGGGTCAAGGGGCGGTGGGCATGGGCATGTTCGTCCTCCGTGACCAGGGCGACCCGGGGCTTGGCCTTGATTGCCGCAAACACGTCCGGTACCGGAATGAACGCCCGGGCCGGCGGCAACAGGGGCCGCGTGGGATCGACCCCCAAGTTCTCGTAGCGGCTCTGAATGGCTGCCCAGTGATGCTCTGCTGCCTCGAATACCTCCGGTAGCATGGCCACCTGGGTGCCTTCCGCCAAGTGATCGAACAGACTCGCGGTCTCCTCAAAAAACAGCGGCAGATACTGTTCGAGCCCCGGGGCGGGAATGCCTTTCAGAGCATCGTTGTAGAGCGGGCATTGGCGCGGGTCGACGTCGAAGAGCGTCTCGAAACCTTCCCGAAAACAGGCGATGGCGGAGCGTGACAGCGAATATTCATGCGCCGGCAGCAGCTCGACTCCCTCGACCTTGTCACCGCTGCGCTGGGTATCCGGGTCGAAATAGCGCAGGGTGTCGATCTCGTCATCGAAAAGATCGATGCGCAGTGGGGCCGTGCTGCCCATGGGATACAGGTCGATCAGAGCGCCGCGCAGGGCGTATTCGCCAGGCTCGTAGACTGTTTCCACGGCGCGATAGCCCGCTCGGGAGAGCTTTTCACGAAAGCCTTCACGGTCGATGGTCATGCCGACGCTTAAGGTCAGCACCCGACCGGCTATATAGTCGCTCGGGGGCAAGCGCTGCATCAGAGTGTTGATCGGCACCAGCACGATGCCATCCTTGGACTCCTGAAGCCGGCGCAGGGTGCGCAGGCGCTCGGATACAATATCCTGGTGGGGTGAAAAACTGTCGTAGGGCAGCGTTTCCCAGTCAGGGAAGGGCAGTACCGGCACGCTGGCAAAAAAACGCAGGGCACTTTCCAGGCGCTGTACGGCGGCGGTGTCTCGGGTAACCACCAGAAGCGGTGCGCTATCAGCCAGCCGGGCCAGTGCCAGGGCGGTGGCGCAGCCTTCCGGGGCGTGCCAATAAAGGGTTTCGCGTGATCCGGCGGGTTGAGGTGGCGCTAACGGAGAAAAATTCGACATCGACGATTTGAACGCAAGGCTTTGAGGGTGAGTAGAATGATAACAGTCTTGAAGCGGTAGCGAGAAAGCGCTCTTGCGCTAATCGCCGCTTGTAGTCAAATCCTGGTTTCTGTAGTGGGCCTACAGCACCTGCGACCATACAGCGATTGCGGTCATCCCCAGGGGATAAGGATAATAGCCGTCAAATTATTCATGCATCAGTGAGGTAAGGCCCCGTGAGTCAGGAAAAGCTCGATAACTATTTCCAGGAATGGCAGGACAATGAAGCGCTTGCAGAAGAGATGATTCCGCTGCTCGGCAAACTCTATCGCAAGTATAACGTCGTGCCATCGCTCTACGGCCGTTCACTGATCAATCGTTCGGTTCTGCGTATCCTCAAGAATCACCGCTATGTGAAGCGGGTCGAAGGAACCGAACTCTCCGTTCGCGATACCTTCCCTTTGATCAAGACAATGACCGAACTCGATCTGGCCCCGGCGCACATCGATCTTGGCCGGTTGGCAGTCGCTTTCAAGAATAGCGGTCGCGATGATGTCGAAGCGTATCTGAAAGAAGAGCTTTCGGACATCGTCGGCGGGCACAGCGCCAACGGCATGGGAGGCGAGCCTAAGGACGTGGTGCTTTATGGCTTCGGTCGTATCGGCCGCATTCTGGCGCGCATTCTGATCGAGAAGGCGGGCGGCGGTAATCTGCTGCGACTGCGTGCCATCGTCGTGCGTGGCTCTGGTGACGACCTCGAGAAGCGTGCAAGCCTTCTACGTCGCGACTCGGTGCATGGTCCATTCGGTGGATCGATCAGCGTCGACCAGGAAAACAGTGCCCTGATCGCCAATGGCAACTACATCAAGGTCATCCACGCGGATTCCCCTACGGAAATCGATTACACCGCCTATGGCATCAACAATGCCATCGTGGTCGACAATACTGGTAAGTGGCGGGATGAAGAGGGACTTTCCCAGCACTTGCAGTGCAAGGGTGTCACCAAGGTGCTGCTCACGGCGCCAGGCAAGGGCAATCTCAAGAACGTCGTCTATGGCATCAATCACAGCGATATCGATGACGGCGAGCGCATCATTTCTGCTGCCTCGTGTACCACCAACGCCATCGTGCCGGTACTCAAGGCAATCAATGACGAGTACGGCATCAAGCATGGCCACGTGGAGACGGTGCACTCCTATACCAACGATCAGAATCTGATCGACAATTACCACAAGGGTGATCGTCGCGGTCGTAGTGCGCCGCTGAACATGGTGTTGACCGAGACCGGGGCTGCCAAGGCAGTGGCCAAGGCGCTACCCGAGCTTTCCAACAAGCTGACCGGCAATGCCATTCGTGTGCCGACACCCAACGTCTCCATGGCGATTCTCAATCTCAACCTGGAGAAGAGCGCGGATACCAACAGCGTCAACGACTATCTGCGCCAGATAGCATTGCATTCGCCGATGCACAAGCAGATCGACTATGTCGACTCTCCCGAAGTGGTTTCCTCGGATTTTGTCGGCAATCGTCATGCGGGCATCGTGGACGCCAAGGCGACCATCGTCGACGATACCAATGCAGTGCTGTATGTCTGGTACGACAACGAGTTCGGTTATAGCTGCCAGGTCGTGCGGCTCTTGCAATACATGTCCAATGTTCGTTTCAAATACCTGCCGGTCGCTCGCGACTAAATGCCTCTTCATCGCCCCCCTTCATGGGGGCGATCGGTCGTTTAGACCCTGTTCTATCCTTCAAACCCGACCTTTGATCATGTGGTCTTTCCAGTCGTGCCTCTTTATAATGAGAGCGACTTTTTGCTGCGGTTCCTCCAAGTGTGAGCCGTACAAGACAACCCTCTGATATAAGAAAAACGAAGCCGCCCAATCATTTCAGGCGGAATACGGCATGACATGACCGCAGGCTAGAGCTGATGCTCACTGTATTTATCGTTATTTCTACTATCAGAACAGATAACTGGGCGAGACTATGATCGAAGTCAAACGAGGCCTGGATCTCCCGATCGTCGGGGATCCGGAGCAGCGTATCCATGAAGCCACGCCCGTTCGTCATGTGGCGATTCTGGGGCCTGACTATGTCGGTATGAAGCCGACGATGGAGGTCAAGGAAGGAGATCGGGTCAAACAGGGCCAACTTCTGTTTACCGACAAGAAAATTCCTGGAGTACGCTTCACCTCGCCTGGCGCCGGGGAGGTGGTCGCTATCAATCGCGGTGAGCGGCGCATGCTGCTGTCGGTGGTGATTCGCCTCGATGATGCTGAAGAGGCGATCGAGTTCAAGGCGCACGGGGCCAATGCTCTGGCCACGCTCGAACGTCAAGTGGTAGTAGATCAGCTGGTCGAGTCCGGACTCTGGACAGCGCTGCGCACGCGTCCCTTCTCGCGTACTCCTGAGCTCGAGGCGGTACCGGCGGATATTTTCGTCACTGCCATCGACACACATCCGCTGTCTGCGGATCCTGCGATCATCATCAACGAAAACCCCCAGGCGTTTGCCAGTGGTCTCAAGGTGCTCAAGCATCTGACGCCAGGTAAGGTGTATCTGTGTCAGGCACCTGACGTGGATTTACCGGGAAGCGATGTCGATGGGGTCCAGGTCGAAAGCTTTGCCGGTCTGCATCCGGCGGGGCTGCCGGGTACGCATATCCACTTCCTCTCCCCGGTGGGCCTGAAGCGCCAGGTCTGGTACGTCGGCTATCAGGATGTCATGGCGATCGGCACCCTGTTCACCGAAGGGCGACTGGATCTGCGGCGGATAGTCGCGGTTGGCGGCCCTCGCGCCCAGCAGCCACGTCTGCTTCGGACTCGGGTCGGTGCCAGCAGCGCGGAACTACTCGAGAATGAAATCATCGAACCTGAAGAAACCCGTGTGATTTCCGGTTCGGTATTCGGTGGTTTTACCGCAGAAGGCTCGCGCCGTTTCCTGGGGCGTTTTCATTCCCAGTTCTCGCTGCTCGAAGAGAACAACAAGCGCGCCTTCATGGGTTGGTTGTCGCCCGGTCGCAACCGCCATTCGGTCATGGGTATCTACATCTCCCAGTTCCTGGGCCTTCCCAAGTACGCGCCGGACACCTCGACCAACGGTTCCGAGCGTGCCATGGTACCTATCGGCTCCTACGAGAAAGTCATGCCACTGGATATTCTTCCGACCCAGTTACTGCGTTCGTTGATCGTGGGCGATATCGAAGATGCCATGCAACTCGGTTGCCTCGAGTTGGATGAAGAGGATCTGGCGCTGTGCACCTACGTCTGCCCTGGCAAATACGAGTATGGCCCTATCCTGCGCGACAATCTCACTACGATCGAGAAAGAGGCCTAATGCGATGATGGGTATCCGCAAATCACTCGACAATCTCGAGCCCCATTTCCACAAGGGTGGCCGCTACGAGAAGTTTTATGCGCTCTACGAAGCGGTAGACACCATCTTTTATGCGCCACCGGACGTCACCAAAGGCACGGCCCATGTGCGCGATGGCATCGATCTGAAGCGCATCATGATCACGGTATGGATGTGTACGTTTCCAGCCATGTTCTTCGGTATGTACAATGCCGGCCTACAGGCCAATCTGGCGATCGCCGATGGCTACGGCGCGCTGGGAGGATGGCGCGAGGCGGTGACCCTGGCGCTGACCAGTGGTCATGACCCCGGCAGCATCTGGGCGAACTTCATTCACGGTGCCACTTACTTCCTGCCTATCTACCTGGTGACCTTCGTGGTGGGGGGCTTCTGGGAAGTACTGTTTGCGGTCAAGCGTGGGCACGAGGTCAACGAGGGATTCTTCGTCACTTCCGTGCTCTACGCATTGATCCTTCCGGCCACCATTCCTTTGTGGCAGGTCGCCTTAGGCATCACCTTCGGCGTGGTGATCGGGAAGGAAATTTTCGGCGGTACCGGCAAGAACTTCCTCAATCCCGCGCTGACCGGTCGTGCTTTTCTCTATTTTGCCTATCCGGCGCAGATTTCCGGTGATGCGGTATGGGTGGCCGCGGATGGCTATACCGGGGCCACGGCGCTTTCAATGGTCGTCACCGACGGTATGCCTGGCATGACCGAACAGTACAGCTGGTGGGATGCTTTCCTGGGGTTCATGCCCGGCTCGGTGGGTGAAGTCTCGACCTTGGCGATCCTGCTCGGGGCGGCGGTGTTGCTGCTGACTCGAATCGCGTCCTGGCGCATCATGCTGGGGGTCTTCCTCGGTATGGTAGGGATGTCCTTGCTGCTCAATCTCATCGGTTCCGATACCAATACGATGTTTGCCATGCCCTGGTACTGGCACCTGGTGGTCGGTGGTTTTGCCTTCGGCCTGGTGTTCATGGCCACCGATCCGGTCTCGGCTTCCATGACCAATCCCGGCAAGCTGATTTTCGGCGCCTTGATCGGGGTGATGACGGTGCTCATTCGTGTCGTCAATCCGGCCTTCCCGGAGGGCATCATGCTGGCAATCCTATTTGCCAACTTGTTTGCACCGCTAATCGATCATTTCGTCGTTCAAGCCAATATCAAGCGTCGCCAGAAGCGTGAGAAAGCCTTTACGCCGACAACCGAGGAGACTGCCTGATGTCGTCAAGCAACAACTCGATCAAAAAAACGCTGGGGGTCGCCCTGGCGTTGTGTATCGTCTGCTCCGTCATCGTTTCGACCGCTGCGGTGGCGCTACGCCCCACCCAGCAGCTGAATCAGGAACTCGACCGCAAAAGCAACATCTTGCAGGTGGCTGGGCTCTATGAGCCGGGTGTCGATGTCAATCAGGTATTCAAGGACAAGATCACCTCTCGGGTAATCAATCTCGAGACCGGTGAATACTCTGAAGAACTCGATCCCGAGACCTTCAATCAGTTCGATGCTTCCAAGGATCCAGCGTCTTCCCGGACGCTATCCGGAGACGATCCGGCGGGTCTCATTCGCCAGGAAAACTTTTCCACTGTCTATCTGGTAGGTGATGCCGAAAATCCCAATGAAATCATTCTGCCGATTCGCGGCCAGGGCCTGTGGGGTCTGATGCGCGGCTTCTTGGCGCTGAAGGGCGATGGCAATACCATCCTTGGCCTGTCCTACTACGACCATTCGGAAACCCCGGGGCTTGGCGGTGAAGTGGACAACCCGCGCTGGAAGGCGCAATGGGATGGCAAGAAAATCTATGACTACAGCGATAGCGAAATGCAGCCGGAGATTCGTCTGGTAAAAGGCGGTGCCGATTCCGAGTACGAGGCAGACGCACTATCCGGTGCCACCCTGACTAGTCGCGGTGTCACCAATATGTTGCAATTCTGGCTCAGCGAGGCGGGCTTTGCCGAGTACCTCGCTCGCTTCCATGACAATACACAGGGAGACGCGTAAGTATGGCTGCCTCTGATACTCCGAAAAGCGTTCTGTTATCGCCGGTGTTCAAGAACAATCCCATCGCCTTGCAGGTGCTGGGGATCTGTTCCGCGCTAGCGGTCACCAACTCGATGAGCGTGTCGCTGGTCATGGGGATTGCCGTGATCGTGGTTACCGCGTTTTCCAATCTCTTCGTGTCCTTGCTTCGTCATCACATTCCTTCGTCGATCCGCATCATCGTACAGATGACCATCATCGCCTCCCTGGTGATCGTGGTGGATCAGGTATTGAAGGCTTATGCCTACGAAATGTCCAAGCAGTTATCGGTGTTCGTTGGGCTGATCATCACCAACTGTATCGTCATGGGGCGGGCTGAAGGTTACGCCATGCAGAATGGCCCGGTGATGAGTTTCCTCGATGGCGTGGGCAATGGTCTGGGTTACGCTGTGATTCTGCTGTTCGTCGGCTTCGTGCGGGAACTGCTTGGTTCCGGCAGTCTGTTTGGCCTCACTATCCTGCCGGCGGTACAAAACGGTGGTTGGTATGTGCCTAATGGTTTGATGCTGTTGCCGCCTTCAGCCTTTTTCGTCATCGGCCTGTTGATCTGGATACTGCGCTCCTTCAACCCGGATCAGGTGGAGAAGACCGAATACCGTATCGTTTCCAACAGTAAAACCAAGATCAAGGAGACCGCGTAATGCTTGGCCATTATCTCAGCCTATTCGTCCAGGCGGTCTTCGTCGAAAACATGGCGTTGGCATTCTTCCTGGGCATGTGTACCTTTCTGGCGGTTTCCAAGAAAGTGTCGTCTGCCATTGGGCTAGGCATTGCTGTAATCGTGGTGCTGACCATTACGGTGCCGGCCAATAATTTGATCCTGCATTACTTGCTGGCGGAAGGGGCACTGACCTGGACGGGCATTGAAGGGGCGGAAAATATCGATCTCTCCTTCCTGGGGCTTTTGAGCTACATCGGGGTTATCGCTGCCATGGTGCAGATTCTCGAGATGTTCCTCGATAAATTCGTTCCGGCGCTTTACAACACATTGGGTGTTTTCCTTCCGCTGATCACGGTCAACTGCGCGATTCTTGGCGCGGTATTGTTCATGGCCGAACGTAGCTACGGTTTTGGTGAGTCCGTTGTCTACGGCGCCGGCGCCGGTATCGGCTGGGCTCTGGCAATCACAGCCCTGGCGGGTATCCGTGAAAAGCTCAAGTACAGCGATGTGCCGGCAGGACTGCAGGGGCTGGGTATCACCTTCATTACCGTCGGGCTGATGTCGCTAGGCTTCATGTCCTTCTCCGGTGTCCAGCTATAAAGCCAACGAGGATAAGAAATCGACATGGTTGATATATCTGTAATCTTGCTCGGTGTGATCATGTTTACCGTGATCGTCATTGGCCTTGTGATGGTGATCCTGGCTGCGCGCAGTCGGCTGGTCAGCAGTGGCGACGTCACGATCGAGATCAACGACGATCCCGACAACACGATGACGACTCAGGCCGGTGGCAAACTGCTGCAGACCTTGGCCTCCAATGGCATCTTTTTATCATCTGCCTGTGGCGGTGGTGGCTCCTGCGCTCAGTGCAAGTGCCGTATTTCCGAGGGCGGCGGCTCGATTCTGCCCACGGAAGAATCCCATTTCACCATGCGTGAAAAAAAGGAAGGCTGGCGGCTCTCCTGTCAGGTACCGGTCAAGCAGGACATGAAGATCGAGGTGCCGGAGGAGGTGTTCGGGGTCAAGAAGTGGGAGTGTGAAGTCACCTCCAACCCCAACGTCGCAACCTTCATCAAGGAACTCAACCTCAAGTTGCCAGAGGGAGAGGAGGTCGCCTTCCGCGCCGGCGGCTATGTACAGCTGGTGGCGCCTCCCTACGACATCAAGTTCTCCGACTTCGATATCGAGGAAGAGTATCGTGGGGATTGGGAGAAATTCGGTATTTTCAATATTTCTCACAAGAGCAATGAAGAGGTCATTCGCGCCTATTCCATGGCCAACTATCCTGAAGAGAAAGGCCTGCTCAAGTTCAACATCCGTATCGCCACGCCGCCGCCCAACAGCGATTATCCGCCAGGGCTGATGTCGACCTATGTGTTCTCCCTCAAGCCCGGCGACAAAGTCACGGTAATGGGGCCCTTCGGTGAATTCTTTGCCAAGGATACCGATGCAGAAATGGTCTTCATCGGCGGTGGTGCGGGCATGGCGCCAATGCGCAGCCACATCTTCGATCAGCTCAAGCGTTTGAAGTCCACGCGCAAGATGACCTTCTGGTATGGCGCGCGCTCCTGGCGGGAAACCTTCTATAACGAGGAGTACGACCAGCTGGCCGAGGAGTTCGATAACTTTGAATGGCACCTGGCGCTTTCCGACCCGCAGCCCGAGGATAACTGGGAAGGGCCGACCGGTTTCATCCATAATGTGCTGTACGACATGTATCTCAAGGATCACCCAGCACCGGAGGATTGTGAGTTCTACATGTGCGGGCCACCCATGATGAACGCATCCGTGGTCAAGATGCTCACCGACATGGGGGTCGAGCCGGAGAACATCATGCTGGATGACTTCGGCGGATGATGAAAGTTGCTTGTAGAAAGCTGACAGGGCCGGCCTCGAAAGGGCTGGCCCTGTCGTTGATGGCTTTGGTGATCGTACTGCTGGCCGGCTGCGATAGCGGTCCTGGCGAGCATCGATTCCAGGGGCCGATCTTCGGCACCGGCTATCACGTCACGGTTTATGCGGATCTGGATCAGGATGACTATGCCCGTCTCGAATCCGGGATACTTACCGAGCTCGAGCGCATCGATGCACTTATGTCGACCTATCGCGATGACTCTGAGCTGTCACGTTTCAATCGATTCCCGGTAGCTGTTCCCTTCTTCGTATCACCTGCCACGGCGGAGGTCATACGGGAGTCACAGCGCATAGCCCGGCTTTCCAATGGCGCCTTTGATATGACGATTGGGCCAGCGGTCAATCTATGGGGGTTCGGGCCGGAAGGGCGACCCGAGGAAGTACCTGATGTCAGGACGCTGCGAGAAGCACTATCCCGGGTCGACGTCAACGCGCTGCAGTTGAAGGACGGCATGCTTAGCAAGACCAAGCCGGTTTATGTCGATTTGTCGGGCATCGCCAAGGGCTATGCCACGGATCAGGTGGCGGACTATCTGGAAGCCAGTGACGTTGCCAATTATCTGGTCGAAGTAGGCGGTGAGATCCGTACTCACGGTCACAAGCCCGGCAATGAGCCTTGGCGCATCGCCGTGGAAAAGCCTGTGTCCAACGAACGTAGCGCGCAGCGTATCATTGATCTCGAAGCGGCGGCTGTGGCCACCTCGGGCGATTATCGTAACTATTTCGAGGCAGATGGCGTACGCTATTCCCATACTATCGATCCACGTACCGGTCGACCCATCGACAATCGGGTTGCCTCGGTGACGGTCATCACCGAACGCAGCGCCACCGCGGATGCGCTGGCGACGGCCTTTACCGTGATGGGAGCCGATGCGGGACTGAAAATGGCCGAGCAGGAAAACCTGGCGGTCTATTTTATTGTCAGAGAGGAAGAAGGCTTTACAACGCGCATGAGCTCGTCCTTTGAACCTTATCTGGATGAGCCGGCAACTGAGAAGGAGACAACATGACACTTTGGATACTGGTGTTTGGATTCATGCTGCTGGTGATAGGAGCCATGTCCATAGGAGTCTTGATGGGCCGCAAGCCTATCGCTGGCTCCTGCGGCGGGCTCAACAACCTGGGCCTCAAGGACGGCTGCGATATCTGCGGCGGCAAGGACGAGGTATGCGAAGAGGAAAACCGCAAGCAGAAAGCCATGGCCCAGCGCCGGGCGGATGAAAAGCGGGGCATTGATTTGGGTTATGATGCCAGCCGGCGCTAGGCTATGCCTGAAAAGTGCCTGCGCTCGCCCATACAGCGTTAAACATCGACTCGTGCGCGAGTCCGATCAAAGTACTCATTTACACCGAGTAAACACCGTCTTTTCGTCGATTTTTGCCTTGTCTGGCCATCGCTCGTCGACTTTTCAGACAAAGCCCAAGGATGACACACCGCGTGCAGGGGTCAGCCGCGGTAGCGAAATACTCGAATGCTGGGCAAAAATACATCGTCTTCCAGGCGTTCATCGCTGCGTTTGGCCCGAGTACGGCCTTGAGGTGGGCGGGGCAGCGGCTGGTTGTAGTGCGGAAGCTGCCCGTCTGGCGCAGGAATGAAAAGGGGAAGGGGCAGGTTCATGGCCTTGCGGGAGCGACCATCGGCCAGGGGTTCCTGGAAGAATAGATTGGCGCGCATGACCGGCGCCTGACGCTGTACCTGGGCAAGCGGTTCGCCGTCCGGTATGCCGGCCAGGCGTTTGAGTTGAATCCGCACATGAGGCGCATCGCTGTCCAGTGTCAGCAGCTTCTGTTCTGCTTCACGCACGGTGAGCCGCTTGATGGAGCGGCCGCTGGTGTACCAGGCCAGGCGAACCCGTGACAATGGCGCATCGGCAACCGGTAAATGCCGCCAGCACTGCTTCAGATGCAAGCGTGCCAGCCCTTGTCCCCGCAAATGATCGTGCAGCGCCGGGTGACGAAACGGAAGGACGGTCTTGATTTCAGGAATTAGCGAAATCGCCTGTTCGCGTATCGTTGCCAATATGGCCGCAAATCGGCTTTTGGCGGCATTGACCTCGGCTACCGCATCTAGCAATGTCTCGCTGGCGGCGATCAGGCCTACATAGCTGCGGGTCACTCGGCCATCCTGGCCGTCCTGATACCAGAAATCGAGCAGAACCCGGCGCAGCCACTGTGCATCCGGTCGTGGCGATTCCAGCGCCCAGGCCTTGCCGGGGCTCGCGGTATAGATATCGAGTAGCGCATCGATGCGCTCGACCAGATGATCGAAAGCGGCTTCGAGTTCCGCGAGCAGACGATACTGTAGTTCCATCAAACCATTCCTTCGTCATTATTATACCGTTATATTAACGGCCGCCTTCAATATTGTCACCATCCAACCATGACTCATCAAGTAAGGTTTCATCGACGCCAGGCAAAGGGCGTCGGCTTGTTTACCTCAGGCGTCAGCAAGTTCGCGTGGATCGCGACCGATGGGATGCGGCTCGTTACGCGCCTTGGCCAACTCGATCTGCTTTTGACGTTCCCGGGCACCCGCTCGCGTCTTCTCCGAGAGTGAGTCCCAGCAATGCGGGCAGCTGATGCCGGGTGTGTAATGCTCTGAGGCGCGATCCTCGGCAGATAATGGGCGTCGGCAAGCATGACACTGTTCGAATTCGCCTTCGCTGAGATCGTGGCGCACGGTCACGCGATTATCGAAGACGAAGCAGTCGCCTTGCCATAGGGATTCCGATTCGGGGACCTTCTCGAGGTAATTGAGAATGCCACCCTTGAGGTGGTAGACCTCGTCGAAGCCTTCATTGAGCATGAAGCTCGATGCCTTTTCACAGCGGATGCCACCTGTGCAAAACATGGCGACTTTCTTGTGCTTCGATGGGTCATAATGTGCTTTGACGTATTCGGGAAACTCACGAAATGATTTGGTCTCAGGATTGATCGCCCCCTTGAAGGAGCCGATCTCAACCTCGTAATCATTGCGGGTATCGATCACCAGCACCTCCGGGTCACTGACCAGAGCGTTCCAGTCCCCGGGCTCGACATAGGTGCCAACCGTCTGATTCGGGTCTACCTCCGGAATGCCTAGGGTCACGATCTCCTTCTTGAGCTTGACCTTGGTACGATAGAAAGGCTGCTCGTCGCAATGAGACTCCTTATGGTCGAGGTCCGCAAAGCGAGGATCGGTCTTGAACCAGGCCAGCAGCGCATCGATACTCTCGCGGCGACCGGAAACCGTGCCATTGATGCCTTCCCGGGCCAGCAGCAGCGTGCCCTTAATGTCATGAGTCTTGAGAGTTTCGAGCAGCGGCTCCCGCAATGCTTCGAAATCATTGAGCGTGACGAACTTGTATAGCGCCGCCACGACGATGGACTGATTCATGTAACTGTCTCCAGCGGGTCGTCCGCGTAAAGGACGGACCGGAACGTGTTTTCAGGCGAGCGGTATTTTACGCTAATGCCAACGGGGCTGGCGACCTATCTATCCCGATAACGCTTGGTCAGATCCCCATAGGCATCGATTCTGCGATCACGCAGATAGGGCCACATGCGTCGCACCTGCTCGCTGCTTCGCATGTCGAGTTCGACCAGCAGGTTTTCGCTATCATCCCCGGCGTGGGCCAGCAGTTCTCCCTGGGGGCCACAGATGAAGCTACCACCCCAGAAATGGATGCCCTCGGTGACCCCGCTCAGGTCTTCTTCGAAGCCGACCCGGTTGGCGACCAGCACCGGCAGGCCGTTGGCTACCCCATGAGCGCGCTGAACAATTGTCCAGGCGTCTTTCTGGCGCTCCTTTTCCGGTAGGTTGTCGGGTGGATGCCAGCCGATGGCGGTGGGGTAGAGCAGCAGTTCGGCACCGGCCAGGGCCATCAGGCGCGCCGCTTCCGGGTACCACTGATCCCAGCATACCAGCACTCCAAGTCGGCCCACGGAGGTGTCGATGGGCTCGAAGCCCTGTTCGGCATCCGCGTCCCCTGGAGTAAAATAGAATTTCTCGTAGAAGCCAGGATCGTCCGGGATATGCATCTTGCGATAGTGTCCGACCCGGCCTTGAGCACGGTCCATGACTATGGCGGTATTGTGATAGACACCAGCGGCACGACGCTCGAAGATCGAACCGACCAGTACGATGTTCAGTTCCTTGGCGAGTTCCGCAAGGCGGGTGGCGGTAGGGCCATCCAAGGACTCGGCGAGATCGAAGAGATCCGCGTCCTCGCACTGGCAAAAATAGTGAGTGGCGTGCAGTTCCTGCAGCATCACTAGCTCAGCGCCTTGCTTGGCCAGTTCGCGAACACCGGCTTCGCTGGCTTCCAGGCTGCGCTGCTTGTCCGGCCAAGCAGGTTGCTGCACCAGGCCTACCTTGAGGGTTTTGTCAGGGATTTTATCGGTATTCTTGTTCATCTCGATTCTCCGTGTCGTTCAGCGCGTTCAAAGGGAGGTGGGAAACTCCGCCAGGGTGCCAATTGGTAACTGCATGGTCAGGCAGTGCAGGCTGCCATGCTGAAGGATCACACTACGACAGTCGATGGGCAGAATATCGCGCCCGGGGAATGCTGTCGCCAAGGCATCAAGAGCCTGGGCATCCGCGGCATCACCATAGACAGGCACTAATACCGCGCCATTGATGACCAGGAAATTGGCGTAGGTGGCCGGCAGGCGATGGCCGTCCTGGAGGTCGAAGCAGGGCCGTGGCCAGGGCAGCGGAATCAGTTGGTAGGGAGAACCGTCCGCTTGGCGCAGCGCTTCGAGTTCCTTTTCCATGGCGGCCAGCGCCGGGTAATGAGGATCGTCCCGGTCGCCGCAGCGCACGTAGGCGATGGTCTGCGGGTCGCAGAAGCGCGCCAGGGTATCGATATGGCTGTCGGTGTCGTCCCCTTCCAGATGACCATGACTCAACCATAAAACGCGCTCGACGCCAAAATCCTCGCGTAGTCGCGCTTCGATGGCGCCTCTATCGAGCTGCGGGTTGCGGTTGAGGTTGAGCAAGCAGGCTTCGGTGGTCAGCAGCGTGCCTTGGCCATCCGTCTCGATGGCGCCGCCTTCCAGTACCAGGTCGCGGGTTTCCACCGGGGCCTTGAACACGCCGGTGTCACGTAGTCGGCCGGTGAGGGCATTGTCCCGCTTGGCGGGAAACTTGCCGCCCCAGCCGGTGAATTCATAGTCGAGCAGGACGATATCGCCGTCACGTTCCACGGCGATGGGACCGTGATCTCGGGCCCAGGTATCATCGGCGGGGGCTTCGACCAGTATCAAACGATCCATGGGCACACCAAGATGATGAAAGGTCGCGGTGAGGCGCTCATGGGTCGAATGATCGGGAACGCTGATCAACACCCGCTGATAGCGGGTGATGGCCACGACCATCGTTTCCAGTGTCGCTTCGATGCGCTCGAGCAGCGGCGCCCAGTCGCTGTCGACGCTGGGCCAAGTGAGTTGTACGGCATCCTGAGGGTGCCATTCGGGAAGCAGGCGCTGGGTCATGATGATCTCTCGAAGCCTTGAAAGCCTCTATTGGGCATGAGGCAGGGCGGTTGCGGCATTTTAGAGCCCGGCATGACGCATGCAAGTAATGTTGCAGTGTTTGTGCAGCCGATGCACCCGGCCGGGAAAAACCGTACCATAGGCGCCTGCCGAGGAGGAACCGAACCTGATGCTGGACCGCATACCCTTTTTGATCGGGCTGCGCTACGTGCGCGCCAAACGACGTAACCATTTCATCTCATTCATTTCCTTGACATCCATGCTAGGGCTCATGCTGGGTGTGGCAGTACTGATTCTGGTGCTGTCGGTAATGAACGGCTTCGATCACGAGCTGCGCTCAAGAGTGCTGGGCATGGTGCCGCATACGCGCATCGAGGCCCAGGACGGCATGGCCAACTGGAAGCCCTTGGCTGAGCGCTTGAGTCAACGTGAGCACGTCATCGGCGCGGCGCCCTACGTGGATCAGCAGGGCATGTTCTCGGTCGGTGGACGCAATGAAGGGGCGCTGGTATATGGTATCGAGCCGGACTATGAGCAGCGGGTGTCGATCATCGGCAACCATATGCAGCAGGGCAAACTCGATTCCCTGGCTCCAGGCAAGTGGAACGTGGTGCTGGGGGAGTTGCTGGCCCGCAACCTGGGGGTCGGAATCGGCGATCGCGTGACGCTGCTGGTGCCGGAAGCCTCGATCACACCGGGTGGTGTGTTCCCCCGACTCAAGCGCTTCACCGTCAGCGGTATCTTCAAGGTGGGGGCGGATATCGACGGGAATCTGGCCTATGCCAGCATGGCGGACATGCAGACCCTGGCACGCATGGGGGACGCCATCGGCGGGCTGCGCCTGGAGCTCGACGATCTGTTTCTGGCCAAGGATGAGACCCAGTCGATCCTCAATGATCTCGGCTATGGCTATCGCGGCATGGACTGGACCTACACCCACGGCAATCTGTTTCAGGCGATTCAGATGGAAAAGCGCATGATCGGGCTGCTGTTGATGGTGATCGTCGCCGTGGCGGCGTTCAACATCGTCTCCACCCTGGTCATGGTGGTGACGGACAAGCACGCCGATATTGCCATCCTGCGCACCATCGGGGCCACGCCCAAATCCATCATGGGCATCTTCATCGTCCAAGGCCTCTCGATAGGCGTGATCGGTATCGCCATCGGCGTGGCGCTGGGCATCGTGCTAGCGCTCTCGGTGTCCGATATCATCGCCTGGTTCGAGACGGTCTCGGGCATCCAGTTTCTCGATCCCGGTGTCTACTTCATCAGCTATCTGCCGTCCCGGCTCAACTGGGGCGACGTGAGCACCATCGTCGTGGCGGCCTTCGGCCTGAGCTTTCTTTCTACCCTGTATCCGGCCTGGCGCGCAGCGCGTGTCCAGCCAGCCGAAGTATTGCGTTACGAGTGAGGGCCATCAATGACCACTGATACGAAACCAGTGATGCTCGAATGCCGGGATCTGACTCGGGTGTACAACGAGGGTCCCCAGGACGTGACCGTGCTGGATGGGCTCGATCTGAAGGTGCGCGCCGGAGAGCGGGTCGCCGTGGTGGGCAGCTCGGGCTCCGGCAAGACCACGCTGCTCAATCTGCTGGGCGGGCTCGATCATCCCAGTCGTGGCTCGGTGAGCATTGCCGGCCAGCCCTTGACTAAGCTCAACGATGCGGCCATGGGGCGTTTTCGCAACCGCTATATTGGCTTCGTCTATCAGTTCCATCACCTGCTGGCGGAGTTCACCGCCTGCGAGAATGCCGCCTTGCCCCTGATCGTGCGGGGTCACAAGCGTCGCGATGCGGAGAAGCGCGCCATGGCGATACTCGAGCAGGTGGGCATGGCGCCCCGAGGCGACCACAAACCCGGAGAGCTGTCCGGTGGGGAACGCCAGCGGGTCGCCATTGCCCGGGCCTTGATCACCGATCCGAGTCTCATGCTGATGGACGAGCCCACGGGTAACCTGGACCAAACGACGGCGGGGAATATCCTGGGATTGATGGATGAGCTGGCGCGAACGAGTGCCTGTGCCTTCGTGATCGTTACCCATGACCCGAGCCTGGCGGCGCATCAAGATCGAGTGCTCCGATTGGACGGGGGGCGTCTGCTGACCTCCTGATGTGAGCTTTCCAAGAGGTGGGCTCTAAAAAAACCTGTCGGCCCTGGGGGCATATCAGGCTCAGTCAGGTAAGCGTATTGCGACGAATCGTTTCTCGCTGGTCACGGCGCCGTTTGGTACGGCGCTTCCAGCTGCGAGCTACCTGCCAGCGCCAGACCAGGCGCACCAGGATATTACTGATGATGCCGAGGACGATGGCGGATACCAGCGATCCCAAGAAGAGTGCCGGCAGTATGTCAATCATCTTGGCAGCGAACCAATGGGTACTGAGATGATTCGGCGCTGACTGCACCGGTGTGTCAAGAATAAAGCTTCCCAGCCGATAGTTGCCATAGAAGATCACCGGCATGGTGAGGGGATTGGTCAGCCATACCAGGCCGACACACAAGGGCAGGTTGCAGCGCAGCAGCCAGGCACCACAGGCCGCCAATGCCATTTGAAACGGGATCGGCAGCATGGCGCAAAACAATCCCACCATGAAAGCATTGCCGACAGAACGTCGCGTCAACACCCAAAGAGACGTGTTGGCGACGATCGGATGCAGAAAGCGCAATGAACGATTGCGCTTCAGAGTGTCCTGATGGGGTATGTGACGCTGTAGCAGTCGGCGCAACATGGCCTCGTTCACTGGTTTTGAACCCGTACCATTATCCATACATGGTCGTTGTCCTGCCACGGCTAGATCAAAACAACAGTTAAGCAATACGGGAAAGCTTATGGGGCTGGCTGCGCCATTGGCCCTTGCCGCACTGTTGGGCGCCTCCCTGGGCGCTCTAGCGCCGCCGGGCCTGTTTGGCATCATTTGTATCGGGTTTTTGCTCGCGCTGGCCGCTTCCCGGTACAGGCTTGCTGTTTCAATACTGGCGTTGGCCATTGGCGTAAGCCAAGTTCTGTGGGCTCAGGGCGCGATACTGCCGCCGGGTCTTGCGGGCACGAACCTTACCGTGACCGCGCGAATAATCCAGCTCGACGGTGAAGGCGATGCCAGGCGCCTACGCTTGAAATTGAATACCTGCCATGCGATCGAAGCGGAGCGCCTTGCCTGTGACAGACTGGATCAGGTGCGGGTCAGCTGGTATGACCCGCCGACACTGGAGGTGGGCGAAACCTGGGCATTGACGCTGCGTTTGCGACCACCCGGCGGCTTCGCCA
Source organism: Halomonas sp. M20 (assembly GCF_020622265.1). GTDB lineage: Bacteria > Pseudomonadota > Gammaproteobacteria > Pseudomonadales > Halomonadaceae > Modicisalibacter. The sequence goes on from NZ_JACNMQ010000001.1 coordinate 643,636, forward strand.
ATCCTCATGCCTTTGATTATGAGGCCTGGCTATGGCGGGAAGGCATCGATGCCACCGGCTATGTGCGCAGCGCCCCGGCACCGAAGCGTATTCAGCTATCCCGCAACACCCTGCGTAAAGAAGCATTGGCCTATCTCGATCGTCATGTCAGCGATGATTTCCCTCGGCGCTGGCTGGCTGCCCTCACCTTGGGGGCAAGTGAGCGCCTGACCCAGGAAGATTGGGATCTGCTCAACGCCAGCGGCACCACCCATCTGATGGTGATTTCAGGGCTTCATGTGGGGTTGGTGGCAATGTTCATGCTCGCACTCTCCCGAGGGGTTGCACGACTGCTTACGCCACAACGCTGGCGCATGGCGGCCTGGCCCTGGTGGAGCGCTGCCTTGGCGGCGATCGGCTATGCCTGGCTTGCCGGACTCGAACCGCCGGCCCTGCGGGCCATGATCATGACTCTGGTGGGTCTCTGGGTGGCCAGTGGGCGCCATGCCCCGGGTGCTTGGCAGGCCTGGTGGCTGGCCCTTGCGATTATCGTGCTGGCCGATCCATTGGCCTTGTGGCGACCGGGGCTGTGGCTCTCCTTCATTGCCGTGGCCCTGCTGATTCTGGCCTGGCAAGGGCGTTCGCGGCCCACGGGCTGGCGCGGCTGGTGTATGGCGCTACTGCGCAGTCAGTGCCTGCTGGCGCCACTGATGGCGGCGGCGGTGCTGTTGGCCTTCGATCGGTTGGCGCCGGCGGCACCGCTGGTCAACCTGCTGGCGGTCCCCGCAATCGGTAGTCTGATGGTACCGCTTGGGCTCATGGGCTGGCTGCTGGCCTGGATGCCACCACTGGCGGAAGCCTGCTGGTGGCTTTTCACGATGCTGGCTCAGGGCGTGCAAGCGAGTCTGGAAGCGGTCGTCGCCTGGTCCCCGCTATGGTATCCCGAACCCTGGCAAACGCTACCAGTGACGCTGAGTCTGGTTCTGCTGACTGTTTTCTGGGCATTGCCGGGGTTCTCGAAGCCGCTGCGTTGGGGCAGCAGCGCGATTCTTGTGGCACTCGTTTTCACTCTCACGCCGCCCCATCTTGCGGACGGGCAGCTGCGAGTGCGTATTCATGATGTCGGCCAGGGGCAGTTGATCGAGTTGCGTACCGCAAGGCACCGCTTGCTCTACGACAGCGGGCCGCGTTTTCGCTCTGGGTTCATGCCGCTGACGACCCTGTGGCCGGCAGGTCAGCGCTTCGATGGCGTTATCGTCAGTCACGGCGATAGCGATCACGCCGGTGGGGTATCGGCCCTTGTCGATGAACATCAGGTCGAGCGTTGGTGGTCACCGGGGGTCGAATCGCTGGGCATGCCGGTATCTCCCTGTCGTGCCGGCGAGCGCTGGCGCTGGGATGGGGTCGAGTTTCGCTTTCTGTGGCCGGAAAGTGATCCGGCCAGGCTCGGGCGGAACGATCGTTCCTGTGTGCTGCTGGTCGAGGCGGGTGGACAGCGCCTGTTGATCAGCGGCGATGCCGGGGCCGCAGTGGAAGCGCGCCTTGCCGGCGAGCTTGAGAAGGATATCGAGGTATTGATCGCCGGCCATCATGGCAGTCGCACCAGCTCCGTCGCCGAGTGGGTGGCGGCGACTCGTTCCCGCCATGTGATCTTCAGCGCCGGGCGCGGCAATGCGCACGGTCATCCTCACGGTGATGTGGTGCGGCGCTTTCGCGACGCGGGAAGCTGCCTGTGGAGTACCGCCAATGACGGCGCGATAACGCTCTGGCTGGGTAGCGAGACGAATGCCGATGTGATCACCCAGCGGCCCATCTCGGGCGCTGGTGTCGGCAGAGAGTGTCATGCGGTAGAATCGCACTCCCGGGACAAGTGACTATTGGCCTGTTGGTATTGGCGGCCTTGCGGCTCGAGTGGGAGACTCTACCGATGGATGTATTCGACGCGCTGATGGCGGGTGGCTGGCTGATGCTGCCGATTCTCGGCTGCTCGCTGCTGGCCACGGTGATCGTCATCGAGCGACTGTGGAGTCTGCGGGCAGCGCGTATCGCGCCTCGCGGACTCGGGCAGGAAGTGTGTGAGCGTATTCGTCAGGGCCAGATCGACTTGAATTGGCTAGAAGGGCACTCCCCGCTCGGGACGGTGCTGGCGGCAGGGCTGCGCAACGCGCGCCTTGGTCAGGAGCAGGTGCGCTCCCGGCTTCAGGATGCAGCGACCGCCGTCATTCACGATATGGAGCGCTATCTCAGTCCGTTGGGCACTATTGCTTCGATTACGCCGCTGATCGGTCTGCTGGGTACGGTCGTTGGTATGATCAAGGTGTTTACCGTCATCGTCAGTGCCAATGGCGTCGAGCGCACCGCGGATCTGGCGGGGGGTATTTCTCAGGCGCTGGTAACCACCGCTGCGGGACTGTTCGTGGCGATACCGGCGCTGATGTTCCACCGCTATTTTCAGCGCCGAGTAGAGGATATCACCGTGCGCATGGAGCAGCAGGCGGGCCAAGTGGTCGAGCAACTGGCGCATCAAAGCGGGGAGTTGACCCTGGCGGATCGCCGCGACTCCCTCGAGGGCCGAGATGTCCGGGAGCAGCGGGCATGAAGTTTCTGCGTCATAGCCGCGACTCGGTGGACGTCAACCTGACCCCCTTGATCGACGTGGTCTTTCTGCTGCTGATCTTCTTCATGGTCTCCACAACCTTCGATACCCGGCAAGCACTGGAATTGGTGCTGCCAGACAGCGGCAGCGCCACTGCTCAGGAAGCATCGCCGGTAACACTGACGATTACCCAGAGCGGCGAGTATCGATTGGGCGAACAGATACTGGACTCAGCCCAGGCGCTACGCCAGGCGCTGGCGGCCCAGGTGGAAAGTGCCCGGGAACGGGGCGTGGTGATCGAAGCGGATACGCGTACGACCCATGGGGCAGTGGTGGTTGCCCTGGACCAGGCTGCCGCGCTGGGCATACAGCGTGTGCGAATCGCTACCCGACAACCTGCAGCGCTTGACTCCGAACCCCTGGAGACGCCGTGACTCAATCCAGTAGCTGGACCCTCTATCGCCGTTTGCTCGGCTACGTCAAACCCTATTGGCACTACTTTTCTCTGGCGGTGTTGGGCTATGCGATTTACGCCGCCTCCAGCACCGCCCTGGCGGAGATGATGAAGCGGTTGATCGATGGCATCCAGAACCCGGATGCGTCCTTTCGTCTGTTCTTGCCTCTGTTCGTTATCGGTATGTTCACTGCTCGCGGCGTAGGCACTTTTCTGGGCACCTACTTCATGAGCAACGTGGCGCGTAACGTGGTGCACTCGCTGCGCTGCGAGGTGTTCAATCACATGCTGCATTTATCCGGACGCTTCTTCGATGCCCATTCGAGTGGTCATCTGGTTTCCCGGGTGACCTATCACGTCGAGCAGGTGACCGGCGCGGCGACCAAGGCGGTGACCATTCTGCTGCGGGAAGGTCTGTTCGTCATCGGTCTGCTCGGCTATCTACTGTGGACCAACTGGATGCTGACCCTGGTCTTTCTGACCGTGACGCCGTTGATCGGCCTGGTGGTGCGTGTCGCCAGCAAGCGTTTTCGGCGTATTTCTCGGCGCATCCAGAGTTCCATGGGAGACGTCACCCACGTGGCCTCCGAGGCGCTCTCCGGCTACAAGGTAGTGCGGACTCATGGCGCCGAGGAGTACGAAAAGCAGCGTTTCGCCAGAGCCAGCAACTACAATCGCGAACAGAGCCTGAAAGAGGCACTGACCAAGGGCATCAGCACCCCGGTGATCCAGCTATTGGTTGCGATTGCGCTGGCTGGCCTGGTGTGGCTGGCGATGGCTCCGGAGCTGATGGCAAGCATGACTGCCGGAGAGTTCGTAGCGTTTATCACCGCTGCCTCCTTGATGGCCAAGCCGGTCAAGCAGCTCACCGAAATCAATAGCGAGATCCAGAAAGGCTTGGCGGCTTCTCAGGAGCTGTTCGGTCTGCTCGAAGTGCCCCCGGAAAGGGACGACGGCACAATCCTGCCGACGCGACTTGAGGGGCACGTGAGCTTCGAAGGGGTTCGCTTTGCCTATGGCGACGATCAGCCCGAAGTGCTCAAGAGCATCGATCTTGACGTCACTCCAGGGGAGTTGATTGCCATCGTCGGGCGCTCCGGCAGTGGCAAGACGACCCTGATGGGGTTGCTGCCGCGCTTTTACTATCCGACGGAAGGGCGCGTCACCATCGACGGGATCGCGATCAACGAGTATCAGCTCTCGCCCCTGCGTCAGCAGATCGCCCTGGTTTCCCAGCAGGTCACCCTGTTCAATGCCTCGATCGCCGATAACATTGCCTATGGCGTTCCCGATGCCAACCGTGAGCAGATAAAAGCCGCAGCGGATTCCGCTTATGCCAGCGAGTTCATCGAGCGTCTGCCCAAGGGCTTCGATACCGTGGTGGGCGATAACGGCGTGATGCTTTCCGGAGGCCAGCGCCAGCGTCTGGCCATTGCCCGGGCAATCTTCAAGGACGCGCCGATCCTGATCCTGGACGAGGCGACCTCGGCGCTTGACACTGAGTCCGAGCGGTATATTCAGCGGGCACTCGAGGAAGTCTGCCGGGATCGTACCACCTTCGTCATCGCTCACCGGCTATCCACCATCGAGCGCGCGGATCGCATTCTGGTGATGGAACAAGGGGAGGTCGTCGAGAGCGGCACCCATGCTCAACTGCTCGAACGCGATGGCGCCTACGCCGCCCTGTATCGGCTGCAGTTCCAGGAGGTCGAGGCGTGAGTCGCATGGTCGAGGCCTGGTACCGGGATGCTGCCTGGCTCAAGCTGCTAAGGCCTCTGGAATGGCTCTATCGGGGCGCCGTGGCGCGCCGGCGCCGTGCCTACGCCAGTGGCCGCAAGTCCGTTCAGTGCTTGCCGGTGCCGGTGATCGTGGTGGGCAATATCACGCTAGGCGGTACCGGAAAGTCTCCGCTGGTTGCCTGGCTGGGACGTTACCTGGGTGCGCAAGGCTGGCGTCCGGGCATCGTTTCCCGGGGGTATGGCGGCAAGGCGCCGCACTATCCTTTTCATGTCGGGATGGAGGCGTCGGTGGACCAGTCCGGTGATGAACCCTTGATGCTAGTTCAGCAAACCGGTCTGCCGGTGGTGGTCGATCCCGATCGCCCACGCGGCGCTCGAGCGCTGATCGAAGCGGGTTGCGACATCGTGATTGCCGATGACGGCCTGCAGCATCTGGCACTGGGTCGGGACATCGAACTGGTGGTGGTGGATGGCAAGCGAGGGTTCGGCAATGGGCGCTGCCTGCCGGCAGGTCCGCTGCGAGAGTCCTTTTCGCGACTGAACCACGTGGATGCGATCGTAGTCAACGGCGAGTCCCGTAAAACGCTTCACTGCGCCAACGGCACCAAGAGCTATCAAATGCAGCTGCGGCCGGCCCAGTGGCGTCACCTCGTTGATGGGGTCTGTTATCCTGTGGGCAGGCAGCCATTCTATAGTCCCGTTCATGCGCTGGCGGGCATTGGGCACCCTTCGCGCTTTTTCGCCACCCTCGAAGCCCTGGGTGTAGAAGTACGTGAACACCCACTGGCGGATCATCATCGTTTCAGTGCCGAGGATCTGCGCTTCGACGACGAACTGCCAGTGGTGATGACGGCCAAGGATGCAGTCAAATGCCGTCCCTTCGCCCATGCGGATTGCTGGGTGCTGGACGTGGAGGCTTGTCCGCAGCCGGCCTTCATCGACTGGCTGCAAACGCGACTCGAGACGCTTCAATCGGCTACCCGGGAGGTAAGCAATGGATAAGGAATTACTCGCGCTACTGGTCTGCCCTCTATGTCAGGGCAAGCTCAAATACGATCGGGATCGGGCAGAGCTGCGCTGCCACTTCGATGGCCTGGCCTTTCCGATTCGTGACGACATTCCGGTGATGCTGGAAGAGGAGGCCCGGGTCTTGAGCGTCGATGAAAAGCTCAACAAGCCGACTCTTCAAGGCGGCGGGCTTTCTGCCAAGGGCGATGAAAGTGAGCGGCAGGACGGGCAGGAAGCCGGATCCCACAAGCCAACCGCATGAGTGCCGTGATTCATGAATGATTTTGTTGTCGTGATTCCGGCGCGCTATCACTCCACGCGCCTGCCGGGAAAACCGCTTCTGGATATTGGCGGGCTGCCGATGGTGGTGCGGGTTTGGCAGCGGGCCTGCCAGAGCAAAGCGACCCGGGTAGTAGTGGCTACGGACGATCGCCGCATCCAGGAGGCGGTGGAGAAGGCGGGAGGCGAGGTAGTGTTGACCCGGGATGATCATCCGTCGGGTACGGACCGTCTGGCAGAGGTGGCCGAGCGCCTCGAACTCGCCGACGATGCCATTCTGGTCAACGTGCAGGGGGATGAGCCCTTGCTGCCCGCCTCGCTCATCGATCAGGTCGCGGCAAGTCTCGAGAAGGATGCCGAGGCGTCGATTGCCACCCTGGCGGAATCGATCAGCGATATCGATACCCTGTTCAACCAGAACGTGGTCAAGGTGGTGCGGGATATACACGGGCGCGCCCTGTATTTTTCCCGGGCGCCCATTCCCTGGGATCGAGAGCACTTTGCGACACGTCCTGAACTGCTCGAATCCGATCTCTGGCTTCGTCATGTAGGGCTTTATGCTTATCGTGCCGGCTTTCTTGCCGAGTACGTCAACTGGCTGCCTAGCCCCCTGGAGCAGCTGGAGCAACTCGAGCAGCTGCGGGCGCTGCATCACGGTCATGGCATTCAGGTGGCACTCAGCGCCGAACCCCATCCGGCGGGAGTGGACACTCCGGGGGATCTTGAGCGTGTGCGTGGACTGCTGGCCGATCATCCCACTTCTCAAGGTTTTGAATAAGCCATAAAGTTTCAAATACGCCATGAGGTTTCGAATGCGAGTTCTGTTCGTTTGTCTGGGCAATATCTGCCGCTCTCCTACCGCGGAAGGTGTCTTTCGCTCCCGCCTCGATAAAGCGGGTTTGGCAGAGCGCGTCGAGGTCGACTCCTGTGGCACCAGCGACTGGCATATTGGCGATCCACCGGACTCCAGGGCCGTCGTCGCCGCCAAGAGTCGTGGTGTCGATCTGAGCCAGTTGCGCGGGCGCCAGTTGGAAGAAGAAGACTTTCGCCGCTTCGACTATATCCTGGCCATGGATCATATGAATCTGGAAAATCTCGAAGCGTTACGGCCCCGGGATAGCCAGGCCCATGTGGGTCTGTTCATGGCGTTTGCGGGGCGCTCCGACGAAGCGATTCCGGACCCCTACACCGGGGACGAAAGGCATTTCGAGAAGGTGTTCGATATGATCGAAGCGGCCAGCGATGGCCTGATCGAAGCGTTGCGCAGGCGTCTGGACACGGCATGATTCGACAGGACGTCGATCTGTCTAGGGCCAATACCCTGGGCTTGCCTTGTCGAGCGGAACGTTTTCTGGCCACTGACGATATCGCGACCACTCGCGATGCGCTTCGTCAGGCGGTGAAGCGGGACTGGCCACTGACGGTACTCGGGGGCGGCAGCAACCTGGTGCTGCAACCCTGGCTGCCGGGTCTGGCGTTACAGCCGAGCTTTGCCGATCTGCGTTTCGAGGAGGTTGGAGAGGGCGATGTGCTGGTGCATGCTGGCGCCGGTCTGAACTGGCATGCGCTGGTTGAAGCACTGGCGGCCAAGGAGTTGTGGGGCATCGAGAATCTGTCGCTGATCCCGGGCCATGTCGGGGCGGCTCCCATCCAGAACATCGGCGCCTACGGGGTCGAGCTTGCGGACGTGCTCGAACGAGTGTACCTGCTGCACCTCGAGGACGGTCGGGAAGCCGTATTCGATCGGGAGGAGTGCGGCTTCGGCTACCGGGATAGCGTTTTCAAGCATGCCCTGGAGAATCGCGTGGTCATCACCCGGCTGGTGCTGCGGGTTTCCACCCGGGCTCAGCCGCGGCTCGATTACGGCGATCTGGCGGCGCGACTCCCAGCCAAGCCCAGTGCAAGCGACGTAGTCGCCGCGGTCAGCGCGGTGCGCCGAGAGAAACTTCCCGATCCGACGGTGCTGGGTAACGCAGGCAGTTTTTTCAAGAATCCGGTAGTTGCCAATGAGCAAGCTAAGGCATTACTCGCGAAGCATGCGGACATGCCGCACTTCCCTCTTGCCGATGGCGGCGTCAAGCTCGCTGCCGGTTGGCTGATCGATCAGTGCGGTTTGAAGGGGCTGCGGGAGCGTCATGTGGGCATTCACGAGCGTCAGGCGCTGGTGTTGGTGCATCATGGCGGCGGCAGTGCTGGCGAGTTGCTGGCCCTGGCCCAGCGTGTCGTCGATAAGGTGCAGGCGCGTTTCGGTGTGACACTGGAGCGAGAGCCGCGTTTGATGGGGCGGAAGGCACGCTAGACAGATCTTCATGGCAGAAAATGAAAAAGCCCGACAGGTGATTTTTCACCTGCCGGGCTTTTCGTATTCGTGGTGGTGGCTACGCCCTGATTTGAACAGGGGACCCCATCATTATGAGTGATGTGCTCTAACCAGCTGAGCTACGTAGCCGTCCAACGGGGGCGAATCCTACGCGTAAGTGGATGACCTGTCAATTATTCAGCTGTTTATACATTGAAGCGGAAGTGAATGACATCTCCGTCTTTAACAATATATTCCTTGCCTTCCAGCCGCCACTTGCCCGCATCCTTGGCACCCTGTTCGCCGCCCAGGGTAACGAAGTCCTCGTAGCCGATAACCTCGGCACGAATGAAGCCCTTTTCAAAATCCGTATGGATGACACCGGCAGCCTGGGGCGCTGTAGCGCCGATCCTGACCGTCCAGGCGCGCACTTCCTTCACGCCGGCAGTGAAGTAGGTCTGCAGCCCCAGCAGCGAGTAGCCGGCGCGAATGACCCGGTCTAGACCCGGTTCTTCCATGCCCATTTCACTCAGGAACATGCTGCGCTCTTCATCGTCGAGTTCGGCAATCTCGGCCTCGAGCTGATTGCACACCGGCACCACCACGGCATCTTCGTCCTTGGCAATCCCGCGCACGACATCGAGATAGGGGTTGTTCTCGAAGCCGTCCTCGTTGACATTGGCAATATACATGGTGGGCTTGAGGGTCAGGAAGCCGAAGCTTCTGACCTGACGCTTCTCGTCATCGGAAAGACCGAAACTGCGTAGGGGCAACCCTTCGGCAAGATGAGGCTGAATACGATCGAGAATCGCTTTGGTGGCCATGGCATCCTTGTCGCCGCCCTTGACCACTCGACTCAGGCGCTGGCTGGCCCGTTCGACGGTGTCCAGGTCCGCCAGGGCCAGTTCCATATTGATGATTTCGATATCCGCCTGGGGGTCGACCTGGTTGGCCACGTGAATGACGTTGTCATTGTCGAAGCAGCGCACCACGTGCGCGATGGCGTCGGTCTCGCGGATGTTGGCGAGAAACTGATTGCCCAGGCCTTCACCCTTGGAAGCCCCGGCAACAAGGCCGGCAATATCCACGAACTCCATGGTGGTAGGAATGGTCTTCTGGGGCTTGACGATTTCGGCCAGCTTGTCGAGACGCGGATCCGGCATGGGCACGATGCCGGTATTGGGCTCGATGGTGCAGAAGGGGAAGTTCTCCGCGTCGATGCCGGATTTGGTCAGCGCATTGAACAGGGTGGACTTGCCGACGTTGGGCAGGCCGACGATACCGCAGTTGAAACCCATGATGTGTTCCTGGAAATCGAGTGAAAAAGTGGGGATATCTTACGGAAAATGGCGTGAAGCAGCCATTTTCGTTAGCCCTTGAACTAGCCCTTGAACTAGCCCTTGAACTAGCCCTTGAACTAGCCCTTGAACTAGCCCTTGAACTAGCCCTTGAACTAGCTCTTGAAAGAGTGCAGTCGATTCATCGCTTTAGCCCATTCTCCGCTCAGGGCTTCTGGAAGGGTCGCCAGACATTCATCGATTGCCGCATCGATGGCGGCGCGCTCGGCTTTCCCCGGCCGGCTCAGCACGTAGTTGACTACCTGGCGCGCCTCCCCCGGATGACCGATACCGATACGCAGACGATGAAAGGCGTTGTTGTTGCCCAGGGCGCTGATGGTGTCGCGCAAACCGTTGTGGCCGCCGTGGCCACCGCCTTGCTTGTAGCGAGCCGTACCCGGGGCGATATCCAGTTCGTCGTGGGCAACAAGCAGTTCTTCCGGGAAGAGTTTGAAGAACTGGCAAAGCGCCGCGATTGCCCCGCCGCTGCGATTCATGAAGGTGGTCGGGTTGAGCAGATGCAGCTCCCGGCCGGCGAAATTGACTTTGGCGTAGAGCCCCAGAAATTTCTTCTCCGCACGCAGTGACGCGAGGCTGTCCCGGGCGATGGCTTCCACCAGCCAGGCACCGGCATTGTGCCGGGTGTCGGCATAGTCGGCGCCAGGATTGCCGAGGCCGATGATCGCTTTTAGTTGACTCATGAGGCTGTGCTCTCCAAGGAAACGAACCAACTTCTCAAGAAAACGGGGCACCCCTAAAAAGATCAAGCGCCGGGTTAGCGGCGCTTGATCCATGCAGTGGAGCGTTTCAACAGATTGAAATACCCGACAAGATAGCGTGTTAGCTCTTGTCTTCGCCTTCGCCCTCGCTGCTTTCCTGATCCTGCTCTTGATCCGTGCCTTCCTCACCTTCGGTTCCAACCGCATCCTCGCCCTCGATTTCCTCATCGGTGCGGACACGCGCCTTGGCGATGTTGAGGATGGCGTAGTCGTACTCTTCGCCATGGCTCAAGGCCACGGAGGTTACGCCCTTCGGCAAGGTAATGTTTGACAGATGCAGCGTCGTGCCGACTTCAAGCTCGGAGATATCGACTTCCAGGTAGTCCGGCAGATCCTTCGGCAGACAGCTGATCTCGACTTCCGTCATCAGCTGGTGAAGCTCGCCATCCTCTTCCTTGATGCCGATGCACTCTTCCTGGCCGGTCACGTGCAGTGGCACGTTCATGGTGAACTCTTCCTTGGCGCTGACTCGCAGGAAGTCTGCGTGGGTCACCAGCGGCTTGAAAGGATGGCGCTGAAGATCACGCACTACCACCTGATGTTTTTTGCCATCCACGATCAGATCGATCAGGGAAGAGAAGAAGAGCTCGTTCTCGATGGCCTTGTAGAAAGCGGATTTTTCCACGGCGATCGGGCGCGGAGCCTTGTTACCGCCATAAACGATGGCGGGAATGTACAGGTCTTCGCGACGCAGGCGGCGGCTCGCACCTTTCCCCAGATCGTCACGGACCTTGACGTTAAGTTTGAAATCGGACATTTAAGTAACCTCGTTGGTTAAAGTGAGGAAAGCACCAGGGTTCGCGACCAAATCCTGATGTTTCCGGTGGCGTCTTGGGACGCTTGTAACCGCGATCCTGTCTGCACTGAAGGCGCTAAAGCCCTCAATGAAACATGGCGCTCACGGATTCTTCATTGCTGACACGGCGGATCGCCTCGGCAATCAGCCCCGCCACGCTAAGCTGGCGTATCTTGCCGCTACGCCGTGCGCTTTCGGCAAGAGGGATGGTATCACCGACCACCAGTTCGTCGAGTACCGAGCCCAGAATATTATCGACTGCCGGGCCCGAGAGAATCGGGTGGGTAGCATAGGCAACGACACGCTTGGCGCCGTGATCCTTCAAGGCTTCGGCGGCCTTGCATAGTGTGCCGGCAGTATCCACCATGTCATCCACCACCACGCAGGTGCGATCCTGAATCTCACCGATAATGTGCATCACCTGGGCCTGATTGGACTGCGGGCGTCGCTTGTCGATGATGGCGAGATCCGCATTGAGCTGCTTGGCAATGGCCCGGGCCCGAACCACGCCGCCGACATCCGGCGATACCACCACCAGGTTGTCGTAGTTCTGGCGCTCGATATCATCGAGCAGTATCGGCGAGCCGTAGACGTTGTCTACCGGCACGTCGAAGAAGCCTTGAATCTGATCCGCGTGCAGATCCATGGTCATGACCCGGTCGACCCCGGCCTTGACCATCATGTCGGCCACTACCTTGGCGGAGATGGGCACCCGGGCCGAACGTACGCGGCGATCCTGGCGCGCATAGCCGAAGTAGGGAACGACGGCGGTGATACGAGTGGCGGAGGCGCGGCGCAGGGCATCCACCATCAGAATCAGTTCGAGCAGATTGTCGTTGGTCGGCGCGCAGGTAGACTGCAGGATGAATACATCCTTGCCGCGCACGTTCTCGTTGATCTCGACCGTGATCTCGCCATCGCTGAATTGGCCGACCGTGGCATGGCCGAGCCGGTTGTCGAGGCATTCGGCGACCTTGCGGGCGAGTTCGGGATTGGCGTTTCCGGCGAAAACCATCAATTTAGACACGCGCAGCTACCTTTGGAGTCTGAACGCTCGTCGCAGGAGACGGGCGTCTGGAGGAATCTCGATAGGATGTTGGCAGTTTCAATAGAGAGTTGGCTGGGGTACCAGGATTCGAACCTGGGAATGCCGATACCAAAAACCGGTGCCTTACCACTTGGCTATACCCCAGTAATACCATTGTAGACGCTGGGACTCGTACCTTGTCGCCAGGCCGCTGGCTCTCCAGATTGCCTTGCTCTATTTCTTGCAACAGGCTCAGTTCTATAAAAGCCCAAGCGCCTGATGAAGGGGCGAAACATTACAGCCACGAGCCACAAAGGCATGCCAACCGTCTTGTGTCTGCGCCAGTATTTCCCGGGCGTCGGCTTCATCCTCGAAATTGCAGAATAGACAAGCACCGGTGCCGGTCAATAGCGGCGGGGCAAAAGCGGAAAGCCATGCGAGGGCCTCATCAACCGCCGGGTAAAGTCGCCTTACCGTCGCTTCGCAGTCGTTGCGCCAGGTGCCGGGCCCCTCCTGCAGTGCGCGCGCCATACTAATAGGGGGGGTGTTTCGTGTCAATTGCGGAGCGCCGAACACCTGGGGTGTCGATACTTCTATACCGGGATGCAGCACCAGAAACCAGGGGGTATCCAGCTCGACCCGCGTCAGGCGCTCACCGATGCCTTCGGCCCAGGCAGCGTGGCCATGCACGAATACCGGTACGTCAGCCCCCAGCTGGAGCCCGAGTGCGGCGAGATGCTCGAGGCCAAGCTCAAGATTCCAGAGGCGATTCAAAGCGACCAGGGTAGTGGCGGCATCGGAGCTTCCGCCTCCCAGACCGCCGCCCAGCGGCAAGCGCTTGTCGAGATGAATATCTGCCCCCAGGCGACAGCCGGTGTCGGATTGAAGCAGCCGTGCGGCACGCATGATCAGATTGTCGTCATCCGCCACCCCGGCAAGGGCCGAAGTAAGACTGACGACTCCGTCATCACGGCGCTTGAAATGCAGGGTGTCGCCGTGGTCGAGAAACTGAAAAAGCGTCTGCAGTTCGTGATAGCCGTCTTCACGACGCCCGGTGATATGCAGCAGACGATTGAGCTTGGCCGGGGCCGGCAGCGTCAGTTCCCTCACGGAGATGTGGCCGTATCGAGTGGCTGCCATTGATTGACTACCAGGGTGGCGCGCAGATCATCGAAGGTCATCACCAGGCGCCGGGGTAGCCATAGGCCGCCGTTCAGTCTCGGTGCCCAGGTCCAGTCGCGGTAGTCGATGGTCCAGCCCGCTTGGCGTAGCTGTTGAGGAAACCCGAGCGCATCCGCCTGCATTTCATGGGCTGCATTCGGTGCGGGCAGGCCGCGGACCCAGTAGTCCATAGCGGATATGGGCAATGACCAACCAAGCTGCTGCTGCATCAATTGCTCCGGCGTACGAGCGGAGAAGCGGCCGTCCGGTGTGGTCAAGGTCACGCCACCGGGTGAACCGTCTAGAGTACTGCGGCCGGCGCCGAAGGGGCCGCTGATCATCATGCGATAGGAAAAAGGTGTCTGCTGCCAGTCCAGGTTGGCGCTGGTGGCATCGTTGGCAGTTCGCAGCCCCACCTTCCCCGCCAGACGCCAGCTCTCGAGGGTCTTGAGTTGTTCAAGCTGCGCAGGCCAGTCACCGGACTGACGCGGCGCGTCCGGCGTCGGTGCTTGGGCGGCACAGCCTACCAGCAACAATAGGCTTAACAATAGAAACAGTGTTCTTGTCATACAAGCTCGTCTCGATGATAAAAAAGGGTGTGCGTTCAAGGCGCGAGGCCTGGAATTCGCTCGATCAGCGCATCCAGCTTGGGTCGCTCATCGAAGCGCTCAAGGGCTTCGGTGACGATTTTCCGGGCCTCTTCGCGGCGATCGAGCAGCCACAACACTTCCGCCAGATGCGCGGCTATCTCCTGGTCGGGCTGAGCCCCATAGGCGTCCTGTAGATAGGGCAGCGCCTTTTGATTGTCGCCCAGCTTGTGATGGGCCCAGCCCAGGCTGTCGAGAATGGCAGCGCTTTCGGGTTCCAGTTCATGAGCGCGCTGAATGAGTTCGAGGCCTTCTTCGTGGCGTTCGGTGACGTCCACCAGGGTGTAACCCAAGGCGTTCAAGGCCATGGCATTATTCGGCTCCCGCGCGAGGATGGCGCGTAGATCGCGCTCCATGCCAGGTAGGTCGCCCTGTTCATAGCGGCGCATGGAGCGCAGGAAACGCAGCTGGGTAGCGTCGGGGTTACGCCGGATTTGACGTTCGAGCAGTTGTGTGGCGGCATCCGACAAGTTCTGCTCTTCCAGCAGGTCGACTTCGATAATGGTGAGTTCGCTGGCCATGTCCGGGTAGCGCAAACGTTCGATGTCCAGAAAATCCCGCGCATCGAGCAGGCGACCCGTTTCGATCAGCATCTGGGCTGCGCGAACCCGCGCTTCGAGGAAACCTTCCCCGGGGGGCACCTGGCGATAATAGAGCAGGGCGTTGTCGACCTCACCCTGGTCGTCGGCAATGGCGCCCAGCAGGATATAGGCTGCCGGTGGGGTCGGGTCGGCATCCAGCAAGGGCAGCAGCAAGCGCCGTGCCGGGGCATTGTAGCCTTCCTCTATATAGAGCTGCGCAAGCGCCAAGCGCAGCTGCGTCGCATCCGGATGGCGCTCGAGAAGGGTGTCGAGCCCCGCTTCGGCAGCATCGACATTGCCCAGGCGCAGCTGGGCTTGGGCAAGCATCAGGATGAAACGGCTGTCCTCGGGCGCGATCTGCAGCCCTTTTCGAGCGGCGTCTCGGGCAGCGCTGATACGGCCTTGCTCCAGCGCGATTCGCCCACTCACCAGCCATACGGCAGGAAACTTCGGCTGCGTTCGCGAAAGATCGGTCAGACGCTGCTGGGCTTGCCGGGTATCGCCCAGGGCGGCTTCGAGCAAAGCGGTAGCGACAACGGCATCGCCCTGCTGCGGATGATCGTCGAGAAAGCGAAGGAGCGTCGCGTGTAGAGGAGAAAGATCGACGTTTTCCTCGATGGCGGCTTCCGCAAAGGTAATCAGATCGCCCTGATCGCCTTGTGCTGCCAGGGTCAGGCGCTGCTCCAGGCTGGCCTGCCAGTCGCCTTGCTCCATGGCGAGCCCTGCTAAAAGCCGAGCCGGTGCTTCACTGGTGGGTGCAAGCTCGCTCCAGCGCTTGGCAGTTTGTAGAAGCAATTCCTTGTCATTGCCAGAACGAGCGGCAAGAACGGCTCGCTCCGCCAGGGCGGAAGAACCATAGCGGTCGGCGGTTTCCAGATAGCCTCTTGCGGCACGATCGAAATCATTGCGCAGGCCGGCCAGCTCGGCGGTAAGCAGGGTTGCCAGGCTCTGGGCGTCGAGACCCTTGCGGATCGCGGGCGCCGAGGCCAGCGGATCGTCAGAGGCCATTGAAGAAGGGCCGGAGGACGTGCCTTGACAGCCCGTCAACAGCACAATGAGCAAAGTGGTCGTAACCAGGTGTGGACGCATTCCTTCCTCGTGCGCTAAACAGGCTCAGCGATTTCAGGGAGTATCACCGGCCATCATGGCCATGACGATAGGATTGTCGCTCAGCATACCGGCTTGATCGGTCCGGGCAAAGTGATGTGCCAGGTATCCTGCCGTGACGAAGCGGGTGTGATAAACTATTGCGCCAAATATCCTTTGTCGGATTTCTTGCTATCCATTTATGGTCTCGATGCTAGTGACGCTGAAATGACGCTTCTTGCGCTGGGAATCAATCATAATACCGCCTCCGTTGAGGTGCGCGAGCAGGTTGCCTTCGATCCGAGTCAGCTGGAAAAAGCACTGGGTGAACTCAAGTGTCTGCCTCATGTGCGTGAGGCAGCCGTACTGTCGACCTGTAATCGAACCGAGCTTTATTGTGTTACCGGTGAACAGGGTGAGCAGGCGATTCTCGATTGGCTAAGCGGTTTTCATGGCCTGACGGTGAATCAGCTGGTTCAGTGCGCCTATCATCACCTCGATGATGCGGCGGCTCGGCATCTCATGCGAGTGGCTTCCGGGCTCGATTCGATGGTGCTTGGCGAGCCCCAGATACTGGGGCAGATCAAGACGGCCTATCAGCAGGCCCACGACTACCAGGGCCTTGGCGGAGAGCTTGAGCGCTTGTTCCAGCATGTCTTTGCCGTGGCCAAGCAGGTACGCACCGAGACCGGTATCGGTGAAAATCCGGTCTCCGTCGCCTACGCTGCGGTCAGCCTGGCGAACCGCATCTTCGATGACCTATCCCAGTCCCGCGCGCTTCTGATCGGTGCGGGCGAAACCATCCAGCTAGTGGCGCGGCATCTCAAAGAGGCGGGCATTCAGGACATGGTCGTTGCCAACCGCACCCGAGAGCGAGCTGCGGACCTGGCCCAGGAAATCGGTGGCAAGGCCATTTCGCTAAGCGAAATTCCTGACGAACTGCCTCGAGCCGACATCGTGATCACGTCCACCGCCGCACCGCTGCCTATCCTGGGAAAGGGCATGGTTGAGCGCGCGCTGAAACTGCGTCGTTATCGCCCTGTCTTCATGGTGGACATCGCTGTACCCCGGGATATCGAACCCCAGGTTGGCGAGCTGAACGACGTCTTCCTGTACACCGTCGATGATCTGCAGGAGGTGATCGAGGAGAATCGCCGCCACCGCCAGGTCGCGGCGGATCAGGCGGAGGAGCTGATCACCCTCGGGGTGGAGCACTGGCTGCACGAACGCCGGGTGCGTGGCGCCGGCGATATCATTCGGCGCTATCGAGAGCACGGCGATGCCTTGCGTCAAGCGTCGGAGGATCGTGCCCTTGCGCAGTTGGCCAAGGGCCAGGACCCGGAAAAGGTCATTCGTCGCTTGACCCAGCAACTGACCAACAAGCTGTTGCATGGCCCTACGCTACGCCTACGAGAAGCCTCCGGCGCGGAGCGCCATGATCTCGTTCAGGCAGCGGAGCAGCTGCTGCTCGAGCCGACAGCCCCCACCCAGGATTCACAACAGGACCCTTCATGAAAGCGTCACTGCGCAATCGGCTGGAAAGTCTTCAGGAACGCTTCGAGGAGCTGGCGGCACTGCTGGCCGACCCTGGCGTGATCGCTGAGCAGACGCGGTTTCGCGACTATTCGCGAGAGTATGCCGAACTCGACGAACTCACTGCTGCCTGGCGCGAATATCGCCAGGTGGAGCAGGACGTGGAAGACGCCGTTCAGCTGAGCGCCGACGGGGATGCGGACCTGCGGGAACTGGCTCAGGAGGAAGTCCAGGAGGGGCGTGAGCGTCTCGAAGTGCTGGAAGAGCGTCTCAAGAAACTGCTGGTACCCAAGGATCCGGACGATCATCGCAATATCTTTCTCGAGGTGCGTGCCGGTACAGGAGGAGACGAAGCCTCGCTATTTGCCGGCGATCTGTTTCGCATGTACTCACGCTATGCCGAAAAGCTGGGCTGGAAGATCGAGGTGGTCAGTGCCAGCCACGGTGAGCAGGGCGGTTACAAGGAGATCATCGCCCGGGTGCGGGGCGAAGGGGTCTATGCCCGGCTCAAGTTCGAATCCGGCGCGCACCGGGTGCAGCGGGTGCCGGCCACGGAATCTCAAGGGCGTATTCATACCTCCGCCTGTACCGTGGCGATCATGGCGGAAGCGGACGAGGTCGGGGATATCGATATCGATTCCAACGATCTGCGGGTGGATACCTTTCGCTCCAGCGGCGCCGGCGGGCAGCACGTCAACACCACGGATTCGGCGATTCGTATTACCCATCTTCCTAGCGGCGTGGTAGTGGAGTGTCAGGAAGAGCGCAGCCAGCACAAGAACCGCGCCAAGGCGATGTCACTGCTAGCAGCGCGGCTGAAACAGAACGCCGTGACCAGTCAGCGCCAGCAGCAGGCGGATACCCGCCGCTCCCTGGTGGGTTCCGGAGATCGCAGCGAGCGCATACGTACCTACAACTTCCCCCAGGGGCGGCTGACGGACCATCGTATCAATCTGACCCTGTACAAGCTCGGTGAGGTAATGGCCGGGGAGCTGGATGAGGTCATCGAGCCGCTGATCAACGAATACCAGGCCGAACGCCTGGCCGCACTGCAGGACGCGGGATGACCATCGAACAGCTGCTGATTCAAGCGGCGGTACGCTTGAAGGCTGCGGAATCGGCAACACCCCGGCTGGACGCCGAGGTGCTGTTGGGGCATGTGCTTGGACGAGATCGCACCTGGCTCTATACCTGGAGCGACCGCAAGGTGGAAGATGCGGCGCTGACAAAATTCGAGGCTCTTCTAGACGCACGGATCGCCGGCGAACCCATTGCCTACCTGATCGGCGAGCGAGAGTTCTGGGGCCTGCGCCTGCAGACCCATGCCGCCAGTCTGATTCCTCGCCCGGACACCGAATGCCTGGTGGAAGCGGCTCTGTTCAGAGCCACAGAAAAGCACGGGCGAGCGCTGGACCTGGGCACCGGTAGCGGCGCCATCGCCCTGGCCTTTGCCAGCGAACGCCGAGGCTGGCAGGTCACCGGCGTCGATCGAATCGCCGATGCGCTGGCGCTGGCCCAGGCAAACGCGGAGCGACTGGATATCCTTAACGTCGAGTTCATCGAGAGCGACTGGTTTTCGGCGCTTGCCGATCAGCGCTTCGAGCTGATTCTGGCCAACCCTCCTTATCTGGCCCCGGACGACCCGCATCTGGAGCAGGGCGATGTGCGATTTGAACCGCGCTCGGCCCTGGTCGCTGCGGAGAACGGGCTGGCGGATCTGCGCCATTTGATCGTTACCGCAGGAACGCACCTCGAACCCCAGGGCTGGCTACTGCTCGAGCATGGCTGGACCCAGGGCGAGGCAGTCGGCGAGGCATTGTGTGAAGCGGGTTACACGGAGGTGGCGACGCTTGCCGATCTGGCAGGCCAGCCGCGAGTCTCCCTGGGGCGATATGCCTATTGAGAGTCTGTGTGGAATGGCAGACTGGAGCACTGGCAAGCGAGTGTGATAGTGATAGACAGTCGATACCTGATTGAAAAAGACCCTTACAATGAAAACCAAAACGCGCCCCCTGGATCGTATCGATCTCAAGATTCTCAATGTTTTGCAAGAGAACGCCCGTATCTCCTACGTGGATCTTGCCGCCGAGGTCGGGCTTTCGACGACCCCTTGTCTTGAACGAGTCAAGCGTCTCGAACGCGCCGGCGTCATTCGGGGCTACAAGGCCCTGCTCGATCCGACGGCCCTCAAGGCCAATCTGCTGGTATTCGTCGAGATAAGCCTCGAGACCCAGTCACCTGCGGTGTTCGATGAGTTTCGGCGCGCCATTGCCAAACTGCCCCAGATCCAAGAGTGCCACCTGGTCTCGGGGCAGTTCGATTACATTCTCAAATGCCGTATTCCCGAGATGTCCGCTTATCGCCAGCTGCTCGGGGACGTGGTGCTGACCCTGCCCGGAGTCAAGGAGTCGAAAAGCTATGTGGTCATGGAGGAAGTCAAGGAGGCATTCACGCTGCCGATTCCCGATTTCGATCAGTGGGAGCAGTGATTCCACGATGCGTACCGTTCGCAGTGAAAGCAGCACTCAGCGCGTACAATAATCAATCAGGCCCGAATTTTTTCGATGAATGCTAGAAGCCAAGGTGAGCCATGAACGATCAAGCGCTACTGCGTTACAGCCGGCAAATCATGCTGCCCCAGGTCGATATTGCCGGTCAGGAGCGGCTGCTTGCCAGCCATGCGGTGATCGTCGGGGCCGGTGGATTGGGCTCGCCGGTAGCGCTTTATCTGGCAGCGGCAGGGGTCGGGCGCATGACTCTGATCGACGACGACGTGGTGGAGCTTTCCAACCTGCAGCGCCAGATCGCTCATGGCGAAGCGGACCTTGGCCGGCTGAAGGTCGAATCCGCGACGATGGCGGTCCAGGCGCTCAATGCCGAGTGTCAGATCGATGTCATTGCCCGTCATCTGGACGGCGTGGCGCTGGTAGAGGCGGTGTCGGATGCGGATGTGGTACTCGACTGTACCGATCGCTTTTCCAGTCGATATGCCATCAATCGTGCCTGCCTGCAGGCAGGTAAGCCCCTGGTGTCCGGGGCTGCCATTCGGTTTTCCGGACAGCTGGCCGTGTTCGATCTACGGGAGAGGGAAACGCCCTGCTACGCCTGTCTATACCCTGCGGGCGAGGCGGGCGAACAGAGCGATCAGGAAATGCGCTGTGCCGAGAATGGCGTCATTGCGCCGCTGGTGGGCATGATCGGCACCTTCCAGGCGCTTGAGGCAATGAAGATTCTAAGCGGCGCTGGAACGCCACATCGAGGGCTTTCCACCTTCGATGGCTTGAGTGGCGAGTGGCGGCATTTTTCCGTGTCTCGCGACCCGCAATGCAGCGTATGCAGCGTGAAGGGTTGAGCAAGCAAGCCGCATGGAGCGCTCATCCCTCTCTTCAAATCAGATCACCTTGAGCCAGGTCAGCGACTTCGATATCCGTTTGCTGCGGGTGTTCAAGACGGTTGTGGAGTGTGGCGGCTTTACCGCTGCCGAACCAACGCTCGGCATTAGCCGTTCGGCCATCAGCCTGCATATGAGCGACCTGGAAAAGCGTCTGGGGCTGCGGCTGTGCCAGCGTGGGCGCGGCGGCTTCTCCCTTACCGAAGAAGGACGTCAGGTGCATGGTGCCGCTCTGACCTTACTGGCTGCTCTGGAAACTTTTCGCACCGAAGTCAATGGCTTGCATCATCATTTGCGTGGCGAGCTCAATATCGGCATTACCGACAATCTGGTCAGCAAGCCCGAAATGCGCATCACCCATGCTCTGGCAGCGCTCAAGGCGCGCGGCCCCGAGGTGCGTATCAACATTCACATGGAATCCTCGGATACGATCGCCCAAGGGGTACTGGACGCTCGCTTGCATGTGGGGGTCGTACCGAAGGTCAATCTGCTCGCAAGCCTCGACACTCACGCGCTTTATGATGAGCGCTCGCTTCTCTACTGTGCCGATACTCACCCGCTCTTCACGGTCCCCGACGAAGAACTGACGCCTGCCTGTCTGAAACAGCAGGATGCAGTGATTCCCACCTACCCGCTACCGCCGGTCGCCCGAACGGCTCATGCCGCGCTCCACGGCACCGCCAGCGCCTCGGATCGCGAGGGGGCGGTTTTTCTGATACTGACCGGGCGCTATATCGGCTATCTGCCGGATCATCTCGCCGCGCCCTGGGTCGCGGCGGGTCGTCTCAAGGTGCTACCCATCGTCGGAGGCCACTATCTGACGCCTTTCGTGGTCATCACCCGCCGTGATCGGCGCTTTCATCGCGTGCTCGAAGCGTTTCTAGAGAGCCTGGAAAGCCAGAACGATGACGGCTCATCGACATGAATTATCCTTTTTGGAACTCTGGAGCCATATCATGAAAAACAAGCCCGCTTATATCCTCAAAGCCATGTGCCCAGGGCGTGTCGGCATCGTCGCCGCCATCGGCGGCTTCCTTGCCGATCGAGGCTGTTTCATCACCCAGTTCCATGAATTCGATGACCGGGACTCGGGGCGCTTCTTTTCCACCATCGAGTTCGTGTTCGATGGCGAGCACTCCCTCAGCGTCGACCAGCTCAAGGCGGCCTTCGAGACGACGGCGGAGCGCTTCGACATGGATTGGGAAATTCATGACGCTTCGCAGCCGACCAAGGTCCTGGTGATGGTGTCGAAGTACGATCACTGTCTGCGGGATCTGCTCTATCGTCAGGAGAGAGGCGAACTGAACGTCGAGTTCACCGCCATCGTCTCCAATCACGAAGACCTGCGCGCCATGGCCACCCATGCAGGCATCGACTACCTTCATCTGCCGGTGACCCAGGACAACAAGGCCGAGCAGGAGGCGAGACTATTGGAGATCGTCGAGGAGACCGGGACCGAGCTGGTGGTGCTGGCGCGCTACATGCAAGTGCTCTCCGATGATCTTTGTCAGCGGCTGGCGGGACGGTGCATCAATATCCATCACTCCTTTCTGCCTGGCTTCAAGGGGGCCAGACCCTATCATCAGGCCTACGCCCGGGGCGTGAAACTGATCGGCGCCACGGCGCATTACGTGACCGCCGATCTCGACGAGGGTCCGATCATCGAGCAGATGGTCGAGCGGGTGAGTCATGTTCACGACGCCCAGCATCTGACCCAGGTTGGCCGTGACATCGAGGCTCAAACCCTGTCTCGGGCGGTGAACTACCACGTGCATCACCGCGTGTTCCAGAACGGGCTGCGCACCGTGGTGCTATGAGTTTCTGACATGATTTCTCGGCCCAGGCACTGAAAATGCGCTTACGTCAGTGTCTCCTGACGTAAGCGTGAGGGATCGTGAATTTTTTCAGGCTGAGAGTTGAGCCATGCTCAAGGAATGTTCCTGATACGAGGAGGGTAGGGCCATGCTGGACACCACGGATCACGCCGTAAGTTCGAATCCTGAGGCAATGGCGCGCAAGGCGCCTGCTACTGCACTCAACCAGCATTACTGGATGCCATTCAGCAGCAACCGGGATTTTCATGCTAATCCGCGGGTAATCGCGGGGGCGGAAGGGCGCTATTTCATCGACGATCAGGGGCGGCGGCTGTTCGACTCCCTCTCCGGGCTGTGGTGTTCCGGCGCCGGCCACAATCGCGCCGAAATTCAGCAGGCGGTGGCCAAGCAGCTGGGCAGCCTGGACTATGCGCCGGGCTTTCAAGTGGCCCACCCGCTGGCGTTCGAGCTTGCCGAAAAGGTTGCCAGCCTGACGCCAAAAGGGCTCGATCATGTGTTTTTCACCGATTCCGGTTCCGAGGCCGCGGATACGTCCATCAAGATGGCCAAGGCCTACTGGCGACTCAAGGGCAAGCCGGAAAAGACCCGGCTGATCGGCCGCGCCAAGGGGTATCACGGCGTCAACATCGGCGGCACCAGCCTGGGTGGTATTGGCGGCAATCGCAAGCACTATGGCCAGTTGCTAGACGTCACCCATCTGCCTCACACCCTGCAATCGGACCTGGCCTTCACCCGGGGTCAGGCTGAGACCGGCGCGGAGCTGGCGGATGCCTTGCTCGAGCAGATCGCCCTGCATGACGCCTCGAGCATCGCTGCGGTGATCGTCGAGCCCATGGCGGGTTCCGCTGGGGTCATCGTGCCGCCCAAGGGCTATCTCGATCGCCTGTGCGAGATCTGTACTCGGCACGATATCCTGCTGATCTTCGATGAAGTGATCACCGCCTTTGGCCGTAGCGGTGCCCGCACCGGGGCCGAAGCCTTCGGCGTCACGCCGGATATCATGAATGTGGCCAAGCAGCTGACCAACGGCGCGGTGCCCATGGGGTCGGTGATCGCCACGAGCGAGATCTTCGACACCTTCATGCAGGCCGGCGGGCCGGAGCATGCCGTCGAGTTCCCCCACGGCTACACCTACAGCGGCCATCCGGTGGCCTGTGCCGCGGCGCTGGCGGCGCTGGATCTGCTCGAGCGCGAGGACTTTCCCGCCCAGGTACGGGCCATTGCCCCGGTATTCGAAGAGAAGCTGCATGCGCTGAAAGGCCGTCCCCATGTGATCGATATCCGCAACTACGGCCTGGCCGGCGCCATTCAGCTGGCGCCCCTTGAAGGCGATCCGACACTGCGCCCTCGCAATGCGCATCTGGCGCTCTGGGAAGCCGGTTTTTACGTGCGCTACGGCGGCGATACCCTCCAGTTCGGCCCGCCGTTCGGCACTACCCCGGAAGAGCTGGAACGATTGTTCGACGCCGTGGCCACGACCCTCGATAAGCTGAACTGATTCTGCGCCTAACAGCACAAAGACAGGAGACGATAATGGAGCAGGTTTCGCATTTGATTGGCGGTGAACGCGTAAATGGCGGCAGGACGCTGGAAGTATCCAATCCCTCGACCGGCCAGGCGATTCGCCAACTGGCCTGTGCCGACACCGCCACCGTGGCGCAGGCAGTAACGGCGGCCAAAGCGGCATTTCCCGCTTGGCGCGATACGCCGCCGGCCAAGCGTGCCCAGGTCATGTTCCGCTTCAAGCAACTGCTCGAAGAGCACGCTGAACGCCTGGTGCAGCTGGTCAGCGAAGAACATGGCAAGACTCTGGAAGATGCCCTGGGTGAGCTCAAGCGCGGCATCGAGAACGTCGAATACGCCTGCGGCGTGCCGGAACTGCTCAAGGGCGAGTATTCCCACAACGTGGGGCCCAATATCGATGCCTGGTCCAACTTCCAGCCATTGGGCGTGGTGGCGGGTATCACACCGTTCAACTTCCCGGCCATGGTGCCGCTGTGGATGTATCCCATGGCCATCGCCTGCGGCAATACCTTTATCCTGAAGCCCTCAGAAAAAGACCCGACCTCGTCCCTGGCCATCGCCGAGCTGCTGCAAGAAGCGGGCGCTCCCAAGGGGGTAATGAACGTGGTACACGGCGATCGCGAAGCGGTGGAAGCACTGCTCGACGCCCCGGACGTCAAGGCGATCTCCTTCGTTGGTTCCACGCCGATTGCCGAGAGCCTCTATGCCCGCGGCTGCGCCAACGGCAAGCGGGTCCAGGCTTTGGGCGGCGCCAAGAATCATGCCGTGGTGCTGCCGGATGCGGACATCGACAATGCCGCCACGACCCTGATGGGCGCAGCGTTTGGCAGCTGCGGCGAGCGCTGCATGGCGATTTCCGTGGCGGTATGTGTGGGCGATGACACCGCCGATCGTCTGATCGAGACCCTGCAACCCAAGATCGCCGAGTTGAAGGTGGGGCCGGGCACCGACAAGGGGCTCGACATGGGGCCGCTGGTTACCAACGAGCATCGCGACAAGGTACTGGGGTATATCGAGGATGGCCTGCGCTCCGGCGCCGAACTGCTGGCGGATGGGCGAGGCCTGAGCGTGCCCGGCCATGAGGAGGGCTTCTTTCTCGGCGGCTGTCTGTTCGATAAGGTGACCCCGGAGATGCGCATCTACCAGGAAGAGATCTTCGGCCCGGTGCTGTGCGTGGTGCGGGTCGAGAGTCTCGATGCCGCCATCGAACTGATCAACGCCCACGAATACGGCAACGGTACCTGCCTGTTCACTCGCGACGGCGAGGCGGCCCGACGTTTCGCGGACCGGATCGAGGTGGGCATGGTGGGCATCAATGTGCCGCTACCGGTGCCGGTGGCCTATCACAGCTTCGGCGGTTGGAAGCGTTCGTTGTTCGGCGATCTGCACGCCTACGGCCCGGACGCGGTGCGCTTCTACACCCGGCGCAAGGCCGTCTCCCAGCGCTGGGCAGCACCCTTCGAGAAAGCTCATGCGGAGTTCCATTTTCCCTCGGGAGGGAGCTGATTGAGCCAGTGAGTCGGCTATGGATGGCCCGTGTCGCTCATTGAGTGAGCGCTTAGTGAATAGGCGCTTGAATTGCAGAAGCGAATCTTCAAGGATTTGCCGGCAAGCTATCCTGTGTCTGAGAATGTCGTTTGATCCTACTATTTTCCGTTATCCATGAATGGGCTGCGTAACGCACCCCGAGGAGGCGTCATGAGTCACTATCAGGTCGTTAACCCCGCTACCGGCGAAAATCTCGATACTTATCCTACCGCCACGGACGACCAGGTTCAGCAGGCGATCACCAGCGCGGACAACGCTTATCGCCAACTATTGCGCACCACCGATGTGGCCAAGCGGGCGGCGCTTCTCAAGCGCGTAGGGCAGTTGCACGCCGAACGTCGTGAAGAACTCGCGGCCATCATCGTCAAGGAGATGGGCAAGCCCATCGAGCAGGCGCGGGGTGAAATCGACTTCTGTGTCGATATCTACGATTACTACGCCGATAACGCCGAGACGTTTCTGGCGGACGAGCCCATTCCCTCTCCCGCCGGCGGCAAGGCGTTCATTCGCCGCCAGGCGCTGGGGGTGCTCATTGGCATCATGCCGTGGAATTTTCCTTTCTATCAGGTGGCGCGTTTCGCGGGGCCGAATCTAGTGCTGGGCAATACGATCGTGCTCAAGCATGCGCCGCAGTGTCCTGAGTCCGCGCTGGCTTTGGAAAGTATTTTCAACGACGCGGGTTTCCCGGAAGGCGCTTACGTCAATGTCTTTGCGACCAACGATCAGGTCGCCGACATCATTGCCGACCCTCGGGTTCAAGGGGTCTCGTTGACCGGCTCCGAGCGGGCGGGGGCAGCCGTTGCAGAGATCGCGGGTCGACATCTCAAGAAAGTCGTGCTGGAGCTGGGCGGTTCCGATGTCTTCCTGGTGCTCGATACCGACGATATCGATGGGGTTGTCGAGATGGCCGTGGCGGGGCGTCTGGAAAACAGCGGACAGGCTTGCAACGGCTCCAAGCGCATCCTGGTGATGGAGGATATCCACGACGAATTCGTCGAGAAGTTCGCTGCCGCCATGGAGAGGATCGAACCAGCCGATCCCACTGACGAAGGCGCTGCGCTAGGCCCGCTTTCTTCCGCCAATGCGACCGAGACTCTCAAAGGACAGGTGCAAAAGGCGCTTGAGCAGGGAGCCGTGGCGAAGGTGGGCGGAGACGATCCCGAGGGAAATTTCTTTTCACCGACAGTGCTGACCCAGGTCACCCCGAACATGGATGTCTACCACGAGGAGCTGTTTGGGCCGGTGGCCGTGGTCTACAAGGTGGCGAGTGCAGAGGAGGCCGTTGAGCTTGCCAACTCGTCGCCATTTGGTCTTGGTTCGATTGTGGTATCGAAAGATCAGGAGAAAGCGCTGCGGGTTGCCGACCAGCTCGAAGTCGGCATGGTCTTCATCAATGAGGTCGGCGGGGAGGCGGCGGAGTTGCCTTTCGGTGGCGTCAAGCGCAGTGGTTTCGGGAGGGAGCTGGGTCGCTTCGGTATCGATGAATTCGTCAATAAAAAGCTCATTCGGATAAAGGGCTGAGGCTGAATCGTTCTACCTTCGTATCGTTTTGCTGGATGCTTGGTATTTTATACTTGACACCCATATGGGGTCTGGTGCAAGACTGATAGCAAGCATTCAGTGCAACTCTCGATGCAGCCTCGCTTTGAAAAGGACGACAAGCAATCGTGTGCAGTCGAAAACGGTCGCAGAATTCAACAACAATATAGAGTCGCATTTGGCGACTTACTTTACTGGACCAGGAAAGTACTATGACGGTTGCATCTGGACCTTGTCGTCCAGCTTCTTATTACAATGCCAGTGTCGCAGTCACTCTGGCGCCGACACCGCCCTTGGAAGGCGATATCAAGGCCGATGTCTGCGTTATCGGGGGCGGCGTAACCGGTTGCTCCACGGCATTGCACCTCGCGGAGCGAGGGTATTCGGTGGTCTTGCTCGAAGCCGGTGAAATCGGCTATGGCGCCTCGGGCCGCAGTGGCGGGCAGATTTTGCCGGGGTTGGGCACCGAGCTCGAAGTGGTCGAAAAGGCGCTGGGACTCGAACGTGCCCGGGAAATATGGGAAATGAGCCGCGAGTCGGTACGCCTCACCGAGCAGCTCATAAAGCGCCATGACATTCCTTGCGATCTCACCTGGGGCTATGTCAACGCAGCGATCAAACCCCGCCATGTACGCGAGCTGCATGCGTTTCAGGAAAGCATGGCCCAGCGCTATGACTACCATTCGATGACCTTTCTGGAAGGCGACGCTCTGCGCGAGCGGGTCGTCAGTGACGCCTATCTGGCCGGTCTTCACGATGCGGAAGGCGGCCATCTACATCCTCTCAATTATACCCTCGGATTGGCTCGGGCCGCCCAGCAGGCGGGGGTTGCCATTCACGAGCACAGTGCCGCTATCACTGTAGAGTGCGGTCAGCCTGCTCGGGTGACTACCGCTCAAGGGCGGGTGAGTGCGGAGTTTGTAGTGGTGGCTGCGAATGCCTATCTGGGCGGGCTGTTGCCTGAGTTGAGCGGGCGCATCATGCGCGCCGCCAATTACATCGTCACCACCGAACCCTTGAGCGATGAGCAGGTTGCCCAGGTGCTTCCCCAGAACGACGCGCTATCGGATACCAATTTCGTCCTCGATTACTATCGACTATCCGCGGATAAGCGTCTGATCTATGGCGGAGAGGTCAGTTACGATGGGCGCGAACCCCGTGCGCTCGAAGCTCGCATGGATGCCAAGATCGCCGGGCTGTTTCCGGTATTGAAGGGCACTAAAATCGACTATCGCTGGGGCGGGGATGTCGCCATCACTGTCAATCGTGCGCCGGATTTTGGACGGCTGGACCGCAATGTTCTCTATGCCCAGGGCTACTCGGGGCACGGCATGTCTCTGGCCGGGCTTGCCGGTAAACTGTTGAGCGATGCCATTGCCGGCCAGGCCGAGCGCTTCGATGTGTTCGCCGCCATGCCGCATCGCCGCTTCCCGGGGGGGCGCTTGCTACGCCAGCCGCTACTGGTATTGGCAACCAATTTCTATAAATTGCGGGACCGGTTGTAGGTTCGGGGCGACTTACTTCTCCGAGACACGACGACAATAACGGGAGAGTAATGCATGAGTCATGCCACCACGGTTGCTAAGACTACCGACCAGGGCGAAACAGAAAGCCGTTCCGATAGTGCCCCGCAGAGCGACGCAGGTGAGCGCCGAGAGCCTTCCTCCATCGAGCTCAAGGGGCTGCACAAGCGGTTTGGCAAGGACACCGTGGCCCTTGATGATGTCGATCTGACGATCGAAGCCGGGGAGTTCTTCACGCTGCTCGGGCCTTCTGGCTGCGGCAAGACCACGTTGCTGCGTATGCTTGCCGGCCTTGAAGAGCCCGATGCCGGCCATGTCCGTATCGGCGGCCAGGATGTCACCGATATTCCGCCTCACAAGCGTAGCGTCAATACCGTCTTTCAATCCTATGCCCTGTTTCCCCATCTCTCGGTGCGCGACAACCTGGCGTTTGGCCTGCGCATGCGTGGGGAGTCGAAAAAGGAGCAGCGGCGCAAGGTGGAGGAGGTTGCCGAGTTCATTCAGCTGGGGTCCCTGGTCGATCGACCGGTCGATCAGCTCTCCGGAGGGCAGCGGCAGCGGATCGCCCTGGCGCGCGCCTTGATCTGCGAGCCCAATGTACTGCTGCTGGATGAGCCCTTGTCGGCCCTCGATGCGGGGCTACGGGGACAACTTCAGGTCGAGCTGCAGCGCATCCAGAAGCGCCTGGGCATGACTTTCGTATTCGTCACCCATGACCAGGACGAGGCCATGGTGATGTCGGATCGCATCGCCGTGCTCGATGGCGGCATCATTCAGCAAGTTGGCTCGCCCATTGAGGTCTACGAACATCCACGCAACGCCTTCGTGGCACGCTTCATGGGCCACGACAATCTCTATGCCGTTCGCGCAAGCGGGGAGGACTGGGTGGATACGGAACTTGGTCGACTGCGACTCGATCCCGCCGAACAGCGTGAGGAACAGGACGGTTGGTTGCTGATTCGCCCAGAGACCCTGGAACTCAATGCAGAGAATCCCGAGAGCTATAACCAGCTGCAAGGCAAGGTGATGGAGCGACTCTATCGAGGCAGCCGGGTCGAATATCGCCTGGAAGTGGACGGGGTGACCATGATGGCCACGGCGAGCAATGTGGGGCAGCGCCTGCTCAATGTCGGCGATCAGGTGACGGTCAGCGTGTGCCCTGACGACTTGGTTCGGGTCGCTTCCTGAGGAGACGATAATGGTGGAATCTTCAAGAACAGCGTCCCGGGGGCGAGGCGTCGTCGGTGAGTCGCAGCACCTGCTTTTCAGTGTGGCGCCCGGGGCCATTTGGATTGTCGTGTTCCTGGTGTTGCCGAGTCTGTATCTGATGGCGGTTGCCTTCATGACCAATGGTCCCTACGGCCTGCCGCAAATGCCGCTGACTCTGGATTCTTTCGAGCAGTTGGCAGGCTTTGGTTTCCTGGGATGGAGCCCGGGCAACTTCTATACGCTGTTGCGCTCGCTATGGCAGACCTTGCTGGCAACGGTGCTCGTGGTGATGGTGGCCTACCCCATCGCCTATTACATCACTACCTGTCGCATGAAATGGCGCGCCATCATGCTGTTGCTGGTCGTGGTGCCGTCCTGGACGAACCAGGTCATTCGTACCTTTGGCTGGATGAACCTGCTGGCGCCGGGCACGCCACTTTCCGATCTTGCCCAGTGGTTAGGGGTCATTCCTCCCAACATGGGCCTTTATCCCTCGAATTTTGCCGTCACTCTGGGGCTGGTCTACAACTTCCTTCCGTTCATGGTGCTGCCGCTCTATGCCGCCTTCGAGAAGCTCGATACGGCTCAGGTGCAGGCCGCTCAGGATCTATACGCCTCCCCGATGCGCACCTTCTGGCACGCGGTCTTTCCTCAGACGCTGCCAGGACTCCTGGCCGGTACGGTATTGGTTGCAATCCCGGCCTTCGGCATGTACGTGATTCCCGAACTGCTCGGGGGCGGCAAAGGAATGATGCTTGGGAACCTGGTCGCCAATCAGTTTGCCGGGGGCTCCAACTGGCCCTTGGGAGCCGCCGGCGCCATTCTGATGCTGATTGCCACCTTCATTGGCTTGTTCGCCATGCGCCGAATCGGTAAACGCCTGGGCGGCGGCGAAGAGGTGGTGATATGAAAAAACGGTCCTTGCAGCGTGGTTTGAACGTTTTCTGGTGGCTGACCCTGGTATTTCTTTATCTACCCCTGGCAGTGGTGGTGTTCTTCTCCTTCAATGCCGCCAACAGCGCGGCACGTTTTACCGGCTTCTCCTTGCGCTGGTACGAGCGGTTGCTGGGCAACGAGCAGATCATCTCCGCTTTTTGGAACAGCATGGTGCTGGCGATCGTTTCGGCGGTGCTGGCGCTGGTGATCGGCTGTCTGATCGGCTACGGCATGTATCGCCATCGGCATCGCAAGCTGGGCTGGCTGATCGTGCTGATCTATCTGCCCATCGTATTGCCGGATATCGTCTTCGGTATCTCGGAGATGGCCTTTTTTGTCTCGATGCATCGCTATACCGGTCTGCTGCAGCCGGGGCTTATGACCATGATCATTTCCCATGTGACCTTCCAGATTCCCTTCGTGGCGCTGATCGTCTATTCGCGGCTGGTGGGGCTCGACCCGACCTTGTTCGAGGCGGCCAAGGATCTTTATGCCACGCCGTTCAAACGCGCCTGGCACTTTCTGCTGCCGACCATCAAGCCGGCGCTGATATCCGCGTTCTTTCTATCCTTCACGCTGTCCATCGACGACTTCGTGATCAGCTTCTTCACCTCGGGACCGGAAAGCGCCACCTTGCCGATTTATATCTGGGGCGCCATCAAGAAAGGGGTGACACCGGAAATCAATGCCATCGCGGCCTTGATGATTGGTGCCGTAGCCATTGCGGCATTGATGAGCCTGTTGTTCAACCGCCAGGGGCAGCGCTGAATGTCCTTGGCAGTGCAAAACGATAGACGATGCAAAGTGAGATGTAATGTAAACCGAAGGCCCATTTTGATTTGAAGGGGAGCAACACAATGAAAACAATGACCACGATTGCCACCGCGCTAGGAAGTCTTCTTCTGATCAGCAGCGTACAGGCTCAGGAAAACAAGCTGTACGTGTTCAACTGGACTCAGTACATGGACCCGGAGATCATCACGGCGTTCGAGGACAAATATGGCGTCGAGGTGGTTCAGAACTACTACAACTCCCTGCCGGAGATGTTTGCCAAGCTCAATACCGGCGGCGTTTCCCAGTACGATATCATCGTGCCCTCCAACTACTATGTGCCGCGTCTGATCGAGACCGGTCTGGTGCAAAAGCTCGACAAGTCCAAGATCCCGAATCTGGACAACATCATGGAGCAGTTCGACGACCCCAGCTACGACGAAGGAGCGGTCTACTCCGCGCCTTACCAGTGGGGTGTCTCTGGCTTGGTCTACAACGCTGCAACCTTCCCGGATGCGCCCAAGAGCTGGTCGTTGATGTTCGATCCCGAAGTCAATCCCAACCATCCCTTTGCTTTGATGGGAGACGGGCAGATAAACATGGGCGCTGCCTGTGCCTATCTCGGTCATGGTTATGACTGTACCGATGTGGAAGCCTGGAAAGAGAGCGCCAAGCTATTGCTTGAGACCAAGAATCGCGAGCGCTTCAGTGGTTTCGTCGACGGCACGCCGTCCTTGCAGCAGCTTGCCCGAGGCGTGTCCCATGCGGCAATGACCTATAACGGCGACTATCTGTTCTACAAGGATGAGAACCCGGACTCCTTCAAGGACATCGAGTTCATGATTCCCGACGAAGGCACCGAGAAGTGGGTGGATGTCATGATGATCCCTTCCAAGGCTCCCAATGTGGATATGGCGCACAACTTCATCAACTTCATTCTCGATGCAAAAGTCGGCGCCCAGCTCTCCAACTACAACTACTACGCCAGCCCCAACGAAGCAGCCAAGCCGCATCTGGATGAAGTGCTGACCAAGCCTCCGGTACAGCCCAGTGAAGACGACATGGAGCGCCTTGAGTTTACGCCCAGCCTGAAAGGTCAACAGCTTCAGACGTTTACGCAGTTGTGGAACGAGGTCCAATCCCGTTGAGGAAACACTGAGTAAAGGCCTGTGCGCCTTGTTCGTGACGTCGCCCGTCTATTTATCGGCGTTCCCTCGAGAACAGGAAGGGAATCTCATGGTTCCCTTCCTCGAAGCCTCAAAGCAGGGGTCATCGTGGTTGCCCCTCTGCATTTGTGATGCCGGTACGAGGTGGCCGGCAAGTCGCGCAACCCGCCAAAAAAGGAATGTTGTATGAGCAGTGACAGTCAGCACCACGAGCTGAGCGAGTGGTTTCATGCCAAGGGCATCACCGAGGTAGAGTGTCTGGTGACGGATCTGACCGGTATTCTCAAGGGCAAGATCATGCCCGCCAAGAAGTATCTCAATGGTGGAAGACCACGCCTGCCGGACTCAATCTTCATCCAGACGGTCACCGGTGGCTATCCTGAAGACGAGGATATTCGCTTCTGGAATGCCGCCGAACTCGATATGGAACTGGTGCCCGATCCAAAAGCTGCCTATCTAGTCCCTTGGGCAGAAGACCCTACCGCTCAGATCATCCATGACTGTTACTATTTGACTGGCGAGCCGGTGGAGCTATCCCCTAGAGGGGTGCTCAAGCGTGTACTCAAGCTGTTTGACGATCGGGGCTGGAAGCCGGTGGTTGCCCCTGAGGTAGAGTTCTATCTGGTCAAGACCAATACCGACTCCGACTATCCTCTTGAACCCCCTATCGGCCGCACCGGACGCCAGGAGAGCAGTCGCCAATCCTTCTCTATCGATGCGGTCAACGAGTTCGACCCGCTGTTCGAAGAGATGTACGACTACTCCGAAGCCATGGGCCTGGATATAGATACTCTGGTACACGAAGAGGGCGCAGGGCAGATGGAAGTCAATTTCCAGCACGGCGACCCTTTGATGCTGGCGGACCAAGTGGTGATGTTCAAGCGTACCTTGCGAGAGACGGCGCTGCGTCATGGCATGTACGGCACCTTCATGGCCAAGCCCATGGCCAACGAGCCGGGTAGCTCCATGCATGTGCACCAGAGCCTGGTGGACATCAAAAGCGGGCGAAATCTGTTTGCTGGTGAGGAGAATCAGCCCAGCAAGCTTTTTCATCACTACATTGGTGGTCTGCAGCAATATCTACCCGCTGCCATGCCGTTCTTCGCGCCCAACGTCAATTCCTATCGTCGCTTGATGCGCACCGAGACCAGCGGTTCCGCGCCGGTCAATACGGAATGGGGGTTCGACAATCGCACCGTGGGGTTGCGGGTGCCAATGGGCGCTCCCGAAGCAACCCGTGTCGAGAATCGCCTGGCGGGTGCCGATGCCAATCCCTATCTCGCGATCGCCGCCACGCTGGCCTGTGGCTATCTGGGCATGCTCAGTCAGATCGATCCTCGCCCTCCCATGATGGGATCGGCCTGGGCAGTCGGAGACAAGCTGCCGGACGACATCAGTCCGGCGCTAGACAGCCTTCAGGAGTGCACCGCCCTTGCAGACCTGCTGGGCGAGCGGTTCATCAATAGCTATCTGGCGGTCAAACGCGCCGAACACACTGCCTACTTCGGCGTCATCAGCTCCTGGGAGCGGGAGCACTTGCTGCTACGGGTGTGAACCGCCTTTTTGTCGCTATGGGCGAGTAAGCCTACTGGCCATTCGTGCATGGCATCTGCGGCGTATCCGGTTGCCGGATACGCCGTTCTTATTGGCCTGTCATGGCAAGAGAAATACGGTGGGAAATTAAAGAGAAAATTGACGCTTGTTTGCCGGCATAAAAGGCCCATCGCGCCAATAAATAGAGTGTGCATAGTTGGGAGGAAATAAGTAGTAAAAAGGCAATTTTTTTGAAGTTTAATTAGCTTTTTAACGTAAGCCATTGACGAATATTGACTGAGCATCGATAGGTTTTTTAGCGAAAGGTTCGAGATTTATTGATTGGTACTTCCATTAACTCAGTTTAATAAAAATACTGTTTGTTTCTACTACCATGCATATGGGGTCAGACATGCCAAGGAGGGTATTAAACTAGGGGGATACGCAAAGGAATGCGATCTGGCCAGGGAGTGGTCAGGGAAGAAAGGTATCCGCTAGGTCTGACCCCTCTAAAGTTTTTCAGCATAAAAAATATCAATAGTCTCATACGTTTTGGAATATTTATTAACATATGTTGTGTTTTTCTACGATATGAATTTTATTCGTGTTTATATGCTCTATCCTGACTAGTAAGATTAGATTGAGATAAACCGACAGTTATCCCCGCATCACTTGCGCTCGTCGTTTTCGATCCAGTCAAGCCACGCTCGAAGGCTTGCTCATATTGCCAGAAACGTCGACGTTGGATCGCCAATTCGCCAATTCAGCTAGCCATGGCTTGCCCATTGTCCTCAAAGGCGCTGTAAAGGCCTAAACAAGGCGAATTCATGCCCCAAGAAGCTAGTGCCATCCTGTCGAACCTGGGTCGCTATTTTTCCCTGAGCGACGACGACCGGTCGCTTTTGCTGGAGTTGGAAAAAGATCGGCATAGCATGGCAGGTAAGTCCGCTCTTTGGCAGGCGGGAGACAAGGTCGATAAGCTTTATGTGATTCAAAGTGGCTGGGCTTATACGTATCGGGACAAATTCGATGGCCAACGTCATATCATCGACGTATTGCTACCCGGTGACATCATTGGCCTGCGTGATCTGACCTTCGCCACCCACAAGACCTCGGCACGGATGTTGACCCGGGGCATGGTGAGCATTTTCTCTCACAAGTGTATCGTCGATATCATCGATGGCTCGACGGCGCTGACCCTGGCCTTGCTGGCTTCCATCGCACGACAGGAGGCGATGCTCAACGAGCGCATGTTGATGGCCATTCACCACAGCGCGCGTTCGCGCATCATGCACTTCATTATCGAAACCCATATTCGGCTTAACAAGCTCAACCCCACGGATCTACATCAATTCTATCTGCCGCTCACCCAGGCCATGCTGGGGGAGGTGCTGGGCCTGACCATCGTGCACATCAACCGTACCCTTGCCAGCTTGGAACGAGACGGTATTCTGATCAAGCACCGTCATCACATCGAGATTCTTGACGAGCAGAGACTGATCGTAGAAGCGGAGTTCGACAGCGATTACTTGAGCGACGAGATGGACGGTTTGAAGGAGTATTTGAAACTGACTAAGGCCTGACGCGCCGGTTAACCCGGATCGCCATTCAGGCTATGATGTGCTCTCCACCATTTGGCCTGGCCCCATAAGGATTCTCCACATGCGCATCTCTTCCTCGCTATCGCCTTTGATGGGCGCCTGCCTGCTGGCCCTGAGTCTGCAAGCCGGTGCTGCAGAAAAACTGTATCTGTTCAACTGGACGGAATACATGGACCCTGAGGTTCTGGAGGATTTCGAGCAGGAGTATGACGCCGAGGTGGTTCAAAGCTATTTCACCTCGAACGCGGAGATGTTTTCCAAATTGGCCGCCGGAGGGGATGCGCAATACGACGTGGTGATACCGACCGACTATTTTGTGCCGCGGCTGATCAACGCGGGCCTGGTTCAAGAGCTGAATCCCGACATCGTCGACAATCGCGACAACTTGATGGACGCCTTCCGGCACCCGGATTACGACCCTGAGGAGCGCTACAGCGTACCTTACCTGTGGGGGGCGACCGGCATCGTCTACGACACCGCTACCTTCGATGAGCCAGAACAGTCCTGGGGCATGCTATTCGATCCCGAAATCAATCCGGACCAACCCTTCGCCCTGCTGGGAGGCGACCCCCAGGTCAGCCTGGGCATGGCTTGTGCTTACCAAGGCAACGGTTTCGATTGTGTGGGTCAGGAGCCTTGGGTCGAGGCGGCCAAATTGATGAGCGAGACGCTCGATCGCGACAACTTTACCGGTTTTGTCGACGGCAGCGCCGCTATCGAACAGGTCGCCAGGGGAGTCAGCCAGGTGGCCGTCTCCTATAGCGGCGACGTGGATTACCGCCAGGCGGATTCCCCCGAGACCTACGGCAACTTGGGATTTTTCATTCCCGAAGAGGGTTCTCAGCTGGCCGTGGACACTCTGGTCATCCCGGCCCGTGCCCCGCATCCGGAACTTGCCAATCAGTTCATCGAGTTTCTGCAGCGCCCGGAAAATGCCGCCCGATCGGCAAACTATGCTTTCTATCGTACGCCCAATGAGGCAGCGCTGGACAAGGTTGCCCCGGCGCTCAGAGAGTCGTCGCGCTTGACTTCCCAACAGCGCGAGACATTGGTGACCACGCCGGTGATCGAGGGTGATCAGCTTCAGCTGTTGCAGCAGTTGTGGAATGAAGTGCGCAGCCGCTAAGAGGGCCTTTACAAATTACTGCGCTCGACCATACTACGTTGAAACCAGCCTGGTGCGCCAGCCCGGTCAAAATGCTCATTTACAACACGTAAACTCCGCTTTTTCGGCTGGTTTCGCCTTGTCTGATCGTCGCTCGTGACTTTTGTAAACACCCTCTAGTCAACGCGATTTGACGAGTGCGCCAACGGTTTCTACCTTCAAGAAAAACGATCACCTGCCTGATCGTTTTTCGTTTTGGTGCTACTAGAATGTAACCACCGCAAATTCATCGATTCGAACCGCCACAGTGGTTACATGACCATGACACTGACGTTATACGCACACCGTTTATCCCAGCCCTGCCGCGCCGCTGAAATACTGCTGCGGGAGCTTGAGGTGCCTTATGAATGGTACGAAGTCGATTTTGCCAACGGACAGGCGCGCGAACCCTGGTTTGCAGATCACATCAATCCATTCAAAAGCTTACCGGCGATTGCCATTACAGCGCCGGACCCGGAGCCTGACGCTGGTACTGGCGAATCCGAGAGTTTTCTGCTGGCGGAAAGTCACGCCATCCAACACCATGCTTGCCGTACGGCAAAGAACCAGGACGCGGCACAGCGCTGGTATCCCGGCGATCGAGACCCTCGGCGCAGCGCACAAATCGACCAGTGGATGGCCTGGCATCACAACAGCATCCGGCGCTTCGACAGCTTTCATGCCATCATGAATCTGCATCTGACCCTGCCCATGCTCAAATACGAGATTCAGGACACACAGATCAGGCCGCTACAGGAAGGCTTGAAATCCGGGCTGTCGATGCTGGAATCTCACTTTGAAAGGCAGGGAATGGGCGATTCGTCCGCGCCAACGCTATGCGGCGACGAACATCCCACCCTGGCGGATCTTTCCATGGTCTGCGAACTCTATCAGATTGTCGCGATCGGCTATCGGTTCAAGGGCTACCCGCGGGTTTCCCAATGGATCGAGACGATCGCCAGCCGTCCGCATTTCAAGGATGTCTCTGCTGAGATTCTCGATCAGGGCAGAACCATCCGAGAGCAGAGCGGAAACTATCTAGATCTTGAAAACGCATTCACCTGACGAGAAAGAAGCTATTTCGACAGGTTTTTTGACTCCAGGTGTTTTAAATAAAGTACCACTTGCTTGAGAGGATTGGCCCAAGTGGCGTACTATCACGGGTATACGTTGAATAAAAGAAACGCTTATCTGGAGAGCGCCGATGCCATCCCCTAGCACGTCTCATGTAGGTTCCTATTACGCCGCTTCGGCCAACTCCAGTCCTGAACGCCCTGCGTTGCAAAAAGAGATTCGCTGCGACGTCTGTGTCGTGGGGGCCGGTTTTACCGGCATTTCCGCTGCTCTGCATCTGGCAGAGAAAGGGCATCAGGTCGTGGTATTGGAGGCGGCTCGGGTTGGCTATGGCGCATCTGGGCGCAATGGCGGACAGATTGTCAACAGCTACAGCCGCGACATGGACGTCATCGAAGACAAGTACGGCACCGACACCGCGCGGGCTCTGGGGGAGATGGCCTTCGAGGGCAATCGCATCATTCGCGAACGTATCAAGCGCTATGACATTCAGTGCGATCTGAAAGAAGGCAACCTGTTCGCAGCCTGTAACGCCAAGCAGATGAAGGGCCTTGTCGAGCACAAGGCGCTCTGGGAGCGCTTCGGCAACGATCAACTGGAATTGCTGGAAGGCCAGGCCTATCAGCGCGAGATCGGCAGTAAGCGCTATACCGGCGCCTTGCTCGATCACTCCGGTGGTCATATGCATCCGCTCAACCTGGTGCTGGGTCAGGCAGCTGCCTTTGAATCCCTAGGGGGCGTGATTTACGAGCAGACGCCGGTAACGGACATCATTCAGGGCGAGCCGGTAAGGCTTACAACGCCTCAGGGCAGCGTCATCGCCGAGCGGGTTGTGCTGGCGGGCAATGCCTACATGAAAGGGCTGATGCCGTCTCTGGAGGGCAAATCAATGCCAGCCAGTACTCAGGTCGTCACCACCGAGCCGCTCAGCGAAGAACAGGCGCGGGACATACTGCCCAATGATCGTGCGGTGGAGGACTGCAACTATCTACTCGATTACTACCGGCTGTCCGGCGATCGTCGGTTGATCTATGGCGGTGGCGTCAGCTACGGCGGCCAGGATCCCAGCAGCATCGAGAACGTCATTCGGCCCAAGCTGGAAATGACCTTTCCGCAGCTCAAGGGTGTGAAGGTCGACCATGCCTGGAGCGGCAATTTCCTGTTGACTCTCAACCGCCTGCCTCAGTTCGGCCGTATCAACAACAATGTCTATTATGCCCAGGGCTATTCCGGGCATGGCGTTACCTGTACCCATCTGGCCGGGCGCTTGATTGCCGAAATCATACAAGGGCAAAGCGAGCGCTTCGATGTGTTTGCCGGGCTGCCGCATTTACCTTTCCCGGGCGGGCGGATACTGAGTGTGCCGCTGACGGCCTTGGGGGGCTGGTACTATAGAGTTCGCGATGTTTTAGGCGCTTGAGCGCTTTTTGCCAGCAGAACAGATATGACAAAGAATAAGGAAACAGCGTTCTAAAACTTATTTAATCGCCTCTTCAGCGTAAACTCCGACTCGATGTTACTGCATTTTCAAGAAGAGTTACTCGCATTATCAAGAAGAATCGAGGAGGCGACCCATGAGTAAATCCATCGCTATCGGCAGCACACTTGCGGTACTGGGGCTAGGCGGTCTGGCCTTTGGGGCCTATCAGGTCCAGACGGCTAATCCGACGCCGCAGTATGCCGAGATCGTCAACGTCGAGCGTATCACCGATACTGTCGAGACACCTCGCGAGGTATGTGACGACGTTTCAGTGACGCGCCAACGCCCAAGCAAGGACTCCAATCGAATCGCCGGTACCGCGGTAGGCGCTATTGTCGGCGGGGTGCTGGGCAATCAGGTTGGTGGCGGCAGCGGCAAAAAGATCGCCACTGCAGCCGGCGCCGTGGCGGGTGGCTTCGCCGGGCGTGAGGTGCAGGGGCGCATGCAGCAGGGCGATACCTACACGACGACGGAACAGCGCTGTCGGACCGTCACGGATACGACGGAGCAGTTCAAGGGTTACGACATCGAGTACCGAGTCGATGGCGAGGTCTTCAATGCGCGCCTCGATGAAGCACCCAAGGGCGAGCGAGTGCCGCTGGTGGATGGCAAACCCCAGTGGCAGGCTGCCGGCGGGGATTCCACAGCCAGTTCGTAAATCGGCAAGTTCATGAGTCAACGTAAGTGATGATACGCAAAGGCCCCGTTTTTAACGGGGCCTTTGCGTTGTGTTCTGCTGCTGAATTGCTTAGGTCATCGCGAAGCCGAGTATCAAAAAGATGATGCTGGCAACGACAGCCCCAAGCGCTGCGTAGGGGATCTGGGTCAGCGCGTGCTGCATGGGCAGACAGCCGCTG
This sequence comes from Halomonas sp. M20, assembly GCF_020622265.1. Classification (GTDB taxonomy): domain Bacteria; phylum Pseudomonadota; class Gammaproteobacteria; order Pseudomonadales; family Halomonadaceae; genus Modicisalibacter. The sequence goes on from NZ_JACNMQ010000001.1 coordinate 684,068, forward strand.
CCCTGGGCCGACAGCACTGAGGAGTCCGAGAAGAAACAGGCGTGGCTGCCGAAGCTAGAGGCGGAGAGCAGGGCGCCGACCACCAGGGGCATGGGCGCTCCCATATGCTGAGCGATGGGTATCACGATGGGAATCGAGATCACGAACACGCCCCAGGAGGAGCCAGTGGCGAAGACCACGATCGCCATGGAAATGAACACCACCATGGGCAGGATCGCCACGGTCAAGTAAGGCGTCAAGGTCTCGATCATGAACTCGGTCATGCCCAGCTGCTCGTTGATGTCTTTCAATACGAAGCCCGCAGCTACGATGGCCAGGGGCAACATCATGATACGAAAGCCGTTCAAGATCGAATCCATCAGCGCATCGAAGGTACTTAGACGCTGGATCAGGAATAATACCAAGGTGAACAGGGTGGCCACGATCGTCCCCATCAACAGGTCGATATCGTAATAAGCGCTGGCACCGATCAGTACCACCATGGGGGCGAGGAAGTTGAACAGTCCCATCCAAGGGTGGACTTTCGGGGCACTCTCGTCTTCCATAGGTTCATCCGGCGCGTCGTCGGGAATTGGCTGCCCAGCCTTGGCCCGGGCTTCGGCCGCTTTCATGGGGCCGAAATCCGGCATCAGTCCGCCGGCGACCAACAGCACCAGCCCCAGCGCGACCCAGCCATAGACCATGTAGGGGATCGACTCGATATACAGCCACATGCCATTGCCGTCGGTGGCGCCATTGCTCTCGAGCAGCTCGGCGAAATAGACCGCCCAGGTCGAGATCGGTACCAGAATACAAACCGGCGCCGCGGTGGAGTCCACGATATAGGCCAGCTTTTCCCGAGATACCTTGTAGCTGTCCGTGAGCCGCTTCATCGATGAGGAAATCGCCAGGGCGTTGAGATAGTCGTCGATGAAGATCAGCATGCCCAGCACCGAGGTCCAGAGCAGCGATTGGCGCCGACTCTTGACCAGACGTTGCATGAAGTGGCTGAAACTCAGGGTACAACCGGCTTTTTCCAGCATGCCGATGAAGCCGCCCATCAAGCCGACTACCAGAATCAGCCAGGCGATCGTTTCGTCCATCATGACACTCAGGGAAATGTCCGCCAGTGCCCCGATGTAGTTGTCTGGCTGCAGCATGAAGAGTCCCGCGAGCGCTCCGGTGACCAGCGCCTCGAGGGTGCGGCGGGTCGTCAAGGCGACCAGCAATACCAGGCCGGAAGGTACCAGACTTACCCAGCCAAACTCGTTGCCGGGTTCGTGATAAAGCGTCAGTCCGCCAACGATGACGATAATGGTCGCCAGCAAAGCGAGTGGCTTGAGCTGTCCGCGTTCGAGGGGCAGGGATGGCGCGAAGGGATGCGACGTACTCATTGCTTGGCTCCTGTACGCAGACGGTCAGTAAGTGTGAAATAAAACATTGGTAGTGGTCTTGTGGTTGTCATTACGTCACTCCCTGGGATGAACGGTTTATTTTGGGCACAGGTTTCCTGAGGCCGAGCATCGTGCTGTGCTCGGCCCTGGAGTCTGGGGCTAAATGGATCGGGCTGAATTCAGGTGCTCAAACGCAACATCACCCGGTACGCGTCCGGTTCACACGTTGCGCAGGTACCAGTCGTATTCCAGCGTGCTGACCGCCTGCATGGTCTGGGCGCGCTCCTCCCGACGATTGATATGGAACACACGATGAAAATCGCGGCCGAGGGCTTCCGCCAGTACATCACTTTCTGCAAACAGCTCGAGGGCCTTCAGCCAGCTATTGGTCAGCGTAGGTTCGAGTTGCTCGTAGGCGTTGCCTACGATGGGCGTTGACGGCGACAGCTCGTGGTTCAATCCATGCAACATCGACGCCAGCAGCGTTGCCAGCAGCAGGTAGGGGTTGACGTCGGCGCCGGCCACGCGATGCTCGATGCGCCGGGCGGCGTTGGGCCCAGAAGGAATACGTACCGCGACGCTGCGATTGTCATAGCCCCAGGAGGGGGTCATGGGCACGTAGAGGCTGGGTTGAAAGCGGCGGAAGGAGTTGATGTTCGGCGCCAGGACTGCCATCGAGGCCGGCATCAGTTCCAGTATGCCCGCAATGGCTTGTTTTAACAGCGGCGTACCCAACAGGTCCTCGTCGTCGCTGGCAAAGACGTTGTGCCCGTTTTTATCAATCAGGCTGATATGCACATGAGCGCCATTACCCGCTTCATTGCCATAGGGCTTGGCCATGAAGGTGGCTTCGAAATCATGATTGAGTGCCACGCCCCGGATCAGTCGCTTGAGGAGTACCGCGCTGTCCGCGGCGCGAAGCGCATCGTCGCAATGAATCAAGTTGATCTCGAACTGACCTGGCGCACACTCCTTGAGGGCAGTATCCAGGGGCAGCGACTGCTCGATGGCCGCCTGCTGAATCTCTTCGAGGAAATCCGCGTATTCATCGAGTTCGCTGATCGAGTAAAGCTGACTCTGAGTGGCGCGCTCACCGGTACTCGGGGAGCAGGGCGGCTGAGCCTGTCCACGCTCGTCTCGGCGGCGATCCACCAGATAGAACTCCAGCTCCAGAGCCACCACCGGGGTAAGACCGAGTGCCGTGAAATTCGACAGTACTTGACTCAATACCTGGCGCGGATCGGCAAAGAACGGTGAGCCGTCGATCTCTTCCATGGTCATCAACAGTTGGGCCTGGCGCCCGTCGCGTAGCCAGGGGGTGCTCATCAAGGTGCCGGGAATGGGCCGGCAGACTCGGTCACTGTCGCCGGTGGCAAGCCCCAGGCCGGTTTCCTCGATGGTATTGCCATTGATGTCGAGTGCGAACAGTGAGGCGGGTAAATTGACGCCGTTCTCATATGCCTTCAGGAGATTGTCCCGAGGAATACGCTTGCCCCGTAGTACGCCGTTGAGATCGCTGATCAGAAGATCGACGCTTTCGACCTCCGGGTGCTTTTCCAGAAAGGCGCTGGGTTCGTGGGTGTCGGAGGCGGACGTCATGAGCAGGTACCTTGTATGCCGAAAAGTGTGCCAAAAAGGACTATCGATGGTTTCATTCTGCGCCGGCAAGGATTGTTGTCAAATTTTTTACGACAAAAAAGCCTTCTACTTTTGGATAGTGTGTGTATTTTTATCTATAAGCATTTGATATGTAATTTTAAATTCTCGGTTTGAAGAAGAGTTTTTGCCAGGTCTTGGCAAGCATGAAGAACGGCGCTATGTTGAGTAAACCATACCATTCGTAAAATTGCTCACCAAAGGAGCTCAATGATGCAACGACGTCCGCTGGTAGGGGTGATCGCCTGTCGTCGACAGGTCGAGGGGCATCCGGCGCATATCGTGACCGATAAATACCTGCGCGCATTGTATGATGTCGGGCTTGCGCCGGTGGTGCTCCCGGTCTGGGAGGATGGGGTGGATACATCCTTGTTGGAGCGTCTCGAGGGCCTGATGCTGACCGGTAGCTATACCAACGTTGAGCCGTATCGCTATGGCGCCGAGCGAATCCCCGAGAATGCGCGGGACGACCGGGATCGTGACACCGTGGCGTTTGAACTGATCCCCGCAGCTGTCGAGCTTGGCTTGCCGCTGCTGGGTATCTGCCGTGGGTTCCAGGAAATCAACGTTGCCATGGGCGGCACGCTTTACCAGGCGGTACAGAAAGTGCCGGGTATGCTCGACCATCGTGAGCCCGAAGGAGACAGTGCCAACTATTATATGCCAGCGCACGATTTGACCATCGAACCGGGCGGCGTGCTGGCAGGGCTATTCGATCAGCCAACTGCGCGGGTCAATTCCTTGCATCAGCAGGGTGTCGAGCGTCTTGGCAAGGGGCTGCGCGTGGAAGGGCGGGCGCCGGACGGTCTGGTCGAGGCGTTTTCGATCGAGAACGCCAAGGCGTTTACGCTGGCGGTGCAGTGGCATCCTGAATGGCGCCCCCATGAGAATCCGATCAACGAGGCGTTGTTCAGAGGGTTTGCCGAGGCGTGCGAGCGAGCCATCCGCGCCTGAAGTGAGCTTTCAGGAAACTAAGCCTCAAATAGAAAAGCCCGCCGTTCAACTGGAACGGCGGGTTTTTCGTGTCAGTCGCCTCAATGGATCAGTCGGTAGTCTCTGCCGTCACGGTGTCTTTTTGTGATTGAAGGGGCTGAGCACGCTTGCCGATTGTCATCAGAATGGCGAACAGTATCACCGCGCCCACCACCAGTCCGATCCACCAGCTGATGCCGTAACCCACGCTCAGGGTGCCGAATACCAGCGCAACGACACCGACGAGAAGCGCATAGGGAAGCTGAGTGCGTACGTGTTCCACCAGGTTGCAGCCGCTGGCCAGGGCGGAAAGCAGCGTCGTATCCGCCAGGGGCGAGCAGTGATCGCCCCATACCGCGCCGGCAAGCACCGAGGCCACCGAGGCGTACAGGATCGGCATCCCTTCCGCAGTGCCGGCCATGCCTTGCATATCCAGTACTGCCCAGGCCAGCGGCACTACCAAGGGCATCATGATACCCATGACGCCCCAGGAGGAGCCGGTAGCGAAGGCGGTGAAGGCCGCCAGGACGAAGACCACCGCGGGCAGCCAGGCAGGGCTCAAGGTTTCACCGAGCGCAGCTACCAGGAATTCGCTGGTCTGCAGAGCATCGTTCACGTTGGCCAGGGCCCAGGCCATCATCAGGATGGTAATCGGCAGCAGCATCGATTTGACGCCCTCGAACCAGTAGTGGCCGGTTTCGGTCATGCCCATCAGGCGCTGCACCAGGGTCATGATGACCGCCACCACGCAGGAGGCCAGCGACCCCCACATCATGGCGCTGAAAGAGTCCCCTTCACCGAAGATATCCCGCAGGGCATGTTCACCCGGTCCCAGGGCGTCGAGCCCGGTGGCATAGATGCCGCCCAGGGTGACGGCGGCCAGCACCAGCATGGGCACGATGGCATTGAAGGCGCGAATGGGAACGCCGGTCTTGGTGGTGATTTCCGCCTCCTCGACGATGGCTTCTTGGCTACTGCGCTTTGTGGGCTGCAGTCCTTCGCTCAGCATGCGGCGCTCTGCTTTGAGCATGGGGCCGAAGTCACGACCGCTCCAGGTGACCATGAACACGAAGGCCAGGGCCAGGATGGGGTAGGCGTTGTAAGGCAAGGCGTTGACGAACACCGAATAGGCGGACTCGTTCCAGCCTTGGATATTCGACATGGCTTCGCTGATCAAGCCCACCTGGAAGCCGATCCAGGTGCTGATCAGGGCGATGGTGGAAACCGGCGCCGCGGTGCTGTCGATGATATAGGCCAGCTTGGCCCGGGAGACCGCCAGCTTGTCGGTGATGGTGCGCATGGTATTGCCGACGATCAGCGCATTGGCGTAATCGTCGAAAAAGATCGCCATCCCCAGCAGGGCGGTGGAGGTCTGTGCATGACGACGCCCGCGAATCACCCGGGAGATGCGCTGAGCGATGCCCTGGGTGCCGCCGTTACGGGAAATGATGCCGACCATGCCGCCGATGAGCAGACAGAACAGCACGATGGACATATGCGAGGTGTCGCTGGCGGCCTCGAGCACATGGACGTTGATGGAGTCGCCAAAGGCGCCGAGCAGCGCTTTTGCATCCATGCCATGCAAAATCCAGCCTCCCATCAGAATGCCGACGAACAGGGCCAAAATAACCTGACGGAAGACCAGCGCCAGGGTAATGGCGATCAGGGCTGGTAATAGTGACAGCCAGGCCGGAATTGCGGAGAGCTCCGTGGATACCAGCACCTGATTATCGCCACCGAGCAGTTCGACTCGACTGACGTCCTGATCGATGGTGATCCCTTGGGCCTGCCATTGGCCGTCTTCGTCTTGAGTGAGTTCGATGGTTTTATCGCTCAGGCGCAGCCGTGGCCCGGCGGTGTCGCCTAAATCGGCAATGGATAGATCGAACGCCACACCCTGCAGAATGACGTCCGGCGGTTCAAAACTGGGGGTGCCTTGATCGGCATGGCTCAGCGAGGTTGTCAGTAAGGTTGTCAGTAAGGTGGTCAGCAAGAGTGCCAGCAGGCATAGCGCCTGCCTTGCAGGTTTCAACCATGGCGTTTTTCGCAATGTCATATCGTGTCTACCTCGGGTCTTGTTATTGGCTTGCCATTTGATGCGCGTATAAAGGACACAACGCTGGCGCTGTCGATCAAAAAGTGGCCGCTTGCACTGCAGTCGTCAATTATTTTTTACTTTTCGGACTATCACCTTTCGTAGTAGGACGTTATTTTTCTTTCTATATCAACCGTATATTTCGATCGCAAAGGTTCTTACACTAAAGGGGTTGGCAGGCAAATGTTGAACGTATATGTTGAGTAAAGAATAACGCTCGAATCCCATGTTGCGTCGTTCAACTCTCCAGGAGCCCATCATGACCCATCAGACCACCGCTGAGCTGCAGCGTCTGGACAGCGCCCACCACATGCATCCCTTCACCGATTTCAAGGCGTTGGGAGAAGAAGGCAGCCGTATCATTACCCATGCCGAGGGCGTTTATATTCACGACAGTGAAGGAAACCGCATCCTCGATGGCATGGCGGGCCTGTGGTGCGTGAATATGGGCTATGGGCGTGAGGAGCTGGTGGAGGCGGCGACTCAGCAGATGCGCGAGCTGCCGTTCTACAACAATTTCTTCAAGACCACTCATCCGCCGGCGGTCAAGCTGGCGGAGAAGCTGTGCCAGCTGGCGCCTTCCCACATCAATCGCGTGTTCTTCACCGGCTCCGGCTCCGAAGCCAATGACACGGTGCTGCGCATGGTGCGGCGCTATTGGACGATCAAGGGCAAGCCGGAAAAGCACATCGTCATCTCCCGGGAGAATGCTTATCACGGCTCCACCGTGGCGGGCTTGAGCCTGGGCGGCATGGCGCCGATGCACGAGCAGACCGGCCCCTTGGTGCCGGGTATCGAGCACGTGCGCCAGCCCTATTGGTTTGCTGAAGGGCGGTTCGGCGAAGGGCGCGATCATTCACCCGAGGAGTTCGGTCGTCTTTGCGCTCAGGCCATCGAAGACAAGATCCTGGCCCTGGGCGAGGACAACGTGGCGGCCTTCATTGCCGAGCCTGTGCAAGGCGCCGGCGGTGCGATCGTCCCTCCAGAGAGCTACTGGCCGGCGGTCAAGGAAGTGCTCGCCAAGTACGACATTCTGCTGGTGGCGGATGAGGTCATCTGCGGCTTTGGCCGTCTGGGCGAGTGGTTCGGCAGCCAGCATTACGGTCTCAAGCCGGATCTGATGCCCATCGCCAAGGGGCTCTCTTCGGGCTATCTGCCCATTGGCGCGGTGATGGTAGGAGATCGCGTTGCCGAAACGCTCATCAATGAAGGCGGCGAGTTCTTCCACGGTTTCACCTATTCCGGGCACCCGGTATGTGCTGCCGTGGCCTTGAAGAACATCGAATTGATGGAAGCAGAAGGCGTCGTCGACAAGGTGCGGGACGATCTCGGGCCTTATCTGGCCAAGCGTTGGGCGGAGCTTTCGGATCATCCCATCGTCGGCGAGACCCGTAGCCTGGGGCTGATCGGTGCCCTGGAACTGGTGGCGGACAAGGAAAGCGGCGCGCGCTTCGACAAGTCCCTGAGCGCCGGCAATCTGTGTCGCGATATCTGCTTCGAGAACGGACTGGTCATGCGCTCCGTGGGCGATGCCATGGTCATCTCGCCGCCCTTGGTCATTACTCGTGAACAGATCGACGAGCTTGTTACTCTGGCGCGTCGAGCGCTGGATGAAACCGCTCGGCGATTGGAAAAACACATGGCTAAAGGGGTGAGTGCATGAGTACACAGATGAGTCATGCGGACTGGCAGCGCCTTGCCGGCGATCTGCGTTTCGAGACTCGAGCCTTTATTGGCAACGCTTTCAGCGAGGCGGCCAGCGGCGAGTCGTTCGAGACGATCAATCCTGCCACCGGCGAGACCCTGGCCAGTATCGCCAGTTGCGATAAGGCGGATGTCGAAACGGCGGTGGGTCATGCTCGCAAGGCTTTCGAGCGCGGCGACTGGTCACGCATTGCGCCGGGCAAGCGCAAGCAGGTAATGCTGCGCCTGGCGGATCTCATGGAGCAGCACAAGAACGAACTGGCCCTGCTCGATACCCTGGACATGGGCAAGCCGGTGGGCAGCTCCCTGGGGGATATGGCCGGCGCCATCGGCTGTATTCGCTACAACGCTGAATCCATCGACAAGATCTATGGCGAGGTGGCCCCCACCGGTGAGGATGCCCTGGGGCTGATTCTGCGCGAACCCTTGGGGGTGGTGGCTTCTATTGTGCCCTGGAACTTTCCGCTGATGATGACCGCCTGGAAGATCGGCCCGGCGTTAGCCGCCGGCAACAGCGTCATATTGAAACCTTCCGAGAAGTCGCCGCTGTCGGCGCTGCGCCTGGCACAACTGGTTCAGGAGGCCGGTTTCCCGGAGGGCGTGTTCCAGGTGCTGTCCGGCTTCGGTCATACCGCCGGCAAGGCCCTGGCGCTCTCCATGGACGTTGATTGCCTCTCCTTCACCGGCTCCACCGGCGTCGGCAAGCAGCTGATGCAGTACGCGGGGCAGTCGAATCTCAAGCGCGTCTATCTGGAGTGCGGTGGCAAGAGCCCCAATATCGTTTTTGCCGATTGCAAGGACCTCGATGCAGCGGCCAGCAACGCCGCTGCGGCGATCTTCCATAATCAGGGCGAGGTGTGCATTGCTGGTTCGCGATTGCTGGTCGAAAATTCGATCCGTGAGGAGTTCGTCGAGCGAGTGTTGGCCCACACGGAAAACATGCAGCCCGGCGATCCCTTGAGCCCGGATAGCTTCATGGGCGCGATCGTCGACAAGATTCAGCACAAGCGCATTCTGGATTATATTCGCCAGGGCGTGGAAGAGGGCGCTCACCTGCGTACCGGCGGTGACGCGGTGAGCCCGATCGACGGAGGCCTGTTCGTCGCGCCCACGGTGTTCGATGGCGTGACGGATCAGATGACCATCGGCCGGGAGGAGATCTTCGGCCCGGTGCTGGCGGTGTTCGGCTTCGACAGCGAAGAAGAGGCCGTGCGCCTGGCCAACGACAGCGACTACGGCCTGGCGGCGGGGTTCTGGAGCCAGGACGTGGATCGTATCATGCGTGTCGCGCGGCGGCTGCACTCAGGCCAGGTGTTCGTCAACAACTGGGCCGGTGGCGATCAGACGGTGCCCTTCGGCGGCGTCAAGCAGTCCGGCAACGGCCGCGACAAGTCTCACCACTCCCTGGAGGAATACTCCGAACTCAAGACGGTGTGGATGTCGCTCGCGCCTTAGTCGATCGCCTTGGAGAGTGACGCGTCGAATAGCGGCAGATAGGTCAGTTGTTCGACGCGCCGCTCACATATAAAAAGCCGGTTGCCGTGAATGACGGAGACCGGCTTTTCTCGCTAGCTCCATGCAGTAATATCGCCTGAACTTCAACATCCTGCGAGGTTCAGGCAACAGCCTCCTCGATACCCGGGACAATGTTGAGGTTCATACGAAACAGGTTATCCGGATCGTAACGCCGTTTAAGCATCTGCAACCTGGGATAGTTGACACCGTAGGCAGCACTAACGCGCTCTCCTTCGTCTTCGGTGAGGAAGTTCACATAACCGCCACCGGTGGCGTGAGGAACCATGTCATTGAAGGTATGTCGGGCCCATTCGCGACAGACCGTGTCATCGGCGGCGTCCTGCCAGCGAGCATGGACGTTCATCACGTACTGCGCATCGCGGCCGGTATAGGCTGTCTCCGTGATACCAACGCGAGCCATGGCTCCGCCCAGTTGCGCAATGAATATTTCGCACTCGGGCCCGGGGTTACGTGCTGCCGCTTCGATCATGATGTCCAGCGCCTCGTCGCCGAGCCGGCTGACATTGTGGGATTTCCAGTAGTTACGTGCGCCGGCGGTGAGCAGAGGGTCGAAGGCGGCCTGAAAGGCCGTGTAGGAGTGTGGGGTCAGCATTTGACCGACGGGAGTCCCAAAATTCAGTAGCGGTCTGGCTGTGCGTTCACCTTCTGCCATATCGCCGGCATAGACCACTGCCAACACGACGACATCCTTACCATGTATCGATTCCGGCAAGAACGGTAATGGTGGAGCCTTGCGCAAGATGGCCCAGACGCTGAGTTCGTCCGGCGCGTTCAGTGTGAAATCGCGCCAGGCGCGCAGTACCGCGCCGGCCTCATCGAAGGGGTAGACGACCAGCCCGGAATACACTTCGGGACCGACAGGGTGTAGTTGCAACTCGAATGATGTCACGACGCCGAAGTTACCGCCGCCGCCGCTAATGGCCCAGAACAGGTCGGGCTCCTGGCTGGCGGAGACCCGGTGCAGTTCGCCATCGGCGGTGACGATGTCCGCCGAAAGCAGATTGTCGGCGGTCAGGCCATGCTTGCGGGTCAGCCAGCCGAAGCCACCGCCCAGGCAAAGCCCGGCAATGCCAGTGGTGGAGTTGATGCCAAGCGGTGTCGCCAGGCCAAAGCCCTGGGTTTCATGGTCGACCTGCCCGAGCAGAGCACCAGGATCAACCCGGGCCGTGCGGCTGGCCGGATCGACATGTACCGAACGCATCCGAGACAGGTCGATCATAAGGCCACCCTCCGCGGCAGCATTGCCGGCAATATGGTGGCCGCCGCCGCGTACGCTCAGCAGCATGCGATTTTCGCGCGCGAAGTTGATGGCGTGGCGAACATCAAGGCTCCCGGTGCAACGAGCAATTATCGCCGGATGGCGATCGATCATGCCGTTCCACAGTGCGCGTGCACTATCGTAATCACCGTCGCCAGGTGTCATTACTGTCCCACGTAGTGTATTGGAAAACGCTTCGATGCTGGCGGCGGTGAGGGGATTTGTCATGCCGTCCATCGTACGATAGAGGATGGTGTTCATTGTTTTACCCGACTTGTTCAAATGGTATGAGCCAGTGACTTCGCTGCGAAGGGATCGTCGCTGGTGTATATGGTGGTTCCAGACCCAGAGGCCGCTGTGCATTGGTGTGGATTCCGGTCCATACTTTGATTTTGATCCGTTATCGGGAGCGGTCAACATCAGTATCTGAAGTGCAAGCGGTGTTCCCGGGAGGCTCCATGAGTTCGATATCGCATGCCGGTTATGGTCAGTTCTGCCCTGTGGCCATGGCCTCGGAGCTGGTCTGCAAGCGTTGGACGACGCTGATCCTGCGTGAACTTCTAAGCGGAAGTCATCGCTACGGTGAGCTGCGTAAAGGCCTGCCACGCATTTCACCGGCGCTGCTCACCGATCGCCTCCGCGAACTCGAAAGCAAGGGTGTGATCCGACGTGCAGTAACCGATAAAGGCGACAACTGCTACTTGCTGACGGAAGCCGGAGAAGCGCTGCGGCCCATCGTCATTGCACTGGGCGTGTGGGGGCACCAGTGGGTAGAAAGCTCGGCGTCGCTAGCCAATCTTGACCCATCCTTATTAATGTGGGATATGCGCCGCAATCTTGACCCTCGGCCGTTACCGAAGCGACGTAGCGTGGTTCAGTTTGTGTACCGTGACCTGCCTCGCGCGAAGCAGCGTTGGTGGCTAGTGGTCGAAGCGCAGGGCGAGGTCGATCTATGCTATGGCGATCCTGGTTTCGAGGTGGATTTGCGAGTCGTTGCCGAGCTAAGAAGCATGACGGCCATCTGGATGGGATTCGTGACCCTTGCTGATGAAATCGACCGGGGTAATGTGCAGTTGATCGGTGAACCCGGCTTGAAACGCACAATCGATGCCTGGCTGGGAGTTAGCCCTTTCGCCAGTAAGAATGGCGAAAGGGCTACCCAAGGCGTTGCTTAAGATGACAGATAAGGTTCATTGCTGGCAGATGACTGCGATATAGGCAGTTTCTTGTTTTCCGGTTTGAATTTTTTTCGATTCTGTCGATCTGCCTATCTGTCCTCAGGAGGCAGGCTTTTTAATGGAGGAAGTCATGCGCAGCGTTGCCCTGTCAGCGGCTAGTATCGGCGCATGTTCTGGCAACGGATTACGCTATGAGAGTAAATTTGCTTGAGAAAAAACGCTATTGGTGGGGACATGCATGGAAAGGATTGGCCTGTATCGCCCTGGTGGCCTTGGGTACCGGCTGCGTGAACGCCAATGACAAGGTCGAGCTGCTCGATAAAGATTGGACGCATCTGGCTGGCGCCGAGATGGTCGATGAGGGTGTGCGCATCGAAGGGCTGGGGCGCGCCATCGTGCCCACCGACGATGCGGACGACCAGACCCCGGTTGCCAATCCGCCCATCAATCTGCGCGGCCCGGTACTGCGGGTAAAAGGGGATTTTGCCTTATCCGCCAGGCTATCGCGCCTGGAATCTTCACCGGATGACAGCGCCTACCTGACGATCTACGGTGAACTGCCCTTGACCCAGGACGAATGGCGCCAGGACGGGCGTGCGGTGACCTTGGGCCTGGAGGGCAACGATCTGATCGTCGAACTGCAGAACGGCATCGACGATTACGAACGCCATGCCTACCCCTTGCCGGCAAGTGCGATGAGTCAAGGGACTGACGTGAGTCTGGCGCGTATCGGCGATCGGTTCAGTATTCGGATCAATGATGAGACCGTGGCGCTCATCGACGATCCGGGGCTATTCGACTCGGGCGTGCTGTGGTTCGGGGCGTCAGCCAGTGAGGACGGCGAATACCTGCTTCAATCACTGACGGCGCGCCCGCTGGATAGGCGCTCCGAGGTGACCATCATGGATAATCAAATACCGGTGTTGAGCGCCGAAGAGGAAGTGTCCGCGGCGACCTCCTTGCGTCATCTGGCCGAGAAAAACCACCCCCGACTTTACATCGGTACCGCGGTAGCCGCGATTCCACTGCTCAGTGACAAGAAGTATGCGCGCATTCTGGCCCGGGAATTCAGCATGGTGACGCCGGAAAACGCCATGAAATTCCAGTTCATCCATCCCGGCCCGGATAGCTACGCCTTTGCCGACGCGGATGCCATCGTCGATTTCGCCCAGGCTAACGACATGGCGATACACGGTCACACCCTGGCCTGGAAGGAAGCCCTGCCGCGCTGGGTAACCGGGTCGGATTATACAGACCAGCAGCTCAAGGATATTCTGGCAAAGCATATCGCTAAGGTAGTGGGGCGCTACAAGGGGCGCGTTCAATCCTGGGACGTGGTGAACGAGCCTTTCGAGCCTTTTGGCGCCACCTTGCGTACCGGTTCACCCTGGTATCAGTCCATGGGTAAGGATTACATTGCCTTTGCCCTGCGTGAGGCGCATCGGGCCGATCCCGAGGCCAGGCTCTACATCAACGATTACGCGCTGGAGCACCCGGGTCCCAAGTCCGACGCCATGCACGCGCTGGCTAAGTCACTGCTCGAGCGCGGCGTGCCCCTGCACGGTATCGGTTTTCAGATGCACGAGGACATGACGGATGATTACCAACCCGTCGAGGCATCGGTATTTCGCGACAACGTGCAGCGCTTCATCGATCTGGGCCTCGAGGTGCGTATCTCTGAAATGGACGTGAACCTGCAGGATAACGACTCCCAGGAGCGTTTGCAGCAGCAGGCGGAGTACTACCGCTCCATACTCGAACTGGCCATGGATATTCCCGCCTTCACCGCTTTCTCGACCTGGGGTTTCACCGATCGCTACTCATCGCTGCAGGAGTGGTGGGAGGCGGATGGCTTCGGCAATGGGCTGATTTTCGACGCCAATCATCAGCCCAAACCGGCCTACTTCAGTCTGCAGGAGGCGTTGAAGGAGTGAGGTTTGCCCCATGACATTATCGAAGCAGCCTGACTCGGCTATCCCTGCTGCTGAAACAGCATGAATTGCCGAAATAGCTCTGCCTGACTGCTGATGTTGAGCCGGGCATAAAGACGCTTGCGATGGTTCTTCACGGTGCCTTGAGTGATGCCGAGCTCCTGGGCGATCTCCGGTGAGCTGTGACCGCGAAGGATCAGCCAGGCGACGTCTCGCTCCCGTTCGCTGAGTACGTCCTTGCCGAAGTCCTGCAACAGGGAAGGGGCTTCCTCCTGGGTCGATAGGTGAAGGCTGTTGGCGAGCCAGAACTGGCGAATCAGGGCGTCGAGCAATGGGAATAGATACGTCAAGATGGCGAGGACATAGGCCGGCTCCAGTGTCCTGTTGCGCCGATAGAAGCCGAAAGAGAGCGACAAGCACTCAGTATTCCCCAAGGCGAAAAAGGCGCTGGCCTCGTCATGCAGTCCTAGTTCGCGGTAGTAAGTAGCGAAATAGTCGCTGGCTCGGAATTCGCTGGGAGCCAACTCATCCAACGACCAGACGCCTGGAATACGTCGCTGCTCCCAGTGCTGAAACATCGGGTCGAGCAGATACATTCCGTCAATATAGGGTGCCAGCGTTCGCCGGAAGAGCGTGTCATCCAGATTGTGCTCGAGCAGCGTAGGGCGTCCGTGGGCGGGAAAATGAAAGGCGGCATGGCTGATATTGGGGAAATAGGCTTCGAGCATTTGCCCCAGGCCGGCAAGGAATTCCGGCGAGCGAATTTGGCCTGCCAGCCTGGCGACCGGTGTCAGGCTGGCAGGAGGGATGGCAGGACGTTGTAGGTCGTTCATTCAAGAGTTGCTGGTCGGGCAGAAGAATCCTGACCTTAACTCAGCGAATCGATTTTACCAATGCGGCCGCCTTGTCGATCCAGGGGCTCTGGTGATCCTGCAACGATTGCTGCCCCCAGCGGGCGATCTCGTCGTTCATGGGGTCGACGGCGGCGATCTGGCTTCCACAAAGGGTCTGAATCACGGCATGGCCACAGAAGGGCACATAGCCCTCTGAATAGCCCCCCTCATGGATCATGACCAGACGGCCAGCGCAGAGCCGCTCGGCGGCCTTCATCAGCGCCTGAGTCATCTGAGCATAGCTGCGGCTGTTGAGTAGCATGCAGCCCAACGGATCCATGGCGCTAGCATCGAAGCCGCAGGCCACCACGATCAGTTCGGGTCGATAGCGCTCAAGCGCTGGGATCACTACCTCCTGGAGCGTGGCCCGATAGGCGCCGATACCGCTGCCGGCAGGCAGAGGGATGTTCAGGTTATAGCCGAAGCCGGCATCAACGCCGCGTTCATCGTGGCCACCGCTGTCCTGAGGGTAGTTGTTATCGTGATGGATGGATATCGTCAGAACGTCATCGCGATCCCAAAATGCCTGCTGGGTGCCGTTGCCGTGGTGGACGTCCCAGTCGATGACGGCCTGGCGGCGGGGTTCTGGAGCCAGGATATCGATCGCATCATGCGTGTCGCGCGGTGGCTGCATTCGGGGCAGGTGTTCGTCAACAACTGGGCCGGCGGTGACCAGACGGTGCCCTTCGGTGGCGTCAAGCAATCCGGCAACGGTCGCGACAAGTCGCACCACTCCCTGGAGGAGTATTCCGAGCTCAAGACCGTGTGGATGACCCTGGCAACCTGATAATGGGGCTATCCCGGGTTGCAAACTGCTGAGCAGGATTGAGCCTTTTCATTCTAGCCGGTCATGAGCCTTAGGGGTTCGTGACCGGCTTTTTAATGGAAGAACTCAGGCACCACAATCGCGTTTCAAACGCTAGTATCGTTCAAGGTTTTACCGTTGGGCGATAACATGAGAATAAAGGCGCGTGAGAAAAAAAGAGGTCGCTGGCGGAGGTGTGGATGTAAAGGATTGGCCCTTGGTGCCGTGCTGTTATTGAGTGTCGGCTGTATGAACAGTCGCGGCAGTGTCGCGCTACTCGATTATGACTGGACGCATCTGGCGGGCGCCGAGAGAGTTGATGAAGGTGTGCGCATCGAAGGGCTGGGGCGCGCCATCGTGCCCACGGAGGATGCGAAGGATCAGACACCGGTTTCCAACCCGCCCATCAATCTGCGCGGCGCGGTACTGCGAGTAAAGGGGGATTTTGCTTTGTCCGCCAAGCTATCGCGTCTGGAATCTTCACCGGATGATAGTGCCTATCTGACGATCTACGGCAAACTGCCTCTGACCCAGGATGAGTGGCGTCAGGATGGGCGTGCAGTGACTCTAGGGTTGGAGGGTGACAGTCTGATCGTCGAGCTGCAAGATGGCATCGACGATTCCGAGCGTCATGCTTATCCCTTGCCGGCTTCAGCGAGCGACGAAGTCAAATTGGGCCTGGCCCGGATTGGCGAATGGCTCAGCATTCAGATCAATGGCGAGACCGTTGGGCTACTCGACGAACCAGGATTGTTCGACTCGGGGGTGTTGTGGTTCGGAGCTTCCGCCGATGAGGGCAGCGAATACCTGCTGCACTCACTGAAGGCACGAGCGCTTAGTAAGCGATCCACGGCCACCGTTGCGGACAATCAAATACCGGTGTTCGGCGCCGGGGAGAAAGCGCAACCCGGTTCCGCCCCCGCTTCCTTGCGCCGCCTAGCCGGAAAGAACCATCCCCAGCTTTATATCGGGACTGCGGTAGCCGCGATCCCACTGCTCAGCGACAAGAAGTATGCGCGCATTCTAGCTCGGGAATTCAACATGGTGACACCAGAAAACGCCATGAAATTCCAGTTCATCCATCCGCGCCCGGATCGCTATGCCTTCGCCGATGCGGATGCCATCGTCGATTTCGCCGAGGCCAACGACATGGCGGTGCATGGTCATACTCTGGCCTGGAAGGAAGCGCTGCCGCGCTGGGTAACCGAACAGGATCATGGCGCTGTGCGCATTCGTGAAATCCTCGCGGAACACATCGCCACGGTGGTGGGGCGTTACAAGGGGCGCATTCAGTCCTGGGATGTGGTGAACGAGCCTTTCGAGCCCTTTGGTGCCACCTTGCGCATCGGCTCACCCTGGTATCAGACAATGGGTAAGGATTACATTGCCTTTGCCTTGCGTGAGGCGCATCGCGCCGATCCCGAGGCGAGGCTCTACATCAACGATTATGCGCTGGAGCATCCGAGTCCCAAATCCGACGCCATGTACGCCTTGGCGGAGTCACTGCTCGAGCGCGGCGTGCCCCTGCACGGTATCGGCTTTCAGATGCACGAGGACATGACGGATGATTACCAGCCCGTCGAGGCTTCTGTATTTCACGACAACGTGCAGCGCTTCATCGATCTGGGCCTCGAGGTGCGTATCTCTGAAATGGACGTGAACCTGCAGGATGACGCCTCCCAAGAGCGTTTGCAGCAGCAGGCGGAGTACTACCGCTCTATACTCGAACTGGCCATGGATAACCCGGCCTTCACCGCCTTTTCGACCTGGGGTTTCACCGACCGTTACTCCTCCCTGCAGGAGTGGTGGGATACGGACGGTTTCGGCAATGGGCTGATTTTCGACGCCAATCATCAGCCCAAACCCGCCTACTTCAGTCTGCAGGAGGCGTTGAAGGAGTGAGTCAGCGATTACCGACACTCTTGCCGTGATTCGGCCGGGCTACCTCGTCGAAATGCTGGACCAGGTGCTCGAGCCCGGGAGTCAACTCCTCCTCCGCAAGAGCCAGACCATGGCCGGTCATGGCCACGCGAGGCTTCAACGCCGCCAGCCGCTGTACGGACTCCCGGGCGGCGTCCCAGTCCGGAGTGAAATAGCGCGGCGGCCCGTTAATTTCCTTGCGCTGAGTGAGCACCTGGTAAAGCTCGTCCTGGCGCACGGTGACGAAGGCATCGCCGGCGATTAATGCACGATCCGCTTCGCGGAAGAATGACACGTGCCCTGGCGTGTGGCCTGGGGTATGGAGCCACTGCCAGTCCGGCAGTCCGGGAACGCGGCCATCCTCGGGCAAGGCCTGGATATACGGGCGCAGATCCACCGGGCGGGTGGGGAAGTAGCGCGAGAGCTTGGCCACCAGACCGCCTTCCACCTTGTCGTCGCCTTCAGGGTAGTGCTTGTCGCCGGTTAGGTAAGGCATTTCCAGCGGATGGGCATAGACCGGCACCTTCCAGTGTTCGGCAAGCTCCACCACCGCGCCCACGTGATCGAAGTGTCCATGGGTGAGCAGAATGGCCCGGGGTTTGGCATTGTCGCCGAAGCGTTGATGCACGGTCTCGAGAATCTCTTTCTCGGTATCGGGCATGCCCGCGTCTACCAGCACCCAGTTTTCAGGATTATTGGGTGCGCCTACCATATACAGGTTGACGATCTGTACGGTCAAACCCAGCACATCCGGCAGTATTTCGTGGGTGTTACCGCTTTCTTTACTGGTGAGCGGCATGGGGTTCAGGGGATCCTGTGGCATGAAAACCTTCCTTGGAATGGCCTGGCAAATGCGAGCCTATCTGTCCGATAGGCAGGCGTCTGAGATGGGCAAGGCGTTGGCGCGGTTCAAACACCCGCTGATCATCGGTGCCAGCAGGGTGCCAACAGAGAGCGTCATTGCAACAACAGCCTATGTTCCCTCTAAAGGCTAGCTTGCAAATCATTGATTGGCAAAATTAAAAGACGACGGATCTGACTCAAAAATCCTTCGCCGGTGTGCAGCAACTTACCAAGCGACAAGGTATGTCGCCGAGGTTGCGAAAACGGTGCGGTATATTGGTGTTGAAGTAGTAGGCTTCCCCCGGTCCGAGTATCCGGATATCGGCGCCGATGGTGATCTCGATTTCGCCTTCCAGTACCGCACCGGCTTCTTCACCGCGATGGGCGATCATCTCACGACCGGTATCCGCACCCGCTGCGTAGGTCTCGATCATGAAGGAGAGGGC
Source organism: Halomonas sp. M20 (assembly GCF_020622265.1). Taxonomy (GTDB): domain Bacteria; phylum Pseudomonadota; class Gammaproteobacteria; order Pseudomonadales; family Halomonadaceae; genus Modicisalibacter. Next base: position 702,678 of record NZ_JACNMQ010000001.1, read on the forward strand.
ACGATTCTCCCGGTTGGCGCCGACCAGATGAAAGATCACGTCGCCACTACCGATATTCGGTAGTTCATCGCGGCGATAGAACACTTGATCGGTATTCTCCAACTCCATGGTAAAGAAGTCCCCGACGCTAATGGGAATGGCGTCGAGGATCTTCTTCAGTGAGCTGATCGAAGGGCTGACCTTGTCCTGCTCGATCAACGACAGGCTCGAATGCGTAACACCGCAGCGCTTGGCCAGTTCACGCTGAGAAACACCTCGCAATGTGCGCAGAGCGCGCAAGCGAGGACCGACACTGTCCGACATCCTGGTATGGCTCCTGAAATTCGTTGTGTGACAACATTGGTTCCCGAGGGCAGACCGCCGCGAAGGCGCTGTGAACCCTTCCTTGGGCGCTACATTTGCCATCTGACCGCCATGGATGGCGGAAATGCCGGAATTGCATGGAGCTTTTTCCGGCCATGGCGAATGACCTTCGCTTTGGTCTGCCCGCGGCAACTCCCGGCTGGTGTATAACACAGGAAATCGTTTCAGATCTGGTCGAGTTTCTGCTTGAGCAGGACATTGACCTGCTGCGGGTTGGCGGTGCCTCGCGAGGCCTTCATCACCTGGCCGACGAAGTAGCCGATCATCTTGCCCCGCTTGTCCGGATCGGCGTTCTGATACTGAGCGACCTGGGGCGGACTTTCTGCAATCACCTGATCGATCATGGCCTCGATGGCGCCGGTGTCCGTGACCTGCTTGAGCCCTTTGGCTTCGATGATGGCATCGGCACTGTCGCCTTCGCCATTCCACAGCGCGGCGAATACCTGCTTGGCCGCCTTGCCGTTGATGGTCTCATCCTTCACGCGAAGCACCAGCTCGCCAAGCTGCTGCGCCGTCACCGGGCTATCGTCGATGCTCATGTTTTCCCGGTTGAGCTGCCCCGAGAGTTCGCCCTGCACCCAGTTGGCCGCCAGTTTCGCATCGCCGCAGACCGCCTTGACCGCTTCGAAATACTCCGCCATGGGGCGGCTGGAGGAGAGCACCCCGGCATCGTAGGCGGACAGCCCCAGTTCGTTCTCGAAGCGTGCGCGCTTCTCCGCGGGCAGCTCCGGCAGGGTGCTGCGCAGATGATCGACGTAGGCGCGGTCCAGCACCACCGGCAACAAGTCCGGGCAGGGGAAATAGCGATAGTCGTTGGCTTCTTCCTTGGTGCGCATGCTGCGGGTCTCGTCCGCCTCCGGGTCGTACAGGCGGGTTTCCTGCACCACCTGGCCGCCGTCCTCGATCAATTCGATCTGGCGCTCGACCTCGAAGGCGATGGCCCGTTCGACGAAGCGAAACGAGTTGACGTTCTTGATCTCGGCCCGGGTGCCGAAGGTCGCCTGACCTTCCGGGCGCACCGAGACGTTGACGTCGCAGCGCATCGAACCCTCGGCCATGTTGCCGTCGGAAACATCCAGATAGGTCACGATGGCATGAATGGCGCGCAGGTACGCGACAGCCTCTGTGGCGGAGCGCATGTCCGGCTCGGAGACGATCTCCAGCAGCGGGGTGCCGGCACGGTTGAGGTCGATGCCGCTCATGCCGTGGTAGTCTTCATGCAGGGATTTGCCGGCATCTTCTTCCAGGTGGGCGTGATGTACCCGGATGCGCTTGGTCTTGTCGTCGCCCAGCACGATTTCGACCTCCCCCGGGCCAACGATCGGATGATACATCTGGCTGGTCTGATAGCCCTTGGGGAGGTCCGCATAAAAATAGTTCTTGCGATCGAAAATGGAGACTTCCGGGATCTCGGCGTTGATGCCCAGGCCGAACTGCACCGCCATGGCGACGGCGCTTTCATTGAGTACCGGCAGTACGCCGGGCATGCCCAGATCCACGGCGCAGGCCTGGGTGTTAGGGGCGGCGCCGAACGCGGTGGAAGCCCCGGAAAAGATTTTCGACTGGGTGGCAAGCTGAACGTGGACTTCAAGTCCAATCACGGTTTCCCACTGCATCAGCTGTTCTCCTCACCAAAAGAGGGCCGTTTGAGATGCCAGTCCGTGGCCTGTTGGAATTGATGAGCCACGTTGAGCAGCTGCGATTCGGCGAAATGCGGGCCCAGGATCTGCAAGCCGGTGGGACGCTGGCCGACGAAGCCTGCCGGCACGCTGATGCCGGGAATGCCGGCGAGATTGGTGGCGATGGTGTAGATATCCTGCAAGTACATCGAGAGCGGGTCCTTGTTGGCGCCCAGGTCGAAAGCGGGGGTCGGGGCGGCTGGCCCCATCAACACGTCGACTTCATCGAAGGCATCGAGGAAATCCTGGCGAATCAGCCGGCGCACCTGCTGTGCCTTCTTGTAATAGGCGTCGAAGAAGCCTTCGGACAGGGTGTGAGTTCCCATCAGTATACGTCGCTTGACTTCGGAGCCGAACCCCTCCGCGCGGCTGCGCTTGTAGAGATCGATGAGATCAGAAGGATTCTCGCAGCGGTGACCGAAGCGTACGCCATCAAAGCGTGACAGATTCGATGACGCTTCCGCTGGTGCAATCACGTAATAAGCGGGAATGGCTAGATTGGTATGGGGTAGGCTGATGGCCTGCACGCTGGCCCCCAATGACTCATATACCTTGATGGCTTCGCGTACCGCTGCTTCCACTTCAGGGTCGAGCCCCTCGCCAAAATACTCCTTGGGCAGCCCGATACGAAGGCCCGTCAGCGGGGCGTTCAACTCGGCCCGGTAGTCCGGCACGCCACGAGTGACGCTGGTGGAATCCCGTGGGTCGTGGCCCGCGATAGCGCCCAGCAGCAGCGCGCAGTCCTCGGCGCTGCGCGCCATGGGGCCGCCTTGGTCGAGGCTCGAGGCATAGGCCACCATGCCATAGCGGGATACCCGGCCATAGGTGGGTTTGAGACCGGTGATGCCACAAAAGGCGGCAGGTTGACGGATCGAGCCCCCGGTGTCGGTACCGAGTGCTGCAGGCGTAAGCCCTGCGGCGACCGCCGCGGCGCTGCCTCCAGAGCTTCCACCGGGCACGGCGGCAAGATCCCAGGGGTTCTTCACCGGGCCGTAGTAGCTGTTCTCGTTGGAAGAGCCCATGGCGAACTCATCCATGTTGGTCTTGCCCAGGCTTACGGTGCCGGCGGCGGCCAGCCTTTCCACCAGGGTGGCATCATAGGGCGATACGAAATTGTCCAGCATGCGGGAGCCACAGCTGGTGCGTACGCCTTGAGTACAAAACAGATCCTTCAAGGCCAGGGGCAGGCCGTTCAAGGGGCCGGCATCGCCCTGACGGCGGGTGGCGTCCGCGGCGTCGGCGCTAGCCTGGGCCTGCTCTGGGGTCACGGTGATGAAGCTGTTGATTTCACCATCCAGACGCTCGATACGACCAAGGAAGTGATCGGTCAATTCACGACTTGAGAAATCGCCGGTGGTCAGTCCTGCGGCAAGTTCTGTGAGTGTCTTGTCATGCATGTAATAAGTGGCTCTCTTGTCACTGTATCCTGGCGCTATAAATGACGTACTGCCAGTCGACGAGGTTGCGAGAATGTTCGAGTGATCCTGCTGGCGTATTCAGCGTGCACGGCTTGCCCGTCTTACTCCACTACCCGGGGAACGAGATAAAGGCCGTCTTCCACTGCGGGCGCACAGCGCTGAAAACGCTCCCGCTGATCCTGTTCGGTCACTTCGTCGACGCGAAGATGCTGGGTGGTATCCAGCGAGTGTGACAGCGGCGCGACATGTTCGGTGTCCACGGCCTGCAGGCTATCCGCCATCTCCAGAATGCGACTCAGGTCATCCACGTAGCTTGCGGCCTCTTCGTCACTCAGGCCAAGACGCGCGAGATGGGCCGCACGACGCACGTCGTCGAGTTCAAGTGCCATATCGATTTCCCATAAAATTCATGATCATCGAGCTCAAACAGGCAGGATGATCAATGTAATGAAATAGAGGCAAAAGGTATCATAACTCCTTGCTTGCCGCGCCTCCCCCACGATGATAACGTTTGCGCCAGCACAGGGGCTTCGGTTACTAGGTGAAACACTTTCATGTTTAAACGCTTAAGGGGGCTGTTTTCCAGCGATTTATCGATCGATTTGGGAACCGCCAATACACTGATTTACGTACGCGGCCGCGGTATCGTCCTGGACGAACCCTCGGTGGTTGCCATTCGCCAATCCGGTAGCACACGCTCCGTCGCGGCTGTCGGAATAGACGCCAAGCGTATGCTGGGCCGGACACCGGGCAATATTACCGCAATCCGCCCCATGAAAGATGGCGTCATTGCCGATTTCACCGTGACCGAGCAGATGCTGCAGCATTTCATTCGCAAGGTTCACCAAAGCACTTTTCTCACGCCTAGCCCTCGGGTACTGGTCTGCGTGCCTTGCATGTCGACCCAAGTGGAGCGCCGTGCCATCAAGGAATCCGCCGAAGGCGCTGGGGCCAGAGAAGTCTTTCTGATCGAGGAGCCGATGGCTGCCGCAATCGGCGCCGGTTTGCCCGTCGAAGAAGCCCAGGGCTCCATGGTAGTGGATATCGGTGGCGGAACCTCCGAGATCGCGATCATCTCTCTCAATGGCGTAGTCTACTCGGAATCGATTCGTATTGGGGGCGACCGTTTCGATGAAGCGATTACTGCCTATGTACGTCGCCATTACGGTAGCCTGATCGGTGAGGCCACCGCAGAGCGTATCAAAGAAGAGATCGGTTGTGCCTATCCCGGGGGCGAACTGCGCGAGATCGATGTGCGCGGTCGCAACCTGGCCGAAGGCATTCCCCGCAGCTTCACGCTCAACTCTCACGAAATTCTCGACGCCCTGCAGGATCCCTTGGCTTCGATCGTCTCCGCCATCAAGAGTGCCCTGGAGCAGTCGCCGCCGGAGCTTGCCTCGGACATCGCCGAGCGTGGCCTGGTGCTGACCGGGGGCGGGGCGCTGCTGCGGGATATCGACAAATTGATCGCCGAGGAAACCGGCTTGCCGGTCATCGTGGCCGAAGACCCCCTGACCTGCGTTGCACGCGGTGGCGGCAAGGCTCTTGAAATGATCGATCGCGACACCTTCGAACTGGTATCCAGCGACTGATTTCCGCGGACACGGACGCTTTGGCGCCTCGTGTTCGTCGGCCGGCGGAGGAAGGTCTATCAAACCGCTGTTCTCGCAGGACCCGGCATCGGGTTATCGCATGTTGCTGTGCGCCATTGTTGCCTTTGCCCTTATGTTCGCCGAACAGCGCGTACCGCGCATGGCGGATCTGCGCGCCCATCTGACCACCGTCGTGGCGCCGGTGCAATGGCTGGTGAGCCTCCCAAGCGATGCCTTGTCCTGGGGGGCTTTGGTGATTTCCGATCAGCGCCAGCTAATCGATGAAAACCGTCAATTACGCGAACAACTCCTCAAGCTCTCTCGCCGTGTTCAGCGCATGGCAAGTCTCGCGGCAGAAAATGTACGGCTGCGTGAACTGCTCGATGCGGCGCAGCGAGATGATATCCCTTATGTGACGGCCCAACTGTTGTCGTTGGATTCCGATCCCTTCACCCATCAGATGGTCATCGATCGCGGCGGAGTCGATGGTGTCTATAAAGGGCAGCCGGTCATGGATGCTTCGGGGTTGATCGGGCAGGTCATGTCGGTTTCCGCCTATACCAGTCGCGTGCTGATGCTGGCGGATGCCAGCCATGCCGTTCCGATTCAAATCAATCGCAACGGTTTACGTTTCATCGTTCAGGGCACCGGCGCCTATAACCGGCTCCTGGTGATGCACGTACCCGATACCGCGGATATCCGCGAAGGCGATCTTCTGGTGACGTCTGGTCTCGCCGAACGTTTTCCTGAAGGGTATCCGGTGGCACGGGTGACCGAAGTGGTTCACGATCCCGGCGAGCCTTTTGCCAATGTGGCGGCCAGGCCCATTTCCCAGCCCGAGCGCTCGCGCCATTTCTTGCTGCTGTTTCCGCCGCCGCCGGTGGAAGTTGCCTTGGACGCGCTGGACGCGGCCATTCTTGCTGGCGGCGGTGAGCCCTTGCTTGATGCAGCGCCTATCGCTGAACCCCGGGAGGCGCCATGAGCCAGAGGCCGCTACCCGCGCTGTTGCTGATCTGGTTTACCCTGCTTCTGGCACTGTGCCTACAGGTGATGCCGCTGCCGGATGCCTGGCTGGTCTGGCGCCCTGAATGGCTGGGGCTGATGTTGATCTACTGGTGTATCGCAGCGCCCAGGCGGGTGGGTATCTTCCATGGTTTCGTACTCGGGCTGCTGCTTGATCTGATCGAAGGTTCTCCGCTGGGTCAGAACGCGCTAGTGATGTCGCTTCTGGCCTATCTCGCCTTGCTGGTTCATCAGCGCATGCGCGCCTATTCCCTGGCACAGCAGTCGATACTGATATTGGTGCTGTTGGGAATCGCGCAACTGATCGAGCAGTGGCTGCGCACCATGTTCGGGCCATTTTCCATCAATCTGGCCTTTTTACTTTCGGCATTGATTGGCGCCGTGCTGTGGCCCTGGTTGTATACCATGCTGCAGGCGCTGCGCCGCAAGCTCGGGGGGCTCTGATGTCAGCGCAGGCGCCCGTCTTGCTTCGTCTGGCTTCCGCATCACCACGCCGGCGCGAGCTTCTGGCCTCGATCGGGCTTGTCGCCGAAGTAATGCCGGTGAATATCGATGAAACGCCGAAACCGGGTGAGCCCGCCATCGAGTATGTTCTGCGTCTGGCCCGGGCCAAGGCAGAAGCCGGTGCCTTGGATACCCTGCTGCCGACCTTGGGCTCGGATACCGCGGTGGTGCTCAATGGCCAGATTCTAGGCAAGCCGATAGATCAAGCTCATGCCCGGCAAATGCTCGAGGGACTTTCCGGGCGGTGTCATCAGGTCATGACCGCGGTGGCGGTTAGCGGCCCGCAAGGGTTGCTTTCGCTGTGTGTGACCACCCAAGTGACGCTGCGCACCATTGCAACCCAGGAGATCGACGCCTACTGGGCTACCGGCGAGCCCATCGACAAGGCCGGGGGCTATGCTATCCAGGGGCGCGCCGCCATCTTCGTCGAACATCTCGAGGGCAGCTATTCGGCGGTGGTTGGATTGCCGCTTTACGAGACCTCACAGCTGTTGCTGCGCCAGGACGTCTCTTGCTGGCCAGTGTAGAACCCGTTGGATTCACCATTCTAAAGCGCTGTGGCTATGTCATAATTGTGTCTTGCCCCAGCGATCAAGGATCTATGCATGAGTGGTGAAGTACTGATCAACTTGACGCCGATGGAAACTCGAGTGGCGGTGGTCGAGAACGGCGTACTGCAGGAAGCTTTCATCGAGCGTAGCCGGCGCCGGGGCATCGTCGGCAATATCTACAAGGGCAAGGTGGCCCGAGTGTTGCCAGGCATGCAGGCGGCGTTCATCGATGTCGGCCTGGAGCGAGCGGCGTTCATTCATGTTCACGAGGTCATGCCGCCTCACACGCCCAATGACGAACAGGTCTCGATCAGTCAACTGCTGCAGGAAGGGCAGCCCCTGGTAGTTCAGGTGACCAAGGACCCGATTGCCTCCAAGGGGGCGCGGCTCACGACTCATCTCTCGGTGCCTTCCCGTTATCTTGTCTACATGCCCGACGCCTCTCATACCGGGGTGTCTCAACGTATCGAAGATGAGGGTGAGCGTGAGCGCCTGCGCACCCTGGTGGAAGAGTGTCTAGTCGAACTCGACTCCCAGGCGCCCGGAGGGTTCATCATTCGTACCGCCGCCGAAGGCATTGGTCGGGACGAACTGATCACGGACATGCAGTATCTGCTGCGCCTGTGGCGCAAGGTCGGCGAACGTCGCATCGACGCCCCGGCCCCCAGCTGTATATACGACGACCTGCCGCTGTTCATTCGCACCCTGCGGGATATGATGCGCGACGATATCGAGAAGATACGCATCGACTCCCGAGAGAACTTCCATCGGCTCAAGGAGTTTGCCGAGGAGTTCATGCCCGGCATGGCCGAGCGCATCGAGTACTATCCCGGCGAGCGGCCGATCTTCGATCTGTTCAGCGTCGAGGATGAGATACTCAAGGCGCTGGGGCGCAAGGTGCAACTCAAGTCCGGCGGCTATCTGGTGATCGATCCCACCGAGGCGATGACCACCATCGATGTGAACACCGGCGGCTACGTCGGCCATCGCAACCTCGAAGAGACCATCTTCAAGACCAACCTCGAGGCTGCCACCGCCATCGCCCGCCAGCTCAGGCTGCGCAATCTGGGCGGCATCATCATCATCGATTTCATCGACATGGAGGATCTCGAGCATCAGCGTCAGGTGTTGCGGGTACTCGAGAAATCCCTTGAGCGTGATCATGCCAAGAACAAGCTGACCGGTGTCACCGAACTGGGGTTGGTACAGCTGACGCGCAAGCGCACTCGGGAGAGCCTCGAACAGGTGCTGTGCGATTCCTGCCCCACCTGTCAGGGTCGTGGCGCTCTGAAGACACCGGAAACCGTGTGCTATGAAATTTTCCGCGAGATCATGCGGGAGGAGCGCGCTTACAGCCCTGACACCTATATGGTATTGGCCTCCCAGGCAGTGGTTGATCGCCTGCTCGACGAGGAGTCTTCCGCCGTGGCGGATCTGGAAATCTTCATTGGCAAGACCATTCGTTTTCAAGTCGAGACCCCTTATTCTCAGGAGCAGTACGATATCGTGCTGATGTAGTCCTATGAGCCCGTACCGCATCGCTTTGCGCTGGGTGCTGACCCTCATCGCTCTGGGGCTGGTTGTACTGGCCTTGCTGTTCAGCGGTTTGCGTCTGGCGATCAACCAGATCGATGTGCTGCGCGATGAGTTGAACGAGCAGCTCACGAAGCAGTTCAATGCCACTCTGCAGACTCGAGACCTGCAGGGTAGCTTTCATGGTTTTGATCCTTTCCTTGCAATCGACAACCTGCAGCTGGTCTCCCACCGCCCGGCAAAATCGTTGCCGCTGATGGAGATCCGGCATATCCGGGCGCGTCTGGATACCCTGGCTTCCTTACGCGCTGGATATCCGATACTCGACGAGGCGCGCATCGAGAAGGCGACGCTGCATCTGTATCAGGATGCCCTAGGCCGCTGGAAATGGCCGGATCCAGCCGAGCTGCCCGAAGAACTTGCCCTCGAGACGGATTTCGAGATCGAGAGTCTGGATGACGCCGTCGCCACTCTGCTGCGTCAAGAGGCGGTGGTAGAGGACCTGCGTCTGGTGCTGCATGGCGTCAGCGACACGCTGACATTGACGGCACCTCGCTTGCTCATGACCGGCGACGCCAAGCGTGCCCATGTGGAAGGTACACTATTCGTCGAGGGTGAATCCTCCAGCGCCATTCAAGCGGTGTTGGAACTGCTGCCTGGCCAGACCGACTGGACGAGACCCAGCGCTATCTTGCAGGCCCGTGCCGACTTGGGTGCGATGTCGCGTCTGGGCACCGTTCTGACCGGGCAAGAAGACATCTACATGAAGCAGGTCGATGGTCGGGCAACGCTTTGGGGGCGCTGGCAAGAGGGGCGTCTGGAGGATGCCCGAGCCAGTTTCGACATCGGTCGGCTGGTGCTCGAAAGCAACGCGCCTGAAAGTGAAGCCTCTGAACCTGAGATGCCGAAGAATAGAGTCGAACCGCTAGTGCTCGAGAACCTCGCTGCCAGAGCCCAGTGGCTACGCGGCAAGGAGGACAATTGGCAGGCCTGGATCAACGCTCTGCCCAAATCCGAGAAGCAGGAAGCGTCCTCGCCCTTTCCTCAGCGGCTATATGCCCAGGGCAACAATGCATCCTGGCAGCTGCGCAGTGCGCCTTTCGAGCTTGGTCCGGTAACGACCTGGCTGCAAGGCCTGCCACTTGCTGAATCGCTGGGCCAGGTTCTCTCCACGCTTTCACCGCGTGGCCATGTGGCCGGGTTGGCACTGGAACAGGACAAGGGAGGCTGGCGCGCCCAAGTGGCCTTGCAAGACACTGAAGTATCTCCCTGGCAGGGCGTGCCCGGAGTTGGGCCTCTCGATGCCTGGGTCAGCGTAAACAACGGGCATGGCAGCGTGCGTTTCGTCGAGCAACCTGGCATGACTCTGGCCTTCCCCGAGGTGTTTGCCGCGCCGCTGGAACTTTCAAAAGCGCGGGGGAAAATCGACTGGATACTGGGTGACGGCACCTTCAGCATTGGCGGCGAAAATCTTGCGCTGACCTGGCGTGACGCCAAGGTAGAAGGGGGGTTTCGCTTCATCGCTCCCGGTCAAGCGCCCCCGGAACTCGAGCTGAACCTCGATATGCGCGACGTGAATGCAATCGACACTCCCCTGATGCAGTGGCTGCCGGTCAAGGTGCTCGCGCCGGAACTGTCGGAATGGCTTTCCGGAGGCATTGCCGGCCGTGTACCGCAAGGCAGCTTCTATCTCAAAAAGACCCTGGACGGCGATTCAAGCGATGATCCTGACAGCGACGACGCACCCTTCGACGGTGAGTTACGCCTCGGATTACAAGTCGAGCAGGGGCGACTGCCTTATGATCCGGAGTGGCCAGCGCTCGAGAATGTCAGTGGTGAAATGATCTTGCACAACGACAGTCTCCAGGCGACGGTTGCCCATGCCGAAACCCATGGCCTGGTTACCGAAGATGCCCAGGTCGCCCTTGAGAACGAGCGATTGAGCGTGCAAGGGCCGGTTGGCGGCACGATTCAGGCGCTGTTTGATTTTCTGGGGGCTAGCCCGATTGACGGCGCCGAAATCTTCACCGGGTGGCAGGCAAGCGGAGCGGTGGACGGTCAGCTGAGCCTTGCGGTCCCCATGGACGATACCGATGCAATGACACTGGAAATAACGGCGTCGGCGAATGCGCCGCAACTGGTCTTTCCGGATATAGATCTTGTACTTGGTAGCGTCAATGGCGACTTGCGCTATCGCCACGCAGAGGATGAGGATTTCCTGACGGGCACTCTTGGTGCCCGTGCCTTCGATGGCCCTGTACTGGCGAATTTTGACGTCGGTGGCGAAGGCATCACGCTGGAAGGTCGTGCCCTGGCGACCGGTTTGCTCGAATGGGGTGGCTTGAGCGAACTGAGTGGTCTCCTGAGCGGCTACTTTCCTTATTCCGCTCAGATCGATCTGCAGAGCGAGCAGCCAACGTTCGTCTTGAATAGCGGGCTCGAGGGGCTAAGTATTCATTTGCCCGCGCCTTTCGGCAAGCCCGCTGCCGAACGCGTGCCCCTGCATATAGAGTCGGTTCCCGGGCGTCGATTCAGTGCGCAACTCGCAGATCGTCTACGGCTGCGCTGGCGCCAGCAGGGCCAGGATAATCAGAGTCCGGGGCAAGGGCAGATATGGCTCGAACGCTGGCCCTCGGTCCCTCGATGGCCTGACGGTAACGGCTGGGAAGCGGCCTGGCAGACGCCGCGTCTCGATATCGAGCCTTGGCAGGAGGCGCTGGCGCGTCTTGGTTCCTTGAACGTAGCGGCAGAGGGGGGTGAGGAGTCGGCAGGCAAGGGCTCCGATATGAGTGCGTTGAACAGCGTGCGTCTCGATACCCAGTGTCTGCACCTTGAACAGCGCTGCCTCGGCTCGTTGCAGGCAGTGTTCAGGCCACGGGGGCAGGGTTGGCAATTCGATTTGGGCGGCAGCCTGGTGGAAGGCCGCGGAGACTTTCTGCCGACTCAGCCACAGCCGCTGTCGCTGGTACTGTCCCGCCTGGCCCTGGATGGTCTGATCGACGAGAGTGAATCCGAGTCACCCCCCGAGTTGGCCAGCGAGATTGCGACCGCGCCGGAGGCGGCGCCCTTTCCGACAACATTGAACCAGGTGCCCGATGGCAAGGTTAGTGTCGATAGGGTCTTGTACAAGGGGCGTCAGTTCGGCCCTTTGACGGCGAACTGGAAAGCATCCTCCCAGCGGCTGCAGGTCGCTCCGCTGAGATCCACGTTCGGGCAAGTGCAACTCGATGGCGAGTTCACCTGGGAAGCCGCCGGGCCTCAGGCAAGCCTCACGCGTTCCAAGATTGCCTTGAGCGGAGGAGACATAGGCACCTTGTTCGAGTCTCTCGGCCAGCCGGTCGCACTGCGTAGCACCGATACGGACGTGCAGACACGTCTGGCTTGGCCAGGCGCCCCGTGGCAGTTTGCCCTGGAGCGCTCCCGAGGAAACATCGATGCGACCCTGAGCGATGGCAGTTTCCTGACGCTGGACTCATCCTCGGCAAGGCTCATCGGTCTGCTCAATATCAACAACCTGTTGCGGCGTCTACGCCTGGACTTTGCCGACGTGACCGGGCAAGGCACTGCTTTCAACAGTGTGAAGGGCGGTGCGACGCTGTACGATGGACGGCTGGAAACCCGTGGACCCATTGAAATCGATGGTCCCTCTACCCAATTTAGTCTCAATGGCAACGTAAATCTTCTGCAGCGTCAGTTGGATTTGTCTCTAGGAGTGACCGTTCCTATCAGTCAAAACCTGCCTTTAGCAGCGGTGCTGGTGGGTGCTCCCTACATTGGTGGAGCCCTGTTTCTGGCCGACAAGCTATTCGGCGGCTGGATCGACAAGGTCACGCGAATCTATTACAGCGTGCAAGGCCCCTGGGCCTCGCCGCGAATCACCGTGGAAAATGCCGAATGACGCAATCGACGAAAGCGCCTCTCGACGAGGCCACTGCCATACTGTTGACCCCGGGTGGTCTTGATGCCGCGGCGCTCGACACCGGGCTGGATCATGCCATGGGGGTGGGTATCGACTACGCCGATCTCTACTTCCAGCGCAGCTGGCATGAAAGCTGGGTGCTCGAGGATGGCGAGGTCAAGGATGCCAGCTACAGCATCGACGGGGGCGTCGGTGTGCGCGCCCTGGCCGGTGAAAAGACCGGGTTTGCTTATTCCAATCAGATCACCGCGGGGGCTCTTGCGGATACCGGACGCACGGCCTCGGGGATTGCACGTAGCGGCTCGCGTCTAACCAGCCAGCCGGTTCAAGCCGGCGGCGCCCCGCTGCGCTATGCGGGCATCGACCCCTTGTCGGGGCTCAGCGCCGAAGACAAGATTGCGCTACTCAAGCAGGCGGATCGTGTTGCACGAGAAGCGGATCCGTCCGTTTCTCAGGTGACGGCGTCTCTTACCGGAGTGCATGAAGTCGTGCTGGTTCGCGCAAGCGACGGCACCCTGGCCGCGGACATTCGCCCGCTGGTGCGCTTCAACGTTAGTGTGATTGCCGCCAAGAACGGGCGGCGTGAGCGGGGTAGCGCCGGCGGTGGCGGGCGCTACGCCATGTCACGACTGCGCGATGAGAACGTGGCCGAGCGTTTTGCCAAGGAGGCGGTGCGTCAGGCGCTGGTCAATCTCGAGGCGCTCGATGCTCCCGCCGGCCAGATGCCGGTGGTGCTGGGCTCCGGCTGGCCAGGCATTCTACTACACGAAGCGGTCGGACATGGTCTTGAAGGCGACTTCAATCGCAAGCAGAGCTCCGCCTTCGCCGGACGCATGGGACAGCGAGTGGCTTCTCCTGGTGTGACCGTGGTGGACGACGCCACCTTGGCGGATCGTCGTGGCTCGATGACCATCGACGACGAGGGTACGCCGGGGGCTTACACGCCCTTGATCGAAGACGGCATCCTGGTGGGCTACATGCAGGACAAGCTGAACGCACGGCTGATGAACATGGCACCCACGGGTAATGCGCGACGCGAATCCTTTGCCCACATGCCGATGCCGCGTATGACCAATACCTACATGCTGGCGGGCCAGGATGATCCGGAAGACATCATCAAGAGCGTCAAGCGTGGGCTGTACGCGGTCAGCTTCGGCGGCGGCCAGGTGGACATCACCTCCGGCAAGTTCGTGTTCTCCGCGAGCGAAGCGTACATGATCGAAGATGGACGCATCACCGCGCCGGTCAAGGGCGCTACCTTGATCGGCAACGGCCCGGAAGCGATGGGGCGGGTGTCGATGATCGGCCACGACATGGCTCTTGATACCGGCATCGGTGTCTGCGGCAAGGAGGGCCAGGGTGTGCCGGTGGGGGTGGGCCAGCCGACGTTGAAGTTAGATGAATTGACAGTCGGCGGCACCCAGTCCTAACGAACGTGCCTGCGCTTGCTCATGCGGCGTTGAACATCGGCTCGGCATGCTCATTTACTAAAGTAAACTCCGCTGCCTCGCCGCTGTTCGCCTTGCCTGAGCATCGCTCGGCTACGTTCCTCGAGGTAGGACAGCGGGTTCGCTTGTTCGGCTAAGTTCCGTGAGCATAGCTGTTGCGTTCGTAACGCTTTCTTGAAGGTTGAGAGATTTAGCACCTGTTTCGAGATCTAGCGAGCTAGAGCCAGACAAGGCAAATTCGGACGAAAAAAGCGGAGTTTACTTTAGTAAATGAGCATTTTAATCGGACTCGCGCACGAGGCCGAATTTAACGATGTATGGCCGACGCGCAGCAGATCGTGGATAGTTCTCACATGCCGGCGGTGTCGCGTATCAGCTTGAAAAGCTTGCGTGCGCTGGTCGGCGGTTTACCGCGTTTTCGTTCGCTTCGCGCATTGCGGATCAGCTGGCGCAGCGTCTGGCGGTCGACATCGGGATACTCGGCGATGAAGGTTTCCAGCGTCTCGTTGCTTTCGTCGTCCATGAGCCGGTCGCGCCATTTTTCAAGACGATGAAAAGCGTGATCGCGACGCAGTGTCTCACGTTCGAACTCGTCGAAGACCTGCTGGATAGCGTCGATATCCTCGCGGCGCATCAGCTTGCCGACGTACTGCATATGACGGCGGCGCCCTTCGTGAGAACGAATTCGCGAGGTTTCCTCGATGGCCTCCAGAAGGTCGTCGGACAGCGGCAAACGTGCTCGCTGGGCCTCGGACAGGGCAATTATACGTTCGCCCAGGGCTTGCAGGGCCTGCATTTCCTGCTTGCGTTGGGTCTTGCTTGGCCGATCCCCAGGATCGGCAGGTGATTCAAATGACATGCCATTACCATCAGCATTGGGAGGTTGGTGCAGTATACCAGCCCGCCTTGCCACAAGGAGATCAACATGACTCAAGCCTTCGATGCCGCCGCGCAGCAGACGCTGCTGGAATCCCGGGTGGCCACGGCCCTGGAGCAGGCGCGTACACTGGGTGCGGATGCCTGCGAAGTCGGTGCTAGCGTCGATCAGGGAACCGGTATCAACGTACGCATGGGCGAGGTGGAAAGCGTCGAGCTGTCCCGGGATCAAGGCATTGCCGTCACGGTCTACGTAGGCCAGCGTAAGGGTAGTGCGTCCTCTTCCGATGCCGGGGAAGCCTCTATCCGCGCGGTGGTGGAAAAAGCCATTGACATCGCCCGCTATACCGGGGAGGACCCCTATGCGGGCCTAGCGGATGCAAAATTGATGGCAACGGAATTCCCCGATCTCAAGGTGCATCATTCCTGGTCGTTGACCACGGACGAAGCGATCGAGTTGGCCTTGGCATGCGAAAATGCCGGTCGCGCGGTCGAGGGTATCGACAATTCCGATGGCGCTGGGCTATCCACCGGCGAAGCTGTGCGGGTTTACGGCAATAGCCACGGCTTCCTGGCAGGACAGCGCGGCAGCCGGCATTCATTGTCCTGCATGCTGATCGCCCGAGACGAGCAAGGTATGCAGCGGGACTACGACTACAGCAGCGAACGTGATCCCGCGAGGCTAAGCTCACCGGAGACGATCGGGCGCAGTGCCGCAGAACGAACATTGCGTCGCCTGGGTGCGCGCCGGCCCGAGACTGGGCGTCTACCGGTGCTGTTTGCCCCGGAGTTGGCCAGCGGGCTGGTAGGAAATTTTCTCAATGCCATTGCCGGTGGCGCGTTGTATCGCGAGGCGTCGTTTCTCTGCGATAGCCTGGGCAAGCCGCTGTTTCCAGACTGGTTTACGCTTCAAGAGAAGCCCCGCGAAATTGGCGGTATGGCCAGTTCCGCCTTCGATAGTGACGGCGTCTACACGCGGGACAACATCTTTGTTGACAGCGGTCGTATTGCCAGCTACATGCTCTCTGCCTACAGCGCTCGACGCCTGAACATGACCTCTACCGGCAACGCCGGTGGCGCTCGCAACCTGCGTATCGAGGCGCCTCTCTCGGCGCAAGCCGGCCTGTTGGCGCAGATGGATCGTGGCGTGCTGGTCACGGAACTGATGGGCCAAGGGGTCAACGGGGTGACCGGAGATTACTCCCGAGGTGCCGCAGGCTTCTGGGTCGAAAATGGCAAGATTCAGTATCCGATCGAGGAATTCACCGTTGCCGGCAACCTCAATACCATGTTTGCCAATCTGATGGGGGTAGGAGACGATATCGATACCCGTGGCAGTATCCATACCGGCAGCTGGCTGATCGATGGTATGACCGTGGCAGGAAGCTGATAGCACTTTGGGGGGGTGAGGAAGGAAATTAAAATGGCCGCTCTATTTAATCCTATAGGGCGGCCATTTTATTGGGCGGAAACCTTATAGATAAAAATAGGTGGCAAGGCCAAGAAAGGCCATGAAGCCGACCACATCGGTGACCGTGGTCAGGATGACGCTGCCGGACAAGGCCGGGTCGATGTTGAGCCTTTTCAACAGCACCGGCAGCAAGGTGCCGCAAAAAGCAGCGAACAATAGATTGATGACGATGGCCGCGGCGATGATGATACCCAAGGTCATGTCGCCGAACCAGAGTACCGCAATTACCGCCACCACCAGCGCCCAAAGCACGCCATTGAGCGCACCGACGACCAATTCTCGATTGAGCAACCAGCGCACGTTGCCCCCGGATACATGCCCCAGGGCAATGCCGCGAATCAAGACGGTCAACGCCTGAGAGCCTGCAATGCCGCCCATGCTCGCAACGATTGGCATCAATACGGCCAGGGCGGTGACCTTTTGAATCGTGCTTTCGAACATGCCGATGACTGCAGCGGCCATGAAGGCAGTGATCAGGTTGATGCCCAGCCAGACTGCGCGGCGCCGACTGGTGCGCCAGGCCGGGGCGAAGGTGTCTTCGTCCTCGTCGAGGCCCGCCATGCTCATCACTTGATGCTCAGCATCATCGCGGATGACATCGACCACGTCGTCGATGGTGATACGTCCCAGCAGGTGACGATCACCGCCGATCACCGGCGCCGAGATCAGATCGAAACGCTCGAACAGTCTAGCCACCTCGGTTTCTTCCATGGTGGCCGGGATCGTCACCATGTCCGTATCCATGACCTCGCGCACCAGCATTGACGGGTCGGAAACCAGCAGACGGTTGATGGGCAAGCTGCCGATCAGCTGGTCGCCACGGGTCACCACCAGAAGGCTGTCGGTAGTATCCGGCAGTCGCTCGTGACGCCGCAGGTAACGCAGTACGACATCCAGAGTAATTTCCGGGCGGATTGTCAGCGTATCCGTGTTCATCAACCCGCCGGCGGTGTCCTCAGGATAGGACAGCACGGTTTCCAGGCGCTGGCGCTCCTGGGCTTCCATGGAGTCGAGCACTTCGAGAGTGACAGTATCCGGCAGGCGTTGCAGAAGATCCGCCAGGTCATCGACATCCAACCCCTCGGTGGCGGACATCAGCTGCTGGGTATCCATCCGGTTGAGGAATTCCGTCTGGATATCCTCACCCAGATACTGCAGCACATCACCTTTTAGCTCAGGCTCGATCAGCTCCCAAAGAACGTCGCGCTCCCTGGGCGGGGTCGATTCCAACAAGTGCGCTATATCGACTGGGGCGAGGCCACGATTGAGCATGCGCCGTGCTTGTTCCAAGGCACCGCTTTCCAGAGCATCGTTTAGCCTGGCGAGTCTTGGCTGAAGCTTCTCTGGATTTTTGCTCATGTTGAGTGATGTCCTGTGTCGTGCCCCAATTGTCGCGCTATTCTAGCACCGGAGGGTGTGGGCGCGTACAAAAGAAAACGCTGTTCGAGAGAAGTCTTCAAGCGCCTCGCTTCAAGCCACCGTCCTGCTCGAGATCAATCGTCTTCGTCAAAGCGTGCGGAAAAAAGCGCTTCAACCGCGGTGAGCACTTCTGCGGCCTGAGGACCTTCTACATTGATTTCAAGCACGCTGCCGCAGGGAGCGGCAAGCATCAAAAGCGACATGATGTTATTCGCATCGGCGCTCTTGTCTTGATGGCATACGATCACATTGGCATCGAAGGGCTGGCAGCACTTGACCAGTTTTGTGGCTGCACGCGCATGAAGGCCACGTCGATTGGTCAGGATCAGCTCACGCTGAATCATTCCGCGCTTCTCCTACGACGGTGAGAACACCAAGCTCACGGTGCCGAAGACGCACGCGATACCGGTTGGCGAAATGGTGAGCCAAACGCTCACTCAAGTAGACGGAACGATGCTGGCCGCCAGTACATCCGACAGCAACCGTCAGATAGCTGCGGTTGCTGGCGATATAGGCCGGCAGCCAGCGCTCCAGCCAGTCGCGAATGTCATCTGACATGGCGCCAACGTCGGTATAATCTTCGAGGAACTTGACGATCTCATCATCGCGCCCGTCGTAATGGCGCAATTGAGGGTCCCAGTAGGGATTGGGTAGGCAGCGGGCATCGAACACCGTGTCGGCGTCCAGGGGTACCCCCCGCTTGAAACCGAAGGATTCGAAGGTCAGCGTCAGCTGATCACTGGAGTGGTGTGCCACCTGGCTTGCGATACGCGCTCGTAGATCGTGTATCGAGAGCTGCGAGGTATCGATCACAAGATCGGCGAGATCCCGGATACGGGCCAGGGTGTGTTCTTCCGAGTCAATGGCTTCCGCCAGGGTCATCTCGCTATCACGGGTCAAGGGGTGGCAACGGCGCGTGGCGGAATAACGCTCCAGCAGGATCTTGTTCTCGGCGGTTAGGTAGACCACATGGCAGTCGATCTTGCGCATGCGAATTTCTTCGAGTAATACCGGAAAGCGCTTGAGTGACGTTGGTAGATTACGCGCATCGATACTTACCGCAATATTCGAACGCCGGGCGTCATCTTGTTGCAGCTCATGAATAAGAGGGTCGAGCAGCAGGGCCGGCAGATTGTCGATGGCATAAAAGCCAAGATCCTCGAGTGCCTGGAGCGCAATTGATTTTCCAGAACCCGATCGTCCACTGATGATCACGAGCTGCATGGTAGCGCCCTTATAACGATGGATTAGGGTTTCGGCTTTTTTGTCAGACAGTTTGTGTTGTATGAAATGATACAGGAATGACGCGATCTGTTATCACCTGTCTTTCTCATGGCTCGTCTGTTCGATGTCATGAATGGCATCAATAAGCGTTTCGTAAAGCTGGCTTTGACTCTCGCTTTTGCGTAGTCGCATGCGGGTATCCGCATCGTTCATGAGGCTGGCCACTTGAGCGAGAAGCGTGAGATGCGTTTCATCCGCTGCTTCGGGAACCAGCAGAATGAAGATCAAATCCACCGGCTCGCCGTCAATGGCATCGAAGCTAATGGCTTCCTGAAGCTTGAGGAAGCCCGCAATCGGACTCTTGCAGTGAGGGTCCCGCGCATGAGGAATGGCAACACCGTTGCCGATGCCGGTGCTGCCGAGTTTTTCCCGGCCAATGAGTCGCCCAAAGACTTCTTGGCTGTCCAGGCTAGGGATGTTCTGCGCAATGAAGGTGCTGAAGAACTCCAGCACCCGCTTCTTGCTTCCCCCGGGAACGGCGAACAGCGCACGTTCCGGGGGCAGGATGGCTTCAAGAGACATAGTTGAAATCAGCGCGCGCCGGCGCCTTGGGCGCGAGCCTGAGTTTTTTCCTTGTGTTTGACAAGTTGACGATCAAGCTTGTCGGCCAGGGCATCAATGGCAGCATACATGTCGCTGTTTTCGGCCTCGCCATGCAGATCTGCACCAGCAGCATGAAGGGTGCAGGCTGCCTGATGACGTTCCTTCTCGACGGATAAGGTGACCTGTACCCGAGTGATGTTGTCGTAATGGCGCTCCAAACGCGCAAGTTTTTCGTTCACATAATCACGCAATGCATCGGTCAGCTCGACATGATGGCCAGTGATGTTGACTTGCATGGCACGCTCCTATTGCTGCGAATGGTCCAAGGATTGTAACCCTTTTTGCGGCGGAGCAAACCCCCGTAGGAGGGAAGCTTATGCCAAACGCTTGCGATCGCTCGAAGAGGGAATGCCCAACCCTTCGCGATACTTGGCTATGGTGCGTCGAGCCACCTTGATACCGTCCTCAGCGAGCAAGTCTACCAGCTTGCTATCGGACAAGGGTTTACGTGGCGACTCCTCACTGATCATCTTTTTCAAACGTGCACGAATCGCCGTGCTGGAGTAGGCGTCGCCCTCGTTTTCGTTGCCCCCCACGTGGCTCGAGAAAAAATATTTCAGCTCGAATACCCCGCGCGGAGTATGAATGAATTTCTGGGTAGTGACCCGAGAAATGGTCGACTCATGCATGTCAACGATTTGAGCGATGTTCGCCAGGATCAATGGTTTCATCGCTTCTTCACCCTGTTCGAGGAAATCGAGCTGGTGGCTCATTATTTCCCGGCCCACCTTGAGCAGGGTGTCATTGCGACTCGAGAGGCTCTTCATCAGCCAGCGCGCTTCCTGCAGATGCTGTCTCATGAAGGTGTTGTCGTCACTTTTGTCGGCGCGTTTTATCAGTGCGGCGTAATCGGGCTGAATGCGTAGACGGGGTAGGATCTCGGGATTGAGTTCTATGCGCCAGCCGTCGAGAGTATGGCGGGCGATCAAGTCCGGGATGACATGGCTATCGTCAAGACGATCGAACGCTTGTCCGGGGCGCGGATCAAGCAGACGAATCATGGCGATGATCTCGTCGAGCTGAGCATCGTCAAGACCCAGGCGACGCTTGAGCATCTTGCGGTCGTTACCGGCCAGGGCTTCCAGAAACTGGCGAACCAGCCGTTTGGCCTGGGGTAGCAGCGGTGTCGTTTCCTCACACGCGCTGAGTTGCAAAAGCAGGCATTCGCGTAAACTTCGGGCTCCGACGCCGGTCGGCTCGAACTGCTGTATCTGCTGCAGAACCTGTTCCACTTCCTGGCTTTTGAGGTCGACAAGGCCTTGCCCCCGCAGGCCTTCCACCAGATCGTCAAGGCTGGCCTCAAGGTAACCTGCCGGGCTGATCGAGTCGATAAGATTCTCGGCGATCTGACGGCCACGCGCCGACATGTCGGTCATGGTCAATTGCCAGTGCAAATGATCCTTGAGGCTCGTTCCCGCCACGTTGCGTTCGATGTCGTTGCCATTGGGGCTGCCTGCCTGGCTGACCGGCGCATCCTGATAGGTGTCCGACCATTCGCTGTCGGTCACCAGTTCCGTGGGAATGTCCTCCGCCCACTCCTCCTCGGCGTTGTCGGCCACGGCTTGTTCACCGTAGACTTCGTCGAGCTCCAGCATGGGGTTGGATTCCAGCGCCTGCTGGATTTCCTGACGCAGATCGAGCGTCGAGAGCTGCAGCAGCTGGATTGCCTGTTGCAACTGCGGCGTCATGGTTAGCTGAGTGCCGATGCGCAGCTGTAGCGTTGGCTTCATTACCATAAGGGGTGGAGATCACCGACATGATTTGGGATCACGGTAGCGTTGCAGGAAGCCGCTTGCAAGCATGAAAAGCAATAATCATGCCATCAATCGGCTAATGCTTTCCTGTATAACGGCTAAAGGTTCGTAGGCGAAATGGAACAGATCGACAAAGGCGTTGAAAAGCGGCAAGGCTAGAAGCGAAACTCGTTGCCCAGATAGACTTCCCGCACCTTTTGGCTGGCAAGGATGGCCTCGGTGTTGCCTTCGGCGATGATCTTGCCATCGCCGACGATATAGGCGTTGTCGCAGATATCCAGCGTGTCCCGCACATTGTGATCGGTGATGAGAACGCCGATGCCCCGGTCACGCAGTTGGCGAATGATGCTCTTGATTTCGCCCACGGAGATCGGGTCGACGCCGGCAAAGGGTTCGTCGAGCAGGATGAAAGCAGGTTCAGTGGCAAGAGAGCGGGCGATCTCGACCCGGCGGCGCTCGCCCCCTGAAAGGCTCATGCCCAGATTGTCGCGAATGTGCTCGATGTGGAACTCTTCGAGCAGATGCTCGAGCTGAGCGTGGCGTTGCTTCTTGTCGAAATCCTTGCGGGTTTCGAGGATTGCGAGAATATTGTCCGCCACCGACAGTTTGCGAAATACCGAGGCTTCCTGAGGCAGGTAGCCAATCCCGGCGCGAGCGCGGTGATGCATGGGGGCGAAGGTCAAATCCTGATCATCGATGGCAACGTTGCCCGCATCCGCCTTGATCAGGCCAACGATCATGTAGAACGAAGTGGTCTTGCCGGCTCCATTGGGGCCTAGCAAGCCAACGATACTGCCTTGCGCGATGGACAGGCTGATATCCTGCACTACCCGGCGATGCTTATAGCTCTTGGCCAGGTGACGAGCGAAAAGCGTCTTCATCCAGAGTGCTTCCTGCTTGGTGTTTCTTACTCGGTGGTTTTAGGCGTCAAGGTCATACGCACGCGCTCATCGCCGCCGCTGCCGGTTTGGGAGCGCGCCTGGACCTGGCGGCGATCGAGAAAATATTCCACGTAGGCGCCGTTGAATATGTCGCCGCCCTGATGCAGCTCTGCGCGACGAATCAATTCCACACGGCGTTCTCCGGCATGATAGACGATGCTCTCGCCCCAGCCCTTGGCGACCGGATCCTGAGGCGCGGGTTTCTGCTCCAGATAGGCCCGCCCGGTATTGCTCGTTGCCGTGACGAGAGAGACTTCGCCCTGGGCGTTGCGTTCGATCTCGACTTTGTCGGCGATGAGTTTCATGCTGCCTTGCTGCATGTCCACGTCGCCGGTATAGACTGCCGTGCCCGCTCGGTCGTCAATGTCGAGGCGGTCAGCGGCAATCTCGATGGGGGCACCGGCGTCGCTGTCAAGAGCGTACGCCGTCGCTGCGACTGAACCATGAAGCAGCAGGCCGGCCATGATAGGTAAGGTTTTTCGCCGCATGATCTTCATTCCTTGCTGATGGGCGGATGTAGGCCGCGAACGTTACCGTTCAGACGCATGCGCGCCGAGTCGATCCATGCGTCTACGCGCTCGCCACGAACACGTTGCCGATGCTGGCTCAGGCGAGCTTCGCTTTCACTCCAGGCATGACGTTCATGAATATCATAGACGAGCGTCTGAGTTTCAATTCGCCAGCCCTGCTCAGGCGCCTCGATCCAGGCATCCCCCTTTAGAGTGAGAGGGTTGCCATCCGGGCCGAGCGTGCTGCTGTTGCTGCTGGCAAACCAGATACGGCCTTCATCATCATAAAGACGTATATCGGGCGTTGTCGCGCGAATGACGTCGTCCACGGGTGTATGCACCAGACGAGGCGTTTCGAGGCGTTGATAAGGCTTGCCTTCGGCATCGAAACGCGTCATCCGCGCGCTTTCCAGATAGAAGTCCGGCTCGCCGGCGGTGTCCTGAGGCACCGGCCCGGGTGAGGGCGCGTCACGTTGTTCGATGAAGGTCAAAAGCCCCCCTAAAGCCAGCAAGATCAATGCCAACCAGAACTTGGCGGGAGGCCTGGCTAAACGCAGTGCCATGCTCAGCCTTTTCCATGCAAATAGGTGTCGAACATGGCAGGCCAATGACCTTGCCATGTCAGCAAGTTGTCACAGATGTCACGCACGGCGCCATGGCCTCCGGGACGCTCGGTGATCCAATTGGCATGTTCTCGAATGTAAAGAGGTGCATTCGGTACGCTGATACCCAAACCTGCATGCTTGATTGCTGATAGATCCGGCAGGTCGTCGCCGCAGTAAGCGGCCTGCTGCAATTCCATGTTCAGCCGAGCAAGCAAGGATTGCAATGCCTCGAGCTTGTCATCACGCCCCTGCATGACATGTTCGATACCCAGTGCTTCGGCACGTCGGCTCACCATTCTAGATTCGCGTCCGGTGATGATGGCGACCTCAACACCGGTTTGTCGCAATAGCTTTATGCCCAAGCCATCCTGAGTGCCGAATGTCTTGATTTCCTGATCGTCGCTCTGAAAATAGAGTCGTCCGTCGGTCATGACGCCATCGACATCCAGGGCGAGCAGACGAATATGCCGGGCACGCTGAATCAGTGCAGAGGCGTCGAACTGAGAATCGAGAGTCATGCCAAGCTCCTTTAAATGACGCCGCTGGCGAGTAGATCGTGCATGTGCAGGGCGCCGATAGGGCGCTCCTGCTCATCGACCACTGCCAGCGCAGTAATGCGATTGTCTTCCATGATCTTGATGGCTTCCGCGGCCAGCATGCCGGGAGATATACGCCTGCCCCCGCGAGTCATCACCTCGTCGACCAGCAGAGTCCTCAGATCGACATGCAGGTCGAGAGTGCGTCGCAGGTCGCCATCGGTATAGACGCCGATCAGGTGGTCCTGTTCATCCACGACACAGGTGAACCCGAGTCCCTTGTGCGTGATTTCAAGAAGCGCGTCGCGCAGCGGGCTGCCAAGCATCACCTTGGGCACCCGTTGGCCCACATGCATCAGGTCGTCGACCTTGAGTAGTAAGCGCCGCCCCAGGCTGCCGCCGGGGTGTGAGAGGGCGAACTCCTCGGTGGTAAAACCTCGGGCCTCGAGCAGGGCGACGGCCAGCGCGTCGGACAATGCCAGCGCCGCGGTAGTCGAGGAGGTGGGCGCCAGACCCAATGGACAGGCCTCGCGCTCGACACCCGCATCGAGATGCGCCTGAGCGTGACAGGCAAGGGTCGAGCCAGGACGACCGGTAATGCTGATCAGAGGTGTCCCCATGCGTTTGAGCAACGGCATCAGGGCTGTGATTTCAGCGGTCTCACCGGAATTGGACAGTGCCAGTACGACATCCTTTGGTGTGATCATACCCAGATCGCCGTGGCTGGCTTCGCCGGGGTGGACGAAAAAAGCGGGCGTCCCGGTGCTGGCAAGAGTAGCGGCCACCTTGCGACCGATGTGGCCGGACTTTCCCATGCCGGTGACGACCACCCGGCCTGGGCAGGCAAGCATCAGGCGGCAGGCGTGATCGAAGTCCTCTGACAGTTTGGCGTCCAGGTCAGCGATCGCCTGCCGTTCAAGATCAAGCGTGCGGCGGGCGCTGGTTCGAAAGTCGAAGTTGGCATTGACGGTCATGATGAATTCGCTGCTTCATTAGTGTTTGAGCTCAAGCGACGAACCGCTGGGCCGTTCTCGGGTCACATCAAGCACCCGTACCCCTAGTGTCTGGCGATACAACCTGTACGCAATGAGTGAACGCCATTAAACGCATTGCTTCAAACGCTTGCAAGTTTGTCCTTGCCAGCGGGTGTCGCCAGCCTCAAGATAAGTTAGGATACGTTGTTCGATAATTTCCCCGGTGGATCGCTATGATGAATGACCCGCAGTTCGTCGAGGTCGAAAATATGTATTTTTCTCGTGGCGACAAGGAGATATTTCGCGGCGTCGACATGCATATACCCTGCGGCAAGATTACTGCCATCATGGGGCCCAGTGGTTCGGGCAAGACCACCTTGCTCAAGCTGATCGGGGGACAGTTGTATCCAGACGCGGGCCGTGTGCAAATCGACGGCCTCGACGTTCATCGCCTGAAGCGCCGGGAGCTTTTTCGCTTGCGCCGTCGAATGGGTATGCTGTTCCAAAGTGGCGCCTTGTTTTCCGATCTCAGTGTTTTCGAGAACGTTGCCTTTCCTTTGCGAGTGCATACCGATCTAGCGGAGGCGATGATTCGCGACGTGGTGCTGATGAAGTTGGAGGCGGTCGGCCTGCGCGGGGCGCGCAATCTCAAGCCTGCGGAGCTTTCCGGCGGTATGCTACGCAGAGTCGCGCTGGCCCGGGCAATTGCCCTGGACCCAGAGCTTATTCTTTATGACGAGCCCTTCGTCGGCCAGGATCCGATTTCCATGGGTGTGCTGGTGCAGTTGATCAAGAAGGTCAATCAAGCGCTGGGCCTGACTGCCGTTATCGTGTCTCACGACATCAAAGAAACCATGTCCATTGCGGATTATGTCTATGTGCTTTCCGATGGCAAGGTCATGGCCCATGGTACGCCGGCCAACTTGAACGTGGATCGTGATCCTCGGGTCAGCCAGTTCATGCATGGCGAGCCCGACGGCCCGGTACCTTTTCATTACCCAGCACCGGATTACTACAGCGATATCTTGAACGAAGGGGCGAGGCAATGATCAAGCAGCAAATCACGTCCCTGGGTAAGTCGACGCTGGATGCGTTCGAGTCGCTGGGCCGGGCCACCATATTCCTGTTTCAGGCAAGCATCGGCATGCCGGGCAAAGAAGGGTTCCGCCTATGGCTGCGCCAGATGCACTTCATCGGTGTCATGTCCTTGGCCATCGTGTTGGTGTCAGGGCTTTTCATCGGCATGGTGCTGGGGCTGCAGGGCTATACCATCCTGGTGGATTTCGGCGCCGAGGATGCGCTGGGGCAGATGGTTTCCCTGTCGCTTCTGCGCGAACTGGCCCCGGTGGTGGCGGCACTGCTGTTCGCCGGTCGTGCCGGGTCGGCTCTGACCGCCGAGATCGGTTTGATGAAGGCCACCGAGCAATTGAGCAGCATGGAAATGATCGGTGTCGATCCCTTGCGCAGAGTGGTGGCGCCTCGCTTGTGGGCAGGTTTCGTTTCCTTGCCCCTGCTGACGATAGGGTTCAGCGTCGTGGGTATCTGGGGCGGCTATCTGGTCGGCGTCGATTGGCTGGGTGTGAACGAAGGCTCCTATTGGAGCAACATGCAGGCCAGCGTCAGTTTTATTGATGATGTCGGCAATGGATTGATCAAGGCGCTGGTATTTGCGTTGGTCGTTACCTGGATCGCCGTGTTTCAGGGTTACGATCTCGTGCCGACCTCGGAAGGCATTTCCCGGGCTACGACCCGCACGGTGGTCTACTCTTCGCTGGCCGTTCTCGGTCTGGATTTTGTGCTGACGACGCTGATGTTTGGAGAACTCTAATGAAGCGCAGCAAGACGATGGAACTAGGGGTTGGTTTGTTCGTGCTGGCCGGCATTCTGGGATTGGTGTTTCTAGGGTTGAGCGTCAGTGGGTTGAATAATGGCCTATCCAGCACCAGTTTTAGCCTCCGAGCGGATTTCGCCGATATAGGCGGTTTGAAGAAAGGCTCTCGCGTTACCATGGCCGGGGTTCAGATTGGTAAGGTGACTTCAGTGGAGCTTGACCAGGAGTGGTTCGATGCCCGAGTCACGATGGATCTCAATGGCGAACTGGAAGGCCAGCTTTCCGAAGATACGACAGCGGCAATTCTGACCTCGGGCCTACTCGGCGAGCAGTATATCGGACTGTCCGTGGGGGGCGCGCCCGATATGCTCGAGGACGGCGATGTCATCCATGATACCCAGCAGGCGCTGGTGCTCGAAGAACTCATACAGCAGTTCGTGTCGAACATGGCGAGTAATTGATATTTCAGGAGTAAGTCGATGAACAAGTTCACGTCGTTTTTCAGGTTTTGTGCGCTGCCATTACTGATGCTGAGTCTCATGATGGCTCAGGCGCAGGCACAAACATCGCCGGTGCAAACCATTCGCGACAGTGTCGATCAGTTGATGAGCAAGATCGAAGGGCGTCGCGATTATTTCCAGCAGCACCCGGACGAGCTGGAGGCATTGGTCGACGACAATCTCAAGGATATTGCCGATTTCCGCTACATCGGCGCTAGCGTCATGGGGCGTTATTTTCGTAACGCCACTCCGGAGCAGCGTAGTCGCTTCGTAAAGACGTTTCGCAATACGCTGATCGACACCTACGCCAAGGGGCTGGTGACCTTCGACTATCGCGATCTGCGAGTGCTCGATAGCCAAGGGGAGGCCTCCGGGGATCAGGCGAGCGTGGATATGGAAGTTGTCGCGACGGACGGTCAGGTTTATCCGGTCAGCTACAGCCTGCGCCAGTCGGACGGCCAGTGGAAAGTGGTCAATGTCATCGTCAACGGCATCAACCTAGGTCTGACCTTCCGCAATCAGTTCGATCAGGCCATGCGCGACAACAACCGGGATTATGATGCGGTCATCAATGGCTGGTCACCGGAAGTGGGCACTGACGAGCTGGAACAAGGGGGCAACGCGTGACGCTGCTGCTTGATGGCGATGCTAGACTCGAAGCGAACGATGCAGTATTGACCGCGAGTGGCGAAGCTGATTTCGATGTGGCCTCGATGCTGGCGGCCACTGGTCGTGAGTGGCTGGAGCAGCAAGCCGAGGGCAGTTCCGTGGCTTTCGATTTCAAACAAGTCGATCAGGCCAGCAGTGCCGTGCTGAGCGTCATACTGGAATGGCTTCGCTGCGCTCAGCGTAAAGCATTGGTAGTAGAGTCGATTGATCTGTCGTCGCCCCTGGCACGAGTGACCGAAATGGCTGGGCTGGAAAAGCTGCTGACCAAAGGTGCCGTCGAGCACGCACACTGATAGGTCTGTCATCGCCATCGGCGATACTTTTCATTAACATGGTATTTTCTGCTTAGTCATACCATCAAGAATCTATTTAGCCATAGGAGCCACTCCGAACCATGCAACCCAGTGACGTCAAGGCATTGCTTGAATCCCGCATCGATGGCTGCGATTTCCATATCCAGGGTGAGGGCTGTAATTTTCAGGTCGTCGCCGTTGGCGACATTTTCGAGAATCTGACGCCGGTCAAGCGTCAGCAGCTGATCTATGGCGCCTTGTCCGAAGAGATTGCCAGTGGTGCCTTGCACGCCATCAGCATCAAGACCTATACCCCCGCGCAGTGGCATCAGGCGCCCGAAAACATCCAGGCCTGAAGCGAACGATACCAATGGACAAGCTAATCATCACCGGTGGCGGGCCTCTCGAAGGGGAGGTGTGGGCCAGCGGTGCCAAGAACTCGGCACTGCCGATCCTGGCGGCGACACTCCTTTCCGACGAGCCCGTCGTCATCGGCAATTTGCCCCATCTGCAGGACATTACCACTACGCTGGAACTGCTTGCCTGCATGGGCATCGAGCCGGTCATGGGTGACAAGATGTCCATCCAGCTCGACGGTTCCCAGGTACGCGATTGTCATGCGCCCTACGAGCTGGTCAAGAAGATGCGGGCGTCCATTCTCGTGCTGGGGCCTTTGCTTGCGCACTTTGGCACCGCAGACGTATCGCTTCCCGGCGGCTGCGCCATAGGCTCTCGCCCGGTGGATCTGCACATTCATGGCCTCGAGGCGATGGGGGCCAAGATCGTCGTGGAAGGTGGCTATATCCGGGCTCGGGTCGATGGCCGTCTCAAGGGCGCCACCATTTTCTTCGATACCGTGACCGTGACCGGTACCGAGAACCTGCTGATGGCGGCGACGCTGGCGGAAGGCACCACGGTACTGGAGAACGCGGCACGCGAACCGGAAATCGTCGACCTGGCCGAGTGCCTGATTGCCATGGGGGCGAAGATCGAAGGGCATGGTAGCGATACCATCGTCATCGAAGGGGTCGAGCGGCTGCACGGCTGTCATCACGATGTCATGCCGGATCGCATCGAGACCGGCACCTTTCTGGTCGCCGCTGCCGCAACGGGCGGTCGTGTGCGGGTAGTTCGGACTCGGGCGCATATCCTTGAGTCCGTACTGGCCAAGCTCGAAGAAACCGGCGCCGAGATCACCACCGGCGAAGACTGGATCGAACTGGACATGCGTGGCCGACGACCCAAGGCGGTCAATATACGCACCGCGCCTTACCCGGCGTTTCCCACCGATATGCAGGCGCAATTCGTCGCCTTGAATGCAGTCGCTGAAGGCACTAGCCGCGTGGTCGAAACGATCTTCGAGAACCGCTTCATGCACGTTCAGGAGCTCAACCGCATGGGGGCAGATATCGTCCTCGAGGGGAATACAGCGGTTGTCACCGGGGTGAAACGCCTGTCCGGTGCGCCGGTCATGGCCACGGATTTGCGTGCCTCGGCAAGTCTGGTCATGGCAGGTATCCTGGCGGAAGGCGAAACCCTCGTCGATCGCATCTATCATATCGACCGTGGCTATGAATGCATCGAGGAAAAACTGCAGCTGCTGGGGGCGAAGATTCGCCGCGTCCCCGGCTGAAAATGCCCAACCGGTGAGCTATGAGCAAACAACTGATTCTGGCCCTCTCCAAGGGACGTATTCTGCAGGAAACGCTGCCGCTACTCGCGGACGCGGGCATCAAACCCATCGAGGACCTTGGGAGCAGTCGCAAGTTGATCTTCGATAGCAATCTGGAGCACGTCAAGCTGGTGGTCATCCGTGCGGTGGATGTGCCCACCTATGTACAGATGGGAGCTGCGGATCTTGGCATCGCCGGTAAGGACGTGCTGCTTGAGCATGGCGCCGAAGGTTTTTATGAGCCTCTCGATCTGGAGATCGCGCGTTGTCGTCTAATGACCGCCGGCCCGGTTGGAAGCCGCCCAACCCATGCTCGGCGCCGAGTCGCCACCAAGTTCGTCAATGTGGCACGCCGTTATTATGCCGAGCAGGGCATTCAGGCGGAGGTGGTCAAGTTGTATGGCGCCATGGAGCTTGCTCCACTCATGAATCTCGCCGATGAGATCGTCGATATCGTCGATACCGGTAATACCCTGCGGGCCAATGGCATGGAGCCGCGAGAGATGATCGACGAGATCAGTACGCGGCTGGTGGTTAACAAGGCGGCAATGACCATGAAGCATCGTCAGTTGAAGCCGCTGATCGAACGCTTGCAGGAAGCGGTGGTTTCACGCCGTGCTGCCTGAGAAGCAGATCTACACATACCTACGTACCGAATAACTCATCAATCGGGCAATAGCGTCAAATTGCGAGGTAACCCATGGCTATTCAGACAGATACCGGCGTTACGTTGGCCCGCTTGTCCACCGTCGATGCAAACTTCCGTGAGTCACTGGACGCTCTGCTGGCCTGGGAGGGTGTTTCGGGCGGCGAGGTTCAGCGCCGAGTGGACGACATCATTGCTGCGGTGCGTGCCCAAGGAGACGCCGCTCTCATCGAAACGTCGAATCGCTTCGATCGCCTCAGTGTCACGCACATGAATGAACTTACCCTGAGCAAGGTGCGCCTGCGTCAGGCCTTCGACGGCCTGCCCCAGGAGCAACGTGACGCTCTGGCTCATGCTGCAGAGCGTATTCGTGTCTATCATGAGCATCAAAAGCCCGAATCCTGGCACTATACCGAGTCCGATGGCACGCTCCTGGGGCAGCAGGTCATGCCTCTGGACCGAGCGGGTATCTATGTACCCGGGGGCAAGGCTGCCTATCCGTCCTCCGTGTTGATGAATGCGATCCCGGCCCGTGTCGCCGGGGTTCGGGAAATCATCATGGTGGTGCCGACACCGGATGGTGTGCTCAATGATCTGGTGCTGGCCGCCGCCCATCTTGCCGGGGTCGATCAGGTGTTTACCATCGGTGGTGCCCAGGCCGTGGCAGCATTGGCCTACGGCACCGAGACGGTGCCCCGGGTCGACAAGATCGTCGGTCCCGGCAATATCTACGTGGCCACCGCCAAGCGTGCAGTATTCGGCCAGGTGGGTATCGACATGATTGCCGGGCCCTCGGAAATTCTGGTGATTACCGACGGCGGCACCGATCCCGACTGGTTGGCCATGGATCTGTTCTCTCAAGCGGAGCACGACGAGGATGCGCAAGCGATCCTCATTGGCTGGGAGCAGCCCCATATTGACGCCGTCGCGGAGGCCATCGAGCGCCTGTTGCCCGAGATGGAGCGCGAAGCCATCATCCGTCAGTCGCTTTCGTCACGGGGGGCCTTGATCCTGTGTCAAGACCGGGAAGAGGCGATCGAGCTGATCAACCGTATTGCGCCTGAGCATCTGGAGCTCTCGGTTGACAAGCCCGAGGCCTGGCTTTCCGGGATTCGTCATGCCGGGGCCATCTTCATGGGACGCCATACCGCCGAGGCCCTGGGCGATTATTGTGCAGGGCCCAATCACGTTCTTCCCACCTCGGGTACGGCACGTTTTTCGTCTCCGTTAGGCGTCTATGATTTCCAGAAACGTTCATCCCTGATTCAATGCTCTGCCCAGGGCGCCTCCAGGCTTGGGCGTACCGCCTCGATACTGGCCCGGGGCGAATCCCTGATGGCCCATGCACGCTCCGCCGAGAATCGCATCGACGAGTAGACTGGACAGACAAGCGCCCGGGCAATCGAACCCGATATCGTGCTTCAGCGCTCGCTGGGTGCCGGGCGCTCGCCCACCTCAATCTTGACTTTTAGTGTTTCGCCACTCCGCATCAAGGTGATCGGAAGGGATGTGTTGGGCTCCACGTCGGCGATGTCGCTCATGGCGATACGGGGATCCATGATCGGCTTGCCGTTGATGGAAAGTAGCACGTCGCCTTGTTGGATGCCGGCCCGCTGAGCGGGGCTTTCGGGTACCACGCTGGCCACTACCACCCCCTGAACCGTATTCAAGCCGAACGAGGCGGCCAGACTCGAGCTGATTCCCTGTACCTCGAGGCCGAGCCAACCCCGAATGACGCGCCCCTTGCGCACCAGCTCGTCGAGAATTTCACGGGCGACGTTGGTCGGGATGGCGAAACCGATACCCTGGGATCCTCCTGAGCGTGAGAAGATAGCCGTATTGATGCCGACCAGCGAGCCCTCGGCATTGATCAGGGCACCGCCGGAATTACCCGGGTTGATGGCTGCATCGGTTTGTATGAAGTCTTCATAGGCAGAGAGACCCAGCTGGTTGCGTCCGGTTGCACTGATGATTCCCATGGTCACGGTCTGACCGACGCCAAAAGGATTGCCGATGGCCAGGCTTACATCGCCCACTGCCGCACTTTCGGAATCCACCAGGCTAATGACGGGCAGATCGTCAAGATCGATCTTGAGCACGGCCAAGTCGCTTTCCGGGTCGGTACCGATGACCTTAGCCAGGGTCTCGCGGCCATCTTGCAGCGCCACCTGAATCTGATCGGCGCCTCGAATCACGTGATGGTTGGTCAGCACATAGCCTTCATCGCTGACGATCACGCCAGACCCAAGGCTTGATAGCATGCGCTGACGGCTAGGCATCTCATCGCCGAAGAATTGACGAAAAAAAGGGTCTGACATCAAAGGGTGCTGCTCCCGCTCGACGACTCGAGAGGAGTAGATATTGGTTACCGCCGGTGCCGCCTTGTCAACGGCGCTTGCATAACTGGCCGGGCCGGTGCGTCGCGCAAGTGGGGCCGCTTCAAGCAGTTCTGGCGCTGGGCGTGAAATGGGCGCGGTTTTCAATGTAGGGGCGATGGCATCGCCAATGCCTTTGGTTTCGGAGGGCGGTGAGGTCAGCGTCTCGGGCAGCTTTAGGGCGGGCTCCGGCGTTGCTGATTGATCGAGTAGATCTGGAAACTGATTGAGCAGGATAACGGCCAGGAGTACACCGCTGATCACGGGCCAGATGAGTGGCTTGACAAGGCGACGCATGCAAGGTCCTTAGTTGAAAAGAGATTCGGCATCCTGTCGGCTCGAAGCGAAAGGGAGCGACCGCTACAATGAGCGAAAGTGTACCACTGCAGTACGTTGACTGCCTGAGGATGAGCGATGATTGCGCGGGATAGATTGGTAAAAATATGCGACGAATTGTTGTGTCCCGAAAAATTCAAGGATTACACCGTCAATGGCTTGCAGGTGGCTGGGCGCGCTCAGGTGGGCAGGATCATGACCGGTGTAACCGCCTGTCAGGCGTTGCTGGACGAAGCGGTATGCTGGGACGCAGATCTCGTGCTCGTTCATCATGGCTATTTCTGGAAGAACGAACCCGTCACGATTACCGGCATGAAGCGCCGGCGTTTGGCCACGCTACTTGGCAATGACATCAATCTGCTGGCGTATCATCTGCCTCTAGATGCTCATCAAACATTGGGCAACAACGCATGTCTGGCGTCAGAGCTGGATTTTCAAGTACAGGGATGTGCCGATGGAGAACCCGGGGCAGGGCTCCTATGGCTGGGGTCGCCGAGCAAGGCAATGGACAGCGTGGCATTGGGGGAGCATCTGACTCAGCGTCTCGCTCGCGAGCCCACGGTCGTGGTTGCCCATGAGCGGCGGATTGAACGCGTTGCCTGGTGCACTGGCGGCGCCCAAGACATGATCGAGTTGGCTTTCGAAGCCGGGGCCGATGCCTTCATCTCCGGAGAAATCTCCGAGCGTACTACGCATCTGGCGCGGGAAATGGGCATCAGCTATTTTGCAGCGGGTCATCACGCTACCGAGCGCTACGGTATTCAGGCACTCGGTGAGTGGTTGGCAGGCGAGCAGGACATCGAGCATCGCTTCGTGGATATCGACAATCCTGCTTGAGCTTCATGGCCGACAATGCCTATCTCAATAGCGAGCAGGCTGGGTTTGCTGGTCTTCTTCATCAGCCTTCGGCTGCTGCAAGCCGAAGTCCTCGGAGAGCGTACCTCTACCCCCGTCAGCGTAGTCCCGTGGTGTTTCAAACGTTTCGGAGCCATCTTTCGGCGTGGTGTCGACAGAGTCGGTCTCGGGCTGACCAGCCAGTTGCTGCTTGAGTCGTGGATCATCGCTCAAACGCTCGGCTCCCAGGGTTACCTGCTGCTCCAGCTCCAGGCTCTGGCGCTGGATCCCTTTGACCAAGCTGAAGACATTGATGAAATGGTCGTTGAGATTATCTCTCACCTGACTGAGTTCAAGTTCGGTCTCGGCCAAACGCTGGCGCACCTTTTGATTACGGGCCACGTTGGCATTGAGCAAGTGATAGCCTAGCGCGCCAATTCCAATGCCTGCCAGGGCGCTGGCAATCGCCAGAATCCAGTTGATATTGCCTTCGTACACATCCATCCCCTTTACTGTTGTTGTGCCGATTCAGCCGACCGTCGGCACGACGTATTATACGGTCCAAGACATGAGAAGGGTCAATGTGTTCGCGACAATGCTTTCCATGCTTATGCAGGGGCTTCCAGGCAGCGTATAATCCATGCCTCGTTCATCTCCGGGGTTACACTAGACTTCATGCACGTGACAACGACCTCCTCCGAGGCGACAGCTCCTCGTTCTCCCATGGCACGCTATCGAGAGGACCTCAAACGGGAGGATTTCGAGTACGATCCTGCCCAGGAAGCGGCCGTGCAGCATCTGCAGCGCTTGTTCAACGAGCTGGCGGCAACACCGCGCAGATCATTGGCGCCAGGTGCGACTACCGATAATAGTAGTCGTGAGAAGCTCGCCTCCAAGGTCAAGGGGTTTCTAGGTAAGCGTCCAGCCCCTCCTGCAGAGAAAGAGACACCCGAAGTGACAGGGCTGTATTTCTGGGGTGGCGTAGGACGAGGTAAAACCTATCTGGTGGATACCTTCTACGAAGCCTTGCCTTTTCCAGACAAGATGCGCACGCATTTTCACCGCTTCATGCAGCGGGTCCATAACGAGCTCGACCATTACAAAGGGCAGAAGAACCCGCTTGACTTGATTGCCGGCAAGTTCGCGAAAGAGGCTCGAGTGATCTGCTTCGACGAATTTTTCGTCAAGGACATTACCGATGCGATGATCCTGGCCAATCTGCTCAAGGCGCTGTTTGCCAATGGCGTGGTTCTGGTAGCCACCTCCAATATCGTACCCGACGATCTTTATCGGAATGGCTTGCAGCGCGCGCGCTTTTTGCCGGCAATCGACCTCCTCAAGCGCCATTGTGAAGTAGTCAATGTCGATTCCGGCGTCGACTATCGTCTGCGAACTCTCGAG
Organism: Halomonas sp. M20; assembly: GCF_020622265.1. Lineage (GTDB taxonomy): Bacteria > Pseudomonadota > Gammaproteobacteria > Pseudomonadales > Halomonadaceae > Modicisalibacter. Next base: position 738,237 of record NZ_JACNMQ010000001.1, read on the forward strand.
CATGCTGAGCTGTTCCATGAGCCTCTGAGCGACGAGGCGACCCGTCGACTCGAGCAAAGCTTCCTCGCCATCGCCGGTGCTGAAGGCGAAGAGCAGACGAAGATCGAAATCAATCATCGTTTGTTGACTGCCCATCGCGAACACGAAGGCGTGGTCTGGTTCGATTTCGATATGCTATGCGACGGCCCGCGCAGCCAGAACGACTACATTGAACTATCCCGGGAGTTTCATACCGTGCTGGTATCTGGTGTGCCGCGCATGGGCACGTCACACGAGGATCAGGCCAGGCGTTTCATCAGCATGGTCGATGAATTCTACGACCGCGGCGTCAAGCTGCTGATGTCTGCCGCGGCGCCTATCGATCAACTATATCACGGCGATAAGCTGGCTTTTGAATTCGAGCGTACTCTCTCGAGGCTTCAGGAGATGCAGTCCCAGGAGTATCTGGCGCTTCCGCATCAGCCTTAGACTTAGCTCTAGCCTTGAATCGATAAGATATCGATACCTCTTAACCCGGGCGCAAGCCTCATGTATACTTCGCGCTCGCTCGACAGTTGCCTTTCTCACGGGAACGGCAACCAAGAAAAATAGGGATGGTCCGTCGTCGCAAGACACGAGACCCAATGTTTCAATTGGTGATTGAATCCATGAAGACGTTCACTGCTAAGCCGCAGTCCGTCCAGCGCGACTGGTTCATTGTCGATGCTGCGGACAAGACGCTCGGTCGTCTGGCTACCGAAATTGCACGCCGCCTGCGCGGAAAGCACAAGCCGGAATACACCCCTCATGTCGACACAGGCGATTATATCGTCGTGATCAATGCAGAAAAGGTTCGTGTGACCGGCAACAAGGCCCAGGCCAAGAACTATTATCGTCATACCGGCTACCCGGGTGGCCTGCGCTCGATGTCCTTCGAAAAGATGATCGATCATGCGCCGGAGCGTGTCATCGAGTTTGCCGTCAAGGGCATGCTGCCCAAGGGGCCGCTAGGCCGCGCCATGTACACCAAGCTCAAGGTCTACGCCGGTAATCAGCATCCTCATGCCGCGCAGCAGCCTCAAGAACTGAACCTTTAAGGGATATTTCGCCATGTCACAGCAGTACTACGGTACCGGGCGCCGCAAGACTTCCACGGCCCGTGTATTCCTCAAGCCGGGCTCCGGCAAGATTACCGTCAACAACCGCGAAGTGGCTGATTATTTCGGACGCGTTACCGCCCAGATGGTGGTGCGCCAACCGATGGAGCTGACTCAGACCGGTGAGCAATTCGATGCTTACATCACCGTCAGCGGTGGCGGTGGTTCCGCTCAGGCCGGCGCTATTCGTCACGGCATCACTCGCGCACTGATCAATTATAATGAAGAATTCCGTGGGCCGCTGCGGGAAGCCGGCTATGTGACGCGGGATGCGCGCGAGGTCGAGCGTAAGAAGGTGGGTCTGCGCAAGGCGCGTCGGCGTCCCCAGTTTTCCAAGCGCTAACGGCCTCAACGCCAGGTGCGACAATAACGCTCAACCATTTTTGGTTGAGCGTTTTTTTATGTTCTTCATTGACTTAACTCAATAGAAAGCACTGGGTTGGCGAGTGTCAGCTTGTGTTGATGGAGGCCTTTTCTTAACATGTTGACACTTCATACCAGTAGGTCGCGAGTTTTTCTTTTCGCGGCACGTGATAGTGACAGTGGGCAGCTGTATTGATGGGAGAAATCATAAGATGGCAGAGAGCGGCGTAAACAAAGGGCGACGCCGTTTCCTCGTCGGCGCGACTGCTGTAGTAGGCGCAGTCGGAGCAGTCGGGGTAGCGATTCCTTTTCTGGGATCTTGGCAACCTAGTGCCAAGGCAAGAGCGGCGGGGGCGCCAGTCGAGGTCGATGTGTCCAAGCTGGAACCCGGGCAGCAGATGACCGTCGAGTGGCGTGGTAAGCCAGTGTGGCTGGCGCGTCGCGACGAGGCCGCTATTGAACGCATCAAGGAGCTCGATCCTTCTCGGCTTCGCGATCCTGATTCGGATGCGCCTCAGCAACCTGACTACGTGGATCCGGTGCTGCGCTCGATCAAGCCTGAATACCTCGTGCTGATCGGCATCTGTACCCATCTTGGCTGTGTCCCGTCCTATCGTCCCGAGCCTGGTGCTGCGGATCTGGGAGGCGATTGGCCCGGGGGCTATTTCTGCCCGTGCCACGGCTCGCGCTTCGATCTGGCCGGGCGCGTGTTTACCGGCGTACCGGCACCCTTGAATCTCCTGGTGCCACCCTATCGTTACGATACCGATACGACCATCGTGATCGGTGAAGATCAGGAGGCGAGCTGATGGCTAATCCGAACAAGGCCAAGGCCGATAGCGGTATCATGCGATGGGTGGATGACCGTTTCCCTGCCACGCAAATGTGGAAAGAGCATCTCTCCGAATACTACGCGCCCAAGAACTTCAACTTCTGGTATTTCTTTGGTTCTTTGGCGATGCTGGTGCTGGTCAACCAGCTCCTGACCGGGGTGTGGCTGACCATGAGCTACAACCCGACTGCCGAAGGCGCCTTTGCTTCCATCGAGTACATCATGCGGGATGTCGAGTATGGTTGGCTGATTCGCTACATGCACTCTACCGGCGCCACGGCCTTCTTCGTGGTGGTTTACCTGCATATGTTCCGTGGCTTGATGTACGGCTCCTACAAGGCGCCCCGGGAGCTTCTGTGGGTATTCGGCATGTGCATCTATCTGGCGCTGATGGCGGAAGCCTTCATGGGGTACTTGCTGCCTTGGGGGCAAATGTCCTATTGGGGTGCTCAGGTCATCATTTCGCTGTTCTCGGCGATTCCCGTCATCGGAGACGATCTAACCCAGTGGATTCGCGGTGACTATCTGATTTCCGGCATCACCTTGAATCGCTTCTTCGCGCTGCATGTGGTGGCGTTGCCGATCGTCATCCTGGGCCTGGTGGTGCTGCATATCATTGCCTTGCATGAGGTCGGATCCAATAATCCCGATGGGATCGATATCAAGGCAAAGAAAGACGAAACCGGCAAGCCCCTCGATGGGATTCCATTCCATCCTTATTACACCGTGAAGGATATCGTCGGTGTAGCGGTCTTTCTGTTCGTGTTCTGCGCGGTGATCTTCTACTTCCCGGAAGGGGGCGGGTATCTGCTCGAGAAGCCCAACTTCCAGCCCTCCAATTCCCTCGTGACCCCTGAGCACATCGCGCCGGTATGGTACTTCACACCGTTCTACGCGATCCTGCGCGCGATCACCTTCTCGCTGTTCGGCCTCGATTCCAAGTTCTGGGGCGTGATCATGATGGGTGCATCCATTGCCGTGCTGTTCGTATTGCCCTGGCTCGATCGCAGCCCCGTACGTTCGATGCGCTACAAGGGTTGGATATCACGCATTATGCTGGCGTTGTTCGCAATCAGCTTCGTTATCCTGGGATATTTGGGCGTGCAGCCGGTATCGCCGGGGCGTACTCTGCTCGCGCAGGTATGTACGGTCATTTATTTTGCCTACTTCCTGCTGATGCCGTTTTATACCCGGTTCGAGAAAACCAAACCGCTACCGGAAAGGGTGACTGGCTAATGAAAAAGCAATTGTGTGCACTGCTCTTCGCATTGGTGCCCTTGGCCGCACTCCCTCTGACTGCATTGGGAGCCGGAGGTGGAGGTGTCCATCTCGACGAGATGAATCCTGACATTCATGACAAGGCATCGCTGCAAAATGGCATGAAGCTTTTCACTAACTACTGCATGGGTTGCCACTCCCTTGACTATCAGCGCTATAGTCGGGCCGCGGAAGATCTGGACATCCCGCAGGAGCTGGTCGAAGAGAATCTCATCTTTGATGAAGACCTGTCCTACAATGACCAGATGCGTATCGCCATGGATGGAGACGATGCGGAAGGCTGGTTCGGCGCTGCACCGCCGGATTTGAGCCTGACTGCGCGTCTACGCGGGACGGACTGGATTTATACCTACCTGCGCAGTTTCTACAAGGATTCCGAGCGGCCCTGGGGTGTCAACAATACGGTGTTCCCGCTGGTGGGCATGCCCAATGTGCTGGAGCCACTGCAAGGGACCCAGGAAATGGTCTGTGCGCAGACCGAAAAGGCTACGGCACCGGATGCGGAGCTTGACCCGCTTTCTGGTCTGTACAAATCCTGTCATGTGCTCCAGGTAACCGAGCCTGGAAGAATGGAACCCGAAGAGTTCGATCAGGCCATGTGGGATTTGACCAACTTCCTGGCGTACGTTGGCGAGCCTTCGAAGCTACAGGCTCAGTCCATGGCGCCCAAGGTGCTGATATTCATATTCATATTCGGTGTGATCGCATACCTGTTGAAGCGTGAATACTGGCGAGACGTTCACTAGATAAGCGCATCTAGTGTGAGATCAAGGCGTATGACGTGATTGTCATACGCCTTTTTTTGATGCCTGTTTTTGGCATAAGTTGACCGTGTCCATCTAAAGTCCGTCGATTTCGATGGTGCAAGACCCCGGCTATGGACTGGCGTGTTATCATTCTTGCTTTAAATCGAAACGAGGAAGTGTTTCATGGGTGTAGTGGCCAAGCGGTCATCGATGACCTTCTATTCCGGTAGTCACGACCATTACAGCCATCGCGTGAGAATCGTGCTGGCTGAGAAAGGCGTGGCGGTGGATGTTGTCGAAGTCGATGAGGACAATCGGCCCGCCGAACTGGCGGATCTCAATCCGTATAATAGTGTCCCCACCTTGCTGGATCGCGATCTGGTGCTCTATGAATCCAAGGTGATGATGGAATATCTGGACGAGCGCTTTCCACATCCGCCCTTGTTGCCCGTTTATCCTGTTGCCCGCGCGCAGAGTCGCCTATGGATGCATCGCATAGAACGGGAATGGTGCCCGCTGGTTGAAGAGATTCTCAATGCAGGCAAGAAAGATGCCGAGCGCGCGCGCAAGGAGCTGCGTGAAAGCCTGGTTGGCATCACGCCTATCTTTGACGATATGACCTTTTTCATGAGCGATGAGTTCTCGCTGGTCGATTGTTGTATTGCGCCCATCCTCTGGCGACTACCCAGTTTGGGGATCGAGCTACCCGAGAAACAGGTTCAGCCTCTGATGGGCTATATGGAGCGCTTGTTCTCTCGTGATGCCTTCAAGGCGTCCTTGTCCGAGGCGGAGCGCGAAATGCGTCCTTGAAAGATGTCTCGCAGGATAGTCGAGCGGCAATAGGCATCGATCGAACACACATTAATTCAGAGGGAGCACGTCATGCTGTCCAGTCGACCCTATATTGCCAGGGGCCTTTATGAATGGCTTCTGGACAACGAATTGACACCTTATATCGTTGTCGACGCCGAGCGTGAGGGTGTCAGGGTGCCGCAGCAGTTCATTCAAAATGGCCAGATCGTTCTCAATGTCGCGCCTACTGCGGTACGAGAATTGAAGATGGAAAATGATGTTCTTAGTTTCGATGCGCGCTTTGGCGGTCATCCGATGCAGGTTTTCGTACCCTTTGATTCGTTGATTGCGCTATACGCTAAAGAAAACGGCGTTGGCATGGTATTCGGACATGAACCGGTCATGCCCGGGTACGACGAGGCAATGGCGGATGAAACGAAACAGAAAGAAGAGCGCCCTGTTCTTGAGAGTGTCGACACCAGTGAAACAGACAGTGAAGTCGACAAAGCCAAGCAGGATGACAGCGAGAAAGAGTCGAATCAGAACGCGTCCGGGAAGAAGGGCGCTGGCAAGGAGCGTCCGTCGCTACGTGTCATCAAATAGTGAGTAGTGATCGGTTGCTTGTCGGTATCAGGCGTGAAACAAAAAAAGCGGATGATCTTGGATCATCCGCTTTTTTTGATGCTTGCTTTCCAGCCTTGAAAGGATAGCGCTCAGTCGAGATAGTCGAAAATCTTGATGACGCGCTGTACGCCGCTCACTTGTGAGACGATGTCGACGACTCGTTGGCCTTCTTGCCGGGACACCATGCCCATCAAGTAAACGGTGCCGTTCTCGCTAACGACCTCCACATGGCGGGAATCTATATCTTCGCTGGACGCCAAGCGCGTCTCGATATTGGTTTCCAGCCAGTTGTCCGTCATGCGCTGGGTAAACGGCAGGTTTGCAGCGATCGTCAATTCGTTGTGTACCTGGCGTACCTGGCGGGTATTCTGCGCGATTTCGCCGGCTTTATCCTTGAGCTCCTGGCTAGGAACTTGTCCGTATAGCAATACGACGCCATTGAAGCTATTGACCCCGACCCGGGCGTCGCCCAGTCGCGCGTCATTACTTTCCATGGCATCTTGAATCTTGCTTTCGATACTCCCGTCCTCGACGCGCATGCCGGCAGTACGGGCACCATAATCCTCCCCTTCAGGAGAGGGCGTAGTGGCGTTGTTAATAACCGAGCATCCGCCTAGCCCCAGAGCCAGGGCAAGTAGAACCGGGGTAATTAGTGGTTTTTTCATCGTCATCACTCGTTGCTGCCAAAAAGCTGTTCATCAATCAGGTCGCACAGGCAGTGTATAACCAGCAAGTGGACCTCTTGTATACGCGCGGTAGATGTCGCCGGTACGCGAATTTCGCAGTCATCACGCCCCAGTAACGAGACCATGTCGCCACCATCGCGCCCCGTCAAGGCAATGACCGTCATATCTCGATCATGCGCTGCCTGAATCGCCTGAACCACATTGGCTGAATTGCCGCTGGTAGAGATCGCCAGCAGAATGTCCCCTGGCTGACCCAGGGCCCTCACCTGCTTCGAAAATACATCATTATAGCTGTAGTCATTGGCAATCGATGTCAATGTCGAGGTGTCCGTGGTCAAAGCCAGGGCAGGAAGGCTGGGCCGTTCCCGCTCGAAACGATTGAGCAGTTCCGAGGAGAAGTGCTGGCTGTCTCCGGCGCTGCCGCCATTGCCACAGGCCAGAATCTTGCCTTCATTGACCAGGCACTGAACCATCATCTGACTGGCGACTTCGATGAAGGGCGGTAGTACTTCGCTGGCATAGGTCTTGGTATCGATGCTGGCGTTGAAATGGTCAAGAATGCGCGATTGAAAATCCATAATGAGCCAAGGTCGAGTGTCGGTCAAAACGCGTCGAAGGCGGCGCGTACCCAGGTAAACTCCATTTGTGGCGCAGTGCCGACAACGCCTACTACGTCAAAGCGGCATGCACATGATAGCCGGTTGCGCAGCAGATAAAAACGCGCAGCTCGAATCAGGCGCTGCTGTTTGGTGACATTGACGGTTTCCAGAGGATGCCCGTGGCGGGTACTGGTGCGATGACGTACTTCGATGAAAACGAGGGTGTCGCCATCGCGCATGATCAAATCGATTTCCCCGCCCTTGGCGTGCTGGTTGCGGGCCACAAGGACCAGCCCCCGGGCTTGAAGCCACTCCGCCGTAATGCCTTCGATCGCCTCGCCTCGTTGGCGAGCGTCGTTATTGCGCTTCATCAAGAGGTTCCAGCCGGGTAAATCCCGATAGGGGTGGCTGTGGTACGCCATCGACAAAGCGCGCCCAGGGCATGTCGCGATGAATGCGATGATCGGGCCCCGCCTTCAAGATGCCGGTAGTGCCGTACAGTTCGTTGCCAGGCAACAGCTTGAGCAAGGGCAATCTACGGCCTAGCTCATAAGCATCCACGCCCATGGCATTGAGTTTGAACAAGGCAGAATCGGTGTTGTCACGTAGTCCCCGGTAGCTGTCGACGAAAGGCAAGGCGTCGCTGCCTCCCACCGCTGCATCCGGAATCATCCAGGGAATATCGATGAACGTGACGCCATTTAGATCGTGATCGGCCTGGGGCTGCAAATGCCCTGCAAATAAATGCGAGGTGGCATAAATAGGCAGATTGCCAGCATAGAAGAACTTCAGTGTCGGGGGTACCTGGCGGGCGTAATCCGGCAGGGCAAGCAGGAAAAGCATGTCCAGATCGCGTCGAGCACGCTCGCCCCGCACATCGAGCAGTGGGCGTACTGCGTTTGCCACCATGCCTTCGGGGTCGTAATTGATGGCACTGGCGATCTCACCACCTTGCTCCCGCCAGGTTTGTTGGAATGCTTCACTGACACGACGACCCCAGGGGTTGTTGGGTATCAGCAGGCCAGCCTTGCGATGGCCATCCAGTCTGGCGCGGCGCGCTACCTGCCGAGCTTCATCTTCAGCGGAAAGGCCGAACTGAAACAGGTTTTCGGCGTGGTTCTTGTCGCTCGTTCCATAATTGAGAGCCAGGGTAGGCAGGGGGACCTCATTGCCGAGTTCCAGACGCGAGACCGTATCCTTGTCCAACGGTCCAATGACGACTTGCGCGCCGTCCATGGCGGCCCGGGCATAAAGCGTATCCAGATCTGCGTCGCGAGTATCGTAAAAGCTCAGCTGCGGCGTTTGTTCACCCTGATCCAGGGCGCTCATGTGACGTACTTGCATTCCCTCGCGAATGGCCTCTGCGACATTGGACAGGGGGCCGGATTGCGGCAGAAAGACGGCTATATGACGTACTTCTTCGCCACGTAGGTCGCGCAACGCCCGAAGATCTTCCGGCAAGCGCCTGGCAGCAGGGTGATCGGGGTATTGCTGGCGCCACTGCTCAAGATGAGTGAATAGGCGCTCCACGCTGCTACCATTGCGCCGCTGCACTTCGATAAGCGCCACCCAGCCTTGGGTAAGTTCATCGTAGGACCTTGCTAACCGGTCGATGGAAGAGCCTCGCAGACGGGTCAGTTGTTTCCAGATGGCGTCATTGAGATCGAAAGGCGCCTCCTGGCGCTGCAAAGCGATCAGCTGTTCTGCCGCATCTGCCGGTTGTCCGGTCAATCCCAGACCAAGCCCTCGGCGGTACATCAATGTTTGAGCATCGTCGGTGGAAATGGCCAGATTGCTATCCAGTAGTGCCGTCGCCCGCAGAACGCTCTGGCCATCTTCCTGTTCCAGGCCGAGATAGGAGAGCAACAGGGCCCAGCGAATGCGTTCATCGCCTTGCAACTGGTACTCGTCGATATCACCGGCGACCTGTAGCGACTGCGTCAAGTCGCCCTGGCGTGCTAGGATATCTGCGGCCTCGAGTCTTGTCATTGCCGCTTCCCGGGCGCCTTGATCCTGTGCCTGACGCAGCAGTTCAGCAGGTTCCCTGCTCACCGGCGCGGATTCTATCGAGGTTTGTTGAGCGGCACAGCCGGCCATCATGAGCGCCACTAGCCCAGTACCAAGGAGTCGTCGCAGTGATTTGTGCATGGTGTCCGTTTCCTTGTCTTGCACGGAGTTCGATTGGATGACGATGAGTTCGACCTGCAGGGAAACATGCCTGCGACGGGCGCCAACGATAGTGCATCACGTCGGTATTGAACCATGACCGCATCTGCCAGTGGCACATTGTACGTGGTGGCCACGCCGATTGGTAACCTCGATGATCTCTCTGCGCGTGCCATTCAAACACTGGCAAGCGTTAACCTGATAGCTGCCGAAGATACCCGGCATTCGGCACGGCTGCTACACCATTTGGATATTCGCACGCCGTTGTTGTCGCTACATGAGCACAACGAGACCGGGCGAGTCGAACAGCTTGCTCAGCGCCTTGAGCAAGGAGACGATCTTGCGCTGATCAGCGACGCGGGTACGCCACTGATTTGTGATCCCGGTTTTGTGCTGGTTCGGGCCTTACGCGAGCGAGGCGTACATGTGGTTCCCGTTCCAGGGCCTTGCGCCTTGATCGCTGCCTTGTCTGCGGCAGGGCTGCCGACGGATCGCTTCCTTTTCGCCGGTTTCCTGCCGGCCAAGGACGGCGCAAGAAAGACCATGATTCAGTCGATGAGCGAGCGCGAAGAGACACTGGTATTCTATGAATCGCCCCATCGCATTCAAGCCACGTTGCGCGCCTTTGGCGAACTTTTAAAAGATCGCCAGCTGGTAGTGGCCCGAGAACTGACCAAGACATTCGAGACCTTTCTCGAGGGCACAGCAGCCCAATTACTGGCACGAATGGAAGAGGATTCGAACCAGGCTCGGGGCGAATTCGTCATCATGGTGGCCGGTGCCCCCGTTCAGGTTAGCGAGACCACGACTCTGGAGGCGCATATGCTCCTGAATGCGCTGCTCGAGGAAGGAGTCGGGGTCAAGCAGGTGGCGGCGATCGCAGCACGGCTTTTAGGCGGGCGCAAGAAAGTCTGGTACGACCAGGCGTTGTCTCTCAGGGAGGATAGAGACAAGAATGACAGCTGAGACACTATTGTTATCGTCTCCCTGGCGCTGCTATTCTTGCGCGCTTGGAAGTTGGCCAGACAGTCGCCGCCGGTCATCGACCGGGGGAGGAAAGTCCGGGCTCCATAGGGCAGGGTGCCAGGTAACGCCTGGGCGGCGCGAGCCGACGGAAAGTGCAGCAGAGAGTAGACCGCCTAAGCAGCGCAAGCTGCCGGCAAGGGTGAAAGGGTGCGGTAAGAGCGCACCGCGCGCCTGGTAACAGTGCGTGGCACGGTAAACCCCACCCGGAGCAAGACCGAATAGGCCCCCGACGCTGTGGCCCGCAGTGGGGGCGGGTAGGTCGCTTGAGCCCAGTGGTGACGCTGGGCCTAGATGAATGGCTGTCCACGACAGAACCCGGCTTATCGGCCAACTTCCATCCCGAATTTTCGGGAATTGCTGAATAAATCTCCAAGCGGGATGAAGCGCAAGGCGCACGGCGATTCCCTCAATATCCCCGAGAATCACATGTCTCATCGCGTCACTGTTTCTTCGTCGTCCACCGACTATCGTCATGCCAGCGTGCTGCTCGAAGGAGCCGTCGACACCTTGGTGCATGACGCCGATGGGGTATATCTGGACGGCACCTTTGGTCGCGGTGGGCATTCCCGAGCGATTCTGACGCGGCTGGGCCTCAAGGGACGCTTGCTTGCCATCGATCGCGACCCCCAGGCGCTGATGGAGGCGCGGCACATCGAGGATCAACGTTTTTCGATATTTGCCGATACCTTCAGTCATCTGGGCGATATTGCCCGGGCTCAGGGGGTGCACGGTGAGCTTTCCGGCATATTGCTGGATGTCGGCGTCTCCTCGCCGCAGCTCGACGATCCAGAGCGGGGTTTCAGCTTTCTACGGGACGGACCCCTGGACATGCGGATGGACCCCGAGAGCGGCGAGAGTGCGGCCCAGTGGCTGAGTCACGCCAGCGAGGCGGATATCACCTGGATATTCAAGAGCTACGGTGAAGAACGCTTTGCCAAACGCATGGCTCGTGCCATCGTCGAACGGCGGCGTGAAACCCCTATTTCCCGTACCGGCGAACTGGCGGAACTGCTCAAGGCCGCGCATCCTGCCTGGGAGAAAGGCAAGCATCCAGCGACTCGCGCTTTTCAGGCGCTGCGTATTCATGTCAATCGTGAGCTCGAGGAATTGGATGAGGCGCTAGAAGCTGCACTCGAGGCGTTGGCGCCGGGCGGTCATTTGGTGGTAATCAGTTTTCACTCTCTGGAAGACCGTCGGGTCAAGCGCTTCATTCGACATCATGTGCGGGGCGATACTCATCTTCCTCGAGGTATGCCGGTGCGGGACGACCAGCTTGCGCGACGCCTGGAAGCGTTGGGTAAGGCACGCCGTCCCGGTCGGGACGAAGTCGAGGACAATCCGCGAGCTCGCAGTGCGGTGATGCGCGCGGCTCGCAAGATCAACTGAAGATATATGGTGCAAAAAAAAGCAAAGGCGTCGAAGGGTGTGGCGCATCGGCTGTGGGGCTGGCGACAATTGGCGGTACTGGTATTGATGGTGCTGGTGCTGGCCAGTGCCCTGGCGGTAATCACCACTGCTCATCTTACCCGGGTGCAGTATGCGCGACTGCAGCAGCTGGAGCGCAGCCAGGATCAGCTGCAGACGAAATGGGGGCAGCTGTTGCTGGAGGAGAGTACCTGGTCGGCGCCTTCTCGCATCGAACGGCTGGCCAGTGAGCGCCTGGACATGCACGTGCCCGAGCTGGATGAAATCAGGGTGATTCGCCGATGAGCAAATCGACCAAGGACGCTGCGTCTCGCGCTCAGACCGCTCCCATGGGCAGCGGACGTTATCGTTTCATCGTCTTTCTGATATTGGTGGCGCTGGCGGCCCTGGTGGGTCGAATCATTGATCTGCACGTTATCGATCGCCTGTTCCTGCAGGGTCAGGGCGATGCCCGCACGTTACGAGTCGAGACCATCGATGCCCACCGGGGCATGATTACCGGCCGTTACGGCGATCCACTGGCGATCTCCACGCCAGTGGTCAGTCTATGGGCCAACCCCCAGGAGCTGCCAACGGACGGTGTGCAGCGCGCGCTACTGGCCAAGGCGCTGGACATGACTCCAAGTCAGCTCAATGAACGTATCGAACACTATGCCGACCGGGAGTTCGTCTATCTGCGTCGTCGCATGACGCCATCGCGTGCCCAGCCAGTGCTCGACCTGAAAATCCCCGGTGTCTATCCACAGCACGAATACAAGCGCTATTACCCCTCCGGGGAGGTGGCGGCGCAACTAGTTGGCGTGACCAACATCGATGATCGCGGGCAGGAAGGGGTGGAGCTTGCCTACAACGGTTTTCTTGCCGGCGAGCCAGGAAAGCGGCGGGTGATCAAGGATCGCAAGGGGCGTCTGGTGCGCGACCTGCACTTGCTGAAGGAAGCCAAGCCGGGGGGCAATCTTACCCTGGCGGTGGACTTGCGGCTGCAATACATGGCCTATCGCGAGTTGAAGGCCGCGGTGGATGAACACGATGCGGATGGGGGCACCCTGGTGATGATGGATGCCCGCACCGGCGAAGTGCTGGCGATGACCAATCTGCCCTCCTACAATCCCAATAATCGCGTCGATATCGATGCCAATGGGCTACGCAATCAGGCAGTCACCGACGCCTTCGAGCCGGGGTCGGTGATGAAGCCCCTGGCGTTGTCTGCCGCCCTGGAAACGGAGCGTTTTTCACCCCAAACGGTGATCGATACGGCGCCGGGATACATGCGCCTGGACAATTACACCATTCGCGATTTCCGCAACTACAAGGATCTGTCCATGGCGGGCATCCTGTTGCACTCCTCCAACGTTGGCATGTCCCGGGTGGCGCTACAGCTGCCGGATGACGCTATCTGGAACCGCTATCACGCACTTGGTTTTGGGCAGGCGCCGGGCACCGGCTTTCCGGGCGAAACCACGGGCAGTCTGCCTACGCCATTGGGCTGGTCGGACAGCAAGCGCGCCTCTATGTCCTATGGCTATGGCGTTTCCGTATCCGCCATGCAGCTGGCAAGCGCCTACACCGCCATTGCCAACGATGGCAAACGCCTGTCACCGTCCTTGCTCAAGCAACCCACTTCGCCACAAGGCGATCAGGTGATATCGCCGGATGTCGCCAATGATCTGTTGCACATGCTCGAGGCCATTGCCCAACCTGGCGCCGGGGGGGCTCGGGCGGCGGTGCCGGGTTATCGTGTCGCCGGCAAGACCGGTACGGTGCGTAAGGTTACCCAAAGTGGATATCAGCAGAGTGCTTACCGTTCGCTGTTCGCCGGTATCGCCCCGGTCTCCGATCCGCGTATCGTGACCGTGGTAATGGTGGACAATCCTAAGAAGGGCGACTACTACGGCGGCCTGATAGCGGCCCCGGTATTCAGTCGTGTGGTGGGCAAGGCGCTACGTCTACTCGATGTCCTTCCCGACAAGCAAGAGGCGCTTGAGTAATGCAGATTACCCATGAAAGGTTGGCGAGGGCGCTGAGGACACTCTGGTCCGAGGTACGATTGCCGGCGTCGTTGGACGTGGAATCGTCACAGGTGCTTGCCCTTACACGGGATAGCCGTGACATTGCTGCAAGCACCGATCCCACCGTATTCGTTGCCGTTCCAGGCGTGCAGATGGACGGACGCCGCTTCATTGATCAGGCCTTGAGTGGGGGGGCGACGCTGGTGCTGGCCGAGGCAGACGACTCTTCACAATGGGGCTTGCCAGATCAAGGGCTCTCTTCAGGTCAGGAGCAGATACTCTGGTTGCCGGGGTTGAGCCACGCCTTGGGGGAGCTGGGGCGCCATCTGTTCCAGGTGCCTGATAACCTTGAGCTGATCGGGGTGACCGGCACCAATGGCAAGAGCTCCGTGACCCACTATATTGCGGCACTATCCGAAAGGCTGGGCCGCCCCGCGGGCGTGATCGGCACCCTTGGTTGGGGCAGGGCAGGGCAGTTGATCGACAGCGGTCAGACCACGCCGGGCCCGTTGGAGCTGCAGGCAGCACTGGGCAGCATGGCGCAGGAGGGAGTTACCCGGGTGGCGGCGGAAGTGTCGTCCCACGCCCTGGAACAGGATCGTCTGCTGGGTTGTCGCGTCACTGTGGCAGCGTTCACCAATCTTTCCCGGGATCACCTTGACTATCACGGCAGCATGGCAGCCTACGCTGCGGCCAAGGCGCGACTGTTCAAACGTCGGGAGCTCGAGCTTGCGGTGGTCAACGGTGACGATCCCCTGGCGCGATTGATGCTCGCCGGGTTGCCCAAGGGTGTGCGCGTATTGGCCTGCGGTGAACAGGAAGCGACCACCTTCCGAATGCTCGATTGGCAGCCTCACGCTCGAGGGCAGCGCGTGATGATCGCGACGCCCGACGGCGAGCGAGCCTTGGAAATGGCCCTCATGGGGCGCTTTAATCTCGATAATGTATTGCTGGCCATGGCGGTACTCTATGGGCTTGGAGAGAATCTGGACGCGCTTTGCAACGCTGCCGGCGAACTACTTCCCGTACCCGGACGCATGCAAACGATTGTTCAGCCCGATGCGCCCACGGTAGTCGTGGATTACGCCCATACGCCGGCCGCGCTAAGCAACGCCTTGAATGCCTTGCAGGCGCACTTGCCGGGCGGTAGCCATGGGACAAGTCATGCTGGGGTTGATGATGCTTTCCAGGATGGAGCGAAGCTCTGGTGTGTCTTTGGCTGCGGTGGCGATCGCGATAGCGGCAAGCGGCCCTTGATGGCCGAAGCGGCCCAGGCATTGGCGGATCAACTGGTGATTACCGATGACAATCCGCGTAGCGAGGATCCGGCGACAATACGCGAGCAGATGCGCCAGGGCCTGTCTCCCGAGAATAGGAAAAAGGCCTGGTGCATCGAAGGGCGCGGCGATGCCATCGACCGAACCATTGCAGCCGCCGGCAAGAACGATGTCATTCTGATTGCCGGCAAGGGGCATGAGAATTATCAGGAGATACAAGGACAGCGTATGCCGTTTTCCGATCAAGCCTGGGCCGAGGCGGCGCTGAGCAAGCGTGGAGCGCCGACATGAACGCCTGTGGTCTGCAAACCCTCGGTGCAATCGCCGGTGCGCTGGCAGTGAACTGGGCCGGTGAAGATGCTGAAGTGAAGGCCATCGTGACCGATACCCGTGCCTTGCAGGCAGGTGACGTGTTCCTGGCGCTGGTCGGCGATCGCTTCGATGCCCACGATTTTCTTGCCGAGGCTCGCGGCAAAGGAGCCGTGGCCGCCATCGTCTCGCGTGTCGTTGACGATCCGTTGCCGCAATTGCAGGTGGCGGATACGAGGCTGGCGCTTGGCCTGCTGGGCCAGGCCCGGCGTCGCAGCTGGGATGGCCCTCTGGTCGCCATCACCGGCAATAGTGGCAAGACCACGGTCAAGGAAATGCTCGCGACGCTGCTGCGCCAACGCGGCGCCACTCTAGCAACGCGCGGCAATCTCAATAACGACATCGGTGCGCCGCTTACCTTGTTGGATCTCAACAGCAAACATCGGCAGGCGGTGATAGAGCTGGGAGCCAACCACCTGGGCGAGATTGCCTGGACCACGGCGCTTGCGCAGCCCCAGGTCGTTGTAATCACCAATGTTACCGGGGCCCATGTCGGTGAGTTTGGCGGTATGGGCCAGATCGCTCAGGCCAAGTCCGAAATTCTTGCCGGTCTGAATGAGGACGGGGTTGCCGTACTCAATCGCGACGATGCTTTTTACCCTTTTTGGTCGCGGCTCGCTGACACCCGCAAGATCATTGATTTCGGCCTTTCCCCGGAAGCGAAAGTTCAAGCTACTAATCTAATTTGCGATGAGAGTGGTCATTATTCTTTCTCACTTATGTATGATGATGTCGTCTTGGGCCAGGTGAAGCTTCCTCTGCTCGGCGCGCATAATGTGAGCAATGCGTTGGCCGCTACGGCGGCCGCGCTGGCGATGGGGCTCACGGCGAAAGAAGTGATCGCGGGCCTGAATGAGCTACAAGCCTTGCCGGGCCGCATGACGCTGGTGGAAGGCATACGTGGGTCTCGTCTGCTCGATGATACCTACAATGCCAACCCCGGCGCGATGAAGGCCGCTCTCGATGTGCTGGCACAGATGCCGGCGCCGCGTTGGTGCTTTCTAGGCGCAATGGGGGAGTTGGGCGCGGCGTCCGATGCACTTCATGGCGATGTAGGACATTACGCCCGTGAGCTGGGCATCGATTTTCTCGGCACTCTGGGCGCCGCGGCAGAGTCTTCTGCGCTGGCCTTTGGCAGTTCAGGGTGTCATTTCTCGGACTGGGAGACGCTATTGCGTCATGCCCAAAACCATCTACCCCCCCGGGCCAGCGTGCTGGTCAAGGGATCGCGAAGTGCCGGCATGGAAAGGCTGATTGCCGCGCTACGTGTAGAACAATCAAGGTGAACGCACGAGATGTTGCTCTATCTAGCACACGTTCTAAGCGCCTATCAAAATGCCTTTGCGGTTTTTGAGTATCTGACACTGAGAGCCGTTCTCGGCACCCTCACCGCGCTACTGTTATGTCTGTGGTTCGGCCCCATGATGATACGCCGGTTGGTGGAGCGTCAGATCGGCCAGGCGGTGCGCGACGATGGGCCTCAATCTCATCTATCCAAGGCCGGCACGCCGACCATGGGCGGCGCGATGATTCTCGTGGCCATGGCAATCAGTACGCTGCTATGGGGCGATCTGAGCAATCATTATGTATGGCTGACATTGATCGTTACCCTTGGATTCGGGGCGATCGGCTGGGTCGATGATTATCGCAAGGTGGTAGAAAAGAATCCTCGCGGTTTGCCGGCACGCTGGAAATACTTCTGGCAGTCGGTGCTGGGTCTTGGTGCAGCCGTGTTTCTTTACATGACGGCGGCGGGACCGGTGGAAACCAGCCTGATCGTGCCGCTGTTCAAGGAAGTCGTGATTCAGCTCGGGTTCTTCTACATCGTATTGACCTATCTGGTCATCGTCGGCAGCTCCAATGCAGTCAATCTCACCGACGGTCTTGATGGCCTGGCCATCATGCCTACGGTCATGGTGGCCATGGGGCTTGCGGTATTTGCCTATGCCAGCGGCAATGCGGTATTTGCCGAGTATTTGCACATTCCCATGGTGCCCGGTGCCGGTGAACTGGCGGTATTCTGTGGCACCATTGCCGGCGCCGGGCTGGGGTTTCTCTGGTTCAACACCTATCCGGCTCAGGTCTTCATGGGAGACGTGGGGGCGCTGGCACTGGGTGCGGCTCTGGGTATCGTTGCGGTGGTGGTGCGCCAGGAGATCGTGCTGTTCGTCATGGGCGGTGTATTCGTCATGGAGACCGTGTCGGTGATTCTGCAGGTGGGCTCCTACAAGCTCACTGGGCGACGTATCTTTCGCATGGCGCCCTTGCATCATCATTTCGAGCTCAAGGGCTGGCCGGAGCCACGAGTCATCGTGCGTTTCTGGATCATTACGGTAGTGCTGGTCCTGATGGGGCTCGCCACGCTGAAGATTCGCTGACGGTAAAGCGTACTCGCCACTTCGTAACGTTGGAATGTCGATGTCATCGGTACCCCAGGGACATACGTTGATCGTCGGGCTCGGCCTTTCCGGAAGCGCTGTTGCCCGGCATCTGACGCGTCTGGGCACGCCTTTCATGGTGGCGGATACGCGACAGGCACCGCCTGGGTTGCACGCCTTTCGCGAAGCGCATCCAGGCGTCGCCATTCACTGTGGCCCGCTGACGGAGCTCGATCTTGCCCAGGCGCAGGAGGTTGTGCTCAGCCCCGGCGTCGATCCGCTCACGCCTGGATTGGAAAGGCTCTGGAAGCGCAAGCTCGGCGATATTCAGGAATCGGAAAACCAGGGGGCCGAGGTCGCTGCGTCGAGGATTCTGGGGGAGATCGCTCTGTTCGTACGTCAATGCAGAGCGCCGATCGCTGCTATTACCGGCTCCAATGCCAAGTCCACGGTGACCACCTTGCTCGGCGAAATGGCTAGCGAAGCGGGGCTCGAGGTTGCCGTCGGCGGTAATCTGGGTACGCCGGCCCTCGATCTGCTCCAGGATCATCCAGACGCGGATCTATTCGTGCTCGAACTTTCGAGCTTTCAACTTGAAACCACGCCGAATCTGGGCGCTACAGCAGTGGCCTTTCTCAATCTTTCTGAAGATCATCTTGATCGTCATGGCGATATGACGCGCTATCGTGCGGCTAAATCGGCTATTTTTCATGGTGCATCCTATGCCATCGTCAATGGAGAAGATTCATCGACCTGGCCGCGAGAGAAAGAATCACACCAGGCGCCAGATCTCGTCTGGGAACGATTCACTACGAAGGCGCCACAAGCCGACGAATGGGGAATCGGCGAGTACGACGACGGAACGGGAGCGCAGCCCTGGTTGATGCATGGCACTGATCCGCTGCTGGCCGTGGCGGATATGCGTCTACCCGGGCTGCACAATCATGCCAACGCCCTGGCGGCGATGGCCCTAGGGCATCGACTCGGGTTGCCCCTGGCTGCCATGCAGCGAGTGTTGAAACGCTTTCCCGGCCTACCTCATCGAGGCGAATTGATTGGTGAAGGGCAAGGGGTACGCTGGATCAACGACTCAAAGGGTACCAATGTAGGCGCTACGCTAGCGGCCATGGCGGGGCTTGGCGCTACGCTTACAGGCAAGTTGATCTGGCTTGGGGGCGGGCAGGGCAAGGGCGCGGACTTCAGTCCATTGAAAACGCCTCTAAAACGATACGCTCGGGAGGCCATCGTGTTTGGCCTTGACGCACCGCGTCTGGCTGGGGACATCGAAGGAGCGGCGCCGATAACGCACACTCGGAATCTGCAGGAAGCATTGGAGCGTGCTGCCGCCATCGCATGCCCAGGCGACTGTGTGCTGCTGTCGCCGGCCTGCGCCAGTCTCGATCAATTTACACATTATATGGCTCGAGGCGATGCCTTTCGCAGCTGGGTCCAGGAATATCTCGCTACCCGTATTGACCAGGAGCATTCATGAAGGATTGGGTTGCGCGTCTTTCCACTGCCGGTCAGCCTTTTGACGCCTGGTTGGTACTTGCGGCAGGAACATTGTTGCTGGTTGGTCTGGTCATGGTGACCTCCGCCTCGACGGAGGTAGCGACAGGGCTTACCGGTAATCCATTTTATTACGGTATCCGACATGGCATTTTCGTTGTCATTGCCGTAACGTTCGGCACGGCAATGCTGCTGGTGCCTCTGAGCTGGTGGCAGAACAACGGACCTTGGCTGTTGCTGGCGGGGATCGGACTCTTGATACTGGTGTTGCTGGTGGGTACCGAAGTCAACGGCAGCAAGCGCTGGATACCCTTGGGCCCGATCAATGTGCAGGCCTCGGAGCTTGCCAAGCTGTTCCTGATCATCTACATCGCCAGCTATCTGGAACGTTTTCTATCTGGCGTGCGCCGCCGTCTCTGGGAATTTACCAAGCCGCTACTGGTGCTTCTGCCGATCGCTGTGCTGCTTATCCTCGAACCGGATTACGGTGCTCTTGTGGTCATGACCAGCAGTGTGATGGGTATGCTGCTCTTGGCGGGAGCGCCGCTTCTGCGCTTCATCCTGCTACTGACGGTCGTGTCGTTGCTGGGCGTGTACGTCGCCATTGCCGAACCCTATCGACTGGAGCGTATTACCAGTTTCACCGATCCCTGGGCGGACATGTATGACTCGGGCTATCAGCTGACCCAGGCGCTGATTGCCTATGGCCGTGGTCACTGGTTCGGGCTGGGCTTAGGTGACAGCGTACAAAAGCTGTTCTATCTGCCGGAAGCCCATACGGATTTCGTCTTCGCCGTCATCGCCGAGGAGCTGGGTTTGGTGGGGGCCATTACTGTGATCAGCTTCTTTGCACTTTTGGTTTATCGCGCGCTTGCCATCGGCCGCCGGGCAGAGCTGATTCGATTGCCGTTCGCTGCTTATCTCAGCTACGGTATTGCCCTGGTATTTGGAGGTCAGGCCTTCATCAACATTGGAGTGAGTACCGGCATGCTGCCAACCAAGGGGCTGACACTGCCCTTGTTGAGCTATGGCGGGTCGAGTCTCGTGGTCAGCTGCATCATGGTGGCGCTGCTGCTGCGAGTGGATATCGAGACCCGACGTCTGACCCGCTACGCAAATGCCCGGCAACAGGTCAAAGGAGTTCCCGACCCATGACGTCGTCAGAGGCACCCGTGCACACATCCGCGCAGGACACTTCCGTTCGCCGTGTGCTGATCATGGCCGGCGGTACCGGCGGCCATGTGATTCCCGCCCTCTCCTTGGCCAGGGCACTCATTGCCCAAGGGGTCAGCGTCGAGTGGCTGGGGAGCCCGCGCGGCATCGAGAACCGTCTGGTGCCGGCGGCGAACATCACGCTGCACCGTATCGATATCGCCGGATTGCGCGGCAATGGCCTGGCGGGATGGCTGGTGGTGCCCTGGCGTCTATCCCGAGCAGTCTCCCAGGCCTGGCGGATCTTGCAACGCTTCGATCCTCAACTGGTAGTTGGCATGGGCGGTTTTGCCAGTGGCCCGGGCGGGCTGGCGGCCTGGTTGTCCCGACGGGCGCTGGTGGTGCATGAGCAAAATGCCGTGGCCGGCATGACTAATCAGGCGCTGTCGCGACTGGCAACGCGAGTCTATGCCGCCTTTCCCGGAGCTTTTCGTAAAGCCGGTAAGGCGCACAAGGAGATCGTCATCGGCAATCCGGTGCGCAGCGAGATCGCTGCCTTGGGGCGCCAGCCACGTACGGCAGAAGAGATGCAAGACCGGCGGCTACGAGTGCTGGTGGTAGGTGGCTCGCTGGGAGCCCAGGTTCTCAATCAATGCTTGCCGGAAGCCTTCGCATTGCTCGAGGCAAAGGCACCCGCGAGCAAGCTGCCCGAGATTCGCCATCAGGCCGGTCGCGACAAGGAAGACCCGACTCGGGAAGCCTATGCCGCCGCCGGAATCGACGCTCAGGTCAGTGATTTCATCGACGCCATGGCTCAGGCCTATGAGTGGGCGGATCTGGTCATTTGCCGTGCCGGGGCCTTGACCATCGCCGAGCTTGCAGCTGCGGCCAAACCTTCTTTGCTGGTGCCTTACCTTCATGCGGTGGACGACCATCAAACCCGCAACGCTCGGCATCTCGTTGATGCTGATGCCGCCTTGCTGATACCCCAAACCACCTTGGATGCGGCTTCGCTTGCCGATACGCTTGCGACCGTACTCGCCCCCGAACGCCTTGCCACCATGGCAGTTGCCGCCCGCGGCTGCGCGCATCTCGATGCGGTCGAGCGCCTGGTGGACGGCTGCATGGAGATCGGTTTTGAGCGATAACCCCTTTTCCGTTTCCCGCCAGCAAATGAGCCCCGCCCTTGGTTCATCGCTACACGCCGCCACGGGTTTAGGCATGCGACGCATACGGCGCATTCACTTCATCGGTATTGGTGGTGCCGGTATGTGCGGCATAGCAGAAGTGCTGGCCAATCAGGGCTATCAGGTCAGCGGCAGCGATCTCAGAGAATCTTCCGTCACGGCGCATCTACGTGACAGCGGGATACGCGTTGCCATCGGTCATGCATCGGCCCATGCCGAAGGTGCCGACGTGATCGTGGTTTCCACCGCTGTGGACCAGAGCAATCCCGAAATCGTCTGGGCACAGAAATATCGCATTCCCGTGGTGCGTCGCGCGGAGATGCTGGCGGAGCTGATGCGTTTTCGGCATGGCATCGCGGTCGCCGGTACTCATGGCAAGACGACTACCACCAGCCTGACCGCGACGCTGCTGGCGGAGGGCGGGCTCGATCCAACCTTCGTGATTGGCGGCAAGCTGACCAGTGCCGGTACCAATGCGCGGCTGGGGGAAGGGGAGTATCTGGTGGCGGAGGCGGACGAGTCCGATGCCTCTTTCCTGCATTTGCAGCCGATGGTTTCCATCGTGACCAACGTCGATGCGGATCATATGGCCACCTATGCCGGGGACTTCTCGCGTCTCAAGGATACCTTCATCGAGTTTCTGCACAATCTTCCTTTTTATGGGCTGGCGATACTCTGCCTCGATGATGACAACCTGCGTGGGCTGATGGGCCGAGTGCAGCGTCAGTTCGTCACTTATGGCTTCAGCGCCGACGCGGACTATCGCATCGTCGATTTCGTGCAGGAGAGTGGCGAAATTCGGTTCACCGCTCTGCGTCCTGAGGGTCATGCGCCTCTGGCGGTTCGCCTGGCAATGCCCGGGGAGCATAATGCCCAGAATGCATTGGCAGCGATTGCCGTGGCGACGGACGCCGGCGTGGGTGACGACGCCATTCTGCGCGGGCTTTCTAACTTTGCCGGAGTCGGTCGACGTTTTCAGGTGCACGGCAGCTTTTCATTGGGTGGGCAACAGCGTTTCGATCAAGGCCATGAGCAGACCCGGGAAGAGAGTCAAGGCGAGGTCATGCTGGTTGATGACTACGGCCATCACCCGCGTGAAGTTGAGATGGTCATTCGAGCGGTGCGAGCCGGCTGGCCCAAGCGGCGCCTGGTGATGATTTATCAGCCCCATCGATATTCCCGTACCCATGATCTTTACGAAGATTTCGTACGAGTGCTGTCCGGGGTCGACACATTGCTGCTGCTCGATGTTTACAGTGCCGGTGAAGCGTCCATTCCCGGCGCCGAAGGGCGCACGCTGGCGGGTTCGATTCGACAGAGGGGCGACGTCGATCCGATGTTCGTCGAACACAAGAAAGAACTACCACGCCTGCTTTCTCGGGTATTGCGTGACGGCGATATTCTTATCACTCAAGGTGCCGGCGATATCGGCGGTATCTCCCTCGCACTGGCGGCTAACCAGTTACAGTTAGACAAGGTAGAACTATGAGCAATTCGCGACGGGATGGTGCATCGAATCCCGATGATTTTGGTCGTGTGGTCGTACTTTACGGTGGCAATTCAGCAGAACGGGAAGTGTCTCTAAATAGCGGCAAGGCGGTTTTGGCGGCATTGAAGCAAACCGGCCTCGATGTGCGTGGCTACGACCTGGCCGAAGGCGGATTGAGCGGGTTGGAAGCGCTGGCCCCGGATCGTGTGTTCGTTGCCTTGCACGGTCGTGGTGGCGAGGATGGCACGCTACAGGGCGCGCTTGAACTGCTTGGTATTCCCTATACCGGCAGTGGTGTGCTGGCCTCGGCGCTGGGTATGGATAAACAGCGTACCAAGCATCTCTGGCGCTCATTGGATTTACCCACGCCGCAAAGTATTACGTTGGAACCCAGCGCCAATTGGGAGCAGGTTGTCGAGTCTCTGGGACTGCCGATGGTAGTCAAGCCGGTACATGAAGGCTCGACCTTGGGCATCAGCATCGTGGATAGCCTCGATGCCTTGAAATCTGCCTATCGGGAGGCAGCCCAGTTCGACGCGGTGGTCATGGCAGAGTGCTTTGTTTCGGGCGAAGAATATACCGTGTCGCTGCTTGGCAACAGGGTGTTGCCGGCGATTCGCGTCGAGGTGCCCAGCGGCTTTTACGATTATGAGGCCAAGTATCACTCCAACGAGACGCTCTACCACATCCCCTGCGGGCTAAGTGTCGAGCAGGAACGGGAGCTGGGTCAGCTTTGTCTTCGTGCATTCGAGGCGCTCGGCTGTTGTGGCTGGGGCCGAGTCGATGTCATGCGAGACGCTCAAGGCAAATTCTGGCTGCTTGAAGTCAATACCGTGCCGGGTATGACGGATCATAGTCTTGTGCCTCAGGCCGCAGCCCACGCGGGCATCAATTTCGAGGAACTGGTGCTGCGTATTCTTGCCACGTCACTTGAGGCGTGAGCTCGATGGCATCTGCTGGGTCTCGTGGCACGATTGTAGGTTTGCTACTTCTGATCGTCTTGTTGAGTGCCGGTGGGCGCGCGCTGTGGTTATGGCTGGATCGTCCCCTTGAGCGGGTTTCGATCAGTGGTGATCTAAGTTATGTCAGCGCCAACTATCTGCGTGAACAGTTGGCACCCATGGTTCAAGGGCAGAGCTGGCTATCGGTGGATCTCGCTGAACTGCGAAAACGAGCGCGAGCAATCGAATGGCTTTCCGAGGTGCGAGTCTCGCGTCACTGGCCGAATGCCCTGACTTTCGAGCTTTATGAACAGGATCCAGTGGCACGCTGGAACGATGATTTGCTTATCAATCCCCAAGGTGTGCCGTTTCAACGAGGCAATGTAACAATACCTGATGATCTCCCTGATTTATCTGGTCCTAGGGGCAGTGGTACGGAAGTATTGGCACTACTCGATCAATTACACAATCGCTTTACATCGCTAAAATTTGAAGTAACTCAGCTGAGACTCGAAGATCGTGGTGCCTGGCGTTTTCAGATCGATGACAGTATTTGGGTGATGCTAGGGCGCAATCAGCACGAGTCACGATTGGCACGTTTCATTGCGGCCTGGAAACGTCAACTTAAGTTTAAAGCGTCGCAGATTCGCTACATCGATCTTCGTTATCCGAATGGAATTGTTGTTGCCTGGCACGGTGAAACGGACGTGGAAGTACCACGGCGTTAATACCTACTATCACTTTTTGGCGCCAGCCGCCGATAGACAAGGGTATAGGGTGTTTCTTTCGTTAAAAAATACCCGTATTCTACTGCTGAACTTGTATGCGGGCTGGATAAATTATAACTTTGATTTTTTAATCAGCCACGATTTTTTAAGCGTACATTAACTGCTTACTAACTATAGTGAAGATTGAGGAGTGATCCCGACCCATGGCAGGACAATCCAATGCTTCCAATATGGTGGTTGGGCTGGATATCGGGACGTCCAAGGTCGTAGCGATTGTCGGTCAACCCACTGATGATGGCGGGCTCGAAATCGCTGGAATTGGCTCGCATCCGTCGCGTGGCATGAAGAAAGGCGTCGTCATCAATATCGAATCTACTGTGCTGTCCATTCAGCGAGCAGTGGAAGAAGCTGAATTGATGGCTGGCTGTGATATTCATTCAGTCTACGTAGGTGTTGCAGGAAGCCACATTAGTTCAATGAATTCCGATGGCGTGGTGGCAATCAAAGAGCGCGAAGTGACGCCCTCCGATATCGATCGTGTCATCGACTCTGCCCGCGCTCGTGCAATTTCAGAAGGTCAACGCATCATTCATGTGCTGCCTCAAGAGTTTGCCATCGATACCCAAGAGGGTATTCGCGAGCCCTTGGGCATGTCCGGCGTTCGACTCGAGGCGCGAGTGCATCTGGTAACAGCCGCGCTTAATGCCGTTCAGAACATTGAAAAATGCGTACGTCGCTGTGGTCTGGAAGTCGACGACATCATCCTTGAGCAGCTCGCCTCAAGCCATGCGGTATTGACCGAGGATGAGCGCGAACTCGGGGTGTGCATGGTGGATATCGGGGGTGGCACCACCGATATTGCCGTATTCACCGAAGGGGCGATTCGCCATACGGCGGTTATTCCCATTGCGGGTGATCAAGTTACCAACGATATCGCTATGGCCCTGCGTACGCCAACCCAGTACGCCGAGGACATCAAGGTCAAGTACGCCTGCGCGCTGACCCAGTTGGCTTCTAGCGATGAAATGGTCAAGGTTCCCAGCGTCGGGGATCGTCCGGCTCGAGATTTGTCGCGGCAGGCGCTTGCCGAGGTAGTCGAGCCCCGTTATGAAGAGCTCTTTACCCTTGTGCGTGAAGAGCTGCGTCGTAGCGGTTTCGAGGACCTCGTTGCCGCTGGCGTCGTGCTGACTGGCGGCACATCACGCATGGAAGGTGTGGTAGAGCTTGCCGAAGAGATTTTTCATATGCCAGTGCGTATTGCCTGCCCGCAGAACGTGCGCGGCCTGGCAGACGTAGTGCGCAACCCGATTTATTCCACTGGGGTGGGTTTGCTACTCTACGGAATGCGCGAAGCCAAGCATGGCCAGACTCGCGCGGTAACGGCCCAGCCCCGCAGAGAAGAGGGCTCCAGGCGGACGGTCACGGATGACACCTCGACGCTGAAACGGGTCAAAAGTTGGTTCAAAGGTAATTTCTGACAGGGGTCGTAAGAGCGACCACAGGAGACGGGGCAAATGTTCGAATTGGTAGATAACGCACCTTCAAGCAGCGCGGTCATCAAGGTGATCGGCGTGGGTGGCGGTGGCGGCAATGCCGTCAATCACATGGTCGAAAGCAACATCGAAGGCGTCGAGTTCATCTGCGCCAATACCGATGCGCAGGCGCTCAAGCGCGTCTCAGCCAAGACCGTTCTTCAGCTCGGTACTGAAATCACCAAGGGCCTTGGCGCCGGTGCCAGTCCCGAAGTTGGGCGTCAGGCGGCGATGGAAGATCGCGACCGCATCGCGGAGCTTCTGCAGGGCGCCGACATGGTGTTCATCACTGCCGGCATGGGCGGTGGTACGGGTACCGGGGGCGCTCCCGTCGTGGCTCAGGTCGCCAAGGAGCTGGGTATTCTCACCGTTGCGGTGGTGACACGCCCATTTCCCTTTGAAGGACCCAAGCGCATGCGTGCCGCAGAAGAAGGCATGCGTGAGCTGTCCGAGCACGTGGACTCGCTGATCACCATTCCCAACGAGAAACTGCTGGCGGTGCTTGGCAAGAGCGCAAGCCTTCTGACGGCGTTTAGCGCTGCCAACGACGTGCTGCTAGGCGCCGTTCAAGGTATCGCTGAACTGATTACCAGCCCGGGTATCATCAACGTCGACTTTGCCGACGTTCGTACGGTCATGTCCGAGATGGGTATGGCGATGATGGGTACCGGCGGCGCCATTGGCGAAAATCGTGCCCGGGAAGCGGCGGAAAAGGCCATTCGCAGCCCGCTGCTCGAGGACATCGATCTGCACGGTGCTCGCGGCATTCTGGTCAACATTACTGCTGGGCCGGACTTGTCCATCGGCGAGTTCAACGACGTGGGTGCCACCGTCCAGGAGTTTGCCTCTCAGGACGCGACCATTGTCGTCGGTACGTCCATCGATATGGAAATGTCCGACGAACTGCGGGTCACCGTCGTTGCTGCCGGTCTCGATGCTCAAAAGGAAAAGCCTGCGGTTCGCGAGAATGTTTCGCGTCCGGAGTCCAATGACTATCGCAAACTGCAGCAGCCAACGGTCATGCGTCAGCAAGCTGCAAAGGCCGAGCAGGACAATGCGGTGAAAGCGCGGCAGGAGAAGCGCAAGTCTCAGGAACTCGATGATTATCTGGATATTCCTGCGTTTCTGCGCCGTCAGGCCGATTGAGCGGCACTATCGGAGGCATAGGTAGGAGCCAGGTGATATTTTTTTGTTAAATCGCTTGTTCGCTGTTATAGTGAACACTGTTCGACAATTTTTATGACACTTGGCCCTTGCCCATGATCAAACAACGTACGCTCAAAAATACCATGCGCGCTACCGGAGTCGGCTTGCACTCCGGTGAAAAGGTCCGCCTGACATTGCGTCCGGCCCCCATCAATACCGGTATCGTCTTCGTGCGTACCGATCTCGATCCTGAAGTGCGCATCCCGGCTCGAGCTGAAAACGTCACCGACACCACGCTCTGTACTGCCCTGTCCAGTGATGGTGTCAAGGTATCGACGGTAGAACATCTCATGTCGGCCTTCGCGGGGCTGGGTATCGATAATGTATTCGTCGAACTCAACGCTTCTGAAGTGCCGATCATGGATGGAAGCGCAGGGCCTTTCGTCTTCCTTATTCAGTCCGCGGGTATCGAAGAGCAGAACGCGCCCAAGAAGTTCATCCGCATCAAGCGTGAGATTGTGGTGAACGACGATGGCAAGGAAGCTGTATTCACGCCTTACGACGGCTTCAAGGTCTCGTTTTCCATCGATTTCGACCATCCTGCTTTCGATCAGCAGAAGCAGACTGCAACCGTGGACTTTTCGACGACCTCCTTTGTCAAGGAGGTGTCCAGGGCGCGGACTTTCGGCTTTATGCGGGATCTCGAATTCTTGCGCTCCCAGAACCTGGCACTCGGTGGCAGTCTGGATAACGCCATCGTGGTAGACGACTACCGCATCCTCAATGAGGGCGGATTGCGCTATGACGATGAGTTCGTCAAGCACAAGGTGCTCGATGCCATTGGCGATCTTTACCAGCTCGGTCATAGCCTGATTGGCGAGTTCCGGGGTGTAAGATCCGGGCACGCACTGAACAACCAGCTATGCCGCGCCATGTTGAGCAACCCGGATGCATGGGAGATCGTCACCTTCGAAGGCGCTCGTCAGAAGGCGCCGATTTCGTACTCTGCGCCGGCAATGGCCATGTAGACGATTAAGATCGGTCCACGGTCAGCAATAGAAAGATTTACGCCGATTCAATGAAATTGAATCGGCGTTTTTCATTGAGACTACTCCAGGGAGCCGGACTGATCGTCTTTTGCTTCAGCATGGGTGGCCAGCTTTTCCAGGGAGCGCTTGAGCATTGGGTCATCGATATCCGCGGCACAGCTGGAAATCTCGTCCGCGGCCCGGGCAGAGAGTCCACGCGTCAGCCGGGGAGGTATCTTGGGGGGACTGACAGGGCGTACCTTGAAGGTCAGGCCGGTAACGCTTTCGAACTCCGGTAGTTGGTGCAGCAATTGCAGCAGTCGGGTCTGTTCGTAGCGCAGCCAGGTCATCCATACGGCACGATCGGTAATCAGGGTCAGTTTGCCTTGGCGATAACCGCCTACGAAAATATGCTCGCGCACCTCCTGGGGGAGATGACCGCGCAAATATTGCTGCGCACGATCAATGGCCTGCGCCATGCGCATCAGGTTTCCCAAGTCCCCTGCGCCAGACGAATGACCTGCCAATAGCCGGGTCATGGGCTGGGCTCGAAACCGCTTAGGCTTTATACTCACGGGCTTGCTCACGAACTCCCTGACGTCAATACAGGCAATCTAACACGGCCAGGAGCCCATCGACAGCATGACCCCTTCCGGTAAACCCGTTACTACAACGACACCGTTCTCACCTCGTCGTGGGGCTACACGGCTGTGGTTGGCTGGGCTGCTGGTGGGCTGCCTGTTGCCAGGCGCGCTGGCCCAAGGTGAAAGCCTGCGGCTTGTCGAACGTCTTGCTCAGCACTATCTGGTCGTATCCCGGGTCGTCCGCGCCAACTCACGACGAATCGCCAGACGAAGCCTCTGGTGCCTGCACAATTCACGACGTCGACCTCGCTACAAAGCGACCCCGTTGCAACATCATCCTGTTCTTCGGCGCAGCTGTGCCGGTCATGATGTCCTGAGTCGACGCGGTCCGCCGGGTCACGCTCGTTAGAAGGCTATTTGTCGCTCGTCTATCGATTGGTTTCACTATTCTGCCTCACTTTTTAATTCGATAGCATCGCGCGACGTACTTTACCGCGAGGAAGTAAATGACGGATCAGCGCCGTCTTGTGTGGCCCCAAGAATTCAGGATATCGCATGTTAAACACTGTATTACGTAAGCTGGTTGGCTCGAAGAACGACCGGGAAGTCAAGCGCATGGGCAAGCTGGTCCATGAGATCAACGCCCAGGAAGAACGCATTCAGGCGCTCTCGGACGAGGAACTCAAGGCGCGCACCGAGGAGTTTCGTGAGCGGCTGCGTGCCGGGGAAAGCCTGGACAAGCTGTTGCCGGAGGCCTTCGCCACGGTACGCGAAGCGAGTCAGCGTGTCATGGGCATGCGTCATTTCGATGTTCAGCTGATCGGCGGGGTCACCCTGCATCGCGGGCGTATTTCCGAGATGAAAACCGGCGAAGGCAAGACCCTGGTGGCCACACTCGCGGTCTATCTCAACGCGCTACCCGCCCTGGGCGTGCATGTGGTCACTGTCAACGACTATCTGGCCAGGCGCGACGCGGACTGGATGCGCCCGCTCTACGAGTTTCTAGGATTGAGCGTCGGTGTCATCTATTCGGGTCAGAGCAACGAGCAAAAGCGTGAGGCCTATGCCTGCGATATCACCTACGGCACCAACAACGAATACGGCTTCGATTATCTGCGGGACAACATGGCCTTCTCCCTGGAGGAAAAGGTACAGCGCAAGCTGAATTACGCCATCGTCGATGAAGTCGACTCGATCCTCATCGATGAAGCCCGTACGCCGCTGATCATTTCCGGCCCGGTGGA
This sequence comes from Halomonas sp. M20, assembly GCF_020622265.1. GTDB lineage: Bacteria > Pseudomonadota > Gammaproteobacteria > Pseudomonadales > Halomonadaceae > Modicisalibacter. The sequence continues at coordinate 768,483 of NZ_JACNMQ010000001.1, forward strand.
GGAGAATACCGAGCTTTACAAGGTTGCGAACCGTTTGGCCAAGGAGCTCACTCGCTGCGAGAACGAGGAGGAGCCCGCCAGCGGCGATTTCATACTCGACGAAAAGCAAAAGCAGATCGAGCTGACCGAGGAAGGCCATTCCAAGGTGGAGGGGCTGCTACGCCAGCAAGGCCTTCTCGCCGAAGAGGACTCTCTCTACGCGGCGCAGAATCTGGGCCTTTTGCACCACATGCACTCGGCGCTGCGAGCGGGGCATCTGTTCCACCGCGACGTGGACTATATCGTCAATGGCGATGAAGTCGTCATCGTCGACGAACACACCGGGCGCAGCATGCCAGGGCGGCGCTGGTCGGAAGGCCTGCATCAGGCCGTCGAAGCCAAGGAAGGGGTGACGATTCAGCGCGAGAGCCAGACATTGGCCTCCACCACCTTCCAGAACTATTTCCGCCTGTATGACAAGCTCGCCGGCATGACCGGCACCGCGGATACCGAGGCTTTCGAGTTCCGTCAGATCTACGGCCTCGATGTCATGGTGATTCCCACCAACAAGCCGATTCAGCGTAAGGATTTCAACGATCTGGTCTATCTCTCCGCGGAGGAGAAGTACGAAGCGATCATCGAGGACGTAAAGGTCCAGCGCGACGCCGGTCGGCCTATTCTCGTGGGCACGGCTTCGATCGAGACTTCCGAACTGCTGTCCGGGTTGATGAAGCAAGGCCAGATTCCGCATAACGTGCTCAACGCCAAGCAGCACCAGAGCGAAGCCGAGATCATCGCCCAGGCGGGACAACCCGGTGCCATTACCATCGCCACCAACATGGCCGGACGCGGTACCGACATCGTGCTGGGGGGCAACTGGGAAGCCGAGATCGCCCGGCTGGATAACCCGTCTCAGGAGCAGATAGAAGCAGCCCGGGTAGAGTGGCAGGCACGGCACAATGCAGTGCTCGAAGCCGGTGGCCTGCATGTGATCGGCTCCGAGCGTCACGAATCCCGGCGCATCGACAATCAGCTGCGAGGCCGTTCCGGTCGCCAGGGCGATCCCGGTTCGACTCGCTTCTTCCTCTCCCTGGAAGACAATCTGATGCGGCTGTTCGGCTCGGATCGGGTGCAGCGATTGATGCAGGCGCTGGGGCTCGAACGCGGCGAGGCGATCGAGCACAAGATGGTGTCCAATGCGGTCGAGCGGGCCCAGAAGAAGGTCGAAGGGCGTAACTTCGATATCCGCAAGCAGCTGCTCGAATACGACGATGTGGCCAACGACCAGCGTCGAGTCATCTATGAGCAGCGCGATGAGATACTGGCCGCGGATAATGTCTCGGATAATGTCGCCGGCATTCGTGACGAAATGCTCGACAGTGCAATCAGCAGTTATGTACCGCCGCAGAGCCTGCCGGAGCAGTGGGATCTTGAAGGCCTGCAACAGCATCTGAAAACGGATTTCAATCTCGACGTGCCGGTGACCGAATGGGCCCGAGAGGATGAGCATTTCCACGAGGATTTGCTGCGCGAACGGCTGCAGAGCAGTCATCGAGAGATCTATGCCGCCAAGATCGAGGCCATCGGTGAGGACTTGATGCGCCGTTTCGAGAAACAGGTCATGCTTCAGGTGCTCGACACCCGCTGGAAGGAACACCTGCAGTCCATGGACCATTTGCGTCGCGGCATTCACCTGCGCGGCTACGCTCAGAAGAATCCCAAGCAGGAGTACAAGCGCGAGGCCTTCGAGCTGTTTCAATCGCTGCTTGGCAATATCAAGCACGATGTCACGCGTATCCTCAGCCATGTGCAGGTGCGCCGTCAGGAAGAGGTCGATGAACTCGAACGCCAGCGCCGCGAGACCCTGGAACGGGAAAAGGCCACGGCCCAACAGACCCGAGAAGATTCCGCCCGGGAAGAAGCCGCCAGCGAGGTCGACGACGGGGCCCAGGCGTCTCAGCAGGAGCAGCAGACCGTGCGTCGCGAGGGCCCCAAGGTCGGTCGCAACGATCCTTGCCCTTGTGGGTCCGGCAAGAAATACAAGCAGTGTCACGGCAAGTTGAATTGATCAGAGATTAAGCCAAGACAGACTCAGGGAGAAAGGCGATGGCGGTAGGTCAGACAAGCTTTCCCGATATGCCGGTAATCGAGGGAATTCGGCTGGGATCCGCTAAAGCAGGCATCAAGAAGCCTGATCGCCGCGATCTCGTGGTCATCGAAATTGCCGAAGGAGCAAGCGTCGCGGGTACATTCACCCGCAACGCCTTCTGCGCAGCGCCTGTACTGGTCGCCCGGGAGCATCTGGCAGAGAAGACGCCGCGCTACATGGTGATCAATACCGGCAACGCCAATGCCGGTACCGGCGAACAGGGGCTGCGGGATGCCCGGGCCTGCTGCATGGCCATACGGGAGTTGACCGGCGTGCCCTATGATGCGGTGCTGCCGTTTTCCACCGGGGTGATCGGTGAGCCGCTGCCGGTCAACAGCATCTGTTTCGGCCTGCCGGACGCATTGGCGAACATGGGTGATGACAGCGTCGCCTGGCAGCAGGCGGCGGAAGGCATTCTCACCACGGATACCCGCACCAAGGGCGCCGTGGCGACCTGCGAGATCGGCGGCCAGAGCGTTACCCTCAACGGCATTGCCAAAGGGTCTGGCATGATCAGGCCGGACATGGCCACCATGCTGGCATTCGTCGCAACGGATGCTGCGATCGAACGTTCTCTTCTCGAGTCGCTGTTGCGTGAAAGCGTGGCGCGTTCGTTCAATTGCATCACCGTCGATAGCGATACCTCGACCAACGACGCTTGTATGCTGATCGCTACGAGGCGCGGTGCCGCCGTGGCGGGCGATGATGAAATCGCCGCCTTTCGTGAAGCGCTGGACAAGGTGCTGATCGATCTCGCCCAGCAGATCATCCGCGACGGGGAAGGCGCGACCAAGTTCGTTACCCTCGAGGTGAGTCAGGCGAGTTCCCGCCAGGAAGCGCTGGATGTCGCCTTTACCGTTGCCCACTCACCGCTGGTCAAGACAGCGCTTTATGCCTCGGATGCCAACTGGGGGCGTATTCTGGCAGCGGTCGGTCGGGCGCGGGTGGAGGATTTTGATGTTGCAAGGGTGACCATCGATCTCGATGATGTGCGTTTGGTAGAGCAGGGCGGACGCGCCGAAAGCTACACGGAAGAGGCGGGCAGCGCTATCATGGCCAGGGAAGATATCGTAATCCGCATCGCGCTTGGGCGTGGCGAGAGCGCGGCAACGGTATGGACCTCGGATCTTTCCCACGACTATGTGACGATAAATGCAGATTACCGCAGCTGAAACCAGGCAGACGAGGACGTTGAGCAACATGATCAAGCGCAGGGTACATGTCGCGGCAGCCGCCATTTTCAGCAGCGATGGTCAGGAAGTCCTGCTGGCGCGGCGCCCTTCCATCGTCGATCAAGGCGGACTGTGGGAGTTTCCCGGGGGCAAGCTTGCCCCTTTCGAGACCGGCTTCGAGGCACTCAAGCGGGAGCTGCATGAAGAACTCGGTATAACGATCAAGAAGGCGCAGCCGCTGATTCGTGTGCCTCACGAATATCCCGACAAGCATGTGCTGCTGGATGTATGGCAGGTTCATGCCTTCGAAGGAGAGCCCTACGGACGTGAAGGCCAGGCGGTACGCTGGGTGCGCCTTGAAGATCTTTACAACTATGCGTTCCCGGCGGCCAATATGCCGATACTGCGAGCCGTCATGCTGCCCAGGGAATACTTGATCACTGCCGAGGAAGAGGATGGGGCGGTATTTTTGTCTCGCCTCGAGAGGGCGCTGAAAGAGTACGGCGTGCGACTCGTACAGCTGCGTGCCAAGACATTGGACGACAAGGCTTATCAAGAGCGCGCCGCGGCGAGCCTTGCCCTGTGTCGGGAGTACGGTGCACGGCTACTGCTCAACGCCGATCCAGGGCTGCTGGACAAGATCGATGCGGATGGCATTCACCTGACCAGCGAGCGCTTGATGGGCTTGGAGCGACGCCCCGTCCCTTCAGGAAAATGGCTGAGTGGCTCGACTCACGATCGTCTGCAGCTCGAGCAGGCAAATCGTATCGGCTGCGATTTCGTCACGCTATCGCCGCTGCGCACGACGCCGACTCACCCGGAGGCCTTGCCGCTTGGCTGGCACGACTTTCAGCAACTCGTCGAATATGCCGGTACGCCAGTGTATGCCCTGGGTGGCATGAGCTGCGAAGATGCCAATCGCGCCCGAGCGGTGGGTGCCCAGGGCATCGCATCGATCCGACATTTCTGGAAATAGGCAATAGTCGACGGGCTTTGCTCTTCCAGTCGTATTCGATACCCCTGCACGACAAGGCCACGCTGATGCGTGGCCTTGTCGTTTAGTATGCCGTTACTTACTTCTGTCCGCCACGCTCCAGTCGATCGATCAGGGCGTCCAGGTCGGCCTCATCCATTGCCGGCTCTCCGGCAATACGATGGGATTCGTCCGCCCAGGCGCCCAGGTCAAGTAACTTGCAGCGTTTGGAACAGAACGGACGATAGAGATTGTCCGTGGTCCAGGCTACCTTGGTGCCGCATTCCGGGCAGGCGACTTGTAAAGGTGGGTTGCTGCTGTTTTCAGGCTTGGCGTCGTTATCGTGGCTCATTCATACCTTCCGTTGGAGGTGGGTGTCACCAGATCTCGGTAGCGAGCATCGAGCTTGGCTACCTGTTCGATCAGTGCTGCATGATCGCCTTGATTGTCGATGACGTCATCTGCCATTGCCAGACGCTGCTGACGAGGCATTTGCGCTTGCACGATGGATTTGGCCAGGACTTCATCGCTCTCGTCCCGGGCCATGGTGCGGGCAATCTGCACGTTTTCCGGCACATCCACGACCAGGCAGCGATCCACCAGTTCCCGCTGGCCAGATTCGAACAGCAGGGGAGAGACCAGTAAATGATAAGGAGCACCGCTGGCGCGCATCGATTCGAGATGCTCGAGCAACCGTTGACGGATACGCGGGTGAGTGACGGATTCCAGCCAGCGTCGCTCGGTCTCGTTCCTGAACACGATGGCGCGCAAGGTCCTTCGGCTCAGTTGTCCTTCGGCATCGATCACATCAGGGCCAAAATGATCTGTGATTTCGGCCAGGGCAGGCTCGCCGGGCATCACTACTTCCCGTGCCACATCGTCCGCATCAACCCAGGGAATGCCGTGTGTCTCGAAAGCGCGAGCCACGGCGCTCTTGCCCGAGGCGATACCGCCGGTGATGCCGATGGTCAAAGGGCGCTGCTGCTGAGAGTATGGCGTATCCATGAAGCTCCAGGGCGTTGATGTAAGCGGTCACTATTATTCATGATCGCGAAGGAGCGTCATCCAAGCAAGAGGGACTGATAAAACCTCATCAAATACCCGCCGAAAAGCAGCATGATCCATCCGGCCATGGCCAGGAATGGGCCGAAGGGGAGGGCCTGGCCGCGCAGCTTTGGAATCGATGCTTGCACGATGATGCCTATCACCGCGCCCACCCCGGCGGATAGAATCAGTAGCAGGGGCAGCATTTCCCAGCCCGTCCAGGCACCCAGCGCGGCCAGAAGCTTGAAATCCCCATAGCCCATGCCCTCCTTGCTGGTAATCAGTTTGAACACCCAGTAAAAGCCCCACAGCACTAGATAGCCTAAAACCGCACCGAGTACCGCGCTTTCCAGCAGCCAGGGCTGGAATAGCAGCTGATAGATCAAGCCCAGCCAGAGCAGCGGCAGAGTCAGAATATCCGGGAGCAGTTGAGTGCGAAGATCGATCAGTGCCAGGGTCAGCAGCATTAGGCAGGCGATACCGAGCAGCACGCTTGCGCCGTTCAGACCGTTGAGCATGACCACCGCTAGCATCAGGGCGCCGCTGGCCAACTCGATCAGTGGATACTGAATGCTGATCGGCTCACTGCAGTGGGCGCAGCGGCCGCGGCGCTTGAGATAGCCAAGCAGTGGAATATTGTCGTGCCAGGCAATCGGGGTAGCGCAGCTCGGGCATCGGGAGCGAGGCGTGGTCAGGGTAACCCTGGGTAGATCCGAGTCGGTTTCTTGGGGTAGTGCCAGCGCCTCACGGGCTTCCCTGCGCCATTGCATCATCAACATGCCAGGCAGTCGTGCCACCACCACATTGATGAATGAACCCACAATCAAGCCAAACGTGGCCGCCAGGGGCCACGTGATTACAGAAGGAAGGTCGCTGTACAAGATGATTCCTCGGATAACAATTGCGCGATCGTCACGAGCGAAGGCGAGACAAGGCGAAATTGATCGAGGAAGCGGAGTTTACTCTTGTAAATGAGCATTCCGAGATTAATTTCAACGCAGTATCGCCGAGCGCAGTAGATCGTATATCTAGATAGCGCTGCCCATTTCAAAGATGGGCAAATACATGGATACGACAAGCCCACCCACCATCGTACCCAATACCACAATGATAAGAGGTTCGAGCAACGAGGTCAGGGCATCGACCTTATTGTCGACGACTTCTTCATAGAAATCTGCCACCTTGTTGAGCATTGCATCCAGCGAACCGGCTTCTTCACCGATGCTGACCATCTGTGTTGCCAGTACGGGAAACAGGTTGGTGTTGCGCATGGCGAAGTTGAGGCGCTGGCCGTTGGAGACATCCTCGCGGATTTGAAGGATGGCGCGCTCGTAGACTTTGCTGTCCACGGCGCCGGAAGCGGTTTCCAGGGCTTCGACCAGGGGCACGCCGGCATTGAAAGTGGTTGCCAGAGTACGCGCAAAACGCGCCACGGAGGACTTGTCGATGATGTCACCGAGCACCGGCAAATGCAGCATGAACTGATGCATCTTGTAGGTGAATGCCTCGGAACGCTGCATGGCCTGCCGCATGACAAGTCCCAGCAGCATCAAGCCGCCCAGGGCAAAGTACCAGTAGTTCTGAGCGGCCTCGGATAGCGAAATGGTCATTCGGGTCATGGCCGGGAGTTCGGCTCCGAACCCGGCAAACATGCTCTCGAACTGTGGTACCACCTTGATCAACAAGAGCGCGGTGACGCCGATGCCTACCCCGATGACCGCAACCGGATAATACATGGCCTTGCGAACCCGAGCCTTGAGGGACTCGATTTTCTCTTTGTAGGAGGCCACCCGCTCCAGCATGCGGTCCAGGGCGCCGGCCTGCTCACCGGCATGAACCATGTTGGTGAATAGCCGATCGAAATGCCGCGGATGCTTTCGCAGCGCCTCGGAAAAGCTGGCGCCGGCGGCGACATCCTCCGCAAGTTGCTGAACGAGCTCCCGCATCGCAGGCTTTTGCAGGCTCTCGGCGACCACGTTGAAGGCTTGCAGAACCGGCACGCCGGCGCGAATCATGGTAGCCATCTGGCGTGCAAACAGCATCACGTCCCGAGGGCCGACCCGCCCCCGGCCGCCAAACAGATGGCTTTTTCGCCGCAAGTTCTTGATCAAAATGCCTTGCTTAGTGAGCTCCTGTACCACCTCGCTTTTCTGCGCGGCGACCTGTTCACCCTTGATCGACTTGCCTTGATCGTTCTTGCCGGTCCAGTACCAGCGGTGGAGCTTGGGCTGCTTCCGCGGCTTATGGTGCCGTGCCACCCGTATGGTAGTAGCCATGACGTTTTCCCTGTGTATGCGTATTTTTTTGGTGTCGTTCTGGGTCGTTGCCCGAACGTACATTTTTTACTACTGCCTGATTGCTAGAGAATTGCGTATAAGTATAAATATAAATAGTTGAGCGAAGTTCAGACGAATCTAGTCTTTCGTGACGCGATTGATTTCCTCGAGACTAGTGACGCCCTCGAGGACTTTCTGCAAACCGCTGCGGCGCAAGTCTGCATATCCTTCTTGCCGCGCCAGAGCATCGAGCTCCAGCGAATTGCCCTGCTGCATGATCAAGTGGCGCATCTCATTGCTGATTGGCACCACTTCGTAGATGCCGACACGCCCTTTGTAGCCAAGCGTGCAGTGGCGGCACTCTCCCGGTTGATAGATCGTCGTACCGTTGAGCTCATCTTCAGTGAGCCCTTCTTTAATGAGAACGTCATGAGGGATCTTTGCCGCTCGCTTGCAGTGCGGGCAAAGTTTGCGTGCCAGGCGTTGAGCGATAATCAACGAGATGGAGCTGGCGATGTTGAATGAGGCGACGCCCATGTTATTCAGACGTATCAGGGTTTCGGCCACGGAGTTGGTATGTACCGTCGAAAGCACCAGATGGCCTGTCTGTGCTGCCTTGATCGATATCTCGGCGGTTTCCAGATCGCGAATCTCGCCGACCATGATCACATCCGGATCCTGACGCAGGAATGCACGCAGGGCGCTGGCAAAATCGAGTCCTATCTTGGGATGTATATTGACCTGATTGACCCCGGCGACCTTGATTTCCACCGGATCTTCCGCAGTCGAGATGTTTCGCTCGATAGTGTTGAGGATATTCAAGCCGGTATATAGCGTCACGGTCTTGCCGCTACCCGTCGGCCCGGTGACCAGAATCATGCCCTGGGGCTGAGCCAAGGCGCGTTCATATATCGATTTTTGCGTCGGGGTGAACCCCAGGGCATCTATGCCCAGTTGGGCCGAAGATGGGTCGAGGATACGCAGGACGATCTTTTCACCGTACACCGTCGGCAGCGTATTGACGCGAAAATCGATCGATTTACCATTCGGCAACTTGAGTTTGATGGCGCCATCTTGAGGCAACCGTCGCTCGGAAATATCCAGGCGAGCCATGACCTTAATGCGAGCCGCGATACGCGTGCGCAGATTGAAGGGGGGCTGCGAGACTTCCAGCAATATACCGTCGATGCGAAAACGTATGCGAAAGCTGGATTCGTAGCTCTCGACATGAATGTCCGAAGCGCCACGCTGAATCGCATCCTGCAGTATCTTGTTGACGAACTTGATGACTGGAGCGTCATCGCTGGAGGTGGCGGCCGTGTTTTCTCTGGACTCGGGGGCCTCCTCGTCGAGTACCATTCGGCTACCCTCATCCGCGAGGGCCTCCATGGTATTTTCGGACTCCGCCTGGGACAAATAGCTTTCCAGCGCCGGGATCAGCTGGTCGATGGAAGCGAGTACCGCTTCAACATTCAGACCGGTCGCAAACTGCAGCTCATCGAGTAGTGCCAGCGTGGAAGGAAAGGGCACGGCGACCGTGATGTGATAAGCGGTGCGCTTGAGCGGCATGATCTGATACTTGCGTAAAATTCGTTCGGGCATCTCGCTGGGGGAGGGAAGCGCCGTTATTGGCAACGCATCGAGATCAACGACTGGCAAGCCGTATTCCCGTCCCGCGGCCAGGGTCGCGTCTCGTGCCGCCAGCAAATCGTGTTCGATAACATATTGCAGCAGCGAGATGTCGCTTTCATTGGCCTGCTGCTCGGCGTAATGAGCCGTGTCGGGGGCAAGCAGGCCATCGTCCACCAGCCGTTTCGCAAACCCTTGCAAACCTTCCGCGCCATGCTGCGAGCCGAACGGCGACGAAAGGCCATTCGATGAGATTGGCTCGCGTTCGCCATTCGCGTGGGAAAATGAATGCGGTGAGGAAAAAGGCGGTTGGTGCGACGTTGTCATGATGTTTTGCTCGGCGGTTTGTTCAGCGGTTCCCTAACATGCGGAGTTCAGGTGTTGGCTTGGCCTGAAGGCCGCGCAGCAGATGCGGTAATGTTTCTGTATTTCTATTTATCGGCATAATGGGCGTCAGAATTAGTTTTACGTTGTAGCTTTTTGTTGCAAAAAAGGCCGAGGTTAAACTGTAAATATAACGTCATATCTAAGTCATTCTCGTGAAGAATCTAGACCTTTTATCTCTCGTCTATTGCGGGCAGCGAAGTCAGTAACCAAGCAGCTTCCCAATGCTGAAAAACCCAAACAAGCCTAAAGATTAGCGGAGCTTGGTCGATAGCCTGAATATGAGCTTGCCATCGTGGAGAAGCCTCCTGGCAGGACTGGCACACAACATGATGTTTATACACGGGGAGTGACAATGAAAAGGGCAATGAGAAGGCAGGGCGGTTTCACCTTGATCGAGTTGATGGTCGTGGTGGCGATCATTGGGGTGCTCGCGGCGATCGCCATCCCGCAGTATCAGAATTATGTGGCGAAGTCTCAGGTTAGCCGAGTCATGGCGGAAACGGGTCAGCTTCGCACCTCTGTCGAGAGTTGTATTCTGGAAGGCCGTACCGTTATTGGTGATGGCGCGGGTCAATGCGACCCGGGTGCGACCGGCTCTAACCTTTTAACGGGGACGGCCCAGACTTCTTATACATTACCGGCGGGAACGGGTGTTCCTCAGATTCCTGACACTCTTACTTCAACTGCGACTATTACCTCTACTTTCGGCAATAACGCAGCCACGGTCCTCACAGATGCCCCTGCAAAGACATTGACCTGGACTAGATCTGCAGATGGAAGTTGGACGTGCGAAACGACGGCTGATGCGAATCTCGCTCCCGGTGGTTGTCCTGCATCAACGACAGTAACAACTAATTAAATTGTTAAATATTAGATTGTTTATTAATGGCCGACGTTTGTCGGCCACATACTGCGAGTGAAGAAAACAATAAGCCAAATTGGTTCCTGTTCAACTTGCTCTCTTCTTTGCTTATCAACTATTTTGAATACAGTGTTTAGCATCGATTCCCATAAAAGAAAACGAAGCAAACCTAGAGGTACGCACACATGGCTATTTTTTCAGTCAATTACGATCTTCGTCTTCCCCAAGAGTACGCCGAGTTTTATCAAGCCCTGGAGGCCTATCCGCACATCCACGCGATGGATTGCTGCTGGATGATCGAAGCCGACGCTGAAGCCGGGGAAATACGCGATGCGTTGATGCCATTTCTTGCGGGCGGAGATGCATTGTTCGTCAATCGCGTCAGTGATGGCTGGGCGGGGGCAGGAACGCAGTGCGGGCAGTGGCTGAACCAGCGGATCGCACAGTACGCGTAAAATGATGATATGGAGCGGCAGGGACGCCGCAGCCATCAAGCTTCCAGTAGCTTTTCAATAAAGCGCCTGCTCCTCGGTAACCACCTCCTTCAATACATCCAGATACAGCTTATCCGCCTCGGAGTGCTCGCTCGGGTCCTCGGGGATGTGGGTGCTGGTAGTATCGGATATCTCGCTGGCGATTCTCGCCAGCAACTCCTGCTCGCTGACGTAATCGCCCCCAGCATTCTCCCCCCGCTCACGATAGGCGCGTCGCGCAACCTCCAGCGACTGTTCAAGAATCTGCGGATCCTGCAGCAACTTCTTGATGAAGTGTCGCAGCTCATTGATCACACGTACTTTCTGCATTTCGGAACTGGCCATGACAAGGGCTCCCGGGACTGGACCATTATAGTGCGACGATAGCACGCGGAGTCTTGATCGTCAGTTGCGAATACGCTGCGATGACGTGAGAGGCCATATGCTGTGCCGACCCCACAGACAGGGCGCCAATAGGCTCGGCGTCCTTGCCCCCGCCTCGAATCTACGTTCGTGACATCAGAAAATCCTCTTTCGTGACATCAATAGTGCGGAAAAAGGTTCTTGTTTTGCCTCGCATCTCGTAGAATCGAATAATGCTTTTTTGTACGCATAAATAGTGAGTCTCATAGTAATAATAGAGAGCACTACTATCCTGCTTTTCCTGATCCGACAATCCAGGTGGCGCCTCGACGCCGCCTACGCCGGCCTGTGCCGCGTAAACGAGGACTTCATTTGATGCGGTTGTTTTTACCCACGCTCTCCCTGCTTCCTTTTACTTTTTTGCTCTCTTCCACCGTTGTGGCGGCTCCAGATGTGGATTCACTGCAGGAAGCAGTGCAACAGGCGGTCACGGAAAACCCGGAGGTAGGAGTCAGTTGGCACGATTTCCAGGCGGCCATGGACGAGGTGGACATGGCGCGAGGCGGGTATTTTCCCAGTGTCGATATCAACGCCGGTGTGGGGCGGGAATATCGCGACAGGGATGATCGGGACACCTACAATTCGAGTTTCAGTGAGATAAGCCTGACTCAGATGCTATGGGATGGCTTCGCCACCGCCAGCGAGGTCAAGCGTCTCGATAGCGCCAAGCTTGTTAGCTACTACGAATTGATGCGCACCAGCAACGAGGTGGCGCTGGATGTTGTGCGCGCCTACCAGGATGTACGGCGCTATCGAGCGCTGGTGCGGCTGGCCAAGGAGAATTACGCCAAGCATCTTCGTGTCTACGATCGGATCGAGCAGCGGGCTCGCTCCGGTGCAGGTCGCCGGGTCGATCTCGAACAGATCGACGGTCGCCTGGCCCTGGCGGAATCGAACCTGCTGACAGAGGCCACCAACCTGCATGACGTCAGCGCGCGATTCCAGCGTCTGGTGGGTGTGCTTCCGGCGGACACCCTGGCGCCGATACCGGATTTCGATGCGCGCCTGCCGGAATCGATCGATTCCGCGGCGCGGGCCGCTTTCGAAGGTAACCCGGGCTTTCATGCGGCGATCGAGAACATCGAAGCCGCTCGGGCGGAGGCCAGGGGCACCCGCGCTGCCTTCCATCCGCAGCTGGATTTTCGTGCCCGCACCGGCACGAACAACGAGGACGGGGTCAACGGCCGCTACGACGAAGGCGCCGTGGAGATCGTGGCCAGCATGAACCTGTACCGGGGTGGCTCGGACCTGGCGTCCTATCGGCGTACCAGCGACCTGGTCAACCGGGCCAAGAGCCTGCGCGACAAGGAGTGCGTAGATCTGCGTCAGACCACCACCATCGCTTACAACGATGCACGGCGCATCACCGAGCAGCTCGACTACCTCAATCAGCATCGGCTTTCGATCGGCCGAGTGCGCGGCGCCTATCAGCAGCAGTTCGATATCGGTCAGCGCACACTGCTGGACGTGCTGGATTCCGAGAACGAATATTTTCAGGCCAGCCGTGCCTATGCGAATGCGGATTTCGATCTGTCCCTGGCTCAAGCGCGCATTCTGACGGCTATGGGGCAGCTCTTGCCGGCACTCGACGTCTCCAGAGGCGGCGTACCGACACTTGCCGAACTCGGCAGCGATGGCGTTGCCATTGAGGCGGATGCCATCTGCCCGACGTCCGCACCATCAAGCGACAGTCTGGATACGCTGATCTCAGACCTGAGAAGCAGCCAACGCTTTGATCGCTAGGGGGACCTCGTGACCAGTCAATTCGCGTTAAAGCCTGAGTCAAAGCAAGATCAAGAGCCAGGGCGGAATAAAGAGTCGGGGCGAGGTAGAGAGCCGGAGTCGGGGCGAAATAAAGAACCGGGGCGAGAAAGAGCCCCAAGCCCGGTCAAGGGCGGGGATTTGCTCGAATGCCTACGGATAGTGGCCCGAGCTCACGACCGGAACCTGACCTCAGAGGCGGCGCTATCAGGGCTGCCCTTGGAAAACGGCGAGCTGACGCCGAGTATATTTCCTCGTGCGGCGGCTCGGGTTGGTCTGACGGCGCGCCAGATTCGTTGCTCACTTTCTCGCCTCAACCCCCAGCTATTCCCAGTCATCCTGCTGCTGGAGCCTGGTCGAGCCTGTGTGCTGCTGAGCCTGGATACTGAACGGGATCAAGCCCGAATCGCCTACCCGGAGCTTGGCGAGGCGGCTGTCGAGGTGCCTTTAGAGGAATTGCAGGCCCGCTACAGCGGCCGCGCCCTCTATGCCCGTCCGCAGTTTCGCTATGATGCCCGCAGCCCGGAAGTTCGCCAGCACAAGCAGCGCCACTGGTTCTGGGGCGTCATCCTCGAGAACCGCAGCCTCTACCGGGATGTGCTGATTGCCTCCATCGTGATCAATCTGTTCGCCATCGCCATGCCGCTGTTCGTGATGAACGTCTACGACCGGGTGGTGCCGAATCAGGCTACGGAAACCCTCTGGGCCCTGGCCGCCGGGATCTTTCTGGTGCTGTGTTTCGATCTGATCCTGCGTCTGACGCGCAATGCCTTTGTCGATCTGGCCGCCAGTCGGGCGGACGTCAAACTCTCCTCCAAATTGATGCAGCGGGTGCTGGGCATGCGCATGGAAGCGCGTCCTGCTTCCACCGGCTCCTTCGCCGCCACGCTACAATCCTTCGAGTCCGTGCGCGGGTTCATCGGTTCTGCCACGGTGGTGAGTCTGGTGGACCTGCCTTTTGTGCTGCTGTTCGCCGGCATCATCGCCATTATCTCGCCCTATCTGGTCATCCCCATCGTCATCGGCGTCGTCTTCGTGCTGCTTTATGCCCTGGCAGCCCAGGGCAAGATGCATGAACTCTCCGAGACCACCTGGCGGGTCGGGGCCCAGCGCAATGCCACGCTGGTGGAGAGCCTGGCCAATCTGGAGACCGTGAAAACGCTGCGCGGCGAAGGGCGCATTCAGGGGGTATGGGAAAAGACCACCGCGTTTCTGTCCCGTACGTCGGCGCAAATGCGCCTGCTGGGGTCGTCCGTGGGCAGCGTGGCCCAATGGACACAGCAGAGCGTGGCGGTGGCGATCATCATTATCGGCGTCTATCTGATCGTTGCCGGCGACTTGAGCCAGGGCGGCTTGATCGCGGCCTACCTGCTGTCGTCCCGGGCCATGGCGCCGGTGAGTCAGGCGGCGGCCTTGATGGCCCAGTATCACAATGCCGCAACGGCGCTGACATCGCTTAACGAAGTGATGGAAAAACCGGAAGAGCGTCCGGAAGGGCGCCAGTACGTGAGCCGCACTCAGGTGAACGGCCATCTCGAGCTGCGCGGCGTGACCCTGCGCTACCCGAATGAGGAACGAGACGCGCTACGGGACGTGTCGGTGAAGATTCGTGCCGGGGAGAAGGTGGCGGTGCTGGGCCGGATGGGCTCGGGTAAATCCACCCTCAACAAGCTGCTGCAGGGGCTTTACCAGCCTACCGCCGGGGCGGTGATGGTAGACGACGTGGATATTCGCCAGCTCGACCCTATCGAGCTGCGTCGGCATATCGGCTACGTGCCCCAGGATATCAGCCTGTTCTATGGCTCACTGCGGGACAACATCCTGGCAGCCGGGGGCAGCGATGGCGTCGATGACGAGGCGCTGCTGCGCTCGATCAAGATCGGCGGACTCGAATCCATGGTCTCCGCTCATCCACAAGGGGTGGAGATGCCCGTCGGGGAGCGCGGTGAGTTGCTTTCCGGCGGTCAGCGGCAGAGCGTGGCGATTGCCCGCGCCCTGGTGAACGACCCGCAAATTCTATTGCTAGACGAGCCCACTAGCGCCATGGATCACGCCGGCGAAGAAGCGTTCAAGCGCAGGCTGGCGGTCTATGCCAAATCCAGGACGCTGATCGTCATGACTCACCGTAGTGCCTTGCTGGCGCTGATGGATCGCATCGTCGTGATGGACGGGGGCCGTGTCGTTGCGGATGGGCCCAAGGATGAGGTGATCGAGGCGCTGCGCAGCGGAAAGATCGGGAGGGCCAGTCAATGAGCGACGCCTCTCTATCATCTAGCTCAAAAAGAAGCGCAGAACAACGCGGCTTCGAATCACTGGGGCGTGTCTCCGAGCACGGCGGCAAGGCGTTTCGACCGCTGATTGATCGCGTGTTTGCCCGCTGGGTGTCCGGCGCTCATCTGGAGCGGGACTGGGCCAGCGACGCGGACTGGGCGCGTATGCAGCAGGACCCGATGCGGGCGCGGGCGCTGCTCTATCTGGTGGTGTTCGCATTGATAGGGCTGCTTGCCTGGGCCGCTCTCGCGGAGATCGACGAGGTCACCAAGGGCGTGGGCCGAGTGATTCCTTCTTCGAAGCTCAAGGTCATCCAGTCCTTCGACGGCGGCGTGGTGAAGGAACTGGATGTGCAAGAAGGGCAGATCGTCGAGAAAGGCCAGCTCTTGATGCGCATCGACCCGACCCGCTTCGTGTCCTCGTTTCGGGAAGGGGTGGCCAAATCCCTGGCGCTGCAAGCCAAGGCAGAAAGGCTGCGGGCGCTCTCCAACGATCAGCCTTTCGTGCCCACGGCGGAATTGCTGGCGCAAGCCCCGGCGCTGGCCGCTCATGAACGCAGGCTTTATGAGACCAGCCTGCAGGCGCTTGAAGAAGCCCAGTCCATTGTCCGGGAGCAACTGAACCAGCGCCGGGAAGAGCTCAAGGAGGCCGAGGCCCGCTTCAATCAGGCGTCTCGGTCGCTGAATCTGGCCTCTCGGGAACTCAACTTGACCCGGCCGCTGCTGGATTCCGGGGCGGTCTCCGAGGTGGAAGTATTGCGTCTGGAGCGGGAGGTTTCCAACGCTCGCGGCGAGCGCAATCAGGCCAGTGCCCAGGTGGCCAGGCTCAAGGCAGCCATCGAAGAGGCCCAAGGCAAGGTGCGGGAAGTGACCCTGGACATGCAAAACGAGTGGCGGGTAGCGCTCTCCGAAACTCTGGGGCAGCTGGCAGCCCTCAAGGAGAGCAATGTCGGCCTGCAGGACAAGGTGAGCATGGCGGAGATTCGTTCCCCGGTGGCAGGCACCATACAGCGGTTGAACGTCACGACGCTGGGCGGCGTCGTTCAACCCGGTCAGGACGTGGTGGAGATCGTGCCCAGCGACGACCAGCTATTGGTCGAGGCGCGCATCGCTCCCCAGGACATCGCCTTTTTACGCCCAGGACAGTCGGCGTTTGTAAAGTTCACCGCCTATGACTTCGCCATTTACGGCGGTATGCAGGCGACCCTCGAGCACATCAGCGCCGACACCATCACCGACGACGAAGGCAACACCTTCTATCTGGTACGGGTGCGCACCGAAGACACGGCGCTGGGGGAAGCTCTGACGATCATTCCCGGCATGACTGCCCAGGTGGACATTCGCACCGGCAAGCGCACGGTGCTTGAGTATCTTCTCAAACCCATTCTACGCATCAAAGGCAACGCGCTGACGGAGCGCTGACTCAGTCGACGCCACTATAAAAACGCCGGTGCTCGCTTCAGCGGGATTGGCATAAGAAATTTATCCGCTCGCAGGGAGCTGATTCATGGCAACACCTATTGCAACCGTACTTTCCGTTATCGGGCAGGTTTGGGCGCGGAGCGCCGATGGCAATCTGCGCGTGCTCAGAGCCGGCGATGCACTACTCGAAGGCGAGGAGGTGCAGACCTCCGACAGCGGCAGCGTCCGGCTCGAATTTACCGATGCAAGCTCTTTGATGGTAGGCCCGGACGAAACCCTCTTTCTGCAAGAGGGGATGAGCCTCGACGAAGCGCAGGACGCCGTTGATCTGAACGACAACATAGAAGCGCTGCTGACGACGCTGGAGCAGAGCGATGAAGACCTGCTGAATGTATTACCGTCGCCCACTGCCGGCCCTGGCGACGGTGGTAGCGATGGCGGGGGTGGCAGCCATTCCTTTGTTCGCCTTGAACGTATCAACGAGAGCCTCGAGCCGTTGAGCTTCAGTGCGACAGGCACGCAAGCCGATACCCGAGAGTTACCTCGTGGAGACGCAGTCGACACGTTTGGCGATCAAACGATTGCGGATGACGACATCGCACTAAGCGATGATACGGAAATCATTGATGACACTGAATCAGGTAACGGCTCCAACAGTGATGGTGACGACAATTCTCCCGGTGTCGCCAATCGGGCGCCAAACGCGGTAGGTGATACCGCGTCGGGGCCGGAAGACACGCAGCCAACCGGCAATGTCCTGGATAACGACAGCGATCAGGATGGTAATTCACTAAGCCTCATCGGATTCAGTATTGATGGCGTTGACTATGCCGCTGGAGATACCGTCGAGCTAGAAGACATCGGTTCGCTCGTTATCGAAAATGACGGTAACTACATCTTCACGCCGATCGAAAACTGGAACGGCCAGGTCCCGGCGGTTAGCTACACCGTCACCGACGGCGAGCTGACGGATACCTCTGAGCTGAATCTGACTGTGACGGCGGTCAATGATGCGCCGGTGGCTCAGGATGATAGCGTCACCGGCGACGAAGACGCCGTTATCACCGGCAGCGTTCTCGCGAATGACAGTGACGTTGAAGATGATTTACTCACTGTCAGCGATTTCACCGTAGGCGATATTGCTTTCCAAGCGGGCAACACCGCTGAGCTTGAAGGCATTGGCTCATTTGTTATCGAAAGTGACGGCAGCTATACCTTTACGCCGGTGGAGAACTGGAATGGCCAAGTGCCAGCAGTTAATTACACGGTTACTGATGGCGAACTGAGTGATACCGCCGAGCTAAATCTGGAAGTAATCACAGTCAACGATGCGCCAGTTGCTCAGGACGATACTGCTACCGGCGACGAAGATGCTGCTTTGACCGGCAACGTGTTGGCTAACGACAGCGACGTCGATGGTGATCTGCTCGAGGTCAGCGAATTCACGATCGGTGATGCCACGTATCAAGCGGGTGATACTGCTGAACTTGAGGATATCGGCTCGCTGATCATTCAAAGTGACGGTAGCTACACCTTTACACCGGTTGAGAACTGGAATGGTCAGGCACCGACGGTCAGCTATACCGTGACCGATGGCGAGTTGACCGATACCGCTGAGCTTAACCTGGAAGTGACGGCGGTCAACGACGCGCCAGTCGCTCAGGACGACACCGCCACCGGCAATGAAGACGCGGTGATCACTGGTAACGTTCTCGATAACGACAGCGACGTTGATGGCGGTGCGCGCTCGGTCAATGACTTCACTATTGGTGATACGACTTATCAGGCCAGTGAGACTGCCGAGCTCGACGGTATTGGCTCGCTAACCATTCAAACCGATGGCAGCTACATCTTCACGCCGGTTGAGAATTGGAATGGTCAGGTACCGGCTATCAGCTATACCGTGACCGATGGTGTGCTCACGGACACCGGCGAGCTAAATCTGGCAGTGACGGCGGTCAACGACGCGCCGGTCGCTCAGAGCGATAGCGCTACCGGCAATGAAGATGCTGTGGTTACTGGTAACGTTCTCGATAATGACAGCGATGTTGATGGCGGTGCGCGCTCGGTCAGTGACTTCACAATTGGTGACATCACCTATCAGGCCGGCGAAACTGCAGAATTGGACGGCATTGGTTCGCTAACTCTTAGCAGCGACGGCAGCTACACCTTCACCCCGGTTGAAAACTGGAACGGCCAAGTTCCGACGGTCAGCTATACTGTCATCGATGGAAATTTGACCGATACCGCCGAGCTACAGCTGACTGTGACAGCAGTCAACGACACACCAGTTGCTCAGGACGACACTGCTACAGGCGATGAAGATACCGTTATCACCGGCAATGTATTGGCCAACGACAGTGACGTTGATGGTGATACGCTCACCGTCAGCGGTTTTACTGTCGGCGGCATTGAATATGCAGTTGGTGATACTGCTGAGTTGGATAGCATCGGCTCGCTGGTGATCGCGAGCGATGGCAACTATACCTTCACGCCGGTCGAAAATTGGAACGGCCAGGTTCCAACGGTCAGCTACACCGCCACTGATGGAGAGCTCGAGGATACTGCCGAGCTAAATCTGGCTGTCAGCGCAGTAAACGACGCGCCGGTTGCTCAAGACGACAGCGCCGTTGGTGATGAGGACGCGCCGCTGAGCGGTAACGTTCTCACCAACGACAGCGATGTTGACGGCGATTCGCTCACCGTAAGCGACTTCACTGTTGGTGGAAGTATCTATCAAGCCGGTGATACTGCCGAGCTTGAAGGCGTAGGCTCGCTGATCGTCCAAACAGACGGCAGCTACACCTTTACGCCGGTTGAGAACTGGAATGGTCAGGTACCGGCGATCAGCTATACCGTGACCGATGGCGAGTTGACCGATACCGCTGAGCTTAACCTGGAAGTGACGGCGGTCAACGACGCGCCAGTCGCTCAGGACGACACCGCCACCGGCAATGAAGACGCGGTGATCACTGGTAACGTTCTCGATAACGACAGCGATGTTGATGGCGGTGCGCGCTCGGTCAGTGACTTCACAATTGGTGACATCACCTATCAGGCCGGCGAGACTGCTGAGCTTGAAGACATCGGCTCGCTGATCATCGCGAGCGATGGCCGCTACACCTTCACGCCGGTTGATAATTGGAATGGCCAAGTTCCGGCGATCAGCTATACCGTGACCGATGGCGAGTTGACCGATACCGCTGAGCTTAACCTGGAAGTGACGGCGGTCAACGACGCGCCAGTCGCTCAGGACGACACCGCCACCGGCAATGAAGACGCGGTGATCACTGGTAACGTTCTCGATAACGACAGCGATGTTGATGGCGGTGCGCGCTCGGTCAGTGACTTCACAATTGGTGACATCACCTATCAGGCCGGCGAGACTGCTGAGCTTGAAGACATCGGCTCGCTGATCATCGCGAGCGATGGCCGCTACACCTTCACCCCGGCCGAAAACTGGAACGGTCAGGTACCCGCGATCAGCTACATCGTTACTGACGGAGAGCTAATCGATACCGCCGAGCTTAATCTAGAAGTAACAGCCGTCAATGACGCACCGGTTGCCGAATCGGACAGCGCTACCGGCGACGAAGATACCGCTCTGACTGGTAATGTTCTCGATAACGACAGCGACGTTGATGATGATCTGCTCGAGGTCAGCGAATTCACGATCGGTGATGCCACGTATCAAGCGGGTGATACTGCTGAACTTGAGGATATCGGCTCGCTGATCATTCAAAGTGACGGTAGCTACACCTTTACACCGGTTGAGAACTGGAATGGTCAGGTACCGACGGTCAGCTATACGGTCACTGATGGTGAGCTGGATGACACCGCCGAAGTTAATCTGAAAGTGGCAGCAGTCAATGATGCGCCGATTGCTCAGAACGATAGCGCTGTCGGTGATGAGGATGCCGCGATCACTGGCAATGTGCTGGCTAACGACAGCGATGTCGATGGCGATCCGCTTACCGTTAGCGGTTTTACTGTCGGCAGCATTGACTATGCAGTTAGTGAGACAGCTGAGCTTGAAGGTATCGGCTCGCTGATCATCGAAACCGATGGCAGCTACATCTTCACGCCGATCGAGAATTGGAACGGTCAAGTTCCGGCAGTTAGTTACACCGTTACGGACGGATTACTGGCGAATACAGCTGAACTGCAGCTGACTGTGGTAGCAGCTAATGATGCGCCGGTCGCCCAAGACGACACCGCTACCGGTGACGAAGATGCCGCTTTGACCGGCAACGTGTTGGCTAACGACAGCGATGTTGATGGCGATTCGCTCACTGTCAGCGATTTCACCGTTGATGGAAATATCTATCAGGTAGGCGAATCAGCTGAGCTGGAAGGCATCGGCTCGCTCGTAATTGCCAGCGACGGCAGTTACACCTTTACGCCGGTTGAGAATTGGAATGGCCAAGTTCCGGCGATTAGCTACACCGTCACCGATGGAGAGCTCACCGATACCGCCGATCTGAATTTGACCGTATCGGCGGTCAATGATGCGCCGATAGCTGAGAACGACATTGCCACCAGTGACGAAGACATCGTTATCACTGGCAACGTTCTTGATAATGATAGTGATGTTGATGGCAGTTCGCTCACGGTTAATGGCTTCGTCATCGACGGCACAAATTATCGGCCTGACGACACCGCTGAGCTTGAAGGCATCGGCTCGCTGACCATCCAAAGCGACGGCAGCTACATCTTTACGCCAGTCGAAAACTGGAGCGGCCAAGTTCCGATAGTCAGCTACACCGTCACCGATGGGGCACTGGTTGATACTGCCGATTTAAAACTGACAGTAACGGCGGTCAACGACGCGCCGGTTGCTCAGAACGACACTGATGCCGGTGATGAAGATGCTGCTTTGACCGGCAACGTGTTGGCTAACGACAGCGATGTTGATGGCGATTCGCTCGAAGTCAGTAACTTTGAAGTTGATGGTATAACCTACCAAGTGGGCGAGACTGCCGAGTTGGAAGACATTGGCTCACTGACTATTCAAACCGATGGCAGCTATACCTTTACCCCGGTCGAAAACTGGAATGGCCAGGTTCCGACAGTCAGCTATACCGTAACCGATGGAGAGCTGACAGATACCGCTGAGCTAAATCTGGAAGTAACAGCCGTCAACGATGCGCCGATCGCTCAGGACGATACCGCAATCGGTGACGAGGACGCCGCGATCACTGGCAACGTTCTCGATAACGATAACGATAACGATAGCGACGTCGATGGCGATTCGCTTAAGGTTAGCGAATTCACCGTTGATGGAAATATCTATCAGGTAGGCGAAACCGCCGAGTTGGAAGGCATTGGTTCACTGACTATTCGAATCGATGGCAGCTATACCTTCACGCCGGTTGAGAATTGGAACGGTCAGCTGCCCACAGTCAGCTACACCGTCACTGATGGCGAGCTGACGGATACCGCCGAACTTAATCTGGCTTTGACAGCCGTCAATGACGCGCCAGTTGCCGAATCGGATAGCGCTATTGGTGATGAAGATACGGTGATCACTGGCAACCTTCTCGCAAACGACAGCGATATAGAAGACGACCCGCTCACCGTCAGTAACTTCAGCATCAATGATGTTGAATACGCAGCTGACGACACCGCTGAGCTTGAAGGCATCGGTTCGCTAACCATCCAAACCGACGGCAGCTACATCTTCACCCCGGCCGAGAACTGGAACGGCCAGGTACCCGCTATCAGCTACACTGTCACTGACGGCGAACTGACAGGTACCGCCACACTCGACTTGACGGTCGTTCCGGTCAACGATGCCCCAGTAGCCGAAAACGATAGTGCTACCGGGGATGAAGATACCGCGCTGACAGGCAACGTGCTGACCAACGATAGCGATATTGATAGTGCCAAGCTGAGTGTCAGCGATTTCACGGTCGGTAGCGTTCTTTATCAAGCCGGCGAAGTCGCCAACATCAATGGCGTCGGCGCACTACTACTCGACGGTAATGGCAATTACACCTTCATCCCCAATGAAGATTGGAACGGAAAGGCTCCGCCAATCAACTACACCGTCACTGATGGCGAATTAACCGATACGGCAACCCTTGATTTGACTATTACGCCAGTCAATGACGCACCAAAAGCCGTCGATAATATAGCCCAGGGATTCGAAGATAATCCGCTCAAGGGCAACGTGCTGACCAACGATAGCGATATCGACAGTGCCACATTGAGCGTCAGCGGATTCACGGTGGGTGAAACCTCTTATCAAGCAGGCGAAACCGCTGAGCTAGACGATATCGGCACACTGGTTGTCGAGAGCGATGGTAGCTACAGCTTTACACCGATCCCTGACTGGAACGGCCAAGTGCCTATCGTTACTTATACCGTTACCGATGGTGAGCTAACAGACAGTGCAACACTCAAGCTGGATATCACAGCGGTCAACGATACCCCTGTCGCCCAGAACGACACTGCCACCGGAATCGAAGATGCGCGTATCAGCGGTAACGTGCTCGCCAACGATAGCGATATCGAAGGTGACACTCTTGCGTTAAGCAGCTTCAACGTTGGCGGAACGCGCTACGCAGCCGGCGATACTGCCAGTCTCAATGGCATCGGGTCGTTGACTATTGGCAGCGACGGCAACTACATATTTACGCCTGCCGATAACTGGAACGGTCAGGTACCGTCGATCAGTTATACCGTCACCGATGGCAAGTTGAAGGATATCGCAACACTCCAATTGACGGTCACGCCGGTCAACGACGCCCCAGTTGCCGTTGACGATGACAACAGCGTTGCCTTCGGCAGCGTTCTGGCGGTCAGTGAATCCAAAGGGATTCTGACCAATGACAGCGATCCTGACGGTGATGCGCTTCGTGTCACTCGCCTCGATGGTGTCGATGTTACAGAAAATGGGACCGCGAGCGTCGTCGGTCGCTATGGCACGCTGGAGGTCGATTCACAAGGCGGGTATATCTACGCCTCGAATCTAGGTGCCCCGGTTCTCTACGGGTTTGAAACCGGCGACGAGTACCTCGGCCGGAGTAATGTGAATCTGCTGGAAAACTTCCTGCTCGACGATGATGCTCAACTGCGGGTGTCCTCCACAGCGAATGGGGTCGGCGTCAGCGGCAGCAACGGGCGTAACGTGCCCGATCAGATCAATGACAATGGAGAAGTTCTGATTGCGGATCTGGGAAGTCCGGTACGCAGTGCTTCCTTTGGCGTCTCGAAGTTGTTCAACAGCGAGCAGGGTGGCGAAACGGGTAAGTGGTATGCCTATGATGCCGGGGGGCAGCTGGTCGCATCCGGAGCAATCGATGCAAGTACCGTCAGCTACGGCTCGGGTAGTAACGATGCCGGTCGCGTCAGGATCGAAAATGACGCTGGTGATTTCCAGTATCTGGCGTTCGAAAGCTTGCCCTATAAGAATACGAACTCGAGCAATGATGGCGGTGACTATTTCGTCACTGATGTTCGTGTCGAGGATGTGTTCGACTACGCGATTACCGATGATCAAGGCGGTAGTGCCAGCGCGACCTTGAGCCTCGAATCCACGGCCCCGCTGATCAATTATCAGCCCCCGGCGGATAGCATCGAACCGCCTGAGGCCAGCATTTTTATCACCACGCCCTTGTTCGGAGACGATAATTTTCTGAGCAATGGCGAGGCCCGCCAGCCAATCACGATTCGGGGTGGCGTTACTGGTGATGCTCAATCCGGTGATAGCGTGATCGTCAGAATTGGCGGCATCGATTATGCCACCCAGGTGACGGATGCACTGACCTGGAGCGTCGAGATTCCTGCCAGCGCAGTGGCTCGATTGGGACCAGGCCAAGTCGAGGCGAGGGTCATAGGGCAAGATGGCTGGGGTAATGCCTTCAGTGTCCTCAGCGGCATCGACTATCAGGTGGCGGAACCCGGAATTCTCTCTCTTGGCAACAATGCCAATAACGAGGCGATGCTAGGCAGCGGTGATGATGTCTATGTCGGTGACAAGGGCGGCAAGATCACGCTGATCGACCCAGCCATGAACTACAATATTTCGCTGATCGTGGATGTTTCGGGAAGCATGCAGCAAGTCTCTGGAACCGTCGGTTTGAGCCGGATGGCGTTGACCAAGCAAGCGCTGCAGAGCCTGGTGGGACAGCTCGAAGAGCATGAGGGTACGGTCAATGTTCAGCTGGTGGCTTTCTCCAGTCGTGGAAGCACCAAGGTCAGCATTAAGGGTGTCGACACTACCAATATCGATCGGCTGGAAAAGGCCATCGACAAACTATCCGCGGGTGGAGGAACCAACTATCAAGCGGCGTTCGAAAAAGCGGTGAGCTGGTTCAATGATCAAAATAAGAAGGGTGCTTCACAGCAAGGCGACTTTCAGAATCTGGCCTATTTCCTGACGGATGGTGATCCCACTTATTATTTTGATTCAAAGGGGAAGGTTGTCGGCCCGGGTGGTAATACGAACTTTGAAGTCATGAACGCATCGATGAATGCCTTCGAAGCATTGAGTGCCATTAGCCAGGTCAATGCCATTGGCATCGGTGCAAATATCACCGAAAAATACCTGCAGTTCTTTGACAATTCCAATGTTGCCGGAATAGGCAGCGAACGTGTCTATTCAAGTTCATTCTTTGGCTTTCCTATTTATCGATCTCTATCCGGTCCTATCGGTCAGGTAGATATCGTCAACAACGCTGACGATCTGAAAGTCGCCCTGGAAGGCAGCTCGCAATTCGAGGAGTTGGCCGAGGTGGGCGATGACATGGTGGCCGGTGGTGCAGGCAGTGACATCCTCTTCGGCGATACGCTCAATACGGATCAGTTGGCCTGGACCAATGGTAATACCGGTGAGGTGTATGCCGCAGGCAGTCATGACGGCCTGGGCTATCAGGGGCTGAGTGAATATCTGCGCTGGTCCATCAATGCAGGTGAGGCCCCAAGTGACGCACAGGTGTCATCCTATATTCGCGACAACGTCGAGAGCCTGATCGGTGAAGGGCGGGCCAAGAGTGGCAATGACCGGCTCGAAGGGGGTGACGGAGACGACATTCTCGTAGGCGGCGGCGGTAACGATACGCTCATGGGCGGCGCTGGCGACGACCTTCTCTATGGCGGAATTGGTGCCGATGTCTTTGCCTGGACACTCGGCGATCAGGGCTCTATCAATAAGCCCGCCCGGGACGTTATCAAGGACTTTCCTCTGAATGAGCTCGATAGCTCTTACACCGATGGAGAGGGCGATCATCTGGCGTTAGCGGATTTGTTGCAGGAGGAAAGCGTTGACACGATCGACAGTTACATCGCTGCCAAGGAAGAGGGCGGAAACACGGTGCTTTTTGTCAGCTCCATGGGGAAGTTGGACGATAATGGCGCTGGCGCCGATCAGATAATACTCATTGAAGGAGTCGGCATGGCGCAACAGAGCTCCGCGGATTTCATCAAGTCACTGATCGACAATCAGCAGCTGGCTATCGATCAGTAATCGGACGCAGAGTCTAAAAGAGCTCGCCTGGCAACGCTGGGCGAGCTCTTTTTAGATATTTCTGGATTGCTTTCAAATATTTTCCAGACTCTTTATTTTCTGCCTCTTTCTTAATCTCTGACCAGATCCAGGTGATGCCGAACGCCGGGCCCGGCCACCCCGTCAAAGCCCAAGGCGAACAAGCACTCGCGTTCGGCATCGCAGCTGACCCCTTGGCCAATAACATCCATGCCAATGGAGTGACAAAGGGTGACGATGCCATTCAGGAATGGCTGGGTATGTTGCTGGAGATGAATGTCTCGCACCAGCCAGGTATCGATCTTGATGTAGGACAGTCCAAGTTTCTGCAGCTCGGGCAGTTTGGCGAACTCGGGCCCTGCGCGCTCCAGTCCCAGCTTGCAGCCGTAAGAGCGCAGTTCGAGTGCCAATGGACGGATGATGTCCATGTGTCTGACCGCGATGGACTCCGGTATTTCGATCCACAGTTGGTTACTCGCTTCCGGGCGGCTCTTCAGATATTGGCTCAGTACCGCAATGAAACGGCTGTCGAACAAGACATCCCGGGACAGGCCGATGCTCAGTGGCTTGCCTTTCTGAACGATCGTTTCGAGGGCGATGTCGACGATGGACAGGTCGAAATCGGAGCTCAATCCGACGCGAGACAGCCAGGGTAGAAAGATGCCACCTGTTTGCCATTCGCCTTCCAGTTTCAGCTGTGCTGCGGCTTCGTAATGCATCAGTCGGCTGTGCTGATCGAGTACCGGGTGGCGAACCAGTCGAATACCGTCGAGTCGCTTGGCCTGGATCAATGCATGACGCCACTCCTTATGGGTGCTGTAGAGCTGTTGATGGGTATCGCGATTGACGACCTCGATGTTGTTGCCGCCTCGTGTTTCGGCCAGGGCCAGCGCGCCGTCCAGTGCGCTGAACAGCTCTCGCCTGTCATCACCACGGCTATAGCGTATGAGGGATATCGGCAGCAGAATATCGATCTGGGCCTCCTCGAGCTGATCGTGCAGCATTGTTTCCAGTTGCTGTTGCAGGGTCTGGGTGTCGTCGCAGCCGGGCAGCAGGATGGCAAAATCGCTGCCGTTCAAGCGTCCTACCTGACCGTGATCGTAATGAGAGCTTATATCGACGAGCATACTCACAAAATGAATCAGCAGCTGGTTGGTGGCCTTGTAACCTAACCGCTTGTTGAGGTCACCAAGGTCGAGCAAGCGCGCAAGCACGATATGGCCCGTGGCGGTGGCGCTGTCGTCGTTCAACACTATGTCGATGCGCTTGACGAAAATATCGCGTTTGATGACCCCGGTAACCTCGTCTTGCTGCAGCTGACGACGTAGATGATCGAGGGTCTGGCTTTCCTGGGCGAACAAGGTGCCCATGGTCACGGAAAGCTGATTCATGGCAGCTACCACTTCACGAAGTTCCCGGGTGCGAGGCTGCTCTTCACATACTGCGAAGTCGTGTTGGCCGATACCTCTGGCTTGCGTGATCACGGCCCGTAAAGGGCGCTTTATCGTTCCCACGATCCACCAGGCCAGTCCGGCGCTGATCAATGCTGCAATGGCAAACCAGCTCATCAGGTCGATCATGCTTTGCCACAGCAGTCGGTATGCATAGCCATAATGACTCTCGACGATGATCGTTGCGTATTGCTGCCAACCGTTCTGAATGACCGCCTGGCCCGGGGGGATGGAGAAGTCCACCCACTCGACGAACCACCCGGGTACTTCTGCAACGGGCGTGTCATCCACCCGTCGTAGCTGGGTATCTCCATCCGGGGTGACAAGCGCGATACGGCGGTAGTGGCCGGTATCGAACTGCGCGGCAATCAGTAGCTCCACTACCACCGGATCCTTGTCGAGCTGGCTCAGGGAAAGGGCCAGGGCATTGGCGTTGTCCGCATTCTTGATGCGCAGTTCCTGCTCGAAATACTGCGTGCTGGTCATCAAGCTGATGAACAAGCTGCCACCCAGGGAAATCAGCAACACTGCGAGAATGGTCAGCCATAATTGCTTGATCAATGACATCAATGAGTTCTCTCGTTGTGTCGGGTTTGAATGTCGGATCGTGTTTTTTCGTTCATAGCACTCCCTCCGCGGTCATGCGTTGCAGCACATTGCGCCAGCGTGATAGTCGTCGAGTGGGATCAGCCAGCGAATCCTGGGCGCCCCCGGTCCAGAGACCGTCGCTATTGAAGCTGAAGACAGGGGTGAGATCGCTGCGCTGGCTGGCAGGAAGAATGTCCGGCAACAGGTTATCCAGCACCAGAGGTTCGTCCGTAGGGGATTCGTAATAGCCCAACACCATGTGCGCTTGGATGATGTCGCTTCTGCCAATGCGCGCACGAACATAGATCATGCGCAGGCGTCGGCCGGGGATGCCAAGGGTTTTGAGGGTCTGATACTTGGCGATGGCGTAATCCTCGCAGTCGCCGGCTCCTTTGATGAGAGTCTCGAGAGGAGTCGCCCAGAAATCTTCTTTCCCCCAGATCTGGATGTCCTCGATCCAACGTATCCGATGATTGAAGAAGTCGTTGACACCGTTGAGTCGCTCGGTGGTACTGCGGTCTTGTAGATCACGTAGCAATCCAAGCCAGGCTTCGATCACCAAAACGCCGTCATGCCCATGTCGCTCGAGCATCAGCGAGCGCATTTGTTCCACATCCATGGCGGCATTGGCTAGCTCGCCATGACCGCCCCCCAGCGCCAGGGTCGCTACTGCGGCACCCAGAAGGAACCGGCGCCGGGATGGATTAAAGGAAGCGCCTTGCGGCGGTGCAGGCATAAGCAGGCGGCGCCCTCGTGTATGAAACGAAAAATGGCTTCGATCATACGTTCCAGCGGCACCATTCAATTGCTTCAGAAGACCCTATAATCGGGTCTATTTTGAACGTTGATAAACGGAGTCAGATGCGGATATGCATGGCTCAGCTATCCTGCAGCCGGCCGGCACGATTGAGCGCCGGATTGGCATACTGGGCCAACCACCAGTTCCGTAGATGTTCGGGAACGCTTTCGAGTCGCCGGGCGAAGCGTTCTCGATCGCTGTCATTGACTTCGCTCAAATCGACCAGATCCGGGGCGAGTCCACTGGCCTCGAGGGCCAGTTCGTGGCTGGGGAATAGATGGTAGCCGTTGAGTACCTGGCGTGTAATCTCCTCGGCAACCTGGTCCGGCGTCTCGAAATCCGCATCGAGCATGTGGCCGAAGTTCAGATGAATGCGACCCTTGTTACCGGTGATGCCGGATACAATGGAACGAATGTCTTCGAACTCGACTTTTTCGTAGCGGCCTTCGGTGTGCAGTGCATATAGCTCACACGCTTTTTGCAGGTCACAGGGATCGTACTCGTAGCTAATCGACACCGGCACCAGGCGCAGTTCGCGAATGGCATCGGCAAAGCTTGATTCCTTGTGCTGCTGGCGATGAGCCATGGTCAGCATCTTGATGATGGCCGGATCAGCACGGTCGATACCGTTCTTGGCACGCCCCTCGCGTTGGGCCAGCCACACCGAATGGTTGTCGACGCAGATCGAATGCCGAATATACCCGGAAAGCGCTTGGTAGGCGGCAAGCATGGCGCGCTTGCCTTTGGCGCTGCGTGGCACGATAAAGCTCTTGTTGAGCCGCATCAGGTCGGTGACATAGGGCTTTTGCAATAAGTTGTCGCCAATGGCGATACGTACCGTATTGCGGTCGGCTTGGTACAGCGCATAGTTCACAAAGGCGGGATCGAGAGTGATGTCACGATGATTGCCAATGAATAGATAGGCGGTATCGGGATCGAGCTTGTCCAATCCTGTTACCTCGAACCCATCGGTGCTGGTCGCCAGCATGCGCCGCATGTAGTAGGCAATATGTTCCTGGAGTTTGCCGACGCTATCCACGCCTCGCATCTGCCGTTTTACGGCAATACCCGCCAGCGCCCGCGCCAGCCAAGGCGCATGCCTTGCCAAGCGAGGAAGGCGATAATGGGTGATAGCATCGAGGAATTCTGTATCCTGCGCTAACCGCGCCAATACCGTGACGACCTCGTCGTCGTGATAAGGGCGAATATTTTCGTATAAATCTTGAGTCACTTTTTGGGTCATTGTGTTGGTGCAGTGGAGACGGCTTCGCCTCCTAGCCAGTCGATGAGTTGTTCGATAGCGTCTGCCAGTACCTTGGTCATTAGTGTGAAGTCGGTTTCCAGGCGTAGCACCGGATCGCCATCGTCCTCGGTCTGACTCGCCTCGTCGAGTAGCGTATCAGCGAAACGTAACGACTTTAATGCCAGATCGTCGCTGAGTATCATGGTCACGGCGTCGTTGACGGTAATGGCTAGGCGTGTGGCTTGCCGTCCTGCTTCGAGGGCGGTTTGTATCTCTTCGCAATCGAGATCCATCTGACGACCGCGAAGTACGCTCTCATCGCCGCTGAGTGCCTTGAGTTCCACCTGATCGCCCAGAATCAAGCCATCCGGGCGCTTGGATGCATCACCAAGCCATTCGGTCATTGCGCGAATGGGGGTAGTGCGCGTCGCCAAAGGTGTTACCTTGAGACTGCCCAGGGTCTCGCGCAGTAGATCGAGAATGTCCTCGGCACGTTTGCGGCTCGAGGCATTGACCCCAATGAGATTGCGCTTCGTGTCCCACCATAGATCGAAGCGCTGGGTGCGCACAAAAGCACGGGGCAGGAATTCTTCGTAGACTTGTTCTTTCAGCGCCTGCTTTTCCTGGCGCCGTAGAGGACGACCTTCTGCGGTTTCGATATCCGCGGCGCGGCTCCCGACTTCTTCATTGACCACTGACGCAGGCAGAAGACGTTCCTGGCGCAAGGCCGACAACAGGCGGTGGCCCTGAATCTCGTGCAGGCGTTGCTCGCTGGCGCGCCCGGCGGGGGCGCTCCAGCCAAGACGCCGGGCCTCGACGCCTCCCAACGGGCGAAATGCCTGCTCCTCAAGGGCCAAGACAAGGTCTTCATTGTTCAGTGCAGGTGCGTCATGTACGCGGTAAAGATGTAAGTGCTTGAACCACATGGTATCGCCTTGAGTAGAAGGAGACATATTATGGCTAATCGCCTAGGCGGGTACCAGTGTCGAATAGAGCAGGCAAAGTAACCGTGTTAACCGTTTTACCGAGAGCAGGGGAGCCAAACGCTTGGATAGTAAGAAAAGCATGCTTGGCAGGTATTGCTATATTAGCGGATGCCTTTTTAACTAACGGAAACTTTTAAACGGGAATCAGCAGCA
Organism: Halomonas sp. M20; assembly: GCF_020622265.1. Lineage (GTDB taxonomy): Bacteria > Pseudomonadota > Gammaproteobacteria > Pseudomonadales > Halomonadaceae > Modicisalibacter. Next base: position 800,010 of record NZ_JACNMQ010000001.1, read on the forward strand.
TGGATCATCGTATCGTCCGTTCCACCATACGTGTACGCGGTTTTCATCTTGATGGCTATGCTCATGTCAATAATGCGCGCTATCTGGAGTTTCTTGAGGAGGGACGCTGGGCCTATTTCGAACAGCAATTCGATCTGGCGGCTCTGTTCAATGAAGGCCTGGCGGTCGTGACCGTCAATTTGAATATCAACTATCGTCGCGCCGCGGTCATTCACGACGAATTGGAAGTTCTAACGTCGCTTTCCCATATTGATCAACGCAATGCCGTCATGCGTCAGGTGATCAATCGCGTGAGTGACGGCAAGTTGATCGCGCATGCGGATTTTACCTTCGTGGTACTCGATACCCGTACCAAGCGTTCTATACGCATCGAAGACAAGCTGCGTAACGTACTCGAACCCTTGGTACTGGAATGCTAAGCCTGAAGATGCTGACAGCATGAATCCCGCGCTGCCTAAATTGGCCGCGTAATGGTACAATCCGGCATCGTGTTGCCCGCTAGGGCGACCCTTGGATCGTGCCTTGTCAGCCATGCAGGCTCGGATAGGCGAGCAGGGTGACATGGCCAGGGTGCGATTCATCGATTGCTGTCTCACGCCAGCGCTAATTAGTTGTAGTGCAAAGGATTCAACGACCCATGGGTGACATCGCCAGAGAAATTCTGCCCGTCAATATCGAGGACGAGCTGAAACAGTCGTACCTTGATTACGCCATGAGCGTAATCATCGGTCGCGCACTGCCGGACGTGCGCGACGGTTTGAAGCCAGTGCATCGCCGGGTGCTGTTTGCCATGCATGAATTGAGCAACGACTGGAACAAAGCCTACAAGAAATCCGCGCGTATCGTCGGTGATGTCATCGGTAAGTATCACCCCCATGGTGACAGCGCCGTTTATGACACCATCGTGCGCATGGCTCAGAACTTTTCGATGCGCTATGTGCTGGTCGATGGTCAGGGCAACTTCGGTTCCATTGATGGCGATAGCGCTGCCGCGATGCGTTACACCGAGATACGCATGGCCAGGCTCTCCCATGAGATGTTGGCGGATCTCGAAAAGGATACCGTTGACTGGGTCGACAACTACGATGGCACCGAGCGCATTCCGGATGTTCTGCCTGCCAAGCTTCCCAACCTGCTGGTCAATGGCTCCTCCGGCATTGCCGTGGGCATGGCGACCAATATCCCGCCCCACAACATGGTCGAAGTCATCAACGGCTGCCTGGCCTTGATCGATGACTACACCCTGACCATCGACGACCTGATGGAGTACATTCCCGGCCCGGACTTTCCCACCGCGGGTATCATCAACGGCAGGGCGGGTATTCTCGAGGCCTACCGCACCGGTCGCGGGCGCATTTACGTGCGTGCCCAGCATACCATCGAGTACCACGAGAAGAGCGGGCGCGACCACATCGTCATCACCGAGTTGCCTTATCAGGTCAACAAGGCGCGCTTGATCGAAAAGATCGCCGAGCTGGTCAAGGAAAAGCGCATCGAGGGCATCGCTGAGCTGCGCGACGAGTCCGACAAGGACGGTCTGCGGGTAGTGATCGAGGTCAAGCGTGGCGAATCCGGCGAGGTGGTGGTCAATAATCTGTTCGCCCACACCCAGCTGCAGACCGTGTTCGGTATCAACATGGTGGCGCTGGAGAACGGTCAACCCAGGACGCTGAATCTCAAGGAGATCCTCGAAGCCTTCGTGCGCCATCGTCGCGAAGTGGTTACCCGCCGCACGTTGTACGAACTTAGGAAAGCGCGTGAGCGAGGCCACATCCTTGAGGGTCTGGCCGTCGCCATTTCCAACATCGACGAGGTGATCGAGCTGATCAAGGCCTCGCCGAGCGCCACCGAAGCCAAGGAGCGTCTGCTCGATCGTGCCTGGCAGCCGGGCCAGGTCACGGACATGCTGGATCGTGCCGGAGCCACGTCCTGCAAACCGGAAGATCTCGAAGAAGGCTTCGGGCTTTCCAACAACCGCCATGAATATCGGCTATCACCGGCTCAAGCCCAGGCGATTCTCGAGCTGCGTCTGCACCGCTTGACCGGGCTAGAGACCGAGAAGCTGCTCAACGAGTATCTGGGTATACTCGAGAAAATCGCCGAACTGAGCGAGATTCTGGCCTCGCCGGACCGTCTGCTCGAGGTCATTCGCGAGGAGTTGATCGCCATTCGCGATCAGTACGGAGACGCGCGCAAGACCGAGATTCAGGTTAGTCACCTCGATCTATCCATCGAGGACCTGATCAACGAGGAAGACATGGTGGTCACTATTTCCCGTAGTGGCTATGCCAAGACCCAGCCCATCACCGATTACCAGGCCCAGCGACGCGGCGGGCGCGGCAAGTCCGCGACCAGCATGAAGGATGAAGATATCATCGAGCATCTGCTGGTGGCCTCGACCCACGATACCGTGCTGCTGTTCTCCAACAAGGGCAAGGTCTACTGGCTCAAGGTCTACGAGATTCCCGCCGCCAGCCGCGGTTCCCGGGGCAAACCGTTGGTCAATCTTCTTCCCCTGGAAGAGGATGAAGCGATCAACGCCATGCTGCCAGTGCGGGAGTATCGCGAAGACAGCTTCATCTTCTTTGCTACCGCCAAGGGTACGGTCAAGCGCACCACCCTGGATCAGTTCTCGCGGCCGCGCAGTGTCGGTCTGATCGCCATCGACCTGGAAGAAGACGATCGCCTGGTGGGGGCTGCCATCACATCGGGAAGCGATCACGCCATGCTGCTGTCTTCCAACGGCAAGGCGATCCGTTTTGAGGAAACCAATGTACGCGCCATGGGGCGTACCGCCCGAGGCGTACGCGGGATGCGCCTGGCAAAAGACGCGGAAGTCATCAGTCTGATCATCCCTCAGACGACGCAGATCGACAGCGAGGCGGATGTCGAACTGGACGATGAGCAGGCTTCGGAAAGCACGGCGACCAATGGCAATGACGATCAGATCTATATCTTGACTGCCTCCGAGAAGGGCTATGGCAAGCGTACCCGCCTCGAAGAGTTTCCGCTGCGTAATCGTGGCGGCCAGGGCGTCATCGCCATGCAGACCAGTAGCCGTAATGGCGCGCTGGTGGCGGCCATGCAGGTGGCGACCAGCGACGAGATGATGTTGATCACCGATCGCGGCACTCTGGTGCGTACTCGGGTCTCGGAGGTGTCCACCACCTCGCGCAATACCCAAGGCGTCATGTTGATCCGTCTCGGTGAGCATGAGTCGCTGGTCAAGACGGTGCGGGTCGACGAGCCCGGCGAAGAAGCGGTATTGGACGGCGATGAAGTCGCCGATGGTGATGCTGCCTCGGAGGCTGTGCCAGGCGAAGATGCCGAACAGGCCGACGGCAGCGCCTCATCGGAGGGTGAAGTAAAAGATGGGCCGCATAAACCGGACACGCCAGATTCTCAGGAGTGAAGCGTTGCGACCGCCGCTAGTTTGGCGGTCGCTTTTTTTCGTCCCATGTCCGAGACGTACTGACAATGACACGCACGTATAATTTCTGTGCCGGCCCGGCCGCCGTACCTACGCCAGTACTGGAGCGCGCTCGGGAAGAGCTGCTCGATTATCAGGATCGCGGGCTCTCGGTAATGGAAATGAGCCATCGCAGCCCGGAGTTCGTCGCCATTGCCGAAACTGCCGAAGCGGACTTTCGTGCGCTGCTACAGGTGCCGGATAACTACAAGGTGCTGTTTTTGCAAGGCGGAGCCTCTGCGCAATTTGCCATGCTGCCTTACAACCTGCTGGGTAACGGCGGTACGCCGAACTATCTGTATACCGGTATCTGGGGCAAGAAGGCCATTGCCGAGGCCAGGCATTTGGGAGGCGCCCATATAGCGGCCTCCAGCGAAGCCAATGGCCTGACCGCCGTGCCCCGGCCGCAGGATATCCAGCTTTCTGCCGATGCGGCCTATCTGCACTACACCGACAACGAGACCATTGGCGGTCTCGCCTTCGACTACATTCCCGAGAGCGTCCCGGGGCGTTCTGAAGAAGTTCCTCTATGCTGCGATATGTCCTCGTCGATTCTTTCAGCGCCCCTCGATGTCTCACGTTTTGGGGTGATCTATGCCGGTGCTCAGAAGAATATCGGCCCGGCGGGGCTGACAATGGTCATCGTGCGTGACGATCTGCTCGACCGAGCCAAGCCCGAGACGCCGACCATGTTCAATTACCGGGTCATGGCGGAGAATGGCTCGATGTACAACACGCCACCTACCTATGGCTGGTACCTGGCGGGGTTGGTATTCGACTGGCTGAAAAACGACATTGGCGGCCTCGACGCCATGACGGCCATCAATGACCGTAAGGCGTCAAGGCTTTACGGCGCCATCGATGCCAGCGGCTTCTACAGCAACCCCATCGCGCCCCTCAATCGTTCGCGCATGAACGTGCCTTTCGTACTGGCGGATGAGTCCCTCAACGCGATGTTTCTCGAAGAAGCTGAAGCGGCAGGGCTGCTCAACCTCAAGGGGCATCGTAGCGTCGGTGGGATGCGGGCCAGCCTTTACAACGCCGTGAGTGAAGCAGCGGTAGAGGCGCTGGTGGATTTTATGAGCGATTTTGAAAAACGGCATGGCTAATACATGGCCAAGAAAGGAGTAGGGGTATGAGCGAGTCCCCGGTCGACCTCGATGAATTACGTGATCGCATCGATCAAATCGATGGCGAGATTCTACGCTTGATCAGCGAGCGAGCCAGCTGTGCCCAGCAGGTTGCCCAGGTCAAGACGGCTTCCGATCCAGGCGCGGCCTTCTATCGCCCTGAGCGGGAAGCCACGGTGCTCAGGCGTATCATGGCACTCAACAATGGGCCGCTGGATTCCGAGGAAATGGCGCGGCTGTTTCGCGAGATCATGTCTGCCTGTCTGGCGCTGGAACAGCCGATCAAGGTGGCCTATCTAGGGCCCGAAGGCACTTTCACTCAGCAGGCCACCCTCAAGCATTTCGGCGATAGCGCCAACAGTCTACCCATGGCGGCCATCGACGAGGTTTTTCGCGAGGTCGAGGCCGGCGCCGCCCACTATGGCGTGGTGCCGGTAGAGAACTCCACGGAAGGGGTGATCAACCATACCCTGGACTCCTTCATGGACTCCTCGATGCGAATCTGTGGCGAGGTGGTGCTGCGCATTCATCACCATTTGCTGGTGGCCGGTACCACGCGCCGGGACAAGATCTCGCGCATCTACTCCCACCCGCAGTCCTTCGCCCAGTGTCGCAAGTGGCTGGATGCGCACTATCCCCATGCCGAACGCGTGCCGGTCTCGTCCAATGCGGAAGCCGCACGGCTGATCAAGACCGAGTGGCATAGTGCCGCCATTGCCGGAGACATGGCGGGCAAGCTCTACGAGCTCGAGAGGATCGCGGAGAAGATCGAGGATCGTCCGGATAATTCCACGCGCTTTCTGATCATCGGCAATCAGGATGTCGCCTTGTCCGGAGACGACAAGACCTCCCTGGTGGTGGCGATGCGCAACCAGCCCGGCGCACTGCACGACCTGCTTGAGCCGTTTCATCGCCACCAGATCGACCTGACCCGCCTGGAAACCCGGCCGTCGCGATCCGGCGTGTGGAACTATGTGTTCTTCATCGACTTGAAAGGGCATTGTGATCAACCGGAAGTGGCGGCGGTGCTGGAAGAAGTACGCCTACGCGCTGCCGAGGTGAAGGTACTGGGATCCTACCCTCAGGGTGTGCTCTAGCATGGCAGTGCCACAACAAGGCTTGCAGTGTGCCAGTGACGTCTTCGAACCCCGACTTTTGATCGTCGGGCTCGGGCTGATTGGCGGCTCATTGGCAGGCGCCCTCAAGACCGCGGGGTTTCAAGGCGAGATCGTCGCCTGCGACCAGGATGCCAACGAGATCGCCCGGGGCCTCGAGATGGGGCTGATCGATGCCGGCGGCACCGAGCTCGGGCCTCTGGTGCCGGGCAGCTCGATGATCCTGCTGGCAGTGCCGGTGTTGGCCATGGAGTCCGTCTTGCAGGCATTGGCGCCGCTGATCGAAGATCAGGTGGTGACCGATGTCGGCAGTACCAAGCTGGCGATTCGCGCCGCGGCGAAGCGCGTGTTCGGAAGATTGCCACCCACTATGGTGCTGGGGCACCCGATTGCCGGCTCGGAAAAGAGCGGGGTGGCCGCCTCCAATGCCTCCCTGTATCGGCAGCACAAGGTCATTCTTACCCCTCAGGCTGACACCGACCCCGACGCCTTGCGGCGTGTCCATGCGTTATGGGCAGCTTGCGGTGCCGAGGTGCTGGAAATGACGGTGGAGCGCCACGATGAGGTGCTGGCGCGTACAAGTCACTTGCCGCATCTTCTGGCGTTTTCTCTGGTCGATACCCTGGCGCGCCAGGATGAGCGGCTGGAGATTTTTCGCTATGCCGCCGGCGGATTTCGCGATTTTACCCGCATCGCCGGCAGCGATCCGGTCATGTGGCGCGATATCTTCAGCGCCAATCGCGATGCCCTGTTGACGGCATTGGATGACTTCGAGAGTGGTGTCGCACGCTTGAGAAAAGCCATTGAAAGTGGCGATGAGGATGCCCTGCTGTCCACTCTTGATCGGGCTAGTCATGCCCGACACTATTTCGATACGTTACTGAACAAGACGAGATACCAGACAATGGAACCACGTAATGTCCGCTATCGCGCCCGTCCGGGCGGTAGTGTCAGCGGCTCGATCCGAGTGCCCGGCGACAAGTCGATCTCCCATCGGGCCATCATGCTCGGCGCCCTGGCTGAGGGCGTCACCCAGGTGCAGGGATTTCTCGAAGGCGAGGATAGCCTGGCGACACTGCAGGCCTTTCGCGAAATGGGGGTTGCCATTGAAGGGCCGCACCAGGGGCGTGTGACCATTCATGGCGTTGGCATGCACGGCTTGAAGAAGCCCGCGGGGCCGCTTTATGTAGGCAATGCGGGCACCGCCATGCGCCTGTTCGCCGGGCTGCTGGCCGGGCAATCCTTCGATACCGAGCTGACAGGCGATGCATCGTTGACCAAGCGACCCATGGCCCGAGTCGCGGATCCGCTGCGAGAAATGGGCGCGGTCATCGAGACCGCCGCCGATCAGCGTCCGCCGCTTACCATTCGAGGCGGTCAGCAGTTGAAGGGCATCGTCTACGACATGCCCATGGCCAGCGCTCAGGTCAAGTCCTGCCTGTTGCTGGCCGGTCTTTACGCCGAGGGCGAAACCCGAGTGCGTGAGCCGGCCCCGACCCGAGACCATACTGAGCGCATGCTCAACGGCTTTGGTTACCCAGTGCAGCGCGAGGGCGATATTGCCTGGCTCGAAGGTGGCGGTCGTCTAACCGCCGGCCCTATCGATGTACCCTCGGATATCTCCTCGGCGACCTTCTTCCTGGTCGCCGCTGCGATCACGCCGGGGGCGGATCTGATGCTTGAGCACGTTGGCATCAATCCGACGCGTATCGGCGTGATCAATATTCTCAAGGCCATGGGAGCGGATCTCGAGTTGATAGATGAGCACGAAGTGGGTGGCGAGCCGGTAGCCAACATTCACATTCGCTATCGGCCACTTACGGGGATCGACATTCCTGAGGAGCAAGTGCCCCTGGCCATCGATGAGTTTCCGGCGCTGTTCATCGCTGCCGCCAATGCGGCAGGCACGACTCGACTGAGGGGTGCCGAGGAACTGCGGGTCAAGGAGTCCGATCGGCTTCAGGCCATGGCGGATGGCTTGAGCACATTGGGTGTCGAGACCACGCTCCATGCGGATGGCATCGATATTTCAGGTCGCGATCAAGACCGGGGAGCCGACGAGCCCAGCTATGGGGGTGGTCATGTCGATAGCCTGGGCGATCATCGCATTGCCATGTCGTTTGCCATAGCCAGCCTGCGGGCTAGCGATGACATCGTCATTGATGACTGCGCCAATGTGGCCACCTCGTTTCCCGGCTTCGTCGAGCTGGCACGTCGTGTAGGGCTTAACCTGGAGGAGCAAGCGTGACAAATGCACAAGAGCCGGTGCTGGCCATCGATGGCCCGGGCGGCGCCGGAAAAGGGACGGTCAGCCGTTTGATTGCAGAGCGGCTGGGTTGGCACTTGCTCGATTCCGGGGCGCTTTATCGTCTGACCGCGCACGCCGCTGGCAAGCATGGTGTGGCGCTTGATGACGAGGCAGGTCTGGCAGAGCTTGCCGAAACCCTGGACGTGGCTTTTCTCGCTGAAAATGGCAATGCTCGGGTCATTCTCGAAGGGGAGGATGTCAGCCGGGCGATTCGTACCGAGGAGACCGGCGAGCGTGCCTCTCGTGTGGCGGTTCTGCAAAGGGTGCGCGACGCTCTGCTGGATCGTCAGCGGGGCTTTCAAAAATCCCCGGGTCTGGTCGCCGATGGACGGGATATGGGGACGGTGGTTTTCCCCCACGCCACCCTTAAGATTTTCCTTACCGCATCGGCTCAGGAGCGGGCTCGGCGCCGGTTCTACCAGTTGCAGGAAAGCGGCGTGAATGCTAGTCTATCGAGTCTTTTAAACGAGATACAGGCTCGGGATGCACGTGACATGCAGCGTGCGGTAGCCCCCCTCAAGGCGGCAAGCGATGCCGTTGAGTTGGATACCACCGAGTTGTCGATACCGGACGTGGTGGATCGTATTCAGAGGCTACTGGCCGAATCAGGCCTCAAGCCCTCAATTTGAATGCTTCGTCAAGCAAACGACACTTCCGGACCCCGTAACGATGTCATGATGTAAATCGGTATTTCGTGTGGCAAGCCGATTTGGGTCGAACCAGCGCTAACATCTTCGGGGAACATGTAGATTAGGCCCGCGTTTGCTGGTGACGCGGAGAAGGCGACAACCGCCATCAACGTTGATTACGTAGGATGCTCATGAGCGAAAGCTTTGCTGAACTGTTTGAACAATCTCTCCAGGATATCAATATGGAGCCCGGTGCCATCGTCATGGCCACCGTGGTGGATATCGAGAACGACTGGATCACTGTCAATGCTGGCCTGAAATCCGAGGGCCAGATTCCGGCTTCTCAGTTCAAGGACGACAATGGCGAGCTGACCATTGGCATCGGTGACGAAGTTAAGGTTGCACTTGAAGCCGTTGAAGATGGTTTCGGTGAAACGCGTCTGTCCCGTGAAAAGGCCAAGCGTGCCGAAGCCTGGAAGGAACTCGAAGCGGCTTTCGAGAAAGACGAAATCGTCAAGGGTGTGATCAACGGCAAGGTAAAGGGTGGTTTTACCGTCGATGTCGCCTCCATCCGCGCTTTCCTGCCGGGTTCCCTGGTAGATGTGCGCCCGGTACGCGATACCGCGCACCTGGAAAACAAGGAACTGGATTTCAAAGTCATCAAGCTCGATCCTAAGCGCAACAACGTGGTGGTTTCGCGTCGCGCCGTGCTTGAAGCTGAAAACAGCGCCGAGCGTGAAGCGCTGCTGGCAACCCTGCAGGAAGGTCAGCAGATCAACGGTATCGTCAAAAATCTGACCGATTACGGCGCCTTTGTCGATCTGGGCGGCGTCGATGGCCTGTTGCACATCACCGATATGGCCTGGAAGCGCATCAAGCATCCGAGCGAGATCGTCGGGGTTGGCGATGAAATCAACGTCAAGGTGCTCAAGTTCGACCGCGAGCGCAATCGCGTATCCCTTGGCTTGAAGCAGCTGGGCGAAGATCCCTGGGTCAACATCAAGGATCGCTATCCGGAAGGCATGAAGGTCAATGCCCACGTCACGAATCTGACCGATTACGGCTGTTTCGCCGAGTTGGAAGAGGGTGTAGAGGGTCTGGTTCACGTCTCCGAAATGGACTGGACCAACAAGAACATCCATCCCTCCAAGGTCGTTCAGGTGGGAGACGAAGTCGAAGTCATGGTGCTGGATATCGACGAGGAGCGTCGCCGCATCTCTCTGGGTATCAAGCAGTGCACCACCAATCCCTGGGAAGACTTCAGCGGTCGTTACAACAAGGGCGATCGTGTCTCCGGCACCATCAAGTCGATCACCGATTTCGGTATCTTCATCGGTCTGGAAGGCGGTATCGACGGTCTGGTTCACCTGTCCGATATCTCCTGGTCGGAAACCGGTGAGGAAGCCGTGCGTCAGTTCAAGAAGGGCGATGAGGCCGAGGCTGTCATTCTGTCCATCGATCCTGAGCGCGAGCGTATCTCTCTGGGCATCAAGCAGCTCGAAAGCGATCCGGTCTCCGAGTTCCTGGCGGTCAACGACAAGGGTGCCATCGTCACCGGTCGTGTCGTCGAGGTCGATGCCAAGGAAGCGCATGTCGAGCTGGCGACCGACGTAGTGGCAGTGCTCAAGGCATCCGAGATCAGTGCCGATCGCGTCGAAGATGCGCGCAACGTGCTGAGCGAAGGCGACAGTGTCGAGGCTCGTATCCTTGGCGTAGATCGCAAGAATCGCGGCATCACGCTCTCGATCAAGGCCAAAGACCAGACTGATACCCGTCGCAACATGGGTAAACTGCGCGAACAGGAAGCCGAAAGCGGTGGTCCGACCACCATCGGCGATCTGATCAAGCAGCAGATGGGTCAGGACTGATCTTTTGCCTCAAATTTCTACGCTCTATATAAAGCGTAGAAATGGCGAAAATCTAATGAAAACTAACGCGGCCTCTTCAGAGGCCGCGTTTTTTTGGCTTATTCGCTACGCTTTTCGATGGCGCTCAACAAACCGCGCAGAATGGAAAGCTCCTTGCGGCTTGGCTGTGCACGGGCGAAGAGGGCATGCAAGTGTTCTTCGGTACGCGCATGAGGCTGGGTGAGAAAGCCGATATCCTTCATGACGCGCTGCAGATGATCGTGAAAATGCGCCAATTGTTCCTGATTGGGCAATGGGGGCTTGCGGCTTGGTGCCAGCTGGCTATGAGATTCCAGGCGCTGCTGTGCGCGTAATAACTCATAGCAAAGCACCTGTACTGCCTGAGAGATGTTCAGTACGCCGTAGTCAGGATTGGCGGGAATGCTGACCTGGTGCGTGCAGTGGTGGATTTCGTCATTGGTTAAACCGGAGCGCTCGCGCCCGAATACCAAGGCTACTGGTTCTTTCTGGGCAACTGCAATGGCATCTTCAGCCATTCGGTCGGGTTCATCGAAATGGGGTAACGGCAAGTTTCGCAGGCGAGCACTGGCGCCGATCACCTGAACGCAGTCGGCAACCGCCTCGGCCAAGGTAGTCGTGACGGTAGCATTGGTAATGATGTCCTCGGCACCGGCGGCGAGTCGCGTGGCTTCATCATCAGGAAAACAGCGCGGATTGACCAGTGTCAGTCGGGACAGGCCCATGGTTTTCATGGCCCGAGCGCTGGCACCAATATTGCCCGGATGGAAGGTCTGGACGAGAATGATTCGAATGTTGGAAAGCATCGGCTTCACGGGTCGGCATGGTGGAAAATGCCAGTGTACGCGAGCCGTTGGGCACCTGCAGGTTGGCTTGCGCCATGAAAAGAAAAACCCCGCTGAACATGTCAGCGGGGTTCGTTGGTCAGGCTAGATTCAGTCGCCTGAGAGGGTCCGGCTTGGGCTTACATCATGCCGCCCATACCACCCATGCCGCCCATGTCCGGGGCGCCACCGGCTTCTTTCTCCTCCGGGTCCTCGGCGATCATCGCTTCGGTGGTGATCATCAGGCCTGCCACGGAACCAGCGGACTGCAGCGCAGAGCGGGTAACCTTGGCCGGGTCGAGAACACCCATCTCGAACAGATCGCCGTATTCGCCGGTCTGAGCGTTGTAGCCGTGATTGCCTTCGCTATCCTTGATGCGATTGACGATGACGGAAGCTTCTTCGCCGGCGTTGGTCACGATCTGTCGTAGCGGTGACTCCATGGCGCGCAACGCGATGGCAATGCCGTGGGTCTGGTCTTCGTTATCGCCCTTGAGATCCTTGATCCGGGTCAGGATACGGATCAGGGCGGTACCGCCCCCAGGCACGACACCTTCTTCAACGGCTGCGCGGGTGGAGTGCAGGGCGTCTTCGACGCGAGCCTTCTTCTCCTTCATTTCCACTTCGGTAGCGGCACCAACGCGGATGACGGCAACACCGCCTGCCAGCTTGGCGACACGCTCCTGGAGCTTCTCGCGATCGTAGTCGGAAGACGTATCTTCGATCTGAGCGCGGATCTGGCTAACGCGTGCTTCGATATCGTTTTCAGCACCGGCGCCATCGATGATGGTGGTGTTTTCCTTGGACATGGTAATGCGCTTGGCATTGCCCAGGTGATCCAGATTCGCCTGCTCGAGGGTAAGCCCGACTTCTTCTGAAATCACGGTACCACCGGTGAGTACAGCGATATCCTGCAGCATGGCCTTGCGACGGTCACCGAAACCAGGCGCCTTGGCAGCTGCGACCTTGACGATGCCGCGCATGTTGTTGACGACCAGAGTCGCCAGCGCTTCGCCTTCGATGTCCTCGGAGATGATCACCAGCGGCTTGCCAGCCTTGGCGACGCTTTCGAGTACCGGCAACAGTTCGCGAATGTTGGAGACCTTCTTGTCCACCAGCAGCAGGAGCGGGTCTTCCAGCTCGACCGCCATAGTGTCCTGGTTGGTCACGAAGTAGGGCGACAGATAGCCGCGATCGAACTGCATGCCTTCGACCACTTCCAGCTCGTCCTCGAAGCCACGTCCTTCATCGACGGTAATGACGCCTTCCTTACCAACTTTTTCCATCGCTTCGGCGATGATCTGGCCGATACGCGCATCGCCGTTGGCAGAGATTGTACCTACCTGAGCGATGGCCTTTGAATCGGTGCAGGGGACCGCCAGCTGCTCGATCTCCTTGACCGCGGCAATGATTGCCTGATCGATCCCGCGCTTGAGGTCCATCGGGTTCATGCCAGCGGTGACGCCCTTGAGGCCTTCGTTGACAATGGATTGCGCCAGCACAGTTGCGGTGGTGGTGCCGTCGCCGGCTACATCGGAGGTCTTGGAGGCAACTTCCTTGACCATCTGCGCGCCCATGTTCTCGAACCTGTCCTTGAGTTCGATCTCCTTGGCGACGGAGACGCCATCCTTGGTAACGGTTGGCGCACCAAAGGATTTTTCGAGTACGACATTGCGCCCCTTGGGGCCTAGCGTCGCTTTTACGGCATCAGCGAGAACGTTGACGCCACGAGCCATACGCTTGCGCGCATCATCTGAAAACTTGATCTGTTTTGCTGCCATTGTGGTTGCTTCCTGAAGTCAGTGCTTGTAAAGAAGTTCGGAGTAATAAGTATTGCGGCGCCTGCTGCTGATCAGCCTTCCACAACCGCGAGGATGTCGGTTTCGCTCATGATCAGCACTTCTTCACCATCGATTTTCTGCTTCTCGACGCCAAAACCTTCCTTGAAGATGACGGTATCGCCGACTTTTACATCCAGAGGGCGTACTTCGCCATTATCGAGGATCCGGCCATTGCCGACAGCGAGAATTTCACCCCGAGTCGGTTTTTCCTGGGCGTTGCCCGGAAGCACGATGCCGCCAGCGGTTTTTTGCTCTTCTTCGACGCGACGTACAACGACGCGATCGTGCAAGGGACGGATATTCATTGCTCACGTTCTCCTAATGGTTTCATGACTCAAAATGCAAAACTCGAAAGCAAAGCTTACGAGATGGAAAGCCTGGCCTTCCATTATCGTTGGCCATTCAGTATGTCGCTGAAAGCCATATTTCAATACTGTCCCCTTGATGGGGTCGGCAAGATGCCTTTCAAGGGGCGCTGATGAAAAAAATCAGCGGCGCGGCTCGTCTTTGGAAATGAAGTCGCCCTCTAGTGTCGAAACATTTTCGTGGTCTTTATCAGCACGTTGATCTTCGAAGGATTCGGCATGCTTGTTGGAAGGTGACTCCCAGCCATCCGCGCCACGTTGATAGCGACTGCTCATGCTATACCCCTGGATTTGAAAAGGGAGGCGTGAGAGCAACTTGCCAAGTGCGCGTCGGGAAGTGGGTAGTAAGCATAGAAAGCCCAGGGCATCGGAGAGAAAGCCGGGTGCCATGAGTAGAGCGCCACCAAAGATCAAGGCTGCACCGGTCATTAGCTCATCCGAAGGGATTTCTCCCTGCGCCAAGCGCTGTTGGGCACGTTGAAAAGTGGCGACACCCTCTCGTCGCACCAGATACAAGCCAATGAATCCGGTGGCAAGGATCAGCGCAAGGGTGGCCAATAACCCAATCTTCGCGCCTACGGAAAACAGGATCACGAAGTCGAGCAGGGCGAAGAGCGTGAAAGCGAGAAGAATCGGCATAGCGGCTCCAGGTCACGGTACTTCTTCAAGGATGGAGGCGGCGGGGGATAATGCAAGTCTTGAAAGGTCAGTAGAAGGGGTTTTTCAGCGTTCCACAGCCGATGTCCAGGGTAGAAAAGAAGTGTTCTTTGCTTTATGCTGCAGTGCACAAATATTCTAGGGTGGAAGACAAAATGCACATTGACGATAAGGTGATTGCAATTACCGGTGGTGCCCAGGGATTGGGGTTAGCCATGGCAAGAATGCTCGGGGAGCGTGGCGCACGTATTGCGTTGATCGACATGGATGCCGCGCGGCTCGATCAAGCGATCAGTACGCTGGCGGATTCTCATGTCCAAGCCGAGGCGTTTGTCGCGAACGTGGCCGAGGAGTCCTCCGTGGTTGACGTGTTTGCCGATATCCACAAAAAGCTCGGGCCAGTGGCTGGGCTGGTCAGCAATGCGGGCATCACTCGAGATGGGCTGCTCGTCAAGGCCAAGGATGGAGAAATCGTTTCGACGATGTCATTGGAGCGGTGGCAAGGGGTGATCGATGTCAATCTGACCGGCGTGTTCCTATGTGGTCGTGAAGCTGCCAGACAGATGATCGAAACCGACACTCAGGGTGTCATCGTCAATATTTCAAGTATTTCCCGGGCCGGGAACATGGGCCAAAGCAACTACGCTGCTGCCAAGGCGGGTGTTGCGGCGCTGACCGTGACCTGGGCCAAAGAGCTGGCGCGTTACGGAATACGCGTAGGGGCGGTGGCGCCCGGTTTCATCGAAACGGAAATGACTGCTTCGATGCGCCCTGAGATTCTGGAAAAAATAACCAAAGGGGTGCCCCTTGGTCGTCTGGGTCTGCCGGAAAATATCGCGGATAGCGTACGCTATATTTTTGAGAACGATTATTACAGTGGTCGTGTATTAGAGTGCGATGGTGCGTTGCGTATCTGAACGTCAAGAACTTGCTCGTTAGCCATTCAAGTGCAGCGAGAAGTGCCTGGGCATTTCTCGCTGCACGACGTAGCGCTATTTAATAAGTAACTTGGTCCCGGAGTGACTCTACGGTCGCATCACCGATACCATTGACTCGGCTCAAATCCTCTGCGCTAGTGAACGGGCCGCTGGCTTCGCGATCTTCGATGATTGCCTGCGCTTTTGCCTTGCCAATCCCGGGAAGCTGAACCAGTACTTCCGCATCGGCACTGTTGATGTTGATATTTTGGGCTTCTTGCGCCAACGCCAAAGAAGCGACGCCAAGAGATAGGCTCAACAAGACTGCCTTCAAAAGTGTTTTCATCTTTGTTCCTTTTTATGGCTGGGCTGTTTGTACGAAATAGCAACCATATAGTAACAATAAATTTACAAACATGGCAAGAAACGTAAAATTTTGTAAGAAAACAGCCCGGATGGATGACGATATCTACTCATGTGAGCAACGTCATTGCCCACCTTCGCTGCTCGATTGGAGCAGTACGCTGATATACTGGTGCAAACCTTGTTTGTGGAGCCGCCATGTCTCTTCCCGCCTCTCCCATAATAATCGCGCTGGATTACCCCTCCATGGATGCGGCCTTGTGCCTGGCGGATCAGCTCGACCCCGTACGTTGTCGTGTCAAGGTAGGTAAGGAGCTATTTACCCGTGCTGGCCCGAACGTGGTGGAGGCACTGCACGGACGTGGCTTCGAAGTATTCCTTGACCTTAAGTTCCACGATATTCCCACGACCGTTGCCGGTGCCGTTCAGGCGGCAGCAGAACAGGGGGTATGGATGGTCAATGTGCATGCCAGTGGTGGGCGGCGAATGATGGAGGCAGCTCGTGAGCGATTGGAAACCAATAATCTGACGACTCATCTCATTGCGGTAACGGTGCTTACGAGCATGGAGCGCAGCGATATGATGGATATCGGATTAGCGGTCGAGCCCTTCGAGCAGGTCGACAGATTGGCAGCTTTGGCTCAATCCTGTGGCCTGGCAGGTGTCGTATGCTCGCCCCAGGAAACGTCACACTTGCGCCAAACCTGTGGCGAGGCGTTTCTTAAGGTGACCCCGGGGATACGTCTCGCATCCAGCCAGAGCGACGATCAGCGTCGTACGTTTACACCGGATGAGGCGCTGAGTGCCGGCAGTACGCATCTGGTCATTGGTCGCCCTATCACCCAGGCTGAAGACCCCATGGTCGCGCTGGCGGATATCGAGAAGACGCTCGTTACTCGCTCTCCAGATCGTTGATCGGTTTGACTGAGCCCCAGCTTCGGCAGCGAGGACAGTGCCAGTGCAGCTGCATGCCCGAAAAGCCGCAACGCTGGCATCGAAAGCGGGGCAGGGCATCCAACCGCTTGCTGATATGTTGTTGCAAGAGCGCAATGTTCTCGTGTTGAGGAACACTCCGATCAAGTAGATAAAGATCCATCAGGTAATCGATACCGCGTAGACTGGGGTTGGCATTGACTTGCTCGACGGCAAACGCGGTTGCCCCAGCGTGATCTCCACGACGTATCATCGATTGCGCAATCATGATCACGGCGCTGATATGAGGCATGGGCTCGTTCAATAGACGCAAACTCTGTTCCAGGCCCTCTTCGTCCTCGAGTTTTAGATAGGCATCGCGCAAGGGCTTTAGGACGATAGGAGTGAATCCTTGACTCTGCTCGGGGATGCGCCTCAAAACACGAATTTCAGCCTTGTAATTTCCAGCCTCTCGCTCGATGTTGGCAAGCAGCCAGTTGGCACGGACGCAGGCAGGATCCGTGGTCAGTGCCTGACGTAGATGCTTGCGTGCCAGAGAGGGGCTGGCCGACTCAAGATGTTGCTGCGCTAATTCGCAGAGCCAATGGGCAGCCGCCCGCCGCATGTCTTCTTCCTGGCGCATTAGCTGTGGAGAGGCGACGTCCAGTGCTTGCTGCCATTCTCGCTCGCGTTCGAAAAGATCTACCAGTAAACGTTTTGCAGAGCGACGTATGTCATTATCCTGAGTGTCGCGAATCAACTGCTGAAGAAGACGTTCGGCACGATCGAGCACACCAAGTTGCAGAAAGTCACGGGACAGTTCCAGCTGGACTTGATCGCTTTGCATTGCGTTCAAAGCAGGACGTGCCAGTAGATTCTGATGAATTCTAACGGCACGATCGGCTTCACCGCGACTACGGAAAAGCGCCCCTAGCGCAATATGTGTATCGACAGTATCGCTGTTGACTTCCAATGCCTGGATGAAGGTCTCGATCGCTCGATCGGGTTGCTCGTTGAGTAGGTAATTGAGCCCGGTGAAGTAATCACGGGGTAGCATGTTCTGCTGCTGCGAATTACGCACTAGCGGCACGCGCTGTAGGCGACCCAGCCACCAGCCGATGGCAATTGCCACCACAAGCAACGCCAGCAGCAAGAAATCAAGCATTTATGGACTTTCCTTGAACTCCTGGATGCGTAGCCGATCGAGTTCCTTGCGTTGCTGCTGATTGTGACGTTGAGCACGGGTCAATAGGGCGCGCAAGCGTAAGTAGACGCCGCTCATGGCCAGCATGCCCAGCAGAACGCCAATGGCCAATGTCACCAAGAGCCATAATGACAGCGAGGCGGGAGGCAGTTCCATCCAGATCAGATTGAGTGGAATCGCTTCCTGATTGTTGACGGCAAAAAGAATGCCTAGCAGCAGCACCAGTAGAAGAATGATGGCTAGCAACAGCCCTTTAAGCCAACGCATAGCGGTGTCCTTTTGAATTTAGATAACAATTGGGTATCAATATCCCAAGGCTCGGCTGGCGTTGACCTGTTCACGCAGTTCCTTGCCTGGTTTGAAGTGTGGCACGAATTTACCTTCCAGATCGACGGCTTCTCCCGTCTTAGGGTTGCGGCCAAGGCGCGGCTCGCGGAAATGCAGAGAAAAACTACCAAAGCCGCGTATCTCCACGCGCCCTCCACTCGCCAGGGAGTCGGTAATATCGTCAAGAATGATGCGCACCGCAGCTTCGACTTCCTTGAGTGACAGCTCTGGCTGGCGCATGGCGATTTGTTCGATCAACTCGGATTTGGTCATCGGATATCTCCGTGCGGCGTACTCTGTAGCCGGCAGGCTGACAGGTCTTGTTGTTCCAATGAGCATACTGCCCAAATCGTGAAAAAACAACGCACTAGCAATAGGATAAAAGAGTGTTTCTTTCTTTGGCGGTAGATTCCTGAATTCGTGACCGGGCTCGGTTATACTGCTTTCACCCAAATACCAACTCGCGAGGTCGGATTGTGAGCGAAGATGTTGTCCTTAAACGGCTGTATTGGCACTCGCGCCGCGGTATGTGGGAGCTCGATCTTCTGCTTATTCCTTTCCTGAAGCATCGCTACAGTGAACTCGATGATGCAGATAAAAAAGCCTACCAGGAATTGATCGAGCAGGAAGACCAGGATCTCTTTACCTGGCTGATGCGCCGCGAGTGGCCACAGGAAGACGCGTTTCGCCGGATTGTCAAAATGATCATCGAATATGCTGAAACAACCGGCAACGATCAATATCGCGCCCTCTAGGCTATGCTGGTGGGCTTCGCTGCTGCTGGCCATGGCAGTATGCATTCTCGTAGCGGCTTACGGCCCGCCCTGGCTGGTCCTGATGGCGGCTTTCATTCTTGGTTCGACTCTTTGGCGTGAAAGAAACCGGCGTGCTCGCTGGCAGCTGCGCTGGGTGCCCGGTACGGGCGGTGGCTGGCAGGCTCGTGGGGCTTCTACTGGTGATTGGCAGAACATAGCGCTGCACTGTGACTACCTGGGGCCTTGGCTGGTCGGTTTGCGCATCGGCAAGCAGCGCCATTGGTTATGGCCGGATAGTGCAAGTCAGTCAGCGCGCCGGTCTCTGCGACGGCTATTGCTGTGGGCTCCTTCGGGAAGCTAGCGTTGCCTTCGAAGCTGTGGGTGCTGAGGCGCTATGATGCGGATAGTCGCGGTTATAATGCAGTCCGCGTGATTCGCGCCGCTCACGGGCGACTCTCAGCAGAATGCCGGCCAAGCCGAGTGCGTGCTTCAGTCGAGTATGGGCCAGAGTGAGCGCCTGTTCTCGCGGTCTTTCCTGGCATCGTTCCTGATACTGTTTCTGATAAAGTCCCGCGTACTCCTCCTCCAGTCGTTTCAGCGCTTCCTCGCCGGCAGTGAGCCCCTCGATGCTACGCACGATGCCGGCGGACTGACTCATTATCTTGCGCATGGCAGTGAATACCTGATTGATGCTCTCGTCAGAGGGCGCCGAGTGCGCACTAGAAGTCGAGTACGCAGCAGGTGTAATTGGCTCGCCATGTTGGCCGGACGTGCTTTCGCGCAATTTTACTGCCGCGGAACGGGCGAATACCAGGCACTCCAGCAGCGAGTTACTGGCCATGCGATTGGCGCCATGCAAGCCCGTACAGGCCACTTCGCCGATGGCATACAAGTGCTCCACATCGCTGGCGCCTTGCAGATCGGTAGCGATGCCTCCGCAGCTGTAGTGTGCCGCAGGAACGACGGGAATAGGGTCGCGAGTGATGTCGAGCCCACGATGCAGGCAGTGGGCGTGGATGGTAGGAAAGTGCTCGCGTATCCGCGCCGCTTCGAGGTGGGTGATATCGAGCAGCACATGAGATGATTCATGGCCTAGCATCTCGGCATGAATGGCCCGAGCGACAATGTCTCGCGGTGCGAGTTCGGCGCGCTCATCGTAGTCCGGCATGAAGCGTACGCCATGAATATTCCGTAGTAGCCCTCCTTCGCCACGCACCGCTTCGCTGATCAGAAAAGGGCTGCCCTGTGGATCGTACAGGCAGGTGGGATGAAACTGCTGAAACTCCAGATTCATCAGCGTGGCGCCTAGCGCCGCCGCCATTGCCATGCCCTCGCCGCAGGCGGGAGCAGGGCTGGTGGTATGTTGATAAAGGCCACTGGCGCCGCCGGTGGCCAGTACGGTGTCCCGGGCTGCCGCGAGCTGAAGCCGATTGTCCGTATCAAGGCAGAGTGCGCCTCGGCAACGGCCCTGGGCATCCTCGAGCAACTCTATGGCCTGCCACGCCTCGATTAGATGAATATCCGGGTGACGGTAGGCATGCTCGAGCAGGGTGTCTATCAGCGCCTTCCCAGTGGCATCCGCTGCGTGGATGATGCGCCGGGCGCCATGTCCGCCTTCCCGAGTGAGATGGTAGGGATAGACGGCGTTCATCGTCGTATCCGGCGTGAAGGGCACACCGAGCGCGATGAGCCAGTCGATCGCCTCCCGGCCATGCTCGACGGTAAAGCGAACCGCGGTTTCGTCGCACAGGCCATCCCCGGCAACCAGCGTATCCTGAACGTGAGCTTCGATGTTATCCGTGGGCGCCAGTACTGCGGCGATCCCCCCTTGCGCCCAGCGGCTTGCGCCAAAGTCGTCCTGTGCCGGCCGTAACAGCGTCACGCAGCGATGCCCGGCCAGTTCGAGAGCCAGAGTCAGACCGGCAACGCCACCGCCGATGATCAGAACGTCGTGTTCGCTATGAGTCATTGTGCCGGGTTCTCGTATCTGAAGAAGAGGATTTGCCGGGTTCGGTGCGTAAGCGCTGGGAATCGCTGACCAGCGTGTGCTGACTTGCACGTCGTCTAAGACGCTTGCTGGGCAAGTGCCTCAAGCGGCCCAAGCGCAGGCTCAGTTCCCGGGTCAGTCTGGTCAGTTCACGATTAAGCCATAAATAACCGCTTGGTCCGAACAGCATCTGCCCATTTTCATCCCGCGCCAAAGTGGCTTGGTTGGCATACTGATCCAGATCCAAGCGTTTTACCTGCACTTCGATGGGCTGACCGGTGCGCACCTGAAATGCCAGTGTACCCAATACACGTGCGAGACGGTGCTGCGCTTCACGCAAGCCATTCATGGCAGCGATGCGTTCGTAGCCAATGCGCGTCACCCAGCGTGTCTGCAGTATCAGTTCGATAGTGGAAAGCATGCGCCTCTGCAAAGATAACAAGCTATCGAGCTCGTTGCGGCGCAAGCGTCGCTCGCTGTGAATGGCATCCACGAGTTTTCTCTGTTCGACCAGCTGGGCAGTGACGGTCTTGAGAAGCTCTTGGGTATCGATGGCGATGTCGTTCTCGGCGGCGGCGCTGGTATGGGCATGGTAGAGGCGCGCCAGCTTGTCGAGATTGTCGGCGAGTAAAAAGCGCAGCACGTCCGTTGCCTTCTGCGGCATGACCAGCACGGTGACAAGGATCCCGATCAGCGTTCCCAGCAGCACATTGAAGGCCCGCCACAGGGCTATGTCCAGGTCGTGATTGCCGCTGCCGACTACCAGCAGTACGGAGATGCCGAATATCAAGGCACTGTAGCCATAGCGGGTGGCGAAGGTTGCGTAGGTCGCCAAGGCGATGCTGATCAATGTCCATAGGGGCACTACCCCAGCCGGCGGATCGGGAATCAGCATCAACATGATGCCCCAGATGATACCCAGAATCGTACCCAGCAGTCGTTGCCCGCCCTTGTCCAACACGCTGCCGACATTGGGCAGATTGCCAACCACCGCCAGGGTGCTGATCAGCGCCCAGCTGCCGTGTGGAATTTGCAGTGTCGAGATGAGGATGAAGGTGGCCGCTAGTGCCAGGCTAGTACGCAGTACATGTAGATAGTGGCGGTAGCGGTAGCTGAAATAAGGATCGCGAAGACGCAGCAATGACATCGACGATAACTCTTCAGCAGGTAGGTTGCAGTTCACGAAACAAGGGAGCGGCCTGGGATATCACAGAGCGCGCATAGCGTCATCATGCGGAAGAACGGACGAGATAACGTATTCACGACTGGTGCCCGGAGCCGGGCTCGAACCGGCACGGAGTATAACCTCCGAGGGATTTTAAGTCCCTTGCGTCTACCAATTTCGCCATCCGGGCGGGGATCGGGAAGGGCGCACAGCCAAGGATAATATGGAGGCTGGAGTCGGAATCGAACCGGCGTACACGGAGTTGCAGTCCGCTGCATAACCACTCTGCCATCCAGCCTCTGAGCGCGATTCAAACGTTAAAGCAAAATAGAAAATCAATAAGCTAGTATTTCGTCATGCTAGCTCGTCAATCGGGCGCTATTGATTGTCTGCTTTATCGTTGAAGTGAGCGTTTGGCGTGGGAAACGAGAGCCAATCGGGCTGGCGTTCCAGCTTGCGACTTTCACCGTTTTTGCTGCCAAACATGGAGCGGGAAACGAGATTCGAACTCGCGACCCTCGCCTTGGCAAGGCGATGCTCTACCACTGAGCTATTCCCGCTCGACTCGATGAGGCATTCTACAGATAAGGGCGCCTCTGTCAAACGCTTATCGCCTCTGCCGGCTACATCGAGCGAGACAGCTCAGGCCAGGCGGCGCGAAGATATTGCAGCATCGACCATAGCGTCAAGACTGCTGCGGCATAGAGCGTAATGATCCCAATCGTCGCGATTTGAGTCGTTGGTGCCCAGCCAAGCAACAGTAGTAGGGCAACCATCTGTAAGGTTGTCTTGACCTTGCCGACCCAGGACACGGCAACATGACCGCGCTTACCCATTTCCGCCATCCATTCCCGCAATGCGGAAATCACGATTTCCCGGCCGATGATGACTAGGGCTGGCAGGGTCAGCCAAAGTGAATCGAAGCGTTCGATCAACAGCGCCAGCGCTACCGCCACCATGACCTTGTCCGCCACCGGATCGAGGAAGGCGCCAAACGGCGTGCTCTGGTTCCAGCGGCGTGCCAGATAGCCGTCCAGCCAGTCTGTGAGGGCGGCCAGGCCGAACAGCAATGCGGTGAGCTTCAGGCTCCAGGCATAAGGGGCATAGAACAGGATCACCAGCAACGGAATGAATACGATGCGAGCCAGTGTAAGGATGTTGGGTATGTTCATCTAAATAACATGGGTCCATGCCAGTGATCGAGAGCCACCATTCTATGCGTCTTTGCGCCAATCATCCATGCAGCGCCTGATGGATGGAAGTGGCGAGGCTGGCGCTGATACCCGGCACCCGGGCAAGTTCCTCGCGGCTGGCATGACGAACGCCCTGTAGCCCCCCGAAGAATCGTAGCAGTTCGCGACGTCGCTTAGGGCCGACCCCAGGAATATCCTGCAGTGTGGAGGTGCGACGCGTCTTGTCCCGGCGTTGCCGATGGCCGGTGATGGCGAAACGGTGGGCCTCATCGCGGATATGCTGTACCAGGTGCAGCGCCGCCGAGCTGCCCTCGAGGTTCAAGCTGTTGTCGACGGTTTCGAGAAACAGCGTCTCCAGGCCAGGTTTGCGGGTCGTGCCCTTGGCGACGCCCACCAGCCGAATATGACTGATACCCAGCGCTTCGAAAACGTCCCTTGCCATGTTGAGCTGACCCTTGCCGCCATCCACCAGCAGAATATCCGGACATTTGCCTTCGCCTTGCTGAAGACGCTTGAAGCGGCGTGTAAGCGCCTGACGCATGGCGGCGTAATCGTCGCCGGCGGCAACGCCCTCGATATTGAAGCGTCGATAATCGGACTTTACCGGGCCGTCCTGATCGAACACCACGCAGGAAGCGACCGTGGCTTCGCCGTGGCTATGGCTGATATCGAAACATTCCAGCCGTGTCGGTGTCGTTTCCATGCTCAGTGCATCGCGCAAAGCCTCGAAGCGCTTCGACAGCTGAGTGCGATTGGCAAGCTGGGTCGCCAGTGACTGCTCGGCGTTGGTGCGGGCCAGCTGCAGCCACTGAGCGCGATGACCGCGTACCTGGTGTGTCAAGCGCACATGCTTGCCGGCTTGCTCACTGAACGCCCCCTGGAGTATCTCGCTGTCGGGAAGAGGGTGGCTCGTGATGACTTCCTGAGGCAGTTCGCGTCTTTGGCCGAGATAGAATTGACTGACGAACTCGCCTAGTAGCTCTGAAGCGGGAAGATCGAGGCCGTTCTCGGGACTGTGATGACGCGCACCCAGCATGCGCCCCTGGCGTACCGTCAATACGCTGATGCCAAAGCCACCCGGCCGCTCCACCAGCGCAAAGATATCCGCATCGCCGGAGCCGGTATCGACGATCTGGCGTTCCTGAAGCCGACGCAACTGCTGTACCTGATCCCGCAGGCGCGCTGCTTCTTCGAACTCCAGGTTGCGGCTGGCCGTTTCCATGGCCGTCATCAACTGTCCGGTCACCTGCTCGCTCTTGCCTTCCAGGCACATCACCGCGTGCTCGAGGTCGCGTTGATACTCCTGCTTGTCGATATAGCCCACACAAGGCGCGCTGCAACGATTGATTTGATACTGCAGGCAAGGCCGATTGCGATGAGCAAACACCGTATCCTCGCAATTGCGAATACGAAAGATCTTCTGCATCAGCGCCAGGCTCTCCCGCACCGCGCTGGAGCTGGGGTAAGGGCCAAGATACTGTCCGTCATTGCGTTTGTGGCGTACGCGCTTGAACTCGAGGGCCGGGTAGGGGTGGCGGTCGCTGACAAAGACATAAGGGTAGGATTTGTCATCCCGCAACAGGATGTTGTAAGGCGGGCGCAGCTCCTTGATCAGGGTCTGTTCGAGCAGTAACGCCTCGGTCTCGCTACGGGTAATGGTGACTTGCACATCGCGGATACGTGCGACCAGGGCCTGGGTCTTGGTGTTGAGGGCGCCACGAAAATAACTCGCAAGACGCGCCTTGAGACGCTTCGCCTTGCCCACGTAAAGCACATTGCCGTCGCTATCGAGCATGCGATAGACACCCGGCGATTCACTGACGGTCTTGAGAAAGTGTTTGGCGTCGAAACTCATGCCACCATCGATATTGCTGAGTTGATAGTGTCACGATACCAGATCGCTCCTGGTTTAGGAGCGCTGGCCCCCCTTATGGCGTGAATTCAATGCGCTTCGGTGAATCCTTCCACTAGTCCATGACGCAGGCCAAGATGGGTAAGCTCCACATCGGTTTGCAGCCCAAGCTTGTCGAAAATACGATAGCGATAGGTATTGACCGTCTTGGGGCTCAGGAAAAGCCGATCCGAAATATCGTTCACCTTGTGGCAGTTGATGATCATCATCGCGACCTGCATTTCCCGGCTCGAAAGCTGATCGAAAGGATTGTCCTGGGTATCCATCTTGGCCAATACCAGGCGCTGGGCGATCTCGGGGCTGATATAGCGCTGACCGAGCTGAATGGCGCGAATCGCACGCACGACTTCATCCATTGCAGTGCCTTTGCTGATGAAGCCGCTGGCACCCGCTTCAAGCAGTCGCTGAGCGAAGGTCTCTTCCAGGTAGGCGGTCAGGATCACCACCTTGATATCGGACATGCCGCGAGCGATCTTGCGGGTAGCCTCCAACCCGCCGATACCGGGCATGCGAATGTCCATCAGGACGATATCGGGCCGTAACGTTCGCGCCAGGCTAAGCGCTTCTTCACCTGTGGCGGCCTCTCCAACGACCTGGATGCCGTCTTCCTGGCTGAGCATATGGGCAATGCTGGTACGCACCAGATGATGATCATCCGCAACTATAACCTTGATCAAGTCCGCTCCTGACAAGAAAGATTTCGTTTGGTATCGGCACTGCCGCGAAGGAATCAATGAGTGTAATATTCACGAAACGTTGATTCCACTCTTGATAATCATCGGTAGCAACACAAAAGATATTGACGTCGAGGTGGTTGGCACATAGTATACGCGCCGTTCCACTTTTGTATTGATTCAGATCTATTTTGGATCTGGATAGACAAAAGTACGGGGAACATCCGACGATCGTTTCGTGGCGTCGTCTGGGGCCTTAGCTCAGCTGGGAGAGCGCAACACTGGCAGTGTTGAGGTCAGCGGTTCGATCCCGCTAGGCTCCACCAACATAATTCCCGATCTAGCCGCCTGAGTATTCGTTCAGGCGGCTTTTTCATGCCGCATCGCGCCCAAGCGTTCCCCGCCCTTGTAGAAACCCGGATGTTAAAGCCAGCCGGCATTCACGCTCCGTTCTGGCGTTCGAACAGGATCAGATGATCCGCCTGGATGCGTACCGGAATGTGTTCGCCTGGGGCGTAGTCATGATGGCTGTTGAAAGAGGCCTCGACCACTTGCCGAGAAGGCAGGCGTAATCGATAAAGCGAATTGGCCCCGGTAAAGATGCGCTGCTCCACCTTCGCCATGAGTTCGCTATCCTTGTCGAGTACGATGTCGTCGGGTCTCAACAGGACATCGACCGGTGCATTCTTTTCGAAAGGGTAGGCCCGGTTGCCAGTAATATCGCCAATTTCGGTATTTACCGTCTCATGATCTTTCATGGTGCCCGGTATGAAAAAGCCCTGCCCGATGAAATTGGCGACGAACCGGGTCGCTGGTTCGTGGTAAAGATTGTAGGGCGTATCCCACTGTTGCAGATAGCCGCCGTGCAGTACGCCGACCTGATCCGCCAGGGCAAAGGCTTCCTGTTGATCATGGGTGACCATGATAGCGCTGATGCCGAGCTTTTTGAGGATGTTTCGAACCTCCTGGCTAAGCTGGCGGCGCAGCTCTACATCCAGATTGGAGAACGGTTCGTCCAGCAATAGCAGGCGCGGCTGCGGGGCCAAAGCACGTGCCAAGGCCACGCGCTGCTGCTGACCGCCGGAAAGCGCATGGGGATAGCGCTTGGCAAGACGCGTCAGGCCCACTAACTCGAGCAGTTCTTCGACCCGCTGTCGACGCTGATCGCGGGGCAGCTTGCGTAAGCCAAACGCCACATTGTCGAGGATCGAGAGATGCGGAAATAGCGCATAATCCTGAAATACCATGCCCACCTGGCGTTTTTCCGGTGCGACGAGCGTGGTTGAATCAGAGAGTGTCATGCCTTCGAGGGTGATACTGCCCTCCGCTACAGGTTCGAAACCGGCAATGGCGCGCAGTAGCGTGGTCTTGCCGCAGCCGGATGGGCCCAGCAGACAACAAAGGTCGCCTCTATTGAGAGAGAAATTGACGTGAGATGTCACTACGGTAGACCCGTAGCGGCACTCCAATTCGTCGACCTGTAGTAGCGGTTGGCCCATGGCGATTAATCGATGTGTCCGAGAAGCAGAAATTCCAGTAGTGCCTTTTGTGCATGCAGGCGGTTACCGGCTTCTTGCCAGACTACGGCGCGCGGGTCGTCCAGCAGGGTGGTGCTGATCTCCTCGCCGCGATGGGCCGGCAGGCAGTGCAAAAAGAGCACATCGGAAGCCGCCGTATCGAGCATCGCCTCCGTCACCTGGAAGCCTTTGAAAGCACGTTCGCGAGCGCTCTGTTCCTGCTCCTGGCCCATGGAAGCCCATACATCAGTGGTGACGAGATCCGCGTCCTCCGCTGCCTGCCGAGGGTCGCGCAGGATGCTGACCCGGTCGCCGGCGGCGGTGACAATCGCTGGGTCGGGATCATAGCCCTCGGGGCAGCAGACGCGCAACGTGAAGTCGAACTGGCGCGCGGCATTGATCCAGGAATGGCACATGTTGTTGCCGTCGCCGATCCATACCGCCGTCTTGCCTTGGATCGCGCCGCGACATTCGACCCAGGTCATCATGTCCGCCAGCAGCTGGCAGGGGTGATAATCATCACTCAACGCATTGATGACTGGCACGGAGCTCGCTTCGGCAAAGGCCTCTAGATCGGCATGGGAGAACGTGCGGATCATCACTGCATCGACCATCTCCGACAATACTCGCGCGGTATCACCGATCGGTTCGCCGCGGCCAAGCTGGGTATCCCGGGGAGAAAGAAATAGCGCATGACCGCCAAACTGCGCCATGGCTGTCTCGAAGGAGACCCGCGTACGAGTCGAGGATTTCTCGAAGATCATTGCCAGGGTACGGTTGGCAAAAGGCGTATAGTCGGGCCCATGAGCTTTGAGTTCGCTCTTGATCCGAATGGCTCGAGCGATCAAATAGTCAAGCTCTTCCGAGCTGAGATCCAGCAGGGTCAGAAAATGGCGTGTCGCCATGGCAAGCTCCTGGGGCGGTGAACGAAAGCCGCGAACGAAAAAGCATCGCGTCACGGCAGCCATGGCTACCGTGTGTTAAACGAATATCGGGTTGTGCGGAAAATCCATCATCCTAGCCACAGCTGGTAGCCAGCGCAACGCATGACTGGAAACGTTCTCTTGCCGGGGCTGTTTTCGGGCGCGTGCACCAGTAGAATAGTGATCACGCTTTCATTCACTTATTACGCGGCGACGGTTATCCGACCGCGCCCCGTACAGGAATCCTGACATGAGCACCACTCTCGACAACATCAAGCAACAGGTCAGCGAAAACCCGATTCTCATCTACATGAAGGGCACGCCTCAGCTACCGCAGTGCGGTTTTTCCGCGCAAACGGTACAGGCGCTGATGGCATGCGGCGAGCGCTTTGCCTTCGTCAATATACTGGACAACCCCGATATTCGTGCCGAACTGCCCAAATATGCCAATTGGCCGACTTTTCCACAGCTGTGGCTCAATGGCGAGCTGGTGGGCGGCTGCGATATCGTCGTCGAGATGTATCAGAACGGTGAGCTGGAGCCAATGATCAAGGAGGCGGCAGCCAAGGCTGGTGCAGACGAAGAAAAGGCAGGCGATGCCTGACGCATATGGAATAGTTGCGATATAGGTAGTTACTGTTTGATGCCAAAGGCCCTCGGAGTCGATCCGGGGGCCTTTGCGTTGGCGTCAATGAGAGCCTGCGACTCAGCGCTCGTCCAGCCCCTGCTCGCGCTGCGTCAGGCTCCAGCCCCCCAGATCCTTGAAGCGGTTGACGATGGAGCAGAATAGCTCAGCGGTACGTTCGGTATCGTAGCGTGCCGAATGCGCCTCGGAATTGTCGAACTCGATGCCCGCAGCGCGACAAGCCCGGGCGAGTACCGTCTGACCGTAGACCAATCCCGAGAGGGTAGCGGTATCGAAGCTCGAAAAAGGGTGAAACGGGTTGCGTTTGACGCCGCAGCGAGCAATGGCTGCATTGAGAAAGCCATGATCGAAGGCCGCGTTATGACCCACCAGAATGGCCCGAGTGCACTTATTGGACTTGATGGCCTTGCGCACCGGACGAAAGATTTCACCAAGCGCTGCGGATTCCGACAGACTCACACGCTTGCGCAGCGGATTGGCGAGATCGATGCCGGTAAAATCGAGTGCCGCCTGGTCGATATTGGCTCCCTCGAAAGGCTCTACATGAAAAGAAAAAGTGGCATCAGGTAGTAGATTGCCCTCGAAGTCCATGGTCAGCGTGACCGCCGCAATTTCCAGAATGGCATCCCGCTCGGCATTGAAGCCTCCGGTTTCAATGTCCATCACCACGGGTAGAAAGCTACGAAAGCGCTGAGCCATCATGGGTTGGCCATTCGCCTCGGTCATGCATCGCTCCCTTGCCAGTTCATCCAGAGTGTCGTTTTCACTCTTGCTAGTATGAAGTGAAAAGCCCACGAGAACGACCTCTATTTCCATTAGAGTCAACTAACGTTCCCTGCGATCGAATATCGATACCCGGAGAATGAGCGCCATCACCGTAATGAAGGGCAGAGCGACGGTATTCGCCCAAAGCCAACGGCGCTATACTGAGCGGCCATCGATACAGCCAAGGAGCCTAGAATGTCCGACGTCAACAAGGTCGTGCTCGCCTATTCCGGCGGCCTGGATACATCCGTGATCGTCAAGTGGTTGCAGGAGACATACGGCTGCGAAGTGGTGACCTTTACGGCGGACATCGGCCAGGGCGAAGAGGTGGAGCCGGCCCGGGAGAAAGCCAAGGCACTGGGGGTCAAGGAGATCTATATCGAGGATCTGCGCGAAGAGTTCGTGCGCGATTATGTCTATCCGATGTTCCGTGCCAATACCATCTATGAAGGCGAATACCTGCTGGGCACCTCCATCGCACGTCCGCTGATCGCCAAGCGCCTGATCGAGATCGCCAACGAAACCGGCGCGGACGCCATTTCCCACGGCGCCACCGGGAAGGGCAACGATCAGGTACGCTTCGAACTGGGTGCCTATGCGCTCAAGCCCGGGGTCAAGGTCATCGCGCCCTGGCGCGAGTGGGATCTGACTTCCCGGGAAAAGCTCATGAACTACTGCGAGCAGCACGACATCCCGGTGGATTTCTCCAAGAGCAAGAAGAAGTCGCCTTACTCCATGGACGCCAATCTGCTGCATATCTCCTACGAGGGCGGCATTCTCGAGGACCCCTGGGCCGAGGCCGAGGAGGACATGTGGCGCTGGAGTGTCTCGCCGGAGGCGGCACCGGATCAGCCTACCTATATCGATCTGACCTTCGAGAAGGGCGATATCGTCGCCATCGACGGTGAATTCCTAAAGCCCCACGACGTGCTGGCAAAGCTCAACCAGCTTGGCGGCGACAACGGTATCGGGCGCCTCGATATCGTCGAGAACCGCTACGTGGGCATGAAGTCTCGCGGCTGCTACGAAACCCCGGGGGGCACCATCATGCTGCGCGCCCACCGCGCCATCGAATCGCTGACCCTGGATCGCGAAGCGGCGCACTTGAAAGACGAACTGATGCCCAAGTACGCCGAGGTCATCTACAACGGCTATTGGTGGAGTCCGGAGCGGCGCATGCTACAGGCGGCCATCGACGAGACCCAGACGTTCGTCAATGGCGTGGTGCGCATGAAGCTCTACAAGGGCAACGCCATCGTCGCCGGTCGCAAGTCCGAGCAATCCCTGTTCGACGAGTCCATCGCCACCTTCGAGGACGATGCCGGCGCCTACGATCAGAAGGACGCCGAGGGGTTCATCAAGCTCAATGCACTACGTTTACGCATTGCCGCCGGTAAGGGCCGCATCGCAAGCTGAAAATGGTCTGCGCTCGACCATACTGTGTTAAAAATCGACTCAAAATGCTCATTTACACCCGGTAAACTCCGCTTCTTCGTCGATTTTTGCCTTGTCTGGTCTTCGCTCGACAGCATTTTCATGTCTGGTTCAAAAGTTGGGAGGCAGCATGCTCAAGAAACTGATCGACGGCTTGTTTCGTGGTGGCAGCGACAATGCCGAGGAAATGCCGGCGACGGAGCATCGCGGCTATCTGATCACCCCGGATCCTCAGGATGCCGGGGGGCAATACCGCGTCAGCGGTTGGATTCGCAAGCCGGTCGCGCAAGGCGAGACCCTGGAGCATCGCTTCGAGCGTTCGGATACGGTCGGTAGCCGGGAATCCTGCGTCGAACTGATCCTTAGAAAGGCCGAACGCTATATCGATGATGTCGGGGATGACATGTTCAAGCGTTAGGGAAGCACTTCACCACGACAAGGACGTTCGCCATGATCAAGGTTCATCATCTAGAGAATTCTCGTTCTCAGCGAGTCTTGTGGCTACTCGAAGAGTTGGGACTCGACTACGAGACCGTTGAGTATGCGCGCGATCCTGAAACCATGTTGGCGCCGGCGAAACTCAAGCAGGTGCATCCTCTGGGCAAGTCGCCTGTGATCACCGACGGTGAGATCACCCTCGCGGAATCCGGTGCGATCATCGACTACCTGATCGAGCGCTACGATACAAAACGTAGCCTGATACCAGCACCGGATAGCGCGGATCATCGCCATTACCGCTTTTGGCTACATTACGCCGAGGGTTCCGCCATGCCGCTGCTGGTAATGAAGCTGGTATTTTCGCGGCTTGGCAAATCGCCGGTGCCGGCGCCAATGCGTCCTCTCGGCAATATGTTTGCCAGCGGTGTGAAGGACAAGTTTCTGAATCCGCAGATTCGACAACATATGGATTTCTGGGAAGGCGTGCTGGGTAAGTCGGCCTGGTTTGCCGGTGAGCAATTCACCGCTGCCGATATTCAGATGAGTTTTCCCTTGTTGGCCCTGGACGCTCGCGGCGGGCTCGAAGGCTCGCCCAATCTCAAAGCGTGCCTGACGCGCATGCGCGAGCGGCCGGCCTATCAGCGTGCCATCGAACAGGGTGGCGAATTCAATCTATCCGAGTAAATGTTTATGACACGTAGCTCATTTAACCGTGAGGCATTCATCATTTTGCGCCGTGGCCAGCGACTGGCATTGGCGCTGGGATTGTTGATGGCAAGCGTGCCGGCGTTGAGTCAAGCATTGCCTTCGGATGAGCGGGCGCCGCCACGCGTTCGCTCGACGTTCAAGGCGGTCAACCCGGGAACGCCCTTGTCCGATGGTGAAGGGCAGCGTCAGATACGTGTCGAGCCGATGCAGCCGCTACCTCGGGCACGTCGGGAGCAATCCTCTGAAACGACGAATTCGCAAATAATGAATTCAGAAGCGGCGAGCCAAGCCTGTCGCAATCTGCAAAACGAGATTGCCCGCAAGATACGCGCCAATCAGGTAAGCGACTTCACGTTGGAAGCCGTGCCTGCCGCACGAGCCCAGGAGGTAGTCGAGTCTGACAGCGGCCAATACAGCAAGGTCGAGATCGTTGGCAGCTGTGGTGATGGGGCTTACAAGGTGATTTATCGCCGCGGTTGAGCCGTTATCGAAGCCATATGAAGGATGATTCGAGCATGGGCATTCAATCGGCATTTATCTTGTAGACGATACGGCCTAGCCACTCATGCAGTGCCTGGGTGCTCTGGCGCAGATGATAGGCCCGTGGAATCCAGGCGATCATGCCATTCGGTGGACGACTGGCGAATTCCGTGGGGGCAGGGACAACCTCGAGCCCGGCCCGCTCGAACTCGGGGATCGCGCGAGGCAGGTGCCAGGCTTGGGAGACCAGCAGTATTCTTGCAATGCCCTCCCGTTCAAGGATGGCAGCGCTGAACTCCGCGTTCTCTGCGGTAGTCCGGCTGCGTTCCTCGACCCATCGTGTTTCGAGACCAAAGGCTTGCTTCAGCGCTCGCGCCATCAGCGTGGCCTCGGCAAGGGCTTCGTCGTTGATGCGTCCGCCACTTACCAGAATCGGTAGGCCCGTTTCACGGTTAAGCCAGGCACCATAGCCTAGCCGGCGCCAGGTGGCGTTGTTGGGCGCATCGCCCCAGCCGAATTCCGGCGTTGCGTAATCTCGCCCACCGCCGAGGATCACGATGGCCTGAGCCTCTTGTAGCGCTATCCGGGTAGGCGGCTCATGGGGTTCCAGCCCTTTGCGCAGCCAGTAACTGACCCAGGGCAGCGAAAAGATCAACAATGACACCAAGCCAAGAACAAGAAGGGAAGTGCCGAATGCGCGATGACTTCGCCATAGCAGCAGCCCCGCCAGCATCAACAGCGCATTGACCAAAGGTGGCAACAGTAGATACTTGAGTGCGTGAAGCAGCATGGGGCCGGATCCATTTTACAAAGCGATTGTGCAAAGATGCTGTCTTGAGAGGGTTTCTTTGTCTACGCTAAGTCTATTAGAATTAAAACAAATATGAGAACAACAGCATACATAAGGAGCTTAATGCATGAGTGCCGTCGTGGTTCTATTCATTGGCTTGGGCGCCATGGCGCTAGCTTATTTCGTGTATTCGAAATTCATTGCCGAAAAAATCTACCGGCTGGACCCTGATTTCAAGACGCCTGCCCATGAATTCGAGGACGGCATCGATTTCGTTCCTACCAACCGCTACGTACTATGGGGGCACCATTTTACCTCCGTGGCAGGCGCAGCACCCATCGTCGGCCCAGCCATCGCCGTAATCTGGGGCTGGCTGCCGGCCTTTTTATGGGTGGTGCTCGGCACCATCTTCTTCGCCGGGGTTCACGATAGCGGGGCGATCTGGGCCAGCGTGCGCAATCGAGCCAAGTCCGTAGGCGCCTTGACCGGCGACGTAGTCGGCAAGCGTGCCCGTAGCTTGTTCATGATCGTTATCTTCTTGGTGCTGTTGATGGTCAACGCCGTCTTCGGCGTGGTCATCGCCGGGCTGTTGATGAAATTTCCCAGTGCCGTGGTACCGGTCTGGGGCGCTATCGTTGTAGCGCTTATCATCGGACAGCTGATTTATCGGCGTATCATCGGTCTGGCGATGGTTTCGATTATTGGCGTCTTGGCCTTATATGGCCTGATCCTAATCGGACCATCAGTGCCCATTCAGATGCCCGAGCAGGTCGGGGCTCTTTCCGGCAACGCCGTGTGGATTCTATTGCTGTTCGCCTATGCGGCCATCGCTTCTCTGCTGCCGGTGTGGATGCTGCTGCAGCCCCGAGACTACATCAATGGCCTGCAGCTCTTCGTGGGTTTGATCATCCTTTATGGCGCTCTAGTGCTACTCAATCCGACTCTGGTAGCACCCATGGTCAACGCCAACGTGCCTGAGGGAACGCCGTCGATCATTCCCTTGCTGTTCGTTACCATCGCCTGCGGCGCGATTTCCGGGTTTCATGGGCTGGTAGCAGGCGGTACTACCTCGAAGCAGCTCAACAAGGAGACCGACGCGCGCTTTGTAGGCTACTTCGGTTCCATTGGCGAGGGCATGCTGGCACTCGGCGCCATCCTGGCCGCCACTGCCGGGTTTGCCAGTCTGGCGGACTGGAATGCCATGTATGATGCCTTCGGCAAGGGCGGCGTCAATGCCTTTGTTGAAGGCGGCGCCTATATCATCAGTAATGGTTTGGGATTACCCGAGACAACGGCAGCAACTCTTCTCACGGTCATGGCAGCACTGTTTGCCGGCACCACCATGGATACCGGCCTGCGCCTGCAGCGTTATATTTTTCAGGAGTGGGGCGAAATTTATAACCAGCAGTGGATGAAGAAGCCCGCCATAGCAACGCTCCTGGCAGTGGGTTCCTGTCTGGTTCTGGCTTTTGGTGCCGGCGCCGATGGTTCCGGTGGCTTGATCATCTGGCCGCTGTTCGGTACCACCAATCAGTTGCTGGCGGGTCTGACCCTGCTGGTGATTACCGTCATGCTGGTACGGTTGAAGCGCCCCATGTGGTTCACCCTGGTGCCGCTGCTGTTCCTGCTGGTGATGACCGTGCTGGCGCTACTGACTCAGCTGCGCAGTTTCTACGAGGTAGGAAACTACTTCCTGCTAGGGTTGGATATCATCGTGCTGATTGCTTCGGTGCTGGTAGCCATGGAGTGTGCTTCATCGCTGAAGCGAGTGCGTCGCGAGCTGGCAACCAAGTCAGAGGGCTGATCGGGAGGTAACATGCGCAAGGATTCCGACAGCGAGGGTTCTGTTCAACGAGGCGAAAGAATCAAGGCCTGGCTCAGCCAGGCTCGTTTCTACGCCGAGGAGTTCTACTCGGCGCGCTATCGCGGCGCCATTGCCCGCGCCCAGCGGGACGAGGACGACTTGTTCATGCTGATGGTGTTTTCCGAGCTGATGGGGGTGCCCAATCCGGTGTCCTATTACACTCTGGAGTTGCAACCGCTGATGCTGGAGCGCTTCCATGACTGGCATAAACGTATGGGGATGGAGCATTCGCCCCTCGACGATTTTCGCTGCTGCTGAAAACTACTGCGCTCGACATCTTGACCGCCGGCGGTGCTCGTGATCCTCATTTACACTTGTAAACTCCGGGTACTGCGCTCCGGCGGCGATCAACCTGTCTTCGCTCGTGACGTTTTCAGTTCACTAGGCCACGTAAATGGTCACTTCCATGAAAGAACTTCTAGAAAAGCGCTTGCTTTGGGTGGGCGGCAAGGGAGGGGTCGGCAAGACTACCGTGGCGGCTTCCCTAGCGGTGCTGGCGGCGCGGCGCGGGCGCAAGACGCTGGTGGTGTCTACCGATCCGGCCCATAGCCTGGGGGATGCCTTCGACCGCAAACTGGACGATGCACCGCGCCGCCTGCTGCCCAATCTGGACGCCTTGGAGATCGATCCGGATGCGGAGGTCGAGGCGCATCTCAAGGGGGTCATCAGCCAGCTGAGGCGCTTCACCGTGCCGCGCATGATGGATGAGATGGAGCGTCAGATGCGTCTCTCGCGTCAGTCGCCGGGTACCCAGGAGGCGGCCTTGCTCGAACGCCTGGCGCGCCTGATGCTGGACGATGAGTCCTACGATCTGATCGTCTTCGATACCGCGCCCACCGGACATACGCTGCGTTTGCTCAGTCTGCCCGAGGCGATGGCAGCCTGGACTGATGGCCTCTTGGCCCATAGCCGTAAGTCCGAAGAGCTGGGCAAGGTACTCAAACATCTCACCCCCAAGAGCGGCCAGGACATCAGCTCGCCGTTCGCCGAGCCCGAAGAAGAGGGGATGAGCGACCTGGACGATCGGGCCCGTTCCATTGCCGAAACCCTCAAGCATCGACGCCGCCTGTTTCATCAAGCCCGCCGGCGCATCAAGAACCCGGAAGAGAGCCAGTTCCTGTTCGTGATGACTCCGGAGCGCCTACCGATTCTCGAAACCGCGCGTTCTGTGAAGTCGCTGAAGGATGCAGGAGTTCCTGTGGCCGGCGCCCTGGTCAATCGCGTCATTCCGGAGGATGCGGATGGCGAGTTCCTGCGTAAACGTCGCGAACAGGAAAGCCTCTACCTTGCCCGCATCGACGAGGAACTTGCCGCTCTACCGCGACCCCGGTTGCCGCTTCTGGCCTCGGATGTGCAAGGCATCGACGCCCTCGAAGAAATGGCGAGTCGTCTCGAGACAGCGGGCTTTTAAGTAACCTCCGTCTTGTCCGGATATTCACACAAATCCTCGATCACGCAGCTTCCGCAACGCGGCTTGCGTGCCACGCAGGTGTAGCGCCCGTGCAGGATCAGCCAGTGGTGAGCATCCTGACGGAACTCCTTGGGCACATGGCGCATGAGCTTCTGCTCGACTTCGACCACGTTCTTGCCCGGGGCGATGCGGGTGCGATTGCAGACCCGGAAGATGTGGGTATCCACGGCGATGGTGGGTTGACCGAAGGCGGTATTGAGAATCACGTTGGCAGTCTTGCGGCCCACGCCGGGTAGCGCTTCCAACTCGGCCCTGGTCTGGGGCACCTCGCCGGCGTGACGCTCGACCAGCATGCGACAGGTCTTCATCAGATTCTCGGCCTTGGTGTTATAGAGGCCGATCGTCTTGATGTACTCCTTCAACCCCTCGATGCCGAGTTCCAGAATCGCCTCCGGGGTATTGGCCACCGGGAACAATCGGGCGCAGGCCTTGTTGACGCCCACGTCTGTCGCTTGGGCCGATAGCAGCACTGCGGTGAGCAGCTCGAAAGGGCTGGTCCATCGCAGCTCGGTTGTTGGCTCCGGCGTGTGTTCGCGAAGGCGGGCGAAAATCTCTTGGCGTTTATGTGCGTTCATGAGTGAATCTGAGCCTTAGGAATTGCTGAATAAATTGCCGAGCGAAATGAAGAGCAAGGCGCACGGAGCACAGAAGGCGAGACATAACATGGGGTTAGGCGAGTCTCGACCGGGCTGGCGCACCAGCACCGCGCACAAATTCGTCAGGAACGAATTTGAACAGCCTTCAGGCTGGCCCGAAGGGTGGCCGCCATGGAAGGCGGCTATAGCGCAGCAATTCGTTCGTGTAGGCATTTATGCAGTGATTCCTTATCGTATCGTGCCGGTGACCCGGACCCGCCGGCTCTCCTTGGGCTGATCCGCCTGCTGAGCCAGACGGCGGCGTTCCATACGGTCATCAATGACGTTCTTGGCGGCGATCAGCAAGCCGGTGGCGAAAAAGGCGCCGGGGGGCAGTACCAGGAACAGAAAACTGTAATCGGAAAACACCGTAATCTGCCAGTTCGTCGCCATCGGACCCAGCAGCAACTCCATGCCGGCGAACAGCGTGCCCTGGCCGAACAGTTCCCGCACCGCGCCGAGCACCACCAGCACGGCAGCGAAGCCGAGCCCCATCATCAAGCCGTCCGTGGCGGCGGGTAGCACAGGGTTCTTGGCGGCAAAGCCATCGGCGCGGCCAAGAATCGCACAGTTGGTGACGATCAGCGGGATAAAGATGCCAAGGATTTGATAGAGCTTGAAGGCATAGGCCTGCATCAGCAGCTCGGCACAGGTGACGAAGGCGGCGATGATCATCACGAAGGCCGGCAGGCGCACGTTGCTCGATACGTGGTTGCGAATCAGCGAGACCGAGACATTGCTGCCGACCATGACCAGTAGAGTCGCCAGGCCCAATCCCAGCGCATTGACCATGGTACTGGTGACCGCAAGCAAGGGGCACAGCCCCAGCAGTTGCACCAGTGCCGGATTATTGGACCACAGACCGTTTCTGGTCAGCTCATTGAATTGGCTCATCGCCGATCGCCTCCTCTGGCGCTTCCAAC
Organism: Halomonas sp. M20; assembly: GCF_020622265.1. GTDB lineage: Bacteria > Pseudomonadota > Gammaproteobacteria > Pseudomonadales > Halomonadaceae > Modicisalibacter. The sequence goes on from NZ_JACNMQ010000001.1 coordinate 838,237, forward strand.
AGTCGCTCACGATAGGCAGCGAAGTATTCCAGGCTGCGCTGTACCGCATTGACCACGGCCCGCGGGGTGATCGTGGCGCCGGTGAAAGCATCGAAGGTACCGCCCTCCTTTTTTACCGCCCATTGCCCGACAGGTGGATCGCCTAGCGAGAGCCCAGCGAACTGCTTTATCCAGCCGCTCTTGCGGGCCTCGATCTTGTCGCCCAGCCCCGGGGTTTCCCGATGCGAGAGCACCCGCACCCCGGTCAGTTTGCCATTGGCGGAGATACCTATCAGCAGCGCGATATCGCCACTGTACCCCTGATGAGTGGTCACCGGCAGGATAACGGCGCTGATGTTGCCATTCTGGCGCGCCTGCCAGGCGATGAAGGTATCTGTTTGGCCGAGCATGTCGGCGGCGGGCAAGATGACGGTATCGTCCAGCAGAGCATTGTCGTGCAGAGCCGCAGGCACCACCTCTTCTAGCGCCTGGTACTGGCTGGCCAGGCGATTGTCCGCGATACGCTCGAAGGTAATCGAGTGGGTCAGTCCCACCACGCCGGCAGTAACGATGGCGAACAGACCAAGCCCCACCGCGCCACGAACGATGCTATGTGCCAGCGGACTCATGTGGCGTCCTCATCATCATCGATCTGGAGCACTTTGATGCCGCGATTGGGGCGCGCATGACCATAGGTGCGTGGCTGGGTGTAGTAGTCGATGAAGGGCACGGCGAAGTTCATCAATAGCACGGCGAAAGCCACCGCATCCGGATAGGCGCCCCATTGGCGAATCAGCATGATCAGAATCCCGATGCCGGCGCCGTAATAGAGCTTGCCCTTGCGGCTGGTGGCGGCGCTGACCGGATCGGTGGCGATGAAAAAGGCGCCGAAGATCGCCGCACCTCCCAGTAGATGAAACAGCGGAGTGCCGTGGTGGCTCGGGTCGCTGGCATACATGAGAGTGGCAAGCACCAGCACGGCACCCAGCAGGCTGAGCGGAATGTGCCAGCTGATGATGCGTTTGAACAGCAGCAATGCGCCACCGGCCAGCCAGGCCAGGGCGGTGGTTTGCCAGGCGTTCAGGGTGCCCGTTGGCAAGGGATCAGTAGCCCAGAATTCGCTGGCGAGCACTGTCGCGCCCTTGTGCTTGAAGGCATCCAGCGGCGTGGCGCCGGTCATGGCGTCCGTTGGCTCGGCTATTCCCAGAAAGTGGCCTAGCGCATCACTTAGCCCGAAGGCGTTCGCGCCAAAGAGGCCGTGCGGGGCGGCCCATTGGGTCATCTCGACCGGAAAGGAAATCAGCAGCAACGCATAGCCGACCATCGCCGGATTGAACGGGTTCTGGCCCAGGCCGCCGAAGAGCTGTTTGGCGACCACAATGGCGGCGATCATGCCCACCAGAATCAGCCACCAGGGAGCGAAGGGCGGCAGTGATACCCCCAACAGCACGCCGGACACCAGGGCGCTGTTGTCCCGCAGCGTCACGCCCAGCGGACGAGCGCGCAGGCGCAGAATCAGCGCCTCGAGACCAACCCCCAGGCCGGCGGCAAAGAGTACGTTGAGTAGCACGCCCCAGCCGAAGAACCAGATCAGAGACGCGATGCCGGGCAGGGTGGCGAGCAGCACCCAAGCCATGACGCTGCCGGTGGAGGTCGCGGCACGGGTATGTGGCGAGCTGGTATGCATCAGGCTCATGAGGGGTTCGTTTCCTGATCCTGTTCTTGATTCTTAGCCTGTAGCATCGTCAAGCGCGCCTCGGTAGCCCGCAGGTTTTCCCGGGCGGTGGCCAACTGGGTTTCCATATCCTCTAGCTCTGTTTTATCGGACTGGCGGGCTTCACTGATTCGGGCCAGGTTCTTCTCGGCCTTCTTGACCGCGGCCTTGGCAGCGGCCTGGGCGATCTTCAGTTTCCTGAGCTGGGCCGCATGGTCGGCGCTCGTCGATGCGGTTTCGGGCTGAGCTGTCGTCGTGTCGCTGCTAGTCGATGGTGTTGGAGGAGCAGGCGTGCGTTTCATCCGCGCCTCGCGCTTGGCCAGTTTCTCGGCCTCTTCCCGGGCAATCCGCGCCTGACGAAACTCGAAGCGGTGCCGGGCGTGTTCGGCCTTGTGTGCCTCCTGCTCCCGGGCACGAATCTCGCTCTTGCTGGCGCGATAGTATTGCACCAAGGGAATATGGCTGGGGCAGACGTAAGCGCAGGCGCCGCATTCGATACAGTCGAAGAGATTGAAAAGCTCCGCCTTGTCGTGCTCGCGCCCCTTGGCGAACCAGTAAAGCTGCTGGGGCAATAGCGAGGCGGGGCAGGCGATTTCGCAAGCGCCGCAGCGAATGCAGGGCTGTTCCGGCGGAGCCGGTGGCAGTTCCTCGGCGGTAGCGGCGATCAGGCAATTACTCGTCTTGATCAGCGGCAGGGCGCCGCTGCCTAAGGTGAGTCCCATCATCGGACCTCCCATGACCAGCCGCGAAAGATGTTCGGGCTGCAGCTCGGAGAAAGCCAATAATTCGTGTATGGATGTGCCGATCCGAGCCTCGACATTGCCAGGATTCGCCAGCGCTTCGCCGGTTAGGGTAACGATGCGATAGATCTGAGGTTCGCCGTCGCGTACCGCCCGCAGTGCCGCCAGCAGGGTGCCGGGATTGTGGCAGAGCACGCCGACATCCGCCGGTAGGCCGCCGGAGGGTACTTCACGCCCGGTGAGTAGTTGCACCAGCTGCTTCTCGCCGCCGCTGGGATAACGGGTCGGCACGATCTTAAGCTCAACAGCTATGTCGGCAGCGGCGGGCTTACGCAGTACCTGACTTAGAGCGTCAATCGCTTCGGGTTTGTTGTCCTCGATGCCAATCAGCACGCGCTCGGCACCGCAAAGCCGGGCAAACAACTGTGCCCCCTCGAGGACATCCGCAGCGTAGCTGCGCAATGTCAGGTCATCGGCGGTGATATAAGGCTCGCATTCGGCGGCGTTGACGATCAGGGTATCGATGACGTGGCGTTGGCGCACTTGCGCTTTTACCGCAGTGGGAAATCCGGCGCCGCCCAAGCCAACGATGCCGGATTCTCGTAGCCGGTCGATCAGCGTTTCGTCGTCGCTGGTGCGCCAGTCAAGCGGCGGCATTAAAAGCCAATCGTTCTGGTCATCGGGCTCTGCGTCGATGATGATACAGAGTGCGCGAACCTCGCCCAGAGCCGCGGATGGATGCGGCACCGGATGTTCTTCGATGGCACTGACGGTGCCGGTAATGCTGGCGTGCAGGTTTGCTGAGATCATGCCCTGGGCGCGGGCAATCACTTCGCCGGTACGCACCCGCTGACCAGGAACGACGATGGGCTCTGCCGGTAAGCCCAGATGCTGTGTCAGTGGCAGTACGACTCGTTTGGGTAGCGGAGCCTGTCTGAGTGGAGCACGATTGGAGAGCGTCTTGCGCTGAGGTGGATGGATGCCACCGGGAAAGTCGAAATCAGCCATGTACCGTCGCCTCTCCAGTCAAACGGCCGGGCTGGCGATCGCTGGCAATCAAGGCGGCGCTTACCTGATATTCCGGACGCGGCAGCATGTCGATGCAGTCCACCGGGCAGGGCTCGACGCATAGATCGCAGCCGGTACATTCGTCGATGATGACGGTGTGCATGTGCTTGGCGGCACCCAGAATGGCATCCACCGGGCAGGCCTGGATGCACTTGGTACAGCCGATGCACTCATCCTCGCGAATGTAGGCGATCTTTGGCACATCTTCGGCCTCCCCATCCAATGGCTTGGCTTCCCGGCCCAGCAGGTCGGCCAGAGCGGCAATGGTCGTCTCGCCGCCAGGCGGGCACTTGTTGATTTCGTCGCCCTGGCTGATTGCCTCGGCGTAGGGTTTACAGCCGGGATAGCCGCATTGGCCACACTGAGTCTGCGGCAGCAGGGCATCGATCTGTTCGACTACCGGATCGCCTTCGACCTTGAAGTACTGACCAGCAAAGCCCAACAAGGCACCGAACACCGCCGCCATACCCAGTAGGGCGGCGATAGCGGCCACGATATCGTTGTCGGTGAGCAGTTCGAGCACGTTTACGACCCTATTTCATTACACTTGTACCAGCCCGCTAAACCCCATAAACGCCAGCGACATCAGGCTTGCGGTGATCATGGCGATCGCCGCACCGCGAAAAGGACGCGGCACATCCGCTACGGCCAAACGCTCTCGCATTGCCGCGAACAGTATCAATACCAGGGAAAAACCCACCGCCGCCCCGAAGCCATAGAGTGTCGCCTCCATGAAGCTCGACTGACGATTCAGCGACAGCAGCGCCACCCCCAGCACCGCGCAGTTGGTGGTAATCAGCGGCAGAAAGATGCCGAGCACCTGATGCAGCAGCGGACTGGTCTTTTTGACCATCATCTCGGTGAACTGCACCACCGCGGCGATCACCATGATGAAGGCGATGATGCGCAGGTATTCGAGGCCCAGGGGCACCAGCAGATAGTAAAACGTCAGGTAGCTGACGATCGATGACAGGGTCAGCACGAAGGTGGTGGCCATCGCCATGCCCATGGCGGATTCCAGCTTATTGGACACACCCATGAAGGGGCACAGCCCCAAAAACTGCACCAGCACGAAATTGTTGACCAGAACGGTGCTTACCAGGATCAGGAAATATTCGGTCATCGCCAGCCAATCGCAACGAAATGGCGCCTGATGCCTCTCGTTTATCGAGACGCAAGCGGAAGCGGAAAGTGCCGGGCATTATACGCTTCCAATCATGGTCGGCATACCAGCTGGCGGGGTTGGGCTTGTATTACAGCTTCGGGGGTTCTCCCTGCCAGGTTGCTCTGATGCCGAGAGACGCCAATTCTCCGGTCAGGTCGTGCACCGCCTGCCCCTGCACGAATCCCAGCATGACCTTGGTGCGATGCAGGTTACCGCGTACCTCGATGGCAAAGGGATTCTGGTCGAGCACGATGAAATCCGCCGACTTTCCTGCCTCCAGTGAGCCGGTTTCGTGCTCCAGGTCCATGGCGTAGGCGCCGTTCCAGGTCACCACGCGCAGCGCTTCTTCCAATGTGATCGGCGTGCCGAAGCGCTCTTCCTCCTGATTCCACGGGTTCTGGCGCGTGACCAGGGTTTCCAGTGCGATCCACGGGTCCAGCGAGGCGACGGGGAAATCCGTGCCGATGGTGGCGATGCCGCCGGCGTCGATCACACCGCGCAGGTCATAGGCTCGGGCCAGGCGCTCGGGGCCGTAGCCGGCGCGCGCGCCGCTGGTGAAGCGGGACGGATACCAGGCGGCGGGGGAGAACTCGGCAATCGTGTCGAGCTCGCGGAAGCGCCGCAGATTGCCGCCGTGCAGAATGGTGCTATGCGCACACTGGTGACGCACGCCATTGGGACCGTTCTTTTGTCGCGCATAAGCGATTGCGTCGAGGAACAAATCGGAGGCCGCATCGCCGGTGCAGTGGGCGATCACCCGGATGCCGCGTCGATCCATGTCCGCCACCATGCGCTTGAGATGTTCCGGGGTGAGGTTGATCTTGCCGCGCCAGTCGTCGCCGTTCTGCCAGGGCGATAGCAGGAAAGAGGAGCGGGGCTCCACGGTGCCGTCGAAGTGGAATTTCACCGCGTCGGCGTTGAGCCGTGCGCTGGCGTAGTAGTGGCGTTCACCGGCCAGGAGTTCCCAGCGGCGCTTGACCGGGAAGATGTCATCCTGCCAGCTGATCGCGGCCTCTACCCGCAGGCTGAGTTCGCCCTCGTCATCGAGTTGTTTCAGGGCGTTCAGGCGGTGCTCGCAGACGTGCACGTACTTGGTGGCGGTGACGCCCCGGGCCGTCTGGAGTCGGATGCCGTCGCGATAGGCGTGCTTGAGTACCGCTACCGGCGTGGGCGGCATGGCGGCATGGATCAGGGCGTAGGCGCCGTCGATCAGCAAACCGGTGGGTTCACCGCTGAACGGATCACGCTCCAGGTAGCCATTGCGCGGGTCCGGGGTGTCACGGTCGATGCCGGCCAGTTCCAGAGCCTTGCTGTTGACCATCATGGTGCCCCACATGCGATCGAGGATCGCAACCGGGCGATCGGGCATCACCGCGTCCAGCCACTCTCTTCCCGGGGTGAGTCCGGCCTGCAGGAAGGTATAACGGACGAAATATGCACCGTGAATCCAGGGCTTGTCAGGGTGCTTGTCGGCATAGTCGAGAATGGCGTCGCGCACCTGATCCGGCGAGGGGTCTTCGAGGCCTATGTCGAGATTGTCGTCGTAGCGGGTCGCAAGGCCCAGGTCGGGATGGGTGTGCATGTCGTGAAGGCCGGGCATGACGAAGCGGCCTTGCACATCGATGACCCGGGTGTCACTGCCGATCAGATGCTGGATCTCGTCCTGAGAGCCGATGGTGCGGATTCGTCCGCCGCCGATGGCCATGGCGTCTGCCCAGGGGCGTCCCGGGTCGACGGTATAGATTCGCGCATTGATCAGCGCCAGCTCGGCGTGGGCGCTTGAGCGCCCGGAATGTGTGGAGTGCCAAGGGTCGAATGCCATGGTGAATGCCTCCCATCAAGAGTCGTTCAACAATACCCCACTATTTACGGCGGTTGAGTGGCATTTTTTCGCCATAACGGAAAACGAAATTCAACATTGAAACTCATGACTGGCGAAATAGATTGAGCTTCACCTTTAGCCAGTCGCTGAAGGCACGCACCTTGGGGTCGTCCGCGTTACGGTGCGGGGTGACCAGGTAATACGCCTTGTCCCCCGGGATCTGCATGTCGAAGGGGCACACTAGCTGGCCGCGCTTCAACGTATCGCCACATACCACATCATCACCGATGGCGATGCCTTGCCCAGTGATGGCGGCACTGATCACCAGCAGGATATTGGTGAAGTAAACGCCGGATTCGGTTTGCAGCTGGGCCTTGGTGCCGCTACCGGATAGCCATAGACGCCAGTCATGATCGTTATTCAGATGCAGCAGCGTCGTGCGCTCCAGATCCTGGGGATGCTTGATTTGAAGCTCATTCAACAAGCCTGGGCTGCAAACCGGGGTATACATGGGATGGGTCAGCAGTTCCACGCTGTGTTCGGCCCAGGCCCCATCGCCGTGGACCACGAACAGGTCGAGATTGGCGAGGTTGGGCGGCTCATTTTCCCGATTGGTGCCGATATGCAGCCGGATGCCGGGATAGTTGCGATAGAAGTCGTTGATACTGCGGCTGACGACGCTCGCGGCGAAGCCGGGCGGCATGCTGACGCGCAGGTGCCCGTTGTATTCATGGTCCGGCAGGTTGGCATGGACGTGATCGAGCATGGCCAACACACGGCGGATCTCATGGGCGTACTGCTGGCCCGTCGGCGTCAGTATCACGCCGCGCCCACGACGCTCATACAGCTTGAGGCCAAGCTGTTCCTCGAGCAGACGCATCTGATGGCTGATCGCGCTGCGGGTGAGGCTCAAGGCGTCCGCCGCTTCCGTCAAGCTGCCGAGCCGGGCCAGGGCATCGAATGCGCGCAGAGCCTGCAGGGAGGGCATGTAACAATTGGATTGTTGAATCATTTCGACCAATAAGATGATTATCTTTCGCTTGGAGCAAACGATTTTTGACGTATAGTCGTTTAAAAGCAACTACAACCGCAGCAGCTACAACAAGAGCGTGATCGCATGTCTCATCATGACCCTATCCTGCAGTTCGTTGACCAGCACATGTCGGAGTTGTCCGAGTGGAATCAGACCATCTGGCAGTGGGGCGAAACGGCGTGGCGTGAATACCGATCGGCCCGCTTTTATGTCGATCTGCTCCGGGCGCGGGGATTCGAGGTCGAAGAAGGGTCCGCGGGCATGCCCACCGCCTTCTGTGCCGTTTGGGATAACGGACCCGGCCCGACCCTGGGCGGCTACGCGGAATACGATGCGATCCCCGGCAACTGTCAGGCGGCGGACGTGGTGCAGAGGCCCCGGGATGGCTTGAGCCCTTGGGCCGGCGGCCACACCGATCCGCATTCAGCGCTGGGCATCGGGGCATTGGGGGGCTTTCTTGCGGCGCAGGACGTCATGAAGGCGCATAACATTCCCGGGCGCCTGAAGTTCTTCGGCGAGCCCGCCGAGAAGGTGCGCGGTTCCAAACCGCTGCACGCCGCCGCCGGGTATTACGACGATCTCGATGCGGCGATCAGCTTTCATCCTTTCTATATGCTCCCGCTGTGCAATACGACCCGCTGGGATACCCATTGCGGCGCCGCCTACGGCGTGATCTATACCTTTACCTGCGAACAGCCGCATACCTGGATGACGAGCGAAACGAGCTCGCCGATTCCGGCTTCCCACGCCAGCGCGCGAGCCCCCGGCGCCAACGATGCAGTGGTGCAGATGTACCAGTCGGGCAAGGGGCTGCGGGAGCATGTGCTGGCCAGCGGCGTGAACTGGTCCATGAATGAGGTGATTCTCAATGCCGGCCAGGCCACGGCGGACAACCAGTCTGCCCAGATGGCCCAGATCATGTACTTCATCCGCGTGCCCACGGTGGAAATGGCCGAGCACGTGGTGCGCGGCCTGGATCATTTCGCCGAGAACGCCGCAGCGCTGACCCACTGCAAGGTCAAGCGCGACTGGGTGGCGAAATCACGCCCCGGCCTGCCCAATCACGTCATGGCGGAACTCACCTATCGCAATCTGGCGCAGGTGGGCGCGCCGCAATTCGGCTTTGAGGCCATCGAACTGGCGCAGCAGATTCAGAAGAATCTTGGCCTGGCGCCGATGGACAAGCCCTATCTGCCTGCCATCGAGTCCCTTATCGAGCCCCAGGAAGCCGAGCGTCTTTTAAGAGAGATCCTGCCCCCCAATCAAAAGCATTTCACCTCGGATGATTACACCGAATACAGCTGGCATGCCCCCACGGTGCGGCTGTACATAGGGCGACCCGCGCTTGACCTGCCGGCGGGCGTGAAGGAAGGTTATCCGGCCTGGGTCATGAATGCCCTCGGCGGCCTGGCGCCCTGTATTGATCCGATGATCGAGGTGGCCTCGAAGACCGTGGGGCTGACCTTGATGGACCTGCTGACGCAGCCCGAGACACTGAAAAAGGCTCAGGATGAGTTCCGGGAAAGAACCGGCGGCGGCATCGGGGGAGATGACTGGATGGCGCCGCTTTGCGATTACCCGCCGCCTCTCGATTTTCGCTGGCCGGAATACGTCACCACGGTTCGCGGTAAAGACGACTGGGTGATTCCGGCCCGCGATGGCGATATTAGCATTTGATTTGAAAGACCGATTTGAAAGATTAAGTTCAAAGGGAGCCAGGCGATATGAATTGCGCGGAATGGTTGGTGGAGCTGCTCGAACATACCTATGGCGTGGACACCATCTACGGCATTCCCGGTGTGCATACGGTCCAGATGTACCGGGGCGTCGCCAGTAGCGGGATTCGACACGTCACGCCCCGGCATGAGCAGGGCGCCGGGTTCATGGCGGATGGCTATGCCCGGGCGAGCGGCAAGCCCGGGGTGTGTTTCATCATCACCGGGCCGGGCATGACCAACATCACCACCGCCATGGCCCAGGCCTATGCCGACTCCATTCCCATGCTGGTGATTTCCAGCGTCAACCCGCGAGACCAGCTGGCGCTAGGGGAAGGCCGGTTGCACGAGCTACCGAATCAGCAACAACTGGTAGCCGGTCTCTGCGCCTTCAGTCATACCTTGATGGATGCGAAGAATCTACCCAAGGTACTCGATCGCGCCTTCAGCGTGTTTCAGGGCGGTCGGCCCCGGCCGGTGCATATCGAGATTCCCCTCGATGTCATCGTGCAGGAGGTGCCTAAGGAGCTGCTCAGCCATCGGTGGCGATCACCCACGCCGATTGCTGCACCGGCCACGGCGGTGGACGAGGCGCTTGACTGGCTACAAGGGGCCAAACGCCCTTGGCTGCTGGTGGGCGGCGGGGCGCTTGCTGCCGGCGAACAGATACGCGCATTGGCGGAGTGCCTGGGGCTGCCGGTGTTCACCACGGTCAACGCCAAGGGCCTGATGCCTACCGATCACCCTTTGAACATGGGCTCCACCCAGTCCTATGAGTGTGTTCTGCGTGAAGCCCCTGAGGCTGATGTCGTTCTGGCCATCGGCACCGAGCTGGGCGAGACGGATTACGACGTCTCCTTCCAGGATCGTTTTCGCATAGCAGGGCGGTTGATACGCGTGGATGTGGAAAGTGCGCAGCTGTATCTCAATCAGGAGCCGGACCTGGCCATTCACGCGGACGCCGCCACGTTTATCGGTCAACTACTCGAACGTGCCCATCAGACCCAGACTCGGCGCGCTGCGGATGAGGCGGGCATTGCCAAGCTCAAGCAGGAAATCGACGCCGAAACCCCCGCTGAATGGAAGGCGGTGGGCCGGCTCATGGAGAGCGTCTACGAGGTACTGCCGGATGCCGTGATGGTCGGAGATTCCACCGAGCCGGTCTACGTCGGCAACATGACCGTACAACCCAATGCGCCGCGGCGCTGGTTCAATTCATCGACCGGCTACGGCACGCTGGGTTATGCCCTGCCGGCGGCGATTGGGGCGCGTCTGGCGCAGCCCGGCCTACCCGTGCTGGCTATTGTTGGTGACGGCGGCTTTCTTTTCACCCTGACCGAACTCGCCGCGGCGGTCGAAGCCAAGGTGGGGCTCATCGTCTTGCTGTGGAACAACAACGGCTATGGCGAGATTCGCAAGTACATGGACGATAACGACGTTCAGCGGGTCGGAGTGGATTTATGGGTGCCGGATTTCGAGCCCATCAGCCAGGGGTTCGGCTGTCGTCACGACCATGTGGCAGGCCCCGACAGGCTGAAAGAGCTTCTTCAAGAGGGCGCGCCCGCCGATCGACCCTGGATTATCGAGATCGACCAGGCCGCCTGGATGGATGCCTGTGCAGAGAAGTAGATTGTGGAAAGGCCGCAGGTGAAGGCCGTAATTGAATAAGGTTTGTTATGTATCGGGCACGCTAAATTCGTGCCTGCAACCGAGGAAGAGTCATGAATAACGACAAGAGCTTCAAGAATGCCTGGGTGAAAAGTTTCGCCGTAGTGACACTGGCGGTAGGCGCCCTGGCACAGGTCGATGCACCTGTAATGGCCCAGGACGAAACCATTACCCTGCGCATGCAGCGCTACACCGGCACCGAAGAAGACAAGATTTTCCAGCGCTACGTGGACAAACTCTCCGAGGCGAGCGATGGCCGCATCAAGGTCAATATATTTCGCGGCGGCGAACTCGTGCCGAATGATCAGATGTTTGGCGCGCTACGTTCCGGCACGCTGCAGATGATCTATGGCTACGGCGGTTACTGGGGCGGCCAGATGGATACCGCCATCACCGAGTCCGGATTGCCCCTGGCCTGGACCGATCTGGAGGAAGCAAAGGAACTCTGGAACGAACGGGGCTTGGGTGAATTGCTCGCCAACAACTACGAGAAGATGGGCGTTCACTATACCGTGCCGGTCTTTGGCGGAAAGTTCGACCTGCTTTCCAAGGAGCCGGTCGAATCATTGGAAGAGATGAGTGAGCGAAAGATTCGCGCTACTCCTTCCGTGGCGGCTGTGCTGGAGAAGTTCGGTGTATCTACGGTTTATATTCCGCCTCAGGAGTTCTATATCGCCCTTAGCACCAACGCCATCGATGGCCTGATCTACGGTGGGCCTTATGACTATAGCGTGCTCAAGCTGAATGAAATCGCGACGGATTACACCAACCTCAACATGCTCTACCCCGGCTTCGTGGACAATGTGCTGATCAACAAGCGTGTTTGGGACAAGATTCCCGAAGACCTTCAGAACGTGATCACCGACGTGACCGCGGAGTGGGCCGACTATCGTCATCAGAAATTCGTGGAATGGAACGAAGCGGCAGAAGAGGAGTTCACGATCCATAGCCTGCCGGATAGCGACCAGAAGCGCATGACCGAAGCCGCCCAGTCGGTCTGGGATGCCGAAGCAGAGAAATCCGACACTGCCGCCGAGGCTATCGAGATGATTCGTCAGATGGCCAAGGACAAGGGCCGCCTGGAATAATCCAGGCCGTTTTGCGTGGAGTTGCCTATGCGTTGGCTGAAAGCCTGGATACGCTGGCAGGACCGCCTGAGTGAAATACTCGGGCGGATCATTGCCTGGATGTGTTTTGCCATTGTCTGCATTCTGATGTTCGAGGTCATCTCGCGTCAGTTTCTGAACGCACCCACCACCTGGGCGCATGAGTCCTCCACGTTGATGTACGGCATGTACGCCATCCTTGCCGGGTTCTACACCGAGAAATGGCAAGGCCATGTGCGCACCGACATCATCTATCAGCACTTTCCCCAACGGCTCAAGGCGCTGGTGAGCATGCTCCTCGGCATCGCGGTGGTCACCTTGTTATTGGTGGTCTTGAGAGGGGCGGTCGATTTTGCCTGGATGTCCTTCGAGATCCGGGAACAATCCTTCCGCAGTACCTGGGCGCCGATCATCTGGCCGGTAAAGCTGATGATTCCGGTTGCGATCATACTGATTATTCTACAAATGCTGGCCAATATCGGGCGTCATCTGTGCACCGTGCTAGGTGCACCGATGGATGAGCCGGAACACGACCCGGAGATCCCCCATGCTTGAGATCGATCCGGTTCTGCTTACCGCCTTGATGTTTGGTTCCATGCTGGTGCTGATGGCCGTAGGCATGCCCCTGGCCTGGACGCTGCTCGGGGTAGGCGTGGTGTTCGGCTATGTGATCTGGGGGCCGGATAGCCTGGGCATACTCATGCCGTCGCTGTTCGGGTTGATGAATGAGTTTATTCTCGTCGCCCTGCCACTGTTCATTCTGATGGGCATGATCCTTGAGCGATCCGGTATCGCCGACAGCCTGTTCGAGATGGTCTACAAGCTGATGGGCAGCGTGCGCGGCGGCCTGGGCATGGGCACCGTGCTGATCTGCGCCCTGATCGCCGCGATGGTCGGCATTACCGGTGCAGCGACGGTCAGCCTCGGCCTGATCGCATTGCCGGCAATGCTGAAACGCGGCTACGACAAGCGCCTTTCAGCAGGCGTCATCATGGCCGGTGGTGCGCTGGGCTTCTTGATCCCGCCGTCGCTGGTCATGATCATGTACGCCTTCTTGACCCGGGAATCCATCGGCAAGCTATTCGCCGCTGGCGTCATGCCGGGGCTGATGTTGGCCGTGATCTACATGATCTATATCGCCATTCGCTGCAAGATCGACCCGCGGCTGGGGCCGCCCCTGGAGGAATCCGAACGGGTCGATACCTGGGGCAAGATCAAGGCATTGCGTGCCATCATCCTGCCGGGCGGTTTGATCGTGGTGGTGCTGGGCTCCATGGCGCTGGGTTACACATCGCCCACCGAGGCCTCTGCCGTTGGTGCTGCCGGAGCCATGCTCTGTGCGCTGGCGAATGGCCGGCTCAACTTCAAGATGCTCTCCAGCGCGCTATATTCCACGGCACGCATCATTGGCATGCTGATGTGGATCATGATCGGCGCGGTGGTGTTCTCCAAGATCTACATCGCCCTGGGCGCTGGACAACAGATCGTCAATCACATCATCGAAGGCGACCTGAGCCCCTATGTGGTGCTTACCGTCATCTTGCTGAGCTACTTGATACTTGGCATGTTCCTTGATGACTCTGCGATTCTATTCATTACCGTGCCGCTGTACGTTCCGATCATCAAAGCACTGGGGTTCGACCCAATCTGGTTCGCAACGATTTTCGTGCTGGCCATGCAGACGGCTTATCTAACGCCGCCTTTCGGCTACAACCTGTTCTACATGCGATCGGTGGCGCCACCGGAAGTGACGACCGGGGATCTTTACCGTGCAGTATTGCCGTTCATTGCGCTGCAGGTGGTAGGTATCATTCTGGTGGTGGTGTTTCCGCAAATCGCCCTGTGGCTACCGAATCTGATTTTCGGTTAAGGCAGGGCAGGCATGGCGGGTTGATTAACGGGCCAGCGCTTGCAGGTCGCGATCGAGGGCCGGCCAGTCGCAATCTGCCGTCTGGCCGATGAACACTAGCCGGGTGCCCGGGGTATCGCGATGGGGAAACGGGCGGGTCTCAAGCTGGCCGGCGGCGCGCTGCAATTCCAGTTGTCGGCCATCTTCCAGTTGAACCACACCCTTGATGCGCAGGATGGCGCCCGGCAATCGTTGCAGCAAGGTAGATAGCTCGGCGCCATTCATTGCGCCTTGATGCTCGAAGCTATGGCTGGAAAGCCCCAACTCGGCGATACCGGTGTGATCGTGAATGGTGTCGTTGGCCGAGGGTTCGAGGCTAACCGGCGCGTCACTGCGCCAGAAGACCAGCTCCGGCGGCAGGCGGGCCTGCTCGGTTTCAATCACGCGGGCATTGGGCAATAGCCAATTTTCCTTCAACTCCGCGTGAATACCGGGCAGGGCCTGATCGGCCTTGTTCAACACCAACCAGTCGGCGCTGGCGATCTGGGACTGCAGCAGCGCACGCAGTTCGCCTTGGGTCGACTCCAGGGATCTGGACAGGTCGATCAGCGTCATTACTGCATCCAGATGGCAGCGCCGCCGTAGTGAGGGGTAGCCCAGCACGCTGACGACTCGGGCCGGGTCCGAGACACCGCTGCATTCGATCAATACATGATCGAGTTGCTCGCCACGGCTTAGAAGCAGTCCCTCGATGCTACTAGCCAGCTCACCCTGCAGGTTGCAGCACACGCAGCCGTTGCTCAGAGAAATCAGACCTTCCTCTTCTTCGCTGATCAGCTCTCGATCGATATTGAGCGCCCCGAAATCGTTCACCATGATCGCCAGGCGACGTCCATCGGCATGCGTCAGCAGGTGATTGATCAAGGTGGTCTTGCCGGTACCCAGAAAACCTGCAATTACGGTCACACCGATCGAGATAAACGAAGAGTTCAAGAAGACCCCTGGAGTGGCTGATTGGGTTGATACGAACGAGGCTTACGACGTTTTACCGGCTTTTTACGTGGGGATGCAACGTCGAATTGACGGTCGTAAACAGTGGATAAACGCGAATCAGCGTTGGGGGCAAATTCAGAAATGGAGTGCATATGATGCTCCGCTTTAGCAGTTGAACAAAGTAGGGCTGCAAGCTGTGTCAAATCCCCTATTGAGTTTCAATCACAACAGAGCGCTCAGTGCTTGTCAACGCTCTAATGGAATGCCTGGACCTTCGTGCCTTGCTGTTCATCTGCCTGGCGTTGCTTTGGTTCAGCTCAGTGCATGGGCGCCACCTAGACTGATACGGTTGCGCCCCGACTGCTTGGCGGCATAAAGCGCTCTGTCAACGGCTCTGGTCAATTCTTCGATGCCGTGGGGGCGTGCCGGGGCGTGCAGGGCGATACCGACACTGATCGTGACCACCGAACTCACGGAGGAGGCTGCATGAGGCAGCGCAAGGTGTTCGATGGCTCGGCGTAGGGTCTCTGCCTGCTGAACGCTGGCTTCGAGAGATATGTCGGGGAGGATGACCATGAACTCCTCGCCGCCGGTACGGGCGACCAGTTGCTGGGGCCGATTGAAATGCTTGCGCATGGCGTCGGCGATGGCCCTCAGGCATTCATCGCCGGCCGGATGGCCGTAATGGTCGTTGTAAGCCTTGAAGTAGTCGATATCGACCATGAGCAGGGCCAGGGGCTGATCGTTGAGGTTCGCAATGCTCATGGATTCTTCCAGCCGTTTGTCGAACAGGCGTCGGTTGGCTAGGCCGGTCAGCGGGTCGCGTTGGGAAAGCTCGATCAATGATGATGTCTGAGAGCGTTGGTGTTCGAGAAGCTGCTGAAACCTGCGTGCCAGCACTCCGATCTCGTCGCGTCGCTGGAGCAAGGGTTGGGGTGGGTCAATGTCATCGTCCTGCTGAACCTCTTGTGCAAAGGTCGCGAGCCGACGCAAGGGCGACAGGATCATTCGCTCCAACAGCAGTAGCACCACCACGACGACCAGCAACCCCACGATCCAGTAGAGTATCAAGCGAAAGTCATCGATACCCGTTCTGAAGTTATGACGCGGCAGTTCGGCATTGAGCTCCAAAGATGCGCCCTCAGGCTCGGCGGTCATCCGGCGGATGGCCGTCATGCTTTGTGAGCCCTGGCGCTCGATCCTTTGTCGGGGCTGCGAGGCCGCACTGCCGTTGGGCTCGATGGAAAGCACCAGACCGGCCCTATTCTCGAGTTTCGCGAACCACTCCTCGTTCATGGGGCGCATCATCAACAGCCAACCTGCGATTGGGCCATCGCCATTACTCTTGACGATCGACCAGACGCTGACCATCGCCTGCTGTGGTCGGGCCTGAAGCCAGGTGCGAGTTTCGTCATCCAGATCGTCGGCAATGCGCTGTTGAAGTGACTCCAGGACCGGCATAGCCCAGGCACAGTCAGAAGTGAGGCCGACACAGGCGGTGTAGCGCTCGTTTTGGGGATGGATGCCGCCGATCCAGTGCGGCGTGCCATCGGCCCTGAGAAAGATCATGAGGCTCAAGTCTGCATCTTCGAAGACCAGGCCATCGGCGATGTTGGATTCCAGGTAATCTCTCGAGCCATTTTGTATGAAAGCGTAGCTGTCATCCCAGATAGCCCAATCCTTGTTCAGCAAGCTCAAGTGGTTCATTTCGCCGTTGATAGCTCGCACTGCCCGGTCGAGCTCCGCCGTGGCGTACTTCTCCTCCTCGGCAAGCAGCGCTGGAATCACCAACTGTCGAGCAATGAGTGCAAGTAGCATTACCGCTATCAAGAGGACGACGCCCATGACGAAAAAGAAACGATAGCGCAGGGAGTTGAAAACGGGTCTCATGATGGGGTGGCCGTCATATCGTATGATCTCATTCTCCCTTTCCCCATGTGAGGGGAAAGGGAGACGTTGCCGGGTCCGTTCCGGTACGAAGTCGACCCGGCGTGGCTATTTACAAAGCAGCTAATTCGAAAATAGCAGAGGTACGAGAAGAAAGAGAGGGAAGGAAGGACTAGTGCAACGAGTACCTGACAACAGTGCGCAGATAGCCTGCGCACTGTTGCAGGTTCAGGAATTACCGCATCAATACCAGCTGCACGAACGGCAATTACGTCAGTGTATCAATGTAAGCCTAAGTCACCCGCTGGCCCGGTTCGGCGCCGCTATGCGGCTCCAGCAGATAAATGCCAGCGTCGTTACCCGCCGCCAGCACCATGCCTTCCGACGCGCCAAAGCGCATCTTGCGCGGCGCCAGGTTGGCGACCATCACCGTCAGCATGCCTTCCAGCGCTTCCGGGGCATAGGCCGAACGAATACCGGAGAACACCGTGCGCGTCTCGCCGCCCAGGTCCAGGGTCAGCTTGAGCAGCTTGTCGGCACCTTCGACATATTCCGCCTTGGCGATGCGCACGATGCGCAGATCGACCTTGGCGAAGTCGTCGAAGCCGATCTCCTCGGCGATGGGGTCGTCTGTTAACGGCCCTTTGGGGGTCTCTTTCAATTTCTTCTCCTCCGCTAGGTCTTCCTTGGAGGTCTCGATCATCGCATCGATCTTATCGCGCTCGATGCGGGTCATCAGCGGTTTGAACTTGTTGATAGTATGGCCCGTCAGCACATTTTCGCGGCTCTGCCAGTCAAGGGATTCCAGATTGAGAAACGCACGGGCATCCTCGGCCATCTTGGGTACCACCGGCGCGAGATAGACCATCAACTGCCGGAACAGATTGATGCCCACGGAGCAGATATCCAGCACCTCCTGCTCGCGGCCTTCCTGCTTGGCCAGCACCCAGGGTTCCTTCTCGGCGATGTAAGTATTCGCTTCGTCCGCCAGCTCCATGATCCGGCGCATGCCACGCCCGAACTCGCGACCCTCGTAATCCTCGGCGATGGCCTCGCCGGCGTCGATAAAGCGCTGCACCAGGGCTGGCTCGGCGCACTCAGCGGAGAGCGTGCCGTCGCCGAGCTTCTTGACGAAGCCGGCGCAGCGGCTGGCGATGTTGACCACCTTGCCTACCAGATCCGAATTTACCCGGTAGGCGAAGTCCTCCAGGTTCAAGTCCAGATCATCGACCCCGGAGGTGAGCTTGGCGGCGAAGTAGTAGCGCAGGTATTCCGGATTCAGGTACTCGGCGTAGGTGCCGGCCTTGATGAAGGTGCCCCGGGACTTGGACATCTTCGCCCCATTGACGGTGACGAAGCCGTGGCAGTGGACGCCGGTGGGCGTGCGCAGCCCCGCGCCTTCGAGCATCGCCGGCCAGAACAGCGCGTGGAAGTAGACGATGTCCTTGCCGATGAAGTGATAGACCTCCGCCTCGGAGTCCTCCTTCCAGTAGCTGTCGAAATCGATGCCTTCCCGGTCGCACAGGTTCTGGAAACTGGCCAGATAGCCGATCGGCGCGTCCAGCCATACATAGAAGTACTTGCCCGGCGCATCCGGAATCTCGAAGCCGAAGTAGGGCGCATCCCGGGAGATGTCCCACTCGTTCAAACCGGACTCGAACCACTCCTGCAGCTTGTTGGCGATCTGCGGCTGCACATGGCCGCCCTGAATCCACTCTTTCAGGAACGCCTCGAAATCCGGCAGCTTGAAGAAGTAGTGAGTCGAGCTGCGCACTTCCGGCGTGGCGCCGGAAATCGCCGAAACCGGATCGATCAACTCCGCCGGCGTATAGGTGGCGCTGCAGGCCTCGCAGTTGTCGCCGTATTGATCCGGCGTCTTGCACTTGGGGCAGGTGCCCTTGATGAAGCGATCCGCCAGAAACAATCCCTTCACCGGGTCGTACATCTGCTCGATGTCCCGGGTCGCGATATGTCCGGCATCGCGCAGCGCGGTATAGATGCGCTCGCTGTGAAGGCGGTTCTCTTCGGAATGGGTGGAGTGATAGTTATCGAAGGCCACATTGAAGCGCGCGAAATCCGCCTGATGCTCCTCGGAAACTCGCGCGATCAACTGCTCCGAGGTGATCCCTTCCTGCTCGGCACGCAGCATGATCGCGGTGCCATGAGCATCGTCGGCGCAGACGTAGTAGCACTCGTGACCACGGCTCTTCTGGAAGCGCACCCAGATATCGGTCTGGATGTACTCGAGCAAGTGGCCCAGGTGAATCGAGCCGTTGGCGTAGGGCAGGGCGCTGGTGACCAGGATCTTGCGCTTGGCGTTGGCGGTAGTCGGCATGGTGGCTCTAGTGACTGAATCGGAAAGAAATGAGCGTCACGAGGACGAAAGGCCGATTGTAGCCCGCTTGGCGGCTGGGTGCACCCGTGCGGGTTCCTGCTCACGCGATCAGCGAAGTTGTCTTCGATCAAGTTTTATTCAAAAGACTCAAGGCACTACTGCTAATGTCTAATGACTTATTACTAGATTTATAAGAGACTGTCGCTGCAGTGCGACAAAACAGTAGAGCTGAATGTGACAAGGGCGCGGGGAAGCGTTGTGACCCTTGTGGCGGTAGCGTGGGCGGGAGCAGCCAACAATATGAGACTCAACGAGATGGCTGTTCGTCCAGTCTAATTCCTTTGGCGGAAACCAACGGCACGGACCTGAACGCTTGGTCGAAGGTGCTTCCCAGGCATGGATGGGGCTCCTGTTAACTATGCGTTTTTATACAGTATTATTGTGTGAGCAAATCACAGCAGTCAAATGATTACGTGGCAGCCAGCAGGGTGGTCGGCTAAGTTGTTGTTTTATGAGTTTTTAGATGGACACTCCTGGGAGTCAGAAGCCGTAATCATGAAGCGGTCAGATTTTCACGGTAATGAAGAAGCCTGTTTAATTTATTTTTGGGTTCTAAATTTAGAAGCGTAGTAATAATTATAGGGATAGACATGGATTGGCTGATAAACAATAAAGAGTGGCTTTTTAGTGGAGCTGGTTTGGTGATTATGGGAATTCTTACGAGTTCATGGAAATATTTTGGCAACAATACCCAAAGAATAACTTCTTTTAGTCAACATAATAATACAGAAAACCCTGAATTTTTTGATACGAAAATCAAGAATAAAGAAAATAATAAAATGAGTTTAAGCGACTATAAGAATAGTACCAAAATACTTTTCATAGATGACGATGCAAGATTTAAGGTAGTAAAAATTCTTACTCGGAGCGGATGGGTACATACAAAATTAATTAAAGACTGTGATACTCTTGATGATAGCGATGTCGTTGATGCAAAAATTCTATTTATTGACGTACAGGGTGTAGGCGTTTCAATGGGATTTTCCGATGAAGGTCTAGGTTTGGCTTTAGCAATAAAAGACAAATATAAAGATAAAAAGGTTGTTATTTATTCAGCTGAAACCGAAGGTGATAGATTTCATGAAGCTTTGAGGAAAGCAGATTCATTTCTTGCAAAAAATGCTGACCCTTATGAGTTTCAACGGATAGTTGAAGAATTTACAGTGGGCTTGGGTGTCTAATTTAATGAATGTAAGGTATAGAATAACGAAATCAGACGACAAGATTGTTTTTTGCAGTTTAAATAAAATTGATTTGAGTGTTTTGGCTGAAGTAAGATCGCAATCCAGTACATACAACAATGGTAAAACCAGAGCTGGAGTTTTATCTAATGCCGAATACACGGTGGTGGCATTTACTGACAGTAAAGAGTATTTAAAAAGCTCAAAAATATTTAAAACTGAATTGAGGTATATACTCAATTCTACAAATTTTATTAACAAAATAATTGAGGAATCAAGCAAGGAAAAGAATAAAAGTACTAGCAGGCTAATACATAACTTAACTTCATTAAACGCCCATAACATACAAGAGTTTTACTCATTGGTTCCTCAGGAAAATGTAAGCAGGAAAATGGGAAAGCAAGTTGGTTATGTAAAAAAAATAGTAGAGAAAGAACCCGAAGAAACGGCAATGGCCATGTTAAAAATGGCCAAAAATAATGCAGCTATGAAAGTCGAGTTTTCTGTATTCAAAAAGCTGTTTGATTTAAATCCGGATTTAAGAGCAACAAACCATAATGTTCATAAAGTATT
Source organism: Halomonas sp. M20 (assembly GCF_020622265.1). Classification (GTDB taxonomy): domain Bacteria; phylum Pseudomonadota; class Gammaproteobacteria; order Pseudomonadales; family Halomonadaceae; genus Modicisalibacter. The sequence continues at coordinate 859,125 of NZ_JACNMQ010000001.1, forward strand.
AATGAATGTATTTTATCTTTTTTTTCCGGACTTTACGGATAAGAATGTTAAAGTAATTATAGGCGACACCGATAATAAATATATGGCATATTTTGATTACGAATCAATACACGTTGCTTTTTACCATATGATAGAAAATGCTGCCAAATATATAAAGCCTGATACTGAATTTAAAGTAGATATAGTAAAAGGTATCAAAAAAACTGAAATTATTTTTGATATGAATAGCACTCAAATTACTCAGGAAGAAGTTAACATTATCTTTGAAGAGGGGGTGTCTGGAAAACTAGCCTACCAAACAGGAAAATCAGGTGATGGTATCGGGTTGAGTCGTGCTAAGAAAATACTGGAATTAAATAATGGTTTGTTATCGGTTAAACCATATTACGATACTGCTATAATTACAATGGGCGTCACATTTCAAAGAAATGTTTTTACCATGGCGTTACCCCATGGGAAATGAATCCAACTGTTGGGGCTCGGATGATTAATTGCGCATTTTAAAAATTCGGAGCGCTTTTACTACTGCTTTTTCATGGTTCCAATAAGCGCATCGATGATGCAAGGCTTTTTGGTAGATGTGTTTTTGTACAGCCAGTTGTAGCGCTTGAGTGTCATCTCCAAGTCGTTTCGGCTATCGAACATCGGCACAGGTGTCTCTGGGTGAAATAAGTACTTAGTGGTGGTCTTGCTCATCCAGGGTCGGCGTGCGGCCGTTTCGGGACTTGTCGATCAGCCCGCCGAGGCCCGAGGTCTCCCACTGCTTGAGCCATCATGATACGGCATCGCATCGGGCTTGTAGTATCTCACTGATCTAGCTAATGGTGTGGCCTTGATCATTCATTCCGTCTATGTCAGAGATCCTGAAATAGAAATTACACGAAACCTTCTGATTAAAAATTTACATGAGCGCCGCTAAAAAAAGGCGTTAGGACAACTAACATACAATGCAAAGAGTAGAGCAGAGACAGTATGAAAAAGGCGATTGTGGTGTTGCCTGCATTGCAATGGTTACCGGCAAGACGTACGAAGAAGCGGAGTTAACATTTCATAAATATGGGTTGGTGCTGGATGGCGAGTACTACACAACACATAAAGAGTTAATTGTCGTTCTTGAAATGCTTGGGCGTCAAGCTGTCCGGAAAAAAAATTCATCAAATGGAACACTGTTGAGTACCCTGCGATTGTAAAGGTAAATGTTCGGTCTGGTAACTATTGGCATTGGGTCGTAATGGCTGGAGAAAGGAAAATTTTAGACCCTAAACCTGGAGCCCCAGAGATAGTTACAGATTACAGAGGGCGAAAAGGTGAAGGTCAATACCTTCATATATTGGATAAAACGTAGCAAAGCCAGGCACGAGGACGCATACCGCATTGCGGTTTCGCCTCCATCTCGTAGCCGCGCTGTTGGCTGCCGTTAGAGCCATTTAAGAGGAACCTTGAGAAATGGAAGTAGTTTTAGAGTTTGTACACAACCCCTTGGCTCAAAGCCTACTGCTTGGTCCTTTAATGGGAGTGATTTTTGCCACTTTATTATCAGGTTTAACGAAGTCTCCAGGGTCGCAGGCTCCAGCAACAGTTACTCAAACAAAAACGATTTATGTAACTAAGGTCGTTGAAAGAAATCGACCATCTAATGAGGTAGATAGCGGGATAGCGTTTTTAATAATAGGCGGGTTTTCTCTGATCTTTGTGGTTTGGAAATATGCTATATATTTCGATGCAATACAGTACTATTTGGCAGCTGTAATATTGTCAGTATTAAGCTTTTCAGTTACGACAATACTTGTTTCTTTGGTTAAAGGGCAGTACACATCGGATGAATGGTGGTTTTACACAGTTGTACCAATTATATTGCTTTTTGTTTCTATCTACATACTTAATTTGGCGAAGATAAATTTCGATCCGAGTATTCAACAGGGTGCGCTGAACAACACCTTTTGGACCTTTTATAAAGATTGGTTAAATGAGTATGGGCGAAATTTTATGTTTACCCACGTGTCTGGCATTGCATTCCTTATACTAGCGATTATTTTTATAGCGTTTTCGTCAATTCATTATCTGGCTCTGATGAATCAGCGCTCGCTTGGAGCGATGCAAAAGTTTTGGCTTTTCTTAACAAAATATACTTCTTTTTTTTCAGGAAAAGCCTGGTTATTTTTTGTTATCTTTTTGTTGTTTTTATCTTACTTATTGATAAATCCAGACCTTATTGCAAATTGGATAACCAGAAAGTAGTGATAAAAAATGGCTGCTCAACGACTCATTTCCCGCCGCATTGCGGCTACAAATCGACTCGTGAGCCGGACGTTAAATTCCTATAAGTAGGAAGTAATTTTGTGGAAGTAATCTATTGGCAAATTGTTGTAGCTGGCAGTACAGGCGTTGCATACTTGTTAGGTTCGCGAATTATCTGTGTTGGTGTCGCGGGTGCATGGACGTTATGGACATTTGCCATGCTAAGTTACGGGCCACTCGTCATCTTGCAGATGTTCTCGGCTTGGGGTTCCTTCTTTGCTATAGATGCATTCACCAAACAGAGCAGGCAACTTACTGAGTTCAAAGCAGCACTTGATGGGTTTCGCAAAGACGATAAGAAAGCGTTGATTGAGGCAAAGGAGAAGGGGCGTTTTACATTGCTGTCGGATTCGTCGCACTATGAATACATGTTGCTAGAGATGGGGCGATCTGATTCCAGCATCATGATTCTCTCGGGCTGGATATCCGACAAAGTGATTGATGGGCGATTCCTTCGCGTTGCTGCCCAAGCTCTTGAGCGCGGCGTAGATATTTATGTTGGTTTTGGTTATGAAAACTCGGAGGGACATCATGAGATGACGCGCCCCGCCAAGCGTGCATTGGTGTCTCTCGAACGCTTAGCACGAGAGCATCGCAATTTGCATGTCGGAAGGTTCAACAATCATCAAAAGGCTTTAGTAGTCGACAAACGCCGTGTTGTATGTGGAAGTCATAACTGGTTGTCTAATCGAGCGTTCAAGAATCGCGAGCAGAGTTTCATCATTGAAGATAATGCAGCTGCTAAGGCTGTATTTTTGCACTCATCACCGTTAATAACTGACAATCCAGCGTTCGAAATCTGAAAGCGTTATACACCCGGCTGCTTTTCCGCTGCTCTTTCGGCTCCGCTCCAAAGCAGTTACCGATGGTGGGCGTTTAGTCGACGGAAATATCGCAGCGCGTTTTAGGAAGAGTAATGGCTGATTTTAGGGAGTGGTTACACTGGGCCAGCAGATTCACGTAATTGAAATAGAAGGGTACGTCTATCTGGTACCTTTTGTAGAGTCGGAAGATGAAGTTTTTCTTAAAACGATCATTCCGAGTCGGAAAGCGACCAAAACCTATTTGGGAGGTCCAAAATGAGCAGGCTGGATAAAGAGGAGCAGGAAATCCTGGAGGGGTTCGAGGCCGGAGAGCTACAGCGGGCACCAGACATTGATGATCGGAAAGCACGGCATCAGCAGTATGCAGAGGCCATGTTCAAGAAAGATGCCCGCATTAACATCAGGCTTTCTACCAAGGATCTTCGGGGGCTTCAGAAGAAAGCGCTGGCTGAAGGCATTCCTTATCAAACCCTTGTTGCCAGTATTCTCCATAAGTACGTGGAAGGTCGCTTGCGTGAAGATCGGTAGCGAACCCAGCTATGCAACGGATGCCAAAACCTCCGCTTCGCTGCGGCTTTGTCACTGATGCCGGCCTTCGCAATATGCGTCTGCCGGCCAACGGGCCGCTGTACGCCGCTCCGTTAGCACGTTATCGGGCGCGGCGTTTTTCCTCCACGTCTTCCGAAAGCCAGACTTTGATCAGTGACTGATAAGGCATGTCACGTTTGTTCGCTTCGATTTTGATACGATCAAGCAGTGTTTCCGGCAAGCGGAGCGATATTGTCTTGGTTGAAGGCTTCAGTTTTGGAAAAGAAGCAGATTGAGCGCGCTGCCAGTCCACGTACTCAGTGGAGTCATGGCTTTCCCAGAACTCTCTTTCCTCTGCTTCGGTTTTGAATTCAGGCATCTTTTTCAATTTGCTCATAAATTGCCCTCTCTTTGCGGTGCATATCACGAGCGGAAATCACTCGGATCAGAGTACCGTTACCTCTCAATGTGAAGGTGATATGCAATAAACGTGCATCGTCGGTTTCACCAAGGGCGTGATAACGGGCTTCCTTTTGGCTGTGCTCGTTGTCTTCCAGCACCAGAAGCGGTTTATATGGATGCCACACGGCAATCGATCATCAAGGTCTGGCTAATTGAGCGCCTTCGAGCTGAGGCTTTCAGCAGATCGACCAATGATAACACTGCGAGTGCTACCTATTAGCGAACCATCACAAAGTACCACCGTGGAGCAACAAGGCTTCATCCTTACCCGCCACTGGCGGGATACGCCTGAAAGCACCGAGGTGTCGTTCTGGCTGGCAACCGACGCCGGCCCTCGCCATGTGCGCTTGCCGGTGCAGGTGTCGGTGGCGTTTATCCCCTCCGAACAGCGCAGCCAGGCCGAGCGGGTGCTAAACGGCGAGCGGGATGTCGAGCTAAAGCCACTCAAGCTTTGTGATTTCCACCATCGCCCGGTGTTGGGGCTCTACTGCCAGCATCATCGCCAGTTGATGAACCTGGAACGGCGCCTGACGGATGCGGGCGTCGAGGTTTTTGAAGCCGATATCCGCCCGCCGGAGCGTTACCTGATGGAGCGTTTCATCACCGCGCCGGTGATGTTCATGGGGCAGGAAGCGGCGGACGGTTCGTTTGTCGACACACACCTAAAACCCGCGCCGGACTATCGCCCGCGCCTCAGACTGGCCTCGTTGGATATCGAGACCAGCGAGCGCGGCGAGCTGTATTCCATCGCGCTGGAGGGTTGCGGCGAGCGCCAGGTGTATATGCTCGGATCGGCTAGTAGTGAGGATGAGCCCGCTGCTTCTCTCGATTTTCCCCTCGACTTTTCCCTTCAGTATTGCGACCGCCGCGAGGCGCTGCTTGAGTGTCTCAATGAGTGGATGGCGCGGCACGATCCGGATGCGATCATCGGCTGGAATGTGGTGCAGTTCGATCTGCGTATTCTACAGCGGCACGCCGAGCGCCTCGGCGTGCCGCTGTTGCTGGGGCGGGGCGGTGAGCCCATGGAGTGGCGCGCCCATGGCAGCAATGCCAACCATTTTTTCGCTTCCGCGCCGGGACGGCTGCTCATCGATGGTATCGAGGCGTTGCGCTCGGCGACCTGGAGCTTTATCTCGTTCAGCCTGGAGAATGTCGCCCAGACGCTGCTGGGCGAGGGCAAGGCGATCGACAACCCCTACCAGCGCATGGACGACATCAACCGCATGTTCGCCGAGGACAAGCCGGCGCTGGCCCGCTACAACCTCAAGGACTGCGAGCTGGTCACGCGGATCTTCGAGGAGACGAAACTGATCGACTTCCTGCTCGAGCGCGCTACCGTTACCGGCTTGCCCGCCGATCGCAGCGGTGGTTCGGTGGCGGCGTTCTCGCACCTCTATTTGCCGCATATGCATCGGCTGGGCTTCGTGGCGCCCAATCTTGTCCAGAGTCAGAGCGAGCGGGCAGGAGAAGGCAGCCCCGGCGGTTTTGTGATGGACTCGCGCCCCGGCCTTTACGATTCGGTGCTGGTGCTGGATTTCAAGAGCCTGTATCCCTCGATTATCCGCACCTTCCTGATCGATCCGGTGGGGCTGATCGAGGGCTTGCGCGAGCCGGATGATGAAAGCTCGGTGCCGGGCTTCGTCGGGGCGCACTTCTCCCGCAGGCGACATGCCTTGCCTGACATGGTGGCGCGGGTTTGGCAGGGGCGCGAGGCCGCCAAGCGCGAGGGCAATGCGCCGCTTTCCCAGGCGCTGAAGATCATCATGAATTCGTTCTACGGTGTGCTGGGCACCAGGGGCTGTCGGTTCTTCGATCCGCGTTTGACGTCGTCGATCACCCTGCGTGGCCACGCGATCATGCATCGGACCCGCGAACTGATCGAGGCCGAAGGATATACCGTTATATACGGAGATACCGACTCCACCTTCGTATGGCTGGGAAGCGCACATGACGAGGATGCGGCGGCGCGGATTGGCCGACATCTGGCCGAGCGCGTCAATGTCTGGTGGAGCGAACATCTGCGCGACGAATATGGCCTGGAATGTGCACTGGAGTTGCAGCTCGAGACCCACTTCCGGCGCTTTCTGATGCCGACCATTCGCGGCGCGGAGGCGGGCAGCAAGAAGCGCTATGCCGGGCTGGTGAGGGAGGCCGATGGCAGCGAGCGGCTGGTGTTCAAGGGACTGGAAACGGTGCGTGCCGACTGGTCGCCGCTGGCTAAGGTCTTCCAGCAGGAACTCTACCGACGCATCTTCGTCGGTGAGCCTTACCGTGATTACGTGCGCGATTATGTACAGCGTACGCTGGCCGGGGAGTTCGACGAGCGGTTGATCTATCGTAAGCGCCTGCGTCGCAAGCTCGACGATTACCAGCGCAATGTGCCGCCCCATGTGCGGGCGGCGCGCCTTGCCGATGAGTACAACGACCAGTTGGGCCGACCGCGCCAGTACCAGGACGGTGGCTGGATCAGCTACGTAATCACGGTGGCCGGGCCGGAACCGCTGGAAACACGCCGCTCGACCATCGATTACCAGCATTACCTCACTCGCCAATTGCAACCGGTGGCCGACGCCATTCTGCCGTTCGTCGAGGATGACTTCAGTGCGCTGATCGATCGGCAGTTGGGGCTCTTTTGAGTTGAGCCAATACCGCGGTATCGGCTCTTCTATTTCATGACAGTACCGACCTTGTAAGAGCTACCGATCCTCTAGCCGATAGGGCAGGGACAAATCGCCGGAGGCTACGTCGTAGACCTCGTAGATGCCCAGCATGGGCCGGCTGTCGTCCGAGGTGTTGACCTCCAGATAGGCGGTGACGGCATCGAAAGAGAACTCTCGGGCGTTCTGTACTCGCCAGGCCGGCACCAGGATTCGCAAAGTATCACCTTGCAGGACCACACTCAGCCCAGGGGAATCCAGGTACAGTGGCATGCCTGCATTCGTTGGCGGCAACGTTGCCGAGTCACCGTCGGTGATTTCGCGAACTGCCAGGCCGCCGGGGGCTCGGTCGTCCTCGGTGAGTACTACCCAATGGCTATGAAAGACGATGCCATCGTTGTCGTAACGTCCGTCGCCTTGTTCGTCCCACAGCGGAGTGTCATCGAAATCGGGGTGTGATGTCGCGACCAGGGTCAGGATACCCTCGACGTCGTCGAAGCCGACCACGGTCGGAGACAGGGTCGTGGGGAAGGCATAGGTGAGCACTGGTGCGCCGTCCATCTGGCCCCTGGCCTTGGGTGCGGTGGCGCCTGCCTGTCCTGCTACCTTCACTTCGAAGACCAGCATGTCGTAGTCAGCGACATAATATCCACCGGTCGCGGCAATCGACAGGTCATCGGTCGCGGCCAATGGCGTGATTGTATCGTCAGCCATGAGTGTACCGACGACCAGCAGTCCGCCGAGCAGGCTTGTGGGTAAAAATGTAGAAGCATGCATGTCATATTCCTCCAGAGGACGGGCCGTCGAGGAAGGCGTCGGTAGCGCTCGTTGCGTCAGAGGCGTCGCCTCAGCGGTCATTTTTCTAGTTATGTATCGAGTCGATACATAACTAGATTTAGAATGGTCTAGCTTTCTTGTCAAGCAATGCATCGAGTCGATACACTGCGAACATGATCCCTGCCGCGACCCTTCTCGAGCGTCTCGCTGCCCTGATCCACCAATCGGTGCGCGATGACGCCGCCCGCCATGGGCTATTGCCGATCCAGCTACAGGTGTTGGCGTATCTGGCGCATGCCAATCATTACAGCGACTTTCCTATCGCAGTGGCCGAGTATTTCGGTATCACGCGAGGAACGGTGTCGCAGACGCTCGGCGTGCTGGAACGCAAGGGGCTGATCGTCAAGCAGCCGGATAGTCGACATGGCAAACGTGTGCACCTGCACCTTACTCAGTCAGGACAGGAACTGCTTGATGACAGCTGGGCCAGCCGTTTGACCTCGGCGCTGAAGGAGGCGCGGGACGTGGATGCGGTTTCCTTGGAAGAGGGGCTGCGCGGCGTGCTTGTGGCGCTACAGCGCCAGAACGATCATCAAGCATTCAATGTCTGCCGGCATTGCGTGCATTTTCTGGAAGAGGGTGAGGGCTATCGCTGCGGTTTGACCAGTGAGCCGCTGGAACCGGAGCAGACTCTGAAGATCTGCCGGGAATGGACTGCGCCCAAGGCTTGACTCTACGCTTGGTAGTCAAGTCGGTGATTGCTTGATTTGTATTATGCGGTATGGGTGCAGCTGGTTGGCTCCACTTGTATGCTACCGCGTCTTGCAATCTAGATTCGGAGTCTGTCATGAAAAAAGCATTGTGTTTGAGCGCGGTTTTATTGGCTTCGGGTGCTGCAAATGCCGAAGGCGAGGCGAAATGGGGGTATTCTGGCGACAAAGGGCCAGAGAACTGGGCGGCATTGAGCCCGGACAACGCCATATGCTCAGGGAAGAATCAATCACCGATCAACCTGACCGGGTTTATCGAGGCGGAGTTGCAGCCAATAACCTTCGACTACCAGAAGGGTGGCCAGGAGATTCTCAACAACGGTCATACCGTGCAGGTGAATTATGCCTCGGGCAGCAGTATTGAAGTCGACGGTATCAACTTCGATCTGAAGCAGTTTCACTTCCATGCGCCGAGCGAGAACCATATCGAGGGTAAATCCTATCCGCTGGAAGCGCATCTTGTGCATGCAAGCGAAGAGGGTGATTTGGCAGTGGTGGCGGTGATGTTCGAAGAGGGTGAGGCAAATGAAGGTCTGAAGCAGGGGTGGGCCAATATGCCTGAGCAGGCCGGGGACGAACACCCGCTTTCCGAGCAAGCAAGCGCCAGTGCTCTGCTACCTTCCGATCGCGACTACTACCGCTTCAATGGCTCGTTGACCACGCCGCCCTGTACGCAAGGCGTACGCTGGCTGGTGATGAAGCAACCGCTTACGGCATCGCAAGAACAGATTGAGCGCTTCGCCGATGTCCTGCATGAGCCCAATAATCGTTCGCTACAGCCGGTCAATGCGCGGCCTGTCTTGCAGTAATTGATTGCGGTACACGAATAGTGCGCGTACTTCACTCGTATTTAACGGCGCCTAATCACGATGTAAACTCGGTAATTATGTCGAGATTGGGCTGTCGGACAGTGGAGAAGATGGATGCTTTTGGGTCTCACATGATGAGGATACTCGGCTCGACTCTGGCCTCAAAGTCTATTAGCATTTTTTCGAACTGCTGATAAAAGAGCTAGCTCGTATTGTGTTACTGAAGTTCTTGCACCTACGCAATGCGGGAGTGCTGGTCATGATTCTCAAGAAATCGCAAAACGACTTCGAATACTCAGATGATTCGGTACTTGACTAGGTGCAGCGTTGAAAGAAAGTCTCTTATAGGCTGGTAAATAGAAATATCTGAACAAAGCCGTTCAGTAGCAATGTGACCAAAAATTAATTCCATGCTTTAGTATAAGGTTTTCTTAACATGCAAATAGCTATTCACCACACATCAGATAGTTTTTCGGATCATTGGATCGAATACTGCAAAAAAAACAATATCAATTACAAGATCGTAAATGCCTTTGATAACGATATTATTTGTCAATTGAAAGATTGTGATGCACTGATGTGGCACCACCATCATGGGCATTTCAAAGATGTGCTAGCAGCTAGGAAGATTCTTTTTGCGTTAGAGCATGCAGGCGTTAAGGTTTTTCCTGATTTTAAAACAGGATGGCACTTTGATGATAAAGTGGCACAAAAATATATACTGGAAGCAATTGATGCGCCGCTAGTTCCTAGTTATGTGTTCTATGATAGAAAAGAAGCCGAGGACTGGGCAAAGCAAACCACCTACCCAAAAGTATTCAAGTTGAAGGGTGGGGCAGGGGCTGCCAACGTCAAGTTGATAAAAAGCCGGGCTGAGGCTTTTAAGGTTATTGGAAAATCCTTTGGTAAAGGTTTTTCCCAGTTTGATCGTATGGGCAATTTATCCGACCGTTATAAAAAATTCAGGAGCGGCTCAGGCTCACTGCTATTGGTGCTGAAGGGTGTTGCACGTCTTTTTATACCGACAGATTTTGCTAAACAGCAAAGCCCAGAAAGAGGGTATGTCTATTTTCAGGAATTTATACCGGATAATAACCACGATACCAGGGTTGTAGTTATCGGCGGCCAAAAAGCTGCTGCTGAAAAAAGATACGTTAGAAAAAACGATTTTCGAGCGTCAGGTAGTGGAAGTTTTAGTTACGATAATATCGATACAAATGCTGTAAAAATAAGTTTTGAAGTGTCGAAAAGGCTAGGGTTGCAAGCGGTGGCTTTTGATTTCGTGTTAGATGAAGAAGGGAAGCCTTTAATTGTTGAGTTGAGTTATGGTTTCGGGGCGCGAGGCATAAGCGAAGCTCCAGGTTATTGGGATAGCCAATTAAACTGGCATGCTGATCGGTTCAATCCACAACAGTGGATGATTGAAAATATTATAAATTCTCTAGAGCCTGCTGATGTTTCGCGCCAATCGGTTGATTAAAGCGAACAGGTTTGGCCGAGGTGTGGAGATTTTCATATCGATACAAGGCAACGCTGCTGGTCGGGATTCTCAAGCGCTTATAAAGGACGGGCGCTAAATATAAAGATATGCCAGTATGCACCAGCATGAGCAGATAGAAGAGCGGGTTATCCGCTCCGTTATCTTCAGCAAATACGACAATACACCTCTGGTCATTGTCGATCTGCATTTTCTGATTTGCTCTAAGCTACACTACAGGCTCAACTATCAAGTAGGAAATAATCATGGATGATCTTTTTTTCGCCGGATGGCCTGCGCTTTTGCGGGTCGCGATATCTGCGGTGCTGGGCTATGTCACTCTGGTGCTCTTGCTGCGCATTTCCGGTCGTCGGACACTTGCGAAGATGAATGCCTTCGATCTGGTGGTGACCGTGGCGCTGGGCTCGGTGCTTGCCAGTATCATTCTCAGCAAAAGCGTTACGCTGTTTCAAGGGGCCTTGGCGCTGGCGCTGCTCATCGGCATGCAGTACGCCGTGACCTGGTCCAGTGTGCGGGTAGGGTGGGTGCGCCAGGTGGTGACCGGTGAGCCGGCCTTGCTGTTCTATCAGGGGCAAACGCTACCGGATGCCTTGCGTAAAGCGCGAGTGACGCAGGACGAGCTACGGGCGGCAGTGCGCGCCTCCGGCTATATCGACATGAGCGAGGTGCAGGCTGTGGTGTTGGAAACCGATGGCTCGTTTAGCGTGATGGGTAATGACACAACACCCAAGCAATCTAGCCTCGAGGACGTCATGGTGCCGGGCGGTCAGCAGGTATAGAGCTAGATGATACGCCGTTGTTAAAAAGAGCGCCGAGAGCGCTCTTTTTTATGGCGCGGGGTGTTTTATCCAAGACAGCAGCGCATAACCACCGATTAGTGGCGTGGTTCAATCTGGAGCATGAGCGCGCTTGCGGTTCAGGAGTCGATAGAACCTTCGCGAAGTGCCAGCGCCATTTGCGCAACGCTAGCCACATGCTCGCTCAACGGGATTCTGGCTTCGGCGATGTCTGTCAGCTTGATCCAGGCCGCTTGCATGGCATCATCCGCCGCCTGCGGGACGCCGGAGAGATAGTCGCAAAGTACTGCAGTCAATACGTAGTGAAATCTCACTTCGTCGTCTTCACGGCGAATGACATCGATCGTGGTCAGATAATCCTGGGCACTGGAATGAATGCCGGTTTCTTCGGCCAGTTCACGTACCGCGCACTCGAATACGGTTTCGCCGGATTCGATGCGTCCGCCGGGGAATCCCCAAAGCCCCGCGTCCGGTTCGTTTTTGCGCCGTACCAGCAGGGCGTCCTGGCCACGTAGAACCACTGCCAACGCTGCGGGTTTGGGTGTTGAGTGCATGTTTAAGCGCCTATTTGCTGAAGAAACAGCGGTAGAGCGCGGGGATCGAGCAGGATGGTAATCACCACGCCCCCGATGGCGCCGCCAAGATGGGCCTCGTGGGCGAGGCCTCCGACTTGATTAGGATCGCGATTCTGCATGGCATAGAGCGAGAGCGCCACGAAGCCGATGGCGAACAGGATGGCGGGAATGGGAATGGCGAAAAAGAGATAAAGCATCCGGAAGGGTTCGTACAGACAGAAGGCGAACAGCACGCCGGTGATGGCGCCGGAAGCGCCCACCGCTGAATAGCGAAGGTTGCCGCGTTGGACGATCAACGACAGCCCGTGGGCTGAGAGCTCAGAGCCGAAATAGAGGAGCAGATAGCTGACTGGACCAAGCGCGACTTCGAGCCAGGGGCCGAAGAAGTAAAGGGTGAGCATGTTGACCAGCAAATGCGCGCCATTGGCATGTACGAAGCCGGCGGTCACGAGCCGGTAGATCTCGCCATGGCGCAGGATGCGTTCGGGTTTGAAAGCCAGTCGATCAATGAGCCGAGGGCGGCTTTTCAGTGCGTAAATACTGACGACAATATTGATGATGAGCAGCGCCAGGGTAATTGGCGTTTGGGTCAGGTCCAGCATGCATTGGTCTCACGAGTACAAGGTTCGAGATCGTCATGGTGTCAGATTGTCGGGGTGCGGTCTTGTGCGTATGTTGAAGATGCGTTTCTTGAGTGTTCGACTGCGCTGGAGCTGATTATGCATTTACGCCGTAGAGGGTGGGTTGTCGCCATGCTGTTCATCACGCTGGTGGCCTGTGCCGAGGACAAGCCCGCCGAAGTGCCTCTCTCGATATTGGCATCGCAACCAGCCGCTTATAAAGATAAGCGCGTTGCCACCCAAGGAGTGGTGCGCACCTTTGAAGCGCCTCGTCACTACTGGATCGAGGATGATGGCCTGAACCGGGTAGAGGTATTTCCTCAGGAGCGCATCGCGCCCTATCTCGGTGAGCAGGTGCGTATCGTCGGCCAATTCCAGTATGAGCAGAACACAGGGCGTAAGCTGGAAGCGCAGCGGATCGAAACGCTCGACGAGTCGCGATGAACAAAGTCTGTCGGCTTCAATTGGGCTCAGCGGGTGTGGGACGCAAGCTCGGGCATGACCGCTTTGAGAGAAATACTTGTCAGCGCATCCTCATGACGTCAGGATTCTCTATCCAACCCCTGCTCGAATTATAAACAAAGGAGAATCACGATGGCTCAAGCAAGTGCGCGTCACATTCTGGTGGATAGCGAAGCAAAGTGTCAGGAACTCAAGACTGAAATCGAGAACGGGCGTGATTTCGCCGAGGTGGCGAAAGAGCACTCCACCTGCCCGTCCGGGCGTAGCGGTGGCGATCTGGGTACCTTTACCCAGGGCCAAATGGTGCCTGAGTTCGACAAGGTGGTGTTCAATGAAGAACTCAATACCGTGCATGGCCCGGTCAAGACGCAATTTGGCTATCATCTGCTGGAAGTGACTGACCGCTCCTGAAGTTGATAGCGTCTTGAATGCAAAACGCCTGGCCACATGGCCAGGCGTTTTGCGTTTGCTCGATGATATCGGGATCAGAAGTCACTCCATTCATCGGCGCCTTCGGCTACAGGCTGTTTGGACGGTACTTGTTTTGAAGCAGCGGATGGTTCTTTCACAATAGAAGAGGGCGCCGACGGTTTGGCTATGCTGGCGCCTTTCGTTGCGGCAGTGGTCTCTTCACCCAGCACGAAAGTGTTGATCAGGTCGTTCAAGCGCTGAGCATGACGGCGCATGTCCGTAGCGGCAGTCGAGGACTGCTGCACCATGGCGGCGTTCTGCTGGGTCATGCTGTCCATTTCCATTACCGCCGTGTTGACTTGACCGATGCCACTGCTTTGCTCCTTGGTGGCGGCGCTGATTTCGCCGATCACATCCGTGACCCGGGCAACGCTGGCGACTATCTCCTGCATGGTCTGACCTGCATTGCGCACTAGCTGCGCCCCTGACTTGGTGTGAGTGGCCGAGGTGTCGATCAGCGTGCGAATTTCGCTGGACGCATCGCTTGAGCGGCTGGCAAGAGTACGCACCTCCTGAGCCACCACCGCAAAGCCACGGCCATGCTCGCCGGCCCGGGCGGCTTCCACCGAGGCGTTGAGTGCGAGAATGTTGGTCTGGAAGGCGATGGCATCGATCATGGTGATGATCTCGCCGATCTTGGTGGCAGAGGTGTTGATGTCCTCCATGGTGTGCTCGACCTGACTCATGACCGCCTCGCCCTGGCGCGCCACATCGGCGGTGGACTGCACCAGCTGATTGGCCTGCTGGGCGGAATCCGCGCTGTGGTTCACTGTGGAGGTGATCTCCTCCATGGAAGCCGAGGTCTCCTGCAGATTGGCGGCGGCCTGCTCGGTGCGTGTCGCCAACTCATCGCTGCCCTGGGCAATATCTTCGGCCGCTTGATTGACGCTGCGAGTACTGCTGCGTACTTCCTTCAACGTGTCTTGCATGCGTTCGACAAAAGCATTGAATTGAGTGGCTAGATTGCCGATCTCGTCATGGCTCTCGATACTCAAGCGACGGGTGAGGTCGCCCTTGCCTTCAGCGATATCCTGCATGGCACCTGCGGTGCGGCGAATCGGCTGCACCGTGCGCCGGACCAGCCAATAGGCGATGGCAGCGGCGCCGAGAAACATTGCCGCACCTATCAGTACCGCGATGATGAGAGATTGACGCAGGCTGCTTGCCGCGGCAGTTTCAATTGTTGACATGATGGCATTGATGTCGGTGGTATAGACACCCGTGCCCAACATCCAGCCCCATTTGTCGATGCCGATGGAATAAGACTGCTTGGCCTCTATCTCGCCGTTACTGGGGTGCGGCCAGTAGTACTGGTAGAAGCCACCACCTTCTTGGGCGATCTCGATCAGGTCGCGTATCAGGTAATTGCCTTTCTTATCCTGAGCGTCGAGCATTTTGGTGCCTTCGCGCTCCGGCATCGGGGCGGTGACCAGATTCGTCCCCTGATAATCATAGACGAAGATGTAATTGCCGCCGTCGAAGCGCATGTTACGCAGGATGGTTTTTGCGCGTTCCTGGGCTTCCGTATCGTTAGGGCCGGCATTTTCGACGATCGGGGCGATCGAGGACTCGGCGGCCTCGACAAGATCCTTCACCGCCGTTTTGCGTGCTTCGATCAACATCTCTCGCTGTTCGGCCAGGGTGCTTCGGTTATCCTGAATGCGATCGTAGGCAGCAAACGAGACCAGGGCCAGGGTGATCAGTAGCAGAGGGACCAAGGTCAGCAGCAGCATCTTGCCCTGCAGGCTTAACGAAAAATTTCGTGGGCGTAAAAAGTGTGAAGGCATCGAACGAGCACCTCTATTTTTTTATTTAATAACATAAGTTATCGGCCTTAAAAAAATCGGCTTTAACGCTGCAGGCTTTCTGCCAGTAAAAGCAGTGAATTTGAATCATCTATACCCAAGCCTTTTTGGTGAAAGGATTATTCGACATGATCTTTGGCTTCCAGCCGTTATACTGGTTCTAAACCATTAGGCGTCAGCGACAGGAGATAGAGTGAAGGATGACAAGAATTCGACTGGCCGGAAGGCTGGTATGGGCAAAGGGAAAGTATTGCTAATTCTGGTTCTTGTAGCTTATCTAGGCATGGCGCTCTACCAGACATTCAAGCCGTTACCTAAGGGCGTCAACGCGGCTTTCCCGTTGAGGCCGGCGCAGGAGGTTGCCTTTCTCGGCGATACCACCTATCTGGACAAGTGGGGCCAGCGTCAGTCGGATCATGTGATCTTCGATGAAATTTTGCGCCTGATCGGCCAGGCCAATCGTCTCGTGGTGCTGGACATGTTCCTGTTCAACGACTTCAGCGGGGCGGCTACCGGTGATTTCCGGGCGTTATCCGCTGAACTTACCCGAGCATTGACGCAGCGCAAGGATCAGATGCCGGGGCTTGAAGTGGTGCTGATCACCGATCCACTGAACACCATGTACGGCGGATTGGAGCCGGATCATCTCAAGGCGCTGCGTGCCGCCGGAATCAAGATCGTGATGACGGATCTGACCGAGCTGCGGGCTTCGAATTCTCTCTGGTCGGGACTGTGGTACTGGTGCTGTAGTTGGCTCGGTAACAGCACCAAGGGTGGCTGGTTGCCCAATCCCTTGGGCGAAGGTGACGTCACGCTGCGCAGTTATCTGCAGTTGCTCAATTTCAATGCCAACCATCGCAAGACGCTGGTCGTGGACTCCGGGGAAAGCTGGGTGGGGCTCGTTAGTTCGGCCAACCCTCATGATGCCAGCAGCGCCCACGATAACGTAGCGCTACGTTTCACCGGGGAGGCAGCAATCGATTTGCTGGAAAGTGAACGGGCGGTGGTGGCGATGTCCGGCGCCAGCATCAATTTCGATACACCGATCCATGAAAGGAGTGTGGAAAGCGATGGTTCACGCATGCAGATATTGACCGAGTCCAGAATCGGTAATGCGCTGCGAATTGCCATCGATAGTGCCGAGCCCGGTGATCGTATCGATATTGCCGTGTTTTATTTTTCTCATCGCGACCTGTTGGCATCGGTCATGGCCGCCCATGAGCGTGAGGTGCGTATCCGAGTGCTTCTCGACCCCAACAAGGATGCCTTCGGTATGGAGAAGAATGGTATACCCAACCGTCAGGCGGCAGCAGATCTTGACGCGGCAGGAGTCCCGGTACGCTGGTGCGCCACCATGGGAGAACAGTGTCATGGCAAGATGCTGCTCAAGCGCTCGTTAAGCGGTGACGCCGCGCTGATTCTCGGCTCGGCCAATTTCACCCGGCGTAATCTCGACAATCTCAATCTGGAGACCAGCGTGCGATTGAGGGGCAATACTCAAACAGCCGCCATTGTCGATGCCACGAAGTACTTCAAGCGCTACTGGCGTAATAGTCAGAGAAAACTGCATAGCTTGCCCTATTCCATCAATGCCGATACATCATTGTCCCGTTATTGGCTGTATCGCGTGATGGAGTCCACGGGGCTATCGACATTCTAGCGCGCCGTTTAAATATATTAGGCATTGCCATGTGATAACTGGTATAGGTGATACGGGCAGAACGTTTTGCAAACAAGTTTTCAGCATAAGGACCACGCTATGAGAAATATCATCTACATCGTTGGCTTGATCGTCATTGTACTGTTCATCCTGAGCTTTTTAGGGCTGCGCTGAATAATCACCAACGCGTCAGGATCTTCCAACACTTCATGCTGTCACCAGGCCCCTCCTGGTGGCAGCATGCCCGTTTTCACGAGTGATTCTTGAAGAGACATTTTGCAGCGAACCTTTCTTGCCGATAGGGTCTAATACTGGCAATGCATTCATCGCGCCAAGGTTTCTTATGCTCTCTACCTTTCAGCAGTTTTTCAATCGCGCGCTCGTCGTGCCCACTCAGGAGCAGGAGCGCCGTGTAACCCTGGAACTGGCCACCGCAGTTCTCTTTTGCGAAATCGTGCGCGCGGACTATCAGCGTGATCCACGAGAGCTGGAGCTTCTAAAACGCAAACTGCAGCGACGTTTCGAGCTGGACGATGGTGCTGTAGGCGAATTGATACGATCCGCCGAGGAAGAGGCGGATCAAGCGGTGGATCATTTTGAGTTCGTACGTCTGATCAATGAGCATTACGACTACGGTAACAAGGTCGTATTGGTCGAATTGATGTGGGAACTCGCTTACGCAGACGATGAGCTGGATGCCTATGAAGAGCATCGTATCCGCAAGCTTGCGGATCTCTTGTTCGTGCGCCACAGCGACTTCATCCGCACCAAGCTGCGGGTTCTGGAAAAACGCGGTGAAGCAAAATAATGAACGGCTGACGTTACTTTATCGTTTCACACGTTTTCATTATGCACTTTGTGATGATCCTCCGGCGCCACATGCCAGGGTAGGCATGCGCGAGCACTACGCTCGAGCTCGGCAATTACCTGTGCACCAAGCAGCAAGATGACGGCGCCTATCTCCAGGCTCAGCAATACGACGATGAGCGTCGCAAGCGACCCGTAGATGACATTGACGAAAGAGATATTGGCGAAGTAGTAAACCAGAATGAAGCGAGTGATTTCCCATAGCAAGGCAGCGACGAACCCCCCGATTAGTGCGCGTGTGGGGGAGATGCGTACCACCGGCATGATCTTGTAGATGGCGCTGAACAATCCGAACATGCCGACGAAACTGAGCAGGTTGAGCAATGCCTTGGAGACGAACGGAGAATGCAGTTCGAATCCGAAAAGCATGAGAAGCAGCTCATTGAAGGCGTTGGCGATGGCCACCAGCAAGGTCAGCGCCAGAAGCCCTGATCCCAGCATGATCATGAAGAAATAAGGCATCAGCACCGATACCCAGACACGTCGATGTGTAGGAATGTTGGGTTGGTGAAAGATCAGGGAAATTGAATCCTCAATCATGCGAAAGGCGAAGGAGCTAAAGAACAGCAGTATCAGAGTGCCGACAATTCCCACCACATCCCGCGACTCCAGCAGGGCGTTGACCGCATCGAGTAATATGTCAGCATGGGCTGGGGCTAGATGTCCTGCCTGTATTGCAATGATGCCCAGCAGACGCTGTTCATCGACGACATGCGTCAACAGCACCGAGAGCACGGCAAACAAGGGTATGGCCGAAAGCAGTATATTGTAACCCACCCCCCCCGCAAGCAGAATGCCCCGGTTCTTGAAGAAGGCTGCCAGCACACGCAGAGAGAAGCGATACAGCTTCGGTGCGATCACGATCACGTGTTCCTTGCCGCGTTCTCGTTTACCCATGAGCCTCCCTGATATTCGTTCGTCCATCCATTGCAATGTGCAGGCTTTCCTGAGCATAGCCATTGGCTAAGGCCTTCACACGCACCGAGCCGTAGGTAATCTTACTTAATATCCCTGGGTGCGGCATTAAAACGACCTCAACAAATGCTGTCTTGATTCAAGGTTGCGGTTCGATTTGCCGTTATAGAGTTGGCAAGCGTCCGAAAGGATGAATTTCACGTATTGCTGCTTCAAGGAATCGCAGTACGCCATCAATGGAATAGATCGATGACCGACGCCTATACCGGCTATGCTCCGACCCTGGTCGCACTTACTCTGCTGGTTGCCGTCATGGCATCGCTGGCAGGGTTTTGTTTGGCGCCTCGAGTACACGTAAGCCAAGGACTCTCTCATAGGTTATGGTGGGCCGGTGGCTCTCTAGTGATGGGACTCGGTATATGGTCGACGCACTTCATCGGTAGCCGTGCCACATCGGTCATGGCGGACCTACCCCGGGATCTGTTGCCGACACTGATTTCGTTGCTATTCGGAGTGTTGACCTCGGCGCTCGCCCTGGCCATTGTCCGGACACGCCGGCTCAGCGTATGTAAGCTGGCACTTGGTGGAAGCGTCATGGGTGCCGGTATTGCCCTTATGCATTATGTCGGCATCAGTGCCCTGGATAATAGCGGTCCGACGTCCTACGATCCGCTGCTGTTCATGCTCTCTATCGTCATTGCCGTGAGCGGTTCCATGGGTGCGTTGTGGTTAAGCTTTCGCTTAAGGCCGGAGGAGGGCAAAAAGATCACGCTATGGAAAACCTGCTCGGGGGCCTTGGTCATGGGCATGGTCATTTCAGGCATGGTTTACACTGCAATTGCCGCGGTGGAATTTCCCCAGCAGGGTGCTGCACTTCAGATCGGTTCTACGGTGCCGGATCGGCTGGCGTTCACGATTGCCTTCGTTGCCATCGGCATCATGCTTATCGTGCTGATGCTGTCGATTTACGATGCGCATCTGGCTTCTAGCAATGCGCGCCTGGCAGCATCGTTACGTAAGGCCAATTTCGAATTGAAAGCCCTGGTTTCTTGCGACCCGCTCACTCGGCTTCCTAATCGTTTGTTGCTTGAAGAGCGCCTCGATACCTTATTGGCCCGAGGGGGAAGTGGGCCGGGAAAAGAGTTCGCCGTTTTCTTCGTCGATCTCGATCGATTCAAGACCATCAACGACTCTCTGGGTCATCATATTGGTGATGAGCTGATTCAGCAGGTTGCCTCACGGTTGAAAGTGGCAGTACGCAATTCGGATATGCTTGCCCGAGTAGGCGGTGATGAATTTATGATCGTCAGTGCCGAAAACACCGACAGAGCGAGCAGTGCCACGATCGCCAAGCGGATCGTGAGTTCCTTGAGCAAGGCCTTTCAAATTGACGGCAACCTGATACGTATTACCACCAGTGTCGGGATCAGTCGTTATCCTGTAGATGGCGCCGACAAACATGCGCTGATGATTCATGCAGACGCGGCCATGTATATCGCCAAGGATGCCGGTCGCAACACGTTCAAGTTCTTCGAACCCGGAATGAATACGATTACCGAGAAACGGGCGCGCCTTGAAAGTCGTTTGCGCGACGCCATTGACAATGATGCCTTGAGCCTGGCCTATCAGCCCAAGGTCAACGTGGTGACTGGTGAGATCACGGGAGTAGAAGCCCTGCTGAGATGGCACGATGCGGAGCTCGGTCACGTGACGCCGGATGAGGTCATTCCTGTAGCTGAGGAGACCGGATTGATTCTGCAGATCGGGGAATGGGTATTGAAAACCGCCTGTCAGCAGTCGATGGATTGGCATGCCCAAGGCTATCCGTTACTCAAGATGGCGGTCAATCTTTCCGCTATCCAGCTCAACAATCGGAATTTCATGGAAGTGGTCAGGCGAGTATTGAGCCAGACACAGTTGCCAGCCCATTATCTCGAACTGGAGCTCACGGAGAGCGCGATCATGCAGAATCCCGATCGCGCATCGATGATTCTGCGCCGCCTACGCAAGCTGGGTATCGCGCTTTCCATCGACGACTTCGGCACAGGCTACTCCAATCTGTCTCAGCTCAAGCGTTTTCCAATCAGCTGCCTGAAGATCGACCGCTCGTTCACCTCGGGCGTAAATTCCGATGCTCAGGATGCGGCCATCGTCAAAGCCGTCGTGGCGTTGGCCCATAGTCTGAACCTCGAGGTCGTTGCCGAAGGCATCGAAACACAGGAGCAGCTAGCGTTCATTCGCGAGATCAAGGGTCAGCAATACCAAGGCTATCTATGCAGCAAGGCGCTCTCCTCCGAAGAGTTTCAGGCCTTCCTGCGCGAGCGCTTCCCGGTAAACGCCTAGCCTTACATCCACAAGAGGCGCGTTGACATTGCGCCTCCCATTCCGGCATTTACATTTCCGCCTTGCAGTTTCCCCTATCACTCTTGAACTTCTATCCTCGAACGCTTATCGGGCACAATAAGTGTTCGTTCGCGCTTTCGCTTATACACACAGGAGTTCGACCATCATGATCGTCAATTGCGTGGCTTATCGGGAAGGTCGCAAGCTTGGCGACATCAATACGTCCGAAATCGCCGATTATGTCAATAAACCCGATTGTTTTGTCTGGGTAGCCCTGAGCGACCCTGAACCCCGGGAATTCGAGATATTTCAGGATGTCTTCGATCTACATGAGCTGGCGATAGAAGACGCCTTGCACGGCCAACAACGGCCCAAAGTGGAAGAGTATGGCGCTGCCCTGTTCGTGTTCATGCGTGTGCTCGATATCGAGGAAGACGAGATACGCGAAGGCGAGGTGGCTGTCTTTGCTGGGCCCAACTATGTCCTTTCGGTTCGCAAACACACCCAGCAAGGGTTTGCCGAAGTGCGCAGCCGCTGCGAACGGGAGCCGGATCTACTCGAGCAAGGGCCTTCCTTCGTGCTCTATGCCTTGATGGATGCCATTGTCGATCGTTATTTTCCGATGGCCGAGGCGTTTGAAGAGGAGCTCGAAACCATCGAGGAGCAGATTTTCACCAAGGATGCCGCTGCCCGAACCAACATCGAGCGACTCTATCAACTCAAGCGCAAGGTCATGACGCTCAAGCATGCGGTGACTCCTTTGGCAGAGGCCACGGTGCATCTGTTCGGCGGGCGCGTACCGGTGCTTTGCGCCAATACCCAGGAATACTATCGCGAC
Organism: Halomonas sp. M20; assembly: GCF_020622265.1. Classification (GTDB taxonomy): domain Bacteria; phylum Pseudomonadota; class Gammaproteobacteria; order Pseudomonadales; family Halomonadaceae; genus Modicisalibacter. The sequence goes on from NZ_JACNMQ010000001.1 coordinate 881,101, forward strand.
GTCTACGACCATTTACATCGTATCGAAATGGCTGTAGACACAATACGAGAGACTATTATTACGGCTATTCAGGTCAACCTTTCCGTGGTCGCCATCGATGAAGGCGAGGTACATAAGGCGTTGGCTGCCTGGGCCGCCATATTCGCCATGGCGACCATACTGGCAGGCATCTGGGGCATGAACTTCGAGCACATGCCGGAGCTCGATTGGAAATTGGGCTATCCTCTAGCACTAGGGTTGATGGGGGTTGCCTGTGGCGGACTGTATTACCGTTTTCGCAAGGCAGGCTGGTTGTGACAGCCATGTTCGATGAGTGAAATCACACCGTCATGCCAAGCGAAAATCTGATGTAGGCTGTATGCTCGACAGAGTAGTAATGCTTCATGGTCAGTATGTGACAGAACAAGGGAGAAAAAACTCATGGCAGAATCGTCTGACAAGCCCGGTAACAATACGGATAAGCCAGGGAAGACCATCAAGGATAAAGAGTCCGACAAGACCGCTGCTGGGCCGAATGACAAGCCGGCTGGAGCGGGTAAAAGCACCAGCGACTCCGGTACCACCAAGGTCGGAACCGACAAGACCGGCGGCACTGATAAGTCGACCAGTAGCTCGGCCAATAGCGCGAGTAGTAACGAGTCCGGTAAAAGCACGGCCGGCACGCACAGCGATGCAAAGGCTGATGCACAAAGGGGTGCAGCCGAGGCAGCGGCCATTGCCAAGGGCAGTGGTGGATCCGACAAGGACTCAACCGCATCCGGCAAGGGTCCCTCTTCGAATGACAAGAGCTCTGCCCCGGCAGATAAAGGATCCAGTAGTACAGGCAGCACCAGTGCTGCAAGCGGAGCTAGTAAAGATACCGGCAGCCCCGGCGGTAAAGGAGCAACCGCTTCACAGCAAGGCGCCAGTAGCGGGAGCAACACTACAGGCTCAGGCACCAGCGGTTCGAGTGCTGGTACAAGCGGTTCAAGCTCCAGTACCAGCGCAACCAGCGCAAGCGGAGCCAAAGTGACTTCCGGAGGTTCCAGAACCACTGCCGGCGGGTCCGGTGGAAGCGGTGGCGGCGGTAGCGGTATGGGCGGAGGCAGCGCAGGCGGACCTTTCAAGGACAATCGGGTTCGCGCCGTCGTTATCGTGGCAGTAATTGCCATTATCGTTGCTATCTTTATTGCCTCCAACGCAAGCAGTCAGCGAGAGCAGTGGAGCAATGAGCGTAATGCGTACGAAGAACGGATTACGACCCTTGTGAGTGACAACGATGCGCTTCAGGAGCGAAATTCCGCCTTTGAAGAAGCGTATTCCAGCGTCGAATCAGCAGAGAAGCAAAAGCAGGCGCTGGAAGAACAGATTGCCCAGGCTCAGGAGCAGCAATCTCAACTGCAATCGAAGATCGAGCAGCTCAAGCAGCAGGAAAAGGAGCAAGAGCAGCAGACTCAGGAGGTCTCTGCCAATCTCAAGTCCGTGCAGGACAAGACGGAACAGGCTCAGTCCCGACTCGATGACATTACCCAGCAGCGCAAGTCCGTTCAGGAAGAGCTCGACTCCATTCAGTCCGAGTTGAAAAAGGCGCAAGACGAGATTGCCAAGGCCGAAGGTCGCAATGCTGAACTCGAAGAGAAGATCAGCAGTCGTAATGATCGGCTCGATGATCTGAATGAGCAAATCAAGGATAGCGAGTCAGAGCTGGCTGATGCACAGGGGCAAACCGCCACTGCCAAGGAAAACCTCGAGCAGGTTCAGAAATCCCTTGAGGATCTCCAGAAACGCCAGCAGTCACTGAAGTCGGAAGTTGATTCTGCCCAGTCACGTTTCGATGATCTGCAGTCGCAGATTCAGTCTCGTAGCCAGCGTCTGAATGAGCTGCAAGTACTCATTACCAACGTGCAGCAGCAGATGTCACGCATCGAGGATATGAAGTCGTCCTTGTCCGACTTGTCACAGAGCGTCGAATCCGCGCAGCAAAAGGCAAACAGTGGCCAGCAAGGCGATCAGCAGAGTGATCAGCAAGGCAACAAGCAAAACAGCGATGGCCAGTCCTCGAAGAATCAATCGGACAGTCAAAAGCAACAGCAGCAAAAAAAGGAGCAGGAGCAGGAGCGGCTGCGTCCACCCAATGAGGAAAAGCAAGATCAACAACAGCAGTCATCAAGCGAGCAGCAGTAAAGCGCTAGTGAGACTGCAAGCGTGAGTCGGCGATAGCCGACTAACGCGACCCTCAAGAAACCGACCGGTCTTAGCGCCGGTCGGTTTTTTTTATGTATACGATTTACCAAGCACGCCTCTCCCATTGATATGCATGACATCAATCAATATTGATTTCGGTCAACACGCAAATCAGTGAGCACATTAAAATAGTCTAAAAAAGAAAATGTGTACAAACTGATATTAAAAACGTCATTGCGATTATTCAGGGACAGCATCATGCAAAAAGAAACCACGACCCCCCAGTCTTCCAAGAGGCGAGAATGGATAGCCATGCTATTTGTCGTTTTCGTCTTCTTCCCCATCTTGAGCGTCATGGTCGTCGGTGGCTATGGCTTTGCCGTCTGGATATTCCAGATGTTCTTCGGCCCTCCCGGACACAACTTCTGAACGCTACCGACAGGCTTTTTGAACGAGGTCCGACATGGGCAAATTAATGAAGAATCTTTGGCGTGTATTGAAGCGCCCGCCGGTGCATATCGGCCTGGGCGTCATCGTGTTATTCAGCTTCATCGGCGGGATCGTCTTCTGGGGCGGTTTCAATACGGCCCTGGAAGTGACCAATACCGAGGAGTTCTGCGTCAGCTGTCACGAGATGGGCGATAACGTCTATCAGGAGCTGCAAACCACCGTGCACTGGGAAAACCGTACCGGCGTACGTGCCACCTGCCCGGATTGTCATGTGCCGCACAACTGGACGGACAAGATCGCGCGCAAGATGCAGGCCAGCAAGGAGGTCTGGGGCGCCATCTTCGGGACCATCGATACCCGAGAGAAATTTCTCGACAAGCGCCTGGAGCTTGCCCAACACGAATGGGAGCGCTTTTCCGCCAACAAGTCCCTGGAGTGTCGTAATTGCCACGACTACGACAGCATGGACTGGGATGCGATGTCCGACGAGGCTGCGCGTTTCATGAAGCGCGCCGCGGAAAAGAATCAGAGCTGCCTGGATTGCCACAAAGGCATCGCCCACGAATTGCCCAAGCAGATGAACTTCAAGAACCCCATGCTGGCCAGGCTCGAACAGCAGGCTCAAGGCGTGGGCCTCGACGAAGGTGAAACCTATTACACCGTCAAGCCAGTCACACTCTATGTGGACGAGGCGCTGACCGAACGCGCCGGTGTACTCGAATCCGCCAGCGAGGTGACGATCCTCGAAGCTCAAGGCGACAAGTTCAAGCTCGCGATCGACGAGTGGCGCAAGGCCAAGGGCTTCGGTCGTGTGCTCTACGAGGACTTCGGTCAGAACATCACCAGCGCGGTGCTCGAGAAGGAAACGGCCCAGAACGAGGCATTGTTCACCAGCGGCGAAGAGAAAATCGATGACCTGACCGGGTTGCCCTGGGTCAAGGTCGAGGCGCAGTTCTGGACCGACACCAAGGCGTTCCTCTCCTCCCGGGATGAGCTCTGGAACTACGCCAGCGAAACCTACGGTGCCAGCTGCAGCATCTGCCATACCGAACCGGCGCCAGCGCACTTCGATACCAATACCTGGCCGGCAATGTTCGCGGGCATGGTGGGCTTCACCAACATGGATGCCCAGACCCAGGACCTGGTACTGAAGTATCTGCAGAAGCACTCATCCGATTACGCTGGCGAGCATTGAGGCAAAGAGATATGGCAATTTCACGTAGAACCTTTCTCAAAGGCATGGCGGCGGGCGGAGCTGCCTCGTTGATCGGCCCAGGGCTATTGGCTCGCAGCGCGACGGCCAGCGTTTCGGTAGAGGGCACATGGAAGATGGCCGGCTCCCACTGGGGTGCCTTCAAGGCGCTGGTCAAGGGCGGCAGGGTGGCGGAGATCAAGCCGTTCGACGTCGATCGCTACCCGACGGACATGCTCAACGGCATCAAGGGGTTGATCTACAATCCGTCGCGCATTCGCTACCCGATGGTGCGTCTGGATTGGCTCAAGAACCGGGAGAACGGCGACCGCACCCAGCGCGGCGATAATCGTTTCGTGCGCCTGACCTGGGATTCGGCGCTGGATCTCTTCTATGAGGAACTAGAGCGGGTTCAGAAGCACTACGGCCCCTGGGCGCTCTATGCCGGGGCCACCGGATGGCGCCAGACCGGCCAGATGCACAGCTGCGGCAACCATATGCAGCGCGCGGTAGCGATGCATGGCCACTTCGTCAAGAAGGTCGGCGACTACTCCACTGGCGCAGGGCAGAGCATCCTGCCCTACGTGCTCGGCTCCACCGAGGTCTATAGCCAGGGCACCTCCTGGCCACTGATTCTCGATAACAGCAAGACCATCGTGCTGTGGGCCAACGACCCCTACAAGAACCTGCAGGTGGGCTGGAACTGCGAAACCCACGAGGCCTACGAGTACCTGGAGCAGCTCAAGGGCAAGATCGCCGACGGCAGCATTCGCGTCATCAGCGTCGATCCGGTGCGCACCAAGACCCAGAAGTACCTGGGATGCGAACAGCTCTACATCAACCCGATGACCGATGTCGCCTTCATGCTGGCCCTGGCGCATACCCTTTATCAGGAAGAGCTTTACGACAAGGCCTTCATCGAGGCCTATGCCCTGGGGTTCGAGCCCTTCATGGACTACGTGTTGGGCAGGGCGGAGGACAACACCGAGAAGACGCCGGAGTGGGCCGAGACTATCTGCGGCGTTCCGGCAGGCGAGATCAGGGAGTTCGCGCGGCTATTGGCCAGCGACCGCACCCAGCTCATCTTCGGTTGGGCGATCCAGCGCCAGCAGCACGGCGAGCAGCCTTATTGGATGGGGGCGGTGCTAGCCGCCATGCTGGGCCAGATCGGTCTTCCCGGCGGCGGCATCAGCTATGCCCACCACTACAGTTCCATCGGTGTGCCGGCCTCGGGTGCCAGTGCGCCGGGTGCGTTTCCACGTAATGTCGATGCAGGTAAAACGCCCAAGTACGACAATGCCGATTTCAAGGGCACCAACGACACTATCCCCGTGGCGCGCTGGATCGACTGCCTGCTCGATCCGGGTGGCAAGATTCAGTACAACGGTAGCGAAGTGACCTTCCCGGACATCAAGATGTGCATCTTCAGCGGCTGCAATCCCTGGCATCACCACCAGGATCACAATCGCATGAAGAAGGCCTTCCACAAGCTCGAGACCGTGGTCACCATCGATTACTCCTGGAACGCTACCTGTCGCTTCTCGGACCTGGTGCTGCCGGCCTGTACCCAGTTCGAGCGCAACGACATCGATATCTACGGTTCCTACTCCAATCGCGGTTTGCTGGCCATGCACAAGCTGGTCGATCCGCTGTTCCACTCGCGCACCGACTTCGACATCTTCACCGATCTGTGTCGGCGTTTTGGGCGACATGATGAATACGCTCAGGGCATGGATGAGATGCAGTGGGTGAAAAAGCTCTATGACGAGTGCAAGGACGCCAACAGTGTAGAGGTGTCTTCGCCCTCTGGCCCGAAAGTGCGCTTTCCGATGCCGGAGTTCGAGCAGTTCTGGCAGGATGGCTATGTCGACTTCGGCGCCGGCGACCCCTGGGTGCGCCATGCGGATTTCCGGGAGGCGCCGGAGGTCAACGCCCTGGGAACACCGTCCGGCTTCATCGAGATCACCAGCCGCAAGATCGACCGCTACGGCTACGACGACTGCAAGGGTTATCCCACCTGGATGGAGAAAGCGGAACGCTCCCATGGCGGTCCCAACTCGGACAAGTACCCGCTGTGGCTGCAATCGGTCCATCCGGATCAACGTTTGCACTCCCAGATGTGCGAAGCCGACGAGTACCGGGCCACTTATACCGTGCAGGGCCGCGAGCCGATCTACATGAGCCCGCAGGATGCGAAAGCCCGGGGCATCGCCGACGGCGATCTGGTGCGGGTATTCAATGATCGCGGCCAGTTGCTGGCCGGCGCGCGGGTATCAAATGACTTCCCGACCGGCGTGGTGCGCATCCACGAAGGCGCCTGGTACGGGCCGGTGGATGCCAGTATTGGCGCCCTGGATACCTACGGCGATCCCAATACGCTGACCATGGACGTGGGCACCTCGAAACTTGCCCAGGCCACTAGCGCCAATACCTGCGTGGTGGAAATGGAAAGATACACCGGTGAGGCGCCGGCGGTGACGTCCTTCGGCGGCCCTCAAATGGTCGAACTATGATGCTAGACGCTCCGTCAGGCCAAGGCCTGCCCCCTCAAACCCAATGCGAGCTGTGGCATGAGCGGACCCTGTTGTGCCGCTGGCTGTCGACCCTGCTCGCCAAGGAGCTCGACGAGGTAACGCTCAAGGCGTATCTGCAGGGCGAGGCCGAACCGCTACTCGAGCTATTGCGGGACCATGCGCAGTTAACGCCGTTGGTCGAGCGTTTCAATCAGGCCTTGAACGCGCTGCGGCTATTCGAGCAGCCACGGCTCGAACTGGCCGCGGATTTCGCCACGTTGTTTCTCATGGACGGGCGCACCTCGGCACCTCCCTATGCATCGCTCTACCAGCCCGGCCAGGCGCTGTTTCATCAACAGCCCACCGAGCGCATGGAAATGCGATTGAGGGCTGCCGGCTACGATGTGGTCAAGGACTTCGGCGAACCCGCGGATCATCTCGCGGTGATGCTGGACTATCTCGCCACGGGCTATGAACGGCTTGGTGAAGCGTCCAGCGACGCGGAGTGCGAAGAGATCAAGGGTGGCCTAGTACAGTTCGTCGATGAAGAACTCACGCCCTGGCTACCCACCTTCGCCCAGCGTTGCCAGCAGATTGATACGGCCAGCGATTTCTACCCGGCGCTAGCGCAGCTGGTGGCCGGCTACTGTGCCACGTTATCGACTCAGAGTGGTTGCCGCTCTTCCATTTGATGTGAGACGCTATCTAACGATCATCTACGCCAGCGTGCTTTCCACGCTGGCATTTTTTTTGCTGTCTGATAAGTAGCGAAGCGATCCATCTCTTCAACGACTACAGTAAGGTCATGTCAGTAAAACTGTTTGGGTGCCGGAGCCATGGATTTCAACGATTATCGACTCACGCTTCGTCAGCATATGGCCGGCAAGGAATGCCCTTTTCCGGAAGTCGAATTCCAACGTCGCCACAAGGCCGTACTCAAGGCCATGGAAGCGGCGAATCTGGATGCACTGCTGCTCACTGCGCCCGCCGACATCTTCTATCTCACCGGCTACAGCACGTTCGAGGTCTCGGTGCATACCGCATTGGTGTTCACTGCACATCATCTGGTGCTTCAGGTGCCTTCCATCGAAACCGGGCCGGCGGTGGCCTGCACCCATGTCGAGGATATTCGTGGCTATCGCTGGGAGAACGTCGATGAAATTCTCGAACCGCTGACGGAGGCACTTCACGAAGCAGGCACCAACGTCGGCGTAGACCCCTGGCATGGCTCATTGCGTCATAGTGTCATGAGTGGCTTGCAATGGCGGTTGCCGGAACACCGTTTTATCGATGCCGCCAATCTTTTGCAGGAGATTCGTATCGTCAAATCCGCGGCGGAAATCGAATGTCTGATCGAAAGCGCCCGAATCACCGGTCTGGGTATCGAGGCGGCAGCGAATGCAGTGCGTGCCGGAGCCACCGATAGCGAAATTGCCGGTATCGGTGCTCAGGCACTGCATGCCGCCGGCAGCGAATTCATGAGCATGCAGCCAATCGTCGTTACCGGGCCACGCAGCGCCGTGATCCATCTCAATCACCAGCGACGAGAAATCGCCCAGGGCGAGCCGGTATTCCTCGAGTTCGGCTCCGCCTGGAAGCGTTATACCGCACCGATGATGCGTACCGTGGTGGCCGGGGAGCCGACATCGCGCATGCATCAGGTATTCGACACTTGTCGCCGTATTTACGACGCCATGCTAGAGGAGATGCGACCGGGCAAGGATTTCGACGCCGCCGCCCGAGCCGCCGAGCAAGCCCTGGCGCCGTTGGCTTCGGAGGTGTTTCATTCCGGTGTGTTCGGTTATGCGGTGGGCGCCCAGTTCCCGCCTTCCTGGGTCGAGGGTTCGGGGTTCATCGCGCGTGGTCAGCATCGTCAGTTCGAGGAGAACATGATCTTTCACCTGCCGCTTTGCCTGCGTATTCCCGGCGAGTGGGGTATCGGCTGCAGCGATACCGTACGGGTGACCGAAAGTGGTGCCGTACCGCTTACCCGCAACCCCTGGACGCTATCCTGAAGAAGTTGACTGGAACGCTTGGTTATTGCCCTCTCTGACAGGTTATACTGCGGCCATATCAGGTGCTGTCACACCGGTGCCGTCCATAAGCCAATCAAGGAGTGAGCCGTGATCGAAGGAGTCAAGCATATCGTTGCCGTGGCCTCGGGCAAGGGGGGCGTGGGCAAGTCCACCGTGACTGCCAATCTGGCCCTGGCCATGGCGGCAGAAGGCTATCGCGTGGGGCTGCTGGACGCCGATATCTACGGCCCTAGCCAGGCGCAAATGCTGGGAATCGGGCAGGGCGTACGCCCGCAAGCAGCCGGCGAAAATAGCTTCAAGCCATTGGAGGCGCATGGCATCAAGGCGATGTCCATGGCGTTCATGGTCGATATCACCGAACCCATGGTCTGGCGGGGTCCGATGGTTGCTGGCGCCTTCCAGCAGCTGCTCAACCAGACTGATTGGGGCGAGCTGGATTATCTGTTCATCGACATGCCGCCGGGCACCGGAGACATTCAGTTGACCCTGGCCCAGAAGGTACCGGTCTCTGGGGCGGTGATCGTGACCACCCCTCAGGACATCGCTCTACTCGATGCACGCAAGGGCATCGAGATGTTCCGTAAGGTCAACGTTCCCGTGCTCGGTGTGGTGGAGAACATGAGCCTGCATGTCTGTTCCAACTGCGGTCACCAGGAGCCCATCTTCGGCGAAGGTGGCGGCGAGCATATTGCCGAGCAGTACGGTACCTCGCTACTGGGTCAGTTGCCGCTGGAACTCGCTATCCGCGAGCAGGCCGATGGCGGAAAACCGACAGTGGTGGCCGAACCTGAAGGTGAGGTGACGGCCATTTTCCGCAGCATTGCACGATCGGTGGTCAAAGGCGTCGAGAGCCAGAGCGAGGAAGGGCCAAGTATTTCCTTCGGTGATTAGGCGTGTTGACGGTTCACGTCGGAAGCCATGGGACAGGCCAGACCGGTAGTAGGCCAACGTCGTCGAACCGGTACCGCATGCGCACGTACAAGGTCACCACCACATCACGGCGGTATTGTCGCTGGCATAGTTGAGGTAGAGGCGGATACGCAATACGTAGCGCCTGCCTTGCTGCAGGCGCACGTTGATCTGGGCGTTCTGGCGGGTGCCGCTATCGTCGTCACCGTCGGCATAGTTCAGTTGCCCGTCGACCTCCTCGAAGAGCACCATCACCGTATCGGAACGCCCAAAGGTCTGGATCGTGTAGTCGTTGGTACTCTGCGGCGTGATGTTGAAGTTTTTCTGTTCGCCGGGTGCGAGGGTGAGAAACTCCAGCCGGAACGGCTCAAGCCGCGCATTCCTGGCATCCTCCAGGGCGGGATAGAAGCGGCGCACCTCCGCGATGTCATGATCCGACAGCCCCAACGCTGGGCGCAGGCCTTCTCGGTAGGCTTCCGGCTCGATGATCAAGCCGGCAGGGAAGCCGTAATGCATGATCGAGTCCGGATCCCACGCCGAGCCTTCGACCTCACCTGCGGGCAGCTTGCGCAGCACATTGTGGAAGGTCGTCTCGCGGGGCCAATGGTTCGGTGATCCACCGAAGTAGGCGTAGACGGCCTCTTCGTCCCAAACGATGCCCGAAAAGGGATTCTGATGCTCGTGGGGAAAACCCAGGGTGTGTCCGATCTCGTGAACTGGCGTATCCACGCCCCTGGGATCGCGGGTCAGGTCCCAACCGAAGTTCATGGTGCGCTCGTGCTGGCCGGGGATGTCGATTGCATCCCGGCCGAGATAGGACCAGGCCCCATCACCGCTAAGAAAGCCGATCCGGATCTCGGCATCGGCGATATTCGACACCTCCTCGAATGCGATGCCGATGCCGAGGCTCCGCCATACCTCGAAGCCTTCCCGCACCATCTCTTGCTGATCGCTGCCTCCGGCGTAGCTGCCACTATCGAAGAAGTAGTAGTGCAGCCGAGTGCCATTGACCCACTTCTTGTCGATCCAGCGTATCAGCCGGGCCCGATGCGCCGAAACCTCCGTCCCGAAGGTGCGCTCGGGCACCTCAGGCAGGGCGCATAAGCTCACTGCCTCTTCGCCCTTTTCGCTACCTGCATCCGGCGCATTCGCCTTACCGAGCCGCGTTTCCAGCTTCTTGAGCCGCGCGGCCAGTTCATCGACCTGCTGGGCGAGTGACTTGTTCTTTTCGGCCATGGTTGCGTGCTCCCAAGATGGGCGAAACGCCTCGTTGCTCATTGTTAAGATTATGCAAAAGTCGTTCGGTTTGCGTAATTTAGCTTTATATGAAAAGAATTTAAGCTAATGCCCGAATAGTCGGTCAGCGGTTGGAATGACACCTGCATCTTTCAGGCCGGTGTTTTCTCCGGTTCTGTCGAAGCCCATTGCCGGCAAGTCTTCAGTGTCTACTTTATTGCGAGCGGTTCTGTCAGGCCGGGCCCGAGTATCACCTTCGGCGATTAGCCAGGTGGGGCTGCTTTCTATACACGATAAGGGCCGTTATGATACGGCCCTTGTTTCTATTTGCATGAACTTCAAGGACGCCCGATGAGTATCAAATCCGACAAGTGGATCCGCCGTATGGCCGAAAGCGACGGCATGATCGAACCTTTCGAGGCGGATCAGGTACGCCACGTCAATGGCCAGCGGGTGATCTCCTACGGAACGTCCAGTTATGGCTACGATGTGCGCTGCGCCGACGAGTTCAAGGTGTTCACCAACATTCACTCGGCGGTGGTGGACCCCAAGGGGTTCGACGAAAAAAGCTTCGTCGATATCAAGGGCGATGCCTGCGTGATTCCGCCCAATTCCTTCGCCCTGGCGCGTACCGTGGAATATTTCCGTATTCCGCGCAGCGTGTTGACCATCTGCCTGGGCAAGTCGACCTACGCGCGCTGCGGCATCATCGTCAACGTGACCCCGCTGGAACCGGAATGGGAAGGGCATGTGACCCTGGAGTTCTCCAACACCACCAACCTGCCGGCGCGTATCTACGCCAACGAAGGCGTGGCGCAGATGCTGTTTCTTGAATCCGATGAAATTTGCGATATTTCCTACAAGGATCGCGGTGGCAAGTACATGGGGCAACGTGGAGTTACCTTGCCGCGAACCTGAGAACAACCCCTGAGTTTATCCATGGGATACTCTATGCTTGGGAAGTGATTGATCGTTTCCTTGGTTATAAGAAGGCTTCCCATGCCCGTAATCGTTCGTACTGGTTCCGCCGGTTTTAAACTTCGTCGCCGTTCCGCAGCGGCGTTACTGTCCCTTGCGTTGCTTCCCTCAAGCGTCTGGGCTTATTCCGACCTGATCGTATTCGGCGACAGCCTCAGCGATTCGGGGCAGTTTCCTGATGTCGAGCGACTCCTGCTGGGTGAGCCTGGCAGCCTGCGCTTCACCAATCGGGAAAAGCCGTATCAGCCACCCGCGGCCTACGGTGACGTCAGTACGCAACGCCTGGCCCTGGCGCTGGGTCTTGGCCCCCTGTTGCCTTCCACTTCGATCCTGCGCGAACAAGAGGGATTACCCGATGGCAACAATTACGCCGTGGGTGGCTATACCACCCAAGATATTCTCGCCTCCATTACCCAGCCGGGTGGCTCGGTGGTTGAGGTGCCGAACCTGACGCCGGCCCTCGTGGCATTACTGGCGGCGCTGGGGATCGATACCTCGCGAAGCCAGGATGGTTATCTGGTTAGCGTCGGGGCAGCGGATCCGAATGCGCTTTATTATGTCAATGGTGGTGGCAATGACTTCTTTGATGGTTTGGTCACCGATCCTGCCACCGCATCGACAGCGGGTAATACGTTGGCCGATGGTGTCGAGGCATTGGTTGCGGCGGGGGTAAAGACCGTCGTGGTCTCCAATTTGCCGGATGTCGGCGCTACACCAGCGGGCTCGCAGAGCGGTCAGCGCGAGGTGACCTCCGCTCTGGGGGGCGTCTTCAACCAGGCGCTGGGGGAGCGGCTGGCGCGCTTCGATGGCCAGGTGAATATCATCCGCCTTAATATCGGTGCCCTGTTCGAGGAAGTGGTGGCCGAGCCGTCGGATTTCGGTCTGGCTACCGATGTGGCTCTGACCGATGTCTGCTTCAGCGATCCGAGCTGCGAGTCCGAGGCCTTCGGCCTGAGTTCCGGCAACCCCGACCCCAGCAAGCTACTGTTCAACGACACCGTGCATCCGACCACGGCGGGTCAGCAGATCGTGGCAGATTACACCTACGCCCTGATCGAGGCGCCGCAGATTCTATCCCTGGCGGGGGAGCTGACCCTCGGAGCCCTCAACGCACAGCAGCGCGCCATCGGTAACGAGTTACGCCCTGGCCAGCAAAGCGACGATGTGCGGGTCTTCGCCCAAGGCGATTATCAATACGATCAACCCGAGGCTTTCGATGAAGATGGTAGACCGGAATCGTCTCAAGGAGGCGTGGGAGTCGGTGCCGTAGTACCGGTCGGCTTGGGCTGGCTCGGCGCGGCAGTGGCCCAGCGCGAGGCGGACATGGACGACCCGGCGGATTTCGATCTCGAGGGCCAGACCTTCAGTGTATTCGCTCGTCAGCACCTGGGCAGTGTAGGGGTGCAGGCCATCGTCAGCGGTGGCGATTTCGATCTCGATCTGCGTCGTCAGGTCATCCTGGGGCCTGCCGAGCGCACCCTTCGAGGAGATGCGGACAGCGGCGGCTGGTCGGCGGAGTTGCGTCTCGATTATCGTCTCACAGCTGCGGACTCCCCCTGGTACACCGCGCCGTTCGTGGCTTATCGACATAGCGAAGTCGAGGTCGATGGCTACACGGAGAGGGGGTCGAACGCCAATGCGCTGATCGTCTCGGATCAGGATGCCGAAGATCGCCAGTGGGAGGCGGGTTTGATGCTGGATCGTGGCCTCGAAGGTGGCATCGGTTTCTATGGCGAGTTCGCCTGGGGTCAGTATCTGGAAGACGAGCGCGACGGTGCCGAGGTGCGTTTGGCATCGCTGCCCACCAATAGCTGGTCCGGCGAGACCCGTGAACGAGAGGACGACAATTATCTGCGCGCCGACGCAGGCCTGCGTGTGCAGTTAGGCGATGCGCGGCTCAGCGTTGGAGGGGGTGCCCAGGGTTGGGATGAATGGTCGCCGTATGTTCACGTCGGCGCCGGCTTCGTTTTCTGAGAGCCATTCGTCATTGCTTGTGTTTGATGATAAACGGCGGAGCCGAAAGGGCTCCGCCGTTTTTGTACTTATTTATCGCTTTGCGATTTAGCGCTGCGGTCATCGTTGCGATGTTCGATGGTCTCGGCGTAGCGGTCCAGAAAGGGCTTTTCTGCCGGATCCCAGCGATCCATGCCGGAGACGATGCGGTGCCAATAGGGGTAGAGTGGCGCGGGCCGGGTTAGCTGCTCCAAACGTTGGTGTTCCTCGTTGCTGAGCGTGAGCTCCGTGGCGGCGAGATTGTCGCGTAGATGCTCTTCAGTGCGGGCACCGACGATCAGCGAGGTGACCCCTGGTCGGTCCATCAGCCAGGCCAGACAGACACGAGCCGGTGAACAGTCATGGGCTTCACCGATGGCAAACAGCTCTTCGATAATGTCGTAGGCCCGCTCCATGTCGTGGATGTAAGGCTCTGGCCAGCCGTTGCCCTGGCGGGTGTTGGGCGGTGTTTCCTGACCGCGCCGCACCTTACCCGTCAGGAATCCTTCACCCAAAGGACCCCAGATCAGGCTGCCGACGTTCTGATCTAGCGCCAGGGGCATCAGTTCGTATTCCGCTTCACGTGATTCGGGGGTGTAATAAATCTGCTGGCTGACCGGCTTGATAAGGTTATGCGTTTCGGCCTTGCCGAGCATCTTCATCATCTGCCAGCCGCTGTAGTTCGAGGTGCCGTAGTAGCGGATCTTGCCACTGGTGACGAGATGGTGCATCGCCTCCAAGGTCTCTTCGATTGGCGTGAGCCCATCCCAGTTGTGCAGTTGATAAAGATCGATGTGATCCGTGCCAAGACGCTTGAGGCTTGCCTCCACAGCGCGAATCAAGTGATAGCGCGATGCGCCGGTGTTGTTGGGATCGTCACCCAGGGGGCTGCGGCCCTTGGTCGCAAGAATGATGTCGTTGCGTTTGTTGCCCAGGGCCTTGCCGGTGACTTCTTCGGTGACACCTACGGAATAAAGATCCGCCGTGTCGACGAGATTGACTCCAGCGTCAAAGGCGACGTCGAGAATTCTTCTGGCCCCGTCGACATCGACGCTGGCCGCCTTCTCGAATCCGTTTGCCCCACCGAAGGGTACGGTTCCAAGAACGATCTTCGATACCATCAGGCCTGAATTGCCTAGCGGACGATAATCCATATCGTGATTCTCCTTTTTCGGTCTTGTCAGAAGCATGAGTGTAGCGGCGCATCAGAGGCGTCAATATGATCGCTTACTTGGGATGCGCTATACGACTCTAGTCGGCTTGAAGATCTTCATCCAATTCCTCGGCGGCGTCTTCATGAGAAAGCCGCATGCCCTGTGGCGGCAGGGCCATGCCATCCAGGGTCGGGCCATCGGGGCCGAGCTGTAGGCGACCTTCGAGAAACCAGCGCACGGCGATGGGATAGATCAGATGCTCCCGGGCGTGAATCTTCTCGATTACCTCTTCCTCGCTATCGCCAGGACGGATTTTGAGTGCGGCCTGCATCACCACCGGACCACCATCGAGTTCTTCGGTGACAAAATGCACACTGGCGCCATGCTCTTCGCCACCATCGGCCATCACACGCTTGTGGGTATTGAGCCCTTGATAAGCGGGTAGCAGCGACGGATGAATGTTGAGCAGACGGCCGTAGAAACGATTCACGAAGATCGGTGAAAGAATGCGCATGAAACCCGCGAGTACGATGAGATCGGGTTCATGACGCTCGATCACCTTGATTAGCGCGCCATCAAAGGCCTCGCGGCTGTCGTATTCGTTATGAGGCAGTGCCACGGCATCGATACTCGCGTCTCGGGCACGTTTGAGGCCATGGGCATCGACCTTGTTGGAAATTACCGCAACGATTTCGCCGCCCAGTTCATCGAAGGACTGGGCATCGATCAGTGCCTGCAGGTTGCTGCCATTGCCGGAGATCAGTACAACAACGCGCCGTGCATCGGCCTTTTCGGCCTCGAAATCGTTGAGAGTGTCGCTGGTCGAATTCATATCGCTCATCGTTCCAGGTTCTCCAGGCGCACCTGCTCTTCGGGGTTGTCGTCAGCGCCTTCACCCGATCCTTTCCGAGAGACGATCTCCCCCAGGCGAACCACCTGCTCACCAAAGGCTTCCAGGTGGCGCTGGGCGGCCTCGGCCTGGGCAGCTGAAACTACCAGGATCATGCCGATGCCGCAGTTGAGTACCCGGTACATCTCGCGCTCGGCAATGTTGCCCTGGCGCTGGAGCCAATCGAATACCGCCGGGCGCTGCCAGGCACTCACATCGATCCGTGCAGTCAAGTGGTCCGGCAATACCCGCGGCACGTTTTCGAGCAGACCGCCGCCGGTGATGTGGGAGAGTGCATGCACCTCGATATTGCTGTCCCGGATCAGGGAAAGCAGCGGCTTGACATAGATGCGCGTCGGTGCGAGCAGGGCGTCGCCCAAGGGTTGGCCATCCAGATCGGTATCGAGGTCGGCGCCGCTGACTTCCAGTACCTTGCGGATCAGGGAATAGCCGTTGGAGTGAGGGCCTGAGGAAGCCAGGCCTAAAATCACATCTCCCTCGGCTACCTTGCTACCGTCCAGAATTTCCGATTTTTCCACCACGCCGACGCAGAAACCCGCCAAATCATAGTCACTACCTGCATACATGCCCGGCATTTCGGCGGTTTCACCCCCGACGAGGGCACAGCCGGCCTGCACACAGCCCTCGCCGATGCCGGTCACCACGTCCGTGGCGATATCCACATCGAGCTTGCCCGTGGCATAGTAGTCGAGAAATTGCAGCGGCTCGGCGCCGGCCACTACCAAATCGTTGACGCACATGGCGACAAGATCGATGCCAATAGTGTCGTGACGATTCAGGTCCATGGCCAGGCGTAGCTTGGTGCCTACTCCGTCAGTGCCAGTGACCAGTACCGGCTCGCGATAACCGCTGGGTAGTGCGCAGAGCGCTCCAAAACCTCCAAGTCCCCCCATCACTTCCGGGCGACTGGTACGCTTGGCAACGCCTTTGATGCGCTCAACCAGCTTGTTGCCGGCATCGATGTCAACGCCCGCATCCTTGTAGCTCAATGATGGAGACTGGGGCTTGTCGGAGGCATTAGAAGTCATGGCAGGTCCTGGAATCGATTGCCATCATGAAGAGCCGGTATGAAAAGGCTGTCATGAACGGTTTATGGTGAATGGGCCGTCGTGAATGAACGGTCATAAATAGCCAAAGGGTCTGGTTAGGACAAGCGCGCGCATTGTAGCATCGCGTTTGCCGTGCTGCATGAGTCACAGGGGTTCACTTTCTTTTGGCACTTTCTTGAGAAGAAGTCATGTCGCGAGTACATATCTGGTCCTTGTTGGTGTTGGCCGTCACGATCTGGCTACTGGTGTTGTTGGAGCCGATTCTGATGCCGTTTTTCATCAGCATCATCCTGGCCTATCTAGGCGATCCGCTGACGGATCGATTGGAGGCTAAGGGATTGTCGCGACGCTGGTCGGTGAGCGTGGTGTTTCTAGTGCTGTCACTGGCGCTAACCCTTGCCATTATTGTGCTGGTGCCGTTGCTGGGCCGCCAGTTTCGCCAGCTTATAGAGGCGTTGCCTGAGGTTTTTGCCTGGGTGCAAACGGTCGCGGTGCCCTGGGTGCAGTCCTTTACCGGTGTGGATTTCTCGACGGATTTTGATCAACTGCGCCAGACGTTGATGAGCAACTGGAAGGAAACCAGTACCTATGCAGCGGTCATACTGGCGCAGATCTCTCGATCGGGCCTGGCCCTGGCGCTCTGGATCGCCAATTTGGCGCTGATCCCCGTTGTCACCTTCTATCTACTGTTGGATTGGGATCGGCTCAAGCGCCGCATTCGTGATCTACTGCCTCGGCGTTACGAGCCGACCATCACTCATTTGGCGGTTCAGTGTGATGAAGTGCTTTCGGCATTTCTACGCGGTCAGCTATTGGTGATGTTGAGCTTGGGGGTCGTCTACGCGGTGGGGCTGTCAGTCATCGGTATCAAATTCGGCATATTGATCGGCTTATTGGCGGGACTTGCTAGTATCGTGCCCTATCTTGGAGTAATCGTCGGGCTGGTGGTGGCGGCACTGGTGGCGTTCTTCCAATATGGTGATCTGCTGCATTTGGCAGGGGTCGGAGTAGTGTTTGCCATTGGACAGATGCTCGAAGGGATGGTGCTACAACCGCTGCTGCTAGGAGACAAGATCGGATTGCATCCAGTGGCGGTCATTTTTGCAGTGCTAGCGGGCGGGCAGCTATTCGGCTTCACCGGTATATTGCTTGCCTTGCCGGTTGCAGCGGTAGTTATGGTGCTGTTGCGCTATCTTCATGAGCGCTACAAAAGCAGCGATTTATACGAAGAGACAGAATCCTCGAATGCCGACGGGGAGCTTTGATGACGAGCGCGACCGGACAGCTTTCCTTGGGTATCGGATTGCGCGATGACGCCACCTTTGCCAATTTTCTGTCTAGGGGTAACGAAACTGCGGCGGCCACCCTGAAACGTCAACTCGACCCAAGTGGGGAGTCTTTCGTTTATCTTTGGGGTGCTTCGAGCTCCGGTCGCAGCCATCTATTGCAGGCAGCCTGTCATGCGGCCGGCGCCCAAGACCAGAGGGCGCTCTATCTTCCCTTGAACGAGCTGGGACATTTTCCACCCCACATGCTTGAGGATATAGAGCGGCTCGATCTCGTGGCGATCGATGATCTCGATCGAGTGATAGGGCGCAAGCGTTGGGAAGAAGCGCTGTTTCACAGCTTCAATCGTCTACGTGATGCCAATAAGCGCTTGGTGATAGGTGCGTCTGCCGCGCCCCGTCAACTGAATGTGGCGCTAGCGGATCTGGCCTCGCGACTGGCCTGGGGCACGACCTTTCATTTGCAGCGCCTCGATGATCAAGGGCGTTTTGAGGCGCTACAATTGCGCGCCCGCGTCCGGGGAATGCAGCTGTCCGATGAGGTAACGCGCTATATCCTGCATCGCGGGCCGCGGCGCCTCGACGAACTGTTTCGTTTGCTGGAGCGACTCGATCGCGCCTCGCTTTCCGCTCAGCGCAAGGTGACGATCCCGTTCGTGAAGCAGACCTTGAATTGGTAAGAGCGAGCTGGTGAGGCCCGCGCTGCTTTTACTCCCCGTTCAACGTCGCAAGAATCTGTCGTGTACCGCCCTGATCGCGATGTTCTCCCAGCCAGATGCCTTGCCATGTGCCCAGTGCCAAACGACCGCTGCTGACGGCGATGGTCAGTTGTGTGCCGAAAAGGCTGGCGGCAATATGTGCCGGCATATCGTCGGGTCCTTCGAGCGTATGGCGAAAATAGGGCAGGTCTCCCGGCACCCTGTCTCGCAAGAAAGCGTCCATGTCGTGACGCACGTCCGGGTCGGCATTTTCGTTCAGACTCAATGACGCAGAAGTGTGTAGCAACTGTAGATGTAGCAGGCCAATATCCAGCTCCGCCAGCTGGGGCAGGGCGTCATCGACTTCTCGAGTAATCAGATGAAAGCCCCGGTTCCGGGGCTTCAAGGAAATACGCTGTTGAATCCACATGATGTTTGCTTCCTTGAGCTGCTCTATCTGAAGCGTTCTTTCTGCAACGTGCTATCTGGAAAGCTCGATTTTCTTGCCTTGGCCCTTGCCGAGGCTGACCTGATTGATGATGACCACGCGTTCGCCGCCGGGTCGAGCGACCCTGCCGGCCACATAGAAGACCCCCGCTGGTAAACCGGTGATCTTGAAATAACCTTGCTCATCGGCCTTGGCGTAATGGGTATAGGCTTGGGCACGAGGATCCGCAGGTTCTATGTAGCCTCCTGCCAGCGCGACTTCCGCAGCCTCGGCGGAGTAACGGGTCGCCGGCGCCACCGAGACGGTTTCGCCAGCGCCATAGACAACGCCGCTGGCTGTGCGAATGAACAGCCGACCCGAGATCGATGCGGTGCCGTTTTTATCCAGCTTGGCATACTCCTGTTCGGGAAAGGCGATCTTGCGCTCGACCTGCTCGGGTGGCGGTTCGGTGCGATCTTCGACAACCGGCGGCCCTGTATCCGGTCCTCTTCCCACGAACTCACACCCACCCAGTAACAACCCTGCTAGTGCGATGGCGATCCACTTGCCCATGTCATCCTTCCTCGTATCGTTGATCGGTATCAGTCTACCGTGGTGCGATCACGCGACCAATGCTGAACCGTGAACAAAGAACTCCTCGGGCACGGATAGCGGATAATGACCTTGAAAAATTCACGATTCAGCACAAGGCTTTAGTGACTACACCGAATAGCGTTTCACAGGACAGGAGGACGTCACATGGGCGATACCCGCATCGAACGCGACAGCATGGGCGAGCTTGAAGTACCCGGTAATGCGCTCTATGGCGCCCAGACCCAGCGAGCGGTGAATAACTTCCCGATCAGCGGTCAACCCATGCCGGCAGCCTTCATTCAGGCGATTGCACGCATCAAGCTGGCCGCGGCCCAGGTCAACCGCGATCTCGAATTGCTCGATGCGCCCCGCGCGGAGGCCATTGTCGAGGCCGCCCAGGCGTTGATCGACGGCAAGCATGCGGATCAGTTTCCCATCGATGTATTCCAGACCGGCTCCGGTACCTCGAGCAATATGAATGTCAATGAAGTGATCTCCCATCTGGCTTCCAGGGATAATCTCGAGGTTGGCCCCAACGATCACGTCAACATGGGCCAGTCGAGCAACGATGTAGTGCCCACGGCGATTCATCTGTCGGCAGCCTTGGAGGTCAAGGAGCGCTTGCTACCGGCCCTTGAGCAGCTGAAAAGCGCCATCGAGCACAAGGCAGGGGAACTCGATGATGTGGTCAAGACCGGGCGCACGCACCTGATGGACGCCATGCCCGTACGCATGAGCCAGGAACTGAGCGGCTGGGCCAGTCAGGTGGGCCAGGCCATCGAGCGCCTGAACGACGGTCAGCAACGGTTATCGCGGCTCGCTCAGGGCGGCACGGCCGTCGGCACCGGCATCAACGCCCATCCGGAGTTTGCAAGCCGTATGGCGGATAAGCTCAGCAAGCAGACAGGGCTGTCCCTGCGCCCCAACGACAGCTTCTTTGCCAGCTTGAGTTCTCAGGATGCAGCGGTGGAGCTTTCCGGGCATCTGCGCACTTACGCCTGCGCGGTAATGAAAATCAGCAACGATCTGCGCTGGATGAACTCCGGACCCTTGGCCGGCCTGGGCGAAATCGAGCTGAAGGCGCTGCAGCCGGGCAGTTCGATCATGCCGGGCAAGGTCAATCCGGTCATTCCCGAAGCGGCGGCCCAAGCGGCGGCCCAGGTCATCGGTCTTGATAGCGCCATTACCGTGGCGGGGCAAAGTGGCAACTTTCAGCTCAACGTCATGTTGCCGTTGATTGCCCACAACCTGATGACCTCGATCACTCTGATGACCAACGTCAGCAAGCTGTTGGCGGACCCGGCCATTGCCACATTCCAGGTGCGCCGCGACAACATCGAGGCACCGCTGTCCCGCAACCCGATTCTGGTGACGGCTCTCAATTCGGTAATCGGTTACAACGCCGCGGCGGCAGTGGCCAAGAAGGCCTATCAGGCGGGGCGACCGATTCTCGATGTAGCAGAAGAGGAAACCGATCTTGAACGGGATGAGTTGGAACGCCTGCTCGACCCGGATCAGCTGACGCGAGGCGGCGTTCCAGAGTGATTCACCTGCATGGCGACGCCTGGCTCAGGCTTCGCCATCGCCTTTATCTCTAGCCTCCTGAATGGTTTCCTTGGCATCCTGCTGGTCCGCGTCATCCGCTTCCAACGGCTCGTTTTCGTCCACCCGTGCAGGCTGAAAGCTGAAGGTAGCTAAAATGGGGAAATGGTCGGAGCCGTAGTATTTAAGACGCTTCATCATGACCAGCTGAAAATGATCGCTGATGAAGATGTGATCCAGTGGCCAGCGCAGAAAGGGGTATTTGGCATGAAAAGTGCTGAACATGCCCCGGCCTCGGCGTGGATCGAGCATGCGACTGACGCGACAGAATCTTCGGGTGGTGTCGGACCAGGCGACGTCGTTGAGATCTCCGGCAACCAGCGTCGGCTGGTGTTCGGACTGTTCGATGCCTTTGCCTACCAACAACAGCTCCGCATCACGCCATAGCGAAACATCACTCTCGCTGGGAGAGGGTGGCCGCGGGTGTAGCGCATGAAAGCGAATGCGTGTGCCATCTTCCATGGGTAGCCAGGCATGAATCGAGGGAATATCGCTCTGAATGAGCCACTTCACCTCCGCATCTTCGAGGGGAATGCGCGAAAATAGATGCATGCCGTACAGGTTGTCCAGAGGGATTTCAACGCTGTGTGGCCACTCCTGCTGTAGGGAATGCTCTAGCTGTAGCCCCCACCAGGCATCGGATTCCAGGGTCAGCACTACATCGGGCTGATGCTCATGAATTTGTCCTAATAGCCCTTGGGCGTTGCGGTTGGGCGTGAGTACGTTGGCGACAAGCAAGGTAATGTGGCGCTGCTCGTTGTCGTTGCCAATGAACTTGACCTGTTTGGGCCAGAAGGGGGTCCAGGGCAGGATATAACCGCCTTGAATGAGAGCAACCAGAGCGCAGGCAGCGACCGACAGCCAGCGCCAATCCGTATCGCCCCAAATCCCTTGAACCACTGCGATGACGAGGGCTAGACAGGCCAGTTGCAGACGAGGGAAATCGAAACCGCGCACAGACCAATGATAGAAAGGCAGAAAGGGAAGCAGGGTCGCGATCAGCAAAAGAACCGCTACTAACCCTAGAATGATGTCCAGCATTTAAATCTCTCCTGACTGAATGGGCTTCCCCCATTCAGGGATTGTTGTTTCTTGCTTGAGCGCCATGGTGCCATTCAAGCGAAGCTGAATCATTACTAATCTTCGTTTGACTAGGTGTATTTTCTTACGCTTCTTCGCATGAACTGGAATACGCTATCCTGTTTACGATGCATTCGATCTTGCATTCAACGGCACCATGGGTAGAATACCCATCCGTTGCCACGCGCAGCTCGATGAAAGCGTGATGCGCGCATAGCGCAAAAACTCGGCAGGACCATAGCTCAGTTGGTTAGAGCGCCACGTTGACATCGTGGAGGTCAGCGGTTCAAATCCGCTTGGTCCTACCATCATCGCGAGTTTATCTTCATGAATGAAGAGTGTGCATTTGCAGGACCATAGCTCAGTTGGTTAGAGCGCCACGTTGACATCGTGGAGGTCAGCGGTTCAAATCCGCTTGGTCCTACCAGATTCAGAAAGGCTCCGATGAGAAACCTCGTCGGAGCCTTTTGCATTTCAGCCTGTCTGGATAAATTTACGTTTGGTTCAGATCGCTGGCCTGGACGAATACTTGCGCCAGACTCTCGATTCCCGATTGATCTTCTTTACCGAAGCGCTCAGGAAACGGGCTGTCCAGGTCCAGTACGCCCCATACCCGCTCCGCCACGAGGATGGGAATGACCAGCTCGGCCCGGGAATCCGCATCACAGGCAATGTGATCCGCCACCGCATGCACGTCCTCCACCCGCTGGGTTTCACGACTGCGCGCCGCAGCACCGCAAACCCCCTTGTCGAAGGGGATCGGGTTGCAGGCGGGCTTGCCCTGAAATGGCCCCAGGCTGAGCAGTTCCGGCTCGCGCTGTAGATAGAACCCCACCCAGTTGAGCTGCGGCACTTCCTGCATGATGAAGGCGCAGGTCTGAGCCGCATTGGTCAACCAGTCCCGGGTATCGAGCAACGCTTCGAGTTGGCGGGCGAGCAGTTCATAATTCGCCATGCTGATTACTCCCAGCCGGGAACCGCCGCTCCATCGAATAGCTCCTTCGCTTTTTCCTTGACCTCTTCGCTCTGGTAGGCCTCGACCAGCTGCTGGATCGCCTCGCGTTCTTCGTCGCCTCCGCGTACCACGATCAGGTTGACATAGGGTGACTCCGGGCCTTCCTTGATCAGCGCATCGTCCAGGCTCAAACCCGCCGGCTGGGCGAAGGTATTGTTGATGAAGGCCATGTCAACATCCGGCAGAACCCGGGGCAGCTGGGCCGCTTCGATTTCGCGGAACTCGAAGTTATGCGGATTCTTGGCGATATCAATGGGGGTCGCCTCGAGATTGCTCACATCCTCGAGCTCGAGAAGCCCTTCGTTGTGCATCAGAATCAGCGAGCGGCCTTCATTCGACGGATCGTTGGGCAGGGCGATGGTGGCCCCATCCGGCAGATCCTCGATGCTGTCGTATTTTTCGGAATAGGCCCCGATGGGATAAACGAAGGTACGACCCGCGATAGCGAAATCGTAACCCCGGTCATCGACCATGCTCTGCATATAGGGTTCATGTTGGAAGGCGTTGGCATCCAGGCTACCGTCCGCCAACGCTGCGTTGGGCGAGACATAATCCGTGAACTCGACGATCTCCACCTCGAGATCGTGCTGCTCCTTGGCCAGACGCTTGGCGACCTGCATCACCTCGGTCTCCGGGCCCGCTACGGTACCCACCTTGATCGAATTCGAATCACCTTCGTCGCTGCCACCGCAACCGGCCAGCAGGGTTGCGCTCAAGAGCGTCGCGCCCAGCAGTCCGGTTGGGCGAATGATCTGTGCCAGGGTGTTTTTCATAGGTGTTGCTCCTTATGTGAATCAGCAAAAGATATTTGTTGAGGAAGAGTTACTAAATTGCCGAACGGAATGAAGAACAAGGCGCACGGAACGCAAAAAACGAGACATAACTGGGTGTTAGGCGAGTTTTTGAGTACCGTGCAACGCCGTAATTCATCCGTGCAGGCATTTAGTGTCCCGTGCATCACTTGTGGTCTGCTTTTCGTACCAGAGCATCCCCTAGACTCTGAAAGCCCTGTACCAGCACTACTAGGATCACCACGGTAATCAGCATGACGAATGGGTCGAAACGGTTGTAGCCATAGCGAATGCCCAGATCGCCAAGCCCGCCACCGCCCACGGCGCCAGCCATGGCGGAATAGCTGATCAGCGTAACCAGAGTGATAGTCAAACCGGTAATGATGCCGCCCCGCGCCTCGGGAATCAGTACCTTGATGATAATCTGATAGGGTGTGGCGCCCATGGATTGGGCCGCCTCGATCAGCCCCGGTGGTATCTCGTTGAGTGCGCCTTCAACCAGCCGAGCCACGAAGGGAATCGCAGCGATGGTCAGCGGCACGATAGCTGCATTGGTGCCGATGGAACTGCCCACGATCAGGCGCGTGAACGGGATGATGGCTACCATCAGAATGATGAATGGAATCGAACGGCCCACGTTGGTGACGATACCCAGGATGCGGTTGGTCAAGGGTCGCGCCAGTATCTGCCCCGGACGCGTGATGTAGAGCATTACCCCTAGGGGCACGCCCAGGGCGGCTGCCACCAGGCCGGAGAGCCCGACCATATAGAGCGTATCCAGGGTGGCCTTGAGAATCAGTTCAAGCATCGCGTTGGACATGGCCAAGCACCTCCACTTGCAGGTCGTGAGCGTTAAGATAGTCCAGCGCCGCGTTAATTCGATCCGGCGTGCCGATCAGTTCAGCGATCATCAGTCCCAGGGTGCGCTCCTGGATCGACTCGACCTTGGCTTCGAGAATACTGACGTCCACGTCGCAATCCCGGGTCAGACGGGAAATCAGCGGCAACGCTACCGAATCCCCCCGAAAGGCAAGGCGCACCACCGGATGGGTATGTTCGTCAGGCTCCGCCTGCATACGCTCGAGTAGTGCCTGGGGCGGGTCAAGCTCGAGGAAAGCATTGAGAAACGCGCGCCCGAGGCGCGTCTGGGGGGCGGTAAAGAAATCGCCGACATCCGCTTCCTCCACCAGTTTGCCGCTGGCGATCAGGCCGACCCGGTGGCAGATCGATTTAACCACCTCCATCTCATGGGTGATCAGCAGGATGGTTAGCCCTAGCTTGCGGTTGATGTCTTTTAGAAGCTCGAGGATCGAGGTGGTGGTCTGGGGGTCCAGCGCCGAGGTGGCCTCGTCGCACAGCAATACCTTGGGGCGGCTGGCTAGAGCCCGGGCGATCGCCACACGCTGCTTCTGACCGCCGGAAAGTTCCGAGGGATACTTGTCGAGCTTGTCCGTCAGGCCGGTCAGTTCGAGCAAAGGCTGCACTCGCTCGCGAATTTCGCGCCGGGGAACCCCCATCAACTCCAGGGGCAGGGCGACATTGGCGAATACCGTGCGCGAGGAGAGCAGATTGAAATGCTGAAAGATCATGCCGACCCCGTGGCGGGCATGATTGAGGCCCTTGGCGGATAGGGCGGTCAGCTCCTGGCCATCGACGAAGACGCGTCCGCTGCTGGGGCGCTCAAGTAGATTGACGCAGCGGATCAGCGTCGACTTGCCGGCGCCGGAAAGTCCTATCACGCCATGAATGGCGCCTTGGGGTACATGCAGATCCGTCGGCTTCAAGGCATGGATTGCCTGGGCGCCACTGCCGTAGGTCTTGGAAACGTTTTCGAGTGTGATCATGGTCCTGGTCGAGTCGCGGCGCCGAGCATCGATACGACAGCGAGTATGCCGCCGCAAGGCGTTGCTCTGATCGGTAATATGGAAAGATGCGGGCAGGGGATCATCGAAATCGAATCCACCCTTTTAGCTGCATTTGCAAACTCCGAGGCTATATCGGCCTCGACGCTTCGGCGCCCGCAATCCGGGATCAAATCGGCGCCTGTATAAAGTGCGACGATGGTAGAAAGCTCATTGGCTGCTGTCAATGTTGGTAGGCTGGAAAGTGCCGCCGTTCATGAATACGCCGTGGACGTGCAGGGCGAATCTTCCCTAGACTAGTCCACCTTTGAAAAGCTTAGGGTCTGTTGACGTTTCATCGCGAATCGCGTTGCAGCGCGAAAGGGCGTCAGGCAAGGCGCGAAACGCAGGCAATGGTGTACCCTTACCTAGTTTCGCAACGCCGCATGACGCTCTTTTGCGCGCAACCCGGAGGGGCAGGGTCCGTTGGGCGCAGCGCGGCGTTGTTCGTCGCTCATTGGAAACAACCCAACGACGCTCCTCACGCCTTGTTCTGCACCCAATGGACCTCTGTCGCGGCCGTGAGAAAATGTCAACAGGCCCTAGCGATCTTGCAACGGGAGAACACATGTTTACCGGAATCGTACAAGGCACCGTCGAACTGGTGGCGATCGAGGAAAAAAGCGAGTTTCGCACTCACGTACTGGCGCTTCCGGCGCCCTTGGTCGAGGGGCTGACGCTGGGGGCTTCCGTGGCGCACAACGGCTGCTGCCTGACTGCCACCGCCATCGAAGGAGAGCGGGTTAGCTTCGATTTGATGCGGGAAACCTTGCGCTTGACCAACCTGGGCGATCTGGCGCTGGGTGATCGGGTCAATATCGAGCGTGCCGCGCGTTTCGGTGACGAGATCGGCGGTCACGCCATGTCCGGGCATATCATCTGCATGGCGGAGCTTGTCGATATCGAAGAAGTGCCGAACAACAAGCGCCTGTGGTTCGAGCTGCCCGAGGCGCATGGGCGTTTTCTGTTCGAAAAGGGCTACATTGGCATCGACGGTATCAGTCTGACCATCGGCGAGGTGCAGGGCACGCGGTTTTGCGTCAACCTGATTCCCGAGACGCTGGCGCGTACCACCCTGGGGGAGCGTAAGCCGGGTAGTCGCGTCAACATCGAGATCGACCCTCAGACTCAGGCCATCGTCGAGACCGTGGAGCGGGTGTTGGCATCTCGCGATTTCAGATAGTCTCGCTTGGTTGACAGCCCATTTACCCACATAACAATCATGCGAAGGGTCGAACCCATGTTGAAAAAGCATCTTGACGACTATTTCAAGCTGGAAGCGCACAGCACGTCGATACGTACCGAAATCGTCGCCGGTATCACTACCTTCCTGACCATGGCCTACATCATCTTCGTCAACCCGAGCATTCTGGCCCAGGCGGGCATGGACAGTGGTGCAGTGTTCGTGGCCACTTGCCTGGCCGCTGCCATTGGCTGTCTGATCATGGGGCTTTGGGCCAATTATCCTATTGCACTGGCGCCGGGTATGGGGCTCAACGCATTTTTTACCTTTAGTGTCGTATTGGGCATGGGATACACCTGGGAAGCCGCTCTGGGCGCGGTATTCCTGTCCGGGATACTCTTCTTGCTGCTCAGCATCTTTCGCGTGCGCGAATGGATCATCAACTCGATTCCCATGTCACTGCGACTCGGCATCGCGGCGGGCATCGGTCTGTTTCTGGCGCTCATTGCCCTACAGAACGCGGGGATCGTCGTCGCGCATCCCGCAACGCTGGTAACCATCGGTGATCTGTCACAGCCCCCGGCACTCTATACCTTGGCTGGATTCTTCATCATCACGGCGCTCTCCTATCTGCGGATCATCGGCGCTGTCATGATCGGCATCCTGGGGGTCACCTTCGCCGCGATTCTGCTCGGGCATAGTGAATTCGGCGGTATCGTCTCCGCACCGCCTTCCATCGCGCCGGTATTTCTGGAACTGGATATTGCCGGCGCCTTGAATGTCGGCATGATCAGCGTGGTCTTCGCTTTCCTGTTCGTCGACCTGTTCGATACCGCCGGCACCCTGATCGGCGTGGCCCAGCGCGGCGGGTTGCTCGACAAGGATGGCAAGCTGCCCCGTCTCAACAAGGCGCTCATGGCGGATAGCACCGCCACCATGAGTGGCGCGCTGCTGGGCACTTCCTCCACTACCAGCTACATCGAGAGCGCCTCGGGCATCGCCGCAGGCGGACGCACCGGGCTGACCGCGGTGGTGGTGGCGATCCTGTTTCTGATCAGTCTGTTCTTCGCACCCCTGGCGGGCTCGATTCCGGTCTATGCCACCGCCGGGGCACTGCTCTACGTGGCGGTACTTATGTGCGGTAGCCTGGCCCATGCCAACTGGGACGACGTTACCGATGCGGGGCCCGTGCTGATTGCCGCCTTGGCCATGCCGTTGACCTATTCGATTGCCAACGGCATCGCCCTGGGCTTTATCAGCTATGCTGGCATCAAACTGTTGTCCGGACGTCACAAGGAACTCAATCCGGCGGTGGTGGTGCTGGCCATCTTGTTTGCACTGAAATTTCTATTCATCGACTGACGTTCACCGATCGTTTATTGAATAAGGCCTCTCATGAGTATCTATGGCGACTACATCAAGTCCGTGATTCGCACCGTGCCGGATTGGCCCCAGGAAGGGGTCAATTTCCGGGATATCACGCCGGTATTGCAGAATCACTCTGCTTTTCGCAAGTTGATCGACAGCTTCGTGCATCGCTATCAGGAGTCGAAGCTGGACGCCATTGCCGCGATCGATGCCCGGGGCTTCATCATCGGTGCACCGGTCGCCTATGAGTTGGGCTGCAGTTTCGTGCCGGTGCGCAAGAAGGGTAAGCTGCCGTTCAGGACCATCAGCGAAACCTACACCCTGGAGTATGGCGAATCCACGGTGGAGCTGCACTCCGATGCGTTTCGCGAAGGCGATCGCATTCTGGTGATGGACGATCTTATCGCCACCGGTGGCACCATGTTGGCGGCGGCGAAACTGATCCAGCGCAGCGGAGGTCAGGTGATCGAGACCGCCACCATCATCGATCTGCCCGAACTGGGTGGCTCACAAAAGATCCGGGAAGCCGGCCACGAGGTGTTTGCCGTCTGCTCCTTCCTTGAAAGCGAGTGATTCGACCATGACCGCCAATCGCTATCAGCAACATTTCACCGTCTCCTGGGATCAGCTGCATCGAGACGTGCGTGCCCTGTGTCATCAACTCGTCGAGCGGGACTTCAAGGGTATCGTCGCCATCACCCGGGGCGGATTGATTCCGGCGGCGTTGATCGCCCGGGAACTCAACGTGCGCTTGATCGATACGGTCTGTATCAAGAGTTATGACCATATGGACCAGGGTGGGCTCAAGGTCATGAAGAAGGTCGAACACGACGGTGACGGGTGGCTTCTGATCGACGATCTAGTGGACACGGGCAAGACCGCTCGGGTGGTGCGAGACATGCTGCCCAAAGCCCATTTCGTCACCATCTACGCCAAACCGGAAGGGCGCCCGCTGGTGGATCAATGCCTGACGGAAGTGGCTCAAGACTGCTGGATTCAGTTCCCTTGGGACATGGGTATCGCCTATGTGGAGCCCTTGGTGGATCAGGTGCGAGGATCTAGCACATGACCGCCAACCCTTTGCCGGAAAGCTGGAACCGCTACCTGGGCGATGAATTCGATGCGCCTTATATGCAGGCACTGCGTGCTTTCCTGGCCCGGGAGAAAGAAGCCCATAAGGTCATTTATCCTCACTCATCGAACTGGTTTCGCGCCTTCGAGCTAACGCCTCTCGATCAGGTGCGCGTCGTGATCCTGGGGCAAGACCCTTACCACGGCCCGAATCAGGCCCATGGCCTGTGTTTTTCCGTACGCCCGGAGGTTCCCACGCCGCCTTCCTTGCAGAATATTTACAAGGAGCTTGCCGAAGACATTGGCATGACGCCGGTGAGCCACGGCTTTCTGGAAAGCTGGGCACGCCAGGGGGTGTTGCTGCTCAACAGTGTGCTCACCGTCGAACAGGGCAATGCGGGATCACACCGCAATCAAGGCTGGGAACGTTTCACCGATCGCGCCATTCAGATCGTCGATGAGCACTGCGACCACGTGGTGTTTTTGTTATGGGGCAGCTACGCCCAGAAGAAGGCCGGTTTCGTCGATCGAGACAAACACCTGGTGCTGCACTCGCCTCATCCCTCGCCGCTCTCGGCGCATCGAGGGTTCTTCGGCCAGCACCATTTTTCCCAGGCCAATGCCTTTCTTGAGGCCAAGGGCAAAGGCGCGATCGATTGGCAGTTGCCGGCCCAGGCGCGGTAGAATTGCCGGCAATTTTCAGCGTGTTATGACGCATTTTTATTATCGAATTTAACATAAGGACATCGTGCAATGAGCGTTCATACCATCGATCATCCACTGGTCAAGCACAAGCTGGGTCTCATGCGCGCCGCGGATGTCAGTACCAAGGCTTTTCGTGAACTGGCCGGCGAAGTCGCCAAACTTCTGACCTATGAAGCCACCCAGGACCTCAAGCTCGAATCCTCTACCGTGGTTGGCTGGAACGGCGACGTGGCGGTGGAGCAACTCAAGGGAAAGAAAGTGACCATCGTGCCAATCCTGCGAGCGGGGCTAGGCATGCTCGATGGCGTCACCGATCTGATTCCCAGTGCGCGCATCAGCGTGGTGGGGCTGTATCGCAACGAGGAGACTCTGGAACCGGTGGCCTATTTCGAGAAATTCGCCAACGATCTCGGCGAGCGCCTGGCGATCGTCATCGACCCGATGCTGGCGACCGGCGGTTCCATGTTGGCCACCCTGGACAAGCTCAAGGAGCGCGGCTGCAAGTCGATGAAGGTCATCGTGCTGGTCGCTGCGCCGGAAGGCATTCGCCGGGTGCAGGAAGCCCATCCCGAGGTGGAAATCTACACGGCGGCGGTCGACGAACGACTCGATGAGAATGGGTATATCGTGCCGGGGTTGGGGGATGCTGGGGATCGGATCTTCGGCACTCGCTAAAATATCAAACGAGAACTTGCTGCGCTCGCTCATGCGGCGTTGAAAATCGGCTTAAAATGCTCATTTACCACCTTGTAAACTGCGCTTTTGCGCCGATCTTCGCCTGGCCTGAGCTTCGCTCGCCGACGTTTCGTTTGATATTAAGACATATTCCCAGAAGCCCCTCGCGTTTCTAGCGTCAGGGGCATTTTTTTGCCTGCCGACCGGGCAGGCAATGACGCAAGAACGACAACTCTGGAGATTTTCCGATGACCGATGCCGTAAATTCGGCACCCGCCGAGGAGTCCTGGCCGCATACGCTGCTGGCCGGGTCGCAAATGCTGTTCGTCGCTTTCGGGGCGCTGGTGCTGGTGCCGCTACTGACCGGTCTCGATCCGAGCGTTGCGCTGTTTACCGCTGGTATCGGCACCCTGGTGTTTCATGGCGTGACGCGCAAGAGCGTGCCGGTGTTTCTGGCGTCGTCATTCGCGTTCATTGCCCCGATCCAGGGCTCGATCGCGAACTTCGGTATTCCTGCAACCCTAGGGGGGCTGTTTGCCGCAGGCATGGTGTATATCGTGATGTCCCAGTTCGTGCGGCTCAAGGGAACAGCGTGGCTGCATCATCTGCTGCCCCCGGTGGTGGTCGGGCCGGTGATCATGGTCATCGGGTTGGCTCTGGCGCCGGTCGCGGTGAATATGGCCACCGGCGAAACCAGCGACAACATCGATTATACCCAGGCCATCTTTCTGTCCATGAGCAGCCTGTTGGTCACGCTGCTACTGGCGGTGTTCGGGCGCGGCATGCTGCGGTTGGTGCCTATTCTGGGCGGTATTCTGGTGGGCTACACCCTTGGGTTGGTCATGGGGGTGGTCGATCTTTCACCGGTACGTGAGGCAAGTTGGCTGGCGCTGCCGGATTTCGTGGCACCGACGTTTCATCTGTCGGCCATCCTGTTCATGATTCCGGTGGCAATCGCGCCGGCGGTGGAGCATATCGGCGACATGATCGCCATCGGCTCGGTGACGCGTCAGAACTATCTGACCAAGCCTGGGCTGCATCGCACGCTCCTGGGCGATGGCTTGGCCACCGCCACGGCGGCGTTGTTCGGCGGCCCACCCAATACCACCTACTCCGAAGTCACCGGTGCGGTGACCCTGACTCGCAACTTTAATCCCACCATTATGGTGGTGGCCGCCTGCGTGGCCATCGTGCTGGCCTTCGTGGCCAAGCTGGGCATGCTGCTGCAGACCATTCCCGGCCCGGTCATGGGCGGCATCATGACGCTGCTGTTCGGCTCGATCGCGGTGGTGGGCATGAATACGCTGGTGCGAGCGGGCGCACCATTGACCGCACCGCGCAATATGGTGGTGGTGTCATTGATTCTGGTATTCGGTATTGGCGGCATGCAGATCGGCGGCGGCCAGTTCGCGCTGCAGGGCGTCAGTCTGGCCGCGGTGGTGGGGATCGTGTTGAATCTGGTGCTGCCGCCGGCTCGTGAGGATTACCACTGAGCCGAGGGGGTCAATGATGCTGGGTGGCGCCGCCTTCGGCAAAGGACGGGGGCGTATTGGCGCTGACGATCACGCATTCTTTATCGCCGGTGTTGCGAAAACGATGGGGCAGACGGGAGTCGAAGTAGTAGGCATCGCCCTGGTGCAACACTTGCGTATCCCCGTTGACGGAGATTTCGATGGCGCCTGCGACTATCACGCCGCCTTCTTCACCCGCATGTTCGAGCATGTCTTCTCCAGTATCCGCACCGGGAGGATAGTGCTCATAGAGAAGCGACATGCTGCGGTTCGGGCGTCGTGCGCCGACGAGGCGCCAGGAAAGATTGCCGTCACCGATTTCCGTCAGTTCCTCGGCGCGATAGAAGACCTGCTCATTAGCAAGTTCTTCCCCGGCGAAAAACTCGCTGATGGACACCGGCAAGGCGTCGAGAATCTTCTTTAGTGAACTGACCGATGGGCTGACGCTGTTCTGTTCGATCAGTGAAATGGTGCTGTTGGTGACTCCGGCACGTTTGGCCAGTTCTCGCTGGGAAAGATCACGGCTCTGACGCAGCTGCTTGAGACGTGTACCGACGTTGAATCCGCTCATCGAGCATCCTTGTTGAACATCCTTGACAGTATAATACCCCTTCATGCAAGAGCCGATAAGCGTAAAGAGATGATCCAGTCGACGTCATTGCTTGTATTCACCGGTTTGAGCAACGTCGCTGAGGCTTTCGAGTAGCTTGCGGGTGGTGTCGTCCTCGAAAGCGCTGGAGGGCGCGTGACAGGGTAGCCAGACATGAAAGGTAGCGCCTTGGCCAAGAGTGGAGCTCACGCTGATATCGCCGCCGCCTCGCCTCAGGATGCCGGCGCAGATTGCCAGACCAAGCCCGGAGCCCGCCTCACGGGTCGTAAAGAAAGGATCGAAGATACGCGTCTGTAGATGTTCGGGGATGCCGGGACCTTGATCGCTGACATCGATGCATACCCCGGGGGCGGCGTATCGGTCGCTATCCTGGGTGGTGAGAACGATGCGCTGACCTTCACTGCCGGCTTGCACGGCATTGAGAATCAGATTGACCAATACCTGTTGCAACTGAGCGCTATTGCACTCCACCTGGCGTTCTGCACGGCCCTTCAGGATTAGACGTTGATCGTGTTTGTCGATGGTGTGACGCACGAGGGGCTCGATACTGGCGACGATCGCATTGACATCCTGGCATTGGAGCATGGGGCGCGAATGCCCCAGGCGAGACTGCCCTTGATGAGAGTAGCGCAGCAAGTTGTCAATCAAGGCCCGAATGCGCTCCACCTGGGCGATGATGATATCGATCTCTTCCTTGACCGGTGCAGCGTCGTTACCCAACTGCTGCTCGATGAGTTCGACATGACCCAGGATCACTGCGGCAGGATTGTTGATCTCGTGGGCGATGCCGGCGGTCAGTTCACCCAGGGTGGCGAGTTTTTCCTGGGTCAGCAGCCGAGTTCGCGCCTGTTTAAGCAGGAGAATGTGCTGTTCGAGCGCGCGGGTCTTTTCTCTCAAGGAGTGAGTGCG
This sequence comes from Halomonas sp. M20, assembly GCF_020622265.1. Lineage (GTDB taxonomy): Bacteria > Pseudomonadota > Gammaproteobacteria > Pseudomonadales > Halomonadaceae > Modicisalibacter. The sequence continues at coordinate 915,109 of NZ_JACNMQ010000001.1, forward strand.
TTCATCGACCCGCTGTTCGAGCTCGACGGCAGCACGGCGCAGTGCGTTCTGATGGGTTTCGAGACGATCAAGCATGGCATCGAACTCCCGTGCTAATGCCGCCAGCTCGTCATGGCTGCCAATTTCGCCGATACGCAAATGATTGTCTTCGCGGACGTCGCGAATGATTCGGTGCATACGCTTGATTGGCGCCACCAGGCGTTCGACGCCCTGCAGCACGAGCCCCAGGGAGAGCAGGGTGACCAGGGCCAGAACGATGACTATCTGCAGCAGGGTCTCCCGATACAGACGAGTGAAGGGGGCCTCGGGGTAGCCCGCATAGATCATGCCGATGCGCTTGCCTCGAATGCTCGACAGTGCCTCGTAGCCGGCTACATACCAGTCGCTGACCACGTAGGCCCGGTCGATAAAGCGCTTCCCGTGTTCGAGTACCTGCTGGGCTACCTGATTGGAGACTCGGGTGCCAATAGCGCGCTCGCCACTGTGCAGACGCACATTGGTCGCGACTCTAACGTCCCCAAGAAACAGCGTGACCGTGCCTTCGCTGTTTTCCGGCAGGGTGCCTGGCGCATAGAGAAGATCCCGAATGTCATCCACGAGTGCTGCATCCCGGTTGAGCAGGCGCCCGCTATCGAGCACGAGTTTTACGCGGCCATCCTGGTCTACAAGCGGGTAGAGAACCCGAGATACCAGTCCGTTGCGTTCGACTTGACGGGCGGTCGCCTGTGCACGAGGGGTGGCCCTCAAGGCCATTCGCGCCCGGTCGGTAAGCAGTGTATCTATGACGTTCAAGCGCTCTGGCGGTAACGCATCGAATCCTGCAACGGTGTCGCCTTGAAGCACAGGCTCCGCCACCTCGGCGCCTAGTTGTGCCGTCAACTCGTCCGGTGATAACAGGCGTAGCCAATCGAGCTCATTGGCGGTGCGGATCTCTGCGAGAACCTCGGCATGGGAAAGCGAGCCACTACCGTCCAGCGCGGTCGCCAGGGCATGGCTGCCCGCCAGTTCCGCCAAGCGCTCTCGCTGTTGTTCGACCAGACTGTCGAGGAGGCGGCTGGCCACAGCCAGATCCGCATGCACTTTCATGTAGAGCTGTCGATCGCTGTAGGTACTGGTCCAGTAATGGGTCAGTCCCACCAGGGCCAGACTGAAAAGCAGCAATGGCATGCAGGCCATCCATAACAGTCGTCGCCGGACCGATGCGTCCAGCCAGCCCCGCACGGTTCTCACATCAGGCTCTTGGCTTTGAATTCTTTAACATGCTTCTTCACATCGAATGCCTCATGTTGAACTCTGCCAAGCCGCAAGTTTACGATCAAGGGTCTTGCGAGAGATCCCCAAGCTGCGAGCCGCCCGAGACTTGTTGCCGTCATTGGCCTCAAGAACCGCCAGCAAATGATGCTTCTCCAGTACCTCGATCGTCCAGTCGAGAGGTACATTGGGGGCAGTGTCATCATGTTTTTCAGTGGTGCTGTCTTCGAGCAGCTCCCGAGGAAGCCTGCCAAGCAGAATGCAGCGTTCGATGAAGTTCTTGAGTTCGCGGATGTTGCCAGGCCAGGAGTAACGAGCCATGCGTTCAAGATCGGCATGTTGCCAAGGGAGTGCCGTCAGTCCCAACTCCTTGGATAGGTGTTGCGAGAAATGATGGGCGAGCAGCGCTATATCATCGGGTCGCTCCCGTAGCGTGGGCAGCCTGATCGTCAATATGTTAAGGCGGTAATAAAGGTCCTCTCGAAAGCGGCCGCTGGCAACTTCCTGTTCCATGTCGCGATGGGTGGCGGTGACGATGCGCACATCCACTGGCTGTTCCTGCTCGCTCCCCACGGGGCGAATTCGCTTGGACTCTATGACTCTTAGCAGCTTGGCCTGCATGGCCAAGGGCATTTCGGCGATTTCATCGAGGAATAGCGTGCCGCCATCGGCGTAGGTGAACAGGCCTTCGCGTGCCTTGACTGCGCCGGTGAAGGCGCCTTTGACATGCCCGAACAGCTCGGACTCGATCAGCTCACTGGCGACTGCACCGCAATTGAGGGGCACGAAGGCGCCCAAGCGACGGGATAGACGGTGCAGGTCCCGGGCGGCCAGCTCCTTGCCAGTACCCGATTCGCCGGTAATCATTACCGCGGAGGGGGTGGGGGCGACACGCTCGATGATTGCCTGAACCTCGCGAATGGCAGGGCTGTTGCCTAGCATGCCGCCTTGAGCGGAGTGTCGCTGCGTCGTTTCCCGGCGTAGAACGAAGTTTTCGCGGGCCAGGCGGCGACGTTCTAGGCAACGGTCCACGGCGCTGAGCAATTGCTCGAGACGAAACGGCTTCATGATGAAGTCGCTGGCGCCCACTCTTAGCGCATGGATGGCCATTTCAAGGTCTGCGTAGGCGGTCATGAAGATGATGTCGCTACGCCGATCGGTTTCCAATGCTTCGTGCCATTCGATACCGCTACGATCCGGTAGGCGGACATCCACCAGCAACAAGTCGAAATGCAACCGCTGGCGCAGTGCTTCCGCATCCGCCAGAGTGCCGGCGGTTTCGAGCATGGCGAAGCGCGGCGATAACGCTTTGCTCAGATAACGCTGCATGCCAGGCTCGTCATCGACGATCAGTATTGATGCGGTGGGTAGTTCACTAGCAGCGGTCATTCAGGCAACCCTCCACCGAGCGAGTCAGTTTGTCCCGATTTGGGTCGATGTGATGCACTTTAAATGCGTCCTTGATTTTTTTCATGGTAAAGAAGGCGATTTTAAAGGGCAATCCACCGGTATAATGAGAATAGGCATGTTACTTGCAAGCCAAGGGTTCAGGAACGCAAAGGAAAAGGAACCTCAATGAACTTACCTGCTACTTTACGAAACGCCGCGATTATTCTAGGCGCTACGCTACTGACGTCACCGGTGCTAGCGGTGGACAACGAGATCGTTCGACTGGCGACTACCACCAGCACCTATAACTCTGGGCTGCTGGACGAGCTGCTGCCTCGGTTCGAAGCCGAACATCCCTATCAGGTTCAAGTCATCGCCGTGGGCACCGGCAAGGCGCTACGTATGGGCCAGGACGGCGATGCAGACCTGTTGATGACCCACGCACCGGCAGCAGAAAAGGCCTTTGTCGATGCGGGTTATGGCATCGAGCCCGAGGGTGTGATGTACAATGACTTCATCGTTGTTGGCCCGGAGAGTGATCCGGCCAGTATTCAAGGTCTCGAAGAGGCTACCCAGGCGTTCAAGCAGATTGCCGATAGTGACGCGCTATTCGTTTCTCGGGGAGATGATTCCGGCACGCACAAGAAAGAGCTTGCCCTATGGCGGTCAAGTGATATCGAATCCGGCTTCGAGGGCTATCGGGCCGTGGGCCAGGGTATGGGCAAGGTATTGCAGATGGCAAGCGAACTCCAGGGCTATACGCTGACGGATCGTGGCACCTGGCTTGCGATGCAGGACAAGTTGGACTTGAGCCTTTTGATGCAGGGCGATCCCCGTTTGTTCAATCCCTATCAGGTGATTCTGGTCAATCCCGAACGCTATGAAGATCTCAATACCGAGGGCGCGCGTGTCTTGGCTGAATGGCTGACTTCTGAAGAAGGACAGCAGGCAATCGATGAATTTCGTCTCGAAGGTGAGGCACTTTTTCACGCCAGTGCCGGCGAAGGCGTATCGCCGCAGCAGGGCGTGAGTACCGGTGCGAGCCAATGAGGATAGCTGATAGCGATGCCTGAACTACTCGACTCGACTCGGGCAGCCTTGATACTGCTGATTTCCCTGGATCCGAGTCTGTGGGAGATCATCGGCGTCTCGTTTCGGGTATCGCTGACCGCCATGGTGCTTGCCATCCCGCCGGCATTGCTGATCGCTCTTGCCCTGGCGCGTCTTGCGTTTCCCGGGCGCTGGCTGTTGATTTCCCTGGCCAATACCATGATGGCAGTGCCTACCGTGGTGGTAGGGCTCATGCTGTTCATGCTGTTATCCCGCAGCGGTCCATTGGGGGAGTGGCGATTGCTGTTCACTCAGCCGGCCATGGTGATCGGCCAATGGATACTGGCCATTCCCTTGCTGATTGCCATGCTGCACGCGGCCTTGCAGGGAATCGATCAGCGTGCCTGGGAGACCGCACGGCTGCATGGTGCCGGGCGCGTAGCCGCTCTTTGGCGCTTGCTTGGAGAGGCGCGCTTTGGCGTCATGGCGGCGATCGTGGCCTCCTTCGGGCGGATCATCGCCGAAGTAGGCAGCGCCGTCATGGTGGGAGGGAATATCGAACACTTCACTCGCAATATCACCACGGCGATTGCGTTGGAAACCCTCAAAGGGGAGTACGCCCAGGGTATCGCGCTGGGTCTGGTGCTGTTGGGGCTGGCGCTGATACTCAACCTGATGCTGGGCATTCTGCGAGGGCGAGGTCAGCAGACCTTGAGTTCATGACGAAGGAGAGCATGCTCGAAATCAATCGGCTTTCCCATGGTTTCTCGGCCGAGCCCCTGTGGACGATCGATCATCTGCACTGGTCGGGCCAGGATATGGTGCATCTGCTGGGGGATAACGGCAGCGGCAAGACAACGCTACTGAGAATACTGGCAGGACTGGACGTGCCTTGTCAGGGTAGCGTGCGCTGGCGTCTCGATCGGCAGTGGCAGCGCCCACCTTGTCCGGCTCGGGTGATTTATCTGCACCAAACGCCGTACATGTTCGATGTCAGCGTGTTCGACAATCTCCGTCTGGCGGCCCGCTGGTACGGGCTAGCGCGCCGCGATAGCCTGATGCGCGTGCGCCGTATGCTGCACTGGTGCGGTCTCGAGCAGCAGGCGCGACAACGTGCTCGTTCGCTCTCCGGCGGCGAGCGCCTGCGTCTGGCCCTGGCCCGGGCCTGGCTGCTGCAGCCCCGAGTCCTGCTCCTGGACGAGCCGACAGCCAACCTGGATGCTCAAGCCATCGCTGATGTGGATAGTCTGGTGGCGGATCTGGTGCGCGAGGGGTGTGCCGTCATCCTCAGTGCCCACCATGCAAGCGTGCTGACCGAGCGCTGCCAGCGCCGGTGGCAACTCTGCGACGGCCTTTTGTGGGAAAGCACGACGAACGCCTCCTTCATGGCCGAGCGCCTCCTGCGCTGAGTCGCTAAATCTCGCCTGACACTGATCTTGATCATGCCATCCGCATGCCAGGAAGGTTATGCTGGGTGCTGGTCATCAATCACGGATTTCCATGACTCAGGACGATATCACCCTACTCGTATTGGCCGGTGGGCAAGGTCGCCGCATGGGCGGTGTGGACAAGGGCTGGACACGCCTGCACGACAAACCCTTGATATTGCATGTGCTATCGCGCCTGGAGGGGCAGACACGCGGGGTGTTGATCAATGCCAACCGCAGTCTCGATGCCTATGAGCAGCTTGGCTATCCGGTCATCACCGATATCGAAGGTGACTTCAAGGGCCCTTTGATGGGGATTCTCAGCGGATTGACCGCCGCCTCGACGCCCTGGGTACTGGTCGTGCCTTGCGACACGCCGGCGCTACCGAAAGATCTGGTAACGCGTATGATCGATGGCATCGGGGAGCGGGATATCGCCGTGGCCCACGATGGAGAGCGGGCGCACCCGGTGGTTGCCCTGATGCGAAGCGATCTGGCGCCGGATCTGCGCGAAGCACTGGCGGCCGGGGAACGTAAGATCGACCGCTGGTACGCGCGTCATCACTGGTGTCACGTGGATTTCAGCGATCAGCCGGAAGCATTCACCAACCTCAACAGCCCTCAAGACAAGGCGAATCTGAGCCAGCGCCTCGTGGGCGATGGGTCGACTTGACACAGTCAGGTAAACTCATGGTAGCAACGTGCTGATTACTCGGTGATTTCTAGATTTTATTCGCTGTTTGCATGCGGGTTTCGGTACGGCGATTGCCTCTAATGAGGATACGCTGGCTCGCGAATGCACCAATTTGCGCTAAAAACTTGCCGTTATAGAACGCGATTGAAAAACATCATGACACTCGATCTTGCTAATGAAACATTGCCCTTGCTGGGTATCGCCGCCTGGAGTGGGACAGGAAAAACCACGCTGCTCGAGGCCTTGCTACCGCGTCTGGCCGAACGCGGAGTGCGTGTCGCGGTCATCAAGCACGCTCACCACGGCTTCGACGTGGATCAGCCTGGCAAGGACAGCTACCGAATGCGCGCCGCCGGTGCGGCCCCGGTGCTGGTCGCCTCGAAAGCACGCTTCGCGCTGATGATGGAAACACCGAATCGTACGGAACCCGACCTTGCCATGCTGATCGACCAGGTCAGGCCGCTGCAGCCGAATCTCGTGTTGATCGAAGGCTTCAAAGCCTGGCCCGTGCCCAAGCTGGAACTGTTTCGTCCCGTGCTTGAAAAACCGTTATTGGCGGAGAGCGATGTCTGGGTAAAAGGCGTGGCAAGTGACGAAGCCTTGACGTTGCCGGAAGGCGTGGAAGCTCTCGATCTCAATGATCTTGATGCACTGACCGATTACGTGGCGGCCTGGCCGGAGCAGTGGCCACGGCGGCGCCAGCCGCGCAAGACAGGAGTTTCGCCATGAGCCTTTCCTGTTTCGAGCTGGGCGAGCGTATGCTCAGCATCGATGAGGCGTTGACCGCTTTACGAGAGCTGACGCCACGAGCGCTTGAAAGTGAAATTATACCGTTATTTTCATCGCTGAATCGGGTTCTGGCGGAAGATGCGGTATCCCCTATCGATGTACCGCAGAATACCAATGCGGCAATGGATGGTATTGCCCTAAGCTGGCCAGCCAGCACCCAGACGCGATTCGCGCTGCAAGGAGACGTGCTTGCCGGTAGCTGCTTTGAAGGCCGCCTTGAGCCCGGCCAGGCAGTGACCATCACTACCGGCGCGCCACTGCCGCAAGGCGCGGATACCGTCATCATGTCCGAACAGCTGCACATGCAGGAAGATGGCGCATCGCGTTGGGTCGAGATAGCGCAGGCAGACCGGGTGCAGCAAGGGCAGAATGTACGCAGGGCAGGGGAGGATATCCCCCGGGGGACGACGGCACTGGAGGCTGGAACGCGCTTGAACCCGCAGCATCTGGGGTTGCTTGCATCGCTTGGGATGGGTGAGGTGCGAGTCGCACGTTGCCCACGAGTTGCCATCTTCTCCACCGGTGATGAAGTGACCGCGCCAGGAGAGGTATTGCCTCCGGCGGGTATCTTCGACTCCAATCGTTTTTCTCTGCGGGGGCTATTGACTCGACTCGGCTGCGAGGTAGTCGATTTAGGCATTCTCAAAGACGATTTTGTCAGCATCAAAAATACGCTGGAGACTGCAGCGCAGACAGCGGACATGGTCATCACCAGCGGTGGCGTCTCCGTGGGTCAGGCTGACTGGACCCGGAAGGCGCTGGACGACACCGGGCGGCTCGGCTTCTGGCGTATCGCCATTCGCCCTGGTAGACCCCTGGCATTCGGCACCCTGGGGGAGCGCAATACTCCCTTTTTCGGGCTGCCGGGTAATCCGGTGGCGGTTATGGTGACTTTCCTGCAGTTTGTGCAGCCCTTGCTGCGCACCCTGCAGGGTGAGCACCAGTGGCAACCCCGTCGTCTGACGGCGATCGCCGACGAGCCGCTAAAAAGTCGTGAGGGGCGGGTCGATTTTCTACGCGGCATCTACCGCTGTGATGAACAAGGACGCCTGCACGTCAGCATGACCGGTCGCCAAGGCTCGGGGATTCTATCCTCGATGACGGCGGCCAATTGTTTGATCGAGATCGAGGCGACACGCGCCGAAGTGGCGCAAGGTGAAACGGTGACTTTACAACCCTTTGGGGAGCTGACATGAGCCTGACGCATCTTAATTCTCGTGGCGAGGCGCATATGGTGGACGTCGCCGACAAGACGGAAACCCGCCGTGAAGCGGTGGCCGGTGGACGAATTCACATGCGCCCGGAAACCCTGGCACTGCTAGCCGAGGGGGGCATGCCGAAAGGCGATGTGCTGGCCACGGCACGTATTGCCGGTATACAGGCAGCCAAACGAACGTCTGAATTGATTCCGCTGTGCCATGCCTTGGCGCTGTCCAAGGTAAGTGTCGATTTCATGCTCAACGAGGCTGATGCCAGTGTCGATGTGACTGCCACTTGCCGTTTGAACGGTCGCACCGGGGTCGAGATGGAAGCATTGACGGCTGTGTCGGTGGCCTGTCTGACCCTTTATGACATGTGCAAGGCGGTGGACAAGGATATGAGCATTGAAGGAATACAATTGCTCTCCAAGACCGGTGGCAAGTCCGGCGATTATCAGCGATCCCTCGATGAAAACCGACCGGTTGGCGCATCTTCCACGCAGCCCGATGCCTTTGCAGAAGATGCGATGGCTTCCAGGAGCGAGCAGCTCGATATTGCCCCTATCGTGACGGGTAAATTCTTCGAGGGCAGCGTTAGTGTCTCGCTCGGAGAAGAGCGCACCAGCGTCAGTGTGAAGTGTCTTGCAGAGTTGCGTGAACGCCTTGGCGTCAGTGATATCAACGTCCCGCTTACGGCGCTTCTCGAGCCTACGATTGGCGGGCTCAAGAGCGCGCTAGAGCAACAGGATGAGCGCTTCGCTTTACTGCGCGAACAGCGTGTATTATGTGCTGTCAATCAGGTGATGAGCGCTGAAGATACGCTGTTGACTGCAGGCGATGAAGTCGCTTTTTTTCCACCGGTGACCGGGGGATGAACATGATCAAGGTACAGACGCAGCCTTTCGATGTGGGCGAGCAACATGGAGCCTTGCTCACGGGGCGCACCGACATTGGCGCGGTGGTATGTTTTACTGGGCTGGTGCGCGATTTTAATGAGAGCCCCGAAGTTCAGGGGCTGTCTCTCGAGCATTATCCCGGCATGACCGAACAGGCACTTGCCGATATTGTCGCTGAAGCCGAGCAGCGCTGGACACTGCAAGGCGTACGCTTGATTCATCGTGTCGGTCATCTCGAACCGGGCGACCCGATCGTGCTGGTGGCGGTTGCCAGCGCCCATCGCCGCAGTGCATTCGAGGCATGTGATTTCATCATGGATTACCTCAAGACCCAGGCGCCCTTCTGGAAAAAAGAGCATACGACCGGGGGGCACTACTGGGTATCGGAACGTGACTCCGACAAGCAGGATGCCAAGCGCTGGGAGGTGTCATGACACAGTTGATCGACGATTTTCAGCGCGTGGTGCGCTATGTCAGGATTTCCGTTACCGATCGCTGCGATTTTCGCTGTGTCTATTGCATGAGCGAGGAGATGACTTTTCTACCTCGCGCGCAGGTTCTCACCCTGGAAGAGTTGGCGACCGTCGCACGAGCTTTCACCGAGCTGGGCGTGGAAAAGATTCGACTCACTGGTGGGGAGCCACTGGTTCGTCGTGGAATCGATGAGCTGGTGACGGAAATCGGCCAGTTGGAAGGCCTCAAGGATTTCGCCATGACCACCAACGGTGCCGGGCTTGTCAAGCATGCCCCCGCACTGCGCCAAGGCGGATTGCAACGACTGAATATCAGCCTGGACTCTCTGGACTCAGTGCGTTTCAAGCAGCTGACTCGCACTGGCGACCTGAACAAGGTAATCGACGGTCTACACGCGGCCCAGGATGCCGGCTTCGAGCGAATCAAATTGAACGCCGTTATCATGAAAGGCAGAAACGATGATGAGATACTCGATCTAGTGGAATTCGCGCGTCGCGAATCCATCGATATCAGCTTTATCGAAGAGATGCCTTTAGGGGATGTGTCGGATCATTCTCGTGGCGAGACCTACTGTTCCAGCGATGAAGTCCAGGCCATCATCGAATCCCGTCACGCCTTGATGCCAACTACTGAATCCACACTGGGACCTTCCCGTTATTTTCGTATGGCGGATAGCGTTTCGAAGATTGGCTTCATCTCGCCTCATAGTCATAATTTCTGCGCTACCTGCAATCGTGTACGAGTCACCGTGGAAGGGCGTCTCCTTCTTTGTCTGGGCAATGAGCACTCTGTCGATTTACGCGAGACGTTGCGGCGCTACCCCGGCGATATCGAAAGACTCAAGACACGTATTGTCGACGCAATGGCACTTAAACCAGAACGCCACCATTTTACGACGGATGGCGACGTGCAAGTCGTGCGTTTCATGAATATGACGGGTGGATAAAACGCATTTTCAATTGCTTTTTAGCATTAACAGCGATCAATGATCGCTGTTTTTTTTGAATTGACGGTTCTTTTTTTCATTATTAGTGCTAGTCATACCTTGTCAATCGAGTAAGTAAGTTTATACTTTTTAGGATAATAAACTTTATGTAGTCGATAATTTTTTTAGTGCGGAGGAAATCGATGTCTACTGAATCCCTTGAAAGGATTGCGCGCAACAAAAACGTCGCACGAGCTGCCGCCCGTCAGCTAAGCATGGAGCAATTGCATAAGCTTGCGGAGGTCATCAACGAGGTGATCGAACAGAAGCAGCAAGAAGATCATCATCGTCGCGAAGAAGAAGATCAGAAGGCTCGCAAACTTGCCGAAATCAGGGAGGCTATCAACGATGCCGGCCTTTCAGTTGACGACCTGGTCGGTGAGCAGCCCCGCCGGCGCCGTGGCCGGCCCCCCAAGAATGCCAAGGCATGAACACGCCTAAACGGCAAAGTAATTCCTGATACGACACAAGATTAGTAAGAAGCGGCTCAACCGACCGCTTCTTTTTTCGATTGATAATTCTAAAGATAAAGGCACGTGAATCCATCGAATAATAGGCTGAACGTACTTTGCCGATGTCCGAATACCCACATCAGTCAGCATATGTCGGAAAATTAACTTCTGCAGGCGTCAGTTGCAGGTGTACCGTAGGCAGGTGCCGTAGATGATCCGCAAGCCACTGCATCATTAGAAGTTGCAAGTGGTCACGTAGTTGAACGAGTGTTGCCACATTCGTTTTTTCAAGAGTGCTATCGATCCATTCAGCGAAACTATCTTCATCTAGAGCCACTGGAGTCGACGCGTCGATCAGAAGACGCCCTATGCGTAGCCAACCCGAGGTTTCCGGGGCAACGGCAATCACGATGAAAAGCTCACCAAAGCGTTCGCGACGATCGCCTTTCGGGGCTTGCAAACCGGACAGAGCCTGTACGCGATCATTTGCGACGATTCGTGGTGCCTGGGAATGGCGTGTTTCCAGCGTCAGTCCCTTATTGTCAAAGCGAATGAGATCGCCATTGAGGGGAATCAGTGGCGCTGCGATGCCCCTTGTTTCGGCTAGTTCGCGGTGGGTCTTTTGATGAAAAGGCTCGCCGTGGACCGGCAGCAGATAACGCGGCTTGAGCCATTCGTAAAAAGTGTGCAATTCCGCTTGTGCCGGATGGCCTGACGCATGCAGCTCGGGATGTCCTCCTTCCTCGAAAATAGTGACATTGAGGCGACGCAAACCATTGTACAAGCGCTCGATAAGGCGTTCGTTACCCGGAATTGCCTTGGCGGAAAAGATCACCGTGTCGCCGTCCTGTAATTCGAAGTCTGGATGACGTCCCTGAGCGAGCCGGGATAACGCGGCACGTGGTTCGCCCTGGCTGCCGGTAGCAATGACGACTACTTCTTGGGCCGGAAGATAACCAAGATCGCGTACCGGCACCAAGGGCGGGAAATCCTCGAGGTAACCGAGGCCCCTGGCGATACGCACCATGCGTTCCATGGAGCGTCCCATCAGGCTTACTCGTCGGCCACAACGGGTTGCGGCACGTCCGATGGCGAGCACACGCGCCAGGTTGCTTGCGAAGCAGGATACGATGACGCGGCCCGAGCACGTTCGTAGCGTCTTTTCCAGCGCTTTCGCGACCTCACCTTCGCTGCGAGACCAGCCTGGCACCGGCGCATTGGTGGAGTCGCCTATCAATAGATCGATCGGCGCCAGGGAGCGGAATAGCGCTTCGTCGGCCGCGGTTCCGATCACGGGGTCAGGGTCGAGTTTCCAGTCGCCGCTATGCAGTACCCGGTGATGAGGCGTCACAAGCAGCAGCGCGCAGCTTTCGGGAATCGAATGGGGCAGAGGGAGGTAGCGCAAGGTGAATGCGCCGACTTCCAGTGCATCTCCAGGCTCGACGATCTGGATCGCATCGGTAGCAAGGCCGCGCTCCATGAATTTGGAACGCAACAGTCCTGCGGCCAGGGGCGTCGCCAGGATAGGGCAGCCCCAGTGTGGCCACAGCCAGGCGGCGGCGCCGATATGATCCTCATGGCCGTGGGTGATGACCAGGGCGCGCGGGGCGATGCCCATCGCCGGTAGTCCATCGATATTAGGCACTTGCAAGGGTGAGTCCGGCAGATCCTGGCGGATCATCATGCCGCAGTCGACCGCTATCCAATCGTCGCCAAAACCGTAAAGGCTCAGGTTCATGCCGATCTCGCCACAGCCCCCTAAAGGCAGAAAGTGCAGAGGCGGTCGGCGGCGTTGACGAAGCTGTACCTGGGTGTGAAGCATCATAGACACTGGCAAATAAAGAGGTTTTTACTATACGTGATGCCGGGGCGGCGCCACAATGAATGAACGCGGATCATTGCGTTCTCAGGACTGAGTGATCCCCTTGTTTTGTTCATAAGTCTGCACGAGTTTCCCATGTCGTTTGCCGCTGTCGTACTTGCTCCCTGGATGTTGATTTTGACTGCGCTACTCAGTCTGGGCGTGCTGGTCAGAGCCGCTTGGGTATTCCCTTGGCGGCGATTGGAGCAGGACCGACCACTGCAGCATCGGCTGTTGGGTGCCACGGTCTTTGTCATGCTGATGTGGCAGCTACGCGCTCAGGCCATCGACTGGCTTACCCTGCACATGGTGTTCACGGTATTTCTCACCCTGGTGTTCACGGCGCCGCTGGCACTGCTTGCAAATGCGTTGATCAACCTCGCCATGGTGCTGATAGGGCAGATTGCCTGGCCCCTGTTGGGGGTCAATATATTGATTACCGGGGTGTTACCGGCGTTGATCAGTGTGACGATCTGGCGGCTGGTGGATCGGCGCATGCCGGATAATCTATTCGTGTTTCTGTTCGCCTGTGGTTTTTTTGGCGCCGGATTGGCGACGCTACTTAGCGGCATATGCACCATTGGCATCATATGGCTGGGAAGCAGCGACCCGGAGGTGTTGCGCTTGATGGCGGAGTACGCTCTGTTCCTGCCGCTACTGCTGCCCTCCGAGGCTTTCGTTACCGGTACGATGCTGAGTCTGTTGCTGGTCTATCACCCTCATTGGGTGCTGACGTTTGATAGTCATCGCTACATCGACACAAAATAAAAGACTACCCATGGTCTACTACACTCGACGATACGGCGTTGAAATTGATCTCATAATACTCATTTACAACCCGTAAACTCCGCTTCTTCTATCAATTTCGCCTTGTCTCGCCTTCGTTCGTGACGATCATGAGTAGCTTTTAAGCTCTGCATGGGCTTACTCGAACAGCGTCATCTGCCGCGTGCTATCGGGTGGCACCAAGCGCACGCCCACGCCAAGCAAACGCACCGGGCGACTGCGTCGCTTCCAGGCGTCATCGAGCAAGGCGAGAAAGCGTTCTGTGGATGTTTGTCGGCCCAGGCCTTCCAGGGTGGTGGTAGAGAAGTCGTTGAAGCGGACCTTGACGAACAGGCCTTTGATGGCGGGGTTGCCATGACGCTCAAGCCGCTGGCCTAGCCGTTCTATCAGCTTGGGTAGCTCGGCACGACACTCGGGAAGTCCGGCCAGGTCGCGATGAAAGGTGTTTTCCGCACTTACGGACTTGCGCTCGCGTTCGATCTTGACCGGGCGATCATCCTGACCCCGGGCCAGCTCGTACAGACGGATGCCGAACTTGCCGAAGCGTTCGAGCAAGCTGTCCAATGGCCAATTGCGTAGATCGTCACAGGTGACGATTCCCATTTCCTGCAGCTTGGCTGCCGTTGCTGGACCAACGCCGTGTAGTTTGCCAACGGGCAGGGTGGCCACGAAGGTTTCGATTTCCTCAGGGGTGATAACGTGAAGCCCATCGGGCTTGTCCCAGTCACTGGCGATCTTGGCCAGAAACTTGCTCGGCGCCACGCCCACGGATAGCGTGATCCCTGTGCGTTTCAAGGCTTCTTCCTTGAGCCAGCGAGCCATCCAGGTGGCACTACCCTTGAAGCGGGTGACCGCGCTGACATCGAGAAAGGCTTCGTCCAGGGATAAAGGCTCGACCAGCGGCGTCAATTCGTAAAAAATCGCCTGAATACGCTCGGAGACGGCACGATAGCGAGGGAAGTCCGCTGGCATCAGCGTCAGTTCAGGGCATAGGCGCAGTGCTTGGGACGTGGGCATGGCGGAGTGGATGCCAAAGACGCGAGCAGGATAGTTGCAGGTGGCAATGACGCCTCGGCGATCGGCGCTACCGCCGATCGCCAAGGGAATCTCCCGCAGGGCTGGATTGTCCTGCATCTCCACGGCGGCATAGAAGCAGTCGCAGTCGGCATGTAGGATCTTGCGCACGCTAACCCCTGGCAATCAACCGAGGGCTTGGCCGTTGCCCCCGCGAATCACGCCGACGCCTATGCCTTCGATCTCGAGATGCTGGTAGCGCAGATCGATTTCAATAGGCAAGAAGTCGGCATTTTCCGGCAGCAGTCGGACGTGATGCCCATCGCGCTGCAGGCGTTTGACGGTCACGTCGTCCTCCATGCGGGCCACGACGATCTGCCCGTCGCGTACCCGGGTAGTCCGGTGTACCGCCAGAAGATCGCCTTCGAAAATACCGATATCGCGCATGGAGAGCCCCCTTACGCGCAATAGATAATCGGCGTGAGGAGTGAAATAATCCGCCGGCAGCGGACAGTAGCGATCGATGTGGGCAGCGGCCAGCACAGGACTACCGGCGGCAACTTCACCGATGACAGGTAACCCCTGGCTGGTATCGATGGGGCTTTCATCATTTTCCGGTTGTACGAGACGGATGCCGCGAGACGTACCGGGGATCATGCGGATGACGCCTTTCTTGCTCAGCGCACGCAGATGTTCTTCTGCAGCGTTGGGCGAGCGAAAGCCCAGTGCCCGTGCAATCTCGGCGCGTGTCGGCGGATAGCCTTGTTCCTGCATGGTCTTGACGATGAAATCGTAGACATTCTGTTGGCGCGGGGTAAGAGGACGAGTCATGAAGGCTCCGCGATGACCACTGGAATTTGTGCAAGTATACAGCATGTGATTGTATCCAGTAATACAAAAAATTGAAACGTATTACGGAATGAACCGCCAGTGCATAGGCATTTACTGAGCAACTAATTAGCCTCGTAATAGCGTCAGCGGACGGGATTGAGTAGTCTGAGACCAATAGTGCAACGTTTAAAACAAGCGTTTACCAGCTCAAGGGACAAGGTATGGCCCCTCATCAGAGTCAGAGCAAGAATCAAACAAAGAGCCAGAACCAGGTCGATACCGTGACGCGTATTCTCGATACCGCTGAGGTGTTGTTTGCCGAGCGTGGATTTGCCGAGACCTCCTTGCGCAACATTACCAGCAAGGCGAAGGTCAATCTGGCTGCGGTGAACTATCATTTCGGCTCCAAGAAAGCGCTGATTCAGGCGGTATTCGCGCGCTATCTGGACCCTTTTACCGAGCGCTTTCATGAAACACTGGATGAACTCGAAGCCGAGTATGGCGATCAGCCAATTCCTCTCGAAATCTTGCTCGAGAGCATGGCTCATACAGTGCTGGAGGTACCGGCAGAGCGCAACAGCTTGAAGGTGTTCATCCGTTTACTCGGGCTGGCCTATACCCAAGCCCAGGGGCATCTTCGTCGTTACATTCAGCAGCAGTACGGCAGTGTCTTTACGCGTTTTACCGAGCTTATGCGGCGCGCAACCCCCGATCTACCGGATGCCGAGCGCTTTTGGCGGTTGCACTTCATGCTGGGCACGGTGATCTTTACCTTGTCCGGACTCGACGCGCTAAGGGACATTGCTGCTAAGGATTACGGTGAACAGATAGGCGTGCGGGATCTCATTCATCGCCTGGGCCCCGTGGTCGTGGCCGGCATGAATGCCCCCTTGCCCCAGGTAGATCATGCGGCATCAGCCTGACCTATATTCGAGAGTTGGAGTTGGAACGCCAGGAAGTCGTAACACTGTGGATATTTGTCGTTATTTTGGTCTTTGCTCTAGAATCAGCCTCCTTCATTCATGAGGAACCCAATCATGACCCAACCACTCGGTCCGGTGATGCTGGATCTTGAAGGCATTACATTGTCCCGTGAAGAACGCAGGTTGTTGTCACGGCCGGAGGTTGGGGGCGTCATTCTGTTTGCCCGCAACATCGTCGATGCCGAACAGGTTATTGAGTTGTGCGCCTCCATTCGCGAGCTTCGTCCCGAGATATTGCTGGGCATCGATCAGGAAGGTGGTCGTGTGCAACGTTTGCGTCAGGGCGTGACACGTATGCCCTCCATGGCGCGTCTGGGGCAATGTTATCCCGAGGAACCTCAACAGTGCCTGCAGCTTTGTCAAGATGCGGGCTGGCTACTGGGCATGGAGATGTCGGCCTGCGGTCTGGATATCACTTTTGCGCCCGTGCTGGATGTGGATACCGGTCGCTCCAGCGTGATCGGCGACCGCAGCTTCTCGAGCGATCCCCAGGCCGTTACCGCCATGGCCGGTGCCTTCATCGATGGTCTGCACGAAGCCGGAATGGCTGCTATCGGCAAGCATTTTCCCGGCCACGGAGGCGTCGCCGCGGACTCTCATCTTGAACTGCCCATCGATGATCGCCCCTTGCAAACGCTACGAGAACACGATCTGGTGCCATTTACCGCGCTGGCCAATCGATTAAATGGCGTGATGCCGGCCCATGTGGTCTATAGCGTCTTCGATGAGCGGCCTGCGGGTTTTTCACCGAACTGGTTGGGCATGTTGCGTGAAGAACTAGGCTTCAAGGGGGCGATCTTCTCCGATGATTTGTCCATGGCCGGCGCACATGTTGCCGGTGGCCCGGGCGATCGCGCCCTGGCGGCATTGAATGCCGGCTGCGACATGGTGCTGATATGCAACGATCGCGAAGCAGCTTTGGCGGTGGCAAAGGCTTGTACGGGTCGTGAATCGAAGCGCCAGGCTCGTCTACGCTATGCCCGTGCACGCCCTAGTCTCGATACGCTACCGGCACTGGGCCGCTGGCGGCGCGTTCATGCGCGTCTCGAAGCGCTAGCCGACGCCCCCTCGGATAGTGCCACGAGGGGTTGAGCGTGCTGGAATTTCTAGATCCGGTGGAACAGTGGTTTCAGGCGACATTCAATCTACCCTCCTGGCTGCTGGCGCCAACAGCCATTCTGAGCCTGGCATTAGTGGCAGATTTGTTCTTGCGCCTGGTAGTCTGGCGGCTGAGCAACGTGCTGGAAAAGACACGCCATCGTTGGGATGACGTGCTGCTGTTGGCCGTGCGCCGCCCACTTTGGGTCGGTGTCTGGGGCTGTGCTCTCATCGCCCTGACGAGCCTGGGCGCTGCCTACCTGGAGTTGAATCGCGTTGTTGCCTATACCCCCACCGCAATGTGGGTGTTTGTGTTGTTGATGGTCGGGTGGACTGGCCTGCGTCTGGTACGCCAGATCAAGCGGCGTCTGATGGTGCCTTCCCAGCGTAATTCCGCCAAACCCATGGATGTCTCGACCGCCTCTGCGGTCAGCAAGCTTTTAGGCGCCGTCATTTTTACCGTGGTGGCATTGGCGATGCTGGAAGCATTGGGCATGTCACTGTCCGGCCTACTGGCTTTCGGTGGGCTGGGCGGTCTGGTCGTCGGTTTTGCCCTGCGTGATATTCTGGCCAACTTCTTTGGTGGCCTGGCTATTCATCTGGACAACCCGTTCAAGGTGGGCGATTGGATCAGCTCGCCGGATCGCGAGATAGAAGGGACCGTCGAGGATATTGGCTGGCGCCTGACGCGCATCCGCACCTTCGACCTGCGCCCGCTATACATTCCCAACAATATTTTCAGTTCGATCGCCGTGGTCAATCCATCGCGGATGCTCAATCGGCGTATCTACGAGTCCATTGGCCTGCGCTATCAGGATATCGCTCAGGTCGATGGAATCGTCTCGAATATTCGCAGCATGTTCAAAGAGCATGAGTCGATCGATCAGGAAAGCTTCATGCTGGTCAACTTCGAGTCCTTTGGTGCCTATTCGCTTGATATCGTGATCTATGCCTATACCTGCACGACGGATTGGGCCGAGCATCTGGATATCAAGCAGGACATTCTGCTGCGTATCGCGTCGATCGTCGATGAAGCAGGAGGGGGTATTGCCATGCCAGCCAGAGAGCTGCACATGGCCGATCCGGTGACGCTGGAAAGTGGCGAGGCCGAGGGACATGATGACCACGGGACTCATGAAGGCAATGAACGAGACGAACAATCATCGTCGCGTGGGATGGACAATAGGCACAATACCGCTACTTCATCATCCCGTTCTCCATCATCTCAGCGTGCCGCTTCTCCTGCGCGAGGGGATGCGGACGATTCTTCTGAAAACGCCAGCAACCAGGATGCCGATGCCTAAACTCGATACCGACTATCAAGAATCCTTGGTCACCATGCGCGACCTGATGGAAAACGCCGACTGTCTGATTACTCAGGAGCAAGTCGAGCGGGCTCTGGATCGCATGGCAGAGGAGATCACCCGCAATCTCGGCGACAAACTGCCGGTCTTCTATTGCGTCATGAATGGTGGCTTGATTACCACCGGACACTTGCTTACCCGGCTTGGCTTTCCATTGGAAGTCGATTACCTGCATGCGACCCGCTATCGTGGCGGTACTCGGGGTGGCGAGCTGTTCTGGCGGGTCTCGCCGGAGATTCCCATGGCCGGCCGCCATGTGGTGATCGTCGATGACATTCTCGATGAAGGCACGACCCTGGCGGCCATTCTGGCCTATTGCCGGGAGGCCCAGGCGACTAGTATTTCCACCGTGGTGCTGGTCGACAAGCGCCACGAGCGTAAGGCGGTACCGGGGCTGACCGCGGACTACTGCAGCTTGGAGGTCGAAGACCGCTATGTATTCGGCTTCGGAATGGATTACAAGGGGTATTGGCGCAATGCACCGGGTATCTTCGCGCCCAAGGGCATGTAGATAAATTTCGGGAGACTTGCGATGCTGGCGATTATCGGTGGGACTGGCCTGACCGAAATGACCGGGCTGGAAGTCATTAGGCGTCACTCCGTGGAAACCCCGTTGGGCGCGGCGTCCACCGGTGTGCTGCAGGGCACGCTGGAGGGGCGGGGTATCCTGTTCCTGGCTCGCCATGGCCATCCGCACAAGCTGCCGCCGCATCGGATCAACTACCGTGCCAATCTGTGGGCGCTCAAACAGGCCGGCGCCACCCGCATCGTCGGCATCAATGCGGTGGGGAGTATCGATCCCACGCTTCAGCCTGGTGCGTTAGTAATACCGAACCAGCTGATCGATTACACCACTGGGCGCGAGTCCACCTATTTCGATGGACGCTTCCGCCCCTTGAAGCATATCGATTTTTCCTGGCCCTATGACAATAGCTTGCGTAATACTCTGGTGGCAGCGGGCAGGCAGGCCGGTGAAACGATCGAGAACGGTGGTATCTACGGCTGCACCCAGGGGCCGCGCCTTGAAACCGCCGCCGAGATCGCGCGCATGGCGAGGGACGGTTGTGGGCTGGTGGGCATGACCGGCATGCCGGAGGCGGTGCTGGCTCGTGAGCTGATGCTTCCTTACGCCTGCCTGGCTCTGGTAGTCAATCCCGCCGCCGGTGTCACTGAAGCCGAAATCACCATGTCGGAGATCGAGGCCGCACTCGATGAAGGTATCGAACGGATCAAGCGAGTGATCGGCGCACTACTGAAGGTCTGATCGGCGCCTGACCCGTTTTTCAGGCCTTTATTTCATCTCTTTATTTCAAACCCAGCTCATGGGTCGCTTCTTCACGCATCTTGAACTTCTGGATCTTTCCGGTCACGGTCATGGGGAAGGCGTCGACGAACTTCACATAGCGCGGGACCTTATAATAGGCGATCTGGCCCTTGCAGAAATCCCGCAGGCCTTCCTCGTCGAGGGTTTCACCCTCGGCCAGCTTGACCCAGGCCATGATCTCCTCGCCGTACTTCTCATCTGGCACGCCGATCACCTGCACATCGGAAATGGCCGGGTGGGTGTAGAGGAAATCCTCGATCTCTCGGGGGTACACGTTCTCGCCACCGCGGATGATCATGTCCTTGATGCGTCCGACGATGGTGGCGTAACCCTCGTTGTCCATGGTCGCGAGATCGCCGGTGTGCATCCAGCCGGCGGGGTCGATGGCCTTGTCCGTGGCCTCCACGTTGCCCCAGTAGCCGAGCATCACGCTATAGCCTCGGGTGCAGAGTTCGCCTTTTTCACCTACGGGCACCACTGCTCCGGTGGAAGGGGCGACCAGCTTGACTTCGATATGGGGATGAATCGTCCCCACCGTGGTGACCCGCTTTTCCAGTGGCGCGTCGGTCTGGGTCTGCAGACTGACCGGGCTGGTCTCGGTCATGCCGTAGCAGATGCTGACTTCCTTCATGTTCATCTTGTCGATGACCTGGCGCATCACCTCGATGGGGCAGATCGAGCCGGCCATGATGCCGGTACGCAGCGAGCCTAGATCGAAGCGCTCGAATTCCGGGTGTTCGAGCTCGGCGATGAACATGGTGGGCACACCGTACAGGGCGGTGGCGCGTTCTTCACTGACCGCTTGCAGCGTTGTCAGGGCATCGAAGCCTTCATCGGGATAGATCATCGCCGCGCCATGGGTCATGCAACCCAGGTTGCCCATGACCATGCCGAAGCAGTGATAGAGCGGCACCGGAATCACCATGCGGTCCTCGCTGGTAAGCTTGATGCGTTCGGCGACGAAGAAGCCGTTGTTGAGTATGTTGTGATGCGACAGCGTCGCGCCCTTGGGAGCGCCGGTAGTGCCGGAGGTGTACTGGATATTGATCGGTTCATCGAACTGCAGGGTGGCCTGCAGTGCCGCCAGCGCTTCGGAAGTAACCTTGTCCGACTGCTCGAGCAGCGTTTCCCAATGCATCATGCCGGGCATGGTGAGAGCTGCATTGAGACAGATGACACGCTTCAGGTTGGGTAGGCGTGGGCTATTAAGCGCCTCGGATGAAATGCTGGAAAGCTCAGGTGCCAGTTCGGCAATCATGTCGACATAGTTGGACGTCTTGAACTCACCCTGCAGGATCAGGGTCGAGGTGGCGGACTGGGTCAGGGCGTACTCCAGCTCATGAGTACGATAGCTTGGATTGATATTGACCAGTACCGCGCCAATCTTCGCCGTGGCGAACTGCGTGATCGCCCACTCGGCGCAGTTGGGTGCCCAGATGCCGACGCGCTCCCCCTTGGTCACGCCGATGGCGAGCAGGGCGCGGGCGGCACGTTCGACCTCGGTGTGCAATTCTTGCCAGGTGTAGCGCAACTGCTGGTGCCGGCTGATCAGTGCATCCCGTTCGGGGTAGCGCTCGACGGTCTCATCGAAGCAGTCGCCGATGGTCTGGCCCTTTAGAGGCAGCTCGCTGATGCCGCAGGCATAACTAAACAAAGAGCTGAGCGAAGAACCAGTTCGTGAGCCAGGAGAAGAGCTGGTCGATAAAGTAGACGTAGTGGCATGCTGGGTCATGGTGCTTCCTGCTTGTTGTTGGCGGTGGAATGCCTCGTTCATGACAAAGACGACTCAAGCCGCGATTCAACGTTTGCCGCGAGCTTCCTCGAGCAGCGCAAGGGATTCGCGACAGCGCGTTTCGACCTCGTCGAGTTCTCGTTGCAATATTCGAATGTCTTCCAGCTGCTGCTGCATGGCCTCGCGCTTTTCGCCGAGTATGTCGAGAAGGAGTTGCAACTGGCGTTCATCGCCGTCCGGGGCTTGATCGTAAAGCTGAACCACCTCGCGAATTTCCGCCAGAGAAAACCCCAGGCGCTTACCCCGCAGTGTCAGCTTCAACCGCACTCGGTCCTTTTCATGATAGACCCTTGTACGGCCGCGACGCTCCGGTGTCAGCAATCCTTCCTGTTCGTAAAAACGAATGGTGCGAGGTGTTACCTCGAAAATCTTGGCGAGTTCGCCGATCGTATACTGGCGTCGCGATAATGAGCGCCGCTGGCCAAAGCCGTGCCGAATGGAATCGCGCGGGGACAACTCGGACATGCTGCTATCCTTTAATTATGGATGACGGGTTATCGCCATTGTTTTCCCGGTGGGGCTAGGCTAGATCAGCTTGACGTTAACGTAAAGTAGACCAAGCGATAGCTTTCATGGCTGCCGACAAATGCTAGGTTGTAGGGATGATGCAATTCTTGTTTTGAATTTGCCTGTACTGGTTAACATTTTCTTACGTCAGGGAGGCTGCCATGGATTTTGCCTTAAACGAAGACCAGCGCGCACTGCAGCAGGCCGCTGCGGATTTTGCCCGGGTCGAACTCGCCCCACATGCCGCTGAATGGGACGCAACCTCTTATTTTCCCGTGGACGTAATCAAGCGCGCCGGCGACGCGGGGTTCCTGGCGATCTATATCGATGAGGATCATGGTGGGCTGGGCTTATCCCGACTCGATGCTTCGCTGATCTTCGAACAGCTGGCCCAAGGCTGTATTTCCACCACTGCTTACCTGACCATCCACAATATGGCCAGTTGGATGATCGCCAACTGGGGCGGGCAAATCTTGCATGAAGCCTGGCTGCCCGCCCTGATCAGCGGCGAGCGCCTGGCGTCCTATTGCCTGACGGAACCCGGTTCCGGTTCGGATGCCGCCAATCTGCGCACCAAGGCGGTGCGAGAAGGCGACGAGTACGTGATTTCCGGCAGCAAGATGTTCATCTCCGGCGCCGGAGAAACCGACATGCTGGTGGTCATGGCCCGCACCGGCGAGCCGGATTCCGGCGCCGGCGGCGTGACGGCCTTTGCGGTTCCCGCGGACAGTGCCGGGATCGAATACGGCAAGAACGAAGACAAGATGGGCTGGAAGAGCCAGCCGACCCGGCTGGTCAGCTTCGACGGCGTGCGGGTGCCGGCGACCCATCGACTTGCCGAAGAGGGCGAAGGCTTCAAGCTTGCCATGAAAGGTCTCGACGGCGGGCGCCTGAACATCGCCAGCTGTTCCCTGGGGGCCGCTCAGCACGCCTTGTCCCTGTCTCGGGAATACCTGCACGAACGCAAGCAGTTCGGCAGCGCCCTGGCATCGTTTCAGGCCCTACAGTTCAAGTTCGCCGACATGGCCACCGAGCTTACCAGCGCACGTCTGATGGTGCGTCACGCGGCCTGGCGGCTGGATCAAAACGATCCTCAGGCGTCGGCGCACTGTGCCATGGCCAAACGTCTGGCGACGGACATCGGCTTCAACGTGTGCAACGAAGCCCTGCAGCTGCACGGTGGCTACGGTTATATCAAGGAGTATCCCCTGGAGCGTCTGGTGCGGGATACTCGCGTGCACCAGATCCTCGAGGGCACCAACGAGATCATGCGCTTGATCACCGCCCGCCGCCTGTTTGCGGAGGGCGCTATAGATGCCCTGCAGCAATGAACCCATTATCCCGGCAAGGAAGCATTGTGTATGTCTGAACCCTTCGTCCTGTTCAATGAGCTAACGA
The DNA here is from genome assembly GCF_020622265.1 of Halomonas sp. M20. Lineage (GTDB taxonomy): Bacteria > Pseudomonadota > Gammaproteobacteria > Pseudomonadales > Halomonadaceae > Modicisalibacter. The sequence goes on from NZ_JACNMQ010000001.1 coordinate 938,673, forward strand.
CTCGCGATGGCGGCGTTGTTGCCGTCGCCACCCTCAATGCTCCCAAGGCACTCAATGCGCTGTCCCTGGAAATGATCGAGCAGCTGACCGCCAAGCTCGATGCCTGGGCCGAGGACGACCGGATCAAGGTCGTATGGCTCGAAGGCGCCGGCGACAAGGCGCTATGCGCCGGTGGCGATGTGGTGGCGCTGTATCGCGCCATGACCGAGGCGGAGCATGTGGATGAGGCAGGCGCCTTCGCCGAGAGCTACTTCACCGCGGAATATCGACTCGACTACAAGATCCATGCCTATCCCAAGCCGCTGGTCGTGTGGGGCAACGGCATCGTCATGGGCGGTGGCCTGGGCCTGATGGCGGGTGGTGGTCAGCGGGTAGCCACCGAGTCCACCCGCATCGCCATGCCGGAAATCACCATCGGGTTGTACCCGGATATCGGCGCCAGCTGGTTCTTGAACCGTATGCCCCCCGGCGTAGGCGCCTATCTGGGCCTGACTGGCGCGCAACTCAACGCCCGGGACGCCCTCGATCTGGGGCTGGCGGATCGCCTGATACCGCATGCCCGGCGCCAGGACGTGCTCGATGCTCTGGTGGATGCGGATCTCGGCGCACCGGAAACCGGCCTGCGCAACGTACTGCGCGATTTCGAAGCCCGGGGTGAAGCGCCTCAAGCCCAGGTGACGCCTCGTCTCGACAAGATTCAATCCCTGGTCGATGCCGCGACGGTCAATGAAGCGGTCACGCGTATTCTCGACGATGCCACGGACGACGAATGGCTGGCGGCCAACCGTCAGCGCCTGGCTGTGGGGTGTCCGATGAGCGCGCATCTGGTCTGGCGCATGCTGGCGCGTCATCGCCATGCCAGTTTGGCGGACGCTTTCCGTGACGAACTCAACCTGTCGGTGCAGTGCTGTCGCCATGGGGAGCTCGCCGAGGGAGTGCGGGCCTTACTGGTCGACAAGGACAAGAATCCACGATGGTCCCATGCGGATGTGGCCAGTGTGCCGGAACGTGACATCGAAGATTTCTTGAGCCCGCTGTGGTCGTCGCAAACGCATCCGTTGCGGGATATCTGAGCCCCGTTCAACGCCAACAACACTGATGTCGCAAGATTGTCACAAGGAGATCGCCATGCAAATCGCCTTTATCGGTTTGGGCAACATGGGCACGCCCATGGCCATCAATCTGGTCAACGCCGGCCACGAGGTCGTGGTTTTTGATCTAGTCGAGTCTGCCATCCAGACGCTGAAAACTGCCGGCGCGAAAAGTGGCGCTTCCGCGGCGGAAGCGGCTCGCGGTGCCGAGGTGATTGTGTCGATGCTGCCCGCCGGTGCTCATGTGAAAGGGCTTTATCTCGGTCAGCAGGATCAGCCGGGATTGCTCGATGCACTTGACGGAAAACCCTTGATCGTCGATGCCTCGACCATCGCTCCAGAGGATGCTCGCCTGGTCGCCGAGGCAGCTCGCGAACGTGGTCTGAGTTATCTCGATGCGCCGGTCTCCGGGGGCGTGGGTGGCGCCAAGGCGGGCACCTTGACCTTCATCGTCGGGGGACACGAGGCCGGTTTCGAGCAGGCCAAGCCGGTACTCGAGGCGATGGGCAAGAATGTCTTTCATGCTGGTGGGAGTGGCGCGGGGCAAGTGGCCAAAATCTGCAACAACATGCTGCTGAGTATTCTCATGAGCGGCACCGCCGAGGCCCTGTCACTGGGCGTTAAAAACGGTCTCGATCCGGCGGTACTGTCTGAGATCATGAAGCAGAGTTCCGGCGGCAATTGGGCGCTCAACGTGTATAACCCCTGGCCCGATGTGATGGAGAATGCGCCGGCCTCCAACGACTATCAGGGCGGCTTTCTGGTCGACTTGATGACCAAGGATCTGGGCCTTGCCTGGCAAATGGCCCTGGAATCCAAGGCAGCGGTACCCATGGGGTCCCAGGCGCGCAACCTGTACGTGCAGCATGCCGCCCAAGGCAATGGTCGGCTCGATTTCTCCAGCATTCAGCGTTTCTATCGCGCCGGCGAGGAGTCGTGAGACAAGGAGCAAGAAGACGATGAAACCACTGAGCAAGCGTGTTGCCGAGCTGGTCGCCGAGGCGGAAACCGAGATCGAAACCCTGACCGCCGAAGAAGCTCTGGCCCTGCATGATCAGCCCGGGGTGACCTTTGTCGATATTCGGGATATACGGGAACTAGATAAAGAAGGGCGGGTGCCCGGCGCGGTACATGCCCCACGCGGCATGCTCGAGTTCTGGATCGATCCGGAGTCGCCCTATCATCGCGAGGTTTTCGCCCGAGACGATCGCTACGTGCTGTTCTGTGCCAAGGGTCAGCGCTCGGCCCTGGCGACTCAGCAGTTGCAGCGCATGGGCTTTGGGCCGATCTGTCATGTGGGGGGTGGGTTCACGGCCTGGCGCGAAGCCGAGGGTCCCATCGAAAAGTGAACCCTTGAGTCTGGAAAAGACTGAGATCGGTTGGGATAAAGCCTCGCGCCGGGCAAAATGGCGGCTTTGTATGTCTGCATTTTAGAGAGTATGCATGCGTTCTTCCGCTCAGCCCGGTGATTCTTCCTCTTCGATAGCGTCTACCAATCCGCTTTTGACGGGGCCGATCGCTTCCACCTTGGTAAAGAAATCGCTACCGGTAGTAGCGGGCTCGATTGCGATGATGCTGTTCAACCTGGTGGATGCCTGGTTCATTGCGCGACTGGGTACCCAGCCCCTGGCAGCGGTTTCCTTTACCTTTCCGGTCTCCTTTGCCGCCATCAGTCTGGCGATCGGCATGGCCATTGGCACGTCGGCGGTGGTGGCCAGACGCCTGGGCCGTGGCGAGGTGGAAACCGTACGCCGACGCGCCACGGATGCTTTCCTGATGGCGCTGCTGGTGGGCGTGGTGGTGACATTGGCGGGCCGGGCGAGTGTCGTGCCGCTGTTCACGGCTCTGGGCGCCGATCAGGCCTTGATGCCTTATATTCGTGACTACATGAACGTCTGGTACCTGGGCGCGGCGTTCGTCATCGCGCCCCGGGTGCTGAGTAGCGTATTGCGAGCTCAGGGCAATACGCTGGTGCCGGGCATGATGATGGGCGGTGCGGCACTGCTCAACGCGCTGCTCGACCCTGTGTTGATTTTCGGGCTGGGGCCGGTACCGGCACTTGGGGTGAGTGGCGCGGCCCTGGCCACGGTCATCAGTTGGGCCGCCATGACCCTGGCGCTGTTCGCCCAGCACGACTTGCGCAGGATGATGGACTTTGGCGGCTTCAAGCTCGCTGCGCTGATCGAGTCCTGGCGGGAATTGGGCAAGATCGCACTGCCGGCGGCCATCACCAGCGTCTTTACCCCTATCGCCATGGCGCTGGTGACCCGCATCGTTGCGGATTACGGCCATGCGGCGGTAGCGGCCTTCGGGGTCGGCACTCGCATCGACGCCATCGCCCAGATTGCCGTGCTGTCGCTATCGATGACGCTATCGCCATTTGTCAGCCAGAACCATGGCGCCGATCAGCCCGAACGGGTCAAGCAGGCGATTTTAGGCTGTTTCGTTTTCGTGCTCGTCTGGCAGCTCATTATATGGGGCGTGCTGCAGTTGCTGGCGCCTTGGCTGACCAGCAGCTATGCGCAGAACCCCGAGGTGGGTGACGTGCTGCGGTTGTTCTTATGGTGGGTGCCGTTAGGCCTGGGCGCACAGGGCGTGGTAATCCTGGCCAACTCGTCCTTCAATGCGCTGCATCAGCCTCGACGCGCCCTGGAGCTTTCGGTGGTGCGCCTGTTCGTGCTCTTCGTACCCCTGGCCTGGCTCGGAGGCTACTTGCAGGGTCCGCTAGGCATCTTTTTCGGCATGATGTTCGCCAATCTGATCATGGCGGTGATCTCCTGGCATCAGATGCGGAGCACGCTGCGCCGGCGGCTGAAGGTGTGAGCCGTTAGCGAGGGCTGAACCGCCGCTGCAATCCCGTCTCCGCGATCATGCGGGTCGAAATTTCCTCGATGGAAAAGCGTGTCGTGTCGATGAAGGGCACATGATAGCGCCGGTACAGCGCCTCCGCCTGCTGTACCTCCTGCAGGCACTGATCGATGGAGCAGTAGCGGCTATTGGGCCGGCGCTCGCTGCGAATGGCCGATAACCTCCGGGAGTTGATGGTAAGTCCGAATAGCTTGTGACGATGGGGCGCCAGCGCCTTGGGCATCTTGAGAGTGCCATCCTCATCGAGATCGTCATCGGTAAGCGGGTAGTTTGCGGCACGGATGCCGAACTGCAGTGCCAGGTAAAGCGAGGTAGGCGTCTTGCCGCAGCGAGAAACCCCCACAAGGATGATATCCGCCTTGTCATACTGATGTACCCGGGCGCCGTCGTCGTTGTCCAGGGCAAAATGCACCGAGTCGATGCGATGCATGTAGACTTCGTCCTTGCCGATGGCGTGGGTACGGCCCACGGAGTAGGAGGAGTGGGTATGCAACTCCTCTTCCAGGGGAGCGAGGAAGGTAGTGAAGATATCCACCTTGAAGCCTTGCGCCTGGGAGATCACTTCGCGAATCGACTCATCGACGATGGTATCGATGATGATCGGTTTCTCGCCGTCCCGAGCAGCAGTAGCTTCGATTACCGTGGCCAGGTTATGCGCCTTCTCCGTCGAATCGATATAGGGTTTGGTCACCATGGTGATCTCGACGTTCTCGAACTGGGCCAGCAGGCTGCGGCCCAGGGTTTCGGCGGTGATGCCGGTTCCATCGGAGATAAAGAAGGCGGTGCGCGGCATGGCGTATCCTCTTGACGATGCTGGATGATATGCAATGTATTGTCCCGGTTCGCCACCAACGCCACAATCGCTTTCCCTGACTCTCGAGGATTTTCTCGTCGTTTTGCTAGCAAGTGACTACAGGAAAACCGGCAAAGGAGGCGAGTGTTGTAAAAATACTCCAGTGACTTCTCTATTAGACTAATGGTGAATAGTACTTCCGATTTGCTAGGGTACGCAGCATCTAGAAAAGCGTGTGTTGCTATATGTAAATTTATGTATCAATATAGTGATTAGCGATGATACAGCCAGCAGCGCAGGCGTTATCCTTTGCATAACGACCTAGGGGGTCTCTTGGAACAATATATCGAATGGTTCGATCGTCTCGGCATGAACGATGTCGAGCGGGTAGGGGGCAAGAACGCCTCGCTGGGCGAAATGATCTCCAATCTAGCGGATGCGGGGGTCACTGTGCCCGGGGGCTTCGCCACCACTGCTTTTGCCTACCGCGAGTTCCTGGCCCACGAAGGTCTCAACGAGCGTATAAACGACGCTTTGAATCGTCTTGACGTGGATGACGTCAAGGAATTGGCCCGGGTTGGTGCAGAAATTCGCCAGTGGGTCATCGATACGCCGCTGCCGCCGGCTTTCGAGAAGGCCTTGCAGGAGAGCTATCGCGAACTCGAATCTCGTCACGAAAATCTCAAGGTGGCGGTTCGCTCCTCGGCGACAGCAGAAGACTTGCCGGATGCCTCCTTTGCCGGCCAGCAGGAGACCTTCCTCAACATCGAAGGCTTCGATAACGTCAAGCGCGCCGTGCATGAAGTGTTTGCCTCGCTGTTCAACGATCGTGCGATCTCCTATCGCGTGCATCAAGGCTTCGATCATGCGCTGGTCGCGCTGTCCGCGGGCATCCAGAAGATGGTGCGTTCCGAAACGGGCGCTGCCGGCGTCATGTTCACCCTGGATACCGAGTCCGGTTATCGCGACGCGGTGTTCGTGACTGGCTCCTGGGGGTTGGGTGAAACCGTGGTTCAGGGGGCAGTCAACCCGGACGAGTTCTACGTGCACAAGTCGACTCTTGCGGCGGGGCGCCCTGCCGTACTGCGTCGCACCCTCGGTTCCAAGCTGATCAAGATGACCTACACCGACGAGGCCTCCGCCGGACGTTCGGTGCAGACCATCGATGTACCGGCGGCGGATCGGATGCGCTTTTGTCTCGACGACGACGACGTCATGGCCCTGGCACGTCAGGCGATGACCATCGAGCAGCACTATGGCCGCCCCATGGATATCGAATGGGCCCGGGATGGTGATGACGGCAAGCTCTACATCGTTCAGGCGCGTCCTGAAACCGTGGTCTCCAATCAAGAAGGCGGCAAGCTCGAGCGTTTCCAGCTCAAGGAAAAAGGCCGCTTGGTGGTATCCGGCCGCGCCATCGGTCAGCGCATCGGGCGAGGCGTGGTCAAGATCATCGAGACCCCGGAGCAGATGGACAAGGTCAACCCCGGCGACATTCTGGTCACGGATATGACCGACCCGGACTGGGAGCCGGTGATGAAGCGTGCCTCCGCCATCGTTACCAATCGTGGCGGACGTACCTGTCATGCGGCGATCATCGCCCGGGAACTGGGCATTGCAGCAGTGGTGGGCTGTGGTGACGCGACTCGCGTACTCACCGACGGCCAGGAGGTGACGGTCTCCTGCGCCGAGGGTGACACCGGCCATGTCTACGAAGGTCTGCTCGACTTCGACTGCAAGACGTCGAGTGTCGATGCGATGCCGGATATTCCCTTCAAGATCATGATGAACGTGGGTAACCCGGATCGTGCCTTCAATTTCGCCTCGCTGCCGAACGCCGGTGTAGGGCTGGCGCGGTTGGAGTTCATCATCAACCGCATGATCGGGGTGCATCCCAAGGCATTGCTGGACTACGCCACGCTACCCACGGATCTGCAGCAGGTCATCGATGCGCGTACCGCCGGTTACAACGACCCGGTGAGCTTCTATGTCGACAAGCTGGTAGAGGGTATTTCGACCCTGGCGGCGGCGTTCTATCCCAAGCGGGTCATCGTGCGCATGTCGGATTTCAAGTCCAACGAGTACGAGAACCTAATCGGCGGCAAGCTCTACGAGCCCGGGGAAGAGAACCCGATGCTGGGCTTCCGCGGTGCCTCGCGCTACATCTCCGAGTCCTTCCGCCCGTGTTTCGAGCTGGAGTGCCAGGCGATCAAGCGGGTGCGTGATGAGATGGGGCTGGATAACGTCGAGATCATGATTCCCTTCGTGCGTACCACGGACGAGGCACGGGAGGTCGTCGAGCTGCTCGATACCGCCGGTCTCAAGCGTGGCGAGCGTGGTTTGAAGGTCATCATGATGTGCGAGCTGCCGGCCAATGCGCTACTGGCGGAGGAGTTCCTCGAGCACTTCGACGGCTTCTCCATCGGCTCCAACGACCTGACCCAGCTGACCCTGGGACTCGACCGGGACTCCGGCATCGTTGCCCACCTGTTCGATGAGCGTAACCCGGCGGTCAAAAAGCTGCTGGCCATGGCCATCGCCGCCTGTAAGAAGCAGGGCAAGTACGTGGGCATCTGCGGTCAGGGCCCTTCGGACTACCCCGAGCTTGCCAAGTGGTTGATGGAGCAAGGCATCGATTCGGTGTCGTTGAACCCGGATGCGGTGCTCGAGACCTGGTTTATGCTGGCAGGTGAGACCATGGAGTGATAGCACCTCATAGCTAGATACAAAGCCCGGCAAGGTGGTACCTGCCGGGCTTTTTTCGTTGATGCTGCTATGAGCGCAACCAATTACGCAGCTTTAACAGCAACAGTTCTCCATCGCTGAGCGTCGCTCGCTCGTTCAGTACCTCGGCGAGCAGACCGGGTCGGTCGGTGATGATGTTGTCGACTCCCAGGTCGATCAGTCGTGACATCTCAGACTGCCCATTCACCGTCCAGGTGTGCAATTGATATTCGTGACGCTGCGCCGTTCTAATGGAGGCCAGCGTTACGCGATTATGGCGTAAGCCAAGGGCATCGAACAAACCTCTATCCATGCCGCCGCGCACGACGAATTGGGCGAAAAGCGCCGTACGCAATTGCGGAGCAAGTTGCTTGATCTCGGCAAGCGCGACGGGTGACAGGGAAGCCAGAATCACATCGTCATCGGGAACCACCGATAGCTTGTCGATCACGGCGGTGGCAAGCGCCTTTTCACCCCCTCGAACGGGCTTGAGTTCTACATAAAGCTTGATGCGGCCTCTAGCCAGATTAATGACTTCATCAAGGGTGGGAATCCGCGTATCGACAAATACATCCCCGAACCAGCTGCCGACATCAACCAGTTGTGCTTCTTCCAGGGTCATCTCGGACAGCGGGCGATTGAGGGCTGTCAGACGACGAAGGTTGTTATCATGAGAAACCACGACTTCGTTGTCTTGCGTCAGGCGCACATCGAACTCGATGTAATCGGCCCCGTCTTCGATGGCCTGCTCGAACGCCGCCAGGGTATTTTCCGGCGCCTTGAATGAGTTACCACGATGAGCAGTAATAGCGACACGATCACGAATCTCGAAGCTCGTGAGCGCCGCGGCTGCCTGGCTTAACGCCAAGACTAAAATGAAGGCTTCCGCGCCCCAGGCCACCCAGGCGGGATAGCTGCCTTCGGGCGGTGCTTGAGGCTTGAGCTGTTGCTGTGCCAAACGTAGATAAAGACAGGCAAGCAAGAGGCTATTGATCGCTACGCCGATAAAGGTAACCGCAAGGGTCAGCAGAACATAGAACGTCAGATAGGCAAGGGTTGCCGGAATCAATATCGCACTACGTTCAGGCAGCCAACCCAGCAATGGGGTGATCAAGGCATCGAACAGACTGGTAATGCCTATCGGCAAGGCAACGATCATCAGCACCGGCAGCGCGATCGGCAGCGCCAAGCGTCGTTTGTTTCCTTTTGCCAGCTCGTGGCTACGGGCCAATGCCCGGCGCGTCGATACGCCTTCAAGGATCAATACCGGCAGGGCCAGAGCCCAGCGCAGATAAAGTCGTGCCGCGAACCACAGCCAAAGTAGAACGAAGGGCAGGCCACTGGCCAGGAACAGCCACCACTCCCGTGGTTTGACCCGTAGTATGTAGTAGCTTTCCATGCCGCCGAGCAGCCATTGATAGAGAACGACGAGGATGATGAGAAAAGGCAGTGCAATCAGCAGATGAGTGGCGACCTGGATCAGCGTCAGTGTAGTGATGGCAAGAAAACGACGGGCGACATTCCATAGCGCTTCCAGGGCAGCACGATAGCGACTGGCCCCCGTGCGCATCGCCACCAGCAACATGCCGGCCTGTTGCAGAAACAGGATCAGGAAGGTGGCTCCGATGGCGACCAGCAACCACAGCAAACCTGTCGGGGAAAGCGCGATGTCGAGCAACTGACCGTTGGTGAACACAGGGCGTCCGATACGCTTCAACAGCGCGGCCAGTGCGGTCGCGGAGGCAGGCAGCAGCAGGGTGGTTGCCAGAAGCGTGAAGAACAGGTGAAAGGCGAGCAGGGGTCGCCAATGTTCGCGTAACGAGGCGACCACCGCCTTCAGCAAGTGGCGCGGCGTCAGGGTAAGAGTATTTTGTTCAGACATGGGAGCGAGCGTCTCATTCTGCGCTTGGCATGACAAACCTCACTCTTGCAAGGGCAGAGATTGAGACGCCTTCATTTTTTCTGGGATCAGTCGTCTAGCGCCAAACGCTCTTGTGCAATTAGAACGCCATTGTTGTCCGCATACAGCCACTGCCCAGGGTGGATGGTAACCCCGGCAAAGGTAACGGGAATATCGCGCTGCCCTTCGCCGCGCTTTTCACTACGCCGCGGGTGGGCGCTTAGCGCCTGTACGCCAAGTTCGATTTCCGCCAGTACTTCCACGTCCCGCACACAGCCGAACATGAGGATCCCGGCCCAGCCATTGGCAGCGGCCTTTTCAGCGAGCATGTCGCCCAGCATGGCACAGCGCAGCGAGCCGCCGGCGTCCACTACCAGTACTGCCCCTTCGCCGAGCTCGTTCACCGCTTCCTTGACCCGGGAATTATCTTCGAAACACTTGATGGTCTTCACTGGGCCATAAAAGGCATCGATGGCACCGAAGTTGGCGAACAGAGGATCGAGCACCTGAACCTCTGGGTAAGCATCACAGATATCCGGCGTCACGATGGCAGGCATGGCTGGTTTCCTTTGATCAAATCCGTGTGAACTTGTTGCTTATAGAATTTCAGGGGCTATTTCAGAGACTGCTTCAGGATCTATAACGCCGGGGCAGATGTGAATTGGCCCCGGCGCTGCACCGATTATGGGTATCGAGCCTAGAATTTGAAACCTGCAGAGGCAGTAAACGTATCGATCTTATAATTGTTGTCGAAGTCGTAACGTTCGTACTCGGTACGTACCATAAACGGCTCGAAGTTGAACTGAGCGCCGACACCATAAACCGGATCGGTGCCATCCTGATCATCCATATCCGAGCCACTTAGATTGCTCTTGACGTCGGTATTCCATTTGGCGATACCGGCCTTGGCAAATAGTGTGAGCCAGGAGGCGATAGGGAGCTGTCCGATTGCACTCACCCCATAGGCTCTGGATTCTAGATCAGTATTGACATTTTCGCCTCCCTGCCAGCGGGTTCGGCCAAGATCGGCATAGAACAGTTCAGTGGCGAAGTAGGGGTTGAACTCGTAGCCGACGAAGCCCTTGAACACATTGTCGTCATCGTCATCAGGATCGAAGTCCTCGACTCCATCGGAGATGAAGTCGCTCACCTCTCCACGATTATTTTTCAACGAACTGAAACCCGTACCGATTCCTAAATACAGACCGTCTGCATTAGGGGCGGCTAGTATCGAGGGCGCAAAAGCGATCATCAAGGTAGACGCGCAGGAAGCGGCAACCAGTGTCTTGAATTTCATGGGTAGTCTCCAGAATAGTCGAGTCAGACCGCGTCGCGATTATCGAACGACACGTTGACGAGAACCAGGTTCAGCATTGTTGAGTCATTGAGCTCGAAATTAATCCGAACACTGTTCGGTTACAAGTGCGAAGATATCAAACAACGCAAATTTTTTATAAAAAAAAGCGCTCCGATCATCGGAGCGCTTCTGTGGTCGATTCGGAACCTCAAGGATTCCATCGATGTTGCGAGCATCGGAATCGATAGGTCATGCTTCCTGTGCGACAGGAATCACGTTTGAGGCTGCCTTCTGAAACTCCTCGATTTCATGAAAATTCATGTACCGGTAGATCTCTCCGGCCATGGCGTTGAACTCACCCATGTACTCCTGATACTCCTTGACCGTGGGGAGGCGACCCACGACCGCGGCGACTGCTGCCAGTTCTGCTGAGGCCAGGTAGACATTGGCACCGTCTCCCAAGCGATTGGGGAAATTACGGGTCGAGGTGGAGACCACGGTGGACTTTGGTGCCACGCGAGCCTGATTGCCCATGCAAAGCGAACAACCCGGCATTTCCATCCGTGCGCCTGCACGCCCGTATATCCCGTAGTATCCTTCCTCGGTCAACTGATGCTGATCCATTCTGGTAGGCGGTGCCAGCCATAGGCGAGTCTTAAGACTACCTGCTGGTTGCTTTTCCAGCAACTTTCCTGCGGCACGGAAATGGCCAATGTTGGTCATGCAGGAGCCAATGAAGACTTCATCGATCTTCTCACCGGCCACGTCGGAGAGCAGGCGTGCATCGTCCGGATCGTTGGGGGCACATAGCACCGGCTCGGTGATGTCTGCAAGATCGATCTCGATCACTTCGGCATATTCAGCATCTGCATCCGCGCGCATCAGGCTTGGATTGGCCAGCCACTCCTGCATCGCCAGGATGCGACGCTCCAGCGTACGACGATCGCCATAGCCATTGTCGATCATCCACTTGAGCAGGGTGACGTTCGAAGTCAGATACTCACTGATGCTCTCTTCGGAGAGTGTAATGGTGCAGCCGGCGGCGCTGCGTTCCGCGGAAGCATCGGAAAGCTCGAAGGCCTGTTCGGCGGTGAGGTCCTCGAGTCCTTCGATTTCCAGTACCCGACCGGAGAAGGCGTTCTTCTTGCCGGACTTCTCGACGGTGAGCAGTCCTTGCTTGATGCCATACAGCGGAATGGCGTGGACCAGATCCCGCAGGGTGATACCCGGCTGGCGCTCGCCCTTGAAACGCACCAGAATCGACTCCGGCATGTCCAGGGGCATGACGCCGGTGGCTGCGGCAAAGGCAACCAGCCCCGACCCAGCCGGGAACGAAATTCCCATGGGGAAACGGGTGTGGGAGTCGCCCCCGGTGCCCACGGTGTCCGGCAACAGCATGCGGTTCAGCCAAGAGTGGATGATGCCGTCCCCCGGGCGCAGCGAAACGCCGCCGCGATTCATGATGAAATCCGGCAGGGTGTGGTGAGTCTCCACGTCCACGGGCTTTGGGTAGGCGGCGGTGTGGCAGAACGACTGCATCACCAGATCCGCCTGGAAGCCAAGACAGGCCAGATCCTTCAATTCGTCCCGGGTCATGGGGCCGGTGGTATCCTGGGAGCCGACGGTGGTCATCTTCGGCTCGCAGTACATGCCAGGGCGCACACCCTCCATGCCGCAAGCCTTGCCCACCATCTTCTGGGCCAGGGTAAATCCCTTGCCGGTATCGGCGGGCTGCTCCGGGGTCTTGAACACTTCGGAGGGCCCCAGGCCGAGTTCGCTGCGTGCCTTGTCTGTCAGGCCACGACCGATGATCAATGGAATGCGTCCGCCGGCACGCACTTCGTCGAGAATCACGCGAGTCTTGAGCTCAAACGTACTCAGCAGTTCGTCGGTATCGTGCCTGCAGACCTTGCCTTCATAAGGGTAGACGTCGATGACATCCCCCATGGCCATCTTGGAAACGTCCATTTCGACGGGCAGGGCGCCGGCATCTTCCATGGTGTTGAAGAAGATCGGCGCGATCTTGCCGCCGAAACAGAAGCCACCGGCGCGCTTGTTGGGGACGAACGGAATGTCGTCGCCGAAGAACCACAGCACCGAATTGGTGGCGGACTTGCGCGAAGAACCGGTGCCGACCACGTCACCGACATAGGCAACCGGATAGCCCTTGGCCTTGACTGCCTCGATCTGCTCAAGCGGTCCCTTGGTGCCCGGCTCGATTGGCTCGATGCCCTCCCGTGGATTCTTGAGCATGGCGTTGGCGTGCAGTGGAATGTCCGGGCGCGACCAGGCATCCGGGGCCGGCGATAGATCGTCGGTATTGGTTTCGCCGGGTACCTTGAAGACTGCCAGTGTGATTTTTTCCGCTAGCGCCGGCTTGGCCAGAAACCATTCGGCCTCGGCCCAGGATTGGAGAACATCCTTGGCAATCGCATTGCCTGTCTTGGCACGCTCGGCTACGTCATGAAAGGCATCGAACATCAGCAGGGTGTGCTTGAGCTGTTCGCCGGCTTCCTTGGCGAGCACGTCGTCGTCCAGCAGTTCCACCAGGGTCGTGATGTTGTAGCCGCCCTGCATGGTGCCCAGCAGCTTGACCGCATGGATCTTGTCGATCAACGGCGACTCGGTTTCACCCTTGGCAATGGCGCTCAGGAATCCCGCCTTGATATAAGCGGCTTCATCGACACCCGGAGGCACACGATCGGTGATCAGTTCCAGCAAGAACTGCTCTTCTCCCGGAGTTGGCGATTCAAGCAGTTCGATCAACGCAATTGTCTGCTCGGCATTCAGCGGCTTGGGCGGCACGCCGTCGGCGGCACGCTCCTTGGCATGGTGACGATAGGCTTCAAGCACGGTGGGATCCTTTTTAGTGGTCGGAAACCCTACGAACCTGCCAAGAATCTGCAGCGTGTCGGTCAAACCTCGTTGAAACCAGCTCAGAATGCTCGTTTATTTGAGTAAACTCGAGCGCGAGCCCGGTGCTTTCTTCACTTGACTTCGTTTTGTTCGATTCCAACTCGCTAGATCCTGAGCAGGCTCCAAGCGAAACCACGACGGTGGGGCGCCGTCAGCGCGGGTCAGGCGCTTGCATGGGTTTCGCAGTTGGGCGAGCGGATAGTACGTGAAATTGTCGACAATGTTAAGAGAGACGCATTCCTAGCTAATTCAACTTTGGTTTAGCTTGGAATCATGCTTTTTGCTTTTTTGTCGGTCGCTGGTCAAGGTGTGGCGCGCTACTATGAGCTACCGAGGAGGATGCCATGGGACAAGCTATCGTTTCGCCCTGCGTTGGACTCTGCTCCACCACCCTTGGGGACCCCGTATGCCGGGGCTGTCAGCGCACAGAGAGCGAAATTCGCAACTGGTTCGGATATGCCGACGAACAGCGTCGTGCCCGCATGGCCGAACTGGATGCGCTACGCGCCCGCGTCGCGGGTGATTTCCTTGAGGTTCTGGATGCCGGGTTGTTGCAACGTCAGCTCGAACGTCATCGCATTCGCTTTCGTGACGACCAGCCATCGCTGTCTCGAGCCATCGAATTATTGCGTGTAGGGCGTACACGTATTCGCGATCTTTCCCGTTATGGTTTGCAGCCTTTGGGTAAAGGGTTGCGACTTTCCGCCGATGAACTGCATGAGGCTATTACGCGTGCGTTGCTCGAGTGCGCTGAATCCCGCCGCCTGACCCTGGAGCTCGATTGATCCGAGATGATGAAAACAACGTCTGAATCCACTGCCACGTTATTGCCTGCAGAGCTGCTGGCATTCTTGCCTTGTACGACTCCCGAGGCCTGGGTCGAAGCGGCGCTTGCCAATCCGGATCTACTGCTGATCGATCATGCGCAGTGCGAGAAGAAGGCTGCGTCCACGGCGATGAGCCTGATGTATCGCTATGTCGAACATCCGTTGTTGCTGACCAAGATGTCGCAGCTCGCCCGGGAAGAGCTCTTGCACTTCGAGCAGGTCGTCAAGCTCATGGAAGAGCGGGGTGTGGTTTATCGACATATCGGCGCATCCCGTTATGCCGGGGGATTGCGTGAGTGGGTGCGCCGGGACGACCCGCAGCGGTTGATCGACGTATTGATCGTGGGAGCCTTCATCGAGGCGCGAAGCTGCGAACGTTTCGCCTGCCTGATACCGCACCTGGACGATGAGCTGGCCAGGTTCTATCGCGGATTGGTGAAGTCGGAAGGGCGCCACTACGAAGATTATCTGATGCTGGCCCGGCACTACGCAGGCGAGCCCATAGAAGAGCGCATCGCTTTTTTTGCCGAACACGAGCGAGCGTTGATCAAGGCGCCGGACCCCGTTTTCCGCTTTCATAGCGGCTTGCCGATGGCCGCCTGAAAGTGACTTGTCCGGCGGCGAGCCATGGCACGCTGGCATCACGACACTGTAGGAAACCATAACAATGAGACGCGATATATCCGCCACAACCGAGTTGACACTGTTCGGCCACTTCTCGCTAGGCGTCGGTGACGATGTGTTGACACAGTTCAGCTATGACAAGGTCAAGGCGTTGCTGATCTATCTGCTGCTCAATGAACAGCAGGTCAATCGTGCGACGTTGGCGGAGTTGTTATGGCCCGATCAGGGGCTTTCTTCAGGGCGCACCAATCTGCGTCATGCGCTGCATTGTCTACGTCAGAGTCTAGGTGACGAGGCTGATCAGGTATTGATGGTGACGCGCCAGACCATTGCCTTTGCGCTACCCCGGCAATGGCGCCTAGACCTGCACCAGGTCGAACAGCTGCTGGCCGAGCCTGCCAGTACTCAAGGGTTGGAGCAGTTACTGGCACTTTATCGTGGTGATATCGCTGAAGAGTTGCAGCTCAACCAATGTGTCGATTATCAACGTTGGTTGGTGCGTCTTCGCGGCGAATGGCGCCAGCGGGTCATTGCCTATGCGGAGAAGGTGCTGACCACTGCCAGTGAACTCGACGATGAATTGTTGCGTACGTTGGTTAGCCGTTTTTCCGGCTATGCCCCATTCCACGAACGACTGATGCATCAGTTGATCGATCAGGATCAGCCTGCCGCCGCCCATGAAGAATACAATGCCTATCTGCAATTGTTGGCACTGTCGGGGCAGCAGCCGGATCCGGATATTCTGCATCTTGCCCGGCATTGGACCAATGGCAAAGGCGATGTGCAGCGACCCTCGTCTCAAACCGCTTACGTACGCCCCCTCGAGTCGGGAGGCGAACCACTGCGTGACGACGAAATCGAGCAGCGTCAGCTATCAGTCATGGCGATCCGGCTGCGCCTCAAGGACGAGCGCGATCAGCGTCCTGAGGTGCGGGCCTGTTTGACGCTACAGATCGAGTTGCTGCAGTGGCTCGAGCAGCAGTGTCATCATTTGGGAGGGTTCTGGTTACCCGGTGTCACGGGGGGCATGGGGCTCGCCTGTTTTGGTACCCATGGGCCAGCGCACCAGCTGGCCGAGTTGGTGGCACTCTATGAACACTGTCGGCGCGCCTTGCCAGCGGAAGTAGCGCGGCACTGGGCCGAAGAGACGCCGCAACCTTCCTTTGACCTTGCGGCAGGACTCGATAGCGGACGCGTGGTGTATCTTCCCGAGCGACGGCTGGTCGATCCGCTTGGGCAGGTCAGTCAGCGTGCGTTGGAACTGATGAGTGCCGCTGACGGTAGCGAATTGTTGATTTCCCAGGTGGCAAGTCAACATATGCCTCCAGCATTCGATCTTCAGCCTCGTCTATCGAGCCGGGTAATGGCCTGTGATGGCAGGGTACGCCTGCGCGCATTGGTATTGGGCGTCAACATGAATGGCCGTGAAGCCCAGCAGCCGATTCTGATAGGCCGCGAGAACGCCTTGCGCAAACTGCGCGATGCACTTGCGCGCGCCGGTATCGGTTTGCGTCAAAGTGTGCTGGTGCAGGGGGCTTCGGGCATGGGTAAATCTGCCTTGTTGATAGGGTTCCGCCAGCTGGAGCAGAGTCAGGATACTACTATCTGCTGGCATTCCATGACCCGCATGTCGATGCAAGAGCCCTATGGCGTGGCGTGCTGGTTATTTCGCTGGTATGCAGGGGACGAGGCGCACAGCGAAATATTGCAGGGACTTTTGAGCGATAGCGTCGATGCACCGATTCTCGAGGACGTGGAACACTATCGGTTGTTGCAGCAGGCACTGCAGGTGGCCCCGGTCGAACTTAGCGCTCAGAAAGGCCCGGGTGGCGAGTTCAACAACGAAGCCGTCGAGCTGGTCATTCGTTTGCTGCACCGCCTGATTGAACATGCCACCCGAAATAAACCGCTGGTCTTGATGATCGACGACCTGCAGTGGATCGATGAGCTTTCTCTCAAGGTGCTGTCAGGCCTGCAGGCGCGGCTACCCATCAATTGCCCGTTCCTTCTTGTGGCCAGTATGCGTGGACAGGAACCTCTGTCCATCAGACTGCATTGGGATCAGCAGGTCGTGTT
This sequence comes from Halomonas sp. M20, assembly GCF_020622265.1. Classification (GTDB taxonomy): domain Bacteria; phylum Pseudomonadota; class Gammaproteobacteria; order Pseudomonadales; family Halomonadaceae; genus Modicisalibacter. The sequence continues at coordinate 955,789 of NZ_JACNMQ010000001.1, forward strand.
GACTCAGCTCGATGCGGTTCAGTCGTCGCGGCTATTGGTTCATCTGGCCAAGCACTATCGCTTGCATCTCACGCCACGGCTGCGTAATCAGATTATCGAGCGCTGCGAAGGGGTGCCTCTTTATCTGCAGGAGGTGTGTCGGCGCCTGGACACCAATCGCCGTGAAGGGCGCAGCCTGCAGATCGATGAGCTTCCTCAAGGGTTGCTGGGGCTGCTCGCCAGTCGCATCGATCAGCTTGATAGCGACCGCCCGGTGGCTCATGCCGCTGCCGTACTTGGGCGTCAATTCCGGCTCGATTTTCTACGCCATTGCAGTCCCGTCGAAGACGCCCGGCTCAAGCTGGCACTGGAACAGATGCAGCGTCTGGAAATCATCGAAGCCTGCACTGCGCAAGGCGAGTACGACTATCAGTTTACCCATCCTTTGCTGCAGGAAGCGGCCTATTTGTCTTGCCCGACGGATATCAGAGAAGCGATTCACCAGCAGGTAGTGACGCTGATCGAAGAGCACTATCCAATTTATATCAGTCGCCATCCCGACGATTTTGCGCTGCATCTGCATAGAAGTGGCTACCATGCGCGAGGTGCGCGTTATTTCGAGCTGGCTGCCCGGGAAGCCTTGAAGATAAGCGCCAATCGCATGGCCATGCGCATGGCGGATGCGGGCTTGAAGAGCCTGCAGAGCGTACAGGGGCAGGAAGAGCGTGAAATAAGTCTTCTCACCGTCAAGGGGCAGGCTGCCCTGGCGCTGGAAGGGCATGGCTCTCCTACCGCCCACGACAGTTTCGTTCGTGCCCGAGAGGTGCTTGAAAAGACCCCCAGTGCCGATGAAGAAACCGAACTCGAACAACGGTTCCTGGTCACCTGGGGGCTCTGGGTAGGTTGCAGTCAGCGCTATGCCAACGCCGACGCCTTTTCCCTGGCATCGGGTTTGAACACGCTGGCACGACAACTGCCGGACCTGCGCTATGGGCGCCTGGCGGAATATGCTCAGGCGCACTGTGAGTACTGGGCCGGTCGACTGCGTCAGGCTCATGATCATCTGCATGAGATCGATCCCTTGAATCAGCCGATGATGATCGAGTGGTTGCCATTTTCCGATCATCCCCAGATTGCAGCCGCCTGTTATCAAGGGTGGACGCTGTGTCTACGGGGTGATTACCTGGCGGCGGAGCAGCAGGTGGAGGCGGCCATTCGACTGGCTGAGCATCTCAAGCACCCGGGGTCGCTCGCCATGGCGTTGATGTTCGCCGCCACCATCTACCGTCAACTAGGCCACGTTCATCTGGCCGGGAGTCGGGCCGAACGTGCCTTTGGCTTGACTCATACCGCGGATCTGCATCTTTGGCACGTCAGCGCACAGTGTACGTTGGGTTGGTACAAGGCGATGCAGGGGGACCAAGCAGGGCTGGCGGCCATCGAGAGCGGACTTGACGAGCTTGCCGAAATGGTCGGACGCGACCGTTTTCAACGCCCGAATCTATGGTACGTGGATGCGTGCCTGGCGCTGGATGAGCTGACCAGGGCCGAAGATTATCTGGATCAGTGCCTGCTGGTTGCCCGGGAGCGCAACTCGCTCTATGTGCCTGAGCTATCGGTGCGTCTGGCCAGCGTACGGCTCAAGCGGGAGCGTTCCGCCGTCTCGGTGCGCAGCCTGGTGGAGCAGGCTCGGATCGTGGCTCGAGAGCATGGCAATATCCACCACTTGCTGTTTGTACTCGAACTGTGGCTTGAAAGTATCGAGCCCGGCGATCGCGAGGCCCGAGACGAATTCCGTCAACTTCTGGAAGAAGTTTACAAGACCGACGCCCCGGTATTGATGCGCTGGCGCCTGTTGCTCGATCGGCAAGAGTTGCCCGGCAAGCGACATCCCAGTCGCAGCGTCTGATCGCCCGCAGGCAAGTAGCATCGAAAGTCAGTAGCCAAAGCGTCTTAGCGTTGGCTTGCCGCCGTCTTCGATGCGGATATCCCAGCCCTGATCCTTCTTCCAGTCGCCCAGGACGAAACGTCTTGCCGGCTCATCTTTTATATCGAGTTCGTGTACGTCGGGCCGATGGGTATGCCCATGAATGAGGGTGCGCACTTGATGTTCCTGCATGACCTTGACGACTTCCGCCGGGGTCACATCCATGATGTCCTGGGCCTTGTTGGAATTGGCCTCGCCGGATTGGGTGCGTAGATTGCGCGCCAGTTCGAGACGTTCCTGCACCGGTAGCGCCAGAATTTGGCCCTGCCACTGTGGGTCCCGGGTCATGGCGCGGAACTCCATGTATTCCTCGTCCCGGGTGCATAGGCTGTCACCATGCATCAGCAATATTCGCTCACCATTCAGTTCCAATAGATGCGGGTCGGATAGCAGGGTGGCGCCACAGGCCTTGGCGAAATCTTCACCGATGAGAAAATCGCGATTGCCGTGCATGAAGTAGACTTGAGTGCCAGCGTCACTCAGACGACTGAGCGCTTCAAGGATGGGGGCCTCGAAATCGCCGTCGAGATGATAGTCGTCGCCGATCCAGGCCTCGAAGAGATCCCCCAGAATATAAAGCGCTCGCGCTTCCCGCGCCGTATGCTCGAGATAGTCGAGAAATCCGGAGGCAATCTCGGGCGCTCCAGGGTGCAGATGCAGATCTGAAATTAAGAGTGTGGTCATGGAGTGCGGGCCGTATGGCGTTGAGGGTCAGCCCGCCGCAGCGGGCCGTTATGATAGACAGTCGAACTTATTCGACGATCTCGGCGCGCTGAATCGTGACATCCTCGACAGGTACGTCTGCATGCATGCCGCGACGAGTAGTAGGCAGGGCTTTTATCTTCTCGACGACATCCATGCCCTCGACCACCTTGCCGAACACGCAATACCCCCAGCCCTGCAGATTCTTGCCGCGATGATCGAGGAACTCGTTATCGGCGACATTGATGAAAAATTGCGCCGTGGCTGAATGCGGGTCCTGGGTACGCGCCATGGCAACGCTTCCGGTGACGTTTTTCAAGCCATTGTCCGCTTCGTTGTCGATGGGCTCTCGCGTGGGTTTTTGTTCGAAGTCGCTGTCGAATCCACCTCCCTGAACCATGAAGCCGTCGATGACGCGATGAAAGAGTGTGTTGTCGTAATGGCCGTCACGCACGTACTGCTCGAAATTGGCCGCAGTCTTGGGCGCATTGTCGTGATCCAGTTCGAGGTGAATGTCACCGTAATTGGTGTGCAGGACGATCATAGAAGTTTCCCGGTCAGTCTGAATGGTGCGCCTTGGCGAAGCGCGTAGGCGTCGCGCTATAATAGCGGTTTTGAATCGACGTGCGAAACAAGCAAGCCCGCCGTCGCTTCGCCACTCGCGATTCACAGAGGTTCATCGACTCCCCATGAGCACCGAGAGTACCGAAAGCGTCAGTGCCCCGAATTTCATCCGTAACCAGATTCTCGAGGAAGTCGAGGCGGGTACCGTCGAGACGATCGTTACGCGATTCCCCCCGGAGCCCAATGGCTTTTTGCATATTGGCCATGCCAAATCCATCTGCTTGAATTTCGGTCTCGCCGAGCAGTTCAAGGGTGACTGCCATCTGCGTTTCGACGATACCAACCCGGCCAAGGAGGAGCAGATCTACATCGACGCCATCAAGGCGGATGTGGAGTGGCTAGGCTTTCATTGGGCGGGCGGCGTTCGCTTTGCCTCGAGCTATTTCGATCAGCTCTATGAATGGGCGCAGCATCTGATACGTGAGGACAAGGCCTATGTGGACGATCTCTCCGCAGACGAGATTCGTGAATATCGCGGCACCCTGACGGAGCCAGGTCGGCCAAGCCCTTATCGCGAACGCAGCACCGAGGAGAACCTGGATCTGCTCGAGCGCATGCGCAAAGGCGAGTTCGCCCAGGGCGAGAAGGTGTTGCGGGCCAAGATCGACATGGCCTCGCCCAACATCAACCTGCGCGATCCGACGCTGTATCGCATTCGCCATGCCAGCCATCATCAGACCGGCGACAAGTGGAAGATCTATCCGTCCTATGATTTTACTCATGGCCAGTCGGATGCCATCGAAGGGGTGACCCATTCCATTTGTACCCTGGAGTTCGAGGATCATCGTCCCCTCTACGAATGGTTCCTGGCCAATTTGCCGGTGCCCGCAAAGCCACGTCAGATCGAGTTTGCCCGGCTGAATTTGAATTACACCGTGACCTCCAAGCGCAAGCTCAAGCTGCTGGTGGATCAGGGCATCGTCGATGGCTGGGACGACCCGCGCATGCCGACCATTTCCGGCATGCGCCGGCGCGGCTACACACCGGGCTCGATTCGCAAGTTCTGCGAGATGATCGGCGTTACCCGGGCGGATGGCGGTATGGTCGACATCGCCATGCTTTATCACGCCATTCGTTCGGATCTCGAGGACAACGCGCCCCGGGCAATGTGCGTACTCAATCCGCTCAAGGTGGTGTTGACCAATGTGCCGGAAGATCACGAGGAGGTCTTCGAGGTGCCCGGTCATCCGGCGCGAGAGGACATGGGTCTGCGCAAGCTGCCATTTACCCGGGAGATCTGGATCGACGCGGAGGATTTTCTGGAAGAGCCGCCGAAGAAGTTCTTCCGCCTGGCCCCGGATAAGGAAGTGCGCCTGCGCAATGGCTATGTGATTCGCTGCGACGAGGTCATCAAGCGTGACGATGGCGAGATCGAAGAGCTGCGCTGCAGCGTGGATTTCGACACCCTCGGCAAGAACCCGGAAGGGCGCAAGGTCAAGGGCGTGATTCATTGGGTCAGCGCGGATCATGCGGTACCCGTCGAGGTGCGTCTGTACGACAATCTGTTCCAGGTCGAAGCACCTGATAGGGATCGGGACGTGGACTTTCTTGATCATCTCAACGACGAATCGCTCACGGTGGTGCAGGCTTATGGCGAACCTAGCCTCGCCGACGTAGAGCCTGAAACACGCTTTCAGTTCGAGCGGGTGGGATATTTCTGTGCCGATCGGCACGCCGCCGCCGAAGGCCGTCGCGTCTTCAATCGTACCGTGAGCTTGAAAGATACCTGGGCAAAGATTCAAAAACGGCAGGACTAGTAAAAAGGGTTGAGCAAGATATGCAGATCTACAACACCCTGACCCGGCGCAAGGAGGCTTTTGAGCCTATCGAGCCGGGCAAGATACGCATGTACGTGTGCGGCATCACTGTCTATGACTACTGCCATATCGGTCACGCCCGGGTCATGGTGGCCTTCGATGTGGTCACTCGCTATCTGCGCAGCCGTGGGTTCGAGGTCAACTATGTGCGCAATATCACCGATATCGACGACAAGATACTCAAGCGAGCGGACGAAAACGGCGAGAGCATCGCCAGCCTGACGGAGCGCATGATCGAGGCCATGCATGAAGACGAGGATCGTCTGGGCGTACTGCGTCCGGATCATGAACCTCGGGCGACCGCCCATATCGATGAAATCCAGGCAATGATCGAGCGCCTGATCGATAAGGGGTATGCCTATGCCGCGGATAACGGTGACGTCTACTACCGGGTGCGCCACTTCGAGGGCTACGGCAAGCTCAACAATCGGGACCCTGACGAAATGCGTGCCGGTGCGCGAGTCGAGGTGGACGAGCACAAGGAAGACCCACTGGATTTCGTGCTGTGGAAAGCTGCTAAGCCCGGTGAGGCAAGCTGGCCGTCACCTTGGGGAGAAGGGCGCCCGGGGTGGCATATCGAATGCTCGGCGATGTCGACCTGCTGCCTCGGGGATACTTTTGATATTCATGGCGGTGGGCCGGATCTGACGTTCCCGCATCACGAGAACGAGATTGCCCAGAGCGAGGCTGCCACTGGCAAGCCCTACGTCAATACCTGGATGCATGCGGGCGCCGTAAGGGTCGATCAGCAGAAGATGTCCAAGTCTCTGGGCAATTTCTTCACCATACGGGAAGTGCTCGAGGTGCACGATCCGGAGGTGGTGCGCTATCTGCTGCTGGCGAGCCACTATCGCAGTGCGATCAACTATGCCCCGGATGCGCTTATCGAGGCCCGCAAGTCTCTGGAGCGCTTCTACAATGCCCTGGAAGGTATAAATCCAGAAAGCGGTGAGGTGGCCTCGCGCTTTGTCGAGCGTTTTACCGCCGCCATGGACGATGATTTCAATACACCGGAGGCATTAGCGGCGCTGTTCGAACTTGCCCGGGAGTTGAACCGGGCCAAGAAGGAGACGCCGGATCAGGTGCCGGCGTTGGCATTCGAACTCAAGCGCTTAGGGGCGATTCTGGGGCTGTTCAATCAGAACCCTTCAGCGTTTCTGAAGACGGGGGCCCAGGCGCTATCGATTTCCGAAGCGGAAATAGAGGCGCGTATTCAGGCCCGCGCCGATGCCAAGAAAGCGCGGAATTTCAGTGAGGCCGATCGACTCCGGGACGAACTGGCAAGCATGGGAGTCGTGCTCAAGGACTCCCGGGAAGGTACCACCTGGGTGTTCGAGCAGTAGCTTCCAGGATGGGGCTATTTATCCGCGTTGTCCGCGGCATCGTGCAGTTCTGCCGCGAACAGCGTGTTCTCGAGTAGCGAGGCTACCGTCATGGGACCGACGCCCCCGGGTACCGGCGTAATGTAGCTGGCCCGGTCGGCGGCGGACTCGAATTCGATATCACCGATCAGATGGCCGTCTTCCTGGCGATTGATACCCACATCGATCACGATCGCTCCTTGCTTTATCCACTCCCCCTTGACCAGCCCCGGCTGACCCACCGCAGCGACCACGAGGTCCGCACGCCGGACGTGCTCTTCAAGGTCATGAGTGAAACGATGACAGACCGTGGTAGTGCAGCCGGCAAGCATGAGCTCCAAGGACATGGGGCGGCCGACGATGTTCGAAGCACCCACGACGGTGGCGTTCAGCCCTCGGGTACTGAGATCGCTTTCCTGCAGCAGAGTCATGACGCCCTTTGGCGTGCAAGGCCTCAGCATGGGCAAGCGTTGCGCCAGACGACCCAAGTTGTAGGGGTGAAAGCCGTCTACATCCTTGTCAGGCCGAATGCGTTCGAGGATCGGACGCTCATCCAGGTGTTCGGGTAATGGCAACTGCACCAGTATGCCGTCTACTGCAGAATCCGCGTTCAGGTCGTCGACCAGTTTTTCCAGCGCCTGCTGCGAGGTGTTTTCAGGCAATTGATGACGAAAGGAGTGAATGCCCGCCTCCTCACAGGCGCGATGCTTGTTGCGCACGTATATTTCGGAGGCCGAGTCTTCACCCACCAAGACGACGGCGAGACCGGGAATACGACGTCCTTCCTGATGTCTTGCTTGTACTTGGCGGGCGACCTGGTGGCGTACCTTCTCGGCAATGGCCTTGCCGTCGATCAGTTGTGCGGGCATCAAGAATTCCTGTCGTGACATTTGGTCGTGAAGTTCAATGCGTCTGGAAGAAGAGGAAACAAGACACGGATTTTCGCATGTGCAGCGCCCGGCTCAAAGCCTTTACAGCGTTGTGTAGAACGCACTTGGACAATGGTACTTGACCGCAGGGGAATCTAGCGTAGAATACGCAGCGCTCGGCGACGCCTCAGGTTTGTCGTTCGAGTGTCGGCAATAGGCCTACGGGGTATAGCGCAGTCTGGTAGCGCGCCTGCTTTGGGAGCAGGATGTCGGGGGTTCGAATCCCTCTACCCCGACCAACTCATTGACTCGCTTGATGTAGTTGTTCGATGGGCTTGCAGGCGAATGTCTCGGGCCATACCATGCGCCTATAGCTCAATCGGATAGAGCAACGGCCTTCTAAGCCGTAGGTTGCAGGTTCGAGTCCTGCTGGGCGCGCCAATGTCTGGCAAGCACGATACGCAAGACATGCCAAGCGTTCCCGGTTAGCAGCGATGATCGATATGGTGGATGTAGCTCAGTGGTAGAGCCCCGGATTGTGGCTCCGGTGGTCGTGGGTTCGATCCCCATCATCCACCCCATATCGTTTCATCCAGCTACAGCAACACAGCAATACAATATCGTGGTGGATGTAGCTCAGTGGTAGAGCCCCGGATTGTGGCTCCGGTGGTCGTGGGTTCGATCCCCATCATCCACCCCAAGATGTTGGCTCGATCTCTCCTGATATCTTTTTTTATTACTTGTATTCACGAATTTTTCATTTAGCGATCGATTCGTTTCAATACGCAAGTAAGTCAATGAATTCAGTATTTTCCCCGTTTGCTCTTGCAAGTGCCTTCACCTATCCCCATTGATGCAATGACAGCGTGCTTGCCAGCACGTCACGGTATTCTTAAAATCCTGCACTTTTAAATACATTCACAAATGCCCAGCCGGTTAGAGGACCTTTCATGCAAGCTTCCGTCGAGACGACTTCACAGATCGAACGCCGCGTCACGGTTCAGGTGCCCGCTGCAGAGGTCGATCAGGCTGTTACTGCCCGCCTCCAGGACACCGCGAAAAATGTCCGCTTGAATGGTTTCCGTCAGGGCAGGGTGCCGATGGCCGTCGTCAAGCAGCGTTATGGCAACGACGTGCGCAACGAAGTTGTCGGCGAGATGATGCGCCAGCATTATGTCAAGGCAATTACCGAACACAGTCTCAATCCTGCCGGGTATCCTGCCTTGGAGCCGACGGTGAACGAGTCCGGCAAGGATCTCGAATTCGTCGCTACGCTGGAAATCTATCCCGAAGTCGAGCTGGCTTCTATCGAAGGCACCGAAATTGAGCGTCCGGTGGCCAAGATAGAAGATACGGATGTCGATCAGATGATTGAGACGCTGCGCAAGCAGAACGCCAACTGGGAGCCAGTCGATCGCGCTGCCGCGGAAGGCGATCAGGTCAAGCTCGATTTCAAGGGGTATCTCGGCGATGAACCCTTCGAGGGCGGTGAAGCTGAAGGCCATGAGCTTGTGCTCGGCTCCAATAGCTTCATTCCAGGATTCGAAGAGCAGCTGGAAGGGGTCAAGGCGGGCGATGAGACTGAAATAAAAGTGATCTTCCCCGAAGATTATCAGGCCGAGCATCTGGCGGGTAAGGAGGCGACCTTCAAGGTCAAGGTACATCAGGTCAGTGCCCAGCAGTTGCCGGAGATCGATGCTGAATTCATCAAGCAGTTTGGTGTCGAAGACGGTGACAAGGACAAGTTCCGTACTGAAATACGCAAGAACATGGAGCGCGAGGTCAAGCAGGCCATCGACAATCGCGTCAAGCAGCAGGTGCTCGAAGCCCTCAAGGACGCCAATGACATTCCGGTGCCTGCATCGCTGATAGAGCAGGAGACCGAAGGCCTCAAACGCCAGGCTGCTCAGCAGTTTGGCCTGGGAGAGGATTTCGATGTATCTCAACTGCCTAATGAACTCTTTGCCGACCAGGCCAAGAGCCGAGTGCAGATTGGGTTGCTGCTGGCCGAAGTGATCAAGGCCAACGAGCTGGAAGCCAGCGACGATGAAATCAAGGCCAAGGTTGAAGAGTTGGCTCAGCAATATCAGCAGCCGGAGCAGGTAATTGAGTATTATCTCAAGGACGAGCAGATGAAAAATCAAGTCAAGTCTGCCGTGCTTGAAGAGAAAGCGGTTGATAAACTGCTGGAGCAAGCTCAGGTCAAGGACACTGAAATGACCTATGAGCAAGCGCTGAAAGCTGCTCAAGAGGGTGGCAAGGAAGACGAGGGCGCGGACGACAACGAAGACGCGTCCGTACAAGGCTGACTTCGAGCCAAGCAGCTATATGAACAGACCCGGCTACGGCCGGGTTGCTAGTCACTGGCGCTTTCCGAGTGCAAACTGGATATGATTTTCAAATCATTGGATTAGGGTGGTCACGCAATGGGCAACGAGTACGAAATTCAAAACGCTGGCGGTCTGGTACCCATGGTCGTCGAGCAGAACGCGCGTGGAGAGCGGGCTTACGACATCTACTCGCGACTGCTTAAGGAGCGTGTAATCTTCCTCGTTGGTCAGGTAGAAGACTACATGGCTAATCTGGTGGTAGCCCAGCTTCTGTTTCTCGAGTCGGAGAATCCGGACAAGGACATTCATCTTTATATCAATTCACCGGGTGGCTCCGTGACGGCGGGCATGTCGATCTATGACACCATGCAGTTCGTCAAGCCGGATGTCTCGACGGTCTGTATCGGCCAAGCCGCCAGCATGGGTGCACTGCTGCTGGCCGGTGGTGCCAAGGAGAAGCGTTTCTGCTTGCCCAACTCGCGCATGATGATTCATCAGCCATTGGGCGGTTATCAGGGGCAGGCGTCGGATATCGAGATTCATACCAAGGAAATTCTCAGCATCCGCCATAAACTAAACAGGATTCTGGCCGATCATACTGGTCAGGACATCGAAACGATCGCTCGCGATACTGACCGTGACAATTTCATGAACGGTACGCAGGCGGCTGAATACGGCCTCATCGACGCTGTGCTGGAAAAGCGTCCGGTCTCCTGATGATATAAACCCTATTTTTTGCATACTCTGGCGGTCGTTCCGGACCGCCACAGCCAAGAGGTACGCTAATGGCCGACGGCAAAGGCAAAGACAAAGACGAAGGCAAACTGCTGTACTGCTCGTTCTGTGGCAAGAACCAGAATGAAGTTCGCAAATTGATTGCTGGTCCTTCCGTCTATATTTGCGACGAGTGTGTCGACCTGTGCAATGACATCATTCGCGAGGAAGTCCTTGAGGCCGACGCAGAAGGTGATGATGATCGCCTGCCGGCACCTCGTGATATTCGCAATACGCTCGATGACTACGTCATCGGTCAGGATCGCGCCAAGATGGTGCTGTCCGTCGCGGTCTACAATCACTACAAGCGTTTGCGGATGGAATCAAAGTCCGATGACGTTGAACTGGGTAAATCCAACATCCTGTTGATTGGACCGACCGGTAGCGGCAAGACGCTCCTCGCCGAGACATTGGCGAGACTGCTCAACGTACCGTTCACCATTGCGGATGCCACCACCCTCACCGAGGCGGGTTATGTTGGTGAGGATGTCGAGAACATCATTCAGAAATTGTTGCAGAAATGCGACTACGATGTAGAAAAGGCTCAGAAGGGCATCGTCTATATTGACGAGATCGACAAGATCTCGCGCAAATCCGACAACCCTTCCATTACCCGGGATGTGTCCGGGGAAGGTGTGCAGCAAGCGCTGCTCAAGCTGATTGAAGGCACTACCGCTTCGGTACCGCCCCAAGGCGGGCGCAAACACCCACAGCAGGAGTTCCTGCAGGTCGATACGGGTAATATCCTGTTCATCGTCGGTGGCGCCTTTGCGGGCCTGGACAAGGTGATCCGCGATCGGGCCGAGAAGGGCGGAATTGGCTTCAATGCCACGGTCAAGAGCAAGGATTCCAGCAAGGGCGTAGGCGATATACTGCTCGGCGTGGAACCCGAAGATCTGGTCAAGTTTGGTTTGATACCGGAGTTCGTCGGGCGCCTCCCGGTCATCGCCACCTTGACTGAGCTGAGCGAGGATGCACTGGTTCAGATTCTTACGGAACCCAAGAACTCGCTGATCAAGCAGTATGCCAAGCTGTTCGACATGGAGCACGTCGAACTCGATTTCCGCGAAGACGCATTGCGTGCAGTGGCGCGCAAAGCGATGACGCGCAAGACGGGGGCCCGTGGACTACGCTCGATTCTCGAATCCGTGCTGCTGGACACCATGTATGAAGTACCCTCGCTGGATGGCGTTTCCAAGGTGGTAATAGACGAGTCGGTCATTGCCGGCGATAGCGAACCCTTGCTTATCTATTCCAGTCAGGAAGAAAGCAAGGTGGCAAATAAAGACGGTTGATACAGCGTGAACCAAGGGGGCTAACGGCCCCCTTTTTCTTGTCGTCGAATAATTGTCTTCTACAATTTGATGGTTGCAAAACGCGGTTTTACCCCCATCAATAGCATTATTCATCTGGCGCTCCATTAGCGCACCATCCCCCGATTCGTGAGGAACTTCTGCGATGCAGCAGAATGCCGAACAGACGTTCAGTTTGCCCCTTCTGCCGCTGCGAGATGTCGTTGTCTATCCGCAGATGGTAATTCCCCTATTCGTTGGCCGCGAGAAGTCGATTCAGGCGCTCGAGGCTGCCATGGAAGTCGATAAGCGCGTCCTGCTGGTGGCGCAGCGCGAGGCAGGTCAGGACGATCCGGATACCCGCGATCTGTTTGCTGTCGGCACCGTCGCCGAGATCATGCAGCTACTCAAGCTGCCGGATGGCACGGTCAAGGTGCTGATCGAAGGCACTTCCCGGGCCGATGTGCACGAGGTAAGCGTTGTCGAAGAAGGCTACAGCGTTGCCGAGATTGCCCTGCGTGAAAGCGAACCCCTTTCCGAACGCGAGCAGGAGTCCCTGGTGCGGGTGCTGCTCAACCAGTTCGAGCAATACGTAAAGCTTTCCAAGAAGGTGCCCAACGAGGTGCTCAACTCCCTGCAAGGGATCGAGGACCCGAGCCGACTCGTCGATACTATTTGCGCCCATTTGTCGCTGAAGATTGGTGACAAGCAGGAATTGCTGGAAATGGATCGAGTGCGGGATCGTATCGAACATCTCATGGCACTGATCGAATCCGAGATCGATCTGCTACAGGTGGAAAAGCGCATACGCTCCCGGGTCAAGGACCAGATGGAGAAGTCCCAGCGCGAGTACTATCTCAATGAGCAGATGAAGGCCATCCAGAAGGAGATGGGTGAGCTCGAGAACGTGCCCAACGAGGCAGAAAAGTACGAGCAGGCCATCAAGGACGCGGGCATGCCCAAGGAGGCCGCGGACAAGGCAACTCAGGAGCTGGGCAAGTTGAAGATGATGGCGCCCACCTCCGCCGAGGCGACCGTGGTGCGCTCCTATCTCGATTGGCTGATAGCGGTGCCCTGGAAGAAGCGTACCCGGGTCAAGCACGACCTGACTCACGCCGTCACGGTGCTCGATGAGGACCACTACGGCCTGGAAGAGGTCAAGGAGCGTATCCTTGAATACCTGGCCGTGCAAAAGCGTGTCAAGAAGCTCAAGGGACCGGTTCTGTGCCTGGTGGGGCCGCCTGGGGTGGGCAAGACCTCTCTTGGACAATCCATCGCCCGGGCAACCAATCGCAAGTATGTGCGTCTTGCCTTGGGTGGCGTGCGGGACGAATCCGAGATTCGTGGCCATCGCCGTACCTATATTGGTTCGCTACCCGGCAAGATGATTCAGCGTATGAGCAAGGCAGGCGTACGCAATCCGCTATTCCTGCTCGATGAAATCGACAAGATCGGCATGGATCATCGCGGCGATCCATCCTCTGCACTGCTCGAAGTACTCGATCCGGAGCAGAACAACTCCTTCAGCGATCACTATCTGGAGCTGGATTACGATCTTTCGGATGTCATGTTCATCTGTACTGCAAACTCGATGAACATTCCCGGACCGCTGCTGGATCGCATGGAAATCATTCGTCTGCCGGGGTATACCGAAGACGAAAAGCTGGCTATCGCCAATCGCTATCTGGTACCCAAGCAGCTCAAGGCCAACGGCTTGAAAGAAGGGGAGTTGAGCTATTCCGATGACGCCGTGATGGAGATCATTCGCTACTACACTCGGGAAGCCGGGGTCCGTGAACTCGAGCGTCAGATCGCCAAGGTATGCCGTAAAGTATTGCGCGAACGCGTCGAGGAAGAGACCAAGGAGGGCGCTCTGGCGCCACGAGCACTGGTCGCTGCGGATATCGAAGCTTATGCCGGCGTGCGTCGCTATAGCTATGGCCTGGCGGACATGGAGCACCAGGTAGGGCGCGTTACTGGGTTGGCCTGGACCTCTGTCGGGGGGGAGCTACTCAATATCGAATCCGTGGTGATGCCGGGTAAAGGCCGAATACACAAGACCGGCTCTCTGGGCGATGTCATGAAAGAGTCGGTGGATGCGGCACATACGGTTGTGCGGGCTCGGGCAGTGGCCATGGGAATCGATCCCGAACGCTTCGAGAAGGAAGATCTGCATATCCACGTTCCCGAAGGGGCAACGCCCAAGGATGGTCCCAGTGCCGGTATTGCCATGGTGACCGCCATGGTATCCGCGTATACCGAGCAGCCGATTCGCTGTGATGTGGCGATGACCGGTGAGGTGAATCTGCGTGGCGAAGTCATGCCCATCGGGGGGCTAAAGGAGAAATTGCTGGCCGCTCGGCGCGGTGGTATAAAGACGGTGCTCATTCCGGAAGAGAATCGTCGCGATCTCAAGGAAGTGCCGGACAATATCAAGAATGCTCTCGATATTCATCCAGTACGTTGGATCGATGAGGTTCTTGAGCTCGCACTGGTAAATAATACGGATGCTAATGGGGATGATAATCGTCCTGATGATTCGGTAGCTTCCAGTTCGATAGTAAGTACCCATTAGGCTGCATAATACAAATTATTATTTGTCAAACGTCGAAATGGCGCGGGTTTGCGCCTTATTTACTTGACACAAGTTTCGCGGCATTGCTATAAATTGCGTTTTGCTGCGATCGTGCGAGCTGCCTGAAATGAAGCGCCGAATTACAGTAATTTCTGAAACAGTCAAGGGGTGAAATGTGAACAAATCTGAGCTGATCGAAGCCATCGCTGCATCTGCCGATATTCCTAAAGCGGCAGCAGGTCGTGCCCTGGATGCGATGATCGATTCCGTTACCGACAGCTTGAAAAAAGGTGATTCCGTAGCCTTGGTTGGGTTCGGAACGTTCAGTATCAAAGAGCGCGCTGCTCGCACTGGTCGCAATCCGCAAACAGGCAAGCCGATCAACATCAGCGCTGCTAAAGTACCCAGCTTCAAGGCTGGCAAAGCACTCAAGGATTCGGTCAACTAAGCAAACGGTATCCAGGTGTGAGCCCAGAATCTGGCAGTGATTCCAGGATGCCATCGATTCAATTCATGGCATGTGACATGCTCATTTCACCCACCGTTGTTTCTTGTGACCTCCAAGCTAGGCGTATCGCGTAAGCGATACGCTTTTTTATTATTCCGTCTACAGCATTCGAGGTTAGCATGCTGCAACAAATCCGCGACCGCTCTCAAAGTCTGATCGCCAAGATTATCGTGGGTGCCGTAGTCGTCGCCCTTGCGCTTTTCGGTATTGAGTCCGTGGTAGGCCTGTTCACCAGTGGTGCCGATGACGTTGTCGAGGTCAACGGTGAGCCAATCACCCGGCAACAAATCGAAACGGAAGTCCAGCGTGGCATTCGTTCCGGTCAGGTCCCCCCGGAGCAGGAGCGTCAGTTGCGCAATCAGGTAACCGAACAGTTGGTGACCCTCGAACTGCTCGATCAGTACATTGCCGAGGGTGATATGCACGTCTCGGATCAGCAGCTTGACCAAGTAATCGTCAATCGTGCCGAATTCCAGGATCAAAGCGGCAATTTCTCCACGGATCTGTTTCGCAATCGTTTGGCCAGTGCAGGGTATACGCCACTCTCCTTTCGCCAGCAGCTCAAGAACGACCTCATGCGCCAGCAGATGCAGCAGGGTCTGACCGCCAGTGATTTTCTACTGGATAGCGAGCGTCAACGACTCGCCCAGTTGCAAAACCAGACGCGCAGCTTTCGCTATCATGTACTTACACCTGAAGATGTCGATGCCGAGATCGATATTACCGATGCCGATCTGCAGTCCTATTACGATGCGCATCAAGCGGAATATCGTCGTCCGGAAGAAGTCCGCTTGAACTACGTCATTCTCGATCAAGCAGATATGGCGAAGGATATCGAGGTCGATGATCAAGCGTTGCGTCAGGCTTACGCTAAGCGCCAAGACAATGCGGAACGCCGGGTCTCCCACATCATGGTGACCTATGGCGATGATCGCACGGAGCAAGAGGCGCGTCAGCGTCTTGAAGAAGCTCGGCAGCGCTTGCAACAAGGTGACGACTTTACCGCGCTGGCCGCGAAGTACTCGGATGACGGGACCACCGCTGATGATCAGGGTGATCTGGGATACATCAGTCGGGGGTTCTTCGATGAAGCCTTCGAAGAAGCTGCCTATTCCCTCGCACCTGGCCAGGTATCGGATATCGTCGAGACGGACAACGGACTGCATATCCTCAAGGTAACGGAGCTTGATTTGCCTCCTTTCGAGGAGTTGCGCGATACGCTGCGCCAGGAGTTGGCACTTGGGCAGGCTGGTGATCGTTTCAATGAGCAGGCGCAGCGTCTGATCGACGAGAGTTTCGCCGCGGACGATCTGGCAAGCGTTGCCGAGGATCTCGGCCTCGAGCTACAGCAGAGCGACTGGGTATCCCGAAATGATGCCGAGGGCGTGCTGACAGAGCCGGCTGTGATGGCGGCAGCCTTTGAGCCCGATGTACTGGAAAATGGCTACAACAGCGAAGTAATAGAGCTCGACGACCAGCGGCGCATGGTGCTGCGAGTTGCCGAGCATCGAGAAGCAACGACGCTACCGCTGGAAGAGGTGCGTGACCAGGTGCAAGAACAGGTCAAGGCGAACAAGATTGATGATGCCTTGCGTGGCCGCGCCAGTGAACTGGCGGCATCGCTGCGCGATGGCCAGGCACCCACTCTAGAGTGGCAGCAGGCCAACCAGGTATCGCGTCAGGAGGCGGGGCAAGGAAATACGAATATTCCCGAACCGGTCTTGAGCACCGCTTTCAAGCTACCCAAGCCGGAACAGGAGAGCGTCTACGGCCAGACCACGGTCGAAGATGGTGTTGCTTTGATTGCCTTGACCGCTGTCAGCGAGAACGAACAAGCCGAAGATACCCAGGCGACCGGCTTCGCGAGTCAACTGACTCAGCGGCTGCGCGCTCAGGCTGCCGTACAGGGTCTGCTCGAGGAGCTTCGTGCCCAAGCGGACATCAAGCGGCTATAGACGTCCTATGCACTTATTTCATCTTGATGGAGCGCGGCTTTTGCCGCGCTTTTTTGTATTCATCCCGTGCTTTCAGGTTGCTACTTCCAAGGCAGCGATTCTGTAAAGAGCCACGTCGCGATGATCACCGCACAGTTCTATATCGAAGTCGAAGCGTAGGCACACCAGTGGCCGCCGTGGGTCACCGAACAAGCGGCATAGATTGCGCCCATCGAGCTGTTGGCAGCGAACGCCAGCAGGCTTGCCCTCGGGCATTCCGGGAATAGGAGAGCTGATCGATGGCGCAATACAGCAGGCACCGCATCCCGGACGGCAGCCGGTGGATTCATCGTTGCTCGGTCTAGCGTGATCGCTCATGGACTTGCCTCGGCAATGGCGCCCTTGCCAATACCTTCGAAGGCCTGGACGCGTACTCGTTGCCCGCAGTCCCGGGCGACCTGTTCTGCAAGCCAGGAAGCGATGTTTTCTATCGTGGTGGGCGTTGGCAGGATCTCGCAGCGCTCACGAGGTAGCCGCATCAGGAAACGCCCTTGCGCAGTGCGATACCCGATCGTCAGAGTGTCGTCCCGAGATGCGTTGTTGCCTGCTTCGAGAATGTCCTCCCCAGTCACCAGGTAGCGATCGTCGAGCCGCTGTGCCCATTGGGCTTCGAGCTCCGGTGCGCGGGCGCCATCGCACCAGATATGAAGCCGTGAACGATGGCCATGAGCAATGCGTTGACAGTTTCCTATGTGACGCTTGAGGCCATGACTGTAGGTGTAGGCGGCGCTCTCAATCTGCTCTTCGCGTAGATTGAGACGGATCGACTCGACCCGAGTCGGCGGTCGCCGCGTGAGAGTCTCGCTGTAATATCGCGCCAGCCGCTCGGTGCTGATTTCGCTCCAGGGAAGCATCGTGAAGGCTTGGCGAGGCGCTCTGATCTCGAAATCATAGGGCAGGGAGGCATGTACGCTGAGTCCTTCACTGCACTCTTGCACGGTAAGCTCGGGCGCCTGGGTCGGGATGACCAGCGTATGGTCCAGGCTTGCATCCAGGCGCGACTTGATCCACGGCTTGACCTCGCCGAAGTCGAAGAGCATGCCGTCTTCGCCCAATTCACCGTCGAGTGCGCAATCAACCTGCCAACTGGCACCTGTCAATCCTCGCTGCGGGCACCAGAGTGAAACATCAAGCTGGGTCAGGGCATTGACGAAAAGCGTCATTAGTCAATTTCCAGTGTCTTGTGCGTTTGCAGCGAAAGTCGCCAGTGTGGATGTGCCAGGCAGTACGAAAGAGCCTCGGTAACCGCCGAATCGGCACCGCCGGATGGCTGTAAATCCATGGGTTGTAGATAGAAGTAGCGAAATTCGAGGTCAATGAACCGTTCCGGCGGAGCATCCGGCTGGGGATAGACCAGCTTGAGTTCGTCGCCTTGGGAAAGCGCCAATGGCACCTTTCCCTTGGGGCTAACACATAGCCAATCGATACCTTTTGGCGGCTGGATCGTACCGTTTGTTTCCACTGCAATCTCGAATCCTCGCTCATGCATGGCATCGATCAACGTTTTGTCGAGTTGCAGAAGCGGTTCGCCGCCGGTAAATACCACATAGGGTACCCCATGACAGTCGGCGGCAGGCCAGAGTGCTGCTAGATGGTCGGCGAGCGCCTCGGCCTCAGCAAAGCGCCCGCCATGCTGCCCGTCGATGCCGACGAAATCCGTATCGCAAAAACGGCATTGGCTGGTAGCACGATCCTTCTCGCGGCCCGACCACAGATTGCAGCCGCTAAAACGACAGAATACGCTGGCGCGCCCGGTTCGCGCTCCTTCTCCCTGCAGTGAATAAAAGGCTTCCTTGACGCTATACATGGGCGGCAACTCCTCTTGGCGCATAGCGAATCGGATCGGTGAGGCCGTTTTTCTCGAAGGCGTCCAGGCGTTCGCGGCAGCTGCCGCATTCGCCGCAGGCCAGCTCATTGCCTTGATAGCAGGTCCAGGTCTGGGTGTAATCGAGTCCCATGGACAGACCATCGGCGAGAATGGCGGTCTTGTCGGCATGCAAGTAGGGCGCCTCTATTCGCACCGCCTCGAAATTGGCGATAGCGGCGACATCATTCATGCGCTCGACGAATTCCGGTCGACAATCCGGATAGAGCACATGGTCTCCGCCATGAGCGCCGTAAAAGCATACCTTGGCGCCAATGTTGACTGCTTGAGCGATCGCCAGCGACAGTAGAATCATGTTGCGATTGGGCACGACCGTCGCCGCCATACTGGCCTGGTCGTAATCGCCGCTTGGTAGGGGGCGGCTAGCATCGGTCAACGCTGAATTGTCGATCAGGGCGTGCATGGCGCGAATATCGATCACCTGATGAGCGATGCCGAGAGCGCGGCAGACGTCTGCGGCTATCGTGAGCTCGCGAGCATGCCGCTGACCATAGTGAAACGAGAGCGCATGCACTTCATAACCGCGTTGCAGCGCCTTGTGCAGTACCGTGTATGAATCCATGCCCCCGGAATAGACGACGATCGCCTTTGGGGTGCAATTGCCGTCACTGTCGTGATGTGTATCCGTCATGCCATAACCTTCCGGAGAATTTATTGATAGCGCGATAACGCGAGATGTACCACAGCCCGGGATCCGGGTGTCCGGGAAATAAATATGAAGCGGGAATGTTCGAATGGCGATTCGATCACAGCACATTGTAACGATTGAGCCCCTTGCCGGCCAGATTGAGTGCATCGGCAACAATCCCACGCGGCCGACATGCTTTTCCGAGGGTTCTGGTGATTCCCGTCGGCTAACGTTACTCTCGAGTGAGTCTTCTCATTGCCAATCAGGAGCGCGCATGGCAACCATTGAACACAGTGCGGTGCTGCACGCGCCACCGGAGAACGTTTTTGTTTTACTCGAGCGAGTCGAAAACTTTGTCGACTACTCCGATCATATCAAGGCGGTGGAGCCGTTGGGCGAGCGCCGCTACCGTTGGCATATTCATGCCGTAGGCATGGATTGGAGTTTTGATGTCAAGGTGACGGAGGTCAGGCCACCGGAGGTGCTGGCCTGGGAGTCGATAAATGGCGTGCGCAATAGTGGGCGCTATGAGCTGTTCCCGGTGCCGGAAGGCACGCGCGTGCGCCTGACCGTCAACTATCACATAGGCAATCGTCTGCTGGAAAAAGCGGTCAATAAGGCAGCGCGTCCGCTGATAAATCAAGTCAGTGAACAGATCCTCGAGCGTGTGGAAGCACGGTTAAGAAGCGGAACGTCCTGAGGTTACCCTATCCCGGCCTCCCCGCTTGGAAAGGTACATACGCTGATCCGCGGTGCGCAGCATTTCGTCCGGTTTTGCGAAGTCGCCCCCATCCAGGCTGGCAACACCGATAGAGGCGGTCACGAACAGCACCGTCTCGTCATAGCGTACCAGGGGTTTGGCGCGTAGATTGGCGCAGAGCCGGTTGGCAAACCTCGTAGCGCTTTCCAGGTTGTGTCCGGGCAGAATGGCAATGAATTCCTCGCCGCCGAAACGCCCAGCGACCATGCCACTCTGACTCATCTGACTGAGTAGCGCGGCAAATGACTTGAGGGCCATGTCGCCATGATGGTGGCCATGCTCGTCGTTGATTCTCTTGAAATGATCAAGATCGATGAATACCAGTGCCAACGGCAATGCTTCGCGTTGGGCCTTGGCGAAGTGCGCCATGAACAATCGTGTCAGGGACTGACGATTGTACAGGCCGGTAAGCGTATCGAGGCGCACCGCACGATCCAGCCGAGCATTCAACTTGCGCTGACGCTTCAATTCGTTTTGTTGCTGGTCGACCTGCTGATGAAGGTGCAGGGTGCGTTTCAACAGCGCTTTTTTGCCTTCGAACAGCAGATGGTCGGCGTCGACTCGCTCTGGAGGCGTCACGTCGAACATATCGGCAATGGTGGGCAAACGTGCCTGGATGCTTTCAAGCAGCGCGGCTCTTTTATCCGCTTCACCCAGCCAAGGCTCGATCATCGAAAGCGTGCGTTCGCTATTCGGGGTTAATAGCAGGTCTGCCAGGCGGCCCGATAGCATGACGCACTCGCCGCCGCTCAGAATGTGCATCTGGGCAGGGTAGTCGTGACTGCGCCGAATCCAGTCGCGACAGCGACGAGACAATCCCCAGTTCGCCGCAAGCCAGGCACCGACTTCGCTGTGATCGGCGCCCACCCCCCCGCGTTCCCGTAGGCAGACATCGTCGTGGCAATGAAGATCTCCCACGATCTCCGCGTAAGCAGGGCCTTCGATGGCATCAAGAGCCAACATGCCAATATCCTGCAGCAGAGCAGCGGTAAAGATGCTGTCGGTGTCGAGTTTTCTGGGCAACGAGCGCGCGAGTTCCTGAGCCGCTATGGCGCTGGTCAACGAGCGTTGCCAGTAGTAGTGCAGATCCAGCCTTTCAGGCTTGGCCCGGTTGCCATAGCTGCGGGCCAGGCTGAATCCCAACGCCAGAGAGACGGTGAGTTCCATGCCCAGGCGTTCCACGGCTTCTCGCAGCGTTTCCACACTGCGCGACTGCGCGTAGTACACCGTATTGGCCAAGGAAATGAGTCGAGCAGTCAAGGCCGAGTCGTGCTGCAGGGCCTCGATGATCGATTGCAAGCGGGCGTCCGGGTTCTGGGCGAGCTCGATGACTTTGAGTACTGCCGAGGGCAGGGAGGGGAGTTCGTGACAGGCGGCCAGGGATTCACGCAGCGTATCGTTGATCAAAAAAACACTCCCGCAGCTTGAAAATCTAGGTATTGCCCGTCAGGTGCTGTAAACAAAAAAGAGCACTCATGCCCGAGAGGCAACGCTTCCCAGCCCGCCCATGCGCGATTGTCCGTCCGGCCCATAAAGTGCCTGCCCGGCCGCATTTCTGAGAAAGTCGAGAATACGCTGATTTTGATTCAGCCGTGCGCCTATCAACAATCCGTTGAACTGGTTGAGTTGCTTTGCCTGCAAGGCTCGCTGACGAAACTTCAGCCACGTATCCAGGCAGTTCGCATCCGTCGCAGCAGTTTCAGCCCCTTGACGGCCTTCGCCATAGCCCAGTTTGCGTTGGGCGACTAGGCGCTGGGCTTCAAGCCGCTCAAGTTGTTGAATCAGTGCCTGCTTGCGCCGGGCCTGTTCGGATAGCTGCTTGCCATCTACCTGTGCAAAGGAGAGGCTCTCTCGCTCTGCCTCCAGCAGCTCAATGAAATCGTCGAGATGCTTGTGCTGACGAGCGATGTGTTGCGCCAGACTCATGCGAAAGGCCCTCTGTGAAATACGTTATTCAGAACGTCCGAGTAGATCGCGAACGCTGTCGATCAAGCCATCGGCGATGCGCTCCGAGCGGATCTCCAGGCGTCCTTCGCTGATCGCCTGACGGATTTCCGCAACCCGGGCGGCATCGACATCATGGCTCGCGTCATTGACGCCGCTGTTCAAATGCGACACCGATGCCTTCGATGGGGCAGCTGCCTGACCGGCATCGTTCTTTTGCTGGGGAGCAGTCTTCTTGGCGCCATCTTGTTGTTGAATGGAGTGTAAAGGCTGATTGCTATCGATTTTCATGGAGTCATCCTTATGAGAGTGCGCTTTCCCAATCTATCGACCATCCTACGCACAACTTTAAGGCGCAGTAGCAAAGAGTGTGAATTTCTTTTCTAAGACCATAAGTTAATCGCTAAAACACGACTTCAAGACGCCCATGTCCCGTTACAATTGCCTTTAGTTGACCGCCATCCGCAATATTCAAACGCACCGCATCCCCCAGGCTGCCGTTGTCCAGTGCTTTCGCCTCTCGCCGCACGCTGAAGCCATTGCCTTTGGCAATCACCGTCACCCGACTGCCCCGGTTGACCAGCCTCTGCTTGCGCAGATGATGGGACTGTAAAAGCGCTCCCGTTCGTAACGGACGCGTTGCGCTCATCCCCAAGGCCTCACTGAGCTCAAGCAGTGCATGGCGTGGTAACTTTTCCAAGCGCCCCTCGACAAGCTCCACATCGCCTGCACCGATCGTTGCTCCCGCCTCGATATCCCGGGCCACTATCACATGGTCCACCAGCACCGAGACGTCCGCCTGCAAATAGCGGGTTTGACCGCTTTCACAGCGAATTCCTACCGAAACACGGCCATACAGGCGTTGTTCGGGGTTGGTCAGAAAGGGCTCCGGGTCGTGACAATTGGACAGCCGTGCGCTTCCGGAATGAGGAGTGACCTTTATATCCCGTCCAAGATCTTGAGCCTCCCATTCAAGAAAGTCCCTCACGCGCTGTTCGAGCACGGAGTTGCCGTCTTGCTCTTCAAACGAGATAGCCCCTGCCGCAGTGGCAAGCAGGATGGAACACCAGCACAGCAACGATCCTAGCGTCTTCAGAGTCGATTCGAACATCGTTCTCCTGGTGCGCGTTGGGTCCAAATTGGAATGTCGCAGGGGCTGCATGGTGGTCCTCCCATGATCGAATGCTGCCGATTCTAGGAGAGTGCGCAAAAACTCATGCGCGGAAATGATAGGCAAATCGTGGTTTGTTTTTTCCTTTGGGCGGACGGTCGGGCGTCTATTCTCCACCCTGAATCTTTCCCCATCGATTTCCTATTGAGCACCAAGGGGCCTTGACGATGTTGGATAAACTCGATGGCGCGTTACGCTTTCACCAGGAAGCCCTCAACCTGCGCGCCGAAAGACAGAAAGTGTTGGCCAGCAATATCGCCAATGCGGATACGCCCAATTATAAGGCGCGGGACATGGATTTCTCCGGCGAGCTCTCGCGGGTGATGAAGCAAGGCCGCGCCGACGGTAAAGGCCTGACGCTGGACACCACGTCAAGCCGCCATATTCCCGCACAAGGGCCGGCATCGGCAGGGCGCGATTTGCTCTATCGCGTGCCCGATCAGCCGAGCCTTGACGGCAATACCGTGGACATGGATCGGGAGCGTTCGCAGTTTGCCGACAATACGGTGCGCTATCAAGCGAGCCTGACCTTCATGAACCGTAAGATCCAGGGCCTGAAGTCGGCCATGCAACCGGAGTAACGCTCGATGTCAATGTTCAGTGTGTTCGATATTTCCGGCTCCGCCATGAGCGCCCAGGCCCAGCGTATGAACGTCACCGCCAGCAACATGGCGAACGCGGACAGCGTGGCCGGCCCGGATGGTCAAGCCTATCGCGCCAAGCAGGTCATGTTCGAAACCCAGTCCCAGGCGGGAAACGGCGTGGGCGGGGTACGCGTCACCAGTATCGTTGATGATCCATCGCCAATGCGCGTGGAGTATCGCCCCGAGCATCCCCTGGCCGATGAAGATGGCTATGTGACGATGCCCAACGTGGAGCCGGTCAACGAGATGGTCAACATGATCGCCGCCTCGCGTTCCTACCAGGCCAATGTCGAGGTCATGAACACCAGCAAGACGCTGATGCTCAAGACCTTGACGTTGGGTGAAAACTGATCAAACGCCTTCAAGAGATAACCCATGGCCAATACGATCGATAGCAATGTTCTGAATTCAATGAATCCTGCCGCGGCGGCCAAGCCGGCCCAGGGCAGTACTCAGGAGTTGAGCGACAGCTTCATGACGCTGCTAGTGACCCAGCTCAAGAATCAGGACCCCTTGAAGCCGATGGAAAACGCCGAGATGACCTCGCAGCTGGCGCAGATCAACACGGTAAACGGCATTCAGGATCTCAACAAGACGCTTGAAGGTATTACCGGCCAGATCGATGCGGGCCAGGCTCTGCAGGCAACTGCATTGATCGGTCAGGGCGTGCTGGTGCCAGGCAATCAGATACTCTCCGGCGGCGAGGGGGAGGGCGAGACGATTGCAACCACGCCTTTCGGTGTCGAGCTGGCGAGTTCTGCGGATAAGGTCACCATCAATGTCACCAACAGCAATGGTGAAGTCGTGCGGCAGTATTTGCCGGAGAAGGTCGGGGCACTGGATAAGGGCGTTCATTCGTTTTCCTGGGATGGCAAGCTGCCGGATGGGACTGTGGCGCCACCTGGAGCCTATCGCTTCACTATCGAGGCAACCCAAGGGGATGAGCCGGTCAATGTGACGTCCCTCAACTATGCCTTGGTAGGCGGTGTAATCAAGTCGGACGGTGGGGCGCGTCTGGATCTGGGCGCCAAGATGGACTCCGCAAGCCTCGATGACGTACGTCAAATTCTCTGAAGAACCGTTTTTCAGCACTTATTCGAAGGATTCGATTCGCCTTAAAGGCCTCATCATAAAAAAGAACGCATAACCAAATACGCGCAGGAGTATCACAATGGGTTTTTCACAAGCACTAAGCGGTCTAAGCGCCGCTTCGACCAATCTGGACGTGGTCGGTAACAACATTGCCAACTCGCAAACCGTGGGCTTCAAAAGCTCTGGCGTACAGTTTGCCGACGTCTATGCCGGTGCCAAGGTGGGTCTGGGTACGCGGGTTTCCGCGGTATTGCAGGACTTCAGCAACGGCACCCTGGAAAGCACCAACCGCAATCTGGATCTGGCGATCAGCGGCGGCGGCTTCTTCCGCATGTCCCAGAACGATCAGGTGGTCTACTCCCGCAACGGTCAGATGACCATGACCGCGGACGGCTATCTGCAGAATGCCCAGGGTGCACGACTGACGGGCTTCCCGGCAGGCGCGGGTGCCGGGGCGGAGCCTGTGGAGCTGCAGGTGCCTTCCGAAGCCCTGGCGGCCAATGCAACTACCGGTATCAAGGCCGAATTCAAACTCGACTCCAATGAGGCGAGCATCGATCGTGGTACTACCACCTTCGACCAGACCAACAGGGATACCTATTCCTACGCCAATAGTGCCACGGTCTACGACTCTCAGGGCAACAGTCACAATGTGACCATGTACTTTACCAAGACCGCTGACAATCAATGGGAAGTGCGCCAATCCATTGATGGCAAGATGGCTCCCGGTGATCCTGACGAAGATGGTACAGCTCAATTCACAGTAGGTCAGCCTAAGCCGCTAACGTTTGATACCAAGGGGCAGCTTACTTCTGGCATGCCGCTGAATTTCAATTTCGGTGACTTAGGTAACGGTACAGACCCGCTATCCGTGGATTTCAATCTGACTGGTACCACCCAGAATGGCGGCGAGTTCTCCCTGAGCTCCCTGACCCAGGATGGCTACGCTGCGGGTAACCTGGTGGGTATCGCCATTAACTCCGATGGCAGCATCATGGGCAACTACTCCAACGAGCAGTCCCAGAACCTGGGCACCATCAGCCTGGCCAATTTCCGCAACCCGGAAGGCTTGAAGCCGGTGGGTGACAACGCTTGGGCGGAAACCGGCGAATCGGGTCAGGCGCTCGTAGGCCAGGCCGGTGTCGGCATGCTGGGCAGCATCGAATCCGGCGTGGTGGAAACCTCCAACGTCGATCTGACCCGGGAGCTGGTGGATCTGATCGTCGCCCAGCGCACCTTCCAGGCCAACACCAACTCGGTTCGGACTCAGTCCGAGGTACTCGAAAGTGTCGTGAACCTGCGTTGATGACAGCACGTCTGCCGAGCGTTGAGTTCGGCAGACACTGACAGCCCCTAACGTGAGTCCACCGAGCCGAATCAGGAGAGCCTGACCCCATGGATCGTCTTCTTTATACCGCCATGAGCGGCGCCAAGCAGAGCATGGATCTGCAGGCAGTCATCAACAATAACCTGGCCAATGTCGCAACACCGGGCTTTCGTGCCGAGTTGCAGGCCCTGCGCTCCGTGCCTGTCCAGGGCGATGGCCTGGCGACCCGTACCGTGGTCGCAGCCACCACGCCGGGCAGCGATTTCAGCCATGGTGCGATCAACACCACCGGCCGGGAGCTAGACGTAGCCATCGACGGCGACGGCTGGCTGGCGGTACAGACCGACGATGGCGAAGCCTATACCCGCCGTGGCGATCTGCAGATCGATGCCAACGGCGTACTGACCAACATGGGTCGGCCGGTACAGGGCGACGGTGGGCCGATCATCGTGCCTCTGGGGTCCCAGGTCAGTATCGGCAGCGACGGCACCTTGAGTGCACTGGTTGCCGGCGGCGAGCCCAACACCATGGGCCCGGTTGGACGGATCAAGCTGGTCAACCCGGAGCGGGGCAGCCTGCTGCGCGGTGAAGATGGGCTCTTTCGTCCCAAGGCAGGTCCCGGCGTGCTGCAGGCGGACGAGAACGTACGGGTGGTCAGCGGTGCGCTTGAAGGCAGTAACGTCAGTGCCACGGAAACCATGGTGGCGATGATCGACAGCGCCCGACGCTACGACATGCAGATGAAGAACATCGAGAGTGTCGATGAGAACGCTCAGCGGGCCAATAGTCTGTTGTCAGCAAATTAACGCTTCGGCACTTTTTGTGAGGAATTGAAACATGATCAGATCTCTTTGGACGGCCAAGACCGGTCTCGAGTCCCAGCAGCTGCAGATGGACGTCATCGCTAACAACCTGGCCAACGTCAGCACCAACGGCTTCAAGCGCTCTCGGGCGGTCTTCGAAGATCTGCTGTATCAGAACATGCGCCAGCCTGGCGCCCAGGCTACGGTGCAGGACAATCTGCCCTCGGGCCTGCAGATCGGTAGCGGTGTGCGTCCGGTCGCCACGGAGCGACTGCATACTCAGGGTGGACTGGAAAACACCCAGAACTCCAAGGATCTGGCCATCAGCGGCAAGGGCTTCTTCCAGGTTCTGCGCCCGGATGGCACGACTGCCTATACCCGAGATGGCAGTTTTCAGGTCAACCAAAACGGTCAGATGGTCACCGCCGGCGGCTACCCCGTGGAACCCGCGGTATTCATTCCCGAAAACGCCTTGTCAGTGTCGATCAGTCAAGACGGTATCGTGTCCGTGACCCAGCCGGGCACTTCCGAGTCCAATCAGGTCGGTCAGCTATTGCTCTCCACCTTCACCAACCCGACCGGGCTCGATAGCATCGGCGAGAATCTCTATCTCGAAACCAACGCCTCCGGCCCGCGCAATGACAGCGTACCCGGGCTCAACGGTGCCGGCACGCTCTATCAAGGCTATGTCGAGACCTCCAACGTCAACGTGGTGGAAGAGATGGTCAGCATGATCCAGACCCAGCGCGCCTACGAGATCAACAGCAAGGCCGTGCAGACCTCCGACGAAATGCTGGCCCGCCTGAGCCAGATGTGAGACTAGAGCCCATGAGCACCAAGCACCCCATGAAAACGCGACCCTCTTCTTTCGTTGGCCAGGCGCTGCGCGTGTTGCTGGTGCTCGGGATTTTATTGGTCATGGCAGGCTGCGCCCAGGTTCCGCGGGCCTCCGTGGTGGGCGAACAGGAAAAGCTCGTCCTGGTCGAGCCGCCGCCGGTGGTGGCCAACGGTTCCATCTTTCAGCCGGATCTGGGTTATCAGCCGCTGTTCGAGGATCGTCGTCCGCGCATGATCGGCGACATCCTGACCATCGTGCTGGACGAAGAGGTCAGCGCCAGCAAGAACTCATCCGCCAATGCCGGCCGGGACGGTTCCGCAAGTCTTGAACTGACGCAGCTACCCGAGAAGCTGGACAAACTCCTCGAATATGGCTTCGACGTTTCCGGGAGCAATGATTTCTCCGGTAGCGGGGGCGCCAGAGCCACCAATTCCTTTACCGGCACCATTACCGTGACGGTGCTGGATGTTCTTTATAACGGCAACCTGCGGGTGCGCGGTGAAAAGCAGATCGCCATCAATCAGGGCACTGAATTCATTCGCTTCTCCGGGGTGGTCAACCCGCGCACCATCAGCGGCCAGAACACGGTGCCATCGACCCAGGTGGCGGATGCACGCATCGAGTATGTCGGCGATGGTTATATCAACGAGGCGCAGACCATGGGTTGGCTGCAGCGCTTCTTCCTCAACGTATCGCCTTTCTGATCGGCGACACCTGAAATACAGGTCGATGAACATGATTCAACGCCACGGTTACCGCGCTTTCATCCTGCATTCGCTGCTCGCATTGCTGTTGGCGTTGTTCGTTGCTCAAACGGCTCAGGCCGAGCGCCTGCGGGACCTGGCCTCTTTTGTCGGTGTGCGAGACAACGCCCTGGTAGGCTACGGCCTCGTGGTGGGGCTCGACGGTAGCGGCGACCAGACCACCCAGGCACCGTTCACCACCCAAAGTCTGACCAACCTGCTTTCCCAGCTCGGTATCACCGTGCCGCCGGGCACCAACATGCAGCTCAAGAACATTGCGGCGGTGATGGTCACCGCCGAACTGCCGCCATTCTCGCGTCAGGGACAGAAAATCGATGTGGTGGTCTCTTCCGTCGCCAACTCGCGCAGCCTGCGCGGCGGCACCTTGTTGCTATCTCCTCTCAAGGGCGCGGATGGACGTATCTATGCCATGGCCCAGGGCAATGTGCTGGTGGGCGGTGTCGGTGCCGAGGCCGGCGGCAGTAGCGTACAGATCAATCATCAGGCCGCAGGACGTATCACCAACGGGGCCACGGTAGAGATGGAAGTGCCTCTGGTACTTGGCGCGGATGGCATTCTCGATCTACAGCTCGACACCTTCGATTTCGATACCGCCCAGCGGGCCGTTACCGCGATCAATAGTGAATTTGGCGCTCCGGTGGCTGCCGCTCTGGATGGCCGGGTCATTCGCCTGAATGCGCCCATCAACAGCAACGATCAGGTGCGTTTCATGGCCCGGGTGCAGAACGTGGATCTGGCCTTGGGTGAAGGACCGGCGAAAGTCATCATCAATTCCCGTACCGGTTCAGTGGTGCTGACAAGTGCGGTGACTCTGAACCGGGCTGCAGTGGCCCATGGCAATCTGTCGATTACCATCGACTCCAACCCTCAGGTCAGCCAGCCCAATCCCTTTGGCGGTGGCAACACCGTGGTGGTGCCCAATGCGGATATCAGCGTCGCTCAGGAAGGGGGCGCCCTGCAGATGTTGGAGACCAGCGCCGATCTGGCGGAAGTGGTCCGTGCCCTCAACGCCCTGGGTGCCACGCCCCAGGATCTGATGTCGATCCTGCAGGCGCTGCAGGCGGCGGGCTCGCTTCGCGCTGAATTGGAGATCATCTGATGAGTGCCGGCGATATCAGTAGTCAATTCGCGCTTGACCTACAGGGGCTGCAGCGGCTCAAGCATACCGCCAGCCGCGCACCCGGCGAGGGCCTCAAGGCCGCGGCGGAGCAGTTCGAGTCGGTCTTCCTGCAGATGATGATCAAGAGCATGCGAGAAGCGATTCCTGAGTCCGGTCTCATGGACAGTCAGCAGTCGCGCTTTTATACCGAAATGCTCGATAAGCAGTGGGCTCAGCATCTGTCCGGGCAGGGCGTCGGCCTTGCAGAGCAGTTGATCGACCAGCTCGAAGGGCGCGGGTTGGTGCCGAAGGCCGCCAGTGCCAGCGAAAACCTGATCGCCGGTATCCCTCGGGGTACGCCGCGATTGCTGCATGATGGTTTGAATAGCGGGCTGAATAGCGGATCGACGGGCGCGCCTGGTAGCGATCCCGTGGGTGCAACGGATAAAACGACCAGTGCGGCCTCCGCCAATGGGCCGGTGAAGCTGGCGGATGAGCTGGATCTCAGGCTCCGGAATCCAGCGCTTACGCCACCCGCCGGGCCTGATGCCGAGCCAGTGCGTGAGCGCCCGGATCATGTGGCCCAGTTCCTGAATAAACTCGAAGGCCCAGCGGAGCGGGCCAGTCGCACTACCGGCGTGCCCGCCAAGCTCATTCTGGCTCAGGCGGCGCTGGAGACTGGCTGGGGTCGACATGAGATTCCAACCGCCAGTGGCGGTAATAGCCACAACCTGTTCGGCATCAAGGCCGGCAGCCGCTGGCAGGGTGAAACCACCAATATCACCACAACGGAATACAGAAACAATCGTCCGGTACAGCAGGTCGATCGTTTCCGCGTCTATGACTCTTTCGAAGATGCCTTCACCGATTACGCTCGGCTGATAGGCGACAACCCGCGCTACAGCGCGGTAGTCACCGCACCGGACGCGTCGTCAGCGGCCAAGGCGCTTCAGAACGGCGGGTACGCGACCGATCCGGCCTACGCCGACAAGCTGATCGCAGTGATGGACAGCTTTGGAACATCGGGTCCGATCGCCACGGCGAAGGCCGATGCTCAGTCGGTGAGTGGATTCTGAGAAAAAACAAGAAGGGAAGCTGCATCCGAGGCTCAAGTTGAGACGACTCCGGCCGATAACCTTGATAATCGCTAACTCGGAACGGACCAATGAGCCTCTTTTCCATCGGCCTTAGTGGCCTGAACACTGCCCAGGCTGCTCTGCAAACCGCCAGCAGCAACGTCAGCAACGTCTTTACGCCGGGCTATAACCGCCAGTTGACCCTGGTCGGGGAAAACACTGTGGGCGGCGGCGTACAAGTCAACGACGTACAGCGTCAGTTCAACAAGTACGTCGCCACCCAGCTCAATACCGCCAGCGGCAACAGCGCGGCCTTGAATGCCTACTCGAATCAGGTCAGCCAGATCGACAATCTGCTGGCGGACCGAGATGCTGGCCTGGCACCCTTGATGCAAAACTTCTTCTCCTCGCTGGAAGACTTGGCCGGTGCGCCCTCGGACCCGGCGGCACGCCAGGGCGTAATCGGCACCGCCGATACCCTGACGGCTCAATTTCGTTCCTTCGATAGCTATCTTGATGATATGCAGTCCGGCATCAACGGCAACATCCGCGACGAAGTCACCCAGATCAATAACACCGCCAAGCAAGTGGCCTCGCTCAACCGCGAGATCGCCCTGGCCAAGGCCAAGACCGGCGAAGCCCCTAACAGCCTGCTCAATCAGCGTGACAATATGGTCGCCGAGCTCAGCAAGCGTATTGGCGTCGATCTGGTCAATCAGGATGGCGACAGCTACAACCTGACCATCGGCAACGGCCAACCCCTGGTAGCCGGTAGGCAGAGTTTCAGCCTGGAAGCCGTCAGCTCGCCCTTGGATCCGTCGCGTACCGTGGTGGCTTATCGCGATGCCGGCGGCAACCTGATGTCTCTCGACGAATCGACCTTCGAGAAGGGCACCCTTGGCGGCCTCATGACCTTCCGCCGAGAAACCCTGGACAAGACCCAGAACCAGATCGGGCAGATGGCTCTGACACTGGCCAGTGAGTTCAATGCTCAGCATAAGGAAGGGCTTGATCTCAATGGTGATCCGGGTGAGGACTTCTTTGATATCGGCTCGCCCAAGGTGCTCTTCCACGACAAGAATACCGGTGGTGCGACGCTTACGGCTGCCTATGTCGATAGCCAAAAGGTCAGTGCCAGCGACTACGATGTGCGCTTCGAAGGGCCAGGCACCACCGACTTCGTGGTCACCCGGCGTGCTACCGGTGAAGAGATCCCCGCTGCCGACATCACAACCACCGCCACCACGTTGACCTTCGATGGTCTGGAGTTGACGGTCGCCGGTACTCCCGCAACAGGAGATCGTTTTCAGGTGCAGCCAACCCGGGATCTCGCGGGTGAGTTCAAAAATCTGATTCACGATACCGCTCGGATCGCTGCAGCGTTGCCCGACCCGGACGATGGCAGTTTCTCCAGTGGCGATAACAGCAATGCTCTGCTGCTGCAGAACTTGCAACACAAGAATATCGTCGGTGGCAAGGCCAGTATCAACGAGGCCTACGCCTCCATCGTCAGTGACGTGGGCAATCGTACCAACGTGGTCAAGGCCAATCTCTCGGCTCAGCAGGGGCTTACTGAACAGCTTACCGCCGTGCAGCAGTCCGAGTCCGGGGTGAATCTGGACGAGGAAGCCGCCAACCTGATTCGTTATCAGCAGTATTACCAAGCCAACGCCAAGGTCATCGAGACCGGCGGCAATCTGCTCGATACCATTCTCAACCTGCGCTGAGCATCACTGATCTAGAGGCACCACCATGCGTATCAGTACCGTCACCATGTTCGATTCCGGCTTGAGCTCCATGAATAGCCAACAAGCCAAGTTGATGCATGTCGATCAGCAACTTGCCAGCGGGCGCCGAGTGGTCAATCCTTCGGACGATCCGCAGGCCGCCTCCCGTGCCGTCAATGTGTCCCAGTCCATGGCAGTCAGCCAGCAGTATGCGGATGCGCGCATCAGCGCGGGCAATGCCCTGGCCCAGGAAGAGAGCGTGCTCAACAGTGTCAGCGACGGTATCGCCAGCGCCAAGACACTGATTATCCAAGCCAGCAACGACACCCTGAGCGATGCGGACCGCGCGTCTGTGGCGACGGAACTCAAGGGCATCTACGAGAACATGCTGGGTCTGGCCAATTCCTCCAACGGTAACGGGACCTATCTGTTCGGCGGCTACAAGGACGATGCGCCTCCCTTTATCAAGGATGCCAACGGCAACGTCGATTACCAAGGCCATGACAAGGTCAGAAAACAACAGGTCGATGCTTCACGGCAGATGCCGGTGGGGGATAGCGGCTCGACGATCTTCGAAAGCGTGCATAGTGGGGCGAGCTATGTGTCGACTGCTGGTGCCAACAACGGGAACGTGACCTTTACCGGTCCGACGCGAGTGGATGCGGCAGCAGCGGGATATGGCGATGAGTATACCATCAGCTTTGCGGACAATGGCGGCACTCTAGAATATACCGTGACCAACACCACTACCGGCAACACCGTGCCGGGGCATACGGGAGAAGCATACACGTCAGGCGCCAGTCTCGAGTTTGCTGGCTTGTCGATCACTCTCGAAGGCACGCCTGCAGCAGGCGATGAAATCTCCATGGCCAAGGCGAAGGATCAAAGCATCTTCTCCACCCTGGAAAGCGCCATTGCCGCTCTCGACGCCCCGGCTGAAACCCCGGCTGACAAGGCGGCGCGACGCAATACTCTTTCCACGGTCAGTCGCGAACTCGACAATAGCCTCGACAATGTCCTGACCGTACGCGCTTCGGTGGGCGCACGGCTTAACGAACTGGATGTGCTCGATTCCGTGGGTAGCAATCGCTCCGTGAATTACGAATCGACCCTGTCGGATCTGGTCGACCTCGATTACGGCCGCGCGATCACCGATTACAAGATTCGTCAGGTCGGCTTGCAGGCCGCCCAGAAGGTCTTTACCGAAATCCAGGGAATGTCGTTGTTCGACCGCCTATAAAAAACGTTTCATAGTTTGATGCCAGTCGGTTAAGCAGTCCGACTGGCTTTTTTTGTTTAAATGTAGCCAAATCCGGAGACAGTCAGCGATAACAACATTCTTCGGAGTCACGATGAAACCTGAAACCATTGCCTTGCACCACGGCTATACCGCCGATGATCAACATGCGGTGGCGGTGCCCATCCATCAGACCACCTCGTTCTCCTTCGATAACGCCCAGCATGCGGCGGATCTTTTCGATCTCAAGGTCGAGGGCAATATCTATTCCCGTATCATGAACCCTACCTGCGCGGTGCTGGAGCAGCGCATCGCCGCGTTGGAAGGTGGTATCGCTGGGCTGGCGATGGCTTCGGGCATGGCGGCAATTACCGCCGCCATTCAGACCGTTGCGGAGACCGGTGACAACATCGTCTCTATCAGCGAGCTTTACGGCGGCACCTACAATCTGTTCGCCCATACCTTGCCACGCCAGGGCATTCAGGTGCGTTTCGCCGACAAGAACGACATCGCCGGTATCGAGGCGCTAATCGATGAACGCACCAAGGCGGTGTTCTGCGAAAGTATCGGTAATCCCTCCGGGGGCGTGGTAGATATGGCGGCGCTGGCCGAGGTGGCGCATCGCCATGGGGTGCCGTTGATGGTGGACAATACCGTCGCCACGCCGTTTCTATGGCGACCCATCGAGCACGGTGCGGATATCGTCATCCACTCGGCGACCAAGTATATTGGCGGCCATGGCACTACCGTGGGTGGGGTGATCGTG
This sequence comes from Halomonas sp. M20, assembly GCF_020622265.1. Classification (GTDB taxonomy): domain Bacteria; phylum Pseudomonadota; class Gammaproteobacteria; order Pseudomonadales; family Halomonadaceae; genus Modicisalibacter. The sequence continues at coordinate 990,362 of NZ_JACNMQ010000001.1, forward strand.
GATTCCGGCAAATTCCCCTGGGCCGATCACGCTAAGCGTTTTGCCCTGCTCAACGAGCCGGATATCTCCTATCACGGCATCAGCTATACGAAAGACGTGGGAGATGCGGCGTTTATCGCCCGAGCGCGGGTGGTGCCGCTGCGTAACATGGGGGCGGCGCTTTCCGCCCAAGCCGCCTGGCAGCTATTGCAAGGTCTCGAGACCCTGGCGCTGCGTATCGAGCGCATCTGCGACAATACCCTCAAGGTGGCCCGCTATCTGGAGGAGCATTCTCAGGTCAACTGGGTGAACTACGCGGGGCTTGAAAGCCACAAGGATCACGCCCTGGCCAAGCGCTACATGAACGGTCATGCCTCGGGCATCCTGAGTTTCGGTATTCAAGGCGGCTTGGAGGCGGGAGCGAAATTCTACGACGCACTTCAACTGATCCTGCGGCTGGTCAACATCGGTGACGCCAAGACCTGCTCATCGATTCCCGCGGCTACCACGCATCGCCAGCTCAACGAGGAAGAGCTCAAGTCCGCAGGGGTCAGCCCGGACATGGTGCGGCTGTCGATCGGCATCGAGCATGTCGATGATATCATCGCCGATCTTGATCAGGCCTTGGGCTCTGCCTGAAAAGTGTCTGCGCTCGCTCATACTGTGTTGAAAATCGGCTTAAGGTACTCATTTACAAAACGTAAACTCCGTTCTTGCGCCGATTTTCGCTTTGTGACCCACATGGATGTGGGGAATGCTATAGCCCGCAGGAGCGGGCTTAGCGCTGAGCTTCGCTCGCCTACTTTTCAAACAGGCCCATATCGTATTTTGGCGTTGGGAAGCTGGACGTCGCTCACCCAAGCGGTGCCATCATTGCGATCAACTCCTGCATAAACACGAAGCCACGGGAAAACAGGCCTTCCAGGTAGCGGCCCAGGTCCAGCATTAGCACCATCAGTAGAATCAGCCCCACGGTGAGGGTCATCGGGAAGCCGATCGAGAAGATGGTCAGTTGAGGCGCGGCACGGTTGAGGATGCCCAGGGACAGGTTGATGATCAAGAGCGAGGCCACTACTGGCAGGGCGAGTAGCAGGCCGGCGGAGAATATCGTGCCGCCATAGCGGGCCAGAATCACAAAGGCGTCGGGGTTGAAGCCGCCCATGCCGATGGGCAGGGTGATAAAGGAGTTGGCGAGAATCTCGATTACGATCAAATGGCCGTTGAAGGCCAGCAGCAGCAGCAGGGTGATCATATAGAGAAAGCGCGACAGTACCATGGAACTGGCACCAAGATCCGGCGCGAAGAAAGTGGCGAAGCCCAGACCCATCTGCAAGCTGATGTACTCTCCCGCTGCCATCACTACTGCCAGTACGACCCGCATGACCAGCCCAATCGCGATGCCGATCAGCATCTGCTCTAGCATTATGCCAAGGCTTTCCCAGGAGACGATGGGCACCGCGGGTAATGGTGGTAAGGTCGGGGAGATCACGATGGCAAGCAACATGGCCAGGCTTATCTTGACCTGTCTGGGTACGCTGGAATGGCCCCAGAGAGGGGCAGCCATGAGAAAAGCCGTCAGGCGGACGAAGGGCCAAAAGAAGGTGATGAGCCAGCCCTGTAGCTGGTCGAAGGTGACCTCGACCATGTCAGCCCAGCATCAAAGGAATGTTGCGAAACAGATCGATGGTGAAGTGGGTGATCAATTGGATCAGCCAGGGGCCGGCCAGTACCAGCGCGCCGAATACGCCAAGTATCTTGGGTATGAAGGACAGGGTCATTTCGTTGATCTGGGTGGCGGCCTGAAAAAGGCTCACCAGTAGACCGATGAACAGCGCTGTGAGCAGCAGCGGGGCGGCCAGGAACAATGTGACCTTCATGCCCTGGTAGGCCGTACTCATTACCATTTCCGGTGTCATGCCGTGCCTCGCAAGCGGTGAATATCGAATAGAAACATTAAATGTAGAAACTCTCGGCCAGGGAGCCGATCAGCAGCTGCCAGCCATCCACCAGCACGAACAGCATCAGCTTGAAAGGCAGCGAGATGGTCGCCGGGGGCACCATCATCATCCCCAAGGCCATCAATACGCTCGCCACCACCAGATCGATGATCAAAAACGGTATGAAGATGGTGAAGCCGATCTGAAACGCGGTCTTGAGCTCGCTGGTGACGAAGGCGGGCAATAGCACCCGCATGGGGACGTCCTCAGGGCCCTGAAAGGTGCCAGCATCTGCCAAGCGTGCAAACAGGGCGATATCCGGCTCCCGGGTCTGACCCATCATGAATTCCCGAAACGGCTCGCTACCCAGGCGCAGAAACTCATCGAAGTTGATCTGATCGGCGGAGAAGGGCAGCCAGGCAATTTCGTACACCTGATTGATGACCGGCGACATGACGAAGAAGGTCAGAAATAGCGCCAGCCCGAGCAACACTTGATTGGGGGGCGCGGATTGGGTGCCCATGGCGGTGCGAAGCAGGCCCAGCACGATGATGATGCGGGTGAAACCGGTCATCATCAGCAGAAGTGCCGGCAGAAAAGCCATGGAACTGAGCAGCAACAGCGTCTGCAGACTCAGTGACCATTGTTGACCGCCATCCGCCAGGGGCTGGCTGATCATGCCGGGAATGGAAGCCTGGGCCCAGCTTTGCTCGGGCCAGACAAGGGCCAGGGCGATGAACATCGGTAGCGCGAGCAGGCGTGGAAGTAGCAGCACTGGAGTGAACTTCATGCATCACCCCCGGGCTTGCGATCTTGGCTGCTGAAACGCTCCTTGGTGTTATGACGCAGCGCAGATGCAAAACGGGTGGCGAAGCCGTCGCTGCCTTGTGCAGCGGTCGATGGCGCTGACGCGTTTGCGATCTCTTCCTCCGGTGCGGGCATTTCATGTAGATGCGTGATCTGGCCGCCCCCGACGCCAAGCACCAGCCAGGTACCTTTTACATCGACGATGACCACTCGCTCACGCTGACCCACGGCGGTACTGGCGACCATTTTCAGATGCTGGCCGCTGCCTTTGCGCCCGGGCCCCACACGCTTGAGAAATGCGCTGCAGAGCAGGATGATGCCGATGACCACTGCCAGCGCCAAGGCCGTTTTGCCCAGGGTCGCCAGGCCGATCAACGCATCGCTCTGGGCGCCGCTGACCGACTCCGCGACGCCCTGGGTCGCACTAGAGAAGCTCGCGCTGGAAGAAGAGGAAGTCTGACTCATCGATTGAGCTTCTGTACTCGTTCTGAAGGGGTGACGATCTCGGTGATCCGAATGCCGTACTTGTCATCCACCACCACGACTTCGCCCTGGGCGATCAGATAGCCGTTGATCAGGATATCCATGGGCTCTCCCGCTAGGCCGTCGAGTTCGATTACCGAACCTTGGGCCAGTTCAAGCAGCTGCTTGATGGTGATGCGAGTGCGGCCCAGCTCTACGGTCATCTTGACCGGGATGTCCATGATCATTTCCAGATCCCGTGCGGCACCGCTTTCAAACCCACTATTCAGTGGCTTGAACACCTGGTCGCCGGCGGCGGTGGCCGGTGCGGTAGCGTTGCCGCTCGCAGGCGTATCGAACTCGTCCTCCGGCTCGGCTTCCGCCTGTTCGGCGAAGGCTGCCGCCCAGGGATCATCTTCGTCCGCGGCGGCGTCGCTGCCGGACTCTTCATCGGCACTGGCATTTTCCTGCTCTGCCATGGCATCGGCCCAAGGATCGTCAGCGCCCCCTTGTTCGAGGTCGTTCTGGTCGGAGCTTTCTGAACCGGGGCTCTCTAAATTGGAGCTGTCTAAATCAGAGCTGTTCTGGTCGGGGTTTTTGGGGTCAGTCATTGTCGGTTTCCTTGGTGCCTGGCGTCAGACCGAGGGCGAACTTGTTGGTTTGGGCGACATGGTCGATCAGCTGGCGTACGCGTAGCGCGCGCTGGCCACTCTGACTACCGAATTCACAGTTCATGACCGGTACGCCATCGACGCGGGCCGGCACGATATCGGGAAGCTCGATAGGCAGGACATCGCCCATCTTCAGCGACATGACCTGGCTGATGCTGGCGTCGACCTCCACGAAATCCGCGATCAGCTCGACCTGGGAGTGCTTGATTTCACCGGCCATACGCTGGCCCCACTGGCGATCTTCATCTGCGTTGTTGTCGGTGAGCGGGCCGGAAAGGCGCTCGCGCATCGGTTCGATCATCGAGTAGGGCATACAGATCTGGAATTCGCTGGCAAGGCTGCCAACTTCCAGATGGAAGGTGCTGGTCACCACGACTTCGTTGGGTGAGCTTGTGATATTGGCAAAGCGTACCTGCATCTCCGAGCGCACGTAGTCGATTTCCAGCGGGAACACCGATTTCCAGGCGTCCTGATAGGAGTCGATGGCCAGATGCAGCAAGCGCTGAATGATGCGCTGCTCGGTATGGGTGAATTCCCGACCTTCGGATTTGGTCAGAAAACGCCCGTCGCCACCGAACAGATTGTCCACCACCATGAACACCAGGTTAGGGGGAAATACCACCAACGCGGTGCCCCTGAGCGGTTTCATGGTGATCAGGTTGACGTTGGTAGGCACCGGCAAATGCCGCGAAAAATCGCTGTAGCTCTGATAGCGAACACTTTCCACGGTGATATCGGCGCTGCGTCGCAGGAGGTTGAAAAGACTCATGCGGAACTGACGAGCAAAACGCTCGTTAATGATATCCAGCGCATGCAGGCGCTCGCGGATGATGCGGTGTTGAGTCGCGGGATTGTAGGGGCGAATACGCGGTGCCGTCGATGAATCGCCACCATCGCCGGCTTCTTCTTCGCCGCTGACGCCCTTGAGAAGGGCGTCTATCTCATCCTGCGAAAGCAGATCGTCTTGAGACATGGTGTCCCTATTGCACGATGAAGTCGGTGTAGAGCACGTCGGCGATCGCAAGATCCGGCTGGGGATCGCTGAACGGCTCATCGAATAGTGTCAAGATCTTGTCGGCCAGCGCTTCCTTGCCTTCAGGGCGAGTCAGCTCTTCTGCATACTGGTCGGAAAGCAGCAGCAGAAGCCGGCTGCGAAGCTGGGGCATGTTCTGTGCGATCAGAGAAGCGGTCTCTTCGTTATTCACCTTGAAAGACAGGCCGATGTAGAGAAGACGCTGCTCGTAGTTTTCGCTTTGTACATTGACCGTGAACGGCGGGACGGTCGCGAAGATCGGAGCCGCTGCAACGATTGCTTTCGCTTCTGGCACGCTATCATCTGCGTTTACCGGTTTGTTCAAATCCAGCAGGTAATACACGCCGGCAGAGCTTGCCATCGAGATCGCTATGATCACGATACCGAGGAGCCACCAGGGCTTCCCGCCTTTTTTCTCAGACTGATTCTTGGCCATTGTGTGTGTTCGCCGTCGTTGATCGATGATTGCAAGAGGATTATGGCGGCAGCGGATCGTTTGATATGGATGGAAAAGGCCGCCGATAGGTACTCAACTCAAGGTTTTGAGCTGACGCTCCACTCGTGTATCGGCAAAACGCCCGGATCGTTGAGCACGAACCGGGCGTAGAGTGAAGAAAAGGTCCTAGGCGTAGAGGTTGACTCGCCCATCCATCTCGATGCTTTGCGGTGTCACGACCAACGACTCCGCATCATCGCTAGCGCCGGCTCCTGCGGAAGAATCCGCAAGCAGGGCGTCTCCACGCTCACCGGTTTGATCGCCTTCGCGCTGCTGATTCTGCTGACCGACCATGGCTTCGCCAAGCTGGATGCCGTTTTCTGCCAGGGCCTCACGTAGCTGCGGGATGGCCTGCTCGATAGCCGCGCGCACATGCGGGTTGGCAGAGGTGAACTGCGCCTGAGCCAGCTGGTCATCCATCTTCAAACTGATGCTTACCGGTCCCAGGTCCGCCGGATGCAGGTAAAGTTCGACACGTTGATTGCCACGCTGATGCATCGATACCAACTGCTGTCCAAGCCCTTGTTGCCACTGGGCGGAGGCCAGCGGTGCGCTGAGGGTCGCTTGGGTGATGCCTTGAGCCTGTCCGGTAACCTGGGAAGATGCCCCCGTCGTACCCGCCCCCGCTGCCAGCGCTCCTTGACCGGCGAGTGTTTCCGCACCGCCGCGACCGTTCAGGGCGCCATCGCCGCCAGCCATCGCATCAATGAAGGAGCCGGGAGTGCCGAGATTGCCGAAAGTACCGTTCTGCTGAGCGACAGTCATATTCTCGGCACTCAGCGTGTTCGCCTGGGCGAGGGCGCCAGGCTGTCCTTGGGCCGTTAACGCCTGATGCCGCAGGGTGCCGCTGTCGACCAAACGTGTCGAAGCTGCCTTATCGCCAAGTTTATCCAGCGGCGCCAGGGCTTGATCGCCTTGCGTGGCGGCCATCAGGGCCGCAGGCTGCTGGCCCTGGGTTTGCTGAGTCGTGGCATCACCGCGCTGGGCTTGAGCAATGAGTTCCAGGCGCTGGCGAATGGCATCGAGTCCGGACGCCGCGCCCTGGGTCTGTGCAATGGCGACGTCGGCCTGGCGAACCTGGACGCTACTCAGCAAGGCGCCGGCCGGTACTTGGCTGTCATTTCCTGCCAGCATGGCGATCTGCTGGGCCAAAGGCGTCATTTCCGCTGGCATCTGAGTCGCATCAGCCAAGCCGTCCAGTAACGATGCCTCATCATCCGAGAGCTCGATGCCGGCGTCGAGTTTGTCCAGCAGCTTGTCGAGTGAGGTTTTGCCGTTTGCGCCAAGAAGCTCTTTCCCGGCGGCACCGCCAGAGACAATCGCGGATGAAGGCTCCCTGGTGGCATTCGTCTCGACAGAGGACTTGGCGTTCTGGCCGGCTTTTTGATAAAGCTGCGCGAACTTGTCGCCAACATCGGACTCGCCCTTGGCATTCTGGCCCAGAGCAGAGGCTGGTTGTGACGCCCCCTTGGATGCTAGCAGTTGTGAAATTTCCATAGAAGCAAGGTCTCCCCTTGGTGGGTAGAATCAGAATTAGTGGCTGGAACCAGAGTGATCTTGTTGGGCCTGACGCCGAATGCGCATGCCGGCACTCATTTCATCTGCCATGCGCTGTTCACGACGCGTTGTGCGCTGATGTTCGGCAGTGTTGCGGCGATCCACCAAGGTGTCGTAGGCGGAGAGTCGTTGCTGCTCCTGTTGCCAACGCAGCTGCCCCTGGGCTAGCTGCGACTCGTGTGTCGAGAGGGCGTGCCGCGAGCCGGCGATCGCATCGTCCAGGGAGCGCAGGAACTGTTGGTAATTGCTCCAGCTGGCAGGGCCAATGCCGGACTCCATGGAGGTCTGCAGCTTCTGACGATACTCATGGCGATACTGCAAGAGCGTATCGAGCTGAGCCTTGGATTCTTGTTGGGCACGACGCAGACCACTGAGCTCGATCCCGGCATTATCCCGGGAATCCCGAGCGAGAGTGATCAAGGTGTCAAGCGGTGTGGATGTCGCCATGTGTCTCTTCCTTCTCTATAAATTCGTTCTTCAAGCGGCTTGCGTTTCGAGATGCTTTACGCTTGAAGGTATCGATGACAGTCATCAAACCGGCAGCAGAAGATCGAGCGCATGGTGCGTCTGTGGTATATCGGCACGCTCATCGATTCTCTGCTGTAGAAACTGCTCCAACTTGGGTTGCATCATCACCGCCTGATCGAGCTGAGGATCGTGACCCGGCGTATAGGCGCCGACGCTGATCAAATCCTGATTGCGCTGATAGCGGGACATCATTTGCTTGAAACGCTGGGATTGGCGCTGCTGTTCGTTGCTGACGATGGCGGTCATGGCGCGGCTGATCGAGGCTTCGATATCGATGGCCGGGTAGTGGCCGCTTTCCGCCAGTGAGCGAGATAGCACGATATGGCCATCGAGAATCGCCCGGGCGGAGTCTGCAATCGGGTCCTGCTGATCGTCGCCTTCCGTGAGTACCGTATAAAAGGCAGTAATAGAGCCGCCGCCCTTCACGCCGTTGCCAGCGCGCTCCACCAGGCCGGGGAGCTTGGCGAACACGGAGGGTGGATAACCCTTGGTCGCCGGCGGCTCGCCAATGGCCAGTGCGATCTCCCGCTGAGCCATGGCGTAGCGGGTCAGCGAATCCATGATCAGCAGCACATCCTGGCCCGCGTCACGAAAACCTTCCGCCAGCCGGGTGGCGTAGGCTGCCCCTTGCAGGCGCTGCAACGGTGAAGTGTCCGCCGGAGCGGCGACCACCACGGCCCGTCGGCGCCCCTCGGCGCCTAAAATATTGTTGATGAAATCCTGTACTTCCCGGCCACGTTCGCCGATCAGTCCGACCACGATCACATCCGCCTTGGTGTAGCGGGCCATCATTCCAAGCAGCACCGATTTACCCACCCCGGAGCCTGCGAACAGGCCCATGCGCTGGCCCCGGCCGACACTCAAGAGCCCATTGATGGCGCGAATGCCCACGTCTATTTGTGTCTCGATGGGGGCGCGATCCATAGGGTTGAGTGGCGTAGCTGCCAAGGGGGAATGGGGCGCATCTGTCAGCGGTTCCAGCCCATCCAACGGCCTACCGTTGCCATCCACCACGCGACCCAGCAGGCTTTCACCCAAGGGGAAGCGCCGGGCACTGCTGTCCGGACCGCCTTCCCCAAGGGGAAATACCCGAGCGCCGGGAAGCAGACCGCTGATCTCTTCCAGTGGCATCAGAAACAGCTTTTCCCCGGAGAAACCGACGACCTCCGCTTCCGCAAAGCGCTCATTGTTCGATAGCGTGGAAGCGGGTGTTGAAGCAGATGCCGCGGCTGACTTTAAAGAAGGTGGTGAAATCTCGATACGACAGGCGCTACCCAAAGGCACCCGCAAGCCGATCGCTTCGAGCACCAGACCGGTAGCCCGCACGATACGACCGCTGGTGCGATAAGGGGGAATGGTCTGCACGCGACTCTGAACGCCGTTGAGGGCATTCTGCCAATGGCGCTGATGGATGTTGTCTGGCTCCGCGACGACGCTCATGAGGCATCTCCTGTCGGGGCATCCTTGTTATGTCGACGGCGCACCTTGCTGACGACCGTCTCCCAACGGGACTCGAAGGTGGCATCGAGTTCGCCGCTGGCACTGGTCGCTCGGCAACCGCCACGGGTAATCGTATCGTCCGGCTGCAGCTGCCAGCCTGCCGCGTCGAACTCCACCCCCAGTTGCGCCTTGACCAGTAGCAGATCCGACGGATGCAACCATAGCCGTGGACGGCCGGAAAGCGCGGGTTCTACGTGCAGGAGTTCACGCACGATGGCAAGTATCTGTTCCGGCTTTTCTTCCAGTGCTTCACCGGCAAGCTGACGGCCAGTGGTCAAGGCGAGATCCGCCAGGTGCTCGGCGATATCGTCATCGAGGCTTGAAAGGGCGTCTTGAAACCGTTCTGCCAGCGCAAGCAGGGGAGCCAGTGTCTGTTCGATCTGGCGTTGCAGCTCCTGCTCGCCGGTCTGGCGACCTTCCTCGAGGCCTTGTTCGAAGCCATCTTGCTTGCCCTGTTCCAGGCCTTCCGCATAGGCGGCGTCGAATGCTTCCTTACGGGCACTCTTGCGTTCCGCGTCGAGTTCGGCACTGCGCCGCAGAGCTTGCTGGCGAATCGCGTTCTGGCGGGAGTGCTCCTGAGAAGCGTTGGCCTGCTGGGCCGTATCGAGCTCTTCCATCTGCCAGCGACGCCAATCGTCACTGTCCCGAGTAAGGGTAGCGGAGCGCTTAGACATAGCTGTCGTCTCCACCGCCTAGTACGATCTCGCCGTTTTCTGCCAGGCGTCGCACCACCAGCAGGATCGCTTTTTGCTCGTTCTCGACTTGAGACATGCGAACTGGACCGCGAGCTTCGAGATCCTCTGTCAGTAGCTGTGCCGCACGCTGGGACATGTTGGAAGTGAACTTCTCGAGCAATTCGCTGGGCGCGCCCTTGAGCGCCAACACCAGGGAGTTGTTGTCGATCTCCTTGAGGATGAGCTGAATGCCGCGATTGTCGAGGTCGATGATATTTTCGAACAGGAACATCTCGTCGATGATCTTCTGCGCCAGTTCTTCGCTGTGAGCACGCACGTTCTCGATGATGGCCTCTTCCTGTGCCGAACTCATCAGGTTGAGGATTTCCGCCGCGGTTCTTACGCCGCCCATCTTGCTGCGCTTGAGATTCTGGCCGTCGAGCATGCCGCCGAGCACTTCCGTCAGTTCCTGTAGGGCTGCGGGCTGAACACCGCTGAAAGTCGCGATACGCAAGATCACGTCGTTGCGCTGCTTCTCATTGAACAATTCCAGAATGTCCGAGGCTTGGTGACGTTCAAGATGCACCAGGATGGTGGCGATAATCTGTGGATGCTCGTCGCGGATCATTTCCGCCACTATGGGGGCTTCCATCAGGTTGAGAGAGTCAATACCCGAGCTAGTACCCTTGGCCTCAAGGATATCCTCGATCAGACTCGATGCACGCTCATTACCTAGCGCTTTGGTCAATACCGCGCGGATATGGTCGCTAGAATGCAGGTTGAGTGCGGCGAACTGCTCCGCCTCATCATGGAATTCTTCGAGTACCTGGCGCATCTCGTCATGAGAGATCTGGCTTAGCTGGGCCATCTCCATGCCCAGCTCTTCGACATCCTGGGCCGATAGATACTTAAATATTTCCGCGGCGCTGTCCTCATCCAGAGACAGCAGCAGGATAGCGCTGCGGCGCGTACCAGTCATCTTAGTCATTTTTGTTCATCCAACCTTTGACAACGAGGGCGACCATACGCGGATCTTCCTGAGCCATCTCCCGCGCTGTCTTGAGGTTCTGTTCGTAAGCAGATGCGCCACGAGGGCGGCGACGCGGCGGCGGCATCTCGTCGATGAAGTCATCTTCAGCGCGCTCATCCGATGAAGAGGTCGCAACCATGTTCGGTGTACTAGGCGCTGCCGACGGCAAGGGTTGACTATGACGCTTGACCAGGGGGCGCAGTACCATGAACCAGAGGAACAGCGTGGCCAGGGCGACGAGCAGATAACGACCCAGCGTCATGGCCAGTTCGATGGCTTGAGCGGTCTGCCACCAGGCTAGGGGATCAATGGCGTCATCACGCTGAGCAAAGCTCGAGTTGACCACTTCGATGGCATCGCCTCGCGCCTCGGAGAAGCCCATGGCCTGACGTACCAGTCGCTCGATCTGTGCCAGTTCGCTATCGCTCAAGGGCTCGCGAATCGCCTGGCCTTCCTCATCGAGACCATCCCGATAATTGATCACGACCGCTACCGAGAGACGCTGAACGCTGCCGCGACGGTACTGCACGTGCTCGACGCTGCGATCCACTTCGTAGTTGACCACGTCATCCCGATCCAGACGGCTCGGCGGCTTATTCTCGGTGGTCTGATCGACATTGCCTTCTTCGTTTTCATTCGCGGCGGTTTCTGCGCCCTGATCGATAGGGGAAGGAGCGGTGCCGGGAGGCGTATTGGTTAGCGCGCCGGGAATGCCGCGACTCAGGTTGTCACCACCGGTGAAGGATTCGCTGGTCTGGCGACTACGCACCGCAGCTTCGTTCGGCGGCTGATTGGGACTGTAACGCTCCGCGGTCTGTTCCCGAATGGAAAAATCGATCTGGGCCGCCACCTGGGCACGCACGTTGTCCGGGCCAAGAATAGGGGAGAGGATGCGTTCGATACGCTGCTGATAGGAGCGCTCGACTTCCTGAATGTAGCTCAGCTGAGTCCCGTCGAGATCTCCCAGGCTGCTGCCACTGCGAGAGAGTAGACGACCGTTCTGATCCACCACGGTAACCGCTTCCGAGGCAAGTTCCGGCACGCTACCGGCGACCATGTGCACGATGGCATTGATCTGACCGTCACCCAGCACGCGTCCGGGTTGCAGCGTCAATACTACGGACGCCTTGGCGGGCTCCCGCTCACGGACGAAGACCGACGATTTGGCCATGGCCAGGTGAATGCGCGCCGAAGCGACTGGGCCCAGTGCTTCAATCGAGCGAATGAGCTCGCCTTCCAGCCCGCGCTGATAGTTGAGTTGTTCCGTGAACTGGCTGACCCCGAAGGCCTGGGTGTCCATCAGCTCGAAGCCGACGTTGCCACCCTGAGGCAGGCCTTGCTCCGCCAGCTGCAGGCGCAGTGTATGCACCTGATCGCCGGGCACCAGCAGGGCACCGCCGCCATCATTGAAACGATAGGGAATTCCTCGTGTGTCCAGCTCGTTGATGATGCGTCCGCCATCTGCATCGCTGAGATTGCTGTACAGCACGCGGTAATCCGGCGTGCTGGCCCAGAGCAGCATGGCTGCCACGATGGCGACCGCAGCGGCGCCGGCGATCAGCAGAGGGACCAGCGGACTGCTGCGCAGCTTGGTCAACACGTTTGCAGCCGATGATGCCTTGGCATTCTGAGTCGATTGATTGGCCGAAGCGGCGTCACTCATGCTCGCCTCCCAGCGTTAAAGATAGTGCCTGTAAAGGCAATGTTGTTTGTGTCGGCCCGATAGCCGTGGGTCGGTCCAGATAACATGATGATGTCCGGCTCCAGCATCCGTCTCGATTCGTCGTTCCGACCAGGCCCGAATGCCTGATCCGAACGGTCGGGTGATGGAGGACATTATCCGCAACGATGGCAAGGCTAAAGGCAGGAAAAGGACGCTTTTGTTAGTTCATTTGCATGCATGAATAAGACGAAGGGGTTGATAGGCTTGCCATCACTATCAATCCCATTATCAATGCGTGCAGGAGTTCGCCATGAGTGCACCAGCCATTCAAGCAGCACTGAGTCAGATGCAGAGTCTGGCAACCCAGGCCAGCGGTCAGGCCGCCAAAGGCCAGCAGCTATCCACTATGGTGGGACAAGGCGGTTTTGCCGGAGAGCTGCAGTCGTCGATACAACGTATCAATCGGCTGCAACAGACCGCCAACGCCAAGCTCAACGCTTTTCAGGCGGGTGCTCCCGGCGTGTCGCTAAACGATGTGATGGTGGACATGCAAAAAGCCAGCGTCGGTTTTCAGATGGGGGTGCAGGTGCGCAATCGTCTGGTGACGACCTACAAGGACATTATGAACATGCAGGTGTAATGGCAGGGCTCACCAGGGAAAGACCCGCGGCTGCCTCCAGCGCTTCGCCGCGGATAGAAAAGATATAATCGGATAGGAAAGATGCAATAAGGCCACGATAGCGCAGCGGGTAACGTTCGCTATCGTGGCCTTCGTTCTTTATGCAGCCAGGCAGGCGAAAGCCAGTGAACCCAGATCCTGATGACTGCCTATTCCTGACTGGACTGGAGCAACAACGCCGGCTCGGGCCTCCCCAGTAAATAGCCTTGAATCCTGTCGCAGCCGTGCTGGTAAAGAAAGTCCAATTGCTCCTGGGTTTCGATACCTTCCGAGCAGACTTCTCGTCCGAACCCGGCACAAAGCGTCAGAAGCGATTCGACGATGGCGCTGTCCTCTTTGGAGTGAGGCAGGCCGGCGATGAAGGACTTGTCGATCTTGATCGTATCGAAGGGAAATTGCTTCAGGTGCGATAGTGACGAAAAGCCGGTACCGAAATCATCCAGGGCGATCCGCACGCCATGATTGTACAAATATGCCAGCTGCTGACCGATCCATTCCGGCGACTGGATGAGGGCGGTTTCCGTAATCTCGAGTTCCAGGGCCTTCGTGGGCAACCCGCGTTGGCGAAGTGCGTCCAGAACATTGGCCGCCAGACGATCGTCGTCCATCAGCTGAATGGCGCTGACGTTGACGCTGATGAAAAAGTCGATGGGAAGCCGATCACGAACCGCGATGAAGTCGTCCAGCGCTTGCTCGATGATCCATTTTCCCACTTCGATCATCATTCCGTTTTCCTCGAGGATGGGAATGAAAACATCCGGGCCGACGATGCCAAGCTGCTCATCGTTCCACCGCAAGAGAACTTCCGCGCCCACAGGCTGGGAAAGATCCGATAGTTGCCATTGAGGCTGAAAAAGCAGGTAAAAGTCATCCCTGGCAAAAGCGCCCGAGAGTCGCTGTTCGATATTCTGATAGCGGCTGGCTTCCTTGAGCATGCCTCTCAGGTATTGTCGTGTCCGGTTGCGCCCATGCAATTTGGCTTGTACCTGAGCGGCATTGGCACGGCGGAGGAGCTCCTCGGGTTTGATATAGCCGCCAGTCGTGGTGGCAAGGCCAATACTGATGGTTAATTGCAACTCGCCGATCATGGAAAAGCGATGCTGCTCCACCCGTTGACGCAAGCGATCCGCCAGCTCCAGCGCGTGCTTGTCATCGACTAGATTCACGCCTATGGCAAATTCATCGCCTCCTAGACGCCCTAGTAGCGCATCGGGATAGACGTCCAGTGTCGCTGCGAAAACAGCGGACAGCTCGCGCAGCACATCATCTGCCATTGCCGTGCCATGAGCATCGTTGATCCGCTTGAAACGGTCGACACCGCACACCAGCACTGCCTGACGGCGAGCTGCCGCACAGCGCAAGGGAATGTTTTTCGAAAGTGCTTGTAGGAATCCCTCACGGTTGAGTTGCCGAGTCAAGGCATCGTGATGTGTGATCCATTCGATTTCGCGTTGGGCTTCCAATGACTCACGCAAATCCCTGGCGACGATGACATAGTTATAACGACCCGAGTTCTCGTGTCTGATTCGCTGTATGGTCGCCTGTACCGGAAGAAGTTCGCCATTACGACAACGCAGATGAGTATTCAGGCGTACCGATTGGTCGTCTCTTTTCAGCATGGCGAGCTGCTCCGGAGGAGCCGTGTCGCTGAAGCAGTCGATCAGATGAGCAGGGGATAGCGTCTTGATTTCATCATCGCCATAACCAAGCTGATCCATCCCCCCTTGGTTGCAATAGGTAAAACGCTGAGACTGCTCTTCGAAGATGAGAATCAGGTCCAGAGTCGCGTCCAGTGTGGCGCGAAATTCTTCCAAGGTGGCGTAAAGGGCAGTTTGCTTTCGCTCTTCTTGCATCGATTCGATTAGGCGGCTACCAATATCCATCAGAGGCTTCAGCAAACGTTGTGCGCGGGATAAACTGAAGCCCCCCTCGCGATTGGCCACCAGCATTAGCCCTACGTTCTGCTTGCCTACCACGAACGGCACCATTAACGCGTTATGCAGGGGGGGGTGATTTTCCGGGAGCGAACTCGGCGAGATGGCGGCAAAATCGGTCTCGCTGAATACCTGGATTTCAGGACGTTGAAAGCGACCACCAGTCAGGGCACTCATGCGATCGACGTTCAAACGGCGACCGCCATGAGCGAAGAAGGCATGCATCTTATCGCTCATATCTCCCAAGGAGATACCAATGACGTCGAGCACCAGGGCGCCATCTTCGTTCACAACCTCGCCTACCATACCGTATTGGCTCTTGCTCAAATGCAGGAAGTCATCAAGTAGCTCGAGCAGGATGAGCTTTGGCGGTGTGCCGGCTCGGTGGCGTTGTTCTGCACGGGCGATAAGCGCCCCGACAAGGGTTTCCACGCCGATTTCATCCGCGGGTAGTTCTCCCGATGTAACGGATTGCTGCCCGTCGGCAATTGCGAAATTGACCAGATCCGCAAGGTGCTGAAGCGTAATCAGTTCTTCGGGACTGATAGCGCGAGGTGTACGATCGATGATGCAGAGTGTTCCCAAGGGGTTATTACCGAGACCGTAGATCGGTACTCCGGCATAGAAGCGGATATGAGGTGGCCCGGTTACCAGGGGATTATCTTGGAAACGGGGGTCCTGGCTTGCATCTTCAACGATGACAGGCTCGTTCGCTTCGACTACACGAGCGCAAAAAGTATGCTCCGCTGGCGTTTCACGTACAGTGATGCCTTGGGCTGATTTGAACCATAGGCGCTTATCATCCACCAGGCTTATCAATGCGATGGGCACCTTGAAGAGCCGGCAAGCGAGGCGTGTCAGCACATCGTAGCGCTGCTCTGAAGGCGTATCCATCAGGCGTACCGATTCCAACGCTTCCAGACGCCCTGAATCCTCAACGCTCGATGGTTGCTGGGGTAAGGAGCAACTGACGAAATGGTTCATTGTTCTGTTCAGTCCTCGAGGGATGGGTGGGGCGATACCGATAGCACTGGATACGCCGTGTTATCCGCTGTTATCGGCAGTTATCCTGCGAATCTTAAGCAATGCTCGTTTTTCCGAGGCAAGTGGGTCGTCATCACATCGGGAGAGTGACTAGACGACCCTGCAATCGCTCAAGAGAATTGACGTCATCGATAAAGAATGTCATGGCGATTCCTAAGCGTATCGGAGCCAAGGATTCAGGTAACAACCTCAACCTGACTGTTATCGATATCCTCATCGACCCCGATGCTCAAAAACAAGGCATGCTGATAGCCCAGCTCCTTCTTGTAGGCTTTCAGCTTCTTGATGTCCTGATGAATACTGAAGCGGTTGGAGCTCTTTGCAATCTCAATGGCTGCAAGATTTTCCGAGGTGCCTCGTCGATGAATGACGATATCCGGGAAAATGGTGCGCGCCTCGGTTGCCGATGACGTGGTGCCAGTGACGACATGCTTCATGTAATGGCAGGGCGTTTCCCAGCAGTTGTATTCACAATCCACGTTCCACTCGGGCAACAGCGCCTGAAGATGCATGGCCAGACGAAATGAAATCGCACGCTCATTGGCCGAGGTCTTCAAAAGGAAGCGGTCCTGCTCGACCAGGGTTTTCAATGCCTGGTCGAGAGTTTCTCGAAACGCATTGTCTAGTTTAGTTTTGGAGGCAGTTGATTGACTCATTGGATTTCCTGCTTATCGAGTATGTATTTGTGTGTGTATAAATGTATCTTTGAAGTTCTATCGGCTAATACGTAAAAAGGTTTAAATTCACCCGATAAGGCAGTTGGTTTAAATGGTAAAGCCGCCTGCATAACTAAATTTACTTTGTAATAAAGCCCTTCGTTTTTAGATTAGCGCTCGATTTTGAAGGCTTATCGAGCATATGCACATGCCGCTCACGCGCGATGATGCATCCTGACCCAGTGAGGCTGATCAGGATGGCGGTTATGAGGGCGTTGATAAAAGTCGAAGCAGATTTTCACGCTACTGCGCCGAGCAAATATACGGCTTGGCAAACTGTGCTTTTTGACAGGCCGAGCTATGCCGGAAGCCTCAAGCGCTTAACTGCATGTATCGATTTTCCACGCTGTAGCTTCGTCAAAAGCGGTACTGCCAGACGCAATGGCTGGTTGAGCATTGATGCGCTTGCAGCGGCAGGTGAGGGGTTGGGTAAGAATGGCTATGGGCGATATCTGGGTGAGCTGATCAGGAAAGGGGATTTTTTGTCATGAGTAGTGAGCCTGTCTACGTTACTCAACCTCATCTACCGCCACTAGAAGAGTTTATTCCTTATCTGGAAGAAATTTGGCAAAGCAAAACGCTGACTAACGGCGGTCCCATGCATCAAGCGCTGGAACAGGCGCTTTGTGACTATCTTGGTGTTGAGCATATTGCATTGTTTAACAATGGCACTACAGCCTTGCTTACCGCCTTGCAGGCACTGCGGGTGACGGGTGAGGTTATTACCACCCCGTATTCATTTGTTGCCACTGCGCATTCGCTGCTGTGGAATGGCCTTACTCCAGTGTTTGTCGATATCGATCCACAGACGTTCAATCTTGACCCGGCAAAAATCGAAGCAGCGATCACTCCACGTACTACCGCCATCATGCCCGTGCATTGCTATGGCAATCCTTGCGATGTCGAGGCCATTCAGAAGATCGCAGACAACTACAACCTTAACGTTATCTACGATGCCGCCCATGCCTTTGGCGTAAATGATGGCGGTGGTAGTGTGCTGCGCCATGGTGACTTGAGCGTGCTGAGTTTTCATGCCACCAAGGTATTCAATACCTTTGAAGGCGGAGCCATCGTTTGCCCGGATGCCAAAACCAAGAAGCATATCGACCATCTGAAGAACTTTGGCTTCGTCGACGAGGTGACCGTAGTAGCCTCGGGTATCAACGGCAAGATGAGCGAGATCAATGCAGCCTTCGGTCTGTTACAGCTCAAGCATATTGACCAGGTTATCGCCCGTCGCCGCGATATCGATCGACTCTATCGTGAAGAGCTCAAGAGTGTGAAAGGCATTCGTATCCTTGAGCAACCGGTTCATGTGACCTCCAACTATTCTTACTTTCCGATCCTTGTTGAGCCAGATTATCATCTCAGCCGTGACGACCTGTATCAGAAGCTGAGAGATCATAATGTATTCGCTCGACGCTATTTCTATCCGTTGATAAGTGAGTTTCCCATGTATCGAGGTATGCCCTCAGCTTCAGCTAGCAACTTGCCTTCATCAAGACGTATAGCCTATAAGGTCCTGTGTCTTCCAATTTACCCAGGCTTGAATGCAAATGATGTAGATAAAATACTATCCATTGTAAAAAAATAATTTAACTAAAATAAAAGTTATCAATAATGTTATCGACACCTTTTTTTATAATAGGCAACCCCCGTTCGGGAACATCACTGCTAAGGTTGATGCTCAATAGCCACCCGGAGATTACGGTTCCTCCCGAGTGTGGTTTTTCCCTATGGCTTGCGCCTAAATTTTCGGACATGGAAGATTTTAATGAAAGTGCTTATCTGAAGTTTGCAGACAATGTGGCTAAATCAAAAAAATTTGAAACATGGGGGGTGCCTTCAAAGCTAGTTCTAGAAAATATCATGAAGTTTAGGCCTGAGCGCTATTCAGAAATGGCGGCCTGTGTTTATCATGCATATGGCGAGTTTTTTAATAAAAACCCTCGGTCCTTGGGCGATAAAAATAATTATTACATAAATCATTTGGGTGAAATTGATCAGTTTTTTCCTGGCGCTCAGAAAATTTTTATAATTAGAGACGGTAGGGATGTCGCCTGCTCATATATTGATATTTTATCAAAAAAAATAAATTCTACTTATAAGCCAAAACTACCGAGCACGATATCTGAGATGGCCAGCGAATGGAGCCTTAATGCTGCAAAGGCAATTGAGAGGGAGAAAGAGCAGGGTGTGTTAATAGTTAAATATGAAAATCTTATCGAAAATCCGAATGGCATATTAAGAGAGGTATGTAGTTCTTTGGGTGTGGGTTTTTCATCAGAAATGCTGAGTTATTATCAGAAGAATGATGAGCCTACTGATTTTATGCAGTGGAAATCAAAAACATTCGAGCCTGTTGATAAAAAGAATCACGGACAATATAAAAGAATTCTAACTAAAGATCAAATAAATGAATTTGAAAAACACGCATTTGTAAATCTTGAGTATTTCAATTATTTGTAAGAACGGCCGAGGTTGATTGCGCCTCGGCCGTTTATGTTTTTATGCTATATTTTTTGTACTATGAATTGATTTCCAAATATCTTCTTATCAAGATTTATTTTAAGGCAAAAATCATCAACGGCCCTTAAAACCCCACCTTCCCACCAACCTCCTTCTTCATAATCATCGCCGCAAATAAAGCCTTTTTCTTTCACTTTTGAGTAAGCTAACTTGAGGTCGCACATCACATAATCAAATAAATGATTTCCGTCTATATAAATCCAATCGAAATAATTGTCAGGGAATCCGCTTAGTGCTTCGGTTGAAGTTTTTCTATGGATAGTTACCGTAAGTTTTTCAATTTCTTTTTTAAACTTTTCGTTAACACTCGAGTAGCGTTCATCCATTTCGATTTGACCTTTGGATAAACCGCCATACCACGAGTTTTTATATGTGTCACTGTCCTGATAATGCCAGGGATCGATTAGATGTAGTTCTTGGGGATCTAATGCATTTAAAAGATCAGCACTGAAATCTCCTTTATGAACGCCAATTTCTGCACCTATAGATTTCTTAGGGAGAGTGTCTATTAGTTTTTTTCTGTTATCTTCTTTCATCTTTCCACCTTATTCTTTAAGCAGGTTTTTTGAATTTTAGCCAGACAGTCTCTTGAGTAATTTTCTCCGCGAGCGGATATGAGATTTTCCCGGTCTAGTAATATTTTCGAACTGTTTTTTTCTTGTAAAGTAGATATTTTTTCAGCTTCGATGAATTTTTCATAGCTAATAGGATCAATCTTCATTTTATTTATTCTGGACCACATAGGATTCAGCAAAATATGTTTGCCGTGCTGAATGTTTTTCTTTAAAACAACTTTTGTTCCATAATAGATGGCGGCATGGGTCGTTACACCAGCTTGAGATCGATCTTGCGCTGTTATTAAGACTTCTGCCCTAGAGATCAAATTAAAATAACGCTCCTTGTTCATATGTTCCTCAATTATATAAATGTTTTCTTTTATCCCTATCAAAGCAGCCTGGGTTTCTACCTCTTCTTTATAGCCTGTGGGTGCGTTATAAGAAAAAGGCAGGCATATACTATAATTATTTATGTCTTTTTTCTTTGAGAGATTTTTAAGTATTTCAATATGGTTGTTAGTGATATCGCCACTGTTCCCTACAATCAGTAACTTTTCTTTTGTATTGGCATTTGCTTTTTCTAAATCATCAAAGGGTAGACGATAGGCAAAGTCGAATCTTGGCTTATTGCCAAAGAGTTTTTTGAATACCTCATAGTCCGAGGCAGTCAATGTAGCCAAGTAATCTATCTGCTCAACCACTTTTTTCATATCGCTATCTGCTGACTTATATCTGTATAGATCCCCTCCCCATACCACCCAAATAGTTTTCTTTCTTGAGCCAATGCTTAAAACAAGTCTTTTTTGCCAATCAAAAAATAGACCGTGAAAAAAGATACCTGCCACGTCATCCTTCAAACAGTCAAGAAGTACCTCTTCTAATTCTTGACTGGCATCAAAAAACAAAGAATTACTATTCCTGCTTATGTCGACATCGTAATCTTTGACGCTTCGGTGTTTGTTAATATAAATGTGATTTTCCGATTCGGATTCTTCATCGCTGTTACTCAAAGCATCAACTAGCCTCTGCACATGCATGTTGTTGAAGCAAATATGTATGAAGCGATTTTTGGCTTTTTTTGAACCTGTTCTCGTTAATAATGATGAGTTAGGGGTGGGGAGCTCTGAATCGGCTTGAGAAGCGCTAGACGTTTTAGAAGTCAAATAATTTTGCCTTGCCAAATATCGCTCTGCCACCTCCGTATCGACCTGATGGATTAGCTTATGCGTTAAATCATGATTTCCGTAAGCCGAGTGTAGTATGAATGCCAACTTCAATTGCTGACTATCGGTTAATTCGTTCAACCGTTCTGCGCTGGGCATATAAAGTGCGTCCGCACTAGTCAGCTGAGTAGCCTGTTGCGAAACCTGCTCTTGGCTATCGTCCAGTTGACCAGATTGCGGTCGATTATTCAGTTGTAGCAGGTGGAAGCCATGAGCGGACATCCATTGGCTGATCTGCGTCAGTTCTGGTTGCTTTTTATGCGTGGGCTGCAAGCTAACACTCGCCTGAATTAACAGAGTGTTCTTTAGCGCTTGTTCGCCATTTTCTAGTACCGCGAGGCTGTCATTCAGGTTGTCGAGAATCAACCAATCGATACTCTCCAATCCCTCGATACTGTCGAGTTGAATCGTCTGGATCGGCAGGGTGGTGAGTACCTGGCTACCTTGCCCCTGACCCTGGGGTTGTTGCTCCGCAGATAAGGGCTCCAGGGTGGCGCTCATCGCCGGGTCCAGGCATACGTGTAGCGTTGCGGGATTGCCATCGCCAAGCAGAGTATGCGGGTAGTGATGAAGTTCACCGCCTGTCTGTAGAGGGGCGGGATCGCTAATCCGGCTTGCTGGGTCGAAAGCGATCAGCGCGAAGGCATTCGATTTCATCAGCTCCGGCGTGGTCGACAAAGAGGTCAGGCCAGCGCCATTGTCGATAGCGATGATCTTGCCGTCGATATTCCACTGGAAGCCTGCCTCCTCTTTCTGACTTTCGTGATATGGGCTCGAAAGCAGGATCTCGACTGGCTTTTCTTCCCCATCGAAATAGGCCTCGCCCTGTTTGTTGAAAGTTAGGGCGGCTGGCGCCTTGCCTTCGCAATGGCGCTGCCAGATGGCGCGCAGGGCAGTGGTCAGGTGTTTTCCGAAACGTGGGCCATCGCATACCGGCGATTGCAGCAGATAGGTGCGTAGGCAGGCGCGAATTACGCTGAGGTCGGGTAGGTTGGCGGCCAACTCGACGGCGCGTTGACGGTATTCGTCCCAGCTATGGGTCACCAGTTCCGCCATGCCGGCGTTGGTCAGGTGTGTGGCGGAGTGGCGGCCGGCGAAGGTCGGGCCGGGCAGTGTCACTACTGGCACTCCCATCAACAAGGCTTCGCAGGTGGTCAGGCCGCCGGAATAGGGCCAGGTATCCAGGGCGATGTCGATGCGATTGTAAGTGGCCAGGAAGTCCTGATGATGAGTTGGCCCTTCGAGTATCAGGCGCTGTTCATCGATGCCATGTTCTTTGAATATCCGAATAATCCGATCGTAAAAATCTGGACTCTCGAACTGGGCGCCACGTAGCAGTAAACGACTCCCTGCGACGTCCTGCATCAGCTTGGCCCATTGTGCTAGCAGTTCATCGTTGAGCTTGGCCGGGTTGTTCAGACAACCGAAAGTAATATGGCCGTTCTTGAGTGCTGGCAGGGCCGAGGTGGCCGGTGCATGTTCTGGACGGTGATAACAAATATAGTCATCCGGCATGCGAATCAGGCGTTCGGTGTAGCGATGATCGACGCCTGCTGGCGTCTCGATCGCATCGCTGATCAGATAGTCAACGCCACTCAAGCCCGTGGTATTGAACAGACTGCCTACCCATTTGACCTGGAGCGGGGCGGGCTCGAGGACCAGCGTCTTGAAGCGGCTATCTTCCCCGCCGCCATTGAGATCGATCAGTATATCGATCTTGTCTTCACGAATTTTTCGAGCCGTATCATCGTGAGAAAGGTATTTTATTGAACGCCAAAGATGTGTTTTCTGCTTGAATTTGTCTGTAAGGAGGTCGGATAGTTCGTTAGTGGTATAGACGAAAATCTCAAATTCACGATCATTTAGTGTCTTGATCGCAGGTAGTACCATTTGCCCGACTGGGTGCATACGCAGGCCTCCGGAGAGCAGCCCAATGCGTAATCGACGCTGAGGATCACGGTCCGTATCAGCTCTTGTCGGATGATTCGATGATGCAAAATAGCGCTCCCAGCTCAATATATCTTCGTAGAGTTCATCGACGCTATAGCTTGGATTGTAATGCTTAGTCGACACCATATTGGAGTAAGCGAGGTCGTTTTTGGGATCGAGTTCCCATGCCCTTCGAAAATGTCGCTCAGCCTGAAGGTAATTGGCCTCCTTAACTTGTAAGGTAGCGATATTGTTATGTGCGCTTATATTCTGCGGGTCTTTCTCGAGTGCCTTCTGCAGGCACTCGATGGCTTCGCTATGGCGATGTAGCTTTTCCAGAATACTGGCATGCCATGTTAGTACGTTGGCGTCATGGGAAGCGTGTTTAATCAGCCATTCACCATGTTCCAAGGCAGAATCGTAGTGTCCCAAAGCGAAGAGGGAGCGCGATAGCATTAGCCGGGCTTTGGTATCTTGCGGGTAACACCTTACCGCTTTTTCCAAAGGAGTGAGCGACTGTTGCGTCTTGCCTTTTTTGGTGTGTTGCTCCCCCTGCAAGATCAAGCTTTCGAGACTGGTAGATTTATTAGCCTGAAAGTTTTTTTTGTGGCGATTGGAGAGTTTTGAAGAAGATTTTTTACTGCGCGCCATGGGGACGTTCCTGAACGGGTGAGCAATGGTTATGCGATGCTAACACCCGGTTATGCCGTAGCTTGGTATGAAAAGGCAGGGTTCGTCAGCGTTATTCGGGTGTTCGCGATCGAACTGGGCGGTCCCGAGTTCCAGGTACAATAAAAAACAGGCCACCTTGCGGTGACCTGTCAGTGGTGCTAAAGGGTAGGCGAAATAGACGAGGCCGAAGCCCCGTCTTGTTGCTACCTGATTATTAGCCCAGCAGGGAGAGAACGCCCTGCGGTACCTGGTTGGCCTGGGCGAGGACAGACGTACCGGCCTGCTGCAGGATCTGGGCGCGAGTCATGTTGGAGACTTCGACCGCGTAGTCGGCGTCTTCGATGCGTGAACGCGCGGCAGACAGGTTAGTGGAAGAAGTGCTCAGGTTGCTGATGACCGAGTCGAAACGGTTCAGCGTGGCACCCAAGGTGCTGCGGTTTGTATCGATAGTGTTGATAGCAGTGTCAACGGCGTCGATAAGAGCTTGGGATGAGCCAGAGCTAGCTACGTTAACAGTAGTGCCGGACACACCAAGGCTTGCTGAAGTCGCATCAATGGTATTGACGTCGATAGTGTCCTCGGCTTCGGTATTGGCGCCGATTTGAATAGTGAGGGCGGCGGCGCCGTCGAGCAACATAGTGCCGTTAAAGGAAGCGCTGCCGGCGATACGGTCGATCTCGGCAACACGCTCATCGATTTCAGTCTTGATGGAAGCGCGGTCGACGTCGCTGTTGGTGTCACTCGCTGCCTGTACGGCCAGTTCACGAACGCGCTGCAGGTTGTCGTTGATCTGATTCAGGCCGCCTTCCATGGTCTGCACCAGGGAGATGCCGTCGTTGGCGTTACGGCTGGCCTGGTTCATGCCGGTGACCTGAGCGGTCATACGGTTGGCGATGGCCTGGCCGGCGGCATCGTCCTTGGCGCTGTTGATGCGCAGGCCGGAAGACAGACGCTCCATGGCGGTAGTCAGGTCGCCCTTGGAAGAGTTGAGGTTCTGTTGAGAGATCAGAGAAGTGATGTTGGTATTGATAACTGACATGTGTATTTCCTTCCTATTAGTAACCTGATTAGGTCTTGGGGGCTCCAGCGGCGGATCGGCGTTTATCAGTAGGGTTCTGCCTCTCTCACCACAACGGCACCGTTGGCCGTTACCCTGTTTATCGTCGCTTGGGAAAAATGCTTTAGGACTAATTGCGATTTTTTTTGTGGAAGGAGTGTGAAAAGAGTCAATAGGTGAAATGGCGGCGCTTTTGATGCCAGTTCGATTTGTCGAGCCCCTGGGCGTTTAGAAGCGGATGTATGTGAAACCGTATACCGCCAAGCCATCAAGGACATGGGTGAATATTGCTTGGAATCGATCAGGCAAGGGTCGTACCCTGCAAAGCTCCCAACGACGTCGCGGATGGTTTCGAGGCTCGATTGATGTAATGTGGCGGCTCAACAGCAGTAAACTTCCCTGATGCCCAGTATCGATGTGGTGATTGATCTTTCCGCCGAGCAGTGCCTGGCCCACTACGCAGGCGGTGCGCAACACGTTTATGCCTACAGCCTGGACGGTCGACGGGTAATGTTCCCCGCCCAAGCGCTACGGCGTATCGTCGGGCGCGATGGCGTGCATGGCCTTTATCGGCTGAGTTTTACCAGTGATGGCAAGTTCGAGTCGTTGGTGGCCTTGTCGAGTCGCTAGGTGTCTAAGAAGTTAGGGGCGATTCAGACAGCACTCTCAATGTAGTCGGCAGCATCCCTTTTTCTATAGTTCTCCCGCCAGCGCGACCACAAAACGCTGTCGTTTCTCGGCGTCGCTCAGCGGTTGGGCTACCAAGTGCACCAGTTTGGTCATGGCGGCTTCCGGGGTCATGGCATCGCCGGAAAGTACGCCGGCATCGAGCAATCCACTACCGGCGGCGTAGGTGCCGATAGAAACCGACCCATGGGGGCATTGGCTGATGGCAGCCAGCAATTTACCTTCGCCGGTCGCCTGGGCGAGAACGCCAAGGATTTCCGGGTCTTCGGGGATGTTGCCGCTGCCCCATACTTCCAGTAGTGCTCCCTGTACGCTGTCATCGAGCAGCCAGGCAGCCAGCAGGCGGGCGGAGACACCCGGCCAGAGGGCAATGCGAACCACGGCGGTGTCATCCAATGCGCTGTAATCCGGCAATTCGAATCGTGGCAAGCCGCGTTGTTGTGAATCCAGCCCCCGCGAGGGGTACAGCACGGGTGCGGTATCCACCATTTCGCCAAGCAGGGGATAGTTAGGGCTGGTGAAGCCATCGAAGGCATGTGTATGCCATTTGCGGGTGTGCACGCCACGCATCAACTTGCCGGCGAAGCACACGGCCACTTCCTGTAATCCTGGCAGGGTGGCGAAGCGTAGTGCCGCTTCGATATTACCCAGTGCATCGCTGCCGCCAGCTTCCAAGGGCAATTGCGATCCGGTCACGACGACCGCTCGATCTAACCCTTGTAATTGGAAGGCCAGGCTAGACGCGGTCCAGGCCAGGGTGTCGGTGCCATGCAGCACTAGGAAACCGGCATACCTCTTCTGTGGATCGGCATAGCGTCCGGCAATATCCCGGGCCAGGCGCTGCCAGTCTGCGGGAGTCGCGGCGCTGGAGTCGATGGGGTCGGGATATTCCAGCACTTCGAATTCGGGAAGAGAAGCTTGGCGCGCGGGAGGAAGTGTCTTCAGCGCCCCACGCAGACGCGCTTCGAAATCGTGACCTGGCACAAGACCGGTGTCACTAGGCAGCATGCCCAGGGTGCCACCGGTGTAGATGACCAGGAGGGGAGTGTTTGACATCGTTGGCTTCTAACGTCGCGGTAAATATTCTTGAGGCTACTGGGCATCAACGCCCACTCATCGCTTCGGGCAGATAGGTGGCGATCTCCGGAAACAGCGTGATTAGGATAACACCCAGACCCATCAGGAAGAAAAACGGCAGCGCCGCCCGGGCAATACTCAGGATGTTATTACCGGTCATGCCTTGCAACACGAATAGATTGAAGCCTACCGGTGGGGTGATCTGCGACATCTCCACGACGATGACCAGATAGATGCCGAACCAGATGAGGTCGATGCCGGCGGCCTCGACCATGGGCAGCAGGATAGAGGTAGTCAGCACGACGACCGAGATGCCGTCCAGAAAACAGCCCAATAGTATGAAGAAGACGGTTAGCGCCACTAGTAGCATGTAGGGCGAGAGGTTCAACGAGGCGATCCATGCTGCCAGATCGCTGGGCAGTCCGGTGAAGCCCATGGCAGCAGTCAGAAACGAGGCCCCAGCGAGGATGAAGGCAATCATGGTTGAGGTGCGCACCGCGCCCATCGTTGCCTCGACGAAGGTACTCCATTGCATGACCCCTTGCCAGCGGGCCAGTAACAGCGACAGCACCACCCCCACGGCGGCGGCTTCCGTGGGCGAGGCGAGCCCGGCGTAGATCGAGCCGATCACTCCAACGATCAACCCCAGCAGCGGAATCAACCGGCGTGAACGGCGGAACTTCTCACCCAGCGAGGTGTGTTCATCCGCGGGAGGGACGCGATCGGGAAAACGCCAGGACCACAGCATCAAATAGCCGGCGAACAGCGAGATCAGCAGCATCCCGGGCAGGATACCGGCGATGAACAGCCGAGCAATGGATTGGTCCGTGGCCACGGCGTAGACGATCAAGATGATCGAGGGTGGAATCAGCAAGCCCAAGGTGGCGGAACCGGCCAGGGTACCGATGATCAGGCGTTCGTCATAGCCGCGCCGGGTCAGTTCGGGAATTGCCATCTTGCCCATGGTGGCGCAGGTGGCCGCCGAGGAGCCAGAAACCGCGGCGAACAGGCCGCAACCGACCACGTTGGTATGCAGCAAACGCCCTGGAATGCGCGTCATCCAGGGCGCAAGGCCGGAGAACATGTCCTCGGCGAGGCGCGAACGGAACAGAATCTCGCCCATCCAGATGAACATCGGTAGCGCCGTCAGCTCCCAGCTGTAGCTGGCGCTCCAGATATCCGAAGCCATGACGTCGCCGGCGGGTATCGAGGTGAACTGGCTAATGCCGATCCAGCCAAGGCCCATCAGCGAGAACGCGACCCAGACGCCACTGCCGAGCAGCACGAGCAGGGCGATCAGCAAAGTCAGTATGAGGATTAGCATCGAGGTTTTCCTGGGTCATTCATTGGGGCTGGCGTCGTCGATACGAAACTCGCCGGGCCGCGTGAAGGCAACTAGTGCAGTACTGATCCAGGCTTCGAGCAGTGCGAGGGTCAGCAGCAAGATGCCCAGCAGCATGGCGCTTTGAGGAATCCATAGCGGCACCGGCACCATGCCGTAGGAGACTTCATTGAATTCAATACTGTCGAGCATCAGTACGCCGGTATACCAGGCGAGATAACCACATAAACCCAAGGCAATACTCAGGCACCATAGTTCGACGAATGCCCGCACCTTGGGCGGCAGTTGCCCGGTCACCAAGGTCACGCGGATATGGCCGCCGTGAACGAAGGTGTAGGCCAACCCTAGAAAACTTGCACCCACCAATAGAAAGCCGGAAATTTCCGATAGGCCGGGAATGACCAGATTCAGGCTCTCGGCATCGATCGCCGTCAGCAGCTTGTCGAGGAGGCGGCCCACCACCTGCAGGGCGATCATGGCGCAGATGACGCACAGACAAACCGCTGCCGCGTATCCGCCTAAGGTATAAAGTGCGCGAAGTCGAAAGTGCATGAATAATCCCGGCTTGTTAATGTTAAGGAATCGCTGGATAAATTGCCGTACGAAATGAAGCGCAATGCGCACGGAGCACAAAAAACGAGACATAACTGGGTGTTAGGCAAGTTTTTACCGGGCTGGCGCACCAGCACCGCGCAACGAAGCGATTCGTTCGTACAGGCATTTAAACAGTGATTACTAAGCGCTACTGTTGAAGCTGCTCATAGTTATCCAGAATCTGCTGACCCTGTTCGCCGGCGCGCTTGCTCCACTCCTCCGTCATGGTGTTGCCGATTTCCTCGAGGGACGCGGCCAATTCCTCGCTAGGTTCACTGACGGTGATGCCGTTCTCGCGCAGCACCTCGAGTGCCTCTTCGGTTTCCGTGCGACTCATCTCCCAACCGCGTTCCTGCGCTTCTTTCGCTGCGTCCAGTACGGCCTGTTGGGTTTTTTCGTCAAGGCGGCCAAAGGCGCGTTCGCTGACGATGATCATGTTCTTGGGCAGCCACAGCTGAGCGTGGTTGAAGTTGCCGAGATAGTCCCAGGCCTTGGTGTCGGCGCCAGTAGCCGGTGAGGTGACCATGGCATCTACGCGACCGGTGCTGAAGGCAGTAGGAATGTCCGGTACTTCGATCTGGGTTGGCACTGCGCCGGCCAGCTGCGCCAGACGCTCGCTGGATTTGTTATAAGCGCGCATCTTGAGATTCTTCAGATCGTCGATGGTTGACACCTTGTCCTGAGTATAGATGCCCTGAGGTGGCCAGGGAACGGCGAACAGCAGGCGCAGTTGCTGCTTGGCGAGTTCCTCGTCGATGATCTCCTTAGAGGCTTCCCAAAGGGTCCGCGACTGTTCGTAGCTCGAGGCTAGATAAGGCACCGAATCCACCTCGAAGATCGGATTTTCGTTGGCCAGACGTGACATGATCATCTCGCCTATAGGTACGATGCTGCGCCGTACCGAATTCTTGATCTCTGGATGAGCGATCAGTGAACCGTTGGCATGCACGGTGATATCCAGCTCGCCGCCGGTTTTCTCGCGCACGTCGTCGGCAAATTCGCGAATATTGACGGTATGAAAGGTGCGATCACCATAGGGGGTGGGCATGTCCCATTCCGTCGCGGCCTGAGCGGTGTTCAAGGCGGCGGCCAGACCCGTGGCAACTAGCGATAGCGCGACGAACTGACAACCGGATCTATAAAGAGACATACGCGATTCCTTCTTTGTTGTCGAAAAAGTGTTTTGCCCCGAGCCTTGTCGATCGGCACAAGTACGGCTTCAATGAGCATAGAACACAACTTGAGTGAAGCACACCACGACCATCCAATGAAGGGAGACCCAATGGCCAATGTTGCTGCCGCCTATCGTGCCACCTCGGGATCGATTCTCGATATCGACCGTAATTTTTATCGTCGGCTTGCGCAAGAGCAGGATGGCCGCAAATTGACCACCAGCCATACGGTGCCTAT
The DNA here is from genome assembly GCF_020622265.1 of Halomonas sp. M20. Taxonomy (GTDB): domain Bacteria; phylum Pseudomonadota; class Gammaproteobacteria; order Pseudomonadales; family Halomonadaceae; genus Modicisalibacter. Next base: position 1,020,149 of record NZ_JACNMQ010000001.1, read on the forward strand.
CCGTGATGGCCTGGCCTGGGAGGTGCCAGCAGGGCATATATTTCGCATTAAGATAACGCAAGGCCCGCAGGTCGGCGATCTCAATCTCTGGAGTCTGCACAATCCTCGCGAGCGCTTCTGGGCCTCCCGCACCCGTCAGCTGCAGCATGCGCATGTCTCGACCTTCGATAGGCTGTGGTCGACACTGCCTTATCTGCGTCCCATGGCCACCATCATCGACGACAGCCTGGCGGATTACGGCATGGACGACGAAGGTGGACGGGTACACGATCTGCTCGGCACGCGCTGCGATCCTTATGTGAATCGACTACTCAGCGGTGAAGATTTCGACTTTCATTGTCATTCCAATCTGGTGCGGGCGGTGCTTCCTCATGGTCTCGATGAGCGGGACGTCCACGACGTGCTCAACGTCTTTCAATGCACAGGCTTGAATGATGACGATCAATATTTCATGAAGGCCTGCCCGGCACGAAAGGGCGACTATCTGGAATTCTTCGCCGAGATCGATCTGCTCTGCGCCATGTCCTGCTGCCCAGGGGGCGATCTCTCTGTGGATCTTTGGGGTCCGGAGGCCGCCGATCCGCTACAGACCTGTCATCCGCTGGGCGTGGAGGTCTATGCTGTAGAAGATGATTTGCTCAAAGGCTGGTCGCCGCCGGAGCCCGCTCCTTATAAAGGAGGGCATGGATTGCAGCGACCGCAGGTCGACTGGGCGGAAATCAAGGCAAACAGCACGAATAGCGGCCAATAAGGGAGGACAACACCATGCCAACCTTGCTACTCAATGCGGATGTGGGAGAGAGTTTCGGTGCCTGGACGATGGGGAGGGATGAAGAGGTCATGCCCTACATCGATCTGGCCAACGTGGCTTGCGGTTTCCATGCCTCTGACCCGGATACCCTGCGGCGTACAGTGCGTCTGGCGGTGGCGAACAAGGTCGCGGTAGGCGCGCATCCCGCCTATCCGGATCTGGTGGGGTTCGGACGTCGTTCCATGGCGTGTTCCGCGGAGGAGATCGAGAACCTGGTGCTCTATCAGATTGGCGCGCTAGCGGCGATGTGCGAGGCGGAAGGCACTCGGCTGCGATACGTCAAACCCCATGGCGCACTCTACAACGACATGATGCGCGACAGCGTCAAGCTCGCCGCGGTAATGCGGGCGGTGGCCGCCTTCGATGCGGCACTGCCATTAATGGTCATGGCCACTCGCGATCCCGCACCGGCCCAGGAGTTGGCCGATGGCCATCTGATTACCCTGTGGTTCGAGGCTTTCGCAGATCGCGCCTATGACGGCGAAGGCCGGCTGGTATCTCGGCGCAAGCCCGGCGCGGTACATCACGATGCCGAGACGATCGTCGATCAGGCGCTGCGAATCGCCAAGGGCCAGCCGCTAACCGCAAGCGACGGCAGCGAGCTGGTGCTAGAAGCGCAAACACTGTGCGTGCATGGCGACAATCCGGAATCCATCGCCGCGGTGAGAGCGATTCGTCAGGCGCTGGCGGAGAGCGGAATGAGCGCTACGATAGAGGTATGAGCCGACTTGGAAACTGTTTCCGAATTTTTCACAGCGATGGACGCCGGGGGTAAGGTAAAGCAAGGGTCTTTTGCCATGGATGGCAAAAGTAGCGCCCAAGGACGGGTTTACAGCGCCCTTGCGGTACCTTGCCGCCGGAGAAGTGTCTCTTAGCGACTGAGTTTTGAAAAGCACTCTATGAGCAAGGAAGCATATGCAATGCAGTTACCGTGTCTGGAAGTGGCGGGGGTCGACGCCTGGCTAGTGCGATTGTTCGATCGTATCGACGATGCCAACATGCCCTGGATCATGGCGTTGCTACGCCGCTGCGAAGAGAGTTTTGGCGATGCGCTGGTCGACTTGGTGCCGTCCTACACCACGCTATTGGTGCATTACAATCCCCTACAGCTCACGCCGGCGCAGGCGCGCTCGCGTCTAGCGACGCTGCTTGCGGATCTCGAACCCGACGAGCAGGGTGCCCTCGGTGAGATTAAAGAGCTGCAGGTCTGGTATGACGATAGCGTAGGGCCAGAGCTTTCTCTGCTCCAAGAGCGTAGCGGACTTTCCCGGGAGGCGGTCATCGAGGCCCACACCGATCAGAAATATCATGTCTTCGCCCTGGGGTTTGCGCCAGGGTTCGCCTTTATGGGCAGCTTGACCGAAGAGCTGGTATTGCCGCGTCTGGATACCCCGCGAAAGCGCGTGCCGGCGGGCAGCGTAGCGGTAGCCAATCGCCAGACATCCGCTTACCCGCGCATATCCCCTGGGGGCTGGAACCTGATCGGGCGCACTAGCGCACGGCTGTTCGACCGCGAGCGCGACGGCTTCAGTCTATTGCGAGTGGGTGATCGGGTGCGCTTCGTGGCGGTGGATCGCAAAGAGTTCGAGGACGCCGGTGGCGATACCACGCCGGTCGAGGAGCGCGGCGCGGAGACAAGCAGGAAGAATTCATGAGTGTAGCCAGCGGTAGGAGCAGTAGGGGCGGTAGTGGTGAAGGCAGAGTGCAATTGCGCGTAGAGCAAGCCGGGCCGCTTGCGTTATTACAGGATGCCGGGCGCTTCGGTGTGCGGCGCCTTGGCGTGACTCAGGGTGGTCCGGTAGACATTCATGCCTGGGCCTGGGCCAATCATTTACTAGACAACCGCTGGGGCGCGGCGACGCTCGAAATCACTTTCGGTGGCTTGAGTCTGATTGCCGAAGGCAATGCACGGCTGGCGCTGGCGGGAGCGGATCTCGAAGCGACCCTGGACGATGAACCAATCGAACCCTGGTCGCGTTTTGAAGTACAGGCGGGTCAGCGCCTGCGCTTCGGTGCGCCGAAAGATGGGTTGCGAGCCTATTTGGCCGCGCCGGGCGGCTTTCTTGCCGAGCCGGTGCTGGGGAGTGTTGCCGGTGTGACCAGGGAGGGCTTGGGAGGCCACGATGGCCAGGGCGGCAAGTTGCAAAAAGGCGATGCTCTGGTCTTTCAACAAGGCCATATTGAAAACGATGAACTGCCCGAAGCACCATCTGCAGATAAGCGCCCGGATTATTCACAACCGACGAGACTTGCGCTGGTACCCGGCGCCCAGATTGCCGACTTTGAAAGCCGTAGTCTCTTTGCGGCGTTCAATCACCCTTGGCAGGTCGATGATCGTGCCGATCGTATGGGCGTGCGTCTCACCGGCCCGCTTTTGAAGTGCGCCGTTTCCAGCATGATCTCTGAGGGCATAGGGCTCGGCGCCGTACAGGTACCGCCGGACGGCCAGCCAATCGTTCTGCTCAATGATCGCCAGACCATTGGTGGCTACCCGCGGCTGGGCACCTTGACGCCGCTTGCCTGCGCGCAACTGGCGCAGTGTTTACCAGGGCATGAGGTGCATTTACAGGCTCAGGCGTTAAGTGCGGCGCAAGAAGAATACCGAGACTTTCTGCGGCTCTTTCGGGCTGATTGACGCCCTGTGCGGCAATCAATGGGCGATGGTCACCAATTGGCCCTGAGTATCGAGTTCGAGCCTGCGCTGACGCCCTGCCAGCAGGGCGAAGTTAGTGGCCAGCGCGACGTAGACCAATAACACCGTGGCCAGCAATCTCATGTCCTGGGTATATTCCAGCAGGATACCGACCATCAATGGCCCGGTGGCCGCCAATACATAACCAAACCCCTGAGCCATGCTCGACAACTGGCTTGCGAGTTCCGAAGTGCCGGTGCGCAGCACGATCAGCGTCAGCGCCATGCTGAAGCAGCCCCCTTGACCCATCCCCAGAAGAAGTGCCCCCAGCCAGCGCCAGTTCAGCGGTGCCAAGAGGAGCAGGGCGATACCTGCGGCAGTCATGCTCATCAGCAGAAGAATGGTAGGGCGCTGATCGCGACCCAGGCGTGCAAGCCAAGGCGCCCCCAGAGCGGTCGCCAGTTGGCAGGTAATCGAGGTGGCCAACAACCAGCCGGCCTCGCTTTCGTCGAGCCCGCGGTGTTGAAGCAGTACCGGCAGCCAGCCGAAGACGATATAGGCAAGGGATGACTGGCAGCCCATGTAGCCGGTCACCTGCCAAGCCAGCATTGAACGCATCAGGCGGGGCTTGGGGTGTTGAAGTTGTGTATGTCCCCCGATGCCCGAGCGGGGGTGCGGCATGCTCAGACGCCAGGCGGTCAGTGCCAGCAAGGCAAGAAGCGCCCAGCTACCCAGACCGAAGCGCCAGTCACCCAGCCAGTTCGATAATGGTACCGTGAGTCCGGCGCCTAGTGCTCCGCCCAAGCACAGCGCCATGGTATAGACGCCGGTCACCACATCGGCGCCCTGGGGGAGCTCGCGCTTTACCAGGCCGGGCAGCAGGGTGCCCGCAATACCGATGGCGGCGCCGGCCAGCAAGGTGCCGAGGTAGAGCAAGGGAATATTGTTAGTGGCGCGTAATATCAGCGCGAATACCAGCAACAGCAGTCCCAGGCTCAAGGCGCGCTCCGCACCCAACCGGCTTGATAGTCGAAGCGCCAGAGGCGCGAACAGCCCCAGGCACAGCACCGGAAGAGTGGTCAGGGCGCCAATAGCGGAGGCGGAAAGGCCAAGCTCTTGCTGAATACGTATCAGCAAGGGGGCCATCGACGATAGCGCCGGACGCAGATTGAGCGCCACGAGAATCATCAATGCCACGAAGAGCAGCGGGCGAGACCGCGACGGTAGCGATGCCATGGGTGTTATTGCAGGTGCTTTTTCAGATCGCCGCGGACGCTGTCGAGGAAGGTGATAAAACGTGTCTCTCGCTCATCGTCCTGGCGGTCGATACGACAGCCTAGGGACATGCTGCGCTTGACTAGTATCTCGTCAAAGATATCCAAGGTGATCTTGATGGCGGGCTTGGTGCCCGGTTCGATGCTGCCATCCTCTAGGGTGAAGCTTTCCAGCAAGGTAGCGCGCACGCGGGTAGTGCCGCCTTCGGTCAATACCCGGCGCACGAAGAGCCAGCCTTCGCAGGCCAGTTCTTCTGCGTTGTCCCGCCGGCGCAGGAACAGGGTGCGATAGCAGGCGCCTTCCTTGGCGCTCTTGTCCGCCATGCTGCGGTAGCCTTCGGTGACCCGAGAGGCCATGGCATGGGACTCCGCTAGTTTGCGTATAGCGGCATTATGTTCCCGGCTCACTTGATCCTGGCGGTTGAAGCGTTGCCAGCGGTGATAGTCGTTAAAAAGTCCGGTCGAGTCCATGACAATGTCCTTGAATATCAAGAGGAGTGGCAGTGCAGCCGATATCGAGAGGGAGGCCCTCATTCAAAGGGGAACCATGATGGCGTACCTGTCGATCTCATGCCAGCGATGACCCTCAAGTTCACGCGTAATTTGCCGATACATCGAATTGAACACCTGTCGCGAGCCTTTTCCAGCGGCGAAGCCGTTGTCGGGCTGGTAAAAAGGTCATAGATCAAAGAGGGTCATCATGGCGAGTATTTCTTCACTAGGTATCGGGTCGGGAATGGACCTCAATGGTCTGCTCGATCAGCTTAAAGCCGCTGAGCGTCAGAAGCTGGTCCCGATCGTTCAGCAACAAAAAAGCTACGAGGCCAAGATTTCAGCATTTGGCAAGCTCGAGTCGGCGTTGGACAAGTTTCAGGAAGCGGCGTCCAAGCTGAATAAGCCGGATACCTTCCGCGCAGTGACCAGCAATGTCACCGGTGAAGGGTTCACCGCTGCCTCGAGTAGTAGTGCAGTGCCAGGTCGCTATGAGGTCTCGGTCACCAATTTGGCCAGGGCACAGTCACTGGCATCGCCTGGTGTCGCCGACAAGAGTGCTCAGCAAGGTACCGGTGCCGGCACTATCTCCATTACCCAGAATGGTACGACTCACGATATCGCCATCGGTGATGGGGCAAGTTCGCTGACCCAGATTCGCAACGCGATCAATGCTACCGACGGGCTCGGTGTGACCGCCTCCATCGTCAACGACGGCGATGCAACCGCACCCTATCGTTTGGTACTGACATCAGACGAGACCGGTACGCAATCCGAGATGACGTTGACGACCAGCGGCAATGCTCGCCTGGGTGAGCTGCTCACTTATGACAGCAGCGCGAATACGGGCACGATGACCGAGACGGTGGATTCCCAAGATGCCAGCCTGAGCGTCAACGGCATCGCCATCACTAGCCAGTCAAACCGCCTCGAGGAAGCTATTCAGGGTGTCACGCTCGATCTGACCAGTCCTACGGCATCGGGCACCTTGACGGTTAGCGGCGATAGCGAGGGCATCACGCAAAATGTCCAGGACTTCGTCGATGCTTACAATTCACTGCAGAAAACCATGGATGGTCTCACTTCTTATAACAAGGAGACCGACGTGGCGGGTCAATTGCTTGGGGATAGTACGATGCGCAGCGTTGAAGCGCGGTTGCGTACCGTAATGAGCTCCACTGCCGGCGCCGGCACTGCTCAAATGCTGTCGGATGTGGGCATCGAGCTGACCCTCGACGGCAGTTTGAAGATCGACGATGAAAAGCTCGGCGAGTGGGTCAATAACGATCCCGAGGGGCTGAACAAGTATTTTGCCGGCACTGCCACGACTGACGGTCTGGCGGATAAAGTAGGCGACACCTTGGGTGCCATGCTCGATTTCGAAGGCATGCTGGATAACGCCACGGGTGGCCTGAAAGAACGGATGAGTTCTCTGGACGATCGCTTCGATCGAATGGAGCGCACAATTGATTCTACCGTAGACCGCTATCGCCAGCAGTTCGCGCAGATGGATACTCTGGTCGCCCAGATGAACTCCACCATGAGTTACCTGGGTCAGCAGTTCGATGCCATGAATGCCCAATTGGGTAATAGTTGATGGAGCTTTCAATGAGTGCGATGCGCGGTGCCAATGCCTACGCTCGAGTGGGCGTGGAAACCGGGGTGATGTCCGCATCGCCCCATCAGTTGATCGTGATGCTTTTCGATGGCGCACAGGCTTCCATGCGGGCCGCGCGCCTGCACATGCAGCAGGGTAACGTAACGGAAAAAGGCAAGTCGCTATCCAAGGCGATCGATATCGTCAACAATGGACTGGGGGCAGGGCTTGATCATGAGCGCGGGGGCGAGGTCGCCGAACGCTTGGGATCGCTTTATGATTATATTGTCAGCTTGTTGCTGAAGGCCAATCTGAAGAACGACGAGCAGTCTCTCGATGAGGCCTCGCAATTGCTTGAAAACATCGCCTCCGCTTGGCGCGAAATTGCACCTTAACACGTGCGCTTGAGCAAGGAGGAGTTGCCGATGAGGCCAATAGACGCAGTGTTCGTGAGCTATAAAAAACTTCTTACCCGTTCTGCACGTATGCTGGCTCTGGCTCGCAAAGAGGAATGGGCGCAGCTAGCCGAAGAAGAATCTGCTTACCGGAAGGAGATTGAAGCGCTCAAGGAGTTGGAGACGCCCGAGACGCAGACCTCCGATAGTGTGCGCCGTAAAGCCGAACTGCTCGAACGACTTCTCATCCAGGATGCAGAAACGCGTCGGTGTGTGGAAAAGCATCGCGCCGAACTTGGCGAATTGATGGACGACAGCCGTCGTCGACGAGATCTTTCCCGAGCTTATCAGGCTGCCGATATTGGTGGTGTTTCCAGTAATCAAGGCCGCCAATGAGCGGCGTCATTACACCGCTGCTCGACACGTTATTACATCAGGTGTTGGGAAAGCGCGTGGATACGCTGGCAAACCGGGAACTCCTGGAACCGGTCAAGCCCTTGACGCCAGGTCAGGCGCCCCGGGCGCTTCACAGCGACTCTCGGTTGCATACGGAGCACAGCGGCGTCTCTCTTCCCGGTACGGGTGCAAAGGAATCGAGAGGGCAGGCCGGGCCGTTGCCTCACGTCGCCACAACGCCTGCCTCGACTACCACCCATTTCAGCCCTGCTGCTCGCAGCATCGCCGATATTCTCTTCAAATTCCCCGCACCGCCCTCCGTTATCAGATCGCCAGCGCCGTTGTTGGCCGGCAGTGCTGATCAGGGCGTCATCAATGCACCTGTCTTGGCAAGCCGGCTACAAAGCAGTATCGAGACCAGCGGATTGTTCTATGAGTCCCATGTCGGACGCTGGTATCGAGGAAAGATGTCTGGAGCCGCGCTCTTGCGTGAGCCCCAGATGCAGGCTCACTCTTCGAATGTTGCGATGGCCAATGCGTTGATGACTAAATCGGGCCAGTCCGAAGGCGCTGCGTCAGCCGGCAGCCTGCTGATCGATAGACGCTCCATGCCTGCCTTGCTGGGGGCTGAGCGGTGGATATTGACGCCGCTACCTGCAGGAGCACAGCCTGCCTCGCCCCTGGCGCCTTTGTCTCCTATGCAGGCTGCTCTGGCATTCATGACACCCCAGGAGGTAGCCCAGGCATTTGCTCAGCGGGGTGAGCTACTCATGGGGTCAGGTGTCAATCCGGGTATCGATGCGACCCAGCGTGCTCATGCCAATGCCATGGACGGTATCGATGAGTCTTTGCAGGGTATTTTAAGGCATCAGCTCGAGTTGCTGGTAACGCCAACCCTGCGATGGGAGGGGGATCTCTGGTCCGGTGTTTTCATGGCGCTAGTCATTCAGATCCCCGAGCAACTGGCGGAGCATGCAAAGCACGGCGAGGATCAGGAGCAGGAGCGGGGTGAAGAGGATCAGGAAGCGGTGTGGCATAGCCAGCTTAAACTCGAACTACCGCGCCTGGGCGAACTGGAAGTACAGTTGCATCTGCGCGATACCTCGATACGCCTTGTATTGCAAAGCGAGAGCGTGGCTTGTACAGGCATGCTCAACGAAGAGCGGGACGCCTTGAGCGAACGGCTCGTTCGCTGTGGTTTTGCGGACGTACAGGTCAATGTATTGACCAAAGTAAAGGGCACGAAGGCTAATTTCTCTGGTGAAGAAACATCATGAGTCAATCGCAACCGCCTCATAAAGAGCGTCGTCAAGCCGTAGCCCTTGCTTATAGCGACGATGGACGTGCCCCTAAGGTGTTGGCCAAGGGGTATGGTGAACTCGCTGAACGGATTGCCACCGAAGCCCGTCGCCAGGGTCTTTACATACACGATGCGCCGGAACTGGTGGCCCTGCTGATGCAAGTCGATCTCGACACTCAAATCCCTCCTGCCTTGTACCAGGTCATTGCGGAACTGCTGGCCTGGGCCGCTGAAATCGACGCCGACTCCCACTAAACGCTTTTCCATCTCCTATTCACAGGCTGTGTCTATCGTTTTTGCGTTTAAATTAGTATGGTAAATTAAACGCAAACGATCGTTTCAATCTCTTGACCTCTCGTGAAGCCCCCGCATGCGGGGTTTTCTGCATTATGCGTTAAAAAAAATCGCTTTATAAAGCAGCAAGTTATGCGCGTTTTTCTCGATTGATTACATTTCGGTAACGCATTCGTCATTTTTTTGCGACACACCTATTGCAATGGCTCATAAAAAGGTCTCAAAATACACCTGTCCTAAAGCATTAGAACTAAGTCAAATGTGACAGGGGCACAATAAATAATGACCATTAGAGTCATACACAGCTAGGCGAAAGCCTAATAAAAAAACCAAATGAAAAACGCAAACGCAGGGAATAACATCATGACAATCGACAGCCTTCTAGAAGATATCCAAGACATCAATCTGTCCTATCTGCTACTTGTACAGCGTCTGTTGAACGAAGATCGTGCAACGGCAATGTTCCGCCTCAAGCTGAGCGAATCCATGGCTGATCTGCTCGCTTCCTTGTCCATCAAACAGCTGGGTCAGCTTTCTCGTACCAACCAGCTTCTGTGTCGTCTGTGCTTCGACAATCCAGAGCAGCTGCTGAAATTGACCAACGATCCTCGGGAGCAGGGACTGGGACAGACCCATGCCGCGCTGCTGATGGCCTCCGTACCCACGGCTTCGCTCGCTCAGGCAAGGGGTTAAATCATGACTCAGAAAAGCCTGGTCACCGAGATGCACCAGGTGCGGATGGCCATCGAGCTGATCGAGCTCGGTGCCCGTCTGCAGGTGCTGGAGACCGAAACCGACCTAAGCCGGGCGCGTCTGATCAAGCTGTATAAAGAAGTGCGCGGTATGTCCCCTCCCAAGGGTATGCTGCCATTTTCAACGGATTGGTTCATCACTTGGCTACCCAACATACATTCGTCGCTTTTCTACAATATCTACCAGCGGCTGGTGCAGGATCACGGGTGTGAACGCATGGACGCCTTCGTGCGGGCCTACAAGCTTTATCTGGAGCAGTTGGCACTGGAAGAAGCGGAACCGGTTCTTGGTCTGACCCGGGCCTGGACGCTAGTGCGCTTCTTCGAGAGCAACCTGCTCGAGCTATGCAAATGTACCGGCTGTTCCGGTCACTATGTCATGCATGCACATACGCCTTCACACGATTTCGTATGCGGTATCTGTCAGCCTCCCTCGAGGGCCGGCAAGACTCGCAAGCGACGTGAAGAAGAGAAGCAGGTGACACCTACCGCAACGATCGACAAGCGAACTAGCCAGCTTCTGGTCAAGCGTCACGCTTAGCCCCGTATTCAAGGGGCAATGATTCGATGTGAACCCACCAGCCGCAGTGTCATCACACTGCGGTTTTTTTGTTTCTTGACGACCCCGATGCGCATAAGTTTTCAGCCGGTTGCCTCAAGCTGTTTCCCCCTCTGCCGATAATCCATTACAAGTCCAACGGTTCACGGCAAGGGTGTTTCCACGTGCTAATTCTTATCGGTTACTTGGTTGTTATCGGCTCCGTATTCGGCGGTTATTTGCTGATCGGTGGTCACCTTAGTGGGCTTTACCAGCCCGCTGAAATCATCATGATCGTCGGCGCGGCGGTTGGTGCCTTCCTGGCGTCGAATAACGGTAAGACCATCAAAGCCACCCTGCGTACCTTCTCCAAATTGAAGCGCACCAACAAGTACAACAAGATAATGTACATGGAGCTCATGGCGTTGCAGTACAAGCTGCTGGCCAAGGCACGACGCGACGGTATGCTGGCCATCGAACGTGATATCGATGCGCCACAGGAGAGCGCCCTGTTCGCCGAATACCCCACATTGCTGAGCGATCCCATGATCATGGGGTTTCTCACGGATTACCTGCGCCTGATGGTCAGCGGCAACATGGACCCCTTCGAGATCGATGCCCTCATGGAACACGAGATCGAGACCTTCCAGCACGAAGCAGAGGTACCGGCACACGGCCTGCAAAATGTCGGCGATGGCCTGCCAGCATTCGGTATTGTGGCGGCGGTCATGGGAGTGGTGCATTCATTGGCCGCAGCGGATCAGGGCGCCGCTCAAATGGGTATCTTAATTGCCAATGCTTTGGTCGGCACCTTCCTGGGCATCCTGCTGGCCTATGGCTTCGTCAATCCTCTGGCGTCTCGCATTCTTCATCAGGTGACCGAGGCTGTAAAGATGTTGCAGTGCATTCGCGTCACCTTGATGGCGAGTCTCAATGGCTATGCCCCGCAATTGGCGGTGGAGTTTGGGCGTAAGGCGCTATTTACCGCCGAGCGTCCCAGTTTCAATGAACTCGAGGAGCATGTGCGCTCGACCAAGAATACGGCGGGTGGTTCATGAGTGGCGCTCATCGCCCCATCATCGTCAAGCGCAAGAAAGTGGCGAAGGGTGGCCACCATGGCGGCGCCTGGAAAATCGCCTATGCGGATTTCATGACGGCACTGATGGCCCTGTTTCTGGTGTTATGGATTCTGGCTCAGGCGGATGAGTCTGAGCTCAAGACCATTGCCGAGTATTTTCGCACGCCCTTGCCTGTCGCTATGGCCGGGGGCGACAAGAATACCGCCAGTGCCAGTGCCATTCCTGGTGGCGGGCCGGATCCTGCGCATATCAACGGTGAGGAGGAGCGCGTAGATCGTCGTCAAGAGACTCGCACCAGCGACGAACAACAGCGCTTGATCGATCTCGAGCGGCGTATCGAAGCGGTCATCCAAAGCAAGGCGAATCTGCGGGACATGCGGCCACAGATGCGCATGTCCCTTACCTCAGAAGGGCTCAGGATTCAGCTCGTCGACTCCGATCGCCGGCCGATGTTCGAACGCGGCAGCGATCGCGTCGCACCTTATATGAGTGACATTCTTCGCGCCATCGCGCCAGTGCTCAATGAGTTGCCTAACAGCATCAGCTTGAGTGGCCATAGCGATAATGTGCCTTACATCAATGGTGAAAAAGGCTACAGCAACTGGGAGCTGTCCGCGGATCGTGCCAATGCATCAAGGCGCGAGTTGGTGGCAGGCGGTCTCGATTCCGAGAGGCTACTGCGAGTAGCCGGCATGGGGTCACGGGTGCCGCTCAACGAAACTGAGGCCAACGATGCTGCCAATCGGCGCATCAGTATCGTCGTGCTGGATAAGCGTGCAGCGAATTTGATCGAGCGCCAAAGCATGCGTAGCTGGCCACAACCCAATACTACCTTCGAGAACGGGATGGAAATGCCGGCAACACAAGTGGAAACAATAAATGTTTTACCGAGTTCGGTATCGCCGGCGCCCGTCGTCGGCGATGCCCTCTGAGACCCAACTGGACTAGCCCATGGATATCACAGATTTCTATGACACTTTCTTCGAAGAAGCCGAGGAACTCCTGGGTGACATGGAGCGCCTTCTTCTGGAGCTGGATGTCGATGAACCTGACGCGGAGGAGCTCAATGCGATATTTCGTGCTGCTCACTCCATCAAGGGGGGCGCTGGAACCTTCGGCTTCCTGGTGCTTCAGGAGACCACCCATATTCTCGAGAACCTGCTCGATCATACCCGACGCGGCGAGCTTACCCTGCGTCGGGATATCGTCGACACCTTTCTGGAAGCCAAGGACATGCTGCACGATCAGTTGAATGCCTATCGCAATGGCGAGGAGCCCGACCAGGAGGCTTTTGAGCGAATCTGCAAGACCTTGAAGCAGATGGCGCTGGATGAGCTGGGCGGCGGTGGTGGCGAGAATGCGCCTGAAACCAAGCCGGCTCCAACTCCCGAACCGGTCGAGGAATCCGGGACGACGGCAGCTGCCGACGACGAAAGCAATGCAGGGCAGGAAGCGACACTATGCGTTGCCCTGCTGAATGTTGCCGAGAAGGACCGCGGTTTGCTGGTCGAGGAGCTGGAGCAGTTGGGCAGCGTGATCGAACAGCAAGGCGACGACAAGCGCTACGAAGTGACCCTGAAAACCGGGGTGAGCGGCGAGGATATCGAAGCGGTGATGTGTTTCATCATCGATGACGAGCAACTCGAGATCACTACTGCCAAGGCTTCGAACCAAGAATCGGCTGCTTCAAGTGCTGACAAGAAAATCGATGAGCCCGAACAAGCCGCTGAACCTGACGAAGCGATAGCGGCTGAGAGTGTTTCGGCTGCCAAGGTTGAAACGTCAGCGCCCCCTGAAGCCTCTGCACCGACAAAGGCTGCCAAGGCTCAAGGTAAACCTCAAGGCGGCAAGGCGAAAAATGGCAGCGGCGAATCCTCTCTGCGAGTGCCGGTAGACAAGGTTGATCAGATCATCAATCTGGTGGGCGAGTTGATCATCACTCAGTCGATGTTGGATCAGACTGCCAGCGAAATCGATGGCATCACTCACACCGCCCTGCACAACGGGCTCAATCTGTTACAGCGCAATGCTCGGGATCTCCAGGAAGCGGTGATGTCGATCCGCATGATGCCCATGGATTACGTATTCAGTCGTTTCCCCCGGCTGGTGCGGGATCTAGCGGACAAGCTGGAAAAAGACGTGGAACTCGTCACTGAAGGCAAGTCCACGGAGCTCGACAAGAGCTTGATCGAACGCATCATCGATCCATTGACCCACCTGGTGCGTAACAGTCTCGATCACGGCATCGAATCCCCGGATGTTCGCGAAGCAAAGGGTAAGCCTCGAGGCGGCAAGCTCACGCTCTCCGCCCAGCATCAGGGCGGCAACATTCTCATCGAAGTGATCGATGACGGCGCCGGTCTCAATCGCGCCAAGCTGCTGGCCAAGGCGGAATCGAACGGCTTGGCGGTCTCGGACAGCATGAGCGACGACGAGGTGTGGCAGCTGATCTTCGCGCCTGGATTCTCCACTGCTGAGCAGGTCAGCGATGTGTCCGGTCGCGGTGTTGGCATGGACGTGGTCAAGCGAAACATTCAGGCCATGGGCGGTCATGTCGAGATTCTTTCTCGGGAAGGTCAGGGCACCACGACTCGCATCGTGTTGCCATTGACCCTGGCGATTCTCGACGGCATGTCGATCAAGGTCGGTCAGGAAGTCTTCATTCTGCCTCTGGGGACAGTGCTCGAATCACTGCAGCCGAGCCGAGACGATCTCTACACCATGGCGGGCAGCGATCAGTTGCTCAAGGTGCGGGATGAGTATCTACCGGTGATCGCACTGCATCAGGTGCTCGACATTGATGGTGCACGCACCGAGCTCACGGAATGCATCGTGGTCATCGTGCAGGGAGAGGGGCGCCGCTATGCCTTGATGGTCGATGATCTGATCGGTCAGCAGCAGGTGGTGGTCAAGAACCTGGAAACCAACTATCGCAAGGTGCCGGGTATTTCCGCCGCCACCATTCTTGGCGATGGCAGCGTCGCGCTCATCCTGGATATTGCCGATCTGCATCGCCTCAGCCGGCGTAAAACCGGACAAGCTAGCCACAACTCAACCAAGCCCACTCAGGAGGTGCTTACGTCATGACCGCCGTATCTCAAGCCAATGCTCAATTGCAACAAGCCAATGCTGCCAACCTCGATGCTCATAGCAGCGAGTTCCTAGTGTTCTCTCTGGGCGAAGAAGAGTATGCCGTCGATATTCTCAAGGTGCAGGAAATTCGTGGCTACGAAAATGTCACCCGCATTGCCAACGCACCGGATTTCATCAAGGGGGTGACCAACCTACGCGGCGTCATCGTGCCGATCGTCGATCTGCGTATCAAGTTTCATCTCGATAACATCGAGTATGGCGGTCAGACCGTCGTGATAGTGGTCAATGTCGGTGAGCGTGTGGTGGGTATCGTCGTCGATGGCGTCTCCGATGTCATGACATTGAGCCCGGATCAGATCAAGCCGGCTCCGGAGTTCGGCGTTACCATGTCCTCGGATTATCTCAGCGGTTTGGGGAGTCTGGAGGATCGTATGCTGGTACTGGTGGATATCGACAAGTTGCTTACCAGTGAGGAAATGGCGCTGGTCGATAAAACGACACACTGACGATAACGTTACTGGTAGTAATAGGGCGAAGGTAAATACCTTCGCCCTTTTTTATTCTATTTTGTCGGGTTTTTTTCTTATTTAATTTGAAAATATTTATTTAAATAATGCGTTTTTTGTGAAAATTAAAATAAAAAATTTTGTTTTTATCCCTTCGTTTAACAACAAGCTATCAAGAATGATCTCTATCACGCCGATAAATTTTACAAATCATATTTCTGGAGGTTCCTTGTCTTAGAAAAATCAATTTTTGGTTTTTTAGTGTTTTTGGCGAAGTGAATAAAAAGCAACGTGGTGGGCGAAATGGCCAATCCGATAGGGGGGGATATGAATCGACTCAGGAATATGACGGTAAGAACCAGCTGGATACTTGTCCTGGTGGTATTTACCGGGGTGATAGTGGGATTGAGCGCCTTGGGTGGCTATGCGGTGCAGTATAGCGAACAGTCATTGAGGACACTCAATCAGGTCAATGTCGAGCAGCAGTCCGCGCTCAATCGGGCCAACAGTCAGCTGTTGAATCTGCGCCTGTCGATCGTGGAAGAGTACGGACGTTTCAACGGCACAACATGGGGAAATCAGGAGCCTCAGATAGATAATCTCCCGAATGTTCTCGAGGATATACATCAGACATTCGATCGGTTTAGCGACATTCCGGTACTCCCTGAACATGCCGAATTGGTTGCCGAGGTCGAAGAGAACTATCAGCGACTGGTTGACGAATCCCTGGCGCCTCAGATTGCTGCGCTACTGGATCTGGATCTAGCGACATACAGAGAAAATATCGCTTCGACCCAGCCACTCAATGATGCATTTCAGAGTAGTGTCGATAGCTTTCTTGACGCCGTCAGCGTCAAAGGGGATGTGCTTTATACCGACTTTAGCGCCATCGCGACGATGTTGAAAGTCGCTATCGGGGTGGCCCTTGGCGTTTCCCTGATCATGATTCTCGTCATATTGCGAGGCATCACCGTCAATGTCATCCAGCCATTGAAGCGAATTGTCAGCCATTTCGAGCGCATTGCCGAAGGGGATCTCTCGGGACGTATCGAGCGACATGGCAACAATGAGATCGGCAAACTGTTCGCAGCGATGGCAAAGATGCAGGAGAGTCTGTCCCACACCGTGGGCAAGGTGCGCCATGGCAGTCAGCGCATTCATCTGGACGCTCAAAGCATTGCGCAAGGCAATGGCGATCTCTCCTCGCGCACCGAACAGCAGGCAGCCTCCCTGGAGGAGACCGCCTCGAGCATGGAAGAGCTGACCTCCACGGTTTCCCAGAATACCGAGAACGCACGTCAAGCAAGCAAGCTGGCCCAAGAGGCGTCACGCACCGCGACTCAGGGCGGAGAGGTGGTCGACCAGGTGGTGGAAACGATGCATGGCATCAGTACCAGTTCGCATGAGGTTGTGAACATCATCGATGTCATCGATTCCATTGCCTTTCAGACCAATATCCTCGCCCTCAATGCCTCGGTTGAGGCGGCCCGGGCTGGCGAGCAGGGGCGTGGTTTCGCCGTGGTGGCCGAGGAAGTCCGCAACCTGGCAGGACGCTCTTCGGATGCCTCGAAGGAGATCCGTAGTCTGATCGAGGCATCGGTCAGCCGAGTGGACAACGGCTCGAAGCTGGTCGATCAGGCAGGTAGCACCATGGGCGAGATCGTCGCTGCGGTACAGCGAGTCAACGACATCATGGATGAGATTGCGGCTGCCTCTCAGGAGCAAAGCAATGGCATCGGTCAGGTCAACGAGGCCGTCAGTCAGATGGATCAGGTTACTCAACAGAATGCCGGCCTGGTGCAGCAGGCTGCCTCCTCGGCCCAGGCATTGGCGGGAGAGGCCGAAGCGCTGAGTGAGGCCGTCATGCTATTTCGTCTCACCGATGGTCAAGACGAGCGCCATACAGCGCCGCCGGCAGCTGATCCAAATCCCGAAGAATCGACAAGAACTTTGCCGCGTGCCGGCGCTTCAGTGCCGGAGCGAGAGCCTGCTCGAGCGCAGAAGGTGGAAGAGGAGTGGGGAGAGTTCTAAGCAACAAGAAAAGCCAATAAAAAAATTATACCGATTGCCTCACGTAGGGGCCTTGCAAAGAGTAGGGAAAATTATATGCACAATAACTCATCAGTGACTCAGCGCGAGTATGTGCTCTCGGAGGAGCATTATCTGATCACGCGCACCGATATGAAAGGTCGTATCACCTACGCTAATCCGGCGTTCATCGAGGTCAGTGGCTATGACCACGAGGAATTGATCGGCGCACCCCACAGTATCGTGCGTCATCCGGACATGCCTGAAGCCGCCTTCGCCAATCTCTGGCAGACCCTTGAAGCGGGAAAAACCTGGAGCGGCTTGGTCAAGAACCGGCGCAAGAATGGCGACCATTACTGGGTACATGCCAGTGCTTCGCCCATCATGGAAAACGGCAAGGTGCGAGGCTATGCCTCGCTAAGAATAAAGCCAGCCCCTGACGAGTGTGAATATGCCGATCGCATCTACGCAGATATACGCGATGGTCGCACCCGTGGCGTGCGCTTGAATAATGGCCGTATCGAGCGTACCGGCCTGGTGGGATGGTTGAAGCGCATACAGCTGCGTTCATTGCAGGGTCGTCTGGTAACCATGATTGGTCTGGCGCTGGTCTTGTTGCTGGGCAGCAGCGGGTTGGGCATGGTGTCGCTGGAAACTGCAAGTCAGCGACTAGAGGCGCTTACTCAGGATGGCCTGGAGGATATAGCCCGCCTGCAACGTATGGATCAACTGGTAGCCCAGGGTCATCAGAGCTTGTCCCAACCCTCCGCCCTGGATCTCCTGAACGCACGCCAACAGCATGCCGAAGAGCTCAAAAGCCTGGCCAGTCAGCTGGATGGTCTATGGGTCGACTATGTTGCTCGCGCCGTCAATCAGACGACGCTGGCGGCCGAGTTCGGGAAACGTCTCGAAGGCTATACGCATGAAGGATTGTCGGCTGCATCCGAAATTCTAGGTGGCGAAGATCAGTTCAAGGCATTTACCGCGATCAAGGAGTTCGTGCCCAGGCTGCAGGCCAGTGGTGGCGAGCTTTCCCAGGCGATTTCGACCCTGGTCGAGAGCAAACGGGCCTCGGCGCAGATCATGGCGCAGCAGGCTCAGGTTCAACAGCGCAACATGCTGTTCTTTCAAGCAGGGCTTCTGACGCTAGGGGTGTTTTTTTTATGTGTCATGGGAATAGTCACCATTCGGGCCATTCGTCGGCCAATCCGCGAGTCGATGCGCTTTGCCCAGCAGATTGCCACTGGCAACCTGGGTGCCACTCTCCCCAGCCAGCGCGATGATGAACTCGGTCGATTGATGCAAGCCCTCGATGCCATGCGCAAGAGCCTGAGCAGCATCGTCACGGACGTCAATCGTAGCGTTGAGGTGGTACGACCTGCTTCCAGGGAAATCGCCCAGGGCAATGAGGACCTTTCGACCCGCACCGAACAGCAGGCCGCCTCGTTGGAAGAGACTGCGTCGAGCATGGATGAGATGACCGCCACGGTACGCCAGAACGCAGGTAATGCAGGCCAGGCCAGTGATTTGGCAGGTAGCGCCAGCGATGCGGTGAGCGAAAGTGGTGCGGTCATGCAGCAGATGGTCGGCACCATGGAAAACATCACCGCCAGTTCGAAAAAGATGGCCGAGATCATCGGTGTCATCGATTCCATTGCCTTCCAGACCAATATCCTGGCGCTCAATGCGTCCGTCGAAGCCGCTCGGGCAGGGGAGCAAGGCCGAGGGTTCGCCGTAGTCGCTGGGGAAGTACGCAATCTGGCCGGGCGCTCGGCGAACGCCGCCAGTGAAATTCGTACATTGATCGATGATTCCGCTAAAGAAATCAACGGCGGGGCCGAATTAGTTAAACAAGCCGAGGCATCCATCGAGGAGGTCGTGACAGCGGTACTCAAGGTCAACGACATCATGAAGGAAATTTCCATGGCCTCGGATGAACAGACCCAGGGTATCGAGCAGGTCAATCAGGCGATCACACAGATGGATGAGGTTACCCAGCAGAATGCCGAGCGGGTGCAGTCCACTGCTCGCGCGTCCAACAGCCTGAATGAGCAGGTGTCGCTGCTGGCCAATGCCATTGCGGTGCTGCGTCTGAGCGGTAGTGGTCAAGAGACGGTAGCTCGGGAAACTCGCTTCAAAGCGGCTACGGCTAGACGCGAGAGTCAAAAAAGCAACGCACAGAGTGATTTTCAAGCCGCCGCTCAAACCTCTGCAATAGCCCGGGATGAACGTCAGGTGCCTTCGAATAGTGAATGGGAGACTTTCTGAACATGACAATCCATCGGTCCATCACCGGGAGTGCCGTTGCCTCGATTGAACCGGTTCGTCAAGGCGGCTGGGTAAGCAGCCTCGAGCGTGATCTGGAAATGACCGATGCGGATTTCGAACGTGTGCGTAAGTTGATCTATCAGCGTGCCGGTATCGTGCTGGCGGAGCATAAGCGGGAAATGGTCTACAGTCGGCTGGCGCGTCGTTTGCGCCAGCATAAATTGACCCGTTTTGCCGATTACCTGGCGCGTCTGGAGAGCAAGCCGGATTCCTCTGAATGGGAATCCTTCACCAATGCATTGACTACCAACCTCACCGCCTTTTTTCGTGAAGCGCACCACTTTCCGCTACTTGCAAGCCATGTGCTCAAACAGAGTGGCCCCATACGCATATGGTGTGCAGCAGCCTCTACCGGTGAGGAGCCTTATTCCATTGCCATGCAGTTGAGCGAGACCCTCGGCGCAAAAGCGCGGGACGCCAAGGTCATTGCCACGGATATCGATACCGATGCCTTGGCCAAGGCCCGAGAGGCGGTCTACCCGATCGATCAGGTAGCCAAGCTGGCTGAGGCCAGGCGCAAGCAATTCTTTCTGAGGGGAAGTGGCGCTCGTTCCGGCCAGGCCAGAATAAGACCGGAAATATCGGCAATGGTCGAATTCAAGCCGCTCAATCTACTGGCACCCAAATGGCCAATAGAGGGGCGCTTCGATGCGATTTTCTGTCGTAATGTCATGATCTATTTCGATAAGTCGACTCAGGCAAAAATACTCGAAAGTTTCGTGCCATTTCTCAAACCAAATGGACTTTTGTTTGCGGGTCATTCCGAGAACTTTTCTTTTATTAGTCAGGCGTTTCGTCTGCGTGGGCAGACGGTGTATGAGCTGGCTAATTCATCCTTAAGTCAGTCGTCCTCCGGCCGATAAACAAATTAATAACAGAAACTATACCTGCCTCTTGCAGATAGAGTGATGGAAAGGAGAGGGCTCTTGAGCTCACCCAAGATCAAGGTGCTTTGCGTAGACGATTCAGCACTGATTCGTGATTTGATGACTGAAATAATCAATTCGCAGCCGGATATGGAAGTGGTGGCTACGGCTCCGGATCCACTGGTTGCGCGGGATCTCATCAAACGCACTAATCCTGATGTCCTGACGCTGGATGTAGAAATGCCGCGAATGGACGGGCTGGATTTTCTTGACCGACTGATGCGCCTTCGTCCCATGCCGGTACTGATGGTGTCGTCACTGACTCAGGCCGGTTCCGAGATCACTCTGCGTGCACTGGAGCTCGGCGCGGTGGACTTTATCGCCAAACCGCAGATGGGTATTCGTAGCGGCATGCTTGATTACGCCAACATGATCGCGGACAAGCTACGCGCTGCCGCCAGATCGCGACCGCGTACCGCCCGGCGCAAGGATGAAACACCCCCGGCGGCGCTCAAGGCGCCACTGATCTCAAGTGAAAAACTGATCATCATCGGGGCGTCGACCGGTGGCACCGAAGCCATTCGTACCGTGCTCGAACCGCTGCCTGCCAACAGCCCAGCGATTCTCATCACTCAGCACATGCCCGGCGGTTTTACCCGTTCTTTTGCCGAGCGTCTTAATCGTTTATGCCGGATTACCGTCAAGGAGGCGGAAGAGGGCGAACGTATTCTACCGGGTCATGCCTACATCGCCCCGGGAGATGCTCATCTGAAATTGGCTCGCAGTGGCGCCAACTATGTGGCGCGACTGGACGACGGGCCTCCGGTGAATCGGCATCGTCCTTCCGTGGACGTGCTGTTTCATTCCGCAGCGCAGTATGCCGGGCGTAACGCCATAGGCGTCATTCTCACCGGTATGGGCAAGGATGGCGCGGCGGGTTTGCTCGAAATGCATCAGGCCGGCGCACAGACGCTTGCACAAAGCGAAGCCAGCTGCGTGGTTTATGGTATGCCTCGGGAAGCGGTGGCCTTGGGTGGGGCGATGGAAAGTGTCGATCTCGACCAGATGGCGAGCCAGATCATGCAGCGCGTGGCCGCCTCGGGTCGTGCCCAACGGGTTTGATGAATCACCAATCAGGTGAATAACCAGTCAATAGTGCAGCAATAAACAATTGAATGAATAACGAGGTTTGAAAATGGCCGATAAGAACATGAGTATCCTGGTGGTAGACGATTTTCCCACTATGCGACGCATCGTCCGCAGTCTACTCAAGGAGTTGGGCTACACCAATGTAGAAGAAGCCGAGGACGGGCAGGAGGGCTTGAGCAAGCTCCGGGGCGGTGGCTTCGAGTTCGTCGTTTCGGACTGGAATATGCCTAATCTTGATGGCCTGGAGATGCTCAAGCAGATTCGCGCCGACGATGCCTTGAAAGAATTACCGGTATTGATGGTTACCGCGGAAGCCAAGAAAGAGAACATCATCGCGGCAGCGCAAGCCGGAGCCAACGGCTATGTGGTCAAGCCTTTCACGGCGGCGACTCTTGAAGAAAAACTCAACAAGATCTTCGAGAAATTGGGTAAGTGAGCCTCGAAAATAACAGGCAGCGAGGAGGGTAACCATGAGCGGTGATACGCAACAACCCGTACAGTTCCAGTCCGATGATCTCGTTCTAAGAATCGGGCAATTAACCCGCATGCTCAGAGAGAACATGCGGGAGCTGGGCCTGGATAAGGAGGTCGAGAAAGCCGCGGAAGCCATTCCGGATGCACGGGACCGCTTGAGCTACGTGGCAACGATGACGGAGCAGGCCGCGGAGCGAGCGCTCAATGCCATCGACCGGGCGCAGCCGATTCAGGAAGGGTTGGAAGCTCGGGCCAATGAGCTCGATGGGCGCTGGGCCGAGTGGTTTGCCGAGCCCAAGGAGTTGGACGAAGCCAAGATGCTGGTTGTCGATACCCGTGAGTATCTGGCTTCTATACCGTCCCAGACCCAGGCGACCAACGGTGAGCTGCTGGAAATCATGATGGCTCAGGATTTCCAGGATCTGACCGGTCAGGTCATCAAGAAAATGATGGACGTGATCAAGCAGATCGAGAATCAGCTGGTGCAGGTACTGCTCGACAGCGTCCCCAGCGATCAGGATCGCAAGGAGCTACGCAAGGCCATGGACAACGAGCGCGAGAACTCCCTGGTCAACGGCCCACAGGTCAATCCAGATGCCCCGGACGTGGTCAACGACCAGGATCAGGTGGACGATCTGCTGGATTCTCTGGGCTTTTAAGTGTCGCTCGATTCGTATCTCGTGGCTCAATGATTTAGACACCGCTCCTCTTAGCGCTCGCCTCCCATCCTCATGCGCACCTCTTTACGCGCGACAATCGTGGATTAACGCCCGATTCGTCGCGCTTTTTGCGTGATCGTTTTTCCTCTTTGCCGCTCAGAATAGCCAGCGTTTACCTATCTTTAAACGCCATTTCTGAGTGGTGACCATGTCCGACGACAGCAGCGATGACGATAAAACCGAAGAGCCGACGCCGCGACGCCTGGAAAAGGCGCGGGAAGAAGGCCAGGTAGCTCGTTCTCGAGAGCTTTCCACCTTCATGATGTTGATGGCCGGCGTGGCTGGGCTATGGAGTACCGGCTCGCTTCTTTACGATCAGCTGGGAACGGTGATGGAACAGACGTTCGTGTTCGATCGCAGCATCGCCTTCGATAGTACTCTAATGCTGGCCTCCCTCTGGACCTTGGGTACGAATACTCTCATCGCGCTGGCGCCGCTTTTCATTCTGCTTACGGTGATGGCGCTGGTGGCGCCGGCACTGCTGGGCGGTTGGCTGATCTCCGCCAAATCCCTCAAGCCCCAGGTCTCCAAGCTCAACCCGCTCAAGGGCCTGAAGCGCATGTTCTCCAGCCAGGCCCTGGCGGAGTTGGCCAAGGCGATATCCAAGTCGATTCTTACCGGTAGTGTGGCAGTGATGTTTTTATGGGCCAAGCGGGGGGAGCTCCTGGCCCTGATGGATCAGCCGCTGCAAATGGCCCTGTTTCACGCCTTGAAGCTCGCTGCGCTGTGCTGCGGCTTGATCGTGTTTTCCCTGGTAGTGGTGATCCTCATTGATGTGCCTTATCAGCTTTGGAGTCACAACAAGAAATTGCGTATGACCAAGGATGAGATCAAGAAAGAGCACAAGGAGTCCGAAGGCGATCCTCAGGTCAAGGGCCGTATTCGTCAGCAGCAGCAGGCCATGGCCCGGGGACGCATGATGAGCAAGGTGCCCGAGGCGGATGTCATCGTTACCAATCCGACCCACTATGCGGTCGCCTTGCGTTACAGCGATGACATGGGTGCACCGCGTGTGGTGGCCAAGGGCGCTGATGCCGTGGCTGCACGCATTCGTGAGATCGGCGAGGAGCACGCCATTCCCCGACTCGAAGCGCCGCCCCTGGCTCGGGCGCTGTATCGCCATGTAGATCTGGATCGCGAAATACCCGCAACCCTTTATACCGCCGTGGCCGAAGTGCTGGCCTGGGCGTTTCGACTCAAGCAGGTACGCCGGGAAGGGGGCGACATGCCCGACAAACCCAGCGATCTGCCAGTACCCGCCGAGCTGGACGATGCCAACCGGCCCGCTTCATCCTCTGAGGATTCTCGATGAACCTGTTTGCCACCCTGGGGCGCCAGAACTTTCTGGGCGATGCCCGTCTGAAGATTCTGGCGGGGCCCATCCTGATCATCATGATTCTGTCCATGATGATCCTGCCGCTGCCACCGTTTGCACTGGATCTGTTCTTCACCTTCAACATCGCCCTGGGGATCATGGTGCTGCTGGTGAGCATGTTCACCCAGAAGCCCCTGGATTTCGCCGCCTTCCCCGCGGTGCTGCTGTTTACCACGCTGCTCAGGCTGTCCCTCAACGTCGCCTCTACCCGGGTCGTGTTGATGAACGGCAACGAAGGCGGCGACGCGGCGGGCAAGGTCATTCAGGCCTTCGGCGAGTTCCTGATCGGGGGCAATTTTGCCGTGGGTCTGGTGGTGTTCCTGATTCTGGTCATCATTAACTTCATGGTCATCACCAAGGGCGCCGGGCGTATTGCCGAGGTGGGCGCCCGCTTCATGCTGGACTCTATGCCGGGCAAGCAGATGGCCATCGACGCGGATTTGAACGCGGGTCTGATCGGTGAGGAAGATGCCAAGAAGCGCCGTAGCGAAATATCCCAGGAGTCCGATTTCTACGGTTCCATGGACGGTGCCAGCAAGTTCGTACGGGGCGATGCGGTGGCGGGTCTGATCATCATGGTGGTCAACCTCATCGGCGGCCTGTTGATCGGCGTTCTGCAGCACGACATGAGTTTCGCAAGCGCCGGGCGCACCTATACCTTGCTGACCATCGGCGACGGTCTCGTCGCTCAGATTCCGGCGCTGGTGATCTCCACCGCCGCGGGTGTCACCGTGTCTCGGGTCAACACCGATCAGGACGTGGGCCAGCAGATGATGGGGCAGCTGTTCACCAATCCCCAGGTGCTGATCCTCGCGGCCTGTGTCATGGGATTGCTTGGTCTGGTGCCGGGCATGCCCAACCTGGTATTCCTGCTGTTCAGCGTCATGCTGGGCAGCCTGGCCTGGTGGTTGATGCGTCGTAACCAAGACAAGCTCGCCGAAGAGACCATCAACGCCGAAGCGCCGCCGCCGGCCCAGGGAACGCCCGAGGCGAGCTGGGACGATGTGCAGCTGGTCGATACCCTGGGTCTGGAAGTGGGGCATCGGTTGATCCCGCTAGTGGATCATCGTCAGGATGGCGAATTGCTCGGCCGCATCAAGAGCGTGCGCAAGAAGTTCGCCCAGGAGGTCGGCTTCCTGCCGCCGGTGGTGCACATCCGCGACAACCTGGAGTTGGGCCCCAACACCTATGTGATCACCCTCAAAGGCGTTGAGGTCGGGCGTGCCGAGGCCTATCCCGGCAAATGGCTGGCCATCGATCCCGGGCAGGTCTCGGGTCATCTCGAAGGCACTACCACCACCGACCCGGCCTTTGGACTCCCGGCGGTATGGATCGACGCCTCGCAACGCGAGCATGCGCAAGTCTACGGCTACACCGTGGTGGATGCGGGCACCGTGGCGGCCACCCATCTCAATCATTTGCTGCATCACCACGCCGGTGAAATGCTGGGGCGCAATGAAGTGCAACAGCTGCTCGACAAGATGGGCGATGAGAGCAAGGCCCTGGTCGAGGACGTGGTGCCCAAGTTGATATCGCTTACCACACTGCAACGACTGCTGCACAACCTGTTGGAAGAAGACGTCTCGATCCGCGATCTGCGCACCATCCTGGATACGTTGGCGGAGCACGCCACCGCCCAGAGCGATGCCTATGAGCTTACCGCCGTCGTGCGGGTGGCATTGGGCAGAGCCATTACCCAGCACTGCTTCCCGGGGCAGAATGAACTGCACGTGATCGGTCTCGATGCCAACCTAGAGCAGGTGCTGAGCCAGGCCATGAACGGCGGCGGTGCCCTGGAGCCCGGGCTGGCCGATACCCTGATGCGGGAGGCGGAAGCCGGTGTGGCTCGTCAAGAAGCCAGCGGCGAGCCTTTGGTGCTGGTGGTTCAGCACGGTCTGCGAGCGCTGCTTTCGCGCTTTCTGCGCCGTCGTCTAACCCACTTGACGGTGCTGTCCCAGGCCGAGATTCCCGATGATAGAACTCTACGTGTTACCACTCTGATTGGAGGTCAATGATGAGCGTCAAACGATTTGTCGGGGCCACTAGCCGCGATGCCATGCGCCAGCTGCGCGCCGCCCTGGGGAACGATGCGTTGATTCTCTCCAATCGCAACGTGGCGGAGGGGGTTGAAATTCTGGCCATGGCTGATGAGGCGCATGGGCAGATGGTGGGCTCACCAGCAGCGACGCAGCCGAAACCAAGCGCCATGCCGCAGGCAGTTTCCAGGAATCCGATGAGGGCGAGCGCTTCTCCAGCGCCCCAGGTTACAGAGCGCGCTCATGTACCTTCAGCGCCTTCAGCGCCCCAGGCGGATTTCGCTGCCTTCAGCGAGCGGGTGCTGGGGGAAATGCAGGATCTGCGTACCCTCTTGACCGGCCAGGCCCAGCGTTCGGCGGATCCGTCGCGGATGGCGGCGGAAAGTACGCTGGAGCGGTTGCAGCGCCGACTTCTGGGAGCCGGATTCGGTGCGCGGCTGGTGGAAGAACTGCTCGAGACGCCACCGGTGGAGCTGGTGCACGCCTCTGATGAACTGGCGCTGGCCTGGGCCAAACGCCAGCTCACGTCGCGCTTACCGATTCTCGATGATGAAGCGGCACTGCTCGACCAGGGCGGGGTGTTTGCCCTGATCGGCCCGACCGGTATCGGCAAGACCACCACCACCGCCAAGCTCGCCGCCCGCTACGTGATGCGCCACGGTGCGGCGGGTGTGGCCCTGGTGACCACGGACAGCTACCGTATTGGCGCCCACGAGCAGCTGCGTATCTACGCCCGGCTGCTTGGGGTGGACGTACATGCCCTGGAGGCGGATGCGCCCTTAGGAGATTTGCTGACGAGACTTGCTCACAAGCGTCTAGTCATCATCGATACCGTCGGCATGAGTCAGCGGGATCAGCGTCTGGCGGGTCAGGTCGCGATGCTTGGCGATTCGACCGGGCAGTCCCAGGGGCATCAAGTGTCACGTCCCATCCGGCGGTTGCTGCTGCTCAATGCCGCCAGTCACGGCGATACCCTCGAGGAGGTCGTCGAGACCTATCAGCGCGCATCCAAGGCCGCAGGCGCGCCCCTGTTCGGCGCAATTCTGACCAAAGTAGATGAAGCACCGCGTCTGGGCGCGGTGCTGGATATCGCCATTCGCCATGGTCTGCGGTTGC
The DNA here is from genome assembly GCF_020622265.1 of Halomonas sp. M20. Taxonomy (GTDB): domain Bacteria; phylum Pseudomonadota; class Gammaproteobacteria; order Pseudomonadales; family Halomonadaceae; genus Modicisalibacter. The sequence goes on from NZ_JACNMQ010000001.1 coordinate 1,047,399, forward strand.
ACTATGTTTCTCACGGTCAGCAGGTGCCGGAGGATTTGAGTCTGGCGGACGGGGATACATTGCTGGATCAAGCCTTGAATGCCCCCGGCGACTCCTCCTTTGCCGCCGAAATGCCGCAAACGTCTGGCGCTGCCTCCCAGCGCAAGCAGACTCAATCCCGCAAACAGCTGACCCGAGGGCTGCTGGGCCAGGGCAGGGCGCTGGTCTCGACGTTGAATACGCTGAGAAACGAGGTCGCCGGTTTCGCGCTGCTCGAACGGGCCTGGCCACTGCTCGGCTATTCCTTGGAGCAGCAGCAGGCTCATCTTGAAGGGCTGCTCGACGGTGCAAAAAGGCGGCGCCATCTCGAGAGCGTCGAGCCCGCCCAGGCCATGCTGTGGGCCCAGGCCAAATCCGTCAGCGGTGTGGACTGGACGATGCCGGGGCTGTCCTTGAACCCCTCGGGCCAGATACAGGCGCTCCCCTGGTTGCTGCATCGCTTGCCTGCCGGGGAGGAGGGGCGTGTGGATTGGGCCCGGGAACAGCTTGGTATTCGCTGGCAGCTATTGCCGCGTTGCCCTGGTACAGCGACGCGTCAACGCATGGCAGAAAGCGGCTCGACCTGGTTGGCCACGGCCCAGGCGGGTTCCCAGGTCATCGTCGAAGGAAGACGCCAGCGTTTGAAGGAGCTGGCGAGTCTGGCGGATACCTGGACCGAGCTGAGCTGTCGCTATCGTGGACGCGATGCCCATCTCAGGCTGTCTCGTCTGGTGGTCACGCTTGCGGATGGCACCTCTTTGACGGCTTGGTTCGGTCTCTTGAGCGATCCTGAAAGCAAGCGCCAGTTGGCTCAGCGTTATTGGTTGGCGCCGCAAGAAATAGCGGGGAGAGGCGATGCTGCGGCAGATAGAGCTGCTGGAAAAGGCTCGGCGGACCACGCCTTTGCCCAGGCACTGATGGCACAGCTGGTACACGACGATTTACCGCTGCTTACCCGCCGCGCATGGCAGCGTCTCACGGATGCCGGCGAAAAGATCGACCCGGAACTGCGCCTGCTGGTGGCAACCGGACTGGCGGCAGTCGTGAGTCGGCTCGATCAGGAGCGAAGCGATTGGGCAATGGATGTCAGAGCACAATTGATGGGGTCGCTCGGCAAACATCGGGGGCGTTCGACCCAGGTGTTGATGGATGCTCTACTGCATCTGCTGACCGCCCGCGATGTTTTTCTCATGCTGGGTGATGCGGGGCTGGGCGGCGTGGGGCTGGTCGATGAGGTGGCTGCGTGAGCCAGGTCGACCAGGCGGCAGGGCTGCGGCGCTGGGCCGAATCTCAGGCGCCTTCTTCATCACCCGCCATTGAATCGTCATCCGCCGTAGTGTCATCGCTCGCTGCGGTCAGCCAGTTCGATGCGAACCAGGCTGACACGAACCACGCAATGAAAGTGCTGGTGACTCTGGGGCTTCCTGGAGGCGTTGAGGCAGATGTGACGCCGGTTACCGAAGCGTTGATACGTTGGCACGCTCAAGGGCAACGCTGGATAGAAGATCCCGACAGCTGGCGCATTCTGCCCTTATCCATGAGCAGTCCGCATTTTTCGGCGTTGATGACCCAGCAGTCTCGTTGGGCGCTCTGGGTGGGGGATGATCTGGATGGTTTTCGCCGCGCTTATGGCATGCTCAAGCGGCTGGCGCAACAAGGAGGCCCCCGGCGCTTGTTGCTGGTGCATTCTCCCTTGCCTTCCCGGGCGGGGCTGCTCAACAACCTCCAGCAGGTGGCGGCGCGGTTTCTGGATATGCAGCTGCTGGTGATTACACCGCCGCGAATACGCAAAGACTAGGGTCTGTTGACGTTTCATTCACGTTCGCGCTGGTGCCAGTTTTTATTCGGGGCAAGGCAGGAGGAGAGAAATTTGGTTATTCCAAATGAACGACGACTAACGCCGCAGCGGATAAAAACTGACCCAGCCCTTCGGGTTGCGCATCAAAAAGCGCCATCCTGCGTTGCGAAACTTGAAAAGGGAATAACCCTTCTCTGCGTTCCGCGCCTTGACTGGCACATTTTGATGCAGCAACGCGGTTCGCGATGAAACGTCAACAGACCCTAGCCGCGGCATTACTTCTTTCGATACGCGTGGGCTGGGCAACAGGGTTCTTATATCTGTTGTTGGTTGTGGCGACATTGGCGCCTGACGCTCAGGCAGCATCAGGCAGTTGGGTAGGCAGCGCGCCTGGCGTACGTGTGTTTACCCCGGGACGCCCGGCGCAATCCGCGCCGATTACCTCTTCTTCTCCGCTATCTTCCGATACTCGCATTGACAGCATAAGCTGGCGTTTTGAGCCGCCGCCCGGTCAGTCTTCGCTCGAGGCCTGGCTTTGCCAGAGCAAGCGCTGCTTTGCGTTGTCCATGGCCCGAGGCACTAGCCGAGCATTATCGGGCCTAGACGCCAACCAGGCACTATTCTTCGTTTTTCGTCTTCCCCACGATGCTCACGCTATCAAACCTTTTCTGGTTCAGGGGCTGCAGGTCATCGTGAACTACCGTTCAATTTCCTCCGATTTTCCTAAAGGTTGAATAGCTATCGGCTTTCATAGGTATTTGTCGCTTGGTTGCGACGCATTTGGCGCAATACTACCCTCATGGACAGCACCCCGATAAAGACAAGGTGCTGTCGTCCTTCGACAGCACGAGGCATGTGGGATGTATACGGCACAAGGCAAAATCGATCAGCGCGCAATACTCGATCAGTACTTACCTATCGTGCGACGTCAGGCGCTGTCGCTACAGGTCAAGCTTCCAGCCAGCGTCGAACTCGACGATCTCATACAGGCAGGAATGGTGGGGCTGCTGGACTGTCTGAATCGCTACGATTCGGGCCAGGGGGCAAGTTTTACCACCTATGCCAGCCAGCGTATCCGCGGGGCGATGATCGATGAGTTGCGCAGCCGCGACTGGGTGCCGCGAAGCGTTCGGCGCAACGCCCGGGAAGTGGATGAGACCCTTCGCCGCCTGGAGCAAGAGCTAGGTCGTCCGGCAGAAGAGCGCGAAGTCGCCGAGGCGATGTCTCTGAGCATGGAAGAGTATCGCCAGCGTCTGGCGGATACTAATAACGGGCAGCTGCTGGGTTACGACGATGTGTTTGCCGAAGGCGATGAGCCGGATGCGGGCATCGGCGGGCCCAAGTCACCCTTCGATGCGCTGGTCAGCGGCGAACAGAGGGAACGCCTGGTGGGTGCGATCGACCAGCTTCCGGAGCGGGAAAAGTTGCTGCTGGGGCTTTACTATCAGGAAGAACTCAATCTCAAGGAGATCGGCGCCGTATTGGGGGTCAGCGAATCTCGCGTCTGTCAGCTGCATAGCCAGGCCGTTGCTCGGTTACGGGTCAAGCTCGCGGATGCTTGAGAGGAACAATCGACGCAACTAAAGCGCTGTAGAAATGTGTCGGAACAATAAAACACATATGAATCGTCATTGGAAATGACACGATCACTGTAGCCTGAATTCCAGCCGCTGCCGAGCACGCCTCAATTCGCTGCTCGGCTCGAACCGCCACTGTGCCACCGCTTGCTGAGCGGCCCTTTCAAAGACGCTGCGTGGCCGAGCGTCGGTCACCTTAATGGAAGACAGATCCACGCTACCATCCGGGCGGATCAGGAAGGTCAGTACCACATGGCCTTCCAGGTTGCGTCGCTGGGCGCGGACTGGATATTCCGGGGGTACCCGACTGATCGGTGACGCCTGCCCGACATCCTTGGGTGCCGAATCCGCATTGCCGCCACCGGCTACCTGTGACTGGTTAGCGTCGGGTGCTGTACCGGAAAAACTTCCGGCACTCGGGGTTTGAGAAGGCTGAGGCGATGGTGCTGGAGCTGGCTGAGGCTTGGGTTCAGGTTTTGGCGCTGGCTTTGGTTCCGGGATGGGCTCCGGCGTCGGCTCTGGTTCCGGAACCGCTATATCGCCATCCGATTCGGGAGCCGGCGTGGGTTCCGGAGGCGATATTGACGGCGGTATCTGGGTAGGTGGTTGGGGTAGCGGCGGTGACGCCGTCTGGGAGCCCGCGCTTGACGCTGTCTGGGTCTGAGCTTGGGGAGCATCGGTCATGCTCAGAGACATGGTCTGTTCTTTTACCTCCACCGGGGCTTCCGGCGGTGCGACTAGCAGAGCCAGTAGCCAGAACAGCGCCAGCGCCAGGGTTACTCCGCCCATGGCTGATAATAGCGCCCTGATCATGAGCCGCTACGTGTCGCCGCGACAGCGACATCCCCGACACCTGCGTCGCTTAGACGATCCATTACTTCCATCAACAGCCCGGTGGTCGATGCCCGATCCGCCTGGATCACCACGCTGCCTTCCTCGCTGACCAGTGCGGCTACTTCCGTGCCGACACGATGGGCATCCACGGGCTGGCCATCGACCCAGACGGCGCCTTCGGAGGTCAGCGCCACCATTACCTGGGCATCCGGTCGCGGGCTAGCATCGCTCGACTCGGGCCGTTCGATCTCCACGCCGCTCTCCTTGATGAAGCTGGTGGTGACGATGAAGAAGATGAGCATGATGAAGACGACATCCAGCATGGGAGTCAGGTTGATCTCGCTGGCTTCGCTATTATCGGCTTGCAGGCGGCGTCTACGCATGGGCGTTCTCCGCGGCGCGAGCCATGCGGTCATGCAACCGTTGGTCCTCGCGCCGAATGATGAATTCCAGTCGGGTCGTGAACAGTAGCCCCATGACCGCCACGGCCATGCCGGCCAGGGTGGGAAGCGTCGCGCGGGCTACGCCATCGGCCATTGCCCGGGCCTGGCCGGTGTCCTGGATGGCCAGCCCATCGAAGACGGCAATCATGCCGGTCACAGTGCCCAGCAAACCCAGAAGCGGGCAAAGCATGACCAGCAGCTTGAGCCAGGGCAGGGGGCGGCGCAGCCGCGCGATCAGGTCGCGGGTCCATACCTCGCGCAAGGTCAGGGCGCTCCAGCTGACATGATCGTGCCGGGCCCTCCACCGACTTATCAGGGCGCGTCGTTCGCGATGCCACGCGAAACGAAAATACCACCAGCGCTCCAGGCCCAAGGAGAACAGCACGATCGCCACGCCGAGAATGGCCACCAGCACCGTACCCCCCGCCTCGATCAGCCGAGTGAAGGATTCGAATGGCGTGGTAAAAATCTCAAGCCAGAGGGGAGGCATGCTCAACCCCGTGACGGTTATCGACGCTCGTCGGCTGCGCTTCGAGGTGTTCTGCCAGCACGGCACTTGCCTGACCTTCGAGTACCATGACGATTTGCCGGCTGCGGCTGGCCAGAGCGGTATGGGCGAACAGCAGTGGCACCGCAGTGATCAGGCCCAGTACCGTTGTCACCAGTGCCTGGCTGATGCCGCCGGCCATGAGCTGCGGATCGCCGGTGCCAAACACCGTAATGGCCTGAAAGGTGACGATCATGCCGGTCACTGTGCCCAAAAGCCCAAGTAGCGGTGCAATGGCGGCCAGCAACTTGACCAGGGCCTGGCCCCGTTCGATGCGGGGTTGTTCGGCAAGTAGCGCCTCGTCGAGACGCGCCTCCAAAGCTTCCGGGGCAAGCCCTTGGCGCACCGCCCCGAACTTGTGGAGTATGCGGCCCAGAGGATTGTTGTGGTGCAACCGATCCAGGTTCTTGAGTTGGCGGCGCAAGCGAGTGGTGACGATAAGCAAATAGCCGTACTGGACTAATGCCACCAGCAGGCCCAGAGCGCCGAGTGCCACTACCACGTAGCCTACCGCGCCGCCCTGATGGAAGCGCTCGAGCAGGGACGGGTGCTGGGCTAGGGCATCAAGTACTTTTCCGCGGGTCGGATCGAGCATCAAACCCTTGTCTTCACCATTGGCGAAGGCCTGTAGAGTCTCTTGTGCAGCGGTTGGAGTGTGTTCAACGATCGCCGGAGGCATATCGTCTTCTCCTTGGCGGAGCCAATGTCCATTGCTGAACGCTGCCATGTCACCCAGACGCACGACTTTCTGATCCGTCACTTGGCCTTCAACACTGGCTATGGGGACGGTAAGGCGCGTAATGCCTCCGGATTCCCTGGTCAGCTCCATGAGGGCATCGGCCACCGTTTCGAGGCGTTGTGGAGTCAATAGCGTCTCCGTGGAACCTCTTGCAGGCAGTGCGAGTTCACCCAGGGTCAGCCAGCTGTTCGCCAGTTCATCACGCAGCTCGCCGACATGGCGATCGAGAACATCGGCCACAGCCTGTACATCAACGCCTTTCTGATCGTCGCTGCCAAGCTCATCACGCCGCGCCGCGAGTTCGTCCAGGCGCTTGCGCTGTTCAGCCTGTCGGGTTTCCAGCTCATCGCGACGCTCATTCTCGGCTGCTTGGCGTTCCCGAGCTGCGTCTAGCGCTTCTTGCAAGGCCTCGCGATCGTCGACCAGTGCAGCCAGGCGAGCCGTATCCTGGGCTTCAGCGGCGTCTCGTTGGGCGCTGAAGGAGCGCTCGGGATCGTTCTGTTGTGCCCCGGCAAACGACGGCACGAGCAACAGCAAAGCGACACTGCTACGGAGCATGCTTCTTCGGATCATGTGTCTGCCCCTTGATCGCTGGCGCTCTTCACCGGATGAGAGACGGGCAGGTTCAGTAGTTCCGGGGCGCGCTGGTCCCGGGCGATACGCAGCCCGTTACGCACTTCCTGGCGGGCATCGTCGCTCAAGGGTTGCCATTTATCCTGTGAGGAATCCCATACGCCCCCTTCGCGGCCATCCGGGGTCAAGTAATACAACCCGGCTCGGCCTAGGCGCAGGAAGTCGACTTCGCGTTGTTCATCGAGCATGCCCCGCCAGGCGCCCATTTCCCGACCATAGTTCAACTCGGTGCGCCAGGCGGAGAGCACCCTGTCCAGGCGTTCGGCGTCGTCGAGGTCGGGATCGACCAGCATCTGCTCGAGGTTGGCGACCCGCGCCGATCGTTCCTGGCGCAGGAACGGCATGTCGCGGGCAATCCAGCCATCCAGGCGTTGCACCAGCGTGCGCAGCAGTGGCGGTAGCGATTCGTCGATTACCTTGGCTGACTCCAGGGCTTCAGAGCGTTGCTCCAGAATGCCGGCCTGATGTGTTACCACCTGTTCGAGCTCGTCGTTGTAGGCCGTTAGCCGGCGCGTGTTACCTTCCAAGCGACGTAACTCGGTCAGCAACTTGTGTGTTTCGTCGTCTGCGGCATCGATCTTCGCCTGCTGCTCCGCCTGGCTGAGTGGAGCTTGTCTGGATGCGTCGCGTGATGTTGCTTCAGCTTGAGCACCGCTACTCAACAACAGCCAAATCACGGCGCTGTAAAAGCCACGCGAGCGAATCATCCTCACGGCGAGTCTCCCGTTAGGTTGTTGGAAATGGGAGTTGACCATGCCACCAATGCAAACAATTATCAATGGCGTCATAAGCCCATATCATTGCCTTGCTGTAGGCCGGTCATGGCGACATCGGTAACGTTGGCCGAGCTGATTGGCCCTGTTCTTGAAAGGGTCAACCTCAAAGGGCTGGGCGAAAAGGCTAAAGGTGCGTCCGGATAAGGCTGTTTACCAGCCGGGACTGATCGTCGATCTAAGCGTGACGTTCTCACCCTTGTGATGCTGCATGATCGAGCAACGGCGGCCAAAGAGGTCGAGCGGTGAAGCATCGCCTGCCGTAGCGCACCCAGTATCCTTCTCGCTGACGTACAAAACGCGATACGACTCCTGTTCGACACCTGGGAACCTAGGTGACCTCGCTGAATACTACGCGTCGAACCGTTCCGTAACTAACCGCCGCGCACGCGTCGTAGGCTTGGAGGTACCTCCACAGGGGTGAAAACGTATCGACCTGGCTGGGTGAGCAGGAGACTATGTCTAAAGAGAAAACGTCTTTGATGCACGGGTGATTGAGTATCAGGCGAGGTCCAGTTGGAGTGGTAGTCACTGACTGATTTTTAGCCCAGCGGACTGCGAACCCCGGCGAAGCCTTGCCCTAGGACGTGGGTATAGATTTGGGTGGTTCGCAGGTCTGCGTGACCGAGCAGCTCCTGGACCGTACGGATATCGTTACCGCGTTTTAGCAGTTCCGTGGCGAAAGAGTGCCGGAAGGTGTGACAGCCTGCGGGCTTACTGATACCGGCTGCTTTTACGGCATTGCGCACAGCTCGCTGCACCGACGTAATATGGCGGTGATGGCGGGCGACATTACCGAGATTATCGGTACTCAACGAAGGTGAGGAGAAGAGCCATTGCCATTCCAGGGAGTGGCCAGCGTTGGGGTATTTTCGAGATAGCGCATAGGGCAGACTGACAGGGTGTTGATACTCGGGATCTTTTTGTTTCCAAGTTTTATAGATGCTATCGGTATGATCCTGTAATGCACTAATGAGTGCTCCCGGCATCAGCGTTGTACGGTCTTTGGCACCTTTGCCATCGCGAACGGTCACAATTTGCTGGCTAAAATCCAAATCTTTAATGCGAAGCCTGCACGCCTCTGTAACCCGTAGCCCAGAACCGTACATTAGTGAAGCGATCAAGTGATCGGGGTGGCGTAGCTCACCGATGATGCGCATAGCTTCTTCGTGAGTGAGCACCACCGGCAGTCTTCGTGGCTTTTTTGAGCAGATAACCTCGCCGATCTCCCCGAGAGGTTTGTCGAGTACCTTGCTGTACAAAAACACTAGCGCATTCAGGGCCTGGGCCTGAGTAGCCGCCGCGACATTCCGGTGAACAGCCAGCCACGTCAGAAACTCGTTAACCTCTCGTGGCCCCATATCGCGTGGGTGTTTCATCTGCTGAAAGCGAATAAAATAGCGAATCCAGTACCAGTAGGTTTTTTCTGTGCGGATGCTGTAATGATTGACGCGAATGACAGCATGAACCTGATCGCGTAACCGAAGCGGTTTCCCATGCATGGCTAGATTCCTATGAATACTATATTTTTATACAGTATTATTATGTAAGCAAATCACAGAAGTCAAATGATTACGTGGCAGCCAGCAGGATGGTCGGCTAAGCTGTTGTTTTATAGATTTTTAGGTAGGCGTTCTTGGGAATTAAAAACCGTAATCATGAAGCGGTCAGATTTCCGCAATATCGAAGCGCTCTATCTAATTGCTGTTATACGCAAAATCCAGTACATCAATAATTGGGAACGAGATGTTAGAAAAGGAAAAGATTGTTCTTTTTTTAGGGAATGCAGATAGCGAGGGGGTTACTGCCAAGCTAAAAGCGGTGGGGACACTTTACAAAAGAAAGATGCTTGAATCGAGCCCTGAAAATTGGCAAAAAATTATAGGTATTTTTAATGAGTACGAGGTCACCTCAGTAGTCGTTAAATTAACCAATTCGTCCTTTGATATTCTATGCGAAGAGGAATATAAGGGTTTGAGAGAGGATCTATTAGGTCTTATATCGACAAAGCCCAATTTATTTTTGTCTCATGAATCGCTCCTTACTGGAGAAAAAGGTAATGATTATGGGGAGTGTATTGCAAAATCAAATGACTATGACCCAGAGCTTGAAGAAGACTATCAGTTTTTGAGGTTTCATTATGGCGATGTGTTTCAACCTCCAAACTCGGAAATTGTTGGTGAGGTGCTTTCGCTTTTTGAACGCCATGAAATATCAATAATTCCTTATAAAAAGAATGTTGAGATGACCCTGATAGTATCTTCATTCATAGACAAAAATGAAAGCAACTTAATTTTTAGGATCTATGTTCCCTCAGAAAGAATGTGGGCAAATGAGGCTGAAAAGTTATTGCAGTTATTTAGAGAGTATCTACACAAAGTATCTGGATTAAATGTTAGGCAAGATCAATATAGAACCAATCAGGGGGTTGTGTACGAATTCTTTGGCGGTGATGGTGTAGAACCAAATTCACTCCCGCAAAAATTCGATGAATTTTCCAGCTTCATGGAGTCATGTGTTTCTAATCCAGAAACTGCGCAGGCACTATTAGAATCGAAAGACCTAAATAAGAGTGAGATATTTAACCTTGTCGAACGGTATAGCAAAGAAGCCAGAAGATTACACATAGACATTAAACAAGAAAGGGAAAGAAAAATTCTTGCTATTAGGCATGGTTTAGAAAGCGAACTTTCAGAGCATGTGAGAACTGATCATGACTGGGAAGTTATTGGAAGAGTAGTTGAAGCGAGCGTACCTTCTGCAAATGGTATTTCTTCCGCGCTAACAATTGATAGGAAAATTCAACCAGCGCTAAACAATAGCTTAACGGTTAACATAAACCCGCAAGTAATTGAGTCTGTAAATGGCTTAGTTGCGCAACAAATAATAGGTGATCAGCACCTAGGAACTGATGCAAAGAAATTACTGGAACTTATTGACCAATATGCTGGAAAAGATAAGGCTATTCTTGCCTCGTCAGTACATGAGCTTTCTGATGAAAGCGCCAAAACTGAAGACCGAATAACAGCAAAGCACAGGCTGAAAGGATTTCTTGTGTCGGCTGGTAGTAAAATTGGTGATGTGACAACAGGTGTTCTTCAGTCATATATTGAAAATCAAATTGGCCTGTGAAGAGCGTATAACAAGGTGCTGCTACGGAAAATTTGCTCGCTGTTGCTCCCAAATTTCCGCAGAGCACAGCGTTAACCAGATTGGAGGAGTTCATGCCCAGGAAGAAGAGTCTCAAAAAGTCAGCTACTGAATTTCGGGAAAAAGTTGTCGAACTTGAGACGTTCACCGACTCTTCCGTATTAGGCCTCTCTGATAAAGAGCAGAGTTGGTGCTATGACTACGCGATAATCAGGCTCTATCGAGAGTTTGAGCAGCTAATGCTGTTTGCTCTCGTTTGCGCAATTAATAACGACACCAAGACAATTTCTGACTCTACTGGCGTAGATTTTCCGAAACATCTAACAGACGAAGTTTGCGAATATCTGGTACTCGGAGGCGGGTATTTTGACTTCAAAGGGCGAGATGGGTTGATCAAAGAGCTAAAAAAATATGTCCCAAGCAATCACTATTTGGTCACCATAATCAAAAAACAAAAGTACAGGGACGCGCTTGAAAAGTTAACGGCGCTCCGCAACTTTGCTGCGCATGAAAGCATTCAGTCGAAGCGTTCAGCTTTGAATGCAATAAATCAGAAACGTGTCGGCTCATCTGGATCTTGGCTGAAGGTACAAGGTCGTTTTACTGAGATTTCAGACAAACTAAAAGACTTGGGCCAAGAAGTTCATGACGCAGCGCCGTACTGAATCCGGTTAACAAGTCGCTGTTGTCGGACAATTTTTCCGCCGCTTTGCGGCTCCAAAATTGCCGCAAAGCTCAGCGTTAAATGGTTCCAGAGAAAGCCTGATGCAACCAGATATTCATAAGATCCAAAAACGAGCCGAGCTGATTGGACATATTTGCTTTCAGTACTCATTCCTTGATTATCTTGTGTCGAACGTCATATGGCACATTTTAAAACTGGATGTCGAAGCTGGGAAGATTGTCACCGGAAGCTTGGATATTCGTCCGAAACTGGACATGGCAGTTACTTTGGCAAGCCATTACGGTGTTCTTGACGAGATTTCTGCTCACATCAAAACGATGAAGAATCGAATCGAAGGCAAGAACGGTGCTATCAATAAACGAAACCGATTGATCCACGGAGTTTTCGCATCTGCTCCTGGAGATCCAGTTGTGGTTGTTGAATCTCACCGCAACAAACGCCACCGGCAACGAATAGCACTCGCCATTGATGAGATTCAAAGCACCCTAAATGAAATCACGCAAGAAGCTACGGATCTTTCCGAACTAATGGAAAAGCACGGGATCAACGTTCATTGACACCTGTACCATTTAACCAGTCAATCAAGTTCGTTCCGGCCTGCGGCCTCCACCGGACGCCCTAGTCGGGCGCCGCTTATCATTGGCGTTAAACATAATGGAGAATTGAATTGTATTTTGACTTGGGAAAGTACCATTCTGAACTTTTGTTCCTGTATTGTAGATACAAGGAGTTACGGGCCTTTTGTTTAGATACTGATGCATTATATGCACACGTAACAGAAAATAAGTATGTCGAAGGCTTTCAGAATGGTGAGTACTTCAAAAGTACTGATAAGCTTGAGCTAGAGAAATGGCTTACTCCAAAAACTGATACCATAATAACTGCGTTCGATACTTTCGAGCTTCAAATGCCGGTTATTTTTGCTAGTTACCTTGAAGATGCAATTGTTACATTCTTAACAGCTTACTTTGTAAAATATGAAAACTGTATGGGAGATTACGTTAATCCACCGGATCAAGATAACATAAAAGGGTTTGTGAAAATCGGTGATATCTTAAAATATAATACTATTGAAGAGCTGAAAGAATCATTAGCTTCTAGAGCTGCACATAATGCCGCGTCGGGTAAATCAAAGAAAAAGGTTTTCGCGAGAATTGAAGCGCTCACCAAACATACGATTCAAACAAAAATTAAAGATAAAACTATCGCTCTTTACGACAAGCGTAATGAGATTATTCATGAGAACAAAAAGTTTGATCTTGGCATGGACTACATTGAAGAGATATATGATGACTGTATAGCGTCCATTACAGAGCTTGGAAAAATCTGTGTTGAAAAGAAAGTCCCATTTAACGACCCAAGTGGGTTACTTCGTTGATCTCGTTTAACCAGGCCAGCCAGCATCGCTCCCTGCGGTCGCTGGGCCTCGTTTCACTTGGCCGCTGCTGGCGGCGTTAGCTGTGATTGCACCATCTACAAAGTGACACTATAGTATCACTATAAGTCTGATTCACGGTGAACCCATGAAAGTTGAGCTTGTTACGAACCTCAAACGCCAAGCCACAAAGATTCTGGCAGACCTGCACTTGTCTAAAGAGCCGATACTGATCACGGAGCATGGTCAGCCATCCGCATACCTTGTCGATGTGGAGGATTACGAGTTCATGCAGCGTCGACTTAAGCTGCTTGAGGGGCTCTCACGGGGAGAGCGTGCTGTACTTGAGGGAAGAACGTACAGCCAAAGTGGGGCCAGGGAAAAAATGAGTAAATGGCTGAAGTAATATGGACGGAGCCCGCCCTTCAAGAACTGGACGCCATCGCTGAATACATTGCTCTGGATAATCCTGTTGCCGCAAGTCATTTGGTCCAAGAAGTTTTCGATAAGACCGAGCGTTTGGAAGATTTTCCCCAATCCGGACGGATTCCTCCAGAGCTCCCTAATTCGGTATACAGGGAAGTAGTGGTTCCACCGTGTCGCATTTTTTATCGTGAGGATGAGGGGCGAGTTCTCGTTCTTTATGTCATGCGTGAGGAGCAGCAGCTTCGTGCCTACATGCTCGAAAACAGCTAACCAGGCGCGTTGCACGGATGCCTTTGCCTTCGCTACGTCAAAATTAATGGTGCGCTTCAGCGTTGAGCATCAGATAAGAGCGGTTATGAAGTTGAGCGATTTTAGAGAGCTTTACGTTGCTGTGGAATCGCTTCTGCGGTAGTCGTTGCTCCCATAGGGTGCCGAGCACCTGGAAGGAGAATTTCAATGATGACTGTCCCATCTGAAACTGAAATCCTCATTGTCGGCGCAGGACCAACGGGCTTGACGCTCGCCGCTGAACTGGGCCGCCGTGGTATCGACGCCGTGACAGTCGATAAGGCCGCGGAAGGCGCCAACACCTCGCGCGCCGCGGTCGTGCACGCACGTACGTTGGAGGTGCTGGAACCCTTGGGCGTCGTATCTCAAATGCTGGAGGAAGGCGTCAAGGTCCCAATTTTCCGTATTCGAGATCGAGATAAAGTTTTAATCACCGTCGATTTCCGGGAGATCCCCAGCGAATACGCTTTCGCGTTGATGTGCCCCCAGGACCGGACGGAGGCCATCCTTCTCAGCCGTCTACAAGCGTTGGGAGGCAACATTCTGCGACCGGCGGAAGTAACCGGCGCGGACATAAACGAAAACGGCGCGCATGTGCAGATCAAGGCCTATGATTCAATCCATGAAATTTCCGCCCGCTGGGTGATCGGCTGTGACGGCATGCACAGCAAGATTCGCGAAGCGGCAGGAATCGACTTCAAGGGTGCAACCTACAACGAGGGTTTTGTGCTCGCTGATGTCCACATGGACTGGCCGCTCGATCACGAAGAGGTAAGTCTGTTTTTCTCTCCCGATGGCTTGGTCGTTGTGGCGCCACTGCCGCAAAATCGATATCGCATTGTGGCAACGGCGGAGGACGCATCCGAGAAACCATCCGTCCCCTACATGCAGGCGTTGCTTGACGCGCGCGGCCCGAAGGCGAAGCCTGCCCGAATTCTTGATAGTGTTTGGAGTGGTCATTTCAAGGTGCACCATCGTGTGGCGCAGAACTTGCGTAAGGGGCGGGTGCTCCTGTGCGGTGATGCCGCCCATGTACATAGCCCGGCAGGTGGCCAGGGGATGAATACCGGCATCCAGGACGCAGTCGCGCTCGCCGAAGTCCTCGCCGACGTTGTTAGCGGCTCCGACGCAGCGCGGCTCGATACATGGGCCGTCGACCGGCACAAAATTGCGGAACGCGTCGTCGCGTTGACTGACCGCGCGACAAAGGTGGCGACTCTGCGTTCATCGGTCGGGCAGAGATTGCGCAATGTTGCAATCAGTTTCGCCGGACACATCCCGTCATTCACTCAAAACCTGGGCCGGACTATCGCCGAACTCGAAAATCGCTCTAAAGATAAAAAAACAAGGAAAGGGAGTAATCCATGAAAGCTCGAATCACAGTCATTACCCTCGGCGTGGACGACCTAGAAAGGTCGCTACAGTTCTATCGCGACTTGGAGTTGGAGACTGAAGGCATTATTGGAAAAGAGTTCGAGTATGGAGCTGTAGCATTTTTCAAACTCCAGGCTGGGCTGAATCTCGCAATTTGGCCTCGCAAAAGCATCGCTCATGATTCTGGTCTAAGTGCAGGGCCACCCGCACCTACCGAGCTAAGCATCGGGCACAATGTCTTGTCCAAAGCAGAAGTGGATGAGGTTATGGAGCAAGCCAAAAGCGCCGGAGCTGTAATCGTAAAGGCGGCGCACGACACTTTCTGGGGCGGGTACGCCGGCTATTTTCAAGACCCCGATCAGCACCTGTCGGAGGTCGTATGGAACCCAGCGTTGTTGGCCGAGGTTTGAGGCATAACTCAGGCGTTAGGCGTCACGGCGAACACCTACGTGGAGCAGGGTTTATCTCACGTCGGTGATGATCGCTTTCTGGCATTTCGGCTGGTGGAGGAGATGCTGTCCTTGGTCATCGAGACTGCCGACGCCTGAGCGTCATGTTTTTTGAAGAGTTTTTCGCATGAATATTAGAGAAGCACATAGAGAAGACTGGGAATCTATCTGGCCAATCTTCCATGAAATAGTCAAAGCTGGCGAAACCTATGCTTATGATCCTGCCACAACGATCGATCAGGCAGAGAAAATCTGGCTAGATGCTCCGCGTAAAACGTTTGTATTCGAAGAGAATGGGGAGGTTCTTGGCACATATTACGTGAAAACAAATCAAGCCGGGCCGGGCAGTCATGTCTGCAACTGTGGGTATATGGTCGCTTCGAAAGCAAGAGGGCGGGGTCTTGCAACTACCATGTGCGAGCATTCGCAAAAAGTTGCATCAGAGCTTGGTTACAAGGCTATGCAATTCAATTTTGTAGCCTCAAGTAATGAAGGAGGCGTTCGTTTGTGGAGTAAGCTCGGATTCGAAATCGTTGGCAGGCTCCCAACGGCTTTTAATCATCCAGTCAAAGGGCTTGTAGATGCACTGGTCATGTATAAGTGGCTGCAAACATAACAATCTCATGCTGCCACCCTACGGGCTGGAACGGCTCACACTTCGCTTCATCCGCCCCAAAAGCGGCCGTCAGCGCCTCAGGGACGACGGTTGTCGTCCACGTCGTCAGCAAGCCAGGCCTTGATTTTGATCCGATCCAGCAGAGTTTCGGGCAAATGGAGTGAGAAAGTCCAAACAACATCCGTATGAAAAAAGCGCGCCCCCCAAGGGTCACGCTTTCCATTTCAACCCGGACAATCGCTACCGCGATGACTATCAGGCCTGACGGCTGCGCTGCGGACGCCGACGGCGGGCCGTCTTGTTCTCATTATTGCCGCGGTTCTCGCCGTTACGCGGGTTGTTAGCGTTGCGATTTTTTGCGCCGTTGTTACCTCCATTGCCACCGTTGCCGCGATTATTGTTGCGACCACCGCGACGACCATTCTCGATGGGCTCGGGCTTGGCATTGGGGTCAGGCTCGAAACCGGGTTCGATATGCTTGGGCAGGTCGCGCTTGATCAGACGCTCGATGCCCCGCAGCAGGCCGTGCTCATCGACACATACCAGTGAAACCGCCTGGCCTTCGCTGCCGGCACGTCCGGTGCGACCAATGCGATGAACGTAATCTTCCGCCACATTGGGCAGTTCGAAATTGACCACGTGGGGCAATTCGCTGATATCCAGGCCGCGGGCTGCGATATCCGTCGCCACCAGCACCTGGAGGCTGCCATCCTTGAAGGCCGCCAGGGCGCGAGTACGGGCCGATTGGCTCTTGTTGCCATGAATCGCCATGGATGGAATGTCCTGCTTGCCAAGCTGTTCCGCAAGGCGGTTGGCGCCGTGCTTGGTGCGGGTGAAGACCAGCACCTGATACCACTGATGCTGCTTGATCAGATGCGCCAGCAGGTCCCGCTTCTTCTCACGATCGACACGATAGATGGCTTGGTCGATGCTTTCCGCGGCGGTGTTGCGCCGGGCGACCTCGATGAAGGTGGGGCTGTCCAGTAGGCCGTTGGCCAACTGCTGAATCTCGTTGGAAAAGGTGGCGGAGAACAGCAGGTTTTGACGCTTGGCGGGCAGCAGGCGCAGCAGCTTCTTGATGTCATGGATGAAGCCCATGTCGAGCATGCGGTCGGCTTCGTCGAGCACCAGGGTTTCGACCTTGGAAAGATCCACATGGCGCTGCTGGTGCAGGTCGAGCAATCGTCCCGGGGTGGCAACGAGGACATCAAGCCCGGGACGAATGGCATCTACCTGGGGCTGCTGGCCCACACCGCCGAAGATTACGTGGGAGCGTAGCTTCAAGTGACGACCGTAATCGGCGACGTTCTCGCCGACCTGAGCCGCCAGTTCGCGAGTCGGGGTCAATACCAAGGCGCGAATCTGACGCGGTTGCGGGCGGGGGCCATCCGCCAGGCGTTGCAGCAGCGGCAAGGTAAAACCAGCGGTCTTGCCGGTACCGGTCTGGGCGCTGGCCAGTAGATCACCGCCCTTGAGCACGGCGGGAATGGCCTTGAGCTGGATCGGGGTAGGGGTGGTATAGCCTTGCTCTTCGACCGCACGTAACAGTTCGGCACGCAGGCCGAGTTCGGAAAAGCTCATGCAAACTCCGGGTCAAACGCACCTGCCGCTCACCATTCAAAAGGCGTGCGTCCCGGGCCAATGCGTAAAATAGATAGGAAACAAGATGATTGCGCGGCGAAGGGACGAAAAAGCCGCGTGAGTAAGATAACAGAAAACGCGAATGAGCGCATCCGGCTGACGTCGCCAGTGTTTGAGGGTTGGCCGAGGTGCCGATGCGCTCCCTATCATCCTCCTATAAGAAAAATGCATGCTGGCGATAACACTATGCCTCTACTGGCCATCTTGGTGATGCGTTAGAAATGTTGTATGAGACACCACCAAAGAGAGAACGTGGAAATGCAAGTGATGTCGCTGATACTCAACGAGTCACCGCTCACCCTGAATCGGGTCACGCGCTCCGGACTTGAGCCGGTCAGTCCACTATGGCTGCGCGAACGTACCCAGGACCCGGATCAGTTGGATGGATTGACCTGCCAGCGGCTCTTCGACTCGCACAGGATCGATCCGGGCCTGTCGCTGACCGCGGCACGCCCCGTGGACGAGACGCGCGCCGAGCTCTCGTTCAGCGATGGCCATGTCGAGGTCTACGATCTGGCGGCTCTGGCTCGGGAGATTGAAGGTGATACTCCCTTTCCCGACACTATCGCCTGGGACAGCAGTATTGATCAGGCTGCCCAGCGTTTCGACTGGCTGCAGATGGGGGACAACCAGGCTTTCCAGCAGGCGTTGACCGCCTACCTACAGCGCGGCTACATCATTCTTGAGGGGGTGCCGACCGATCCCGAGCGCATCCTCGAGGTCGGCAGCCATTTCGGCTATGTGAAGGAAACCAACTTCGGGCGTTACTTCGAGGTCTATTCCCGTCCTGCCGGCAATGACCTTGCCTATCGCAGCGTGGCGTTGGGCCCGCATACCGATAATCCCTATCGAAGCCCGGTACCCGGTATTCAGATGTTGCATTGTCTGATCAACGAAACCAGCGGTGGCCTGTCAACGCTGGCGGACAGCCTCAAGGTGCTCGAGGCGCTGCGCCACGAGATGCCCGAAGGCTACGAGCTGCTGCGTACCACGCCGGTCCGCTTTCGCTTTATCGATGCTGGCACGGAACTGACCACCCGTCGCAGCATGATTCGTACCGACGCCGACGGTACTCCCGTCGGCGTCCACTACAGTCCTCGTCTCGACCAGCTGCCGCACCTGTCGCCGGAAGCCACGCGGCTGTTCCATCGGACCCGTCAGCGCCTGGGTGAATTGTTCGCGGACCCTGTCCATGAAATCCGCTTTCAGCTCAACGCGGGTGAGTTGATGCTTTTTGACAACAGCCGTGTCCTGCATGGTCGGACAGCTTTCGATACTGGAGAGGGGCGTCGTCATCTACAGGGGTGCTATCTGGACAGCGATGGGCCACGGGAGCGCTATGCCACTACCCTGATCAAGGCGCGCAAACTGGCCAGCGAAGGTACATGGACCAAACAAGCGGAGGAAAGTAACGGATGAAGCAAGTGACATTCACTCAGATGAAGGACGGCACCGCCGAGGATTACCAGTTCCTGGAGCGTCTCGAGGATCAGTTCAATGCCGGGCTGGTCGACCGCCTGATGCAGGCCTTGCGCAATCTCGAACATGGTCTGAGCGGCTATCAGGTCAGTCGTCTGGAACACTCACTGCAGTCGGCGGCGCGTGCCGAGGCAGACGGCGGTGATGATGACCTGGTGGTTGCCGCACTGTTGCATGATCTGGGAGATGAACTGGCGCCCTACAACCACTCTCAGCTGGCTGCCGCCATCATTCGGCCCTACGTGCGTGCCGAGGTCAGTTGGGTGGTGCATCATCATGGGTTGTTCCAGAAAGTCTACTATGCGCATTTCTTTGGTGAAGACCCGAACGAACGCGAGCGCTACCGTGACCACCCCTGGTATCAGAAGTGCGTCGATTTTTGTGAGCGCTACGATCAGGCCGCCTTCGATCCGGATTATCCGACGCCACCGCTTGAGCACTTCGAACCGGCTCTGCGCAGAGTGTTCTCGCGCACTCCTTTCGATCCCGAAGTGGTCGGTGAGGAGCCTGAAGGCAGCGTTGCTGGCCTGGCCTGACGTCAGAAGCGTGTCGGGCGATTGATGTCGCCTGGCCATTGGCGTATAAAAACCGTCAATAGAAGCGGCTCTTGTGTTCCCGGGCCTCAGCCGCCGGGCCGGACCAGTGACGAGGATCTGCGTGCCTGCCCAACAAGATACAGCCTTATCGCCCTTTGATCTGGAGGCGCCTCCGTCGCTGCGTGGTCTGATCGCATTCGAAGCCACAGTCAGGCTCGGTTCGATGACGGCTGCCGCACGCGAACTGCACACGACTCAACCCACCATCTCCCAGCGTATTCGTGCGCTGGAGGAGAGCCTGGGTTGTCCACTGTTCGACCGCCAGGGCGGTCGCTTATTGCTCAATGCCAGCGGTGAGTCCTTCTATGGGGAGTTGGCGCCGGGACTGTCGCGCCTCTGCGGGGCCATTGGAGTCATCCGTCGCCGAGCCCGAAAGGCCTCTCCCGTCGTCAGTATCGCCGCCGGCGCCGGCTTTACCCATATGTGGTTGCGCCCGCGCCTGGAACGCCTTGAACAGACCTTTCCCGACCATTCCTTTCGACTGTTGCCCATTGACCGGGATGAAGCCCCGGAAATGCAGAAGGCCGATATCGCGCTGCGCTTCGGTCCGCCCCATCAAGGCGATCTTGCCGACACCCTAGTGGTCCCGGAGAAAGCGTTTCCTGTCTGCAGCCCCGAATATGCTCGCCGACATGGTCTGGGCACCAGGCTTGACGCAAAGGCACTAAAGCGCATTACCCTGCTACATCTGGATGTGCGTGACCCGCGTTGGCTGGATTGGGCCAACTGGTGTCGGCTCGCCGACCTGCCGCTCCCTCCTCTCGAACAAGCTTTTCCCTACAACAACTTTCCTCTGCTGCTCAATGCTGTCATCAATCATCAGGGCGTTGCGCTGGGTTGGAGCCATGTGATTCAGGACATGCTCGACAGCGGCCAACTTGTCGCTTTGGAGCCGCAGGTGACACGCAAGAGCCACGGCTATCGATTGAGTGTGCGGTATCCCCACAGTGCAGTAATCGCTCCCATCGTCGACTGGTTGGCTCGAGAATTCGCGGGACAGACCCGCGACACGATTCGAATGTGAACGATTCAGATCATCCAATTGCTCTAAGAGAGTACGCGCCTCGCTTTCAATAGCTTCTAAAGCAACTGGGTCAAATGTTGTGCTGGATCGGGCGATCCGGCAACAAAGGGCAGGCAGTGCACGTAGCGCAAATTGACAGTGCACTCTATGCCAAACGCTTACCACACATACTGCCTATTGTGTGGGTATCGGTGCTTTTTCCGATCGGATAAAAACCAATAAATGGTAGGTCCACATGAGAACGCATTTATCGGGTGTGTTCTAGCGAGTTGTCCATGTGACTAAAAGTAGAAGTAAAACAATAATAAAGGAGAATAAAATGAAAGATAGTAATCAAAATGAAGTGTCAGACCTCGATTTTTCCGAACGCCCTGTGCCAGCAGAAGGGCGAATGCCACGAGTTAACCTGATGATGGCCTGGTGGGCCGTCTGTAGTGCAATATTCTATATGGTGGTTGCCGCCGCCATGGCGCGTGCCTACGGCACTGCCAATGCATTGGCAGGTATTGCTTTAACCGTTGTTGTCTATGGCATTATTAACGGTGTTATTAGTCGCTACTCCATGAAAACGGGATTAACTGTCGCACTTTTCTCCAAGGTGCTGTTTGGCCATGTCGGCGCCATTGTCGCCACGCTGATTTTCTTCGCGACGGCGCTTTACTATGCCGTTTTTGAAGGCTATGTGATGGCATTGGTTCTTTCGGAGTGGAGTGGCAACCTGTCCATGGCGATGGCCACGGCCATAGTGGTGATCTTTGGCGTCGCATTGATCTTTGGCAGTGTGCAGCATTGGCTGGACAAGTTTAACGGCGTGCTTCTGCCGGTGTATGTGATCGGGATGCTGATCGCGGTGGGGATGGCAGTTGCCGAGTTTGGCTACCCTTCGGGCTGGTTGACGCGTGTGCCTGAAGGTGGTGCGTCACCCTGGGGCTGGTTACATACCTTTGCCTACTATATGGGGGTTTGGGTATTGATGATGTTTACCTTCGACTACGCCCGGTTTGGCCGTGAAAAGGATGCTACTTTTCATGCTCGCATCACCTTCGGCATACCGTTCTATGCCATGACCTTTCTGTTCAGCGCTGTCGTAGGCATCTTGTTGGATTCCATGATTCCGACCGATGGTCTGTCGGAAGCTTCCATCGTGCTGGGCCTTCTCGAGTTGATGGGTGTGGGTGGCCTGCTGTTGGTTTGGGTGACTCAAAGCCGCATCAATACGGCCAATTTCTATCTTGCCACCATCAACTTCGAGTCGTTCATCCGCAAGGTGACGGGGGTGAAGTTGTCCAAGATAGTGGCCGGCTGTGTGATTGGCGTGTTCGCTTATGTGCTAATGATGGCCGATGTGTTCTTTTACATCCTGCAGGCGCTGGCTTACCAGGGCGTCTTTGTCGTAGCTTGGGTTGGTGTTGCACTTGCCCATATTCTATCCAGGACTTATCAGGACCGCTTCAATGGCCATGTCGAGTTGGATAATACCTATATTCCTGCCTTCAATCCCTGTGGCCTAATTGCATGGTGTGGTGCCGCATTGACGGGCATCGTGATTATGAACATTTCCTCGATTTCTGGGTTCTCGGCACCTGCCACTTTCCTGAGTGCTTATGTGGTTTATGAGATTGGCCTCAGGGTTGCCAAGGACGAGTGGTATATCGCCAGCCTTAAATAAAGGCACCTGACTAAACTGGATGTAGTGGTAGCTTAGCGTGGGTAACAAGTAGGTAAATCGGTATCCATGCCAACTTTTACTTTATGGATAAAAGGTAAAAAGTTGTCGCCCACGCTATGTGTATTAAAAACACAATTATAAAAGATGAGTAAAGGGCGGGAGAAGTACCGTTATTTCAACCACCATGCCGATTCCGCGAGAGTGGGTAAAACCGCAGTAAAAACAATATAGAGGAATGATTATGCCTGATCTTAGAGTCGCCGTTGATGCCGGCGGAACCTTCACAGATGTTTGTATTTACAACTCATCCACTCAGGATTTCCGCGTCACCAAGGTGCCTTCAACACCCAACAACCCAATGCAAGCCGTGCTGAATGGCGTCAAGCGTGGAGAAATTGAGCTAGCGGATGTCGAACTTTTTTTCCACGGCACCACCGTCGCTACCAATGCGCTGATTACGCGTCGCTTTCCCAAGGCGGCGCTGGTCACCACGAAAGGCTTCCGCGATGTGATCGAAATCCGCGATGGCACCAAGGATAACCTCTGGGATGCCTACGCGGATGTCAGCGGCCCCTATATTCGTCGCCGTGATCGTTTCGAAGTGACGGAGCGCGTGGATTATGCCGGTCATATAGTGACACCCCTTGACGAGCAGGAGGCCCGAGAGCTTGCGCGCAAGCTGAAGCGTCGGGGAGCCACGACGATCGCGGTGTGCTTCATAAACTCCTATGCCAACGTGCATAACGAGCAGCGCATGCGTGAAATCCTCGAGGAGGAGATTCCGGGCGCCAATGTATCGACTTCATCGGAAATCCTGCCGGAAATCTTCGAGCATGACCGGTTCAATACAGCGGTGGCCAATACGGTGCTCGGGCCCCTGGTGTCGGACTACGTCAAGCAGCTCGACGATGAGCTGAGTGCGGGGGGCTATGCCAACGATCTGCTGCTCCTGCATTCCGGTGGGGGCTCGATGACTCCCGCCATGGCCAAGCACTTCCCCGTGCGCCTGGCGGCGTCCGGTATCGCGGCGGGGGCGATTGCGGCCAAGCATATTGCCGAGCAGTGCGGCTATAAGAATGCAGTGGGTCTGGATATGGGGGGTACGTCCACCGATATATCTCTGATCCACGATGGCGAGCTGCGTGTGACGAAGCAGTGGGGCGTGGAATACGGTCATCCCATTGTTTTCCCGAGCATTGAAGTATTGACCATTGGTGCCGGTGGTGGCTCCCTTGCCCATATTGATATTGCCGGTGCGTTGCGCAACGGGCCGCAATCGGCGGGTGCGGATCCGGGGCCGGCATGTTACGAACGAGGAGGCACCGAACCGACTAATACCGATGCGAATCTGGCGCTCAACCGTTTGGGAACCAGTTTGGCAGGCGGCGCACTGACCTTGAACAGGGAAAAATCCATCCAGGCGATTGACGAAAAGGTGGGGCAGGGTCTGGCGTTAAGCACAGCGGAAGCCGCGCAAGCCATCCTCAAGGTGGCTAACGCCAACATGGCCGATGCCGTGCGGCTGGTGTCGATCCGCCGCGGGCTCGATCCACGGGATTTCGCCCTGATTGCCTTCGGTGGCGCGGGGGCGTTGCACGGCGCAGAAGTGGCCAGGGAGCTTGGCATTCCGGCGGTCATTGTGCCGCCCAGCCCGGGGGTGACCTCGGCAATGGGTTGCCTGCTTGTCGATATTCAGCATGATTTATCGATGATGTACACCGCCGGTGCCGCGGATGCCGACATCGATGACCTCAACGGTCAATTCCGCTCCCTGGAAGATGAAGCCGCCGACCGACTTCGTCACGAAGGTGTTGCCGACGAAGATGTGGTGCTTCAGCGTGGCATATCGATGCGCTACCAGGGCCAGTGGCGCTCCCTGCAGGTGTCGATGGGTAGCGGTGATGAGCCACTGAAAGAGGCGATTGAGCTGTTCCACCAGGAGCATGAGAGGCAGTTCTCCTTCCGTCAGGATACTCAGCCTGTGGAAATCTATCAGCTGCATCTACGCGCCGTAGGCAAAACCCCCAAGCCCACGTTTGCGCCGTATGAAAGGGCGGCGAATCTGCTGGCAGAGCCTCATGCTCGTCGCGACGTTTTCTTTGACGATAAATGGCACGACACGCCGATCTTCGACCGGGATACCTTGCCGGTCGGCTTCGAACTGACGGGGCCAGCCATCATCGATCAGCTCGATTCAACCACCGTGGTACCGCCAGGTGCGGTGGCCTCTATCGATGAGTGGAAGAATATCAGAATTCAGATTGCTCAAGCTGGAGAGGAGGCATGAAAATGGGACATGACAAAAAAGACGGCACGCTCGATCCGGTCACCTTCGAAGTCTTGAAGAATGCCTTCGCCACCAGCGTGGATCTGATGAGCGAGCAGATACTGCGTACCTGCTATTCGTTCGTCATCTACTCCCGTGATTTCTCTTCTGCGTTGTGTGATGCGCAGGGAAACACGGTGATGCAGGGCAGCGGTGATATTGCGGTGCATGTCGGTACCCTGCATTTTCAGTGTAAAGCCGTATTGGAGGAGTTTCAGGGAGATATTCAGCCGGGCGACGTGTTTGCCATCAATGATCCGTACCGGGGAGGCACGCACCTGAACGACGTCAGCTTCATTCGCCCCATCTTTGTCGATAATGACATCATCGGCTTTGCGCAGAACAAAGGCCACTGGGCCGATATTGGCGGCAATGTACCCGGCTCTTTCGATGTAAATGCCAGCACCCATTTCAGTGAAGGGCTGCGCATCACGCCGGTCCGTGTCTGGCGTTCGGGTGTCTTCCTGCATGATGTCGCACAGCTGCTGGTTTCCAACACGCGGGCACCCAGCCAGGCCATGGGTGACCTGAAGGCTCAGGCTGAGGCAACGGCAGTCTGTGAGCGTGAAGTTCTGCGGTTGGTCGACAAGTATTCGAAAGAGACCGTTGTGGCGGCCATGCAGGAAACGCAGGATTATGTCGAGCGGATTGTGCTGAAGAGCCTGGCCGGCATGCCGCAAGGGGAATGGGAAACCGTCGATTACCTCGATGCCGACCCTGCCCTGGGCGAGGGCATGGTGCCCATTCGCATCAAGCTCAAGCTGGATGGCAACGGCATTCACTACGACCTCTCGGGCTCGGCATCGGCTGTCTCCACCTTCCTCAACTCAGGATACGGCACCACCCATTCGGCCATCTATGCCGGCACCAAGACGTTCTTCCCTGACGTGCCACTGAACTCCGGTTTTTATCGCGCCGTGACGGCGAATATCGGCGAAGAGGGCAGCGTGGTGAACGCCGGATGGCCCCACGCGGTAACCGGTTTCTGCTCCGGCCCTTACGAGAAGATCATGAACGGCATCTTCGAGCTCTGGAGCGGCATCATGCCGGAGCGCGCCATGGCCTGCGCCTTCAACCTGGAGTACCTGTTGATCGGCGGCAACGATGGGCGCACCGAGAACACGACCTATTTCATGTGGTATGACTGGATGGCCGGTGGCTGGGGGGGCGCCAGACTAAGGATGGCTCGTCGGCGACTTCTCCTGTGTTTGGCACCGGCCTGGCAGTTCAGCCGGTGGAGGGTCAGGAGCGTTTGAACCCCGTGCTGACGATGAGCCACGAGATCAGCATGGATTCCGGCGGCCCGGGACGCTTCCGTGGAGGGTGCGGTGTCGAGAAAGGCGGGGTACTCACCCAGGTCGACAAGACCGTGATGAGCTACTGCTGCGATCGTGGTCGTTCGGTCACCTGGGGCGTCAACGGCGGGTTACCCTCCGTGCCCCATGGTGTGTGGATCAACAAGGGTACTTCGGATGAAAAGTATCTGGGTGCCACTTTCTCGAATGTTCCTGTACGCTCGGGTGATACCTTTACCCGTCCTTCGGCCGGTGGTGGCGGCTTCGGTGATCCGCTTGAGCGTAGTGCGGAAGCCGTGCTGGAAGACGTGATTGATGGCTATGTCTCGGTCGGTCGTGCCGAGCGTGACTATGGCGTCGTCATCAAAATGAATGATCCGGACCTGGATGATTACGAAATAGACAGCGAGCGCACCGCGAAGGCCCGTGAGTGGATCCGCGCTCATCGTCGTGAGTGGCTGGAAACGGCGCCCGAAGATATCGCCACGCAGTACCGTGACGGCAAGCTGGACGTGCTGGATGTCATTCGCCGCTACGGGGTGGTGCTTGACTGGGGAACGGGGGATCTGTTGAAAAAGTCCACCGAGCAATACCGTGAATCCATGCGCAAGCGCTCATCGGATTACTGGTCATGATGGTTCGGTTAATCTGATCGCGATGTCCCCTGGAAACACTATGTTTTTCAGGGGGCTCGCTACCAGCATGATGCGATGCGAGTGAGGAAAACAACATGAACAATATCGACTCGATGTTAACGTCAAGCTCACAGGACCGCTGGACCCAACTTGTATCCCAGACATATTTTCCGCTGACGTTGAGTTATGGTAATCATCAAGCTAGATTTCAGGGCTCTTTGAAAGTATGGAAGACAGAGGGCAGTGACTATTCCTTGTCTCGCCTGTGCTCTGATAAGGCTCAGTATTCACGCAGTCATGCGCAGATTGCTCAGGATGATCACGCCTCTTTTCTGGTCACGATTCCCCTTCGAACCAATGTTTTTTTCTCTCAGCATGGCAAGAGCCTGAACTGTCCACCAGGGCACTTTATCGTTGAGCAGGGTGATGCTCCGTACCGTTTTGGTTATGAAGCACCGAACGATATGTGGGTCTTCAAGATTCCGGGTCAATCGATGAAAAGCCGCATTCGCCGCCCAGAGCGTTACTCTCAGCACTGCTTTTCTGCGGGCAAGGGAGTTGGTTGCGCTTTTGTCGAGTTTCTAATGATCTGCTCGCAGCGTGTCCATGAGTGCAGTATTGATGATCAGAATCGTCTGTTCGAGCAAGCACTTAGCATGCTTTCTTTGGTGCTTGAGCAGGATGAACGAGTGCTAAACAGCGACCAGTCGCATATGAAAACCGCTCACTTGATGCGTGTCGAGCGTTATATTTCTGCCAATCTTGGTGATCCCGGCCTGACACCTGGCCGAATCGCCGAGTTCTGCGGTATTTCTTTGCGCTATCTTCATAAACTATTTTCCGGGTCTGGGTATACGGTATGCGAGTGGGTGCGTATGCAGCGACTGGAGGCCGCGCATCGCGATCTCGAGGCTTCACCGGATGGCATTAATATTGGGGAAATCGTCTATCGCTGGGGATTTTCGGATCAGGCCCAGTTCTGTCGTGTGTTTCGGCAGCAGTTCGGTTATTCCGCGAGTGAACTGCGCAACAGCTCAGCGTGGCAGCCAAAGTTCCACTGACAGCGATAGGTTCTTTTCGTTTGTGGTAGTGAGATTAAATGAGGGTTGGCAGACTCATGATCAAAGCAGAGTACTATTGAATAGCTTCCGACCCGCGACACAATTCCGATGTGAACGGTTCAGATCATGCGGCTGCCCTGCGGCTTAGACCCATTCTAACGCTTGGATTTTATTCCTTTTGCGATGTCGCCAGCCACTTGATCCCAGGCGCGGCCTAGCGCCCGCACCAGAGCCGGGTAGCCATCACTCTTGAGCGCCTGAGTCTCGTTGAAAGGTTCGAGTACCAACAGTTTGCCTGTGTCGTCGTACAGCTGCCAGTGTCCGCTGACTACCGCCAATCCGTCGTAGCGTCCCTGAAACTGATCGACGTTGACCTGCAGATGCAAGGCGTCTGCACTGTTGCCACTTTCAAGTACGCGCGTGTTCGGCAAGCGGGCGGCCAGACGTTGACGCAGGCCGCGATCAAGCTGGCGCTTGAGCGATTCTGCCCACAGATGCGAACTTGCCTCGCGTACGCGAATATCGTCGCTTTGCAGGATGATGCCTTGGCTCTCCAGATAGCTTGCCAGTTCCAGATTGCCCATGATAAGCGTGCGCTGGGATACGTTACTGCGGGTTTCGCCCTTGGCCGAAACCTTGGTATCGCTACCGCTCGGCAGAGTATAGCGTTCCGTCGAGACGCCACCGGTGGCGCATCCTGCCAGTGACAAAAAAGAGATCAGCAGCATGAAAGGGAGGTATGGCGTTTTCATCGTTTCTCCTTGTTTGAGATAAGCGCGGGAAAACCGGCAATTGCGTCCTGTCATCATCGTCTTGGCGCCTGGGGTACTGGGTCCGGGCCATCGCTGCGATCGAAAATCAGCGCATTGGGCTTCTCGCGAAGGGTTTCGGCGACGGGCTGCAGATCGCGCACGAGTTTCTCCACGCTTTGCAGGGTTCGGGTCAACTCCTTGTAAACGCTGGAGTCCGGTGATAGGCCCTTGAGAGTCTGGCGCAGTTCCCGCAACGATGCATTGAGATTGGATGGTATTTCCCGGGTCTGGGGATCTTCCAGCAGGGACTTGAAGGACTCGGTGGCCGAGCGTACTTCTTTCAGTGTTTTCTCGGAGGCGCTCAGATTCTGTTCCAGCTTGCCAAGAACGGGCTCGACTTCGAGATCGTTGAGCTTGTCGAGCAGATTGGACACCTTCTGTTCGATCTGGGCGAAGCCGCCTGGGGTCGTGGGGAAGACGGTCTTGCCGTCGAAATTTTCGGCTTCGTAATCTGGCGCCTCTTTCACGAAGTTGAGATCGACGAACAGGGCGCCGGTCAGTAGATTGCCGGCTTTCAGCGTGGCGCGCAGGCCGTAGTTGAACATACGGTCAAAGCGCTCGCGCCATTCGTCGAGCTTGACAGGCTCTTCCTTAGTACTGAGCCGTTGGGGCTCGATGCGTATCAGCACCGGAATGGCAAAGCGCTGGCGGGTATCCGGCTGCGGCGCGCTGAAATTCCAGGGCACGGCGGCGACGGTGCCTACGCGCACACCGCGATATTCCACCGGGGAGCCTTTCGATAGGCCGCGTACCGTATCTTCAATCAGCAGAACATATTCCAGATAGCGATTGTAGGTGCCTTGGATGGCACTGTCCTCATCGGAAAAAAGTTCGTAGGTTTCATCGCCGCTGGCTTTTTTACCCATGGGTATATCCTCGGGCACGGCAAAGGTGACCCCGCCGCCGAGTAGGGTTTCAACGGACTCGACGTTGACTCGAAAACCTTCTGAATTCAAACGCAGATCGACGCCGGAGGCGGACCAGAAACGCGTATTCTCGGTCACCAGGCCATCGTAGGGTGACTCAATGAACAGGCGATGATCCATCTGCCGGTTCTCTAGATCGAACTCCGTGTTCTCGACCCGACCGACGGTCAAGCCTTGATAGGTGACCGGATCGCCCACCTGTAGCGCACTGCCTACCTGACTCACCAGCTGGATACGAATGCCCTTGGCGCCGGGCGGCGCCACGGGTGGGTGTTCAAGAATCTTGAAACGATACTGGAGCACTTCGCTATTGCCCGGCTGCAGTTGAATATAGGCGCCGGAAAGCACTGTATTCAGCCCGCTGATACCTTCACGACCGATGCGCGGCTTGACCACCCAGAACCGGGTTTCCTCGTTGAGCATGCTCTCCGCGTCGGTGCTCATGCGCGCGGTGACCAGGGTGTGGGACAGGTCCTCGGAGAGTTGAACGTTTTCGACGCGACCGACCTGAACGTTGCGGGTCTTGATCAGCGTCTTGCCGGCCTCGATGCCTTCTGCGTTGGGCATTTCGAGCACCACCTCCGGTCCTCGACTGGCATAGTTATCGTACACCAGCCATAGCCCGATCAGTATCGCGACCAGCGGTATTATCCAGATCGGCGACAGGCGCGATTTGCGTTGGCGTTGAGCGCGATGCGCGTCAGGCATGGGACGGTTCCTCGAGAGCAGGAGATTCTTGCCATAGCAGGCGTGGATCGAAGGTAAAAGCGGCCAGCATGGTCACGATGACCACGCTGGCGAAAGCGAGGGCTGCAGGGCCGGGCGTGATAGACATCAGCGCACCGGCACGGATCAGCGCTACCAGAATCGAGACGACGAAGATGTCGACCATGGACCAGCGTCCGATGAATTCCACCACGCGATAGAGACGTGTGCGGACGAAGGAGTGATTGGTGTTACCACGCCGTGCTGCAAGGCACAGCCAGACAAGAGCAATGAGCTTGCCCACAGGTACCAGGATGCTGGCAATGAAGATGATGACTGCCACCGGTATGGAGCCGCCATGCCAGAGTTCCACCACGCCACCGATGATGTTGGACGAGTCGCTGTTGCCCAGATAGGTGGTGGTCATGATCGGATAGACATTGGCGGGTATGTACAACACGGTGGCAGCGAACACCAGCGCCCAGGTGCGCTGCAGGCTGTTCGGAAGGCGATCGTGCAGAGGTTCGCTGCAGCGTCGACAGCGGCCATGACCGCGAGAATCGAGACGGTTGATCAGGCCGCAAGTGGTGCAGCCTCCCAGACCCTGAGGCGCGGCGGTGGTGCCGGTTTGGGTATCCGCTGGCGCTAGGGGCTCGGGGGCCAGAGAAAACCAGAGCCAATCGCTGTCGATGGATTGCATGGTCAGTAATAGCAACGCTGCATAAAAGCAGAATGCCCAGAAGGAGATGCCTATCGTAATATCCGCCAGGCCCCCCACCTTGATCAACGCGACCAGAGCGCCGATGACGAATACGTCCGCCATCATCCAAGGGTGTAGATGCACCAGGCTACGCGCAATCTGGCGGCTGGCGGGCAGCGGGTTACGTTGTAGCAGGCCAATCTGTAGCCATATCACGCCGCATAGATAGAGCGTGGGCAGTACGATGATAGCCAGTACCACACAGATGGCCACGAGCGAATGATCGAAGCTGATCATGGTGGTGACGGTTTCGATCAAATCGATACTGTTGCCGATACCGCTGAATTCGAATCTGACGAAATCGAAAGATAGCGCAATGGCCAGAGCCATCAGCGAACTCAAGGCCAGCGCAAGGCTGCGCTCCGCAGGCCGAAAATGACGCTGCGCCAGAGTGTGGCCGCAGCGAGGGCAGCAGGCCTTGTCCCCGGGAGACAGCGGAGGAAGCGCTGACACCCAGTCACATTCTGGGCATGCCCGTAGACGGCGCCGCGTGCCATGAGTGGCCTGGTCCTGCTCATGAGTTGAGGGTGTCAGCTCAAAGGCGTCGGACGACAAATGATCGTTCACCTACAAACGTATCCTAGTATCAAGGTGGTCATCGAATAATGATGGGATGAGTAGTGTAACCTTCATCGTGGCGTGGTTAGAACTCTGAAGTCATCGATGCGAAAACACGCACAACAAAGGACGCGAACGACGATGGCTGGTATGAAAGCAATGAGTCGGGCATGATTCCCGAGCCAAAAACCGATACTACGTCACTATATAAGAGGATGCCTACGTGCTATTAGCCACCGCCGCGATCGTGGCAGGCTTGATTCTGCTGGTCTGGAGTGCTGACAAATTCGTTGAGGGCGCCGCTGTCACGGCTCGTCATCTGGGGGTTTCGACCCTGCTCATCGGCATGCTGGTAATTGGTTTTGGTACCTCGGCACCGGAGCTGATGGTGTCGGCTCTTGCCTCTGGACAGGGTAACCCCGGTCTTGCACTGGGTAATGGCTATGGCTCGAACATTGCCAATATCGGTCTCATTCTGGGGGCTGTGGCGCTGATCAGTCCATTGTCAGTGCATTCCCAGGTGATTCGACAGGAATTGCCTCTGCTCTGTCTAGTAACACTCATATCCGCCTGGCTGCTGCTCGATGGTGAGGTATCCCGTCTGGATGCCGCACTGCTGCTGCTGCTGCTGGCGGCAGTACTCGCTTTGAGCATCTGGCGAGCGAATCGTAGCAGTGGCGATGCGTTGGCAATGGCCGATGGAGAGCCTCCTTCCGCCGAAGCCATGACGCTCAAAACCGGGCTGATCTGGACCTTGGTCGGTCTGGTGTTGCTGATCGCGAGTTCTCGCCTGCTGGTATGGGGCGCTGTCTACGTGGCCGAGGCCTTCGGGGTCAGTGATCTGATCATTGGCTTGACGGTGGTTGCCATCGGCACTTCTCTGCCGGAGCTAGCTTCGTCTATCAGCGCCTTGCGCAAGAAAGAGCACGATCTGGTGCTGGGCAATGTCATCGGTTCAAACCTGTTCAATACCCTAGGCGTCGTCGGCCTGGCCGGGGCGATCATGCCCATCGATGCGGGGAGCGAAGTGCTTTCCCGGGATTGGGTAGTCATGGCGGGCCTGACCCTAGCCATGGCCATTTTTGCCATCGGCTGGCGCGGGCCGGGGCGTATCAATCGTTTCGAGGGTGGAGCGCTTTTGAGTGTGTATATCGCCTATACGGGGTATCTCGTCTATACAATAGTGCAGACCAGCGCGGGTTGATCTCGTGTCGGACCCTAGCATGATATGATGCTGATAGGGCAGGGAGTGCCTGCGGCAACGGGACACACGGTGACATGGCGCAATCCGAGATTGCCGCTGTCATACCGTTAGCACGGCCTTTCATGTGCCTTGGTGCCACGAATATTTTTCAAGGAGTCGTCATGGAACTTGATCCGCTGATCATTTCGCGACTGCAATTTGCTTTCGTGATTTCATTTCATGCCATATTCCCGGCATTTACCATTGGCCTGGCATCTTACCTGGCACTGCTTTACGGGCTGTACGTCAAGACCCGTAACAAGGCCTGGGAGAAGCTCGCGCAGTTCTGGACCAAGGTCTTTGCCGTGGTATTCGGCATGGGGGTGGTATCCGGCATCGTCATGTCCTTCCAGTTCGGCACCAACTGGAGCAATTTCGCCCAGGCGACCGCCAACTTCATCGGGCCCATGCTGAGTTACGAGGTGTTGACGGCGTTCTTCCTCGAGGCAGGGTTTCTAGGCGTATTGTTGTTCGGGCGTGGTCGCGTTTCCCCGGGAATGCATCTGTTCGCCGCCATCATGGTGGCGGTGGGTACCCTCATCTCCACCTTCTGGATTCTCTCGACCAACAGTTGGATGCACACGCCTGCCGGTTACGAAATACGAGAGGGTACTTTCTACGTCACCTCCTGGTTCGAGGCGATCTTCAATCCCTCTTTCCCGTATCGTTTTCTGCACATGGGATTGGCATCCTTCCTGGCCGGCGGTTTCGTGGTGGCCGGTGTCAGCGCCTGGTTCCTGCTCCGCGGCCATGAAATCGAGGCCAACCGCAAGGCGCTATCCATGTCGCTGTGGCTGCTGCTGATTGCCGCCCCCGCTCAGGCAGTGGTAGGGGATTTCCACGGTCTCAATACCCTGGAACATCAGCCGGCCAAACTCGCCGCAATCGAGGCTATCTGGGATACCGAATCCTCGGTGCCATTGGCGCTTTTCGCCATTCCGGATCAGGAAAATCAGACCAACCATTACGAACTCAGCGTTCCCAAACTGGGAAGCCTGATCCTGACCCATGATCCGAGCGGCGAGATCAAGGGACTTAGTGACTGGCCGCGGGATGAACAGCCGCCGGTGTGGTTCGCCTTCTTCGGTTTTCGCATCATGGTGGGGCTTGGCTTCTTGATGATTGCCTTTGCCATTGCAGGGCTGGTGCTGCGCAAGAACGGACGCATCTATACCAATCGCTACTTCCTGCAGGGATTACGGTTGATGAGCGTGGCACCCTTTATCGCCTTGTTGGCGGGTTGGATCGTTACTGAAACCGGACGTGCTCCCTGGCTCGTCTACGGCGTGATGAGCCACGCCGAGGGTCTGACACCGTCCCTGACCGGCGGTATAGCGCTATTTACGCTGCTCGGGTACATGGCGGTCTATGCGGTGGTGTTTTTCTCCGGTATCTACTACCTCACCCAGGTGATTCGCATGGGTATGGAAAAAGAGGAGAGCGATACCGACGAAACTCAAAGCGCCATGCGTCCAATGTCCGCTTCGCATGTTTCTTTCGATGACAGCACTACACAGGCAAGGAGCTGAGGCATGGAAACCTTCGATCTATCCGTCGTCTGGGCGATCGTTGTAGCGTTCAGCATCATCATGTATGTGTTGATGGATGGCTTCATCCTCGGCATGGGCGTTCTGTTTCCCTTCGCCCCGAACGAAGAGACGCGGGATACGATGATGAATACCGGCGCGCCGATCTGGGACGGTAACGAGACCTGGCTGGTGCTCGCCGGTACCAGCTTGCTGGGTGCCTTTCCGCTGGTCTATTCGATTCTGCTGCCGGCGCTTTATATTGGCGTTTTTCTGATGCTGGCCGGGCTGGTCTTCCGGGGTATCTCGTTCGAGTTTCGCTTCAAGGCCAAGAGCAAGAGTTCGCGCAAGCGGTGGAATATTGCCTTTGCCGGAGGCTCGATGGTGGTGGCCTTCGCTCAGGGCGCTGTGGTGGGCGCTTACATTGAGGGTTTCGAGACTCAGGATCGGGCCTTTACCGGCGGTGCCTTCGATTGGCTGACGCCCTTCAGCGTGATGACCGGCCTGGGTATGATGGCGGGATTCGCCTTGTTGGGCGCTACCTGGGTCATTTTGAAGACAGAAGGGCACGTACAGGAGTGGGCTTATCAAATAGCCTCCAAGCTGCTGTGGCTAGTGCTGGGCGTATTTGCGATCGTGAGTTTGTGGACGCCCTATATCGATGCGAGCGTCGCGGAGCGCTGGTTCGGGCATATACAGGTGATCTGGATACTGCCGGCCCTTGCCATGGCGAGCGCGGCGGCCCTGTTCTTCTCGCTCAAGCGCGGGCGCGGGAAGCTGCCGTTCTTCGCTACCATGAGTATGTTCATTTTTACCTATCTTGGCCTCTTAGTGAGCCGTTGGCCCTATGTGGTGCCGCCGGACTACACCTTGTGGGATGCGGCCTCCGCACCGGGTTCGCAGCTTTTTCTGCTGGTCGGTACCTTGATCGTCATCCCCGTCATTCTGGGCTATACCAGCTGGGCCTACTGGGTGTTCCGGGGCAAGGTGCGTCCCGGCGAAGGGTATCACTGAGCCTGTGTTTCCTCGGAAAACATGCTCGAGGTTGTGCTTTGAAGAGTATCCATGAGGGCAACTCGCAGCGCCGATATCTCGACCCCTCGGGGGTGGCTGAACGCTCAGGCACAGGACGTCAAAGGCTGGCTGGCGCTGGCCGCTGGGCTGGGCATTCTGGCGGGTCTGATGACCATGCTCCAAATGGGAGCGCTGGCCTGGATCATTGCTCAGCTGATCGGTACTGAAACGTCTCTGGAACAACTGAGCAGTGCCTTCGTTTTATTGCTGGTGGTGATCGCGGTACGCGCACTGGCCCAGTGGGGCCAGGAGAGTGCGGGTGTGGAGGCCAGTCTTCGCGTGCGCAGCAAGGTTCGCACACATCTACTTGATCATCTGGCGGCGGTGGGGCCAGTGGGTCTTTCTAGCCGGCATACCGCCGGGCTCGGGGGGCAGCTGGTCGAGCAGGTCGAGGCGCTGGACGGTTACTACGCCCGCTTTTTGCCGCAAATGCGGCTGGTGCTGGTACTGCCGCTGGTGATTCTGGCGCTGGTGCTGTGGCTCGACTGGCTGGCGGCGATATTCCTGCTGCTATCCGCTCCCTTGATTCCACTGTTCATGGCATTGGTGGGCATGGGGGCCGAACGGCTCAATCAACAGCAGTTTGTCGCCGTGACGCGCTTGGCTGGGCACTTTCTCGATCGCGTGCGCGGTCTGACAACGCTGCAACTATTCAATCGCGCCGATGCCAGTATCGATGAAGTGTTTGTCGCGGCGGATGACTATCGCCGACGCAGTATGCGCACCCTGAAGCTCGCATTTCTATCCTCCGCGGTGCTGGAATTCTTCGCCTCTGTGGCCATCGCGGTGATTGCGATCTATATCGGGTTTGGCCTGTTGGGAT
Organism: Halomonas sp. M20; assembly: GCF_020622265.1. Classification (GTDB taxonomy): domain Bacteria; phylum Pseudomonadota; class Gammaproteobacteria; order Pseudomonadales; family Halomonadaceae; genus Modicisalibacter. Next base: position 1,083,277 of record NZ_JACNMQ010000001.1, read on the forward strand.
ACATTCGCTATGGCCCGGCGGAGGAGCTGACGCTGTTCAGCGGCTTGCTCATCCTGTTGCTGGCCCCGGAATTCTTTCAGCCGCTGCGAACCCTGGCCCAGCACTATCATGATCGAGCCGCTGCCTTGGGTGCCGCGGATGGTCTGATGAAAATGCTTGAACTGCCGGTGTCCACTCCTGTTTCCACTTCTGTTTTCAATCTGGACCCCACTCAGGAGTTCAGCGCAAAAAACTCAAGTTCGGGTACTTGCATTCGCCTCTGGGAGGCCTGCGTTTCCTATCCACAGCGGGGGCGGGTGCTGGGACCGATCACGCTATCGATTGCATCCGGGGAGTGTGTCGCCCTGGTGGGGCCTTCCGGTTCCGGCAAGTCCACACTGCTGCAACTGCTTGCCGGTTTTGTTCAGATCGAGCAGGGGCGCGTCGAAATCATTCCAAACGCACAGATTGCCTGGATGGATCAACGACCCTGGCTGGTGCAAGGCAGCCTTGCGGAGAATCTGCGCCTGGCAGCGCCCGAGGCCAGCAATGCGCAGCTAGTAGAGGCGGTGACGCAGGCCGGTCTTGCGGATCTAGTTGCCAACTTACCGGAGGGGTTGAGTACGTATCTGGGGGAGCGCGGCCTGGGGCTTTCCGGCGGTCAGGGGCAGCGGCTTGCCCTGGCCCGGGTGTTTCTCTCCGAGGCGCCCCTGGTGTTGCTCGACGAGCCCACCGCCAGCCTCGATGCAGATAGTGAAGCCCAGGTCGTTATCGCCTTGAGGCGGCTGGTAAACCAAGGCCGAACGGTGGTGATAGCGACTCATCATCCGGCGTTGATGGCCCTGGCAAATCGAACGTTGCGTTTCGAGGATGGCACTCTTCAGCAGCATGGTACCTTGAGCAATGAAACCCGATAGCGAAGGCTCTTTTCTCAGCGATTTTGCGCCCTGGCTGCGTCAGCTTCGGCAGCGCCAGGGGCGCTTGTGGCTGGGGGCGCTATTGATGCTGCTGACCCTGGCCGCCGCCATTGGTCTGCTGGCGCTTTCTGGCTGGTTCATTACCACTACCGCCATTGCCGGATCGCTCTTGGCTGCGGGTGCCGCCGTGAGTATCGATATCTATCGTCCTGGTGGCGGCATTCGCTTTTTCGCCATTACTCGCACCGCCGCACGCTACGGCGAGCGTCTTTACAACCACGATACGGTACTGCGATTGCTGGCGGATCTCAGGGCCGGGCTGTTTGCGGTGCTTACCCGGCTTGATGGCCGCAGTCTGGGCCGTCTGCGGGCCGCCGAATGGCTCAATCGACTCACGGCGGATATCGACACCCTGGATAGCCTTTACCTGCGCTTGCTGGCGCCTCCGCTGGCATCGTTGCTGGCGGTTTGCGGTATCGCCTTGCTGCTGTGGTTTTTCACGCCCTCCATAGCCGCCCCGACGTTGATGGCGCTACTGCTTACATGGCTGTGGCTGGTGCTGGGTCAGGCGTGTCTGGGAATGGCAGCAAGCAGGCATCGAGTGGCAGCTCTGGACCGCCTGCGCTCGTTGACCATCGAGCAGCTGCAAGGGCTGGCGGAGCTACGCTGTTACCGCACCCTGGGCATGCATCGCCAGACCTTATCCGGCCAGGAGCAGGATCTCTATCGCGATCAACGCCGCCTGGGACGACTGCAGGCATTGGGTAATGCCCTAGTGGGACTTGGAGTGAGCATGACGGCGGCGCTGACGCTCTGGTTGGGGGCCAGTCTGTATGCCGCGAATACATTGAGCGGGCCGCTATTGGTATTGATGCCGCTAGCGGTGCTGGCCGCCAACGAGGCAATGGCCTTGTTGCCCCCGGCCTTCACTCAGCTGGGCGCGACCCGCGCGGCGGCCCAGCGCCTTAATGCTCTTGTGGCTTCTCGTAGCGACATTCAAGAAGTGGAAAACCCCATTATCTTGGCCAAGGGCGCGCCTAGAGTGGCACTTGAGGGCCTATCGCTTCGTTATCCCAACGCCAGTCGTTTCGAGAATGATCATGAAGCATTCGCTATGGAAAACCCTTTGGCACCTGCATTGGATGACGTATCGTTTTCCATTGAACCTGGGGAGCGCATAGCGCTGGTGGGTGCCTCGGGATCAGGCAAGTCGAGTGTTGCCCAGCTGCTGGTACGTCTGATCGATCCGAGTGCTGGGCGAGTGTGTCTGAATGGTCGGGATGCGCGTGAACTATCGATTTCGAGTCTACGCCAGGGTATCGGCTATCTCACTCAGCACACGGAGCTGTTTCATGCCAGCCTGGCGACGAATCTTCGCATTGGGAATCTTAAAGCTGGTGACGACATGCTCTGGGAGGTGCTCGACGTGGTCGATTTAAAAGGCTGGGCCCAGGAGCTGCCCTTGGGGTTGGACACCTGGGTAGGCGAGTCCGGGCGTCAACTATCCGGCGGTCAGGCGCGCCGGGTCGCGCTTGCCCGGGTACTGTTGACTCAGGCCGATATGATGATACTCGACGAGCCCTTCACGGGCCTGGACGAAGCCACGGTACTGCGTATTGCTGAACGCCTCGATACCTGGCTCGAGGATCGTACGGTGCTCTATCTGAATCACGACAATCGCTATCTGCCCGGGGTGTCGCGAACCTTGTCGTTGCGTTTGGGTCGTATCGTTTCCGGGGCAGAGTAGAGTGCTGTTTCAGTAACGCAATGATGTTGCAGGAAGAAAATGATGGATACAGGGGGCGGAATGAAAGAGTGGCTCAAAGCCTTGCCCAAGGCAGAATTGCATCTCCACATCGAGGGCACCTTGGAGCCGGAGCTGATGTTTGCCCTGGCAGAGCGTAACGCTATCGACCTGCCCTATGCCTCCGTGGAAGAGGTGCGCGCCGCCTACGACTTCAGCGATCTGCAGTCCTTTCTCGATCTTTACTATCAGGGCATGTCGGTGTTGCGCAGCGTGGATGATTTCTTCGACCTGGCCATGGACTATTTTCGCCGCGCTCACGACGATGGCGTCGTGCATGTGGAGCTTTCCTTCGATCCGCAGGCGCATCTGGCGCGGGGCGTTGGGCTGGACGTCCAGTTCGAAGGCTTGACTCGGGCCATGCGCCAAGCCGAGCGGGAGTGGGATCTTTCTTCGGCGCTGATCATGAGCTTCCTGCGGGATCGATCGGCGGCAGAAGCCATGGAGGTGCTCGAGCGGGCCGGGCCCTATCTGGAATTGCTCGATGCGGTAGGGCTGGATAGCGCCGAGCAAGGCAATCCACCGGGCAAGTTTGCCGAGGTGTTTGCACGCGCCAAATTGCTGGGATTGCCGCGGGTGGCCCATGCGGGTGAGGAGGGGCCGCCAGCCTATATTCGAGAAGCGCTGGATCTGCTCGAGGTGTGCCGTATCGATCATGGGGTGCGCTGCCTGGAAGATCCCGAACTGGTCGCACGACTTAGGGATGAGCGCATACCGCTGACGGTCTGCCCGCTATCCAATCTGCATCTCAAGGTAGTCGAGCGCATGGAGGATCATCCCTTGCCGCGTCTGCTCGACGCCGGGCTTCTGGTGACGCTCAACTCCGACGATCCGGCCTATTTCGGTGGCGGCGTGCTGGACAACTACCTGGCTTGCCATGAAGCCTTTGGCTGGTCGAAGGATACGTTCGTCAGCCTGGCGGATAACGCGCTTCAGATTGCCTTTATGGAAAACGACCGCCGCCAGGCATTACGCGAGCGTCTGGCGGCCAGTTTTTAAGGCCTTACTCGTCGTGTTGGCGAATCACGAAATGCTTGACGGTGGTCTCGATGATTTCCCAGTAGCCGCGAAAGCCATTGGGAATCAGGAAGGCGTCGCCGGTACGAAATGTCTGGACCTTGCCATCCTCGCCGATCAGCTTGCAGTGCCCGGAGAGGATGTAGCAGAACTCGTCGCGTTGGGTGAAGGCGTGCCATTTACCTGGCGTGCTGGTCCAGGTGCCGGCGATCATTGCGCCGTCGGGGCTTTCGAAACGCAGCTTCGTTTCGTGCTGAGGATCGCCCTCGACGACCCTATCGGGTAGATCCGCCAACCGGCGCTCCGAGGTTTTGAGCGGGGCATCGGCAAAGTTCACGACATCATGTTGCGACATGAAAAAGCTCCTGATAAGGCGTTATATGAATAAGAGTACTTTTTAAAACTCGATAAACAAGGGGGCGTTTCCAGCGGCAAGACGTTGCGAGGGCGCTGTAAACCCGTCCCTGGGCGCTACTTTTGCCATCCATGGCAAAAGACCCTCGCTTTGCCTTGCCACCGGTGCCCGCTATTGCAAAAAGATTTAAAATAAATCCTAAGTGACAATAGTAGGCAATCCAATGAGCTGATCAAAGGCTTGCATCGCGCCGGTGCTGGCGCTTGCCTCCCGCCCAGGTTTCAAAAATCGTGCGATCGTCTCCCAGCATCATCAATGCAAACAGCAGTTCACCCAGGGTTTTCGTGCGGGCGGTGCGTCGCGCCAGTAGCGGCGTTGCCTCAGGGTCGAGCACCACGATATCCGCCTCGGCGCCTTCCCGCAGGCATCCGATATGGGCGTCCAGATGCAGTGCTCGCGCATTGCCCAGGGTCAAATGATAGAAGCCTTGCCAGGCGGTCAATGGCTGACCGAGCAGTTGTCCGACCTGATAGGCAGCCTTGAGAGTACCTAGGCCACACAGGTCGGTGCCGCCACCGATATCGCTGGCCAGGGAAAACGTGAGTCCCGCGTTGTTACAGGCAAGCCGATCGAACAAACCGCTGCCTAGAAACAGGTTCGAGGTAGGGCAGAAGGCGGCATTGGCCCCGGCCTCCGCCAGGCGAGTACGGGCCTCCGGCGTCAGATGAATGCTGTGAGCAAAGGTGCTGCGGGGACCGACCAGCCCAAAGCGTTCATAGACATTCAGGTAGTCGTGAGCTTCGGGAAACAGTTCCGCGACCCACTCTATCTCGCCACGATTCTCGGACAGATGGGTCTGTAGATGCAGATCCGGCGCGCTGCGCAGCAGGCTTCCCGCTGCATCCAGTTGTTGCCGGGTGGAAGTCGGGGCGAAACGCGGCGTCAGGCTGTAGCCGAGTCGATCCTTGCCATGCCAGTCGGCGATCAGCGCTTCGCTGTCGCGGATGCCACCCAGGGCGGTGTCCGTCAACGCCTCCGGGGCGTTACGGTCCATCAATACCTTGCCCGCCAGCATGCGCAGCCCGCGTCGATGAGCGGCGACAAAGAACGATTCCACCGAGACCGGGTGCGAGGTGCAAAATACCTGAGCGGTGGTGGTGCCGACCCGCATCAGTTCGTCCAGGAATATCTCGGCAACTTGCTCTGCGTGTTCGCGTTCGGCGAAGCGGCACTCCTCGGGGAAGGTGTAGTCGTTCAGCCAGTCGAGCAGTTGGCGCCCGTAGGAAGCCATGATGTCGAGCTGAACATAGTGCACATGACTGTCGATGAAGCCCGGCATCATCAGCTTGCCGGTGTAGTCGACCGTTTCGATGCCTGAGGGAAGGTTCGGTGCCATCTGGGTGTAATCGCCGATGGCGCGGATATGGCCGTGATCGAGCCAAATAGCGCCATCCTCCAGATACAGTAGGCTGCCGGGTGCCGGTTGATCCTGATCGCCAGGATCCTCGAGAAAGCTGAGCAGCGGGCCACGCAGCACACGAGGGTCAGTCATCAATCTTCTCCTGCCGGGGTATTCATTCGGTGATCGTGGGTAAATACCTGACGCAGCGCCTGCGGCTCGATCCCGCGTTGATCGGGCCGTTCGATACCGGGTTTGAAGGTCAGTAGTTCGGCACAGACCGCCAGGGCGATTTCGTAAGGCCGCTTACCCTTGGCCCCGGCGATGCCGATGGGGCAGCGTACCCGGTCCAGTACGTCCTGTGTATGGCCGGCTTCCCGCAGCGGGCGCTGGAAGCTGGCCCACTTGCTGACCGAGCCGATCAAGCCGATGGTGGCGCAGTCGCCACGCTGGAGCAGGGCATCGATCAGTTCGCGATCCTCGGCGTGATCGTGAGTCATGATCAGTGCATGAGTGTTCGCCGGTAAACTCCTCACGGCTGATTCCGAATCCTGGTTGAAACGACACTGCAGCCGTGCCTGATTCTGAGCCCAGTCGGGAAAGGCGTCTTCACGGCTGTCGAACCAGAGCACGCGCCAGGGCAACGGTGCCATGAGCTTCGTCAATTCCTGTCCTACGTGGCCGGCGCCGAACAGGGCGATATTCATCTCGGCACTGGAAAAGAGTTCGATCAGTACATGCACGTAGCCGCCGCAGCACTGACCCGAGCGAGCGCCCAGGGCGAAGGCCTCCAGGCGCGGCCCGCTCTCTTCATGGTTCAACGCCTGGCGCGCAGCCTCGATCACCTGATATTCGAAAGTGCCGCCGCCGAGGGTGTCGTAGATGCCCTCCGGGGTGATCACCATCTTTGTGCCGGGCTCTCGAGGTACGGAACCTGCCGTGCCGACCACGCTGGCCAGGGCATGAGGCAGGGCCGCTTCCTGAAGACGATGCAGCGCCTCATGCCAGGTTGCTTCAGTCGAAAGCTCGCGAGAGAGAGGCTCGCTAGACCGATTCATCGCTTGCCTCCACTGCAGACGTCTCGGATGGGGCGGGGTTGCGCAGCGCTTCCGTCGCCATCAACACCCGCTCCGGCGTGGCCGGCGTGTCCAGGCGTGGGCAATAGCGGTAATCGACCAGGCTGGCCAGGGCATCGCGCAGCGCCGACCATACCGAGATGCCCAGCATGAGCGGCGGTTCACCCACCGCCTTGGAGCGATAGATGCTAGCTTGCGAATTCGGATGGCCCTGCAGCAGTTCGACGTTGAATACCGGCGGCAGATCACCGAAGGCGGGGATCTTGTAGGTCGAAGGGCCATCGCTGATGAGTCGGCCCTTGTCGTTCCACTTGAGTTCCTCGCTGGTCAGCCAGCCCATGCCCTGAATGAAGCCGCCTTCGACCTGGCCCATGTCGATGGCCGGATTCAGGGAGTCGCCCACGTCGTGCAGGATGTCCACCCGGGTGATCCGGTACTCCCCGGAGAGGGTATCCACCTCCACCTCGGATACCGCGGCGCCATGAGCGAAATAATAGAAGGGGCGACCCGAGCCGGTGGCGCGGTCGTAATGGATCAGCGGGGTGGCGTAGAAGCCCTTGGCGGAGAGCGAAATACGCTCCAGATAGGCGGCTTGAACCAGCTCGCCCCAGGCAATACGGCGCTCGCCCTCGCCGTGGCCGGCGATCAGCTCGCCGTTTTCCAGGCGCATGTCTTCCCGGTCGAGTTCATAGTGGTTCGCGGCGAAGTCGAATAGCCGCTCCCGCAGCTTGCTTGCCGCATCCCGAGCCGCCATGCCGTTGAGATCCGCGCCACTCGAAGCAGCCGTCGGGGAGGTGTTGGGCACCTTGTCCGTGCGGGTGGCGCTGATGCGCACCTGTTCGAGATCGAGCCCCAGCTCCCGGGCCGCTACCTGACAGATCTTGGTATGCAAGCCCTGGCCCATTTCGGTGCCGCCATGATTGATCATCACGCTGCCATCGGTATAGACGTGCAGCAGGGCGCCGGCCTGGTTGAGATGCTTGGCGGTGAAGGAGATACCGAACTTCACCGGCGTCAGGGAAAGCCCCTTCTTGATGATCGGGCTCTTGGCATTGTACTCGCTGATGGCGCGGCGGCGCTGCCAATAGTCGCTGCTCCTTTCCACACGCTCGACGATCTCCGCGATCAGTCCATGCTGATTCACGGTCTGGCCGTAGTGGGTGACGTCCCGACCTGCACGATAGAGATTGCGCTTGCGCACCGTCAGCGGATCTTCCCCGACCTGGCGGGCGATATCGTCCATGGCCGCCTCGATGATCATCATGCCCTGGGGGCCCCCGAAGCCGCGAAAGGCGGTGTTCGAGGCGGTATGCGTACGGGCGCGAATGCCGGTCACCCGGGCATCACCCAGAGAGTAGGCGTTGTCCGCATGGAACATGGCGCGGTCGACGATGGCCTCGGAGAGATCCGGTGAGTAGCCGCAGTCGCCGATGACGATAATATCGCCGCCCTGGATTACGCCTTGGTCATCGAATCCCAAGCGATAGCGATTATGAAAAGGATGACGCTTGCCGGTGGCGCGAGTGTCTTCGGCCCGGGGCAAACGCAATCGCGCCGCGCGACCGGTACGCCTTGCAATCAGGGCCGCAATGCAGGCCCAGGGCGAGGCCTGGGTCTCCTTGCCGCCGAAGCCGCCGCCCATGCGCCGGGTTTCCACGACCACCGCATGGAAGGGCACGTCAAGCACCTCGGCGACCAGTTTCTGGGTCTCGCTGGGATGCTGGTTGGAGGTGTAGACCACCACGCCCTCGTCTTCGCTCGGGGTGACCAGGCAGGCCTGACCTTCGAGATAGAAGTGCTCCTGACCGCCGACGAACTGCTCGGCTTCGAGTACATGAGGTGCATCTTCCAACGCCTGCTGCCAATCCCCGCGCTGCTGCACATGGGTAGGGCGCACGACGTCGTTTGCTTCGGCGGCAGCCACCGCATCGAGACTCGCCGAATGTTCATCGATCTCGATCACCGCTTCCTTCACTGCCAGGCGCGCGGCCTTGTAACTGGTAGCAGCGACGGCGAACAGGGTCTGGCCGACGTAACTGATCTCGTCATCCACGAATAATGGATCGCCGGGAAACACCGGGCCGACGTCCGTATGACCGGGCACATCCACGACGGTGATCACGTCCACCACTCCCGGGGCGCGCTTGACCTTTTCCAGATCCAGCCGGGTCAGTCGTCCATGAGCCACCGGTGACAGGCCGAGCGCGATATGCAGGGCATCGGCGGGGGCCGGCATATCGTCGATATAGGCGGCGCGGCCAGTCACGTGCTTGATGGCGCTTTCGTGGGCATAGGCATGAGTACGGGCATGCCGGCTGCTGTGCTCGTGAGCGGCATCCATCGTATCCCGAGCCAGAGGACCGTCGCCCTTGTTGTGGTTTTTCTGTTCGCGACGCGCCTTGGCGGAGTCCAATGAAACATCAGTGAGCGTACGCATCGAGACACACCTCCGCGTTAGTGTTGAAGTCGGCATCCAAGGACAGCCGCAGGCGTTCGAGCAAATTGCTTGCAGCCACTAGACGATATTCACTGGAACCCCGAACATCGCTCAAGGGCTGGAACTCGTTGCGTAAGGCGGATCTCGCGGCGCCGAAAGCCGCTTCCGTAGGCGCTTGGCCTTCCAGGGCAGCCTCGGCACCGGGGGCCCGTCTGGGAATGGCGGCCATTCCTCCGAAGGCGAGGTGGACATCGCGCATTACGCCATTTTCCATACGCCAGGCGAACGCGCCGAGTACTACGGAGATGTCGTCTTCCCGGCGCTTGGAGAGCTTCCACACCTTGAGGTGCTGATCGGTCTCGGGACGTGGCAAGAAGATCGCGCGAATGAATTCTCCTTCCTCTGCGTTCAAGGCCGTCTTGCGATAGTCGAGAAAGAAGTCGGCAACAGGCATTTCGCGCGCGCCGTTCGGCCCATCCAGCATCAACCTGGCATCGAGCGCCAGCAGCACCGGCGGGCAGTCGCCGATGGGGGAGGCGTTGGCAATGTTACCCCCCAGGGTTGCGCGATTACGAATCTGGCTGGAAGCGAAGCGGTGCATGAGATGCCCAAAGGCCGCGAAATGCTCCGCTAACAAGGGCTCGAGTCGGCTGTAGGTGACCGCCGCACCGACCCACCAGCCTTCGGGTGTCTCATCGATGATGTTGAGTTCGACGACCCGGCGGAGATCGATGAGGTCATCCAGGGGCTTGAGCTGCTGGGTAACTTCCAGCCACAGGTCCGTGGCACCCGCTACGAGCCGCGCCTCTGGACGCTGACGACGCAGCTCTCGAAGGGTCGCGATATCTTTGGGTGAATCGAAACGACCAGGCGACTCGTTTATCCGGGAGCTGGTGCCTTTTTTCGTCGCATCGCTATAAAGCGACTGGACATTACTCGCCAGATCTGGATCGTCGGCCCAGATTGGGTGGGTATCCGGATGGTCCTGCATGGTCAGGGCGGCATCGCGAATCGGGCGATAACCGGTGCAGCGACATAGATTGCCACCCAGCGCTGCTTCCAGGCGTTGTTGGGTCAGCGGCGCGGGTTGTGTTTGCTGGGAGTGGTGCAGGGTGAACAGCGACATGACGATGCCAGGCGTGCAGAAACCGCACTGGCTGGCGTGGCAATCGACCATGGCGGCCTGGGCCGGGTGCAGTGCATCGCCTCGGGCCAGACCTTCAACGGTCACAAGGTGGCAGTCTTTGATTTGATGCGCCGGTATGATGCAGGCGTTGGCGTTGTGATAGGAAAGGCCGCCCTGATCGTTGGGCTGGCCAATGCTGACGGTGCAGGCGCCACAATCACCCGAGGCGCAGCCCTCCTTGGTGCCATTCTTGCCCAACTGAAGGCGCAAGAGTTCCAGTACGCTGGTATCGGGGGGAATATCGGCGCATTGCTGGCGCTGACCATTCAAATAGAAGTCGATCATCAGGAGAACGCTCGTTGTTTTTGAAAAGGGAGTCGCTGTTATCGATTCCATGATTTAGGATAACCTGACCAAATGGTCAAGATGTGTTTAGCGTGGCGCAAAGCCCGAACAAGTGCAAGACCGACAAGAGTAATGACGATGACGATTCTGACCCCGACGGAGGCGACCCAAACGAGGCAGCGTAACGAGCAGAGGATTTTCGAAGCGGCGGAGTGCATTTTTGCCAGCCACGGCTACCGTGGCGCCAGCGTTCAAGCCATTGCCGAGGAGGCAGGGCTACCCAAGTCCAACGTGCTGTATTACGTGGGCAGCAAGCGTCGGCTTTATGTCGCCTTGCTGGAACGCATGATGGCGCGCTGGAACGCCATGCTCGACGATATAAGCGTGGAAGATGATCCAGCTGAAGTTCTGGAAGCCTTCATTCACAGCAAGATGGAGCTCACCCGCACCCATCCACAAGGCTCACGGCTGTTTGCCGCAGAGATACTCCAAGGCGCGCCTTTTCTTCAGGACTATTTGCGCGGCGAGCTACGAGAATGGGTCCAGGTCAGGGCCGAGGTGTTCAGGCAATGGGCCGATCAGGGCTTGATGGACCCGGTTGATCCGGTATGGCTAATCTTTCTTATCTGGTCGTCGACTCAGCACTACGCGGACTTCGAAGCGCAGATATTGGGAATAACCGATAGAGAGGCGCTAAATGAAGCGGATTATGGTCGCATCACGGCATTCTTGTGCCGCGTCATTCTTCAGGGCTGCGGGGTTACCCGCCGCCCTGAAGCTGCCTTGATCGAGCGAGAGGGGGTTAAAGCTTCCAGGTAACGATCAGCTGCGGATTATCCTCGTCCGCCCCCTTGATGCCGAACTTGTTGCGCCAGACCTGATATTCCACGCCTGCATAGAGACGATCCTCGGCGCCCCAGAAATTGCCCACATCCAGCAACAGCTGGGGTGCGGCATTGATATTGTAATCGGTTTCCCCTTCGGAGCCGGCGTAATCGAAATGGCCCTTGAAGAACCACTTTGTCTCGGCAATATCGAATTTCGATCCCCATACCAAGGTGGTTTGCCAGGTGTCACCGGGCTTGTCCAGATCATCTCGGGCATAGACGTTGAACTGGAAGTAGTCCATGAGGGGCACGGCGAGATCGAAGCCTACGCCGTACAGGCGGCAATACTGCCATTTGTCGAATACGCATGGTTTTCATCGATGACACATGCGATGGTGACTTGATGGCTACTGGAGATGATAAAAAACGTGAACGAGGATTGGACAAAACACATAGTGGTAGAAGGGGCGGGCAAGCTGCGCAATGCTGATCAGCATATCGTCGACATGATTCGCCAGGCGGTTCTGACCCAGCGCCTGCCGCCGGGCACGCGTCTACCAGAGGTCTCGCTGGGGGAGATATTCGGCGTCAGCCGTTCAGTGGTCAGAAAGGCGCTGACACGTTTGGCCGCGGATCACATCATCGTGCAGCACCCCAATCAGGTGGCGCGAATCGCGGCACCTGACATTGTTGAAACCCGAGAAATATTTGCCGCCCGACGGCTGGTGGAAGGCGAGATCGCATCGCTGATGGCTGGCAAGTTGACACAGGCGCAGCGTCAGAAGCTGGCCGAGATCATCGATGAAGAACAGCTAGCTCATCGGCAAGGTAATGAAGCCAAGCGGGTAGAGTGTTCCCTGGCAGTACACCGCTATCTGGCGGATCAGTCGCCCAACCGTGTACTCGGCATCATGTTGACGGATTTGATTCTACGCACGTCTATTGTCATTGCCCTCTACAAGCGAGCGGGGATGCAGGCTTGCTACCTGGATCACGATCATGCGAATTTACTGCTGTTGCTGGAACAGGGGCCTGCGGATGAAGCCTGTGAGCGGATGCGAGCGCACTTGAGTGCGCTGGAAGCGTTGCTTGACCTTAGAGCCCAGGAAGCGCATATCGATCTGGCTTCAATTCTTGGGGTGCCCAACAATGCAAGTACATCGATCTAAGAAAAACATTGTACAAGTATTGTATCGATTTGATTTATGCTCTACCTTGTAGGTGTTCGATGATTTTCCCGTTTGAACATCTCACTGTTTAACCGGTCTCACTCCCCCCGAGACCGGTTCTTTTTTTTATACAACAAACAAGACACATAACATATGGTTGTGATGTTTTCGAAGAGCCCGTCATGGCAATGCCCAGCATCGACAACACACTATTGGTTTACGTTAGCGTCCAGGGCAAGATGCTTGACACAATCGCTTTATTTAGTTGAGGACATGTGACATGCACTGGCTGAAAATAATGGTATCAAGCAGTCTAGTGATGTTGACCGGTTGTGCCAGCATGATGTCTTCGTCGGTGAGCGAGGCAACGCTGGAGCGCCATCTGACAAGAGCTGTCGCGAATTTCGATCGGGAGCAGTTGCGCGCGGGCTCGCCGTTATCCCTGACGCTCGACTCCTCGAATGTCACTGTCGGCCCACAGGGTCGCGATACCGTTCTACTGGACGTGGCCGGGCAGGCTACCTTCAGCTTTCTGGCATCACACCTGCCTGCGGACATCGAGTTGAGCCTGGAAGGGACCCCATACTTCGATGCCCAGGAAGGCGCCATCTACATTCGCCGCTTGCAATTGCTGGATAGCCACGTCAATGCGCCCTGGTTGCCTATCGATTTGGCCCCCTTCACTCAAATGGCCGCGCGACTCGTGGCACAGCGTCTGGAAAGTGTGCCGGTCTATCGATTCGAAGAGGCAGGTTGGGGCGCGCGTACGCTATCAAAACATATGACGCTGCGGACTGAGCCCGGGCGTCTGGTATTCGAGCCAGCACGATAGTTAATTGGCTTCAGCTGTATTAGCAGAAAATGTTTATAACGACGATAAACAGCCGGTATCGCCGCTTGTTTGGGCAATTGATTTAAATATCATAGGGTTAGAATGACTACGTTACATCAAGAGTGCTCGCGCGCTGGCTGGCTAGCATAGTGAACCAGCAAAACCACCATTCGACATCATTCTGTCAATGGTGGTTTTTTTATAGCATGGGTCTTGTTTATCCTCTGATCACTACCTTCGTACCCACATCAAGCCACTTGTTTAGAGCAAGTATTTCGGCGTTGGTCACGGCGACACAGCCAGCGGTCCAGTCGCGCTTCCGGTGAATCCACAGCGGGCTGCGCCCCAGACCGTGAATGCCGATATAGCCGCCAAGAGGAGTGTCCGCCGGCGCAATGCCATGACGCTTCCGGTAGCTCAAGTAGTATCGATAATCCTTGTCCGACAGGATGCCTTCTTTCCACGCATCCTGAGCGATCTGAGGCGTGGGATAGTCGATGCCGAAGAAGAGGCGAAACTTGCTGTTTCTATTGACGCGCCGAATGGTGAATATACCCGTCGGTGTCTGCTTGCTGCCCTGCAGTCGCACTGCCTGAGAACCTGCGGCACCATACGCAAGATAGGGAATGCTCTCGAGACGGATGCCGCCTTGATACACCACAAGTTCGCGCTTGAGCAGGTCGATGTGTACCCAGGGTTCATTCGCTCCGACGCCATCCGGGCGTGCCGGTGCGTCGAGAAAGTCCCATAGCGTTTCCAGGGACGACAGCGTCGCGTCTTTCATCGCCACGTCTGGGGCGGCGACCGCTGCAAGCGATATTCCGGGTACCCAATAGAGAAGGCCGACCAGAAGTGCATGGGTGAGCCATTTCGTCATGGTTAATTTCCGACAAGAGTGTGATGGTGCTAGTCTGTCGAAAACTCGAAATTCCAAAGGGCAAGAAAGAGAAGCTTTTTATACGCAATTGCCGTCTATCGGCCTGATCGCTGTGGCATTCGAAAGTGCTGGACAAGGCTAAGGCGATGGTTCACCTGAAGCCCATGCGTCATCGTTCAATCGCTGTAGCAATGCTTGAACGGTGGAATCCTTGAAGAATCTCGCCAGCTCGGCAGTCTTGCTCGGGCCTATTCCATCCCAGGCTTGCCAGCGTATCTTGCTGCGCTGTTCCAGTGCCGTGATACCCACGAAACGGTCATTCTCAAATAGCACTTCTTGTGGGACTTTAGGCATGCCAAGCGCTCTTAGCCATAACGAAGGGGGTTGCTTAAGGCTAGCCTGGAAAGCGGCCTGCCATTGCCCAGCGCGCCGTTTCCCGACCCCGGGAAGTGTGCGCAACTCAGTCTGATCGAGAGCGAGCCAATCGAGCAGGGCGTTCAGTTGATTCGATTCGATCAGCGTGCGCCAGGCGCCTTCACCAATGCCGTTCATGCCCAGTGTCTTGGATAGCCATACCAGTCGCACCAAGAATTGCTGTTGACAGCCGTCGAGGAGTTCCAGACAGCTCAGTTCGTGATAATTCTGGGATCGAGGTACGTCAACGTTCACGCGAGGTTCGGCAGGCAGCACAACGCTCGTCAGATGAGGGATGGTCAGGCCTGCCAACTCGATCATGACCTGATCGCCAGGGCGCACATCCAGCTCCTGCCAGCGATCCAGGGAACCCAGACTGACGCGGCGAACGATACGGTCATCCAGCTCCACGGGTGAAAGTTGCGCCACCGGCGTGATACGACCGGTACGGCCGATACTGAAATCGATGCCAGTGACCAAGGCCAGGCTCTGGGTTGCTGGGTGTTTCCAGGCGATCGCCCAATCCGGAGGCTTGGCCTGCCAGGAGGCAGGCGGCGGCCGTCTGGCCTGGCGCACCACGATACCGTCCGTGGCGAAAGGGAGAGGGTCGTGATACCAGCGTTGGCGCTGGCTGGTCACGGCGGCGATATCCACCACCGGCAGGGTGTAGTCCTGAGTATCGAAACCCCAGCCCGCAAGGCGCTCGAGCCGCTTCGAGAACGTCTCATTGTCAGATGCGCTCGGCCAATCCCAGACGAACAGCCCGATGCGGTCGCCGTTCTCTTTCGTCAACCCTTGGCGCGCCATGAGCCCAATCACGTCGGCTCGAGCGCCGGCAGTGCCGTCTCTCTTCTGAACATGCCCTGGGCGGCGTAGATACAACTCCCCTTGCAATATTACCTGGGCAGGCGCTCCACGTAGTCGAGGAGGGATGGCTGCAATTACGCTGGCCTGGCGGGTCCAGTCCTGTCCCTCACGCCCGCTGCCACGACTGATTGCGCGAATTAGGTTGCCATTTTTATAGATCAACGTGACGGCGACACCATCGACCTTGGGTTGAACCCATAGTGCCTCATCCTGTCGGTCGGCAAGCCAGCGTGAAAGAGCCTGCTGTGAATCCGCCTTGGCAAGTCCGGTTTGCACGATGGGGTGAGCAATGAGGCGAGAATGGGAGTCGACGGTTTCGTCGGGATGCTGGGCGGTATTTTCAGAAACACTATCGAAGCACCGCCGCCAGTGGTTTTGGCGACGCTTGGCGGCGTCGTATGCGCCATCTTCTACCAGGCGTTTGCCCTGAGAGTAATAGGCCTCATCCCAGTCATCGAGCTGATCCTGTAACCGCGCAAGCGCATGCCGGGCATCAGAGGGTGACCAGTCAGGGCAGGAGGCCGTTTCACTGGCAGCACCTAGCTGCGGAAAAAGAGACGTCCCGGTTAAAGACAGCAGGAAAACGACAAGGGAAAGCGAGAAACGGAGATATATCACGGCGTATGGCTCGAAAAAGCGCTTCGTCTTCGATAAAGAAGACGAAGCGCTGTAGCTGGCTGCGGCTATCGGTAGTTGACTACCCTTACTCGTTGTTCTGAGTCAGCTGAGCGTAATCGAGCAGAATTTGTCCTGCTTCAACGATCTGAGCGCGGTCGATGGGCTCGTCTTTTTCTTTTTCGCTGCCCAGTGGCTCTTCGCTGACATCGTCGGCCCAGGTATCGAGCGTCTCCAGACCCAGCGCCCGACGACGTTGATTCTCGAGCGCAAGTTGCTCGCTCTCCTGTGCCTTCATTTCACGCTGGCGCTGTTCTTTGTTCAGACTGATGGTGGTCTGCTGTTCGCGCAGCTGCTTGGTAAGCTTCGCCTGACGCGCGAGATAGGTGAAGTTGGCATCGTTGTTGGTGCGTTGCTCATGCTTTTGCTTGAGCAAGGAAAGATACTGATCCGGCTTGCCATACTGTCGGTATTGCACTGGCCGTACCGTATCCCAGGGCAATGCATTGTCGAGAGCGCTTTCGCCGATCAGTTCCGGATCGACCAGGTTGGGAAATTCCAGGTCAGGATAGACACCTCGGTGCTGCGTGCTTTCTCCGGAAATACGATAGAACTTTGCCCGGGTCAACTTGATCTGGCCATGATTCAGATCGCTGAGCGTCTGTACGGTGCCCTTGCCGAAGGTGCGATTACCCAGGACCAGGCCGCGGCCATAATCCTGAATGGCCCCAGCTACGATCTCGGAAGCGGAGGCAGATAGCCGATTGGCAAGAACCGCCAGCGGCCCTTCGTAGGCGCTGCCGCTGTCGGTGTCGCCATAAAGGCTGATTCGCCCTTGAGCGTCCTGAACCTGCACCGTCGGGCCGCGGTCAATGAATAGACCGATCAGCGAATTGGCTTCCTGCAGGGCGCCGCCGCCGTCGTTACGCAAGTCCAGAACGATACCCTCGATGTTTTGCGCCTTGAGCTTCTCGATCTCCTTGGTCACGTCCCGAGTCGTGCTGCGATAATCTTTTTCACCGGCTTGCCAGGCATCGAAATCCACATAGAACGTGGGAATGTTGATGATGCCGATGCGGTGCTCCTTGCCTTCGCGCTCAAGGGTGATGACCTCGCTATGGGCCGCCTGGTCCTCGAGCTTGACCGTGTCTCTCACGATCTTGACGATGCGGGAGCGGGTCACATCCACGGCCTTGGCTGGAATGACATCCAGACGCACAGTGGAGCCCTTTGGGCCGCGGATCAGATCGACGACTTCATCCAGCCGCATGCCCACGACATTGGTAGTTTCACCTGTTTCGCCCTGTCCCACTCCAACGATGCGGTCCGCGGGCTGCAACACACCGCTCTTGTCCGCCGGGCCTCCTGCCACCAGGCTCGAGACCTTGACGTACTCTCCCTCGGATTGAAGCAGGGCGCCAATGCCTTCCAGGGAAAGCTTCATCTGTATATCGAAAGACTCCCCCTGGCGCGGCGATAGATACTCGGTATGAGGATCAGCGGTGCTGGTCGCTGCCGCCATGAACAGACCGAACACGTCTTCTGCGTTGGTCTGGCGAAGGCGGGATAGCTGCCCTGAATAGCGTTCACGCAGCGTCTTTTGAATCTCTTGTGGATCTTGATCGCTCAACGAAAGAGAAAGCGCCGCATTTTTCAAGCGTTTCAGCCACAGCGAGTCCAGTGCCTTTTGGCTCTTTTCCCAGGGAGCGTCGCCGCGCTCGATGATGAGGCGCTCATTGCTTGAATAATCGAAATCTAGCCCCGCATCGATCTTCTCGATCAGCCATTCAAGGCGTGTCTCGAGACGGGTCTGATACTGCTCGTAGAATTCGTAAACCCGTTCGAGCTCACCTTCGGAGAGCGCATCGTCCAGAGTGGTGCGTAAATCACCGAATGCGTCTATGTCGCGCTGCAAAAGATAGACGTGCTGAGAGTCCAGCACGTCGAGAAACTGTGTAAAAGCCTGCTCAGACCACTCATCGTTCAATGTGATGTCGGCGTAGTGGCCATAACGCAGCGACTCGGCAACCTCAGTGGCGGCCTGCCGTTGGGTATCCGTGGGCTTGGGTTCGGCAAGAGCCGAGGTACTCAACGCGACCAGTATCGAGGCGACTGTGGCGCAGCACCGAGTAGCTGCAATCAGACTCATTAATCAAGCACTCCAGGATTCATGTAAACTTACAACCTTGATTCTGTTCTTTTGTGGAAACGTACAAAATACACAAAAATAGTAGCGTCCAATCTCTACAAAAAGATACCTAAGACGGGCGAGAGTTCCAATTTTCGGCCATCGACATTGTGTCGGGCCCAAGGGTCCAACGTGACCTTGGTTTACGCTGGCGTGCCATTGTAGCAGCCTGTTATGCGATAAATAGTCTCTTGGTGAGGATTAGCATGTCCCATGAACCTATTCTGAAACGGCTTTTGACATTTCTGAAGCATTCTCCCACGCCCTGGCACGCTACCCGGAACATGCTCGAGCGCCTCGAGCAGGCCGGTTTTCGCCGTCTGCACGAAAGCGAGGCCTGGAATGTCAAGGCTGGCGAGCGCGTCGTGGTGACGCGAGACGACTCCTCCATTATCGCGGTGCAATTGCCTGAAGAGCCTCTTTCGGCGCTGCGGATGATAGGCGCGCATACGGATAGCCCGGGGCTGCGGCTCAAACCCAACGCCGCCATCAATACCAGCGATTGGCTGCAATTGGGTGTGGAGGTTTATGGTGGCGCGCTGCTGGCTCCATGGTTCGATCGTGACCTGGCTCTGGCGGGTCGCGTTCAAGTGCGTGATGACGAAGGGCGGCTGAAAAGCCTGTTGCTCGATACGGAGCGCGCCGTTGCCATGATACCCAGCCTGGCCATCCATCTTGATCGCGACGTGAATAGTGGGCGTCCCATCAACCCACAGACACAGATGGCTCCCGTACTGTGTCAGGGCAGCGGTAAACCCGAAGCTCTCGAGACCTTGCTGCAAACATGGCTGAAAAAGCAGCACGCGCTGGATCAGTCAAGCATTCTCGGTTTCGAGCTATGCCTCTACGACACCCAGCCACCGGCGCTTGTGGGTATAAATGACGAACTCATTGCCAGCGCCCGCCTGGACAATCTGTTGTCCTGTTTCATCGGCATGGAGGCCCTGCTTGAAAGCGATGGGGCTCAGGGCGCCGTGCTGGTGGCAAACGATCATGAAGAGGTGGGTAGCGCCAGTGCCATTGGCGCCCAGGGGCCTTTCCTGCAGGATGTACTGCGTCGCCTCGTCGAACAGTTAGGCGATAACAGCGAACAGGGGTGGAGCCGTCTGATTCAATCCTCTTGCATGATTTCCTGCGACAATGCCCACGGGTTGCATCCCAACTTCAGCGACAAGCACGATGCCGCTCATGGTCCCTTGCTCAACGGCGGGCCGGTGATCAAGGTCAATGCCAATCAGCGCTATGCCACTACCAGTGTCACTGCGGCGCTCTTTCGCGATATATGCCGCAATGCCCAGGTGCCCACCCAGACGTTCGTTACCCGGGCCGACATGGCTTGCGGCAGTACTATCGGCCCCATTACCGCCACGGAGCTGGGAGTGCCGACTCTGGACGTAGGGGTTGCCCAGTGGGCCATGCACTCGATTCGCGAAACCGCGGGCAGTCAGGACGTCGTTCATCTTATTCATGCTCTGACGACCTTCCTTGATCGCCGGACGCTATTTTAATTCATGCTTGAACAGCGCCAATAAAAAAAGCGCCCGAAAACGTACGTTTTCAGGCGCTTCTGATACGGAATTGCCGCACATATGAAACAGGGTGTGCGGCTATTTACGCCGGCGTTGCATCAGTGATTGTCGTTTGCGTGGCCTTGCTGATTGCGGCGCTTTTCCCGCGGATCGTTATGGGCACGACGACGGCGTGCAGACCGATCGCTGTCTGACATCGATTTTTCGGTCGTATCAGTGGTCTCGGCGTCGCTTGTCGCCGTATCCATTGCACCGTTGGCCGGCCCTGTAGCGGTTTCTTCAGCTGCAACCTCATCTTGGCCGCTGTCGGCAATCTGCGTTACCGGGTGATCCTCCGGCGCCGCCTGTGTCTCGCTGAAATCAGGTGAGGCGGGTGCAAAGGCGTCCGCCTCCGTCCTGTCGTCGGCTTGCGATGTATCGGCATCGCTTGCGGGCGCCGATGCCTCTGGGATGGCAGCAGGAGTATCGGAAGCTGCATCCGCCGCACTGAGCCGCGTTTCCACATCCTGCTGAGAGGTGGCGTCAGCCGTGTTTTCCAGTTCGGCGGTGGTGGCCGATGACGTTTGAGTATCCGTCTGTGGCGCGCTCACTGCCTTACTTTCAGTCTTACTCTCGGGCTCGCTCGTTGCTGCGCTCTCGGCTGCACCCGCTGCTGTGCTCTCGGCTGCGCTCTCGGTTGCACCCTTTTCTGCCTGCATCGCTGACTGCTTACGCGATCTGGTATTGCGTGCATTCGAGGCCTGCTGGCCACGAGCGAATGCAGCACGCTCCGCAGTGGGGGCAACTTTGGGTGCATCCTGCTCGACTTCTTCGGAACGTGCATTCTGTGCCGGTTCAATCGATTCAGCGGAAGTCGTGTTTTCTTCCGTTATTTCCTCAACCTTTTCTTCCGCTATGGCTGTCGGCTGAGTTGGCTCTTCCGAGGCAGTGGCTGACTGAGGTGAGTCAGTATTCTCGTTTGCCTCTTGCTGCAGACGTTCCTGCTCGGTCACTGCCTTGGGGTTCAGTGCATGCTTGCGGCTGCGCTGGCGGGGATTATTGCGAGTGCGCTTGGGGGCGCCATCGCTACCGCTGTCGGACTTGCTCTCATCCTTCTTTTCGTCCCGGGTTTTCTTCTGCTGTGGCTCTTTCTCCAGCGGCTTGTCGCTACTTTGATCGGGCTGAGCCTGGGGCTTGTTGTCGCGCTGGTCATCACGACCTTTGCGATTGTCGCGGCGTGGCTTGTTCTCTGGCTTGTCGTCCTTGTCAGCTTTCTGAGCGCCGCGCGCGTTATTCGCTGCGCCGTCGTTTTGACGAGATTTACCCCGGGAGGAAGCCTTGTCTTCCTGCCTGTTAGAGCGATTGTCTCGCGTGTTCCGACTGTCAGTATCCTGACGTTCACCCCGGGGCGTCTTGCGCTCATCGCGCTGTTCGTCATCCGTTGCGCTGCGACGCCGGCGCTGGTTCGTGTTGCGATTGGTACGTTCGTTGCGCTGTTCCTGGTCGCTGTTACGGTTTCCTTGACGATTATTGCCGGAAGCGCCTGCTTGATCGTTGGTCTTGACCGGGGGAGCGGTCTCCTCGGTGCCGCCGACCAGCTTGTTCAACCCTTTGAAAAGACGACTCAGCAATCCCGCAGACGAGGCGCTTGAAGCATTGTCGGCCTGTACGGGCTCGGGCTGGCGCTGAAGGGAGTCCGGCGCCGGCGCCGTGTGAGCGACGCCTTTGACCGCCGCTTCGGTACGCTGTACCGGCTTATCGAAAGAAGGGTCGGGCTCTTGACCAATCTCGGTATCCGTGGAAAGTTCGAAACTGGATTTGTCCTCGTCATCTTCTCCCACGTGATCGTCCCGCAGGCGCTGAACGTCGTAGTGCGGGGTAGACATCTCGGGGCTGGGGAGCAATACCACGCGAACGTCCTGACGCCGCTCGATATCTGCGAGAATGGCCCGTTTTTCGTTGAGCAGGTAGGTGGCTACCGATACCGGCAGAATGGCGCGAATCTGCGCGCTGCGCTCTTTCATCGCCTCTTCTTCGATAAGGCGCATGATGGACAGCGAAATCGAGCGAACGTCTCGGATGGTGCCCTGACCGTCGCAGCGCGGGCATACCACGCCGCTGGTCTCACCCAGGGAAGGGCGCAAGCGCTGACGCGACATCTCCATCAGCCCGAAACGCGAGATGCGGCCGACCTGTACCCGGGCGCGATCGATCTTGAGCGCATCGCGCACGCGATTTTCGACTTCACGTTGATTGCGTGCCGGTGACATATCGATGAAGTCGATGACCACCAGGCCACCGATATCCCGCAGGCGCAGTTGCCGGGCGATTTCGTCCGCCGCTTCGAGATTGGTCTGCAGCGCGGTCTCTTCGATATCGCTGCCCCGGGTCGCTCGGGCGGAGTTGATGTCGATGGAGACCAGCGCCTCGGTATGATCGATCACTACCGAGCCGCCGGAAGGCAGCTTGACCTCGCGCTGATAAGCGGTCTCGATCTGGCTTTCGATCTGAAAGCGGGAAAACAGCGGTACGTCGTCCGCGTAGAGCTTGATCTTCTGCTGATAGGAGGGCATTACCTGGCGGATGAACCCCAGCGCTTCCTGATGGACCTCGGGGCTGTCGACCAGCACTTCGCCGATGTCCTGACGCAGGTAGTCGCGCATGGCGCGGATGATGACGTTGGATTCGCGATAGATGAGAAATGGCGCCGAACGTTTGGTCGCTTCAGCGGTGATCGCCTCCCATACCTGGGCGAGATAATCCAGATCCCACTGCAGCTCTTCGGTGCTGCGCCCGATACCTGCCGTGCGGACGATGACGCCCATCTTGTCCGGCAGGGTGAGTTGCCCCATGGCTTCCTTGAGCTGAGTGCGTTCCTCGCCCTCAATACGACGGGATATGCCGCCGGCTCGGGGGTTGTTGGGCATCAGCACCAGAAAGCGACCGGCCAGACTGACGAAGGTGGTCAGAGCCGCGCCCTTGTTGCCACGCTCTTCCTTGTCGACCTGGACGATGACCTCCTGGCCTTCCTTGATCACTTCCTTGATGTTGGGACGCCCGGAAGGCTCCTTTGAAAAGTACTCCCGGGAAATCTCCTTAAGGGGCAGAAAGCCATGGCGCTCGGCACCGAAATCGACGAAAGCAGCCTCCAGGGAGGGCTCCACGCGAGTGATCTTGCCGCGATAGATATTGGCTTTCTTCTGTTCACGAGCCCCGGATTCGATATCCAGATCGTAGAGTCGCTGTCCATCGACCAGTGCAACACGCAGCTCCTCGGGCTGGGTCGCATTGATGAGCATTCGTTTCATGTTGTCTCGCTGTTAAAGGCGCGCCGGACGGCGGCTTTTGGAGAGACGCTGCTTAGATGCCTGATAAATGAAGCCGAATGCTCGACATCGACCGAAGACAGCCATTTGGTGCGATATGGCATTTTCGACAAGCGGCGAAACTGGCTTCATTCATTCGTCGATTCTGTCAGCGATTCCTTGGTGTCGGTGGCGACGAACCGCTTCCTGCATTGTGTTGTGCTCAGCTCATGTCGTGAATGTGCAATCAACACTCATCGGCAGAAGAGTGCTACAAGATCATGTTGAGTACGCGACAGTGGCAAGACATGTTTCGGTGGGATACTGTTGATGACTTCCCTTCCGGCCTTACAGACACCGTCAGACACCTGGCATTGTTCGGTTCGCCACCGCCGGCCTCCGGCGCGGTATTGATAAATCCCGTCTGGTTATGGCAATCCCATGTATGGGTCGTCCAGAACTCGGGCGTGGCGTAACATCGGTACTACAGTGGCAGCAGGGTTCAAACCCTGATTGCCGTAATCATGACTCTGTTCTGCAAACCCTCTCCTGTATGTTCATTGTACAGGCACTGTAATGGGTTTTTACATTTCACCAGAGTGAGCGTGGAATATAACAGTTAAGCCTCTTGACAGCAATTGACGCGAAGGGTGCTGCACTGGGATAAGATGCGCGTTTTGCCAAGTGGATGCGAGGACGGAAAATGGCCGAGGGTCGCGAAGTGCAATGGGCGGAAATTGGTGAGGCCCAGGCCGGACAGCGCATCGATAATTTCTTGCGGACGCGTCTTAAGGGCGCGCCCAAGGCATTGATCTATCGTATCCTGCGCAAGGGTGAAGTGCGGGTGAACAAGAAGCGGGTCAAGGTCGACTACCGACTGGTATCCGGCGACCTCGTGCGTATACCGCCGTTGCGCCTGGCCCCTGAGGTGGCGGTGCGCGATGTCAGCGACAACTTGCGTAATCTGCTTGCCGGCAGCGTGCTGGTCGAAGGCCCGGACTGGCTCGTGATCAACAAGCCATCGGGCCTCGCTGTGCACGGTGGCAGCGGTGTCAAGATTGGCTTGATTGAAGCGCTGCGTCAGGTACGCGAGGATCTCGACTTTCTCGAGCTGGTTCATCGCCTGGATCGCGACACCTCGGGCTGTCTGCTGCTGGCCAAGTCGCGTCCGGCATTGTTGACCCTCAATGACGCACTCAAGCAGCGCCAGATGGACAAGCAATATCTGGCGCTCGTTCAGGGCCGCTGGCCGGCACGACGAGATTATGTCAGTGCCCGGCTCGATCGTTTCGATGCGGGGAATGGGGAGCGTCGGGTAAGAGTCGATCCTCAGGGAAAGGTCTCGCGGACCCGCTTTGCGGTGCGTGAGACCTTTGCCAATGCCACCCTGGTCGAGGCAGAGCCCATTACCGGTCGCACCCATCAGATACGTGTGCACGCCGCACATGCGGGGCATGCACTGCTCGGCGATGACAAGTACGGCACGCGAGAAGGGCAGCGCCTGGCGGCAGGGCTAAGGCTCGATCGGTTATTCCTGCATGCAGCAGCGCTGACTTTCCCCGAGCCCACCAGCGGACGGCCGGTACACATAAAAGCGCCGCTTGGATCGGCGCTGGAGGCCGTGCTGACGCGCGCGCGAGGTTGAGTACGCTTAAATTCATGAACGTTGCAGGAGAAAGAATGCGCTACCGGCTGGTGATTTTCGATTGGGACGGCACCTTGATGGATTCGGAGGCGCGTATCGTTGCCTGCATGCAAGCAGCGGCACAAGATGTCGGCTGGGGTGCGCTTGGCGCCGAACGTGTGCGGGATATCATTGGCCTGGGGCTTCCCGAGGCGATAGAGCGCATGTGTCCGGGTATGCCTGAGGATCAGGCCGAAGCATTGCGAGTGCGCTATAGTCACCACTTTGTGAATGCCGATCAGATGCCGATGCCGTTTTTTGAAGGTGTCGAGGCAGGTATTCTGCGTCTACGCGACGATCAGGACATCCGCCTGGCAGTCGCAACCGGCAAGAGCCGGCGTGGGCTGGATCGTGCATTTGAATCCACGGGTAGCACCGACTGGTTTCATGCCAGCCGTACCGCGGACGAGACTCTATCCAAGCCGCACCCACAAATGCTCGAAGAGCTGTTGTCCGAAACGGGCATCGAGGCTAAAGAAGCCCTGATGGTGGGCGATACCGAATACGATATGGAAATGGCGCGTGCCCTGGGCATGGATCGTCTGGCGGTTACCTATGGCGTTCACACTCCGGAGCGCCTTGCCAGGAGTCAACCTGTTTTCACCGCCAGCGCGTTTCCCGAACTGATTGACTGGCTACACGATTGATCGACGGACTTGACGAGATTGAACCATGAGCGATGACAAGCGCTATGACGAGTGGACCGACGGCCCCGAGCTGGATCGCGACGATCCCCGTCGCGGTGAAGCTGACGATAAG
Source organism: Halomonas sp. M20 (assembly GCF_020622265.1). GTDB lineage: Bacteria > Pseudomonadota > Gammaproteobacteria > Pseudomonadales > Halomonadaceae > Modicisalibacter. Next base: position 1,108,777 of record NZ_JACNMQ010000001.1, read on the forward strand.
GCCCCGGAGCCGAGAGGAAGCGAGGATGCCGCCACGCTGCGGGAGCGTCAGCGTCTGGCGCAGTTGGAGATGATGGATCGCTGGGTTGGCGGCGTGCTCGTCGAGCAGCGTCGTTCCCGACGCTGGAAGCTGTTCTTTCGCTTCCTGTTTGCAGCGCTGTTGCTGGGCTTGCTGGCCACCAGCATTTATAGCCTGTTCTTTGCCGGCATGACGCCAACGCCCATGGGGCCCCACCTGGGGGTAGTACGCGTCGAGGGGGTGATCGATAGCGAAGGCGAAGCGAATGCCGAGCGTATCACCGAAGGCCTGCAAGACGCCTGGGAGAATGAGGAGACTCAGGCAGTGGTGTTGCAGATCAATAGCCCCGGCGGAAGTCCGGTGCAGTCTCAGCGCATCTTCAATGAGATTCGTCGTCTAGGTCAGGCGGGGGACAAGCCGATTCTGGCCGTCATCGAGGATATCGGTGCCAGCGGCGCTTATTATATCGCCGCTGGCGCGGACGATATCTATGCCGCACCGGCAAGCCTGGTAGGCTCCATTGGCGTCATCTACTCCGGGTTCGGACTTCAAGAAGCCATCGAAGGACTGGGCATCGAGCGACGCGTGTTCACCGCCGGCGAGAACAAGGCATTTCTCGATCCGTTCAGTGAGATCGCGCCGGATCAGCGCGAGTTCTGGCAGCAGGTGCTGAATACGACCCATCAACAGTTCATCGATGACGTCAAGACGGGGCGCGGCAATCGCCTGAGTGACGATCCCAAGCTGTTCACTGGGTTGATATGGACCGGCGAGCAAGCAACCGATCTTGGCCTTGTCGATGGCTTGAAAAGCCTCGATCAGCTGGCTCGGGAGCGACTGGGTGAGGTGCGTACCCGGGATTACACGCCGGCACTAGACCCCTTCGAGCGCTTGTCGCGTCAGTTCGGGCGCGTTGCCGCCGAGTGGGCGGGGTTGCCTCGGGCGAATTCGCCACTGCGCTATGAGCTGCCCTGATCCGGGAGCGAGTCGAGCAGCGGGTCCAGGCCCGCTTCACGCAGCAGGGCGCATAGGCGGATCAATGGCAGGCCTATGAGGGTGTTGGGATCATCGCCTTCGAGACGCTCGAACAGTGTGATGCCCAAGCCTTCCATGCGAAAGCTGCCGGCGCTGTCGAAAGGTTGCTCGCGATCGACATAACGTTCGATCTCGGCAGCGCTCAAATCCCGGAATATCACGTCGTAACGTTCGTGGCAGACGCGCTGGCAGTTCCGGGCGGTATCGATCAAGGCCAAGCCGGTGAGAAAACGCACCCTTTGTCCTGAAAAGCGTGACAGCGTGGCGCAGGCGGTTGCAGCGTTACCTGGCTTGCCTAGAACGTCACCGTCGAACACCGCCACCTGATCCGAGCCAATGATCAAATGGTTAGGATAGGCATCTGCCAGCTGCAAGGCCTTGCCCAGCGCCAGGCGATGTACCAGCGTTTCGGGAGACTCTTCCGGTCTGCGCGTTTCATCGATATCCGGGCTGGCCCAGGTAAAGGGTATGCCGAGTCGTTCTAGAAGCTGGCGACGCCAGCGTGAACCGGAGGCAAGAATCAAGCGTGGTCGGTCATTCATTATTGTCGTGTCCTGAAATGATCATGGTAAATGCAGTGTGCCGGTCCCGTCTGATACTTGTATAGCCTTGGCAATAGCTGCTTTGACACGCATGGGGGGAATCCCTATCATTGCGCGCTTATGTCAACCACTAGACTTCCCATAAAGGTCGAACCTTACCGTTTGGCCGCCGGCGACGAACACCTCGAGGGGGCAATGTCTCTCGATGACATGGTGCGTTTACGCGAAGAAGCCGGCAAGCAGCAAGGCGACGCCGATGTTCGCCTGGAATTCGGCCAGGATGCCCAAGGGCGTCACTTCATCGAAGGCTGGGTGAAAGCAACGTTGGATCTGGCATGCAAGCGTTGTCTCGAGCCCATGCCGATCGCCATCGAAAGCCATTTTCTGCTGGGGATGGTAAGCGATGACGCCATGGCGGCGAATTTGCCGAACGCCTACGAGCCGGTAGTGGTAGAAAACGAACAGCTCAACCTGCAGTTGATGCTCGAGGATGAGTTGATCCTCAGTTTGCCGCAGGTGGTCTATCACGACGAAGCGGATTGCGCCGTTTCGCCGGATCAGCTGAGTAGCGGTGTCTTGCCCGAAACCTCGGGACAGCCGGCTGCTAGCCCCTTCGAGGTGCTCCGTACCTTGAAGAACAAACATTGATTCGAATCGATATACTCTGGAGTGATCTCTCATGGCAGTTCAAAAGAACCGTAAAACTCGTTCCAAGCGTGGCATGCGTCGTAGTCATGATGCGCTTTCTTCTCCCGCGTTGTCTCAGGACAAGGAAACCGGCACGACCCATCGCCGCCATCATATGGCCCCGGACGGTTTTTATCGTGGCCGCAAGGTCATCGACGTTTAAATAAGTAATATCGCAGGCGTCACCCGGAGCTGGGCGTGCATATTGCCATCGATGCCATGGGCGGGGACCTCGGTCCCCGCGCTACCGTTCAGGGTACAAGCGAGGCTCTGAGCGCTCATCCAGAGCTTCAGGTGCGTCTGTATGGCCCGCAGGCAGTGCTGCAAGACGAACTGTCGCGCTTGCCGAAGCGTCTACAGGCGGTCAGGGCGCGTTTGAACGTGGTTCATGCGCCGGATATCGTTTCGCAGGACATGAAGCTCACCCGTGTTTTACGCGCGCCGCCTACCAGTAGTCTGGCGATGATGCTCGACGATCTGGCCTCTGGTCAGGCGGATGCGGGGGTAAGTGCCGGCAATACTGCAGCGCTCATGGCCTTGTCGCGACGCGCGCTAGGCACTGTCGCCGGCATACCGCGCCCGGCAATAAGTACGGCAATACCCACGCGAAACGGTGGGCGTTGTTACATGCTCGACATGGGCGCCAACATCGAGGCATCTGCTTCGCGTTTGGTTGAGTTTGCCTTGATGGGCGATGTCATGGCGCGCCGCGTTGATGACTTGTCCCATCCACGGGTGGCCCTGCTGAATGTGGGCGTTGAGGCAACCAAGGGCACAGCCAGCGTTCGTGCCGCCGATGCGATGCTCAGAGAGCTGCCGGGCATCAACTATGTCGGGTTTGTCGAGGGCGACGGCCTGTTCAGTGGTGCAGTGGACGTGGTGGTCTGCGACGGATTCGTGGGTAACGTCGTGCTCAAGGCCAGCGAAGGCCTGGCGCGAATGCTGATCGGACGGATGCAGGCGACGTTTCATGCCCATTGGGGGAGCCGTCTGGTGGGCTTGCTGGCACGACCTGCATTGCAGCGTCTGCGTAGTCAGCTCGATCCGGTACGTTACAATGGTGCGAGTCTATTGGGATTGTCGGGTATCGTCGTCAAAAGTCATGGGCGTGCCAGCGCATTGGGTTTTACCTCTGCCATATTCCGATCCATGCAGGAGGTTCGTATCAATTTGCCGGTGCATCTTGAGCGAGAATTGGGCCAGCGCGCTATTCTGGCGAAAGAGGCGGGTATTTCCTGCTGTTTTGACGGCGAATCGGGTTCGAGAACCGATGACCCTAATATCTGAAAGGTGACTATATGACCCAAACCCTGGCCTTGGTGTTTCCGGGACAGGGCTCACAGCATGTAGGCATGCTGCGTGAGCTGGCGGAACGTTATAGTGTGGTGCGCACGACCTTCGAAGAGGCGGCGGATGCGCTTGGCTATAATCTCTGGCAAGTGGTGCAGGAAGGTCCAGAAGAAGCCCTTAATGCCACTGCATGCACTCAACCGGCGCTGCTCACGTCGAGTGTCGCCATCTGGCGTGTCTGGCAGGAAATGGAAGGACCGCGACCAGTGGCCATGGCAGGGCATAGCCTGGGTGAATATAGCGCGCTGGTATGCGCTGGCGCGTTGAGCTTCGCCGAAGGCGTGCGTCTGGTAAAGCTGCGTGGCGATGCCATGCAATCGGCGGTGCCAGCGGGCGAAGGCGCCATGGCGGCTATCCTGGGCCTTGACGATGCGGCAGTGGAGCTTGCCTGTCGCGATGCTGCCCAAGGTGAGGTAGTCGCGCCGGTCAACTACAATGCGCCGGGTCAGATCGTTATTGCCGGCACCAAGGCAGCGGTAGAGCGTGCCATTGGCTGCTGCCAGGAGTCTGGCGCCAAGCGTGCCATTCCGCTTCCGGTCTCGGTTCCCTCGCATTGCGCATTGATGGAACCGGCGGCAGAACAGCTGGCCAAGGCAATGGAGACTGTTGAAATTAAGTCACCACGCTATAAAGTGTTTCAAAACGTCGATGCCCGGATGCCGGAAGATGTCCAAACCTTACGAGCACGACTCGTCGAACAGCTCTATCGCCCGGTACGCTGGACCGATTGCGTCGAAGCCTTGGTGGGTCAGGGTGCGCAGATTTTCGTCGAGTGCGGCCCAGGCAAGGTGCTTACAGGACTCAACAAGCGTATTGCGCGAAGCGCCAGGGGAATGGCAGCCAACGATCCCGACAGCCTTGCCGCCGCTCTCGAACTTGCTCACGACAACACCAGTCAATAATACCAACAACCGGGAAACGCCATGACGACAAATAGCGAACCCAGAATTGTGCTGATCACCGGCGCCAGCCGCGGCATCGGCCGAGCCATCGCCCATGAGCTTGGCCGTCAGGGGCATGTCGTGGTCGGTACCGCGACCAGCGAGCAGGGTGCCCAGAATATCGATGCCGATCTAAAAGCGCAGGGTATCGAGGGTGCAGGGCACATGCTCGATGTCACCGATCAGATCAGCGTCGATGGTGTGATCGCGGCAATCGCCGAGCGCTTCGGTGCACCGACCATTCTTGTCAACAATGCCGGTATCACACGCGATAACTTGTTGATGCGCATGAAAGAAGACGAGTGGGATTCAGTGATTGATACCAATCTCAAATCCGTCTATCGTGTCACCAAGGCCTGTATTCGCGGAATGACCAAGGCACGTTTCGGACGTATCATCTGCATCAGTTCGGTCGTCGCTTCGATGGGCAATCTGGGCCAAGTCAACTATGCTGCTGCCAAGGCCGGCATGGAAGGCTTCACTCGGGCATTGGCTCGTGAAGTTGCTTCTCGTAGTATTACGGTCAATGCGGTGGCTCCCGGTTTCATTGCAACGGATATGACGGAAAAGCTGCCCGAGGATCAAAAAGCGTCATTGTTGGGCCAGATTCCACTGGCTCGCCTGGGTAAACCCGAAGAAATCGCTGCTGCCGTCGCTTTTCTGGCCAGTGATGCGGCGGGTTACATTACCGGAGAGACATTGCAGGTCAACGGTGGCATGAATATGCATTAGGCTGTCGGATAGTGTCTCGGTTGCGTCAATCAGAGGCCATCTATAAACTACCCGGCAGTTTTTGCCGGCAGATATGTACCATTAGGAGTAGTAACGTAATGAGCACCATCGAAGAGCGTGTGAAGAAAGTCGTGGCCGAGCGCCTGAACGTCAAGGAAGATGATATCCAGAACACCTCCTCCTTTACCGAAGACCTCGGTGCCGACTCCCTGGATACCGTCGAATTGGTGATGGCGCTTGAAGAGGAATTCGATACTGAAATTCCCGACGAGGAAGCCGAAAAGATTACGACCGTACAGGAAGCGATCGACTACGTCGTTGCTCATCAATAAGATGGCGTAAGCGTGACCCAAGTCGCTAATTCTGCGAAAGCCGTTCTGGAAACAGAGCGGCTTTTGTTTTAAGTAGCATTGGCCCATAGCCGTCATGCTTCGGTTATAATGCCCGCCAAAGCGATGTGGCATGCACATGCACACTATTTTGGACGTTTGGAGGAAAGCTGATGCCTCGTAGAAGGGTCGTGGTGACCGGGCTGGGTCTGGTGACGCCGGTCGGGAACACCGTAAAGGAGAGCTGGACCAATATTCTGTCAGGCAGAAGCGGCATCGCCTCCATCGAGAACTTCGATACCAGTGGCTTCAATACGCGCTTTGGCGGTTCGATCAAGGATTTTGACATCGATCCTTATCTGAATCCCAAGGATGCGCGCAAAATGGATCTTTTCATCCAATACGGTATTGCCGCTGGCGGTCAGGCGATTGCCGATGCGGGGCTTGAATGCAGCGAGCACAATGCGCATCGTATTGGTGTTGCCATCGGTTCCGGTATTGGTGGCCTGCCCATGATCGAGCACAATCACAACGCTCTGCACAAGGGCGGTGCACGCCGCATCTCGCCTTTCTTCGTGCCGGGTTCGATCATCAACATGATCGCCGGTAATCTGGCAATTCAGCATGGTTTCCAGGGTCCCAACATTGCTATCACCACGGCGTGTACCAGCGGTACGCACAATATTGGCTATGGTGCGCGTACCATCGCCTATGGTGATGCGGACGCAATGATCTGTGGTGGTTCCGAGATGGCGACTACCCCCTTGGGGCTGGGCGGGTTTTCCGCGGCCCGGGCGCTATCCACGCGCAACGACGCCCCTGAAGAGGCAAGCCGCCCCTGGGACCGGGATCGGGACGGGTTCGTGCTATCCGACGGCGCAGGTGTACTGGTTCTGGAAGAGTACGAGCATGCCAAGAAACGCGGTGCTCCCATCTATGCCGAGATCAAGGGGTTCGGCATGAGCGATGATGCTCATCATATGACCGCGCCACCCGAAAATGGTCGAGGGGCGGCGATGGCAATGCGCAATGCCATTCGCGATGCGGCAATTGATCCTTCCCAGATCGGGTATATCAACGCTCATGGTACGTCCACCCAAACTGGTGATCTGGCGGAAAGCCGTGCTATCGAGGAAGTGATGGGGTCGGCGGCCTCTTCCGTGGCAGTCAGCTCCACCAAGTCGATGATCGGCCACCTGCTGGGAGCGGCCGGTGCGGTCGAGGCGATTTTCAGTATTCTCGCGCTGCGCGACCAGGTCGCACCGCCCACCATCAATCTGGACAATCCTCAAGAAGGGTGCGTGCTCGACTATGTACCGCACACCGCTCGGCAGATTGCCCTCGACTACGCTCTATCCAACTCGTTTGGGTTTGGTGGCACCAATGGTTCGCTGATCTTCGGGCGCCTCTGATTTATCATGAGCGTTGACTGGGGCGATGTCTCGGGCGATACCGGCGTTCCAATCGATGATCGCGGCTTTGTCTACGGAGATGGCTTGTTCGAAACCGTCCTGATCCGAGACAGCCAGCCGGTGTTGTGGCAGGAGCATCTGGCACGTCTTGCGCAAGGTTGCGAGCGGTTGGCCATGGTCGCGCCTGAACGGCATGCGCTCGATGCCTTGCCGGCCGAAGCTGGTCCCGGGCTGCATGTGCTCAAGATCGTTGTCACTCGGGGTAGTGGCGGTCGCGGGTACCTTCCTCCTGTTAGCCCTTTGCCACGAATGCGCTGGCAACTATCACCCTTTGCACCGCGAGAAGATCGCTGGCGTGAAGGCGTGACGGTGCGGCTATGCGCGCTGCAACTTGGGTGGCAGCCTCGTTTGGCCGGACTCAAGCATCTCAATCGTCTCGAGAATGTGCTTGCTCGCCAGGAGTGGTGTGACGACCGTATTGCCGAAGGTCTGCTCTGCGATAGCGATGGCGCTCTGGTGGAAGCCACCTGCATGAACCTGTTCTGGCTACGCGATGGCTGTCTGGAAACACCGCAACTCGATCGCTGTGGTGTTGCCGGTACCTTGCGAGCGGCGCTGCTAGCGAAACGTCCGCTGAAAGAAGTGTCTTGTCCAGTCGAGGTGTTGAATACAGTCGATGCACTGTGGATCGGCAATTCGGTTCAAGGCATATGGCCGGTGACCTGTCTTGAAGACGCATCGGGCTCGTCCGTCATGCGATGGGCAATAAATGACCTCCATCGCACCTTCCAGTCGGCAGCACATGAGTTGCTCGGTTATCCCTCAACGCTTTAGAGGATGAATGTTTAATGCGCCTGTTCAAGGCATTGTTGATCGTTGTGGTGATAGGGGCGGCACTGAGCTTCGCCGGCTTCACCTACTGGCAATCGAGGCTGACGTCGCCTATTGCCATCGATGAGCCCACGCTCTATGAAGTGCCTCGCGGGGCCAGTTTCAATGCGGTGGTCGGCGATCTCGCCAACCGCGATATCCTTGCCGATGATTGGTCATTGCGATTGCTGGCCAAAGTATCGCCGGATAGCGTGCCGCAGCTTCGTGCCGGGGAGTTCATGCTCAAACCAGGCATGAGCGCCCAGGAAGCCATTACTCTGCTGGGCAGCGACAAAGTCGTGTCCTATCCATTGACGATCCCGGAAGGATGGACGTTTGATCAGATGCGCAAGCTGCTGGCTGCCGCGCCCAAGCTGTCCCAGCGTAGCGAGCAGATGAGCGATGCCGAGATCATGGCCGAGTTGAATCACCCGGATCAGCGTCCGGAAGGGCGCTTCTTTCCGGATACCTATCGCTATCACAAGGGCAGCAGCGACCTGGATATATTGCGCCAGGCTCATGCACGCATGGCGTCGGAGCTGGAGGCAGCCTGGGAAGGGCGAGATGAGGATTTGCCTCTGAATAGCGCTTATGAAGCCTTGATCATGGCCTCTTTGATCGAGCGCGAGACCGGTGCCGATGGCGAGCGTGGCGAGATAGGCGGCGTGTTCAAGCGCCGGCTGGAGAAGGGCATGCGTCTGCAGACCGATCCCACGGTGATCTATGGCATGGGCGATGACTATGAGGGCAATATCACCCGTGCGGACCTGCGCCGTGCTACCCCCTACAATACCTACGTGATTTCCGGTCTTCCTCCCACGCCGATCGCCATGCCTGGCCGTGCGGCCCTTGATGCGGCGGTGCATCCCGCCGAAGGCAATACGCTCTATTTCGTTGCCAAGGGAGATGGCACCCATCACTTTTCGCGAAATTTGAAAGAGCACAACGCCGCAGTGCGCCGCTATATTCTCAACCGATGAGTTCAAAACGTCATGCTGGATGATCGATCTGGAAGCGGACATGGACGCTTCATCACTCTTGAGGGGGGAGAAGGCGTCGGCAAGAGTACCAATCTCGGTGTGGTTTGCGAGTTTCTACAGAGCCGAGGGGTCGAGGTCCTGCGTACTCGGGAGCCGGGTGGCACGCTGCGGGGCGAGGCTATTCGACAACTGCTGCTGGATCCGGTCGAGCAGGAGCCGCTGAGTGACGATGCGGAACTGCTGCTGATCTTCGCCGCTCGGGCACAGCATCTCGAGCAGCTCATCCGACCGGCGCTCGCGCGTGGCACATGGGTCGTGTGCGATCGTTTCACCGATGCCACCTTTGCCTACCAGGGTGGAGGACGCGGCATCGACAGTGCGCGTATCGCTACCCTTGAAACCTTGGTTCAGCGCGACCTTCAGCCAGACCTGACGTTGCTGCTGGACATGCCGGTCAGTGCCGCCCAGCAGCGCGTCACCGATCGAGGTAACGAACGCGATCGCTTCGAGCAGGAGCGGGTCGACTTCTTTAGCGCCGTGCGAGAGGCTTATCTCAGGCGAGCCGACGCTGACCCGGAACGCTTTGCAATCATCGATGCCGCCAAGCCGCTGACAGACGTCCAGCAGCATATCCAAACTGTGTTGCAGTCCTGGTGGGCCTCATGCTGATACAGCCACTGCCATGGCAACAGCCCATATGGCAGCGACTGACGGGGTTGCAGGATGCGGGGCGGTTGCCTCACGCGTTGCTACTATCCGGGCCTCACGGGGTAGGCAAGCAGGAGTTGGGCGAGGCACTGCTGGCGCGTACGCTGTGCCGAATGCCGAGCGATACGGCCTGTGGTGAATGTCACAGTTGCCACATGCTCAAGGCGGGCTATCATCCGGATCTCCTACGTGTCTCGCCTGCGGAGAAAAGCCGTCAGATACGTATCGATCCGATTCGTGACGTCAATCACTTCGTCGCCCAGACACCACAGCAGGGTGGTTATCGCGTCATCCTCCTGCAGCCGGCGGAAGCAATGAACGTTGCCGCTGCCAATGCGCTGCTCAAGAGCCTGGAAGAGCCCGGGGAGCGGACCCTGTTTATTTTACTGGCGGACGTTCCGTCTCGCATGCTGGCGACCATTCGATCTCGCTGCCAGCACTGGTCGCTGGGTGTGCCGACAAGATCGATGTGCCTTCCTTGGTTGCAAGAAGCGCTGGGAGAAGGGAGCGAAGGCGAATTCTGGCTAAGGGTTTCAGGAGGGCTGCCGTTACTGGCTAAAGAACTGGCGAGCGCTGAATCGCGTGGTTTGCGTCAAGAGCTGCAAGAGCTATTCGATGCGTTGGTAAGGGGCGGTGAGCCCGTTGCCGAAGCGGCGCGTCTGGAGCGTCAGGCCGTCGATCGGATCCTGTGGTACGGTATTACCTGGCTCGAGGACCTGATTCGTCTGGGGCTTTCCAGTGAAGAAGTCCGAGTGCGCAATCTCGACCTTCTGCCGCTTTATCGCCAGGCAGTCAAGAACGCACGGGTTCAGGACTGGTTTCGCCTGCTCGACTACGCCCGGGAGCAGCGTCGCCTGCTGATAGCGGGTGGCAACCCCAACCCTCAACTGGTGCTTGAAGCCTGGCTGATTCGCTGGTCGGCACTGTTGCGTTCCTGAACGCATTTCTATCGATCATTATGAGGCTTGAACATGGCTGGAAAAAAAGCCCTGTCCTTGACCATCAAGGATACACAAACGCTGCTTTCGGCGTATATGCCCATGCTCGAGCGAGGCGGACTCTTCGTGCCTACCCAGGAACGCTACGGCCTGGGGCAGGAGGTCTATCTCTTCTTGACGCTACCCGAAGAAAATGAGCGATTTTCCGTAACCGGTCAGGTCGTTTGGGTATCACCGCCCGGGGTAACCGGTCACCGTGTGCCGGGCATTGGTATTCATTTCAGCGCTGACGACCAGGCAGTTCGTGATCATATCGAAAGCCTCCTGGCGGGAAAGTTGAACCGGGATGCGCCCACCTACACTCTCTGAACACCTCAGCATCGCATAATTTCTTTTCATCGGCCGAGTGCTTGCCAATGTTTGTCGATTCCCACTGTCATCTCGATCGCCTCGATCTCACGAATCACTCGGGAGACCTCAACGCGGCGCTCGACGCTGCCCGGGCTCGGGATGTGCACCAATTTCTGGCCATTGCCGTTACCCTCGAGGATGTCGAAGGGCTAGCCAAAATTGCCAGGCGTCATGAAGACGTGGTCATTTCCGCTGGCGTGCATCCGCTGCACAGCGTCGATTCCGAGCCAGACATCGAGGCGATCAAGGCCTGCGCCGAGCGCTTCGATGTGGTGGCCATTGGCGAAACCGGACTCGACTACCACTACGATTCCATCAGTCGGGAAACTCAGTTCGAGCGCTTCAAGCGCCACCTGCAGGCGGCCACCGAACTCGAACTGCCGGTAATCGTACACACCCGGGACGCTAAACAAGAGACGCTCGAGTTGATTCGCGAGCATACAGACCCGGCAATCGGCGGCGTGCTGCACTGCTTTACCGAAGATGTGGATATGGCGCGCCAGGCGGTGGCCCAAGGCTTTTTCATATCGCTGTCCGGTATCGTGACGTTTCGCAACGCAAACGCGATCCGCGAACTGGCCCGGGTGATTCCGCTGGATCGCCTGCTGATCGAGACGGATAGCCCCTATCTTGCGCCGGTGCCGCATCGGGGCAAGCCCAACGAGCCCCAGTGGGTGGTGGAAGTGGCTGACTGTATCGCGCGGGAGCGGGGCATCAGCCTCGAGGAGGTGGCCATGCAGACCACGGTCAATTTCTACCGGCTGTTCCGTGCCGCTGCACCTCAGGCCTCTCAGGAGATGCGACAAATGCTGGCAGACACTAATCTGGTGTAAAGACCATTCGCAATCGTTTGTCAGGGAGGACACGCCATGTCGCTGGAGCCATTACTCTCACAGATCGAATCCGAAGGGGCGATACCGCCGGTCGACCAGTGGAATCCCGAGCAGTCCGGCAGCATGGATCTGGTCATACGCGCCGACGGCAGCTGGGTTCACGAAGGGACGGTGATCACGCGTTCGCGCCTGGTGAGGTTGTTGTCGACGGTGCTGCGTCGGGAAGCGGATGGCGAGTATTACCTGGTCACTCCAGTTGAGAAGATGCGCATTAGCGTCGAGGACCGTCCCTTTCTGATCGTCGATGCGGAACAGGAGTCAGACCTCTGGCGATTGACCACCAACGTGGGTGATTGCCTCGATTTGGGTAACGACCATCAATTAGCCGTTGCCGAGAATCAGGAAGGCGATTCGGTACCCGACGTCGCCGTGCGCTTTGGACTTCGCGCCCGCTTGAATCGCAATGTCTATTACCGCCTGATCGAACTTGCCGAGCAACGATCGGATTCACAGGGCCGTACGGAGCTGGGGATAGTCAGCCAGGATGTCTGGCAACCCCTGGGAGCGGTCGATACGGAGTCATTGTGAAGCTGACCACTGAACAGCAGGCGGTGGTTGCCCACGGGGCTGGACATGCTCGTGTTGCCGCGGTGGCCGGTGCCGGCAAGACCACCACTATGGTGGCCCGGGTGCTGCATCTGTTGGCTCAGGGGGTTCCGGCGCGGCGCATCATGGTGTTGATGTTCAATCGGGCCGCCCGAGAAGACTTCACCGCCAAGCTCGCGGCGCTGGCGCCTACGGGTCAGGTGCTACCTGAGGTTCGTACCTTTCATTCCATCGGTTATCGTCTCACCCAGAGTCTTACCCGCTGGGGCTATCTTGCGCCCCGGGAATTGTTGGCGGACTGGCAGCGAGAGCGGCTGCTGCGTCAGGCGGTCATGCTGGCATTGGAAAGTGGTGACGATGGCTCCCAGGAGGCCGCCCTGGAGCCGGACCGGCTCGAGACCCTCAGTCAATTCTGTGAGCTGGTCAAGGCGGAGATGATCGCGCCGGGGGCGTTTTACGAGCGCCTCGATCTTGGTGCGGATACCGGTCACTTCGTCGAAGCCTTCGACCGGTTGGAGTCGCTGCTCGAGCAGCACGGTAAAGCGACCTACGCGGATCTTCTGTACCGTCCGCTGCGTTGTCTTGAGTGTGATGCGGAGGCGCGAGCGCGAGTTCAGGGCTTTCTCGACCATGTCATCGTCGATGAGTATCAGGATATCAACGAGGCGCAGCAGCGTCTGTTAGCCTTGCTTGCCGGTAGTCGAGCAGAAGTGATGGTCGTGGGCGATGCCAATCAATGTATTTACGAGTGGCGAGGGGCGCGGCCGGATTACATGCTCGAGCGTTTTACTGCGAGCTTCGGCAGCGCCACGGATTACCCGCTATCGATGACCTTTCGCCACGGTCATGCACTGGCATTGACCGCCAATCATGCCATTCACGCCAACCGCCGTCGCCCCGATCAGCTGTGTGTGCCGGCCCCGAACAATCCCGATACGACAATCGATACCGGACAGGGGTGCGGCCGGCTGATCGAGGAGTTGACTCGCTGGCAACAACACGGGCGCGCTCTGAATCAGGCCTGTGTTCTGGTAAGAAGCTGGACGCTGTCCGTGTCATTACAGCTTCAACTGCTGCGCGCCGGCATTCCCTTCCGTCTTTCCAGAGAGGATCGCTTTGTCTTTCGGCTACCGTTGGTCCAGGCCTTGGCAGGGTATCTACGCCTGGCGCGCGAGCCACGACTGCTGCAGAACCCGGAGCATCTGTTGTTGCTGCTGTCGCAACCTACCCCGTTCGTGGCACGGGAGCGGTTGCAGGCGCTGGCGCAATACCTGGCCGCAAGCCGGCGTTGGCCGGAGCGCCATGATTCCCTGCTGACGGGGCTCAAGCCCATGCAGCGACGCAATCTCAAGCGCCGCTGGGAGCTGCTGTGCGAGCTACCCAGTCTGGCCCGCTTGCCACCGGCACGGCTGCTCGAATTGATCGTCGAGCGCCTTGATGCACAAAAGGTGCTCAAGCGGGCAGCGGCGCGGCGCGAGAAGGGCGAAGAAGATGTGAGATTGCTCGATGTGCTGATCGAGCAGGCAGACGAACTCGTTCAAGCGCCGGAAAACTTCATCAATCTGTCTCACCGTTCCGAAGAGAATTCAGCCGAGGGCGTACTCATCACGACGGTACACAGTGCCAAGGGGCTCGAGTGGCCGTTGGTAGGGCTGTGGGGGGCGAATGAGGAGGATTTTCCCCACTACAGTCGCGATAACCCCTTGAGCGACGAACGGCTCGAAGAGGAGCGCCGCTTGTTCTATGTCGCCATCACCCGAGCCAAGGAGCGCCTCTTGATGCTTCATGACGGGGGGGAGCATCGGCCCAGCCGCTTTCTTGCCGAGAGCGCTTGGCAGGATGGCAATCGCATTGCCCAGGCGCTGCGTGACGGCAGCACGAGCGCAGTGGAGGTTGCATCGCCACAACTGGTCGAGCGCTATCTTGCTGCGTTGGGAGCATCCTTGCCACTCGCGCCCGCGACTCGCCGAGCAAAAAGCGATGATTTTTATGCGCCTGGCCAGCATGTGATGCACGAGGTGTTCGGTGCCGGCGAAATCCTGCTTGTCGAGGGCAATCCAGCCAATCCGGTCATCGAGGTACGCTTTGCGAATGCGGGACGCCGCCGCCTGATTGCGCGTCGTGCGCCGCTCAAACACCTGCAAGGAGAATCGCTGTCATGAACGTTTCGCCGTCATCCCCGGTAATTGATGCATCAACGCTGGCAGAGATGCTGGCTTCCGATGCGCCGCTGTGTATTTTGGATTGCCGAGCACGGCTCGACGATGCCGAGGCGGGCTGTCGTTTATGGCAGGCCGGCCATCTTCCTGGCAGCCATCACCTGGATCTGGATCGGGACTTGGCGTCCAGTCCCGGCGAACAGGGGCGTCATCCACTGCCCAAGGAATCCGCGTTTACTGCCACGGTGCAACGTTTGGGAATTGCCCGGGAAACCCCGGTCATTCTCTACGACGATATGGGCGGCCAGATGGCGGCAGCTCGCGCCTGGTGGATGCTGCATTGTTGGGCGGGCCATTCGGATGTGCGCCTGCTCGACGGCGGTCTGCCAGCCTGGCAGCAAGAGGGCGGTGAGATAACTCAGGAAGCGAGAAATGTAGCATCGAGTGACTGGCAGCCGGCGTTCGACGACAGCCAACTGGTATCCGCCGAGGGACTGCTATCCATGCCCGGTACCTTGATCGATGCTCGCGCCAAGGAACGGTTTCGCGGCGAGGTCGAACCCATCGACCCGGTTGCCGGTCATATTCCCGGTGCCCTATGTCGCCCTTGTAGCACCAATTTGACGCAGAAGGGCTACTTCAAGAGTGGCGAGACCCTGGATGCCGAACTGCCTCAGCAGGAAGGTGTGATCAGCTATTGCGGCTCCGGCATTACCGCCTGCCACAACATTCTGGCCTTCGCCATTGCCGGTCGCGAACTGCCGCGCCTGTATGCCGGCTCCTGGAGCCATTGGATACGCGATCCACAGCGGCCCGTGGCCACCGGCGACGCCTAATGCCGGCGGCCACGCGTTCATTAAAGCGTTAAGAACTCATTTCACAGGTTCGGTGGATAGATAGGTTTTGCCGCGGGCAAGCCTTCGCGAGGGCGCTGTAAACCCATCCCTGGGCGCTACTTTTGCCATCCATGGCAAAAGACCCTCGCTCCGCCTTGTCCCCGGCACCTATCATCCATGAATCAGGGATTTTCCAGAGCGTGGGCATGCTCTTACATATTGGGATAATTCGGCCCACCCCCCCCCTCCGGCGGCACCCAGGTGATGTTCTGCGCCGGGTCCTTGATGTCGCAGGTCTTGCAGTGAATGCAGTTCTGGAAGTTGATCTGGAACTTAGGCTTGCCAGCGTCGTCTTCCACTACTTCGTAGACTCCGACCGGACAGTAGCGTTGCGCCGGCTCATCGTACTTCGGCAGGTTGTCGCGAATCGGGATGTCCGGATCGCTCAGGCGCAGGTGGCAAGGCTGATCCTCATCGTGGTTGGTGTTGGACATGAACACCGAGGAGGTCTTGTCGAAGGAGAGCTTGCCGTCGGGCTTGGGGTAGTCGATCTTCTCGGCCTGATCCGCCGGGGTGAGCTTGGCGTAATCCGGGGTCGTGTCGTGAAGCGAGGGTAGCTTGCCCTTGAAAAGCTGATCGACGAAATTATAGGCGCCGCCCCCAACCGTGCCGTACTTGTGAATCGCCGGGCCGAAGCTCGCGGTCTGCTCGAGTTCCTGATAGGCCCAGCTCTGTTCCCATTTCGTAGTGAAATCCGTAAGCTCCTTGCCCCCTCTATCGGCTTCGTCCGACTGGCCCAATGCCTCGAATACCGTCTCCGCCGCCAGCATCCCGGACTTCATCGCCGTGTGCAGACCCTTGATCTTGGCGAAATTCAGGGTGCCCGCATCGCAACCGATCAGCAGGCCGCCGGGAAAGGTCATTTTCGGCAGACAGTTGAGTCCGCCCTTGGTGATTGCTCGGGCGCCATAGGCGACCCGCTTGCCGCTTTCCAGGTACTGCTTGAGCAGCGGGTGGTGTTTCAAGCGCTGGAATTCATCGAAGGGTGATAGAAACGGGTTGGTATAACTCAGGTCGATGATCAGCCCGACCATTACCTGCTGATCCTCGCCATGATAGAGAAAGAAACCGCCGTGGGCGTTCTTGTCCAGAGGCCAGCCGGAGCCGTGGAGTACCAGTCCCGGTTCGTGCACCTCGGCGGGCACATCCCACAGCTCCTTCAAGCCGATGCCATAGTGCTGCGGGTCTTTGCCGTCATCGAGGTTGAAGCGTTCGATGAGACGCTTGCCGATATGGCCGCGAGACCCCTCGGCGAACAGGGTATACTTGGCACGCAGCTCCATGCCCGGCATGTAACCACTCTTCTCGCTGCCGTCTGCGGCCACACCCATGTCGCCGGTCACGATGCCGCGCACGATACCGTCGTCGTCGATCAGTGCTTCCTGGGCGGCAAAGCCGGGAAATATCTCCACCCCCAAAGCCTCGGCCTGCTCACCCAGCCAGCGGCACAGGTTACCGGCACTGATCACGTAGTTGGGAGAACTACCCGCGTTATGCATGGTCTTGGGCACCAGGGCGTTGGGCAGCTTCTGGGTCGACTCCGCGTTCTTGAGCAGATGGACCTCGTCCCGGGTTGCCGGAACGGTCAATGGCGCGCCCCGTTCGGCCCAGTCCGGGAAGAGTTCGGCCAGTGCGCGGGGCTCGAACACCGCGCCGGAGAGAACATGCGCACCGACTTCGGAGCCTTTCTCGACCACGCATACGCTGAGTTCGCGTTCGACCTCACCCGCCTGCTGCATCAACCGGCAGGCGGCGGAGAGCCCCGCAGGGCCGGCACCGACGATGACCACATCGAAATCCATTGATTCACGTTCCACGTCTCATCTCCTTCATTGCGAAGTTTTGCTCTCACGTCTTTGTACTTTATAGGTAAAGTGTCTGGTCTCTGCTATATTTGCAACGAGTGTTTCATATTTACAACAGGTGTTTTCGATATTAAAACCTGATTGGGTGTTCCATGTTACCGAGGCATGTAAGCGAGCAATATGCGACTAAGCGCTTTATTGGGATGCTGGTAAAGCTATGGCACACTTGAATCGGATAAAAATCTTTGCATGCTTGCATCCCGTATGCTGGTAAGCCCTTACAATCTAGCGAGGACGCCATGAAAGTACTCGTCGCGGTCAAACGCGTCATCGATTACAACGTCAAGATTCGCGTCAAGGCGGATCACTCCGACGTCGATCTCACCAACGTCAAGATGGCCATGAACCCCTTCTGCGAGATCGCCGTGGAAGAAGCGGTGCGTCTCAAGGAGCAGGGCATCGCGACGGAAGTCGTGGCCGTCTCTATCGGTCCCAAGGCCGCCCAGGAACAGCTGCGCACCGCCCTGGCGCTGGGCGCCGATCGCGCCATCCATATCGAGACCGATGAGCGGGTCGAGTCCCTGGCGGTGGCCAAGCTGCTGAAAAAAGTCATCGACGAGGAACAGCCCCAGCTGACCATTCTCGGCAAGCAGGCCATCGACACGGATAACAACCAGACCGGCCAGATGCTCGCCGCCCTGACCGGCCAGCCCCAGGGCACCTTCGCTTCCAAGCTCGAGATGCAGGACGACAAGCTCCAGATCACGCGCGAGATCGACGGCGGCCTGCAGCGTCTCGAACTCAGTCTGCCGGCTATCGTCACCACGGACCTGCGCCTCAATGAGCCGCGTTATGCCAAATTGCCGGACATCATGAAGGCCAAGAAGAAGCCGCTCGAGACCAAGAGCCCGGCGGATCTCGGCGTCGAGGTAGCCTCCAGGGTCAGCCTGCTCAAGGTCGAGACCCCGGCGGAGCGCAAGGGTGGCATCAAGGTCGGTTCCGTGGACGAGCTGGTCGACAAACTCAAGAACGAAGCCAAAGTGCTTTAAGAGGAGCTGATTTCATGAGCCTATTGGTACTGGCCGATCATCACGACGGCCATCTGGACGATGCCACCGCCAGCGTCGTGGCCGCAGCCCGACAGATTGCCGAGCACGCCGGTGGCGACATCGACCTGCTGGTGGCCGGTGAAAACATCGACAGCGTTGCCGAAGCCGCAGCCAAGCTCGAGGGCGTGACCCGGGTACGGGTGGCGGACAACGCCGTCTACGCCCATCAACTGGCCGAACCCCTGGCGGATCTACTCGTTGCCCTGGCGGATGACTACGCCTATGTGCTGACCAGCGCCTCCACCAACGGCAAGAATGTGCTACCGCGCCTGGCGGCCCTCAAGGACGTATCCCAGCTCTCGGAAGTGATGGCGATAGACAGCGCCGATACCTTCAAGCGCCCGATCTACGCCGGCAACGCCATCGCCACGGTGCAAAGTGAAGATGCTCTCAAGGTCATGACCATCCGCACCACCGCCTTCGATGCAACAGGCGAGGGCAATAGCGCCACGATCGAAGCGGTCGACACGGTGGTCGATAACAGCCTGTCGAGCTTCGTCGACGAGGAGTTGGCCAAGAGCGAACGCCCGGAACTCGGCGGTGCCAAGGTCGTGGTCTCTGGGGGGCGCGGCATGGGTAGCGGCGAGAACTTCAAGCTGCTCGAAGGCATTGCCGACAAGCTCGGTGCCGCCCTGGGTGCGTCTCGGGCCGCGGTGGATGCCGGCTACGTGCCCAACGATTATCAAGTCGGGCAGACCGGCAAGATCGTCGCCCCGGAGTTGTACATCGCCGTGGGCATCAGCGGAGCCATCCAGCACTTGGCGGGGATGAAGGACTCCAAGGTGATCGTCGCCATCAACAAGGACGAGGACGCGCCGATCTTCCAGGTCGCGGATTATGGACTCGTCGGCGATCTGTTCGAAATCCTCCCGGAGCTTGAACAGAAGCTGTAATCTGAAAAACGCCATAAAAAGCCGGTGCCCGTAAAGGTACCGGTTTTTTATGGAAAATTTTCAGATAAACCTAAAAAGAGAAGTCGGCCCATACCGGCGCATGATCCGAGGGTTTTTGCATGGCGCGCAGTTCATAGTCGATGCCGGCGCCGCTTACCTTGTCGGTCAGTGGTGGGCTGACAAGAATGTAGTCGATGCGCAGGCCGCGTTTGGGGTCGCGTTCGAAGGCCTTGGAACGATAATCGAACCAGCTGAAATAATCGTTGCTCTCAGGATGGCAAATCCGGTAGCAATCCTGCATGCCCCAATGCTTGATACGTCCCAGCCATTCCCGTTCGATCGGCTGGAAGCTGGTCTTTCCTTCCCGAAGCCAGCGCTTGCGGTTGGGCTCACCGATACCGATATCGATATCCTCGGGTGAGATGTTGAAATCCCCCATGATAGCAATGCGCTCGGCGGGGGAGTGGTCTTCTTCGAGAAGCCGTGCAAGCTGTGCGTAGAAGAGCTGCTTGTAAGGGAACTTGGTGGGGTGATCGATATTCTCGCCTTGCGGGAAATAACCGTTCCATACGGTCAGAGGCTCCCCATCGGTGCAGGTTAGACGTACACCGATCATGCGTCTCTGGGACTCTTCGGTATCATCCGGAAAACCGTAAAAAACCGCCTGAGGTTCCTGGCGGCAGAGCATGGCGACGCCGTAATGGCCTTTCTGGCCATGATAATAAACGTGATAGCCAAGCGCCTTGACGGCTTTGAGAGGGAATTCGTCATCATGTACCTTGGTTTCCTGCAAGCCGATGACGTCCGGTGCGTGAGCCTCGATCAACGCTTCGAGCTGGTGCAGGCGGGCGCGAAGACCGTTGATGTTGAATGAGACCAGTCGCATCACGACTCCTTGCTGTTATCGTCTTCCTGAGATGGCTTTTCGCCTGGATCAGTTGCGTGCAGATCAAGAGTGGGAGCGCTACGCTCACGCTCGAGTTTGCGCGCCGCCTGGCCCTTGCGTTGCTGACGTTTCTTCTCGACATAGCGCCGAGAAGGTGTCACTTCACCCGGATTGTCCCGGCGCCATTTACGATAATCCTTGCGCTTGCCGGTACGGATGCTCACCTTATCCGCCAGTGAGCGGGTCTTTTTTCTGCGCGTCATGATTGCGATCCTGAATTCAGTGCTGTCGATTCTACCAGCCCTTGAACAACCTGCCGACCGTCATCCTGCGGGGAATGCCGCCTGAATATCGGCAAACGCGCCCAAGCCGCCAATGGCTGTTACAATGGCCATGAGTTCTGCTCGATAACCCTTCAACAACGGAACATTACCCCACGCCTATGAGTGAGTTGGAAAAGGCCTCTACACCGGCCCAGAACCGCCGCCCCAAGCGTCGGCGTCGCAAGCCGCGCAAGTCTCAGTCAAGCTGGGATCTACGTCATTTCCAGGTGCCGCAGGTAGCGGGAAAATGGCGCTTTCACGATTTCGATCTGCCCTTGCCGTTGATGCACGCCATCCATGCCCTGGGCTTCGAATACTGCACGCCGATTCAGGCCGAGGCGTTGAGTCAGACGTTGCTTGGCGGCGATGTGGTGGGCAAGGCCCAGACCGGTACCGGCAAGACCGCCGCCTTTTTGATTTCGATGTTGGCTTACTTCCTGGAAGAGAAGCCGCCGGAAGGTCAGAAAACCGGTGCCCCTCGCGCCTTGATCGTTGCGCCGACCCGGGAGCTGGCTCTGCAGATCGAAAAGGATGCCAAGGCACTGGCGCGCTTCACCTCGCTGAATGTCGCCAGCGTCGTGGGTGGCATGGACTATCAGAAGCAACGCGACAATCTCGGCAAACAGTTGGACATTCTGGTCGCCACCCCCGGGCGGCTACTCGACTTCCATCAGAAGCGCGATGTCGATCTGGGCGAGGTCGAAGTGCTGGTGCTGGATGAAGCGGATCGCATGCTGTCGATGGGATTCATCCCTGACGTCAAGCGCATCATTCGCTACACGCCCAAGACCGAGGAGCGCCAGACATTCTTGTTCTCGGCGACGTTCACCGAAGACATCCTCAATCTGGCCAGTCAGTGGACGCACAAGCCTGCCTACGTCGAGATCGAAGTGACCGTCGATAACGCGGCGGACATCGATCAGCGTGTCTATCTGGTGAGCGACGATGACAAGCAACGTCTGCTGGTCAATCTGCTCAAGCAGGAGAGTTTCGATCGAGTCATGGTTTTCGGCAATCGTCGCGATCTGGTGCGCAAGCTCGATGGCGTACTGCGCAAGGCCGGCGTCGATGTGGCCATGTTGTCCGGGGACGTGCCCCAGAATCAGCGAATCAAGACCCTCGAGCGTTTCCGCGAAGGGGAGTTGACGGTGCTGGTGGCGACCGACGTGGCCGGTCGCGGCATCCATATCGACGACGTCAGCCATGTCATCAACTATACGTTGCCGGAAGATCCGGAAGACTATGTGCACCGTATTGGACGTACCGGTCGCGCCGGCGCCAAGGGCGTATCGATCAGCTTCGTCGGCGAAGAAGATGCCTTCTCGCTGCCCGAGATCGAAAGTTATATCAACGACAAGCTGCCCTGCGAGCATCCGCCGGAAGGAATGCTCTGAGGCATGCTCGATGAGGCGTTGAAGGAAGAAATTCAGGGCGCGTATCGTCAGGTGCTCGAAGGGCTCGACCTGACACCGCGCTACGGCCAGCGGCTGATGATTGCCGAGATCGCGCGCACCCTGTCCGGCATCGAGGCGGATGAAAGCGGTCGCCGGGTTTCCAACGAGCATGTTTGCGTGCTCGAGGCGGGCACTGGTACCGGCAAGACCCTGGCCTATCTGCTTGCCGCCTTGCCGGTAGCGCGTGCGCGAGGCAAGCGTCTGATCGTTTCCACCGCCACGGTTGCTTTACAGGAGCAGGTGCTGCATCAGGACCTGCCGTCTCTCAAGCAGCACAGCGGTCTGCATTTCGATTATGCCCTGGCCAAGGGGCGCGGTCGCTATCTGTGCGTGGCAAAGCTCGATCAGGCGTTGGATGGTGTGGAAGAAAACCCCACCTACTCGCTGTTCGAGCAGGCGCTTGAATCTCGCGACGGGGATGATTTCCACGGGCTGGTTCAGGCAATGGCCGAGGCCTATGGCAGCGGACGCTGGGAAGGCGACCGGGATAGCTGGCCGGTGGCGATCGACGACAGCAGCTGGCGGCAGTTGACCACGGATCATCGCCAGTGCACCAATCGACGCTGCGGTCATTTCGGTGCCTGTGCGTTCTTCCGCGCCCGGCGTCATCTCGATCAGGCCGACATCATCGTGACCAATCACGATCTGGTGCTGGCGGATCTCTCCCTCGGCGGTGGCCTGGTACTGCCGTCTCCCAAGGAGTGCATCTACATCTTCGATGAAGGGCACCATCTTCCGGACAAGGCACTGGAGCACTTTTATCATCGCTTCGGGGTCAATGCGGCGCTGCGCTGGCTGCGCACACTCAAGAAATCGCTGACCGAGCTCAACACGGCCCTGGGAACTCAGCCGACGCTGGCTCGTTTATTGGCGGGCTTCCCTGAGTTGATTGCCGCTATCGAACCGCGCCTCGGCGAGGCGTATTCACTCGGTCACCAGCTGGCGGAGCTGCCCAGCGGGGCGGGTGACGATACGCGTCATCATCGCTTCGCCATGGGACGTGCACCACAATCCTTGCGCGACATGGCGGCGGCACTGGTCGTGCCCTTTACCGAGTTGTCGCGCAGTCTCGAGAGTATGGCGGATATCTTGCGGGAAAGCCTCGATCCGGACAAAGCCACGGGATTATCCCGGGAACAGGCGGAGCCCTGGTTACCCCTGGTCGCCTTGTTGCAGGGCCGCGCCCTGGAGGCCAATGCCTTGTGGCAGGCCATGGCCGTGGACGACCCCCCGGGCGAACCCCCTCAGGCGCGCTGGCTGACCTTCGACCAGCAGGGCGGCGATGCGGAGTTGACGTTCTCGGCAAGCCCGGTGTCGGCAGCGGAAACCCTGGCGCGCTATCTATGGGGAAGCTGCTATGGCGCGGTGATTACCTCGGCGACACTGACGGCGCTGGGTCGTTTCGAACGCTTGCAAGAGCGCGCGGGGCTTGCCAATCGCTATCGCTATCAGTGTCTGCCGAGCCCCTTCGACTATTCCAAGGCGGTGCTCAGCGTACCTTACGAGGCGGTAGATCCCAGCGATCGCGACGCTCATGAGCGTGCCATCGTCGAGTTCGTCACGGCGTTTGGCGACAAGGAAGCGGCTCTGGTGCTGTTTTCTTCTCGGGTCCAGCTGAGGGCAGTGGAGAAAGCGCTGCCCAAGCTTCAAAAAGAAAGAGTGTTAGCCCAGGACCGGTTGCCCAAGCGCGAGTTGATCGAGCGTCATCGCAAGCGTATCGATGCGGGCGAAAGCAGCGTTATTTTTGGTCTTGCAAGTTTCGCCGAGGGTATCGATCTTCCCGGCGACTATTTGACCCATGTGGTGGTCACGCGGCTGCCTTTCGCGGTGCCGGACGATCCGGTGGGGGCGACGCTTGCCGAATGGATCGAAAGCCGTGGGGGTAACCCCTTCATGCGTATTTCGGTACCGGATGCGTCGATAAAGCTGGTCCAGGCCTGTGGCCGGCTGATTCGCAAGGAGTCCGATCAGGGGCGCATCACGTTACTCGATCGGCGCGTGCTGACCCGTCGCTACGGGCGGGCGTTGCTCGATTCGCTGCCGCCATTCCGGCGTGAAATCGATGGCCAGCCGCAAGCTTAGCACCATTGAGCGAATGTAAACGAGCTTAGCGATAATCAAGCTATTCGCCCTCCATAACAACTATACAGCTATGTTGAGTAAGATTACTTAAGTTATTAATCTATATTAGACTTTTTCCTAGGAGAGAAAGCGTGGGAAATACTATCGAGGTGCTTTGGACGGGCGGTTGGGACTCAACGTTTAGGGTATTGTATGCCAGTTTAATCGAGGAAAAAGAGGTCAGGCCGCATTACATTGCTGACTTGGCGAGAAAGTCGACTCTTCGAGAACTCAAGGCAATATCTGATGTTAGAAGAGAACTTGAAAAGATTGATAAAAACGCAGCCGAGCGAATAAAAGAACTAACAATCACGCCTATCACTGAGATAGAGTCTTTTGAGGATATTACACAATCTTATGTAAGATTGAAAAAACAAGCACATTTAGGGAGTCAGTACGACTGGCTGTCTAGGTATGCTCGAATGAAGAATATTGATTGTCTAGAGCTGAGCGTGCACGTAGATGACAAGGCGTATTACTTTCTGGAGGGGAAGGTAGAGCAAAAAGATCACGGCGGGTGGAAGCTAAAAAGCGATGTTACGGGTGATACTCAGATATTTTCATGCTTTGAATTTCCGTTATTGCAAATATCAAAAACTGAGATGCGAGCTAAGGCTAAGGAACTCGGCTTTATTGAAGCGCTTGAAAAATCGTGGTTTTGTTTTAATCCAGTTGGCAATGCCCCTTGTGGAACCTGCAGCCCATGCATCTATGCAGTCGAAGAGGGAATGGGATACCGCTTAACAAAAAGCGGAATTCTAAGATACAAGACCAGATACTTACGGAAAGCTGCAAGACTTCCAGTTCGCGTATCAAGGAAGGTATACTCTAAGCTTAAAAGCTAACCCCCTCCGTCTTCTTATAATTTCTGCCGCAAACTCTTATTTGCGGCAGCGCTTCAATTATTTTCCTGCGTTTTGCATTGGCTTTTTCAATATTCGCTATCGCCGCACAGCGGCGATAGTAATAAGAATTCTTCGCATTCAAGGTTGGGGTGTTCATTTACCTGGATTCGCTGATAGTCTACCAGGAGCTTAGGATATAGTTAGGCTTCAAAAATTTTTTCGACAATGTATAGCCCCAGTACTGTCTGGATATACAGAAGTACAGGGGCTTTTCTTTCATCTTACGTTATGAAATACGCCTAGAGCGAACGACTTGTTGGCGATGACAGTCCGTTTAGAGGTATCGGGTAGCCTCAAGCGGCATCGTGACGCACTTCGAGTACCGGGCGCAGCTTTTCCGCCATATCGTGAAAGCTTTCTACGGTGGTGTCCCAGTCGATGCAGGCATCGGTAATCGAGACGCCATACTGCAATTGGCTGCGATCCGCGGGCATCTTCTGATTTCCCCAGCCCAGATGCGATTCGACCATCAGTCCCATGATCGAACGATTACCCTCGAGAATCTGATTGGTGACATTTTCCATCACCAGCGGCTGTAGCGCCGGATCCTTGTTGGAGTTGGCGTGCGAGCAGTCGATCATTATGTTGGGCTTGACGCCGCCTTTGCTTAATTCCTGCTCTGCCAGGGTCACGCTGACGCTATCGTAGTTGGGCTTGCCATTACCGCCGCGCAGCACCACATGGCCGTAGGCGTTGCCTCGGGTGCGGATGATCGCTACCTGTCCGGCCTGATCGATCCCCAGGAAATTGTGCGGGTGGGCGACGGATTGCAGCGCATTGATGGCGACGTCCAGACTGCCATCGGTGCCATTCTTGAAACCGACAGGGCAGGAGAGACCGGAAGCCATTTCCCGGTGAGTCTGGGATTCCGTGGTACGTGCACCCACCGCGGACCAGCTGATGCAATCCTGCAAATATTGTGGAGAAATCGGGTCGAGGGCCTCGGTGGCAAGGGGTAGCCCCATCTCGCTGAGTTCCACCAGCAGACCACGGGCAATGTGCAGTCCTTCTTCGATCTCGAAGGAGTCGTTGAGGTGCGGATCGTTGATCAGTCCTTTCCAGCCCACGGTGGTGCGTGGCTTTTCAAAGTAGACACGCATCACGATATACAGGCTGTCGCTGACCTTCTCGGCCAGCTGTTTCAGGCGCTGGGCATAGTCTCTCGCGGCTTCGATATCGTGGATGGAGCAAGGGCCAACGACCATCAATAACCGTGAGTCTTCTCCATCGAGAATACGCTGTATGGTGCGCCGGCCTTCAATAACGGTTTTTTCCGCAGCCTCGGTAAGCGGCACTGCCTTTTTCAAGGCTTCCGGTGTGATGAGAACGTCCTGGGCAAGGACGTTGAGATTGTTAACCTGTTGATCGGACATTCAGATACCTGTGATGATTCGCACTGAGGAACAATGTTGTCTACTATCGCTTGTCGTCCGTGGAAAAATCAATGATTCAAGGAGATGTCTCGTTACCAATTTAAGGCTTCAAACGGCAATGCCTTTGATCGGGTATCGGGAAAACGGGAATGCTTGTGTATAGTCGTTCTTTCATTTTTAGACCGCGGACCGTCACCATGGCCCCAAGTAGTGTCAACGCGTGTATTGCCTGTCTCGAGGTTGTCTACCCCTACGGGGAGGAAGTGAATGGGCAATAGGGAAACCGATCAGCAACTCGTATTGCGGGCTCAAAAGGGGGATACACGCGCTTTCGATTTGTTGGTAAAAAAGTATCAGCACAAGATATTGGGATTGATCGGGCGTTACGTGCACGATCACGCAGAAGTACAGGATGTCGCTCAGGAAGCGTTTATCAAGGCCTATCGTGCATTAGGTAAATTTCGTGCCGAAAGCGCTTTTTATACCTGGATGTACCGTATTGCCATCAACACCGCGAAGAACCACCTCGTCTCCAAGGGGCGTCGCCCTCCAGGTAGCGATCTAGATATCAACGATGCCGAGATCGTCGACCATAGTGGCCGTCTGGCGGATTCGGAAACGCCGGAAGCCTCCCTCGCTCGGGATGAGTTGGAAACCGCCATTTTTGCGGCGATAGAAGCCCTTCCTGAAGATCTGCGTACCGCTATAACGCTACGGGAACTCGATGGTCTTTCCTACGAAGATATTGCCAATATTATGCAATGCCCGGTGGGGACCGTGCGCTCGCGTATCTTTCGTGCCCGAGAAGCCGTCGACAGGCATATTCAGCCACTGCTGTCTCGCGGCGACAGCGAGGGAGTAGTGTATGAGTGACGTAATGAAATTTTTATAAAAACACTGAACTGTCCGCGTGAAGCGACGTCATAGGGAATGTTCGCACCTTATGAGTGCCGGGGGAGGATTCACGCAGCGATGTGTGAACCATCAATGAATCAAGTGAAAATAACGAGCTACACCGAGCTCGACTGTGCGTCTTATTTGATGTGGGGGTGTTGAAATGAAGGACAATTGTCGCGAATCGCTGTCCGTGATGATGGACAATGAAGGCGATGAGCTGGAATTGCGTCGCGTTCTAAAATCACTCACCGATCGACCGGACGATAGCCAAGCCTGGCGACGTTACCATCTTGCACGAAGCGTGATGCAACGAGATTACTCCGTCGATGTGTCCACGGATATCTCCGAACGCGTGCTGGCCGATCTGGAAAACGAACCTGCCCCCCAGGTCTCTTCAAGCGACATCTCGACGGACAAGGCTTCGCCTCAAGGTGGCAGTCTTTCCTTTGCCGGCAGTGCCGCCGTTGCCGCTACCGTTTCTCTCATGGTGATCGCGGGCGCGCAATTCTACAATGGTGACAGCAGTCCCGGTGTCACGCCGGATGTAGTCAATGGCAACGGTAATAGCGGAGTGGTCAACGCCAACACCGGCTTTGGCCCAAGCGTGCAGCCCGCTTCCCTGCCCAGAGATCGCTCGCTTCCATCTATTGATGTCATGAATCTGCCATCGTTTCGTCCTTCCATGGCTTACGGCAACGGTCTGACAGAGGTAGGGTTCGATGCCGATGCTCCGATGTTCATGGCACCCTATGCTCCAACTTCGTTGCGCACCGAGAAAGAGCAGTCGCAATTGCTACAGCACTATCTGGAGCGCCACGCCGAAGGGGCAGCGCAGCGCTCCGGTGAGGCCTGGATTCCATTGTTACGTGCTTCTTCCCAGGAAAATCCGAGTATCCGCTGATGTTGTCGCCGCTGAGAGCGGCTCTGTACGGAATCGTGGCGATCTATGTGTCATGTTTGTCGGGTGTGGTCATGTCAGCGTCCGAAAACAGTTTCGATTGCCGACAGCTAGCCGACAATACAAAACTGGCATCGCCGCTCGACTGGCTTGAACGTAGCATGATGGCAAGCCAGTGCTATATGTTTCGTGCGCAAGCCATACGCATCAGCGCTGCCGGAGTGCGTACGCTGGCACTGGCGCATGAGATTCATGACGGCGTAGTCCGGGAAGTGACCCGCTATCTTGACGGCCCCGCAGTCATATATGAACGCTATGGACGACTTGGACGAAATGGCATATTGATGCAGCGTTCGACGAACAGCTCTCCCGCGTTTGCATTACGAGGCATCGATCGTCATTACCGCCTGACTCTGGGTGACGAAGAGCGGGTGGCAGGGCGCCTCAGCATGCGCTTGGATATCGAGCCCCGTGACGAATTGCGCTATGGCCACCGACTATGGCTCGATTCAGCAACTGGCTTGCCATTGAAGCAGAATCTCGTCGACGCTGAAGGGAATATCCTCGAAACATTTCAGATGACCGAATTGATCGAGCCCAGACTTTACTCTCAAGTGGTTCCACTCGAGCCTCTGCAGGACATGCCCTCAGGCCCCTGGCAGCCAGGTTGGATTCCGGCGGGATATGCTGCCGTGCCGTTGCTCCCGACAGTCGGAGTTTCCGGCAAGGTCATGAGCCACAGACTTTACACCGATGGCCTATCCAGTTTCAGTCTTTTCGTCCAACCGCTTAAAAATGACCATGAGACGCTATTACCCGGCATTCATCGTCTGGGGGTCTCTCATGCGGCGGTACGCCATCTGCGCCTCGATAAAGCCCATACCCTGCAGGTGGTAGTGTTGGGCGAGTTGCCGCCAAAGGTTCTTTATCGAATTGCTTCCCGAATGCAGTACCAGGGAAACACTGGTCGAGATCAACAAGATTCTGCACCATGAACGAACAGGGATCGATTAAACCTCCGGCAGCGCAATGGCTGGAAGAACGAGGTGTCGTCGTAGCACTCTTTGCAGGTGGGGCGTGGGTCGAGGCTCGATCTTTGAGCGGCTGCAACGGTTGTGCAAAAACCGGTTGTGGCACGGGGCTGCTAACGCGCCGTCGCTCCTCGAGATTGGCACTGTATACGGATGCCGGCCTGTGTATCGGCAATCGAGTGCGTATGGGGATATCGCCAAAAAGCTTCTTGCAGGGCGCCCTGATCGTTTACGGATTGCCACTGCTGACGGCGGTTCTAGCGGGAGGACTTGCCGAGACGCTGCTTTCTCCGGGGCCACTGGCTGTGCCGTTCATGTTTGCTGGTGGTTTGCTCGGCGGCTGTTTGCTGAGTCGTCATCAGTTGCAACGGCACCACCGTCGATACCAACCTATACTACTGGCAGTCGAATCCGAGTGACGATGTCGCTATTAAATAGTTTGGCATGGTTACTGAACTCTCGGCTTGCAGCGATATCCAATATTTCCGAAAGAAAGCGCGACTGACCCGATGCCGCGTCTTATGGAAAAAGAAACCTTTTGGCATACAGCCGGTAACCAGGAGTACTTGATGCAACGCATCCCACGACATCTATCGTTATGGCTAATGCTGTTGGTAGCAGCATTTTTCATGCAGACCGCCCAAGCGCGTGAGTTGCCCGATTTCACGGAATTGGTCAAGCAAGCGGCACCTGGCGTCGTCAATATTTCCAGTACACGGGAAGTCGAGCGGCGCAGCATGCCGTTTGGCGGTTCTCATGGTCAGGAAATTCCAGAGTTCTTCCGCCGCTTCTTTGAAGATCAAATGCCGCCGGGACACGGTCAACGCGGCCCGGGGAGTGCCCAGGAATTGCAGTCGCTGGGTTCGGGGTTCGTCATCAGCAAGGACGGCTATGTATTGACCAATGCTCACGTGGTCGATGGTGCCGACTCGATCGTGGTGCGCTTGAACGATCGTCGTGAACTCGATGCGGAATTGATCGGTGCCGACAACAAGACGGACATTGCGCTACTCAAGATCGAGGGTGACGATCTACCCACTCTCGATCTAGGCGATTCGGAAAAACTCGAGGTTGGGGAGTGGGTCGCGGCAATCGGTTCGCCTTTCGGCTTTGATCATTCCGTGACAGCGGGCATCGTCAGTGCCATCAACCGAACCCTTCCAAGCGATGCCTATGTGCCTTTCATCCAGACCGATGTCGCCATCAATCCCGGTAACTCTGGTGGCCCATTGTTCAATCTCGAAGGCCAAGTGGTAGGCATCAACTCCCAGATATTCACCCGTAGCGGCGGTTTCATGGGCTTGTCCTTCGCCATACCGATCAATGTGGCGATGGATATCGCCGATCAGTTGCGTGATGACGGCCGCGTCAGCCGTGGCTGGCTCGGTGTGGTAATTCAACCGGTATCGAAGGATCTGGCAGAATCCTTCGGTATGGATGGCCCGGAGGGTGCCTTGATTGCCGATGTCGCACCAGATGCGCCGGCGGCCAATGCCGGCCTGAAGGCGGGTGACATCGTCCTGTCCGTCAACGGTGAAACGGTTGAGCGTTCCGCCACGTTGCCGCGGCTTGTGGGCCGTGTCGACCCGGGGAATGATGCCAAGCTCGAGATACTGCGTGATGGCGAGCGTATTACCAAGACGGTGACGGTAGGAGACTGGCCGGAAGAGGGCATGCCCATGGCCTCTTCGGGTGACAAGGGCGATCCCCGTACGCGCCTGGGAGTAACGGTTGCATCACTTAGCAAAGAGCAACTTGAAAGCCTTGACCTGTCCTCCGGCGTGCGCGTCGAACAAGTCGCTCCGGATAGCGTGGCCGCCAGCGCTGGCGTTCGCCCGGGGGACGTCATCGTCTCGCTGGATCAGCAGGACATCGATTCCGCCAAGCGCTTGAGTGAGGTGGTAAGCAGCATCGAAGGCAATCGCGCGGTGCCGCTGCGGCTCTATCGCGATGGTCGTTCGCTGTTCGTTGCCTTGCGCCTGGGCGAGAAATGATCGTGCGATAATTCAAGCGATAGTTGAAGACGGGGCCATGTGCCCCGTTTTTTTATTGCCTTACCTATTCAAATCCAGCATGGGATACGTCTTGCTCGATTAAAGCATTCCTCTCCAGAGGCGATATAACACTAGCGCTACAGGTAAAACCCGGCCAAAAACTGTATGCCGACAACAATAAAATTCACGACCACCCTGGCCGCAATCGAATCGTACGGATTGGAACCTTTTTTATGACCCAGAA
The DNA here is from genome assembly GCF_020622265.1 of Halomonas sp. M20. Lineage (GTDB taxonomy): Bacteria > Pseudomonadota > Gammaproteobacteria > Pseudomonadales > Halomonadaceae > Modicisalibacter. Next base: position 1,140,157 of record NZ_JACNMQ010000001.1, read on the forward strand.
AGCAGACTCAAGCTCAATTAAAGCATCTCACGAAGAGCCCGGTGAAATCAGCGATCAATCAGCCTCTCTTTGGCGAGCCATGCATCGCTCTCAAGCCATTATCGAATTCGATACCAATGGCCAGATTCTCGAAGCCAATCAGAATTTTCTGGATGTGGTGGGCTATAGCCTCGATGAGATTCGCGGACAGCACCACCGAATCTTCTGTGAAGATGGCTATTCAAAGAGCGAAGAGTATCGCAAATTCTGGCAAGCGCTTAAGCGTGGCGAGTTTGCCAGCGGCGAATTCAAGCGCTTTGGTAAGGACAATGCCGAAATCTGGCTGAATGCCACCTATAACCCGATCTTCGATACGAAGGGTCATCCCTACAAGGTAGTCAAGTTCGCCGCGAATATTACAGACCAAAAACGCAAGGAGGCCGAGTTCGAAAGTCAGGTTAACGCCATTGGGCGTTCCCAGGCAGTCATCGAGTTCGACCTCAATGGCATCGTCACGACTGCAAACGATAATTTCCTCAAGACGGTAGGTTATTCACGGGATGCCGTAATCGGGCAACATCATCGTATGTTCTGCGATGAGAAATACGCCCAAAGTGAAGACTACCAAAATTTTTGGGAACAGCTGGGGCGGGGTGAATTCATTGCTGGAGAATTTCAGCGTCGGCATCGCAGAGGTCACGTCATTTGGCTACAGGCGACCTACAACCCTATTCTGGATCCTTCCGGGCGCCCCTATAAGGTCATCAAGTTTGCAAGCGATATTACCGAGCAAAAACAGAGCAACGCCGAATTCGAGGGCAAGGTCAACGCTATCGATCGCGCCCAGGCCGTCATCGAATTCGATATGGAAGGCCATGTGCTAAACGCCAACCAGCAGTTCCTGGCAACGACAGGCTATTCGCTGAAGGATATTCAGGGCCAGCACCATAAGCTTTTCTGCGAGCCTGAGCACGTTAAAAGCCAGGAGTATCAGAATTTATGGACGAAGTTGCGCAATGGAGAGTTCGTTGCCGGTGAGTTCAAGCGTGTAGGCAACAACAAGCGCGATATATGGCTGCAAGCTACCTATAATCCTATCTTTGATGTTGCTGGCACGCTTACCAAGGTAGTCAAGTTCGCCACGGACGTGACTGAAAGCAAGCGCCATAGTGCTGAGTTCGAGGGCAAGGTCAATGCCATGGATCGCGCTCAGGCGGTCATCGAATTCGATCTCAAAGGCAACATCTTGGCCGCCAACAACAACTTCCTCGATACCGTGGGTTATCACGCCGATGAAATCATCGGTCAGCATCATCGTATGTTCTGTGAGCAGGAGTACGTTCTTAGCGCGGAGTATCGTGATTTCTGGCAGTCGTTGAACCGCGGTGAATTCTTCAATGGGCGTTTCATGCGTCTAGGCAAGCATGGTCGGCAGGTTTGGATTCAGGCGACTTATAATCCGATTTTCGATGCTGATGGCAAGCCTTACAAGATCGTGAAGTTTGCAAGCGACATTACCGCCCAGGTCGAACTGGAGAAAAGCATTCAGCAGCAGTCGGAAGCCATGAGTGCTTCTATCCTGGAGCTCAACAAGTCGATCAATGGCATCGCCGAGCATACCCGGCTCACCCGTGAGTTGTCACAAGGTACGCGAAGCGAAGCCGAGCGGGGCAATCGAGCGCTGCAGGACTCGAGCGAAGCCATGGCGGCGATTCAGAAGTCCTCTGAGGATATCGATGAAATCGTCAAGACGATTGGTGAAATAGCCGCGCAGACCAATCTACTCGCCTTCAATGCCGCTATCGAAGCTGCGCGGGCCGGCGAACATGGCCTTGGGTTCTCTGTCGTGGCAGACGAAGTGCGCAAGCTTGCCGAGAAGTCCGGCGACGCTACCCGTCAGATCAATCGCCTGCTAGGGGAGTCGTTGAAGTGTATCGACAACGGTAATGAAGTTTCCCACCGTGCGAAGGAAGCCTTCTCGCGAATCACCGAAGGTGTCGAGCAAACGACGTCCGCCGTCGAGCAGATCGATGTCTCTGCTTCGTCACAGCTTACTACTGCCGCCAAGGTTGAAAAGCTGATTCAGGAACTGGCCAAGGCGACACGCAAGAATTCGCCGGAAGCACATTCAGATCACGCTTGAGTTGTTTCTTCAACAAGGTGGGTAAGCCATGAGTCTACGTAAATTAGGTATTCTTGGGATAGGCGAAAGTGTTGTCGCCTTGGAAGCATGCTACCTGCTGGAAGTAGTTAAACCCGAGACCCCTTTGGTACCGCGTCCTTTGGCGCCAGCATGGTCTCTGGGAACTCTCAGCTTGCGCGATTCACTTATCCCATGTGTGGATTTGGGCGGGCTCTTGCAACTTGCTCCCAGCGAGGCGTCAGGATCGGCGGAGCAGCATATCGCTGTCGTTAGCTATCGTGGTGGATGCTTTGGCCTACTCATCGATCATGCCTACGACATGATCGCTGTCGAGCAAAGCCAGATGAATGCGTTAGGTAAAGACGCCGGAACGCCTCATGAGCTTACTCCTTGGCTGGTCACTCATCCGGAGTCAGGGCAGCCAATCTATCTGTTGGATATCGATGCTCTTTTTTCATTGGATGGAATGATGATGGCTTTCGAGAATGTCGAACAGGCGTCGTCATCAACGGCTCTGCATAGCGATGCAGAGCGACACGGAGGACATTCGCATCGCTATCTGCTCGTCGATATCAAAAGCGCTACGCTTGCCATTGATACCGCTGTGGTCAGTGAGATCACTGTCTGCGGCGCGGTTGAAACACCGGTGGTGAACGTGAAGGCATATTTGGGCAATGTCGCCTTGCGGGACATGTGCATTCCGATCTTCGATCCAGCGATACTGATCGGCCACCCACCGCTAACGTCGTCGCCTTCTCATGTTGTCGTATTGAATACCGACAGTGGACGTGTTGGCTTGGCAGTCACCCGTATCGATACCATCGGCACGTTCGATGACAGCGATCTACATCCGCTACCCGGCGGAAACCAGGCCGCCGATCATGTCATGGGGGTGTTGAACCGGCCTGAACAGGGGGATGCACTATGTCTTGATCATCGCCAGCTGTTCACTGGAGAGGCGCTGGGTGCGTTGGCACAGATTCATGCTCGTTTAGGCGAAGAGGTCAGCGATCAGCGCAATCAACAGGAGTGGCAGCGCTTTGCCTTCGTGCATTTCGAAAGTGGCGGACGCTACGTCACGCTGCTCGATCAGCTGGATGCGGTGCTACCCATACCGGAAAATGTGCTACCGCTGAAAGATGACGGTCCTTTCTGTGCTGCCATGCGCCATCGGGATCGTACGGTATCTCTGGTGGATCTGCGGACACTACTGGGCAAAAACGCAACTGAGCCGGCAGAGCATGTGCTTGTGGCGGATAGTGGTCAGGGAATGGTGGGTTTTCTGGTGGATCAGGTCAGCAGGATCGAGTACATGGAGGCGCCAGTGGATAGCTTCATAATACGCTGGCGAGGTGATGTACATCCCGAGAAAGCGCCCATCGAACAAGCCCAGCGGATTATTGCCGTGGGTGAGGGCCTGCGACAACAGATTCATTCCGTTCTTTGTCTGCAAACCCTGGCCCGCTTGCTGGTCCAAGTTGACAAGGAAATATCGCCCGTGACGCCAGCCTAGTCTGGGCATTACTGTCCTTGACCTCGCCTTGTCGGTACAATAGCTCCACATTTTTGGCGCCTTCTATTTCATCGAGGGCGCAATTATCAGGGCGGATAGAGAGTCAATGGCAGACACGGCGAGTTCCGATCGAATCAAGCACATTCGTAACTTCTCGATCATCGCGCACATCGATCACGGCAAATCGACCCTGGCGGATCGCATCATTCAGCTATGTGGCGGCCTGACCGAGCGGGAACTCAAGGAGCAGGTGCTCGATTCGATGGATATCGAGCGCGAGCGTGGTATCACCATCAAGGCTCAATCGGTGACGCTGGATTATCGCGCCGACAATGGCGAGCTTTATCAGCTCAACTTCATCGATACCCCAGGTCACGTGGATTTCTCCTACGAAGTATCCCGGTCGTTGTACGCCTGCGAAGGTGCTTTGCTGGTAGTGGATGCCGCCCAGGGCGTCGAGGCTCAGTCCGTAGCCAACTGCTATACCGCCATTGCCCAGAACCTCGAAGTGCTACCGGTGCTCAACAAGATCGACCTTCCTCAGGCCGACCCCGATCGCGTCGCTCAGGAGATTGAAGAGATCATCGGCCTGGACGCGATGGATGCCTGTCAGGTATCCGCCAAGACTGGAATCGGCATGGAAGGCCTGCTTGAGCGCCTGGTGCGCGATATCCCTCATCCAAAAGGAAGCGCCGACGCACCGCTGCAGGCGCTGATCGTCGATTCCTGGTTCGATAACTATCTGGGGGTCGTCTCTTTGGTGCGAATCTTCGATGGCACCCTGAAGAAGGGCGACAAGATTCGCATGAAATCCACCGGGCGCAACTGGGAAGCCAACGAGGTGGGCATCTTTACGCCCAAGCGTCATCAGACCGGGATACTACGTGCCGGAGAAGTCGGCTTCGTGGTGGCGGGCATCAAGGATATTCACGGCGCGCCGGTGGGGGATACCATCACCCATGCCAAGACGCCGGACGTTGAGCGCTTGCCGGGTTTCCAGCAGATCAAACCCCAGGTCTATGCGGGCATGTTCCCGGTCAGTGCGGACGATTACGAGGCATTTCGTGACGCGCTGGAAAAACTCGCCCTGAACGATGCCTCCCTGCAGTACGAGCCGGAAAATTCCGATGCGTTGGGCTTTGGCTTTCGGGTTGGTTTTCTTGGCACACTGCACATGGAGATCATTCAGGAGCGGTTGGAGCGTGAATACGATCTCGATCTGCTGACCACGGCGCCCACGGTGGTCTACGAACTCGCAATGGATGATGGCGAGATACGCTATGTGGCCAACCCGTCCAAACTACCGGACATGGCCAATGTCGACGAAATGCGCGAGCCCATCGTGCGGGCCAGTATTCTGGTGCCCCAGGAGTTCGTAGGCAACGTCATCGCCGAATGCGAGCAGCGTCGCGGCACTCAGCTCGACATGCAGTTCCTGGGCAATCAGATCCAGCTGGTTTACGAGTTGCCCATGAGCGAGGTCGTCATGGATTTCTTCGACCGGCTCAAGTCGATCTCCCGGGGTTATGCGTCTCTGGACTACGGCTTCGAACGCTTCGAGGCCGCCAAGCTGGTGCGTCTGGACGTAATGATAAACGGCGACAAGGTCGATGCTCTGGCAGCGATCATTCATCGTGATCATGCGCATGGGCGCGGTCGTTCTCTGGTCGAGAAAATGAAGGAACTTATTCCTCGTCAGATGTTCGACGTGGCTATCCAGGCCGCGATCGGGGGGCAGGTAGTAGCGCGTTCCACCGTCAAGGCGCTACGCAAGAACGTCACCGCCAAGTGTTACGGGGGCGATGTAAGCCGCAAGAAGAAACTGTTGGAAAAGCAGAAGGCGGGGAAGAAGCGCATGAAGCAGGTAGGTCGCGTGGAAATTCCTCAGGATGCTTTTTTGGCCGTGCTCAAGGTAAACGACTAGGTTCATCTGAAAATGTCCGCGTTTGCCGGTTTTTCGCAGAAAGCCTAACTAATTTCAAGAATCATCAGGATCAAGACAACTCATGGACTTTTCGCTGTTGTTGGTGGTGGCCGTCGCCGTCACTGGATTGGTATGGCTGCTGGATATCCTGTGGTGGCGGCCCAAGCGCCGCGCCAAGCTGGCCAAAGCAACGTCAGAGCACGGCACGGCACTGGATGATGCCACTCGGCGCAAGCTCGGCAAAGAGCCTTGGCCGGTGGATTATGCCCGCTCGTTCTTCCCGGTATTGTTTATCGTGCTGTTGTTGCGCAGCTTTCTGGTGGAACCCTTTCAGATTCCATCGGGCTCCATGCGCCCCACTCTGGAAATTGGCGATTTCATCCTGGTCAACAAATTCACCTATGGTTTACGCCTGCCCGTGACCCATACGGAGATCGTCGACCTTGATGAACCCGAACGTGGCGATGTCATGGTCTTTCGTTTTCCCCAGGATACCTCGGTCAACTTCATCAAGCGGGTCGTCGGCTTGCCCGGCGATCGTATTCGCTACGAAAACAAGCAGCTCTACGTCAACGGCGAGCCCGTGCCCAAGGAGTTGATCGACGCCAATCCCGAAAAAGCGCCGGGAGAGAAGCTTTTCGATGAGCAACTCGGTGAACGGCTGCATGATATCTACAACAATCCGTTGGACCCTGGTCCACAGCTTCGTGAAGTGATCGTACCGGATGGTCACTACTTCATGATGGGCGACAACCGGGACCATTCCAACGACAGTCGTTACTGGGGCTTCGTGCCGGAAGAAAACATAGTAGGCAAGGCCTTCGCCGTATGGATGCACTGGGATGGCGGGTTGCCCAGCTTTACTTCGGTGCGTGCCATCAAATGAAACTGCCAAAACGACCTATTTCTTTGAACAACAGTACGAACCGGGAGTCTCGTGAGTAACTCTCTCACCGCATTTGGCCACCGAATAGGCTATTCATTTCGCGATGCCAGTCTATTAGAACTGGCCTTGACCCACCGCAGTTACGGTGGCGATAACAACGAGCGGCTGGAATTCCTGGGTGATTCCATCGTCAACTTCGTGATCGGTGAAGCGTTATTCCGGCGTTTTCCTCAGGCGCGGGAAGGTCAGCTTTCACGGCTGCGAGCCCGGCTCGTCAAAGGCAAGACCCTGGCGGAAGTGGCGCGGGAGTTTTCGGTAGGCGAGCAACTACGCCTGGGTTCCGGTGAAATGAAAAGCGGCGGCTATCGCCGGGATTCGATTCTGGCTGATACTCTTGAAGCCTTGATCGGCGCCATCTATCTGGATAGCGACATGCAGACGATCAAGGTACGGGTGCTGTCCTGGTATGCAAGTCGTCTCGAAGCGATCGACCTGCAAGATACCCAGAAGGATCCCAAGACACGGCTACAGGAGTTCCTGCAGTCGCGGCAGATGGCGCTACCTCGCTATGAGGTGATCTCCGTGGAAGGCGAAGCCCACGCCCAGACTTTTACCATCGAGTGTCATATCGATGCGCTGGCGGATCATACCGTCGGTATTGGCAACAGCCGTCGCCATGCGGAGCAGGAAGCCGCCGGTAAGGCACTATTGCAGATCGAGCCGAAAGGAACCCGAACATGACGCAGCGCTGTGGTTTCGTGGCCATCGTTGGCCGGCCCAATGTCGGCAAATCGACATTGATGAATCGCATACTGGGCCAGAAGATCTCGATCACCTCGCGCCGGCCGCAAACCACACGCCATCAGGTGACGGGCATCAAGACCGAGGGCGAGACTCAGTTCATCTATGTCGATACCCCGGGGATACATCGTCAGACCAAGGACCGTAACAAGGCCATCAACCGCTTCATGAATCAGGCGGCGACCCAGGCCTTGCGCGATGTGGATTGCGTGGTGTTCCTCATCGATCGCATGCGTTGGACGCGAGAGGATGACGTGGTGCTCGACAAGCTGACCCACGTTCAGGCGCCGGTGGTTCTGGCGCTGAACAAGGTCGATTGGCTCGAGGACAAGACGGAGCTGCTGCCCTGGCTGGAACAGCTGCAGAAAAAGCGCGAGTTTGCCGCCATTCTGCCTATTTCCGCCAAGCACGGTACCAACGTTCCGGAGCTGGAAGCTGAAATCGCCAAGTATCTTCCGGAAGGAGTGCACCATTTTCCCGACGATCAGATCACCGATCGTAGCCAGCGTTTTCTGGTCGCTGAACTGGTGCGTGAGAAGGTCATGCGTCAGCTAGGGGATGAACTGCCTTATCAGATGACCGTCGAGATCGAGGAATTCCGCGATGAAGGGCGCATCGTGCACATCAGCGCGTTGATGCTGGTGGAGCGTCCCGGCCAGAAGAAGATCCTGATCGGTGAAAAGGGCGATCGAATCAAGAAGGTCGGGCGGGAAGCGCGGCTCGAGATGGAGAAGGCGCTCGATGCAAAGGTCATGCTCAACCTGTGGGTCAAGGTCAAACGTGGCTGGTCCGACGACGAGCGTGCGCTAAAGAGTCTGGGCTACGATCACGACAAACGCTGATGCAATGCATTCGATCACTTTTCGCTGAAGCTTCATCGAATGTCAGAACCCTGTTCGTGACGCTGTAACCATGACACCACAACCCGCTTATTTACTACACAAACGCCCCTATCGGGAAACCAGCGCCCTGGTCGAATTGATCACCCTCGAGCATGGACGGGTGCGGGCCGTGGCCCAGGGTGTTCAACGCGGCGGCAGCAAGGCGCGAGGGCGCTTGCAACCTTTTGCACCCTTGCATGTAACCTGGGTCGGCGATGCGGAACTCAAGCGCCTGCGCCTGATGGAGACCAACGGCACGGCGGCACTATTGGCCGGAGAAGGTCTGCTGTGCGGTCTCTATGCCAATGAGTTGCTGATCCGAACACTGCCGCCGCTGTTGCCGGTACATGATGTGTTCGCCTTTTATGGCGCCTTGTTCGATGCGCTGCCCATTCCTGCAGAGCGAGCGCCTGCGCTGCGTCGTCTTGAAAACGCGCTTCTGGAAGCATTGGACGCGGAGCCGGTATTTCGTGACACCGACGATTGCGAATTGGATCTGCAGCAGCGCTATATCTATCGCCCCGGAGAGCGTCGTTTTGCCGCTTCCGGAAACGCTCAGCAAGGCATCGATGGCCGGACGCTGCGCTTGTTGGCCCAAGGCGAGTGGTCGCAGCCTGGACTCGCCCGGGTGGCCAAGTCCTTGACCCGGGCCGCGCTTGCCCCTTTGCTAGGGGCTAAACCACTGCGTTCGCGAGAGTTGATGGTGCAGTTGGCGGCGCGTCGTCGTTCCTCCTGAGATCCTACCCATGATCTTCTGCACTCGACGATACGGCGTTAAAATCGCTCTGGTGCGCCAGCCCGGTCAAAGTGCTCATCTTGTCTCGTCTTCGTTCATAATGGTCATGAACAGGCTCTAACATCAGGGAGAAAGTTCATGAATCCACCGCGTATTCTACTAGGCGTCAATATCGATCACGTCGCGACTCTGCGTCAGGCCCGGGGCACTCGCTATCCGGATCCGGTTCAGGCAGCGCTGCTGGCGGAAGAGGCCGGAGCGGATGGCATCACTATTCATCTGCGCGAAGACCGTCGCCACATTCAGGAGCGGGACGTGCAGCTTCTGGCGGAGGTGCTCACGACCCGCATGAACCTGGAGATGGCGGTAGTCGACGAGATGATTGCATTGGCAGAGCGGATACGTCCGGCCCATGTCTGCCTGGTACCGGAAAAGCGCGAGGAGCTGACCACGGAAGGGGGGCTTGACGTCCTAGGGGCGCAGTCGCATATCGCTCAGGCCTGCACCCGGTTGGCCGCTGCCAGGTGCGAAGTGTCGTTGTTCATCGACCCTGAGCCTGCGCAGATTCGTGCCGCCTTCGAAGCGGGTGCCCCGGTCATCGAGTTGCACACCGGCGCCTACGCTGAAGCACAGGGCGAATCAGCGCGCATCGAGCATGCGCGCATCGCCGCAGCGGTGGAGCTGGCCACGGAGCTGGGGCTGATCGTCAATGCGGGCCACGGCTTGCATTATCACAACGTGGAAGCGATTGCGGCGATCCCGGGCCTGCATGAACTCAATATTGGCCACGCCATCATCGCTCGGGCGCTCTTTACCGGCCTGAAGGAGGCGGTTGCCGAGATGAAGCGTTTGATCATCGACGGTCAGGAAGCGGGGTTCGTGGCCGCGCTGGAGGATCACGATCAGGATCATATCCATGGCGACTAGGCGCTATTGAATCACGCGGGGTCCTGCAGCGCCTGCCATTCTCTCAGCCGCTGCATAGCATCGAATACCTCTTCCAGCATGCTGCCTGTCGTTGAGAGGCCCTGGGCTCTTATCCGAGTTTCCAGGGTTTCGCTCAACAGCGCGAGCTCCGGAACGCCGCAATAGCGACACGCGCCATTAAGATGATGTACCGCGTCGAGGAAGGCTTTCTCGTCACCCGCCGCAAAGCTTTCGCGCAGTTCCGTCTCGCTTTGAGCCAAGGAGTCGAGTAGCATCGCCAGGGTTTTTCGAGCCAGTTCGATCCGCCCCCCCGCCAGACGCTGACCAAGCTGCATGTCCACCACCGCCAATGGATCCTGTTCGTCGTCGGCAGCTGCTTTCGTCATCTTGTCAAACGGTGCCACTACTCCCAAGTAAAGCGTCAATATGCGAGCCAGTGCCTGTTCATCGAGGGGCTTGGTCAATACTTCCTGCATGCCGGCCTCTAGCAGCCAGCGGGTTTCGTCCCTTTCCGCATGAGCGGTCAAGGCGACGTAAGGACATGTCGCCCAGCGACCCCCCAGTTGGTGTAACGACTGCATGACCTCGACACCGTTCATGTCTGGCATGCGAATGTCCATGAGAACGAGATCGACTTCCTGCTCATGAGCCAGTGCCAATGCCTCATGACCGCTTTCAGCGATCAATGTCGCGATACCGGCTTGATGCAGCAGTTCCCTGACGAGAATACGGTTGGAGGCGATATCGTCCACTACCAGTACTCGAGCGGGTCCGTGTCCGAGAGCATCCTTTTTTCGCGCCGCCGCCGGGGCGTGGCTATCCGGAAGCAACAGGCGCCCGATGACTTCGCTCAGCCGCGCTCGCGGAATTGGCTTGCACAGGATTTCACCTCCGCAAGGAAGCGTCATATCCGCCAAGTCGTAGGGGTCGCTGTTCATCAGTACCAGTGCCGGACAACCCGCAGTTGCCAAGCGTTGCCGCCAGAGCTGCAAGCGCTGGGGTTGTAGATCGCCCCGGGATATACCTACGATCAGTAGATCCAGTGGGGCGTCAAGGATGGTGTCCTGCTGGAGAAGCCTTACTCGGGCGCCCCAGCGTTCCAGTTGATGACTCAGCACCTGTCGTGTGGTCTTGTGAGGCTCCCATAGTCCGATCAAGGGCGAGGCAAGCATCAATTCGGGAGGGCGCTCTGCCGTACCTACCAAACTTCTGAGGGATAGAGTGAAACCGAACTCGCTACCGCCGTCGGGCTGATTGTCGGCACTGATCTCGCCACCCATCTGTTCGACCAGCTGCTTGCAGATCATCAGTCCGAGCCCCGAGCCACCATATTGCCGCGAACGGCTGATCGAGCCTTGGCTGAATGGCTGGAACAGCTGGTCGTGAATCGTGGGCGGAAGACCGATACCGGTATCGCTGACACGAATGCGCAGCCGAACGTCATTGTCTTCGCTCTCATCGACCAGCACTCGAACAATGACTTCACCGCGTTCGGTGAACTTGATGGCATTGCTGACCAGATTGATCAGTACCTGCTTGATGCGTTGTGGGTCGCCGAGCAACTCGCTTGGTACATCGTCGAATACCAGGCCCAGCAACTGTAGATCCTTATCCTGAGCTGCTGGCGCCTGCAGCGTCAGGACTTCATCGATCAGAGGAACCATGTCGAAAGCGACGGAGTCGAGCTCGAGCTTGCCGGCCTCCATCTTGGAAAAATCCAGAATGCCGTTGATCAGCGTCAGAAGATTGTTGGAGGCGGTCTCTATATGCTCCAGCCACTCGCGCTCGCGGTTATCGAGGCGACCGCGCCCCAGCAGGCGACAAAAACCGATGATGCCGTTCAAGGGCGTACGAATCTCATGGCTCATGTTGGCCAGAAATTCCGACTTGATCCGGTTGGCCTGTTGCGCACGACGTCTGGCCATATCGAGCTCGATATTCTGAACCTCGATGGTTTCCATCGATTCCTGCAGTTCGTTGGTGGTCTGCTCGAGCTGCTGGCGTTGCGCTTCCTTGGTGCGCAGAAGGTGATCGCCCAGCTTATTAATGGCGCGAGAAAGCAAGGTGATCTCACGGGGTCCGGATTCACGCACACGAGAGTCGTATCTACCGCGATCGAGGCGCTGCAGCGTCTGGCGCTGTGCTCGAAGGGTGGGCAGTACTCGGCGTAACGTTCCATAGGCCGTCAGTAGCAAAAGCGCTGCCATGATCAGCCAGGCAAGCGCATAATGCGCAAGTTGACGATAATCCACCAGCGCGCGATCGCTATTGTGGATAACCACTTCCAGCCAGTAATACTTGTTGGCTTCATCTCGATTGGCCCAGGGTGGCGCGAATGCGGGCAGGGGTTTGAATAGGCGCCATTGACTCTCCTCCTCGACGATGCGTGTACGTCTACGCGCAGGCAAGGCAAGCGGCAGCTGTGTAGTGCCAAGACTCTTCACTACGCTGCCATCGTTGCCATGTAAAACGACGGCGCTTACGCCGTTCAAGTCCATCAGGCGTTGCAATAGTGGTTGAAGCTGTGCGGAATCGTCTCTCTTGAGTACTTGTATCAATGATGGCGTCAGCAGCTCCACACTTTCGCTGAGATGATTGCGCAACGTGTCGTGACGCTGTTGCTGAGCCTGGACGAAAAGATAACTGCTCTGAATCAGCAGCAGCAGTAGTGGAATCCCCAGTACCAGGGTCAGCAGTCGATACTTCAATGGCATGACGATATCCGGCAAGGTGTTGTACAAGGCGGCAGTGCGACAACGAGGAACTTGCCTGTCCAGTACTGATTCACGGGGATATAATGCAGGCGATATTTCTCATCGGGCAGTCTTTTACCCATTGTCGGTACTTTGCGCCCCGTGGTCAGAAGGAAGAGTTCATGCAATTTCATACCCTCGAAGATGTGGTCGGCAATACGCCGCTTGTGCGTCTCCAGCGTATCAATGCCGGACACAACAATACACTCCTGGCCAAGCTGGAAGGGAACAATCCAGCCGGCTCGGTCAAGGACCGCCCGGCCCTGGCGATGATCAACGAGGCAGAGGCTCGGGGCGATATCGTGCCCGGGGATACCCTCATCGAGGCCACCTCGGGCAATACCGGTATTGCCCTGGCCATGGCAGCAGCCATCAAGGGCTATCGCATGGTGCTGATCATGCCCGAGAACGCCTCCAGTGAGCGCAAGCAGGCCATGGCCGCCTATGGCGCAGAACTCCTAGGCGTGTCCAAGGAGGAAGGCATGGAGGGCGCTCGGGATCTTGCCCAAGGCATGATTGCGCGAGGCGAGGGCAAGCCCCTGGATCAGTTTGCCAATCCTGACAACCCCTTGTCGCATTTTCAGACTACCGGCCCCGAGCTTTGGCAGCAGACCGATGGCACGCTGACGCACTTTGTCAGCTCCATGGGCACGACCGGGACCATCATGGGCGTATCGCGCTATCTCAAAGAGCGCAATCCGGCGATCCAGATCGTGGGTCTGCAGCCAGAGGATGGCGCCAGCATCGCCGGTATCCGGCGCTGGCCCGAGGCCTACCTGCCCAGCATCTTCGATGCTTCCCGGGTAGATAGCGTGCTGGACATCGGCCAGCAGGAAGCCGAAGAGCACATGCGAAGGCTGGCCCGGGAAGAGGGTATTCTGGCTGGCGTCTCCTCCGGAGGCTCTCTGGCCGGCGCACTGCGGGTCGCCGAGCAGGTCGAGAATGCGGTCATCGTGTTCATCGTCTGCGACCGGGGCGATCGCTATCTGTCGACGGGTCTATTCGCCCCGGGAGTTTGACCATGGCCATGCTGGGCAAGCGGCGTCCTTCTCGGAGGCCCGGACAGCGTATTTCTGCTGGCGCGAAGCGCAAAGATCCAGCCCCGGATGGCGCTGCGATTAGTGATGCGATCAAAGAAGAGCGCGCCGGTGACGTCGATGAAAATGGGGTGGATATTCTTCGCCTGGCTCATGATGGACGCGGCATTGCAAAGGATGATGCAGGCAAGACCTTGTTCGTGGATCAGGCGTTGCCCGGGGAGCGAGTCAGGGTGGCGATCCACCGCAGCCGCAAGCGTTTCGATGAAGCGCATTTGCGCGAACTCGTCACGTCTTCCGCTGATCGCGTCTCACCGCCATGTTCGCATTATGGACAATGCGGCGGCTGCGATCTGCAGCATCTGGCCCTGCAAGCCCAGCGTCGACACAAATGCGATGCGTTGATCGATCAGCTGGCGCGTCAGGGCGTGGCGCTGGAGGTGTCGCCAACGCTACTTGCGGGCGAGGGATTCGGCTACCGTCGGCGTGCCCGGCTCGGTGTCAAGGTCGATGCACAAGGTCAGGTACACCTAGGTTTTCGTGCCCGGGGCAGTCGTCATCTGGTTGATGTCGCCGAATGCTCCATTCTGGTGCCGCCATTGGCAGCGCTTTTGAATCCTTTGCGACAGCATCTCGCCACGCTTCAGGCGCCCAGGCAAGTAGGTCATGTCGAACTGCTTGCCGGTGACGATGAGCTGGCCGTCGTCGTCCGTCAACTGCGAGCCAATGCCGACGATGCCGAGGGTTGGCGTCAATGGGGTGACGCCAACAAGGTTTCGGTGGGTCTGCTGCAAGGCCGCGGAAATCCCAGGCTCGACTGGCTCGGCAAGACACCCCGTCTGCGCTATACCTTGAGTCATACCCAGCAAGGTAGCACCCGCGACCTCGCTCCGCGCCCTCTGGAGCTCTATTTTGGTCCTGGGGATTTTCTGCAGGTCAATGCCGAGGTCAATCGGGAAATGGTCGCCACCGCCCTGGAATGGCTCGAGCCTGACAAGAACGATCAGGTGCTGGATCTATTCGCCGGCGTCGGTAATTTCAGTCTGGCGCTGGCGCCCAGGGTCGCCAAGGTCACAAGCGTGGAGGGGAGTCTGGCAATGGTGGAGCGTCTTCGCCGTAACGCTCGGCACAATGGCCTGGATAACGTCGACGCCCGGTTAGGTAACCTGGACCAGTCCCCAGCCCTGGATTCACACCCCCATAGTGTGGTGCTGGACCCGCCACGAAGCGGCGCCGAAGCAGTATGCCGAACCTTGGCTGGAAGCGGGATAAAGCGAATTCTTTATGTCTCCTGCGATCCGGCAACCCTTGCTCGGGATGCAGGTCATCTCTTGCAGGGCGGCTATCGAATAACTCGGGCCGCCGTGGCGGACATGTTTGCCCAGACCGCTCATCTCGAAGCCATGCTGCTATTCGAGGGGCCTTCCGCTTAGCGGCGGAGAGCATCAGGGAGGGAAGATCATGGTCAAGATCCGCGAAGACCAGCCAATGACCGAAGAAGGAAACGTGAATATTCCTCTTTGGCTCGAGCGTCTACAGGACGATGTGGAACTGCGCGACCTGGGCAGGATGCGTGCGGCCTGCGAACTGGCGGACCATCTCGCGAAAAGCGCGGAAAAGCCTCATAATGCCTGGACGATGGACGGTTCTAGCTTCCGCACCGGTCTGGAAATGGCGGATATCCTGAGCGAGCTCAAGCTTGATCAAGAAACCCTCGAAGCGGCGGTGCTCTACCGCGCCGTACGGGAGGGCAGAATCAGCGTCGAAGGTATCAAAAAACGCTTTGGTCGCGAAGTCGCCTGTCTGATCGACGGCGTTCTCTCTATGGCGGCGATCAGTCAGCAGCAGATGCCAAGCCGAGGATTGGTTCAGCACAACCAGCAGGAAAATCTGCGCAAGATGCTGGTCAGCATGATCGACGATGTGCGCATCGCGCTGATCAAGATCGCCGAGCGCACCTGTGCGCTGCGTCAGGTGCGCGAGGCGCCCCGGGAAAAGCGTCTGCAGGTGGCCCATGAAGTCGCCGACATTTATGCGCCGCTGGCGCATCGTTTGGGTATTGGCCAGCTCAAATGGGAGCTGGAGGATCTGTCGTTTCGCTATCTGCATGAAGAGGACTACAGGCGCATCGCCAAGCTGCTGGCGGAAAGGCGACTGGATCGTGACCGCTATATCAAGGAGGTGGTCGCGACGTTGGAAGGCCTGCTCGACCAACAAGGTATTACCGACTACCAGGTGGATGGTCGAGCCAAGCATATCTATTCAATCTGGCGCAAGATGCAGCGCAAGCGCATCGATTTTTCACAGGTCTACGATGTGCGCGCCGTACGCATCCTGGTTCCGGACGTAACCGACTGCTATGCGGCGCTGGGGATCGTGCATTCCCGTTGGCATCACGTGCCCAACGAGTTCGACGATTACATTGCCAACCCCAAGAAGAACGGCTATCGGTCGTTGCATACCGCCATGATCGGGCCCGAGAACAAGGTGCTCGAAATCCAGATTCGCACCTTCGCCATGCACGAGGATGCGGAGCTGGGCGTCTGCGCTCACTGGCGCTACAAGGGCCACGAGGTGGGCCGCAAGAGCCGGGGTTATGAAGACAAGATTTCCTGGCTGCGCCAGGTGCTTGCCTGGCAGGACGAAGTGGGGGATATGGGCGATCTTCGGGAAGGACTCGCCAGCGACGTGGCGCCGGATCGTATCTATGTCTTCACCCCGGAAGGGCACGTCATCGATCTGCCGCGCAATGCCACTCCCATCGATTTCGCCTACCGGGTGCATACCGAGATCGGCCATCGCTGCCGCGGTGCCAAGATCAACGGGCGCATCGTTCCGCTGACCTACAAACTCAAGACCGGGCATCAGATCGAGATTCTTACCGCCACCAAGGGTGGCCCCAGTCGCGACTGGCTCAACCCCAGTCTCGGCTACGTCAAGACTACCCGGGCCCGGGCCAAGATTCAGTCCTGGTTCAAGCATCAGGCCCGGGATCAGAACCTGGAAGAAGGCCGGGCGCTGTTCGACAAGGAGTTCAAACGCCTGGATATCGAAGGGTTGAATCTTACGACCCTGGCCAAGGCGGTCAACTACCTGAATCCGGAGGATATGTATGCTGCCATCGGCGCTGGAGACCTGCGAATCGGTCAGGTGCTGCACCAGGCCCAGCAACTGTTCGGCGAAAGCGATGACGAAGAGCAACTCGATCGTCTGCTGACCAAGCCCAAACCACCCAGCCACAAGGATGACGGTATCACCGTGCTCGGTGTGGGCAACCTCAAGACGGTCATGGCCAATTGCTGCCACCCGGTACATGGCGATCAGATCATCGGCTACATTACCCAGGGCCGAGGGGTTACCATTCACCGGCAGGACTGTCCGAACATCTTGCAGCTGCGCACCGAAGAGCCGGGCCGTATCGTCGATGTCGAGTGGGGCAAGAAGGCTCACAGCAAGTATCCGGTCAATATTGCGATAGAGGCCTGGGATCGCTCAGGGCTGCTGCGAGACGTGATTCAGGTGTTCACTCACGATCGCGCCAACGTTCTGGCGCTCAATACGCTGATCAATAAGGACGACAATCTTGCTCGGCTGAAGATCACACTGGAAGTCGATAGTCTGGAGTGTCTTGGACGCATCTTTTCACGTATTCAGCAATTGCCCAATATTGTCGATGTCAAGCGCCTGCGCGAGGGTACCGGCAAGAGAGCCCGCTCATGAATGAATCCCTGCACTATAGCTTCGACGATTTGCTTACTTTGATGGACGTGCTCCGCGATCCCGACCAGGGCTGCCCTTGGGACGTCAAACAGGATTGGGACAGCATCGTGCCGCACACTCTCGAGGAAGCCTACGAAGTGGCCGATGCCATCGAGCGCCGCGCCTTTGGCGAACTCCCGGGCGAGCTGGGCGATCTGCTGTTTCAGGTGGTGTACTACAGTCAGTTTGCTCGGGAAGAGGGACGTTTCGATTTCCAGGATATCGTCGATGCATTGATGAACAAGATGCTCAGGCGCCATCCTCATGTATTTCCCGAGGGCACCCTGGCATCGCGCCGTCAGGGTGTCAGCGCCGCCGAAGTCGAGACCCGCCAGGTTAGCTCGCGCTGGGAACAGCTCAAGGCCGAAGAGCGGGACGATCGCCAAGAACAGGAGTCAAGCTCGGTGCTTGCCGATATCCCCCGGGGGCTGCCCGCGCTGACCCGAGCGGCCAAATTGACAAAACGTGCGTCCCGGGTCGGGTTCGATTGGCCCGATACCCGAGGGGTGATCGCCAAGATTCGCGAGGAACTCGATGAAGTCGAGGAAGCGCTTGCCGCCGATGACGAGGACCATGTCCGGGAAGAAGTCGGTGATCTGCTGTTCGCGGTGGTCAATCTCGCAAGACAACGAAAAATCGACCCCGAGCAGGCACTGCGCGCCACCAATGGCAAGTTCGAACGGCGGTTCGGCTATGTCGAGCAGGCTCTGGCCCGCTCGGAGCGAACCCTCGACGAGGCGAATCTAGCGGAGATGGATCGTCATTGGAACGATGCCAAAGACCGCGAACGCAACAGCATCAAGGAGAGTTTGTGATGGGCCAGCATCTGCATGAGTCCCTGCGCGACAACGTGCGCCTCCTGGGCGATAGCCTGGGACACACCATAGCCGAGGACCTGGGCAAGGAGTTCGTCGACAAGATCGAAACCATTCGCGCGCTAGCCAAGCGAGGGCGTCAAGAGGGCGGTGAGTCCCATAGTGAACTGATCGAATATCTGCGCACCTTGCCGGACGAAGAACTGCTGCCGGTCACTCGGGCCTTCAATCAGTTTCTCAATTTCACCAATATTGCCGAGCAGCACTATCGTGCCCGGTTTCGTCGGGTCGAGGATTACAAGCCAGGGTCGCAGCCGGCGCTCGATGAACTGTTCAATCGCATCCAGCAGGCCGGTCATGCGCCCCGACAACTGGTGGAGACTCTGGCCGGGATGCGAGTCGAGCTGGTGCTCACCGCCCACCCGACCGAGGTCATCCGACGTACGCTGATTCAGAAGTACGATGCCATCGACGACTGCCTGACCGTCGTGGAAGGCAGCCTCGATTACCCGGAGCGAGCCGCCCGGGCTCAAGGCCGTCTCAAGGAGTTGATCAGCCAGGCCTGGCATACCGATGAGATACGCCATGAGCGGCCAACCCCGGTGGATGAGGCCAAGTGGGGGTTTGCGGTGATCGAAAACTCCCTGTGGCAGGCGGTACCGGATTTTCATCGCGACCTGGACAACTTGCTGCTCGAGGCAGCTGGTGAACGACTGCCCCTGGATGCGTCGCCACTGCGTTTTGCTTCCTGGATGGGCGGAGATCGCGACGGCAATCCCAATGTGACCGCCAAGGTGACCCGGGAGGTACTGTTGCTCGGGCGCTGGATGGCGGCGGATCTCTATCTGCGCGACCTGGATCAGCTCAAGATCGAGCTATCCATGTGGAAGGCCAACAGCGCGCTGCGCTCGGAGGTTGGCGACGAGGCGGAACCCTATCGCGCATTGATCAAACGGCTGATCACCCGAGTCGAGGCAACTCGGGATTGGGCCCAGGCCTGTCTCGATGGGGTCAATTACGACGGCGGGCCCATCATCGAGACCCGGGATCAGCTTTATACGCCGCTGCTTGCCTGCTATCGCTCGCTGTGTGACGTAGGACTCAATGGCATCGCCAATGGCGTACTGCTCGATACCCTGCGCCGAGTCGCCGTGTTCGGGGTCACCTTGGCCAAACTCGACATTCGCCAGGAGTCGAGCCGGCATAGTCAGGTGTTCGATGAACTCAGCGACTATCTGGGGCTGGGGCGTTATCGGGAGTGGGACGAACAGCAGCGCCAGGATTTTCTACTGACCGAACTCGAGTCCCATCGTCCGCTCATTCCACGCCGCTGGGAGTGTTCCACGGAAACCCGGGAGGTGCTCGATACGTTTCGTACCATCGCCCAGGAGCATCGCGAGGCTCTGGGTACCTACGTGATCTCCATGGCGGGCCAGCCTTCCGATGTACTGGCGGTAGCCTTACTGATGAAAGAGGTGGGTGGGGACGTACGCTTGCCCATAGCCCCCTTGTTCGAGACCTTGAGCGATCTCGACGGCGCCGGTGAAGCCATCGATCAGCTGTTGTCGTTGCCCGGCTATCGCCGCTTGGTCAACGACCGTCAGGAAGTGATGATCGGCTACTCGGATTCCGCCAAGGACGCCGGGCAACTGGCAGCGGCCTGGGCTCAGTACCGCGCTCAGGAAGCACTGGTAGAGGTATGCGAGCGCCAGGGCGTCAAACTCACCTTGTTTCACGGTCGTGGCGGTGCCGTGGGGCGTGGCGGTGGTCCCGCACACGCGGCTATTCTGTCCCAGCCGCCGGGTTCGGTGAATGGCAGTCTGCGAGTCACCGAGCAGGGCGAGATGATTCGTTTCAAGTTCGGCCAGTCGGACATTGCCCTGCGCTCCATGGAGATCTACACCTGCGCCGTACTCGAGGCCACGCTCCTGCCGCCACCGATGCCGAAGCCGGCCTGGCGGGAAGAGATGGATCGGCTGGCAGATATTGCCCACCGGGCTTACGTTGGCGTGGTGCGCGAGAACCCGGATTTCGTGCCCTATTTTCGTGCGGTCACGCCGGAAGGAGCGCTTGGTCGCCTGCCCTTGGGCTCGCGCCCGGCCAAGCGGCGCCAGGAAGGCGGGGTCGAATCCCTGCGAGCGATCCCCTGGATTTTTGCCTGGACCCAGATTCGTTTCATGTTGCCTGCCTGGCTGGGTAGCGGCGAGGCCTTCGCGACACGTTTGAAAGAAGAGGGTGGACTCGAGCATTTACGCGAAATGCGCAAGCACTGGCCGTTTTTCGGTACCTATCTCGACATGCTCGAGATGCTGCTGGGCAAGGCCGATGTGGGTATTGCCGCCTACTACGAGCACCGGCTGGTGGTGGAACCTTCCCTTCAGGCGCTGGGCCAGGAGCTGCGAGAACGTATGCAGCACCTGCAAGAGCTGCTACTCGAAATCCTCGACCAGGATGAGCTGCTGGCGGATACGCCTTTGATTCGTCAGGCCATCGATGTACGTAATCCCTATATCGACCCGCTGCACAGCCTTCAGGCAGAACTGTTGCAACGCAATCGGGATGCGGACGGGGCGATCAGCCCCGAACTTTCCCGGGCGTTGATGGTGACTATGGCTGGGATCTCGGCCGGTCTACGCAATACCGGATAAAACGCATCAATCTTCAGTCATGCTGTGTTGGAAACCGATTCGAAGTGCTCATTTACTAAAGTAAACTCCGCTTTCGAATCGGTTTCCGCCTTGCCTGACTATTGCTTGATGCGTTTTGCTACGGCGGGCTGCGCTCGCCGATTTTCGCCGCGTCTTGCTTTCGCTCGCTAGCGCCTTACTGTCCCCTTGAAAGAAGCAGGGCCCTCGCGAAGGCTTGCCCCCGGCAAAGCCCATCCTATGGGGTGCTGTCCCACAGGGCATTAAGGTGTGGCGTTGCGATATCGTGGCGTCGAGCCGCTTCGAACAGCGGCCCGAGGATGGCGTCGCGTTCGGTGGGGCGGTTGGCCAGCACGTCTTGCAGCATCGAGGCGCGGTTGTTGGCGGTGGTCTCGATCACCTTCCAGATCATCGCTTCCCAGCCATTCTCGGGCGTCGTGATGCCTTCAGCTTCCATGACCGAATTCAAATCGCCAATGATGGCAGTGACCATGGGCCGAAAAGGGCGGTCGCGCAGCTGACCGTTGCGAATGCGATAACGCGCCACGAGAGGGTTGATGGCGGCGTTGACGGCGAGCTTGTGCCATAGCCGGCGGCGGGTATCGTCGCAGGGTTCGGCGGACAAGCTGGCTCTAGCGAGCATTTTGGCAACGTTGTCTGCAAGTTCGGGATAGCCGCCGTCGAGATGGCCGACGAAAGTATGGCCTCGACCCGCATGCACCACGCCGTCTTCGCCTTGGGTGTAGGCGCCTTCCGTGGTGGTGGCGCACAGCACCGGGCCTGGCCAGCGCCGGGTCAAAGGTTCCTGCACCTGAAAGCCGTTTTGCCACAGCACCAGCGGCGTGGCGGGATCGATATGCTCGGCAAGCTCAGCGAGGGCCTGTTGGGCGGCATAGGCCTTGGTGGCGAGATGCACCAGTGCCGGTTGCCGTGGCGCCTGATCCGCGGTGATGCGGGGTACAGGACGGCTCAGGATTTCACCTTCTGGCGTTACCAGGTTGATGGGGCGAGACGACGCTTGGCGGCCGATCAGTGCCACCCTGTTCTGCTGGTCAAGATAGGCAGCGAGCAAACGTCCCAAGGCGCCGGGGCCGAGAATCAGGGCTGAGTTCATCATGAGTTCGTCGTCTTGGCGCGGCGGTGGCTGCGTGGGGCGCGCTTGGTCGTTCCAGACTTGCTCGCGGTACGTTTGCTCGAGGTGCCTCTACGCGACGTCTTTCCACGACCGCGTTTGGTCGCAGTCGCCTCGAAGCCTTCAGCAGTAGTGAGTGCCTGGCGCATGCGCTGCGTGTCGGCCCCGGCCAGCAGTGTGTGCAGGTCAGCGACTAGATTCGCCATGAATGGTGCCACCTGATCGTTGCCCTCGGCGATGGCCCGCAGGCGCTGCTCCCATAGCGCCGTGCGCTCCGGGCGGGTTGCGGCGTCCGGCAAGGCGTCGATCAACGCCTGTCCGGTTCGGGTGGCGCGCAGTGCGCTACCTTGGCGCACCAGGTAGCCGCGGTCGAGCAGCGTTTCGAGAATGCCGGCACGAGTGGCTTCGGTGCCCAGGCCATCCGTGTCACGCAAAGTGCGCTTGACCTCTGGGTCGTCCACGTAGCGAGCGATGTTCATCATTGCCTTGATCAAGCTGGCATCGGTAAAAGGCTCCGGTGGGCGGGTTTCCCGATCCTCCACTGCCTGATCTACCACTCTGGCCGGTTCGCCTTCCCGCATTGCTGGCAGGGGTGGTGCCTCTTCTCGGGTGGTGAAGAGCGGTTTCCAACCGGGCATGAGAATCTCCTGGCCCTGAGCACGGAATAGCTCGTTCAGCACGCTGAATTCTGCTTTGATCTCCCGGGTCTGCAGCGCGGGATAGAACTGCGCCAGCACGTTACGAGCAATGAGCCGGAAGACGTTTGCTTCATTGGCGGAAAGCCGCGCGAAATCCGGACGCAGGCCGGTGGGTGCAAGGGCGTGGTGAGCGCCGACCTGCTTATCGTTCCAGGCCTTGGAGCGCAACGTGAAATCCGCGCCGGCGAGCCAGCCCGTCAAGGCGGGATCGTGGGCGCAGGCGCCCTGGAGCGTCTTGCGCGCCTCGGATAAATGGGCTTCGGGCAGATAGCGGCAGTCTGAACGCGGGTAGGTAATCAGGCGATGGCGCTCGTAAAGCGACTGGCAGGTGTCGAGTACTGCTTTTGCAGAGAGCTTGTAGCGCCGGGCGGCATCGACCTGCAATGCCGACAGGGAGTAGGGCAGCGGTGGCGCCTGGCGCCTGGTACGGGCGTCCAGTGTCGAGAGTACGCCTTCGGCATCTGGAAGGCGCGCGGCGAGTGCATCCGCGGGACCGCGCTGAAGTAGCCGTCCCTGATCGTCCAGGGGGTGCTGTTCACCGGGTTGCCACCAGCCGCGCACGATGCCTTGCTCCACCTTGAAATCCGCCCACAGCACATGAAAAGGGCGTGGCACGAAACGAGCGATTGCCTGATCCCTGCGCACCACCAGTCCGAGAACCGGCGTCTGCACCCGACCTACCGAGAGCACGCCATCGTGACCCGCCTGACGCCCGGTCAGGGTCCAGGCTCGGGATAGATTGATGCCATACAACCAGTCGGCCCGGGAACGCGCCTCTGCAGCGCGATAAAGGGGGTGGTAGATTCGGTTGTCCTCCAGCCTGGCAAGGGCCTGCTTGACCGCTGGACGGTTGAGATCATTGATCAACAATCGGCTGACCGGGCCTTTCCAACCAAGATACTCGATGACTTCCTGGACCAGCAGTTGGCCTTCCCGGTCTGGGTCGCCGGCATGCACGAGTTCATTGGCTTGCTTGAGGAGGCCCCGCAGCACCTCCAGCTGGCCGCGAGCCTTGCTGCGTGGCATGAGCTTCCAGCGCTCAGGGACGATGGGCAAATGATCGAGCCGCCATTGCTTGTAGCGAGGGTCGTAGGCGTCCGGGGCTGCCTGTTCCAGCAAATGCCCCAGGCACCAGCTGACGATGGTATCGCCAACGTGAATGGCGCCATCGCTGCGTTTCGCCGAGCCGGGCAGTGCATCGGCGATGGCCCGGGCCAGGCTGGGTTTTTCGGCGATGATCACGCGCATGCATAGCATCCTGAGAAGAGTGAGAAGCGAAGAGTGGATATTCTTCCAGTATTGCAGGCAGCTTGCCAGAGGCGCGTCGATACAGAGAACTCTAGAAGCCCGTATTGACTCGAGTTGATACGAGAGGCTCCGCTCCGGAAAAGATTTTCATTGCTACAATGGTCATTTGCTCGCTAATTGAGGAACGTCATGACTAGGGGCAATAGCCAACCGGAGCACAAGGCCATCGTGCTCACTGCGCTGGACCAGGGTCGTCAGGATCATCAGGAGCTTTCAGAGCATCTGGTAGATATGCGTGCTGCGGATATCGCCGAGCTGCTGGAAGAGCTTGTCGATCAGCGGGACGACATGGCCGATGCCCTGGTGCTGCTCGAGAGTTTGCCTCTGATACGTCGTTCTCATGTATACGGCCATTTGCCCAAGTGGTTGCAGAAGACCCTGGTCGTTCAGCTTTCCGATCAGGCTCTGCTCGAAATTCTCGAGGAGATGAGCGGGGATGATCGGGCGGACCTGTACCATCTGCTGGAAATAGACCGGCGTGAGGAACTGTTGCGGCGCATGGCTCACCGCAAGCGCGAAGAGTTGCGGCGCCTGGCAAGCTATCAGGAAGGTACCGCCGGTGCGGTGATGACCTCGGACTATGTCGCCATTCCCAGTGGCCTGACGACCGCCCAGGCATTGATGCGGGTGCGCCAGACCGCGCCGGACGCCGAAACCGTCTATCAAATTTATATCCTCGACGATCGCGGTCAGCTGGCGGGAACCTGGTCCCTTCGGCAGTTATTGATCGCGCGCCCCAGCGCCTATATCGACGACTTGATGATCAAGGATGTGATTTACACTCGGGTCGATACTCGGCGTGAAGAGGTGGCGCGTCTGGTGGCACGCTACGATCTGCTGGCGGTGCCCGTGGTGGATGAAGAGGAACGCATGGTGGGTATCGTGACCCACGACGATGTGCTGGACGTGGTTCAGGCGGAAGCCACCGAGGATATTCACAAGGGCGCCTCGATCGGCAATCTTGAAAACGGAGTCGGCCGCACTTCCTTATGGAGCCTGTATCGCAAGCGCATCGTCTGGCTGGTGCTGCTGGTGTTTGGCAACCTGTTCTCCGGCGCTGGCATTGCCTATTTCGAGGATCTCATCGCCGCCCAGGTGGCGCTAGTGTTCTTTCTGCCGCTTCTGATCGACAGCGGTGGTAACGCTGGCGCCCAGGCGTCGACGCTGACCGTGCGGGGCTTGGCTACCGGCGATATCGCTTTCAAGGACTGGGGCAAGCTGCTGGGCCGTGAGTTGTTGATTGCCGCTGGCCTGGGACTGTCCATGGCATTGGCCGTATCGCCGATCGGCTTCATGCGGGGAGGCGAAATGCTCATGCTGGTGGTGGCCATGAGCATGACCATCATCGTGCTGGCAGGCAGTCTGCTGGGTTTATGCTTGCCCTTCGTGCTCGATCGGCTCGGCTGGGATCCGGCCACCGCTTCCGGACCCTTGGTCACTACGTTGATCGATGCTTGCGGCGTGGTGATCTATTTTGGTATTGCATCGCTAGTGATGGCGGCTATTTGAACATACCTTTCGCAGCGCATTGGGTGTACGCTGATATAAATCTCGTACAAGGTTTGTATCATTATGCGTGAGCGTGGAAGATCCCGACGGTTGCTGGGGCTCGGCGCAAGAACCGGCGGTGCCTTGCTGCGTAGCCGACTGGGTGGTCAAAGTGATTGGCGTGCCCTTGGCGAAGCCCTTTTTGAAGGTCTTTCCGAGCTCAAGGGGCCGGCCATGAAACTGGCTCAAATCGTTTCCCAATGGGACGATCTGCTGCCCCCGGATCTGGCCGATGAACTGGCACGGCTGCAGCGCCAGGCCGAACCGATGCCTTGGCCGCGCATTCGCGAGAGCCTGGAAGCCCAGTATGGCGATTTTGATCGCGTCTTCTCGGAGGTCGAAACGACGCCGTTCGCCAGTGCTTCCATGGGACAGGTGCATCGCGCGCGAACTCATGAAGGCGAAATCGTCGTGCTCAAGGTGCAATATCCAGGACTCGCGGATGTGCTGGAAAGCGACTTGACCCAGGTACGCCGCATCATGCATCTCGGGCGCTGGTTCAAGGTACCCCAGGCAAGACTCGATGCACTGTTCGACGAACTGGTAGAGAGCCTGCGCGGCGAACTCGATTATCGCGCCGAGGCCGCGGCGCTGGCGCGTTATCGTGCGCGCTATGCCGATCATGACTGGTTGGTCATTCCCGAACCCTTGATGGGCCTGAGCGGTGAGCGAGTGCTTGCCATGCGCTATGTGCCCGGTACGCCGCTGCGTGATCTCGAGGCCGCCAGTGATGACCTGCGCCAGCGGGTAGCGACTCACCTGGCGGACTGGCTGACCGAGGAGTTGTTCATCCACGGCGAGCTGCACGCAGACCCTCATGCAGGCAATTTCGCCTGTGACGAGCAAGGTCGATTGATTCTTTACGATCTTGGGGCAGTAATCCTCGTGCCGGAATCACGCTTGAAGCCGATGATCGAACTGCTCCAGGCGACTCTGGAACAGGACGCCATGGCCATGGATACCGCACTGCGCAAGATGGGTGGACGCCAGGGAGAGGGCGCACCGTTGGCGCTTTATCGAGAGTCTGCCGAAGCCATCGCGCCACTGTTTGCCCCGGGCGTGCAGGACTTCGGCGATGTGCGGGTACATCGGCGCCTGCGAGATTTGAGCCCACGGATCTGGGCGGCACTGGATCGCCTGCAGCCCCCGGCGGATACGCTATTGCTCTCTCGGGCCCTCAATGGCCATTACTGGAATCTGGTACGACTGCAGGCGCGATTGGACATGCATGCCCGCAGTCAGCCATTGCTAGCCTGGGCGAACGGCATCTCCTAAAAATTATTAGAGAGCACGGCGGGCCTGCACTAGTGCTCTATACCAATCGCGATTCGGCGCGCTCACTACCGCCGGTCGTTGGCTCAAATAGCTGACGTTGCGCACTTCGCCCCCCGACGTATTGGAAAGATAGTTGGACAACATGTTCAGGGTCGCTTCCCGGGCGCCATACTGCTTGATGAGAAACGCTTTGGCCTCCGGGTCGAGTTCGACCCGATAATGGCGTACCAGTGCCAAGGCCAGGGACTCCGCCGTGCGAGAGAGATCCACATCGATCTCTCGCACCATGGCCGCCCCGAGTGCCGCCTTCGCTGTCGCCGAAAGATTAGGCTCGAGCTGGCCGAAATCCGCGGCATTCGAGCCATTGATGGCACGTTGTACTTGCGGTCGCGAGAGATGAACGTGAGGTTCCAGCGCCAGGGCAATTTCGATGGCCAGGCGCTTGCCGGCGTCTACCCCGGTTGCCAGTAGCTGATCTCGATCGATCAGGTGAGGATTGCGCCGGCGTTCGCGATCCGCTTTCGTTGCCTTGATATGCCGGTCGAGATGTTTGCATACCTGCGCCTTTGCAGTGTCGTCCAAGGCAATCACATGTTCGCGAATGCGCAATCCACGGCGTCCGGGCCCTAGGCGCAGGCGCGTATCGCGATCCGCATGATCGGTGCTGATGGTTTCCCACTGCTGTGCCGCCTTGAGTAGCTGCGCGTGGCTGCGACCGACCTGAGAGTAGGTCTCCAAGGTGCTGCGGTAGAGCCCCAGTGCGTTGGCCAGGAGATCGGATTTGGTTTTCAATGCCGCTTTACGTTCCGTTTGCCCACTGAGGACTGCCTGGGCTAGATGATGAATCTGTTCGGCCAATGCATCCATTGCCTGCTGGGAACGTTCCACCAAAATCTCGGCGCGTAGACCACCTGCGGCGTCCGCGACCAGCGTGCCAGACTGCTCTGCCAGATAGGCGGTCAGAGCCTTGAGCCGCGACAGGCCAGTGGCCTGGGCAATCCGATGCTGGGCACGGCTCTTCTCGAGGTTGTCGAAAGCCTGGGCCAGACGCCAACGGCCACGATACTCGAAGGAAAGCATGGGAATCTTGCGACCGCTGATCAGCTCGAACGCCAGAATCAGCATCTCCTCAACGTCCTGTAGCGTCATCAACAGTTCGTTGTTCTGTTCAATGGCCGCCAGTACCCGCTCGATGAAGTTGTCGTCGCGTTCTACACCGCGGCGCAGATTCGGCGCTTGGCCCTCGAAGCGCTGACGCAGTAGCGCCGTCGCTTCTGGCACCAGCTCCGCGAGTTCATGGAGTTGCGGGTCGATGGTCTCGCGATAGAAGGCAATCAGATCGCGTATGCGCGCATGTTGACCGACACGCCGATAGATATCGATCTGAGCGATGATACGTGCACTGTCGCGGTCATCGAGCAACTCGATGGCCGCCAGTTCAACGCCCTGGGGTGAAAGATCCTGCTTTCGCAGCAGCATTGCCGCCGCTTCGCGTCGTCGAGCATCACCTTCCAGGCTTTCGACGATCAGATTGCGGGTCGCCAGCAGCAGATCCGGCAGACTTTGAATGACCCGCTCGATCTTGTTGGCGGTTCTTTCAGCCTTGCGCCCCCCGGTGAGGCTGTACACGAGATTGGCAATGATGCCCGCGGCACCAGTGATGACCGTATAAGAAATGAAAAAGACGTAGTTCTCGGCGGTGGGCGCTTTACCATAGCCCAGCAGGAAACCGCCCCAGGCACCCAGCAGCGTAACCGGCCCGGCAGTCCACAAAATCTGCAGCAGGCTGACCGTCCAGGGCACTTTTTCAACCGCTGAGGTGATGCGCTTGATCTCGTCACGGCCTTCGCGTTCCAGGCGAATATGAGAGGTCTCGCTGGCATTTCTTGCCGAACGGCGGAAGAGCAATCCCACGGCATGAATCCTTGATATAACGAGATGAAAGTAGCGGCGAAATACGGCCCAGGAAACCTGTGGTCGCCACCCTAGCACCCGGAAGGTCGGCTCGCTAGCGGAAGGTGCTACCGTGAGCAAGAAATGGCGTCATGCTAGAATGAATCGACTACGACAAGGAGGTGCGATGCTGGCAATGTGGGTAGAACAGTTACTGGAATATGCCAGTGGCGCGCTGAACGCCATTCGCCAGGATGAACATTATCCGGCGTTGATGGCATGGGCCCGAACCGACGGTTTGCGCACCCTTGGGGGTGACATGGCACTGGCTCAAGCACTTGCGCCGAAGCTATGGAACCAGACACCCCTCGAACGGCGAGAATTCGCTGCCGAACCCTTGGCGCGCCCTTGGGACAATGAACCGTGCTGGTGCGATTCAGGGCGCAAGAGCCGGGATTGCTGTGGCGCCGTCTCCTTGCCCGGCGCGGTACCCGAGCATCTGATGTGGATGCTGTCATTGCGGGAATGGACAGGACCTGCTTTCAAGGCGGCGCTGGCAAGTGGCCGAGCGCCGGCCCAGGCATTGCTCGAGGCAGGCCTGATCGCAGCGGAGAGCAATCAGCAGGGCCGAGCACAGCAGATGCTGGAGGCACTCTTCGAGGCAACGGATTGGAGCCAGCTTCCGGAACAGACTGAGCCGGCGTTTGAGCTGCTCATCGATATCTATCAGGATCGCGGCTTCAACCGCAAGAAGGCCACGCTACTCGATAATGTGCTCGAGCATGGGCCGTTATTTCTGCGCGGCGTGGCATTGGAACGCCTCTGCTTGATGCATCTTGACAGCGACGACCTGGCAAGTGCCAGGGAGGCCTTCGTACGCGCTCAACAGACGCTGCCCGATTCACCGACCCTTGCGTATATCGAAGCCATGCTGCTATTGCATGAGGGCCATCCCGAGGAGGCCAGCGAGCGAGCGCGATTCTGGTTCCGGCGCCTGGCACGCTACGGCGATCTTGACAATGAGCAGCTGCAGTTTCTCGCCGATCTGGCAGACAACCCCGGCGCCACCCTGGCGGAACAGATGGTCAATTCCGAAGAGGCATTGGCTGTGCCACTGACCAACCTGCAAACCTTGCTCGAGGACCTGAAAGGCGCGCCGGAGTTACGTCTCGAACACGCGGCGGATGGCCACCTCGAATATCACACCAGCGCCCGGGAAGATACGCTGTTTGCTGCCTGGCAATCCCGTTTTCTCATCGGGGTCGATAAAGAGGCCGCGCTGGGGCTCGAGGGAGATCCATGGCCTCATGCCGCGGAGTGGCTCGATGCCCTGTATGAAAACCCTGCCTGGCTCGATTCGCCTCAGGTCGTGCAGGCCCTGGCGGTAGCCTTGGCGAGTCGCTTCGGTAGCCTGCCCTGGATGGCCAACATGTTCTTCGTACCCCTGGCCAGGCGTTTTGAGGGCTGGTTGGATCAGATCGAGAGCGCCGAAGGGCGTTTTACCTGGGACGATGCGGACAATGCATTTCTCTTGCGCACCGGCCTGGCGCTGGTAGTCGGAATGGAGCGTGGTGCGCGACGCAACTCCCGGCAACTGGCGGAGCGCCTGTTGGTGCTCGACGATCAGGACAGTCTGGGCCTGCGGGAACTGGTGCTGGATCAACTGCTGCGGGAAGGGCGTGACGAGGAAGCAGTGCAGCTCAGCAATCAGCAAGAGCCGGACGACGAGGGGCCGCTATTGGGCGTGTTGATGGGGCGTGCATTGGCCCTGTTTCGCCTGCATCGTCTTGATGAAGCCGTACACTCGCTGCGCGCCGTAAAGGCACTCAACGCCCATGCCATCGCCATGATGTGCGCGCATAATCCGCGCCCGGTGCCGCTGGCACTGGAGGTGCCGGAGCCCGGTACCAAGGCCGAGGCCTGGCAGTACCGAGCGTTGATGCGGGATCAATGGTCGACGTCTCAAGGCGCCCTGGAGTGGCTGGCCGCTCAGCAGCGGCATCTCAGCGAATAGATTTATCGATTTACGCTCGGCACGGGTTCGCGATCCGTGGTCAACCCAGGATCGCGACTGATGCGCCAGGCAAGCCATATCGCAGGTAGCCCTAGCAGCGCCGCGCAGATGAAAAACACCGTGTAGCCCTGACCTGCGACTACCACGCCAGAAAACCCTCCGATGAACTTGCCCGGTAACGTCATTAAAGACGAAAACAGCGCATATTGGGTTGCCGTATAGGCGCGGGAGGTCAAGCTCGATAGAAAGGCGATGAAGACGGTGCTGGCCAGGCCGTTGGCCAGGTTGTCTCCCATGATGGTAATGACCAGCATGGGCATCTGCGCTCCGATCAGCGCAAGGATTGCGAACAGGAGATTGGTCAGGGCTACGATGACGGCTCCGGCAACCAGCATCGAGCCAATGCCATAGCGCACCACCAGGAGCCCGCCGACGATGCCGCCGGTGATGCTCATGGCGATGCCGAATACCTTGGTCACGTTGGCGATCTGAGAAAGCGTGAAGCCAAGATCGATATAGAGTGGATTGGCCATGGCCGCCATGGAAAGGTCGCTGATGCGATAGACGCCGATGAAGATCAGTAGCCATAAAGCGCGGCGACCATAGCGCGAAAAGAAATCCGTGAAAGGGCAGACTATTGCGCCGATGGACCAGGCCCCCAAACGCCGCCATGGTTGGGCACGCCCTCGGGTGGCTCTCAAGAAGGCACGGACCTTGGGCTCATGAATCAGCTGTACACCCAAGGGTGAGCGAGGCGGCTCGGGGCGTATCAGCACCGTGAGCATGCCGACACCCACCAGACCGGCCATGCTCAAGTACGCCCAGTGCCAGGATGCCAGGTCGGCGACATAGAGCGCTCCAGCGCCGGCGGCCAGCAGCCCGCCGCGGTAGCCGATGATGTAGGTCGAGGCCATGGCGGCCTGTACCTCCTCCATGGCGGATTCGATACGAAACGCATCGATGACGATATCCTGGGTAGCCGAGCCGAAAGCGACCAGCAGCGCGAAACCCGCCACGCTGACAAGACTCGCGCGAGGATCGGTATAAGCCAGGCCCACCAATCCCAGCGCAATCGTCACCTGAGCCAGCAGCATCCACCCTCGGCGTTGGCCGAACAGTCGAGTCAGTCCAGGCAGGGGCAAGCGGTCCACCACCGGTGCCCAGAAGAACTTGATCGAATAGAGGATACCGATCCAGGAAAAGAAACCAATTGCCGCGACCTCCACGTCGACGTCTCTCAGCCAGGCGGTGAGGGTCGAAAATACCAGTAAAAACGGGAGGCCTGCGGAGAAGCCCAGAAACAACATGGTGATCACCGGGGCCTGGGTATAAACCGCCAAGGCATCCCGCCAGGAGCGGCGTGCGGGTCGTGTCATCGAGAGTTTCCTGCCATAAGAGAAGTCCTTGAAGCTTGAAAGGCATCCTGAATCGCTATGCTTGGCATGGATGGTAGACTGATACCAACTCATGTTTCCGTGCTGGCTAAATCAACGTTACAGCCTAGCATTGGAGTCGACCTCGAATAATGGAGCCTTATGAGCGATCAGCTTACCGATCTCGATCAACCAGAGAGCGATGCCATTCCTCGCTGGTACTTGATTCAATGCAAGGGTGGTGAATCCTTTCGTGCCGCGGAGCACCTGAACAATCAGGACTACGAGGTATTTCATCCGGTGTTACAGGTACAAAAGAAACGTAACGGCAAGTTGCAATGGATCGATGAGCCATTATTTCCTTACTATCTGTTCATTCGCCTTGATCGCCTGGCCAGCAACTGGCGGCCCATTCGTTCGACCCGCGGCGTGCTCAGGCTGGTCAGCTTTGGCAACGAACCCATTCCTGTCGATGACGAACTCGTCGCTACCTTGCACGATAGTGCTCAAGAGACGACTCCATCGAATGGCAACGTCTACTTTCGCTCAGGTGAGGCCATCGAGATTACCGACGGGCCTTTTCGGGCACTGCAGGCGGTTTTCGAAAGCCAGAAAGGCGAAGAGCGTGCGATCGTACTGCTCAACATGCTGCAGGGTCAGCAGCGTCTGGAAGTGCCCGTTCGCCATCTACGCCGTTCCGAATAATCTCGCAAGGAAGCTACTATGACCATTGCCCCTCAGCACGTCGTGACGCTGCACTATACCTTACGTGACTCCGCCGGCAGCGTACTAGACGACTCATATCAGCGCAATGAGCCCCTGCAGTATCTTCATGGGCACGACAACATCGTGCCCGGGCTTGAGCAGTCCCTGGATGGGCTTGCCAGTGGTGCTCGCACGACGATCACACTGGCCCCGGCCCGAGCCTATGGCATTCGGGATGAAGCCTTGGTGCAGAAAGTGTCACGAAGCGCCTTCGAGGGGGCGGAAGAGCTGGTGCCGGGCAAGCGGTTTCAGGCTCAGGGGCCTGATGGACCCCGAATCGTCACCGTGATCGCCATTGACGACGATATCGTGACCGTGGATACCAACCATCCCCTGGCCGGAGAAACCCTGAGCTATAGCGTCGAGATATTGGATGTACGCAAGGCGACTCGAGCGGAACTGGCAAAGGGCCATCCGCTCAGCGAAGGTACTGAACATGCGCAAGTAGAAGATCGCAAGATTCCCTGAAACATGACTTCGGTCAATTGTTGTTACGCAATCGTTTGAGCTCGGTAAAAAACTTGATTCAGGTCAAGTTCAATGAGCCGCCCTTATCCTACAGTGAATTTATCGATTATGTGGAAGGGGGAACACGCCATGTACTGGGATGATGCCGTCATTTTCGGGCTGGTGACTGTAGCGATGATGTTTGTCTTCATGGGCGGGTTCGTCACTTTCATCATTCAAGATCAAAAGCGTAAGGGGAAGCAGTGATCGCGCTTACGCGGCATAGGCAATAGTGCGAGCAATAGTGCAAGTTTGTCGTCAGGGGAGGGGCAATGCCCCTTTGTAGCCGGCCTTCGGGTCGGCTTTTTTATGCGCGTAATTTACCTGGCCTCAGAACGTCATCAAGTCGGCGCGAAGTTCGGGGGCGTTGCTTCCCGGTATTGCTCGAGCCAGTCGAGAACGTGACCCACATCCATGGGGCGTGCAATCAAATAGCCTTGTGCCTGATTGCAGCCGGCCTTGGTCAACAAGGCGAGCTGCTCGTGGGTTTCCACACCCTCGGCGACTACCTCAAGCCCGAAATCGTGTGCCAGTGCAATACTCGAATGCACGATCGTGGCATCTTCATGCTGCTTCGTTAGATTCATCACAAAGGATTTATCGATCTTGAGAACATCAAGGGGCAGGCGCCGCAACTGTGTCAGGGACGAATAGCCAGTGCCGAAATCGTCGATGGCGATAGTAACGCCTTCCTTACGCAACTTCTCGAGTAACAAAGCGACGGATTCAGGATCGAGCATCATCATTTGTTCGGTGATCTCGAGCATCAATTGGGTCGGAGCAATGTGTCTACGATGCAGGCCGGCAAGTAGTTTCCGCGCGAGTTGCGGATCGTCGAGATCAACGGCAGAAAGGTTGATCGCGATTTGCAGGGCATGCCCGCTTGTCTGCCAGGCGGCCATGTGATCCATTACTTGATCGATCAGCCATTGTCCGATAAGGGCCATGTGCCCCGAATGTACCGCAAGTGGCAGGAATTCATCCGGGTACAGCAACCCCAGTGTCGGATGTTGCCATTGGAGCAAGGCTTCAAAGCCAGTGACATCGCCACTGTCGAGCCGAATCTTGGGTTGGTACACCACCCTGAGTTGCTGATCCTGGACGGCGTCCACCAGGTCTCCCAACAACTGCTTTTCCCGGGCATGGCGATGATCGAGGCCACTTTGATAGACATGAAATCCCTCGCGGGAATGGCGTGCCTGAATCAATGCAATGGAAGAGCGATGCAGTAGTTGATGCGCATCCCTGCCATTGTCCGGGCTTTGCAGCACCGCCATGGAGATGGTTGGAATCAGTGACGTGCCCGAAAGCTTCAATGGCTGGCTCAATTGCTCTCGCAGGCGTTCGAGCAAGGTATTGTTCACGAAAGGCGGTGCCACCAATAGCAAGAATTCGTTACCGCACAGGCGATAGAGGCGTCCGTGATGATATTGCAGGCGGACGAGGCGATGAGTCAGGGCTACCAGCAGTTGATCGCCAATATCGTGACCTAACGTCTTGTTGATACGGTTGATATTGTCGATGCTTAGACGGATTACGAGAAAGGCACGATCCGCGGCGATCAGTTTTTGTATTTCATGATGAGCGAGGCTATGAGTGCCGATGCCCGTCAGGGGGTCGGTCTGTCGATGTTGCAGATGAGTAAGCAGCGTAAAAAAACGATTTTGCAGTCGGCCGACATGTTTTTCATGAGACGGATGGCGCCAAGCTGAACGCAATAGCTTTTCGGCCCCACGACTGACCCATAAAGCCAGGAATAGAAGAAAAAGCCCGATAAGACGAATTAGCACCGTGACAATCACGCTAGTGTAGCGTTTTGACTGTCAGACGAGAAAATGACCAAACGCATTCAAATCGCTCTCGTAATATCTAGTTGATGTTGATGGTTACTCAGCAATACTGGGTACTATTTACTGGTGTCGCGCTGAGGATGTACACGCTGTATCAGACAACAGCTACCTGCGTTGGTGCCAATTAGGTCAATAAACGGTGTTGTTTGTTCTCAATGGTCCTTGCTCAACTCTAGGCTTTACCCGAAAAGTATCTGCGCTTGTCTATGTGCCGTTAAAGATTGACTCAATAAGCTCACTTACACCGCGTACACTCCGCTCTTTTTGCCAGCCCGTCACGCAGATTGAGATTGGCATCGAACAGGTCATGTCACTGCGCGACGATATCGGCATTCATCGGCGCCAGTTTGCCGAGCAACCGGTTCTGGGCCGCCAGGGGGACGTCATTTGCTTCAAAGGCATGGATCAGGTTCTCGACTAGCGAATTGAATTCGGCTTGAGTGTAGTTCTTGCCGCGATGGGATTCGCGCATGCTGTCACCAGTGTAGACGCAGGGCCCGCCACTGAGCATGCAGAACTGCTCGTTGAGCATGCGCTGCAGGCGCGAAATGTCGGCGTCGGCAAAGCGGACCACGATGCGTTCATCGTTGGCTATGTTGACCAGAAGATCCTCGACGATAGCGGCGATACCCGCCTTTTCGCCGAGGGCATTGTAGGTCCAGGAGGACGTTTCGTCATCACTGGCATGAGCCGTGAGCGTACAGATGGCGAGCAGGAGTGGGGCGGTCAGACGGCGCCAGATCATTGTCGTCATGCTGGTTTCTCCATGGTGTTCGTTCGTTAATAGGCGACTTGCAGGGACAGATAGCCGCCTTGTTGATCATCGAGTCCAGCGATACTGCCGAGATCGATCCAGGCCGCGGTCAAAGACAGATGCTTGTTGGGTACGAAAGCGACAAACACATCCTTCCATTCTTCTTCCTCCGCGAAGCTAAGCTGATCGGGCTTCTGGCGATACTCGAACCCCGCAAGCCAGCGTGGGGTCACGAAGATGCCTAGTGAGCCCTCCACTACCAGTTCTCGGGAGTCGTTGAGATCACCTCCAAAGCCCAGTAGTCCACCCTGATTGGCCTGGGTGCTGCGCAGGGTCGTGTTGAGTAGTAGATTGCGTCCAGCCACGGCATCGAAGAACAGCTTGCTGCCGGCCAGGTAGATATCGGTGCCACTGTCATCTCGAGCGCCTACAGCTCGAGGTAGACTGAAATCATCGAGACGCTTGTGCTGAACGCCGAGGCTCCATTGTCCCCAGGGGTGATAGAGTACATCTCCGAACAGACGCGCCTTGGCGCCGATAATATCCTGTTCGAGCTTGCCGCCCAGCGTATCCAGCGCCAGATGCTGGCGAGCGAAGGAAATCTCCAGGCGGTTATAGAGATTGAGGGCCACGCCCTTCACATCTAGTGTGTAGTCGTCGATGCCAGCACGGCTGGCGGCAGCGGTGATGCCGAGACCATTGTCACTGGTCGTGCCATGTAGCACACCCCAAGGTACCAGGCCGCCACCAGCGGAGCCCTCGATCTGAGTCACCCCGCCGGTCGCCAGAATCCGGTCGCCGGCATAGGCATTGGTGAGACCGGTAAGGCCTAGTATGAAAGTGAAGAAGAGTCTTTTCGCGCTGAAAGGCATAGATGTCGCTCTGTTCAGGTTGGCGTGGGCAGCAGCACGACATCCCCGTCCACGCATCGACGATCATGCTCACGCTGCCAGGGGAGAACCGCCTCGGCGGGCATGGGTTTGGCGATGCCATAGCCTTGGGCATAGTCGCAACCGAGTGCGGCAAGACGCTTGAGCGTGACGATGTTTTCGACACCCTCGGCAACCAGTTCGAGCCCCAGGTTGTGGCCCATTTCGACGGTGGATCTGACGATAACCTCGTCATTCGGCTGTTGGTGCATATGCATGACGAAGGATTTATCGATCTTGAGCTCGCTGACCGGCATTCGCTTGAGCTGCGCCAGGGATGAATAGCCGGTTCCATAGTCGTCGATCGCCAGTTCGAGGCCGGCGTCACGCAACTGCATGAGCAACGCGATCGCCCGAGATGGTTCGTGCATCACCGCACTTTCGGTGATTTCTAGCCGTAGTTGGGCTGCCGGGATTGCATGGTGTGCGAGGCATTCGCGTAACTGCGCCGGCAATTCGTCGTTGCGAAGGTCCTCTGCCGAGAGATTGATGGCGACATTGACGACGACCCCTTCCCGGCGCCAGGCGCTCAACTGGTGCAGTACGGTCGTCATCAGCCAGGCGGTTAGCAAGTCGATGTTGCCGGATTGCTCGGCGAGGGTGATGAATTCGTCCGGCGGAACGAAGCCGAGCTTAGGATGGTGCCAGCGGGCCAGAGCCTCGTACTGACGTACCCGACCACAATTTATGTCGATTTGGGGCTGGTAATACAGGCAGAGCTGGCCATCGCGTAGAGCCCTGGGCAGGTCGTGAATGATCTGCAACTGACGTTGATGATGTTCGTCGCTACCTGGCACATAACGCAGCGCCATGGTGTGCGTTTCCTTGGCCTGATACAGAGCGATGTCCGAACGGCGTAGCAGCTGCGCAGGAGTATCGCCATGTTCGGGGCTGGCCACTTCGCCGATCGAGATCTTCAGCGTGACCTGAGTATCGGCGGTCATCAGTGGCTCGCGCATTAGTGAGCCGAACCGTGCCATCATGCGGCCTGGAGCTTGATCCCCGGTTATCAGTAGCACGAATTCGTCGCCGCCGAAGCGATAGGACTGAATGTCCGATTGTTCCAAGAGACGCTGCGCTACCCCTATCAGCACCTGATCGCCCATGGCATAGCCGAGGATATCGTTTATTTGCTTGAAGTCATTGATGTTCAGGCGCAGTAGCGTGAAGGGACTTCGCTGCGAGACGAGCTCGGCGATATCCTGTTCCGCCGTGGTGCGGTTGGGCAGACCGGTGAGTGAATCATGACGCGACTGATACAACAGCTGTGCCTCGCGCCGATCCAGGCTTTGCTGCATGGTTGCCAGCGTATTGGCGAGCAGTGCGAACTCGCCCTTTACTGCAGGCTTGACGTCGGCGGCTCTCTCTCCTAAGCCGATACGACGTGCCATTTCGGCCAGGCGCTGAATAGGCCGGCTGATCATGCGGGCGCTAGTCACTGCAATCATGGAGGTAACCAGCCAGGCGAGTGAGAAGATGATCAGCAGCTGAACCTTGAGTTCCTGGAAGGGCGCCATGAGAATCTGGCGGGAAGTCTGCAGCACGGCGAAGATACTGCTGTCGTTTTGCCGTGCAAGGGTATAAGCCATCATCAGTGTTTCACCATCGTGGGTGAAACGCGGCCCGTCGACGAAATCCCCATTGCGGATACGGGACTCGAGCGACAACAGCATCTGTTGCTGCCGGGCGTCGAGAGTGGTGACGATATGCGGCGGTGTTTTGTCGTCGTCATAGGTGACGAAGGACACATCGTGACGAGTCAGCGAGCCAAGTGATTTCGCCAACGGTGAATCGAGCATGAAGCCCATGCCCACCCAGGCGATCAGGTTGGGTGCATACACGGGACTGAGTACCAACTGGTAGGGCGTATTGCCCAGCATGACGATACCGGCGCTGCCATTGTCGTGCTGAGCCTCTTGCCATAGTGCATCGAAGGGCAATCGGGAACCGATACCGAGGTTGCGATGGCTGTTGGCCTGCAGAACACCCTCGATATCCGTCAGCATGACCAGATCGGCGCCGATACGTTCGCCATGATTGGCCAGCACCGAGTCGATGGTGCGGCGATCGACGGTGGCGATGGCGGACTTGAAGCCGAAGTCTGCAGACAGCAATGCGACATTGTCACGCAGCTGTGCGCTGCGTATCGATAGCATGCGTTCCAGCACCCGTGCGCCTACCTGTAACTCCTGACTCCCTCGTTCCAGCGCCGCATCACTGGCGGTACGCAGCATGGCCGTAGCCGTGGCCAGTTGAGCCAGGATCAGCAGAATGGTCATGATGAGGATCAGACGAACACGGAAGCTCACGCTAGCTTCTCCTATTGGACATCACTGGACCGCCCGATCGAAGAGTGTTTGCAGGGAGGAGCGGGGCTGCTCGTTCCGGGGCGGTACCCGCAGTGTCAGGGCTACGGTTGCGTGTTCCCTCGTCGGGGTCACTTGTCGTTCCTGCCGTTGTTGTTGATCGCGCGACAGGCGAGGATGCCAGACACTCATACGCATCGAATGCTGTGCCACATCGTCGAAGCTGACCAATCCCTGGGCATCCGTGACGGCACGATGACTGGCATCACTGATGACCATGAAGGCCTGCATGTCGTCATGAATGTTGCAGCCCAGCGAAACCACGCCAGGTCTGTCAAAGACGACCGGCGGCTGTGGATCGTCGAGATACAGCTTGAGCTCGAATGGTTTGGCGGGCGAAAAGGAGTAGACGTGATGACGGGTATCGTCGCGATTGGGAAAGAATACGGCGGTGCCGGTGGGAATCGTCAGCACGTGCGGAATGAAGGCACGATCACGTTGGGCGATCTCACGCTGCTCGTCTGTCATCGCTGGAGGAGCATAATCGTATAGCTCGACCACTGCATGCTCGAGAGGCGTACCATCGGCGGCGTCGATGACCTTGACCGGGAATGTGATGGCCTGCGCCCGCATCGCCAACAGCGAAGCGAGGAACACAACGATGGCGGTTCCTCGCCGTAATAGAAGTCGGGTCTTCATCGGAATGCCTGCACCGATAGCGTGGTTGTAGGTGGCTCTACAAGGGACTATCGGTAGCAGGCAGGAATACTTGAGAAGAAATCACAATCCGAAGGAAGAATCGTGATAAGAAACGAAGGCTCATGAGGAGCCTCCGCGTGTCGTTTTAGTGATGCTCAGCGTTGTAGACGTTCGCGCAAAAAATCGATCAGTTCGTCCGCAGGGATCATGGTATTGCTATCGTCACGCCGACCCTTGTACTCCAGTTCGCCATTGTCGAGGCCACGATCGCCGATCACCACCCGATGCGGAATGCCGATCAGCTCCTGGTCGGCGAACTTGACCCCCGGCCGGGTATCGCGATCGTCGAGCAGCACATCAATGCCCTGGACGCTTAGCTCGCCATAGAGGCGCTCGGCGGTCTCGCGAACGCGTTCGGACTTGTGGGCGTTCATCGGCACCAGTATCACCTCGAAAGGCGCGATGGCATTGGGCCAGATGATGCCGGTGTCGTCGTGGTTCTGTTCGATGGCGGCGGCCACGACGCGCGTGACGCCGATGCCGTAGCACCCCATCCACAACTGGGCGGCCTTACCGGTCTCGTCGAGGGCCGTGGCATTCATCGCAGCGCTATACTTGGTTCCCAGCTGAAAAACATGGCCGACCTCGATGCCGCGCTTGATCGAGAGCGTTCCCTTGCCATCCGGCGAAGGATCGCCGGCCATCACGTTGCGCAGGTCGGCCACCTTGGGTGTTGCCACGTCCCGCTCCCAGTTGATGCCGAAGTAGTGCTTCCCATCGATATTGGCCCCGGCGCCGAAGTCGCTCATCAGCGCCACGCTGCGATCGATAACGATCGGCATGTCGAGATTGACCGGCCCCAGGGAGCCCGGTCCGGCACCCACGGCGGCGCGGATTTCCTCTTCCGTGGCCATGGTCAATGGCACGGCGACCTCGGGCAGATGCTCCGCCTTGATTTCGTTGAGCGCGTGATCGCCGCGCACTAGCAAGGCAATCAGACCACCTTCGGCACCACGCACCATTAGCGTCTTGATGGTCTTTTCGATGGGCAGGCCGTGCTGTTCGACTAGGGTGGCGATGGTCTTGGCGTTGGGGGTGTCCACCAGGCGCAGCTCTTCCGTCGGCGCCGGACGTTCGGGCGTCTCCCCCCGGGGCGCGGGTAGCGCCTCGGCCATCTCGATATTGGCGGCGTAGTCCGAGTCGCTGGAAAAGGCGATATCGTCCTCGCCGGAATCCGCCAGCACGTGAAACTCATGGGAGCCGGTGCCTCCGATCGAGCCGTTATCCGCCAACACCGGACGAAAATCGAGACCCAGCCGAGTGAAAATACGCATATAGGTATCGTACATCACCTGGTAGGTCTCCTTGAGGGAGGCTTCCGAGATATGGAAGGAGTAGGCGTCCTTCATGATAAATTCTCGCGAACGCATCACGCCGAAGCGTGGGCGGATCTCATCGCGAAACTTGGTCTGAATCTGATAGAAGTTGGCCGGCAGCTGCTTGTAGCTGCCGATTTCACGACGCATCAGATCGGTGATCACTTCCTCATGGGTTGGCCCGACGCAGTAATCGCGCTGATGGCGATCGATCACGCGTAACAGCTCCGGGCCGTACTGTTCCCAACGCCCGGACTCCTGCCACAGTTCTGCGGGCTGCACGGCTGGCATCAGCATCTCCTGGGCGCCGGCGCGATCCATTTCCTCTCGCACGATACGCTCGGCCTTGCGCAGCGTGCGCAGACCAGTGGGCAGCCAGGTGTATAGGCCCGAGGTCAGACGACGAATCATGCCGGCGCGCAGCATCAGCTGATGACTGATGACTTCGGCGTCTGCCGGGGTTTCCTTGAGGGTGGCGATCAATAATTGACTGGCGCGCATGGGTGCGGTGGTTCCTTGAAATCTAGTCGACAGGTCGCTCGACACTGGGATGGCGTGTTCGGTCCATTGTACGGTCAAGCTTGGGCTTGCGGCAAAAGCCGCGGGAAAGGCAATGAGTTAGGGCAGTTGCATTGCTATTCGTCGATCTCGGTCTCGTCCGGTCGATAGCGCTCGCGCAGCGCCCAGGCGATGGCGGCGGTTTCCGCATCCGGGAGGCCGCGATAGTCCTTGGGGCGAAAATGCATCTGGAAGGCTCGCAGCACATGGCGAGTCTGGGAGTCGAGTTGACCGGTGACTTCTATTGGGTAGCCGTAATCCGCAAGCGTCGTCTGCAGCTCGGTCAGCGAGGGCGGCTGTTGGCTAAAGCGAGTGAGGTAATCGGCCACCCTCTCTGCCTCTGGCCAGGCGCCGATGCCTGCTTGGTGCAGCCGGTACCAGGGAAAGAGCGGCCCGGGGTCGATCTTGCGTGAAGGGGCAATGTCCGAGTGCCCCACGACATCGGAAGGAGCGATGTCATAGTGGGCGACAATGTCCCGGGCAAGACGGATCAAGGTATCCATCTGGGCGTCCGGATAGGGCGCCCAGTGAATGACGTTGGGGTCTGACGGCTGAGTCTCGAGAAGCCGTTCGATCTCTCCGAAAGGGCGGTTTGGTCCTTCGTTGACGATCTCGATGCCGATCGAAGTGTCGTTGATGTTGCTGCGCTTTCTCCAGGCGCTAACCCCGGCATGCCAAGCGCGCCGGGACTCGTCCACTAGCTGATAGACCAGGGGTTGGCCGCGGGAACGCCGGGCCGGCAGAGGCAGCACATAATGGGCGCTGACCCGCGGGCCGGTCAGGGTTGTCAGCGAACGTGACTCGTTACCGTCGGTGTAGTGGAGTACCAGATGCCGTATGCGGCTTGAATGCGAGGGCGACACTTGCCGTTGATCGACGATATAGCCCGGGCGTTGCTCCAGGCCGCTGCAGCTTGCCATGACGAGGGTGATTGCCATGAGAAGCAGCAGTGGAGGGCATACCCGGCATTTCGGGAGGCGTCTTCGAGAAAAGAAGGCAGGCAGCTTCATGCAGTCACGTTCATAGTGTCTGGAGGAGGTAGCGCAAGGCGAGTCCCAGCAGTAGCGTCAGGGCGAAGCTGAGCATGGTCCCAAGCAGCACGTATTCGGTGAGTTTGCGGTCCCGATCCTCACGCAGATCGCCAAAGCGCAGGACCGACTTGGCCGCCAGCAGAAAGCCGATGGGGGTGAATTCGCCGCTCAGCACGAAGGTCAGTACCAGAAAGCGCTCGAGGATACCGATTCTTGCTCCCGCATCCGCCAGGGTGCCGCTGTTGTCGATCTGAGCGCTCCAGCGCTGCATGACCAGGGCGATGAGTATCGACAGTGGCCGTGTGATCAATACATAGGCCAGCAGTATTGCCAGCGGCTCAGGTCCCAGCAGCCAGTTTCCTAATAAGGGGAGCGGCCAGGGGTACACCAGCCAACTCCA
Organism: Halomonas sp. M20; assembly: GCF_020622265.1. GTDB lineage: Bacteria > Pseudomonadota > Gammaproteobacteria > Pseudomonadales > Halomonadaceae > Modicisalibacter. Next base: position 1,183,372 of record NZ_JACNMQ010000001.1, read on the forward strand.
GACCAGCAGTATCACGCCAAGATGCAACGCCTGATCGATCAGGAAATAGCGCACCTGCTCCGGGGTGTAGCTCTTGAGGATGTCGATGACCAGATGGCTAAGAGCAATGACTGCCGCCGCCAGCAGAGCGGTGGCAAACGCCAATTCACCGATCAGCAGGGCGCAGAGTGCCAGTAACCCGTGTACACCGGCGTGCAGATAGACGGCGGTGGAGCGGTAGCCAAGGCGCTGCTTGCTGTGCACCCAGGCCTTGCACTGCAGCAGGAAATCACCGGCAAGATGGGCAAGCAGCAGTAGTAGCAGTAATGAAAGTGCCGTCATGGCAGTTCCTTTTAGACGCCTTGGGCCAACCTCGAAGCGGTATAGGCCAGATAATCTCGAATCAAGGGCCATCGAGCCACAGCCAAACGACGATTGATGGTCGGCTGGGCACGTCCGAGTCGTTGCGCCAGCGCCTGTTGGGACTCGTCGTGAAGCAGGCTCAATGACACGACCTCCGCCGAAAAACGCGACCAGTGACTCAGGATGTCATCCACGAAACGGGTCATCAGCGCCAATGTTTCGTCGAGTTCGGATGACGAAGTGACGATGGCCAGTCGATCCGTCGTATCGCTCAAGCCATCAAGTTTCTGTCCAGACAGCACGAACGCCTCGCCATCGGCTTGGGCAAAACGCTCAGCTTCGGGAACTTTCCCTGAGCCAACACCCACGGCAATACGCGCATCCCACATGTTCTGACGGGAGGGGGACTGTTGAATCAGCGCCGCGCGAATCAGTATCACAGCCGTCATGCTATTGCCCGGATCGGGAATGACTACCTGAAAACCATCCCCACGATAGCGATCACAGCGGGCGTTGAAACGCTTTTCGATGAGGTCTAGCATCGCATCCAATGTGCGATTGAAGTGATCCTTGTCCTTGATTCGTTGAGACCCCACCACATCACCGGTCAGTACACTAATACGGGTCGTCATCTTTCATTGATCCACGATAGGGATAAATCACTATAATCATCGTTTATAGTCCAAAAAGGCTATTATAAGCAATCAGTGATTATAAAAATTATAGCTAAATAGCCCTATAATTATGAATAATAGTGTTATAGGGCTATTGAATTCAACTGTTCGAGGATCAATGCTGTAATTATATACAGTATTTAGGCGTAGGCAAATGCTCATCCCTATTTTGTTGTGTCGGCCTGTAACAGGGAGAGTCAGCGCAGAAGCTCGCGGATAGAAGTTTCCAGTCCTTCAAGGGTGGTGGGATACATCCGGTCGTCGATCAGTTGCCGAATCAACTGGGTGGAATGGGTGTACTCCCAGGCCCGAGGAGGCATCGGGTTTAGCCAGACAAGCTTGTCGAACTTGGCGGTGAGGCGTTTTAGCCAGACGCCACCGGCTTCCTCATTGAAATGTTCGACGCTGCCGCCGGGGTGAGTGATTTCATAGGGCGACATGGCCGCATCGCCGACGATCACCACCTTGTAGTCGGCGCCGAAGGTGCGCAGTACTTCCTGAGTGTTGATGCGCTTGTCCCGGCGACGATTGTCACGCCACAGCCCTTCATAAACGCAGTTGTGGAAGTAGAAATGCTCGAGATGCTTGAATTCGCTGCGACAGGCGGAAAACAGCTCCTCGCAGACACGGATGTGATCATCCATGGAGCCGCCCACATCGAGCAACAGCAGTAGCTTGATCGCATTGTGGCGTTCCGGCCGCAGCCGGACATTGAGCAGGCCGTTGTCTCGGGCGGTGGCCTCGATGGTGGCATCGATATCGAACTCCTCTCCAGCACCGGTGCGGGCGAAACGCCGCAAGCGGCGCAGCGCCATCTGCAGGTTGCGGGTGCCGAGTTCGAGAGAGTCGTCGTAGTCGCGGAAATGGCGCTCGTCCCACACCTTCACCGCACGCCGGTGGCGTGACCCCTCCTGGCCGATGCGAACCCCTTCCGGGTTGTAGCCGTAGGCACCGAACGGGCTGGTGCCACCGGTGCCGATCCATTTGTTGCCCCCGGCGTGGCGCTCTTTTTGTTCCTCTAAGCGCTGCTTGAAAGTCTCGATCAGCTGCTCCAGCCCGCCCAGGGATTGGATCTCCGCCTTCTCTTCCTCGGTCAGGGATTTCTCGAACTCGCGACGCAACCACTCTTCCGGGATCAACGCCTCGATGGCGGAATCCAGATCCTCGATGCCCTTGAACCAGGCGGCAAAGGCGCGATCGAAGCGGTCGAAATAACGCTCGTCCTTGACCAGTACCAGGCGCGCCAGGCGGTAGAAGGCCTCGCTGTCGGCAAACACCACACCGCGCTCGAGCACGGCATGCAAATCAAGCAGCTCCCGCAGGGAGACCGGCACACCGGCGCGTTTCAGCGTATCGAACAGGCCGAGGAACATGGATCAGCGGCCTTGATTGGTGCGCTGACGGCGCATCATGAAGGCCAGGCGATGCAGCAGGGTGCTGTCCTGCTCGTTCTTGACCAATGCGCCGGCCAGCGGGGGTAGTGCCTCGCTCGGATCGGTTTGATACAGCGCTTCCCGGGAAAGTTCGTCCGCCATTAACAGCTTGAGCCAGTCGATAAGCTCCGAAGTGGAAGGCTTCTTCTTCAGTCCCGGCGCCTCGCGCAGATCGAAGAACACTTCTAGCGCCTGGGCCACCAGGCGAGATTCGATGTCGGGGAAATGCACATCGACGATCTGTTTCAGCGTCTGGCGGTCAGGGAACTCGATGTAGTGAAAGAAGCAGCGGCGCAGGAAGGCATCCGGCAGCTCCTTTTCGTTGTTCGAGGTGATGACGATGATCGGTCGCTGACGCGCGCGGATGGTCTGGTCGGTCTCGTAGACATAGAACTCCATGCGGTCGAGTTCCTGGAGCAGATCGTTGGGGAACTCGATGTCCGCCTTGTCGATCTCGTCGATCAGCAGCACCACGCGCTGATCCGCCTCGAAGGCCTCCCATAACTTGCCCGGGCGAATGTAATTAGCGACGTTTTCCACGCCCTCGACACCTAATTGGGAATCACGCAAACGGCTGACGGCGTCGTATTCGTAGAGCCCTTGGTGGGCCTTGGTAGTGGACTTGACGTGCCAGGTGATGAGGCGAGTGCCCAATGACTGGGCCAGCTCCTCGGCCAGCAGCGTCTTGCCGGTGCCGGGTTCGCCCTTGATCAGCAGCGGCCGTTCCAGCATCACTGCGGCATCGACGGCCAGGCGCAGCGCATCCGTGGCGATGTAGCTCGACGTTCCTGCGAAAGCCATGATGTTTCCCTGTTGAAAGACGTCGGAGGAGTGTACGAGAGTGGCTATTGCATCTCAATTCAAGACATCTCGATTCAGGCAGGGCGCGGAGTCTATCGAGACAGGAGGTCACCTTCCACGGTACGGCCGAGAATCCGGTTGCGTCCTTGAGCCTTGCACTGATAAAGCGCAGCGTCGGCGCAAGCGATCAAACTCTCCGCATCGATCCGCGTACCAGGCTTGGCAGTTGCTACCCCGATGCTCACGGTCACGACCGAGTCCGAGGGTGACGACGCGTGGGGGAGGCCGACCGCCTGTAACATGCTGCGCATGGCCTCGGCCAACGCCAGGGCCGGGCCTTCGTCACTATCGAGCAGTACGACCAGAAACTCCTCGCCGCCCAGGCGGATGAGAATGTCCGTTTCGCGCCGAAAGGTGTCGCGAAGGATATTGGCGATCTCCACCAGGCACGTATCGCCGGCAGGGTGGCCATAATGATCGTTGTAGGCCTTGAAATGATCGACATCGATCATGAGGATCGACAGAGGCGCCATGCGCCGACGCGTCATGGGGAGTGCCATATTCAGGCGTTGTTCCAGCAGGCGTCGATTACCAAGCCCGGTCAAGGGGTCGATGAGGGACTGCTCGCGCAATGTCTCGTTATTTTTTTTGAGTGTTTCTAGCAGTGAGTGAATCTCGTCGGTAAGCAAGGCGATGTCGTCGTGATTTTTCAACAGTGCTGGAGGCGGCCGACTGACAATGCCTTGTTGCTGGCCTCTAACGTACTCCAGAAGCAGATGCACGCGGTGTAGCAAGTAACGCTGCACCAGGATGACCACAGTAGCGAGCATCAGCAGGACGATGGTCGCGATGAGAACGGTGATGCTCAACAGGTCAGCGTTCGATACCGGAATGTCCTGCTTGATGAGCAAGGCGCTAAGCTGGTGCCAAAGCAAAAAGCCTGCCACGAAGAGCAGGCATGCCATGACCGAGAGTATGTATCGATGAAAGAGAATTCTGATTGGTATCAGCCGCATGAGCCATCGCTGTCAAGGGAGTGAACGATCATCGTCGTTTTGTTCGCGGCTATTATCGGCCTCGGTTTATCCGTATTGAATACTTGAAGCGTAAAAAAATCATGAAAGTTTTATCGATCATTTACTCGGTTTCGTTGGCAGGTGGCGATAGCGCTCGATCAAGGTTGCCGGATCGGACTCCGCATGACCCTGACCGGCATGTTCTCGAAATAGCTGTGCCGCAAGGCCGCTCATGGGAACGGCGCTGGCGCTACGTTGGCTTTGGGCTACCGCCATGTCGAGATCCTTGAGCAGAGTGCGCACATGCCAGGCAGGGTTCTCGAAGTCATCCGCAGCCATGCGCGGGGCCAGGAGTTGAAACGGTTTGGAGTCCGCGAATCCTCCGGTCAATGCCTCGGGAATTCGTGGGGCATCGACACCGCTGGCTTCCGCCAGGGCCATCATTTCGGCGATCACCAGGGCATTGCAGCCCACGATCATCTGATTGCACACCTTGGTCACCTGACCGCTGCCCACCGGCCCCATATGGGTAACCCGAAACGCCAGGGGAGCAAGAAGTGGACGTAACGCTTCGATGTCGTTGGCCTCGCCACCGCACATGATCGCAAGGCTTCCCGCCTCGGCGCCGGCGACGCCCCCGGAAACCGGGGCATCGATCCAAGGTATTTCGCACTCGGCTTGCAGGCGTGAAGCGAAATCTCGGGTTGCCGCAGGATCGCTGCTGGAAAAATCCACCAGCCGCTGCCCGGCGCGGCCCTGCTTGGCAATTCCATCCTCGCCGAATACGACCTCCTCGACAGCGTCGGTATTAGCCAGGCAGAGCAGGATGATGTCCACCTCGGCAACCAGTTCGGCAATCGAGGTCGCGACCCGTGCGCCGGCGGTTTCGACGCTTCGGGTCTTCTCGGGACTGCGGTTGAATACCGTGACGCTAAAGCCTGCCTCCAGCAGGCGGTGGGTCATAGGCTCGCCCATCAGGCCGATACCGATGAAACCGAGACGAGATGAAGTCATAAGTGTGTCTCCAGATTTGGGGAACTATCCGTGTTACGGGCATCGAGATCGAACTGCAGGCTGGCCAGATGACGATAGAGCGGGTTGCTCTCGAGTAATTGCGCATGGGTGCCGGCGCCCACCAGTCGGCCATGGTCGAAAACCAGAAGGCGATCGGCGGCCACGACCGTGGCCAGACGGTGCGCCACTACCAGGCTGGTACGCCCCACCATGAGCCGATCCAGCGCTTCCTGAACCAGCCGTTCGCTCTCCGCATCCAAGGCGCTCGTCGCCTCATCCAGCAGCAGGACCGCCGGGTTACGCAACAATGCCCGGGCAATGGCCAGACGCTGGCGTTGCCCCCCGGACAGCTGCACGCCGCCGGGGCCTAGATAGCTGTCGAAGCCGTTGGGCAAGGCGTCGATGAAGGCCAGGGCATTGGCGTCCCGGGCGGCCTGAATGACCTCCGTGTCGCTGGCCTCCGGCGCGCCGTAGCGGATATTGTCCGCAGCGCTACCGCTGAACAGTACCGGTTCCTGAGCAACCAGCCCGATCGCCTGACGCAATTCCGCCGGGTCGAGATCGCGAAGATCCACGCCGTCGAGTAATAGCTGACCTTCATCGGGATCATAAAAACGCAGCAGCAGCTGCAAGAGCGTACTTTTACCCGCCCCGGAGGGGCCGACCAGGGCGACGCGTTCCCCAGGGCGGATATGAATATCGAGATCGGTAAGCGCCGGCGTGTCCGGGCGGCTGGGGTAGGCGAAATGCAGGTGCTTGGCAACGATCTCGCCGCGTAGTGGGTACGCGAGCGCACTCGGAACAGGAGGCGCCTGTATAGTTGCCGTTGCATCCAGCAGTTCGAGCAAGCGCTCCGCAGCACCCGAGGCGCGCTGAACGTCACCGGCCACTTCCGCAAGCGCCGCCACGGCACCGGCGGCCAGTACTGCATAGAAGACAAACGCCGACAGTTCACCGGCACTCATTTCGCCTGCCAGCACTGCGTGACCGCCTTGCCACAGCATGAAAGCAACCGCAGCGAACACCACCAGCATGGCGATGCCGGTCAGCCAGGCACGCTGGCGCGTGCGATCGACGGCTACCGCAAACGCCTCTTCCACATGATGACCGTAGATGCGTCTATCCGCCTCCTCATGGCCAAAGGCCTGCAGAGTGCGGATGCCGGTCAGCGCCTCGCCGGCATAGCGGCCCAGCTCGGCTATACGATCCTGGCTATGCCGCGAGAGCCGCCGTACACGACGACCAAACCACAGGATTGGCAGCACCGTGGCGGGGATACCCAGCAGCACGAGGGCACTGAGCCAGGGCTGGGTAATCAGCATCAACACGACAGCGCCGTTCAGCATCAGAAGATTGCGCAGGGCCACGGACAAGGAAGAGCCGAACAGGCTTTGCAGCACGCTGGTATCCGCCGTCAGGCGCGACTGAATCTCACCGGCACCACCGCTACCCTTTAAGCTGTTCTCGAAGAAATCCGGCTCCAGAGTCAGCAAGTGATCGAATACCTGACGACGCAAGTCAGCCGCCAACCGCTCCCCGATCCAGGTCACCAGGTAATAACGCGCCGCCGAGGCAATCGCCAGTATGGCAACTACACCCAGTAACCCGCCCAGAGCCTGATTGAGGCTGGTGCTGTCTTGCGCCATGAAGCCCTGATCAATGACCAGGCGCAGCCCCTGACCCAACAGCAGGACGCTGCCGGAGGCCACCAGCAGGGCAGCAGCGGCACCTGCCAGTCGCCCGCGATAGGGCCGCAGAAGCGAGAGCAGGCGCAGCAGGACGCGTGGGTTGGGGCGGGTTGTCATCAATATCTCTCAGCCCGGGAAAGAGCATGGATAATGACATTACCAGCGCTCGCGTCGAGGGTCATGCAAGCGGAGTGGATTTCCTCATGAGCAATTGTTTTCAATGTGGCTTGTTCCACGGCGAGGCTGGCTCCATATCGACAACAGTACACCTGAAGGAGATCAAAATGAGCGATGCCTTGAAAATAGCCTGCCCGCACTGTGCTGCCATGAACCGGGTACAGCAAGCACGGCTGGATGACGGCGCCAAATGCGGTAAGTGCAAGCAGCCACTATTCACCGGCAAGCCCATCGAATTGAACACCATTAACTACGACGCAGTAGTCAATCGCAGTGAGTTGCCGGTGGTGGTGGATTTCTGGGCAAGCTGGTGCGGACCCTGCAAGATGATGGAGCCAATATTTGCTCAAGTAGCCGGCGAGCTCGAACCGCGTATGCGCTTCGCTAAACTGGATACCGAAGCCGAGCAAGCTTTGGCCGGGCGCTTTGGCATTCGCAGTATTCCTACCTTGATCGTGTTCCGTCAGGGCCGTGAAATCGCCCGACAGGCCGGGGCGATGCAGGCTTCTCAGCTTAAACAGTGGCTGCAGCCGCATCTGATCTAGCGGTTTTCTTAGAGCTTGCTCATGATCTAGCGAGTTGAAGTCAGACAAGGCAAATTCTGACAAAAAAGGAATGGGCTCGCACGCGAGGCTGAATTTGACGATGTATGGCCGACATGCAGCTGATTATGAAAATGCTCAGGCCCAACGCGCATCGGCGGTAAACGCCACGGTAAACCAGCGCCGTTCCGGAGGGACGCTCAGCTGCGCGGCGATTTTTTCACGAATTTCGTCGAGCATGCTCATCCCGCACCCACTGGCAAAATCTGAGCGTGTGACGATGTGAATCTCGATGAAGTAGCCCCGACCGGTCTTGGCGACATGACTGTAGTAGTTGAGCAGGCCATCACGCTGCATCACCTGTTGCATGGCGTCATGGACTTCCCGGTCGAGATAACTAGGGGCAATCAGAAAAACCTCTTTCAGGGCGCGGCGCACGATGCCGATGGGGACCGGCATGAAGCACAGCGTCAGTACCGCCAACAGTAGCGAATCCACATAGGGAGCCCAATATGATAGGGCGGTGCCGTCCAACAGCCAGGCGATAGCGAAAGCCACCAGCAGGGCAGAGGTGATCAGCGCCGCCATCAGCCAGCCCTGGATATCGATACGCACGAACTCGGAATCCGCCTCTCGATTGAGGCGGCTTTCGAACACATACATGGAGAAGCAGACCGTTGCGACCAGCACCGCATAGGCAATCGCCATGCCAAAGGCGAGTTCGCGCCCGCCTTCCATCAGCCCCTGAACCGCGTTGAGAAACGCATAGAAACACAACAGCATCAGGATGGCGCCATTGAATGCCGCTGCCATGGGTTCAAAATGCCAGTAGCCATGCTGGAAGCGTTGATTGACTTCGCGCTGGGCGAGTCGCGAGACCCAAAGCGCCAGCATCGACATGGTGGCGTCGATACTGGAAAACACACCGTCGAACAAGATTGACTGGGAGCCCGCCAATAAGCCAAGCGTAATGCCCAGGCCGGCAACGACCAGGGTCATGATGATGGAAATCTTCAGGGCGCGTTGTTCGAGATGGGCTTGCATGGTGGGACCAGAGGTTCATCGAAGCCGACGATGATAGGTCAGCCGGCCTGGGTTCACCAGCGTCCTAGCTGCTACGCTCGATAGTGAGTAAACAGGATTCAGGCAATATAAGGAGGAAAGATGGATAAGGATCTGTTCGCACACCGAGTCAGCGTGATCGTAGGTGATATCACCCGGCTCGAGGTGGACGCTATCGTCAACGCTGCCAACCATTCGCTGATGGGCGGTGGGGGCGTGGACGGCGCCATTCACCGCGCCGCCGGCCCCGAACTCAAAAAGGCCTGCCAGCACCTGCGCGACACCGATTGGCCCGATGGCCTGCCGGATGGCGAAGTTGCCCTTACCGAAGGCTTCAAGTTGCCGGCGCGCTACGTGATTCACACCGTAGGCCCGGTCTACGCCAAGACCAAGGACAAATCGCACCTGCTCGCCAACTGCTATCGCAACGCCCTGACGCTTGCCGCCGAGCACGACTGCCGCAGCATCGCCTTCCCGGCGATCTCCACCGGCATCTATGGCTACCCCTTCGACGAAGCGGCAAAGGTGGTGCTCGACGTGCTGGCGGAGGAGTTACCGCGCAATGAGCTGGACGTGACATTGTGCTTCTTTAGTGACAAGGATGCCGAGGCGTTCGAAGCGGCCATGCAAGAGGTGTTGTAAGTGCTCACCACATCACGTCTATTTGATATTGCAGCTCATCGGCGGCTTCCGTGGGACATTCAGCGCCTGGCACGTTAGCTGCGAAACATCCGGGTCATTGGCCCGGATGTTTCGCGATAGATTCAAAAGCCTAAGGTTGCTGAGATGGTCGCCGGTGATAAAAAGAGAGGCAGCCTATTATCTGAGACCACCGCAGGCAACGGGTCGCATGAGATCAGTGCTTTGATGGTTAGAGAGACAGCGTGGTCGATTACGACAGCGACCTGGCTAAATCAAGGGACTCTGTACACCGGCGAAGTCGTTACCCAACACATGGGAGTAGATCTGGGTGGTCTCGATTAGGCGGCCTACATTGGTGGAGTTCAGTTCGTGAAGAAAAGTGTAGTGATTTCTATCATCGCAGCGATCCTGACGTTCTTCTTACTGTCTTTGATGTTCTCTGGCACATCAAACAATGCGGGATTTCTTTCATCCCTTGACCCAGTAAACGCCGTAAAAGGTCTCTCTTTCGCCCTCTCATTCGCTGCTGGCATGCCCATCGTAGCTGCGGTTGTTGCCGCCATCGCGGTGTTCGTCTTGGTTCCTGTCGCAGTGTTTTCGATCGCATACCGATTTCTTCGTCGTTATGATGGATAGATCGCTCCACGAAAAGGTGGTGATACTTACAACTATGAGCCGCTTAACTTCGGCGCTATGTAGGCGTTCCCATAGAGAATCCATATGGCATTCAGTGAGTATGAAGCAAAGAAAATTGAGCGGACCGCTTCGGAATTTTTGGAAGACCGGAGGCCGCCAGTCGAGATCCGACCCAGGTTAGATTTAGACGTTCGGGTTTCCGGCCAAAGCGTGCAGATTGTCGAGATTCGTCCCCATTTCCGCGAGCCCTCAACAATCATGGAGTCGCCGGTCGCGAAAGCTACCTACGTCAAGAAATCTCAGCGTTGGAAAATCTATTGGATGCGCAGCGATCTGAAGTGGCATTCCTACACGCCAGAACCTGAGTCACGCTCCATCGAGGAGTTTTTTGCTATCGTGAATGCCGACGAGAATGGCTGTTTCTTCGGGTAGCACATAACCAGTTATTCAAGTTCGTTCCCGGCCTGACGGTCGTCCACCGGACGCCCTAGTCGGGCGCCGCTTAATATTGGCGTATGCCCAAAGTAGATATGGAAGTCATGCACCTTTCAGCCAACAATGTTGAGCCGATTGTTTGCTAACAGGGATGCGGCGTACACTAGAATTGCCTAACCCACGGTCGCAGCTCGATTTCCCAACTCCAGCAAGACCGATGCTGCTCTATCAGATGTATATAGCTCCGGGCGATCTTATCGGGATCCATTGGACTATACGTTGGATCAGAAGATGTTGAGTTTTCTTCCTGTCCGGCCTTGCCAATACGGCCATCGATGACTACATGCCCGATGTGAATATTCTGGGGATGAAGCTCGCGTGCCAATGATTGACACAGGCCGCGCAAGGCAAACTTGCCCATCGCATAGGGAGCAGAGTTAGCGTAGCCCTTCACTCCAGAGGAGGCACCGGTAAACAGCATTGTGCCGCCGCCAGTATTTAGCATCCGTGTGGCAGCCTGCTGGGCCATCAGGAATGCCCCGAACGCCGTTACTTCAAGTACTTTGTGCACTTCAAGCGGGTCGAGCTCAGTGATCGAACCCCGAGTCCAAGGGCTTGGGTTGTAGACGGCAACATCAAGAGAGCCATCCATACTGTCGATCGTCCTGAATAGATCAGCGACGGCATCCGGCCTACTGGCATCACACTGCAGTGCAGTACCGTTAACCTCGGCGCAGAGAGCATCCAGCTTGCTTATATCGCGAGCTACCAGGATTGGGTGATAAGAGCGCTGAGAAAGCACACGAGAAATCGAAGCAGACAAGCCCGGGCCAGCACCTATAACAAGTGCGAGAGAAGTCATTTTGAATATCTCCTGCAGTGCACAGCTTCGTAGTGGAAAAAGTCTTCCACGATTTACCCCCCAGTCAGGGACTTAGCAAGATACTTACCATAAAATATGATGACTGGGAGCTTTAGAGTGGGTGTCCAGCTAAATCGTTTGAATTTTGGCGCGCAGTCTTCAGTATAGATGGTACAGAAAATACCGTGATTACCGGGGTATATAGTTTTTTAAATTAAGAATACATAACCAATCACGGTAGCCGAACGCGCATAAGCGCACCGCTGCGTTCTACGTTATACAAAGCGTTCGTCTTGACGTACGTACCTAGAAGCGTACACTCGGTCACGAGTTAAACACGCAAGAGGTGCGTCATGACGGGAATCACAGCAACTGAGGCGCGAAGCAATCTTTATCGGTTGATTGACGAAACTGCCGAGTCCCACCAGCCAATCGTCATTATGGGGAAGCGGAATAAGGCCGTCCTGGTGTCCGAGGAGGACTGGTCAGCCATCCAGGAAACACTTTATCTCCTTTCTGTACCCGGTATGCGTGAGTCTATTCGTGAGGGGATGGATACTCCCGTGGACGAATGCGATGAGGAGCTGGACTGGTGACATGGAAGTTGGTTTACACCAAGCAAGCCCAGAAAGATGCAAAGAAGTTGGCCTCCAGCGGTCTCAAACCAAAAGCCCAGGAACTGTTGGCGCTTATAGCGGAAGATCCATACCGCAAGCCGCCTCCGTTTGAGAAACTTATTGGCGATCTTGCGGGGGCCTACTCACGCCGTATTAATATTCAGCATCGTCTGGTTTACCAAGTGCTCGACGACGAGCGGGTGGTGAAAATTCTCAGGCTTTGGAGCCACTACGAATAATGCATAACCAGCCGCTGCAGTCGGACAATTTTTCCACCGCTACACGGTTCCAACTTTCCCGCAAAGCTCCGCGTTATGTTTTTCGTAGGGCAGACACAAGCCCAAGGTATTCAACAAAGGGAATAAAGTCGCGATCTAGAAACAGCAGAGGGAGTTGTTTCTCAATACAGAATGTCGCGATGATCACGTCAGCGGTTTTCCTGATCGTGATGCCTCGTTTGCGCAGTGCTCGGTAATTGTCGGCGCACTTGACGGACATATCCTTGCCAAACATTTCGTACTGATCCAGAACGAGCAGGCTTTGTTTGGCTTGGTGGTACTGTTTATCGTCGCGTATACCCTGCAGAATCTCCAGAAATATGAGATCGCCGAGGGCGACAGAACCTTCGACTATCGAGGCATCCAATAGATCGGTCTGTGGGCTTTCGACGCCGTTGAAATAGTCGATCCAGACGCTGGTATCCACCAGAATCATTTGGCGCTCCGCATTTCATCCAAATCGCCTTCCCACTTGATCTTGCCCCGCAGCTTTCGAATTTCCTGCTGCTTGCTAAGCCGAACCAGAAGTTTAAGCCCTTGCTCAACGGCCTCTTTTTTGGTTTCGCAGCCGGAGGCCTTCAGTGCTTCGCTCATCAGCTGATCGTCAATGACAATGTTCGTTCTCATGCTACACCCATGTGTATGATTGCTTCTTTCCATACACAATCTAGCAGGTGGTGGAGGATATGACCATTGGCTTCAAAGCAGTGAGTTCTTCGCTGTTTTGCGGTTCCATGGCATGGTGTAGACAACCAAGGCGTCCATATCGATTTTTCACCCCCACCCAAGACGCCGGGCGACAAAAACGGGATAATAGCCGATCACTCGCCTACGGCGCGCCGACAGTCACCAACCCGGCTCTTCTCCATGGAAATCAAGGTCAACTATCTCGACAACCTGCGCCAGGAAGCCAGGTTCGACGACTTCACCGTCATCACCGATCAACCGATCCGCTACAAGGGCGATGGCTCCGCGCCGGGTCCGTTCGATTACTTCCTGGCGTCTTCGGCGCTGTGTGCCGCCTACTTCGTAAGGGTCTATTGCAACGCCCGGGACATTCCTACCGAGAACATCCGGCTGTCCCAGAACAACATTGTCGACCCGGAGAACCGCTACAACCAGATTTTCAGGATTCAGATCGAGCTGCCCGCGGATCTCTCCGACAAGGATCGCACCGGCATTCTGCGTTCCATCGAGCGTTGCTCGGTGAAGCGGGTGATCCAGAACAACCCGGAGTTCCAGATCGAGGTGGTCGATAACATCGACGAGGATGCCCAGGCGCTGCTGATGGGGGGCACTGTCGAGAGCGACAACACCTGGATCGAAGGCAAGGATCTGCCTCTGGAGCAGACCATCGCCAACATGACGGCGATGCTTGAGGCGCTCGGCATCAAGATCGAGATCGCCTCCTGGCGCAACATCGTGCCCCACGTGTGGTCGCTGCACATTCGCGATGCCGCATCGCCACTGTGTTTTACCAACGGCAAGGGCGCTACCAAGGAGGCCGCGTTGTGCTCGGCGCTGGGTGAGTTCCTCGAGCGCCTGAGCTGCAACTTCTTCTACAACGATCAGTTCTTCGGCGAGGAGATTGCGAACAGCGCTTTCGTCCACTACCCCAACGAAGAGTGGTTCCAGCCTGGGCCGAACGATGAGCTGCCGGCGGGTATTTTGGACGACCACTGTCGGGCGATTTTTGACCCGGACGGGGAGCTGCGTGGCTCGCACCTGTTCGATACCAACTCCGGCAAGACGTCTCGCGGCATCGTCTCCTTGCCGTTTGTGCGCCAGTCCGACGGCGAGACGGTGTACTTCCCCTCCAATTTGATCGAGAACCTCTATCTCAGTAACGGCATGAGCGCCGGCAATACCCTGGCGGAGGCGCAGGTGCAGTGCCTCTCGGAGATCTTCGAGCGGGCGGTGAAGAAACAGATCATCGAAGAGGAGATCGCGCTGCCGGACGTGCCCGCGGCGGTGCTGGCGAAATACCCGGATATTGTCGAGGGCATAGAAGCGCTGGAAGCCCAGGGTTTCCCGGTGCTGGTCAAGGATGCCTCTCTCGGGGGGCAGTTCCCGGTGGCCTCCGTCACCGTGATGAACCCGAAGACCGGCGGTGTCTTCGCCTGTTTCGGCGCGCACCCAAGCCTTCAGGTGGCGATCGAGCGCAGTCTCACCGAGCTGCTGCAGGGTCGCAGCTTCGAGGGCCTGAACGATCTGCCGCCGCCCACCTTCAATTCCCAGGCGGTGTCCGAGCCGAACAACTACGTCGAACACTTCATCGACTCTTCCGGGGTGGTTTCCTGGCGCTTCTTCAGTGCCAAGAATGACGTCGAGTTCTGCGAGTGGGACTTCACGGGCACCAACGAGGAAGAAGCCGCCAGCCTGTTCGGCATTCTCGAGGAGATGGGCCTGGAAGCCTACATGACCGTCCATGAAGACCTGGGCGCGCCGGTGTGCCGTATCCTGGTGCCGGGGTATTCCGAGGTGTACCCCGTGGAGGATCTGGTCTGGGACAACACCAACATGGCGCTGAATTTCCGCGAGGATATCCTCAACCTGCATTCACTCGACGATGCGCAGCTGACCGCGCTGCTTGAACGCCTGGAGGAGAGCGAACTCGATGAGCAGATGAAGATCGTCACGCTGATCGGCATCGAGTTCGATGACAACACCGTCTGGTCTGAGCTCACCATCCTGGAGCTGAAACTGCTGATCGCTCTAGCGCTGCAACAGTTCGAGGAGGCGCTGGAGCGGGTCGAGATGTTCCTGCAGTTCAACGATAACACTGTTGCCCGGGGGCTGTTCTATCAGGCGATGCAGGCGGTGCTGGAAATTACCCTGGATAAAGACTTGGTGCTGGACGACTACCTCTACAACCTGCGGCGCATGTTCGGCAACGAGACCATGGACGCAGTGGTGGGATCGGTGAATGGCGAAGTGCGCTTTTCCGGCCTGACCCCCACCAGCATGAAGCTGGAGGGCGTTGAGCGACACCAGCGGCTGATCGAAAGCTACAAGAAGCTGCACAAGGCGCGGGCCGTAAGGGCTGCGAAGCAGTAAGACAACAGCCCCGAATACTTAACAACAAAAACGGTACCGTCGAGTTCGCCCTTTAAGCTGTCTCGACCTGAGAGGGTAACGTTATGCCCCAGGACGCATTCGATTACATCATCGTGGGAGCCGGCACCGCCGGCTGCCTGCTGGCCAATCGCCTGAGCAAAGACTCCTCGAAACGGGTGCTGCTGCTGGAAGCGGGCAAAAAGGATAATTATGCGTGGGTCCATATCCCCGTGGGGTATCTCTATTGCATTGGCAATCCGCGCACCGATTGGCTCTATCAGACCGAGCCGGATGCGGGACTGAACGGGCGCTCGTTGCGCTATCCACGCGGCAAGCTTCTGGGCGGCTGTTCCTCCATCAACGGCATGATCTACATGCGCGGTCAGGCCCGGGACTACGACCGCTGGGCCGAGTTGACCGGGGACGATGCCTGGAGTTGGCAAAACTCGCTGCCTGATTTCATGGCCCACGAGGATCATTATCGCCTGGACGGCGGCACCACTCCCAAGGCCAAAAACGGCGACCCTTTTGAATCATTGCATGGCACCGGCGGCGAGTGGCGGGTCGAGAAGCAGCGTTTGACTTGGAAAATCCTCGAGGATTTTGCCAAGGCCGCCGGGGAGGCGGGGTTCGAGCGCACCGAAGACTTCAACTCCGGCGACAACGCCGGGGTGGGCTATTTCGAAGTCAACCAGCGCTCCGGCTGGCGCTGGAATACCTCCAAGGCCTTCCTTCGACCGATCAAGGATAGATCGAACCTCACCGTCTGGACCGATGCCCAGGTCGAGCGCTTGGTGTTCGAGCCAACGAAGGAGGGCGGTACCCGCTGCATGGGGGCTATCTTGCGTCGGAGTGGCAAAAGCGGCAAGACGATAACCGTGCGCGCCAATCGTGAAGTTGTTCTTTCTGCCGGCGCTATCGGTTCACCGCAGATTCTGCAGCTTTCCGGTGTCGGCCCCGCAGCGCTGCTCAAATCTCTAGGCATCGAAGTGGTGCAGGATACACCGGGAGTAGGGGAGAACCTTCAGGATCATCTTCAGATCCGTGCCGTGTTCAAGGTGCAGGGCGCAAAGACGCTCAATGTGCTTACCAGCAGCCTGTTCGGCAAGGCCAAGATCGGTTTTGAATACCTGCTGCGCCGATCCGGGCCGATGAGCATGTCGCCGAGTCAACTGGGCGCCTTTACCCGCTCGGATCCGAGCCTTCCCCACGCGAACCTGGAATACCACGTCCAGCCCCTCAGCCTCGATGCCTTCGGTGAGGGGCTCCATCCCTTCCCGGCCTTCACGGCAAGCGTATGCAATCTTGATCCCACCAGCCGCGGTTCGGTGCGGATTCGTTCGAACCGCTTCGATGATCCGCCGCTCATTGCCCCGAATTATCTGAGTACCGACGAGGATCGCCGAGTGGCGGCGGCCAGCTTGAGGCAAGTACGCGAGATCGTGGCTCAGCCGGCCTTGGCGAAGTACCAGCCCGAAGAATGGCGACCGGGTGTGCAGTACCAGACCGACGAGGAACTGACCCGACTTGCCGGCGATATCGCCAGCACCATCTTCCACCCGGTCGGCACCGTGAAGATGGGCCGTGACGACGATCCCTACGCCGTACTCGATTCCCGCTTGAAAGTACGCGGTATCATCGGTCTGCGGGTAGTCGATGCCAGCATCATGCCAACGATCACCAGCGGCAATACCAATTCGCCCACCCTGATGATCGCGGAGAAAGCCGCGCGCTGGATCATTGCGGAGGAGTGACGATGCAGGGAGCCACGATGCGCAGTTTCATATACGACACCCTAATCCTCAAGCTCACTTCCCGCTGGTACGCGGAAGTGCTGCAGCGTGTGCCCGTGGGCGCCGCCCTGCTGGATGTGGGTATCGGCACGGCGGGCGCGTTGCTGGCCAATGCCGAGACGGTCACACGCAAGCGCCTGCAGGTGACGGGCATCGACATAGACGCCGACTACATAAAAAGCGCCAGGCGAAGGCTGGCTGCGTCCTCATTGGCTGACCACGCGGAGGTACTACTCGAGTCGGTCTACGATCACCATGGCGGGCCCTATGATGCCGTTTACTTCTCGGCAAGTTTCATGCTCTTGCCCGATCCCGAGCAGGCGTTGCGG
This sequence comes from Halomonas sp. M20, assembly GCF_020622265.1. Classification (GTDB taxonomy): domain Bacteria; phylum Pseudomonadota; class Gammaproteobacteria; order Pseudomonadales; family Halomonadaceae; genus Modicisalibacter. The sequence continues at coordinate 1,200,770 of NZ_JACNMQ010000001.1, forward strand.
CATTGTTGCGCGCTCTTGTGCCCGGGTGGGCGGATATTCTTCACCCAAACCATTCAGAAGCGGCCTTCTCGCTGGATGGAACGCTTCAAGCCCGTACTCAAGCGGGTGACGAGCATCGATTTCGGACACGTAACCTACGAAGAGGCTTTCAAGGCACAACTTAGCGCCACCGGCCTGAAGCTGGAGGAGTTCGTCTTCCTGTCTCATCATGGCAGCCGAGCGTCCTGCCTGGCCGTGGCCAGGCCGATAGCGGATTGAAACTGTGATTACTTGGCGGCTAACGCCACGCCGACCTTCGAGCGATTAGGGCGGTTTATGGTCTGGGTGATCCAGTGTCCGGTCGCGGCGAGTTTGTCCAGGTCGATGCCGGTCTCGATACCCAGGCCGTTGAGCAGATAGATCACGTCTTCGCTTGCCACGTTACCCGAGGCACCCTTGGCGTAGGGACAGCCACCGAGGCCGGCAACGGAACTGTCGATGACCGCGACGCCTTCTTCTAGCACGGCGTAGAGGTTGGCCAGCGCCTGGCCGTAGGTGTCGTGGAAGTGGGCCGCCAGTTTGGCCATGGGAATATTGGCGGCAACCGCCTCGAGCATGCGCTTGGCTTTCAATGGTGTGCCGGTGCCGATGGTGTCGCCCAGCGACACCTCATAACAGCCCATCTCGAACAGTGCCCTGGACACTTCGGCGACTTTCGCCGGTGCGATTTCGCCTTCATAAGGGCAGCCCAGCACGCAGGAAACATAGCCGCGCACGCGAACGTTCGCTTGCTTGGCGCGTTCGAGTACGGGGGCGAAGCGCTCGAGCGATTCCGCCACGGAGCAGTTGATGTTCTTTTGCGAGAAGGTCTCGCTTGCCGCGCCAAACACAGCCACCTCTTGAACGCCGCATTCCAGGGCCGCTTCCAGACCCTTGAGGTTGGGGGTCAAGGCAGAGTAGGTGATACCGTCGCGGCGCTCGAGGCCGGCCATGACCTCGCGATGATCCGCCATCTGCGGCACCCACTTGGGTGACACGAAACTGGCCGCTTCGATGTGTCGAATGCCGGCAGCGCCCAGCCGATCGATCAGTTCGAGCTTGGTAGCGGTGTCGATCGGCTCGAACTCGTTCTGCAACCCGTCTCGCGGGCTGACGTCGACCAGGCGTACGGATGTCGGGAATGCCATGATCTATCTCCGTTATTCGCTGGGAGCAAAGGTGAGGAGTTCGTCCCCCTGACCCACGGTTTCGCCGGCGGCAAAATGGAAGGCTTCGACGGCGCCGTCAGCGGGGGCGTTCAGGGTGTGCTCCATCTTCATGGCTTCCATGACCATCAGGGGCGTGCCTTTTTCCACTCGCTGATCTGGTTCGACCAGTAGCGCCACCACGGTGCCGTGCATCGGTGCGGTCAGTGTGGCGTCGACTTCGTGATGGCCATGATCGACCGCGTCCAGGCGGCGCCAGAATAGGCGTATTTCCCGTTCAGCGTCGCCCAGTACCAGCACCTCGCCATGGGCGGCACGATCGCGGCGAGCCAGCCAACGGCGGCGATGACCGTCGAGGGTGATGGCCACCCCATCACCTTCTACAGACTGTAGCTGGCCTTCGAGAGTGCGGCCATTCAGCTGTAGCTGCCAGGCACTGCCCTTGTGGCGTTCGGCCAGCACGGTGACGATGGCTGTACTATCGGCCTCATCGTTGGCGTGGGCCGAATCCGTCAGGGCAATGCGCACCTGGGCCGGGGCGTTCAATCGCCAACCATCCCGACGCTCCCAGGGCGAGTCGTTGAGAGATTCACGCCGTAATAGATCGAGGGCGACCAGGGCGGCGCTGGCAAAGGCGTCATCATCGAGAGGCGCTTTGCTGAACAGTTTCTCGTCGTGGTGCTCGATGAAGCGGGTAGTCAACTCGGCCTTCTTGAAGGCCGGATGGCTGGCCAAGCGCTGTAGGAAGGCGCGGTTGGTAGTGACGCCGGAAACATCCAGTGCGGCCAGGGCACGATTGAGCGTGGCCAGGGCCTGATCGCGGTCGTCGCCATGCACGATCAACTTGGCCAGCATCGGATCGTAGTGCATCGAGACCTCGTCGCCGGCTTCGACGCCGCTATCCAGTCGAATTCGGGAATCCATCAGCCCCGCGCCGGCGAGATCCAGGCCGAAGCGCTCGAGGCGGCCGGTGGCGGGCAGGAAATCCTGCTCCGGGTCCTCGGCGTAGAGCCTCGCCTCGAAAGCATGTCCGGTGATCGTCAGTTCATCCTGATTCTTGGGCAGCGGCAGGCCGGCGGCCACGCGCAGTTGCCATTCGACCAGATCCTCGCCGGTGATCATCTCAGTGACCGGATGCTCCACCTGCAGACGCGTATTCATCTCCATGAAGTAGAAGCTGTTATCCACGTTTAACAAGAACTCGACGGTACCGGCGCCGACATAGCCGATTTCCTTGGCGGCACGCACCGCGGCCTCGCCCATTTCACGGCGCAGTTCCTCGTTCATGCCCGGTGCCGGGGCTTCCTCGAGCACTTTCTGATGGCGGCGCTGCACCGAGCAGTCACGCTCGAACAGATAAACGCCGTGACCGTGGCTGTCGCAGAACACCTGGACCTCGACATGGCGTGGCTGAGTCAGATACTTCTCGATGAGCATGCGCTGATCGCCGAAGGCGGCCTGGGATTCGCGCCGGCATCCCTCAAGGGCAGCCTGAAAATCCTCGGCTCGTTCGACCACCCGCATGCCCTTGCCGCCCCCGCCGGCGCTGGCCTTGAGCAGTACAGGATAGCCGATCTGATCCGCCTTGGCCTTGAGCGTGGCGTCGTCTTGAGCGTCACCATGATAGCCCGGCACCAGCGGCACACCGGCGGTGTCCATGCGTGTCTTGGCGGCGGACTTATCGCCCATGGCGGCGATGGCGCTGGCCGGGGGGCCGACGAAGACAATACCGGCCTGTTCGCAGGCCGCCACGAATTCGGCGTTCTCGGACAGAAAGCCGTAGCCGGGGTGAATCGCCGAGGCGCCGGTACGTTTGGCGGCCTTGATGACCGCTGCGACATTCAGGTAGCTTTCCCGTGCCGGTGCCGGGCCCAAACGTACAGCTTCGTCCGCTTCGCGTACGTGATAGGCCAGGGCATCGGCATCCGAGTAGACCGCCACACTCTTCAGGCCCAGGCGGCGGGCGGTGCGAATCACCCGACAGGCGATTTCGCCACGATTGGCGATCAGTATCGTGGTGAGCGGTATCGGCGCGTTGGCGAGGCTCATCAGCGCGGCTCCTTGTTTGTATTCTGGACCGGTTTCCAGCGCGGCGAGCGTTTGTCGAAGAACGCGGCCAAGCCTTCCTGTCCTTCTCGGCTGACCCGCAGTTCGCTGATGACCTGACAGCAGCGCTCCCGGGTGGTGTCGGAATCGCGCTCCCGGGCGACCTCGGCGAGCAGTGCCTTGGTGGCGCGGCTGGCCTGGGGCGAAGTGGCGAGTAGCGTATCGATGAGCGATTCGATGCGCTCACCCAGGTCATCCTTGGCGGTTACCTCATGCACGAGCCCCAGCATCTGGGCGGTGCTGACATCGATGACCTCGGCAGTGAGCGCATAGCGACGCAACTGGCGCTCGCCGATGGCGCGCTGCACGTAAGGGCTGATTACCGCCGGTGAGAGGCCGATTCTCACTTCGGAAAGACAGAAGCGCGCCGCCTCGGAGGCAACGACGATATCGCAGCAGGCGGCAAGCCCCACCGCGCCGCCATAGGCGGCTCCTTGTACACGGCATAGCGTGGGGCAGGGCAGGGTGTCGAGGCGATGCATCAACCGCGATAGCTCCCGGGAGTCGCTCAGATTGTCCTCGAAGCTGTAGTCCACCATGCGCTTCATCCAGTTGAGATCCGCCCCGGCAGAGAAGTGCTTGCCTTCGGAACCCAGCACCACAGTGCGGACCTCGTCGCGTTCGGCGGCCTCGTGCAGGCGATCGAGGTGATCGTTGAGTTCGCGGATCAGCGCATCGTCGAAGGCGTTATGCACCTCGGGACGATCCAGCGTCAGCCAGGCAATGCCTCGTTCGTCGATGTCTAAATGGGAATAGCTCGTTGTATTGGACATAAGAATCTCACATTCTGAACACACCGAAGCGCGTCTCTTCTACATCAGCATTCATCGCGGCGGATAAGGCCAGTCCCAATATATCTCGGGTCTGCACAGGGTCGATCACGCCGTCGTCCCATAATCGTGCGCTGGCGTAATAAGGGTGGCCCTGGTGCTCGTACTGTTCATGGATCGGTGACTTGAAGGCCGCTTCGTCTTCGTCGCTCCATTCAGTGCCATGGCGCTCGTGCTGTTCTCTCTTGACCTGGGCCAGCACATTGGCGGCCTGTTCGCCGCCCATCACCGAGATGCGCGCATTGGGCCACATGAACAGTAGATTGGGCTCATAGGCGCGGCCGCACATGCCGTAGTTGCCGGCACCGAAGCTGCCACCGATCAACACCGTGAACTTGGGCACTTTCGCGCAGGCTACTGCAGTGACCAGCTTGGCGCCGTGCTTGGCGATGCCTTCCTGCTCGTACTTGGAGCCGACCATGAAGCCGGTGATGTTCTGCAGGAAGACCAAAGGAATCTTGCGCTGGGCGCAGAGTTCGATGAAGTGCGCGCCTTTCTGGGCCGATTCCGAGAACAGCACGCCGTTATTGGCGACGATACCCACCGGGTGGCCTTGCAGATGAGCGAAGCCGGTGACCAGGGTGTCGCCGTAGTAGCGCTTGAATTCGTCGAAGTCGGAATCGTCGACCAGCCGGGCAATGACTTCACGCACGTCATAGGGTTTGCGCAGATCGGTGCCCACGATGCCGTAAATTTCCTCGGGATCAAGACGGGGCGGCTTGGGTTCCTTCATCGCCAACTGGCCGCGCTTTTGCCAGTTGAGGCGCGACACCGCACGCCGCGCCAATTGCAGGGCATGGGCGTCGTTGTCCGCATAGTGATCCGCGACGCCACTGATCTTGGCGTGTACATCGGCGCCGCCCAGATCCTCGGCGCTGATGGTCTCGCCGGTGGCAGCTTTTACTAGAGGTGGACCACCGAGAAAGATGGTGCCCTGTTCCCGTACGATGATCGATTCGTCCGCCATGGCCGGCACGTAGGCGCCCCCAGCGGTACAGGAACCCATGACCACGGCGATCTGCGGGATGCCTTCGGCGGAAAGGGTGGCCTGGTTGTAGAAGATGCGACCGAAATGGTCGCGATCCGGGAAGACCTCGTCCTGCATAGGCAGGAAGGCGCCACCGGAATCCACTAGATAGATACAGGGCAAGCGGTGCTTACGGGCGATTTCCTGGGCACGTAAATGTTTCTTCACCGTCAGTGGATAATAGGTGCCGCCCTTGACCGTGGCGTCGTTGGCGACGATCACGCATTCCACGCCGGAAACGCGACCGATCCCCGCCACCACGCCAGCAGCGGGCACCGGCGACTCATACACCTCATGAGCCGCCAGGGCGCCGATCTCGAGGAAAGGCGCGCCCTCGTCGAGCAGGTGATCGATGCGATCGCGCACGAACAACTTGCCCCGGGATTCGTGACGCTCCCGAGCCTTGTCACCCCCGCCGCGGCAAATCGAAGCGGTCAGGGTGTGCAGCTTGTCGACCTCGGCGCGCAGAGTGTCGGCGTTCGCCTGGAACGCCTCGGTACGCGGATTGATCTGGGTTTGCAGGATTGCCATCTATCGATCCCCGTTATGCGGACTCATTGAATAGTTCACGTCCAATCAGCATTCTACGAATTTCACTCGTCCCCGCGCCGATCTCGTAGAGTTTGGCATCGCGCAGCAAACGCCCAGTGGGATACTCGTTGATATAGCCGTTGCCGCCGAGCAACTGGATGGCATCCAGTGCCACCTGGGTCGCCTTCTCGGCGCAATAGAGGATTACCCCTGCAGCATCCTTTCTTGACGTCTGACCGCGATCGCAGGCTGCCGCCACGGCATACAGGTAAGCGCGACAAGCGTTCAGGGTGGTGTACATGTCTGCCACCTTGCCCTGTACCAGCTGAAACTCGCCGATGGACTGGTCGAACTGCTTGCGCTCGTGAATGTAGGGAAGCACTACGTCCATGGCCGCTTGCATGATGCCGATGGGGCCGGCGGCGAGCACGGTGCGTTCGAAATCCAGGCCGCTCATCAATACCTTGGCGCCACGATTCTCTTCACCCAGGACGTTCTCCGCCGGCACCTCACAGTTATCGAATACCAGTTCGCAGGTGTTGGAGCCGCGCATGCCCAGCTTGTCGAGCTTCTGGGCGGTGGAGAAGCCCGGGAAATCTCGTTCGATGATGAAGGCGGTGATACCTTTGGAACCGGCCTCAGGGTCGGTCTTGGCATAGACCACCAGCACACTGGCCTCGGGGCCGTTGGTGATCCACATCTTGTTGCCGTTGAGGATGTACTTGTCGCCTTGTTTCTCGGCCTTGAGCTTCATCGATACCACATCGGAACCGGCTCCGGGTTCGGACATGGCCAGGGCGCCGACGTGCTCGCCGCTGATCAACCTGGGCAGGTACTTGGCTTTTTGATCGGCGCTGCCGTTGAGCTTCAGCTGGTTGATGCAAAGGTTCGAATGAGCGCCGTAGGAAAGGCCCACCGAGGCGCTGGCCCGAGAGATTTCTTCCATGGCGATGCAGTGGGCGAGATAGCCCATGCCACTGCCGCCATCCTTCTCGGGCACGGTAATGCCGAGTAGGCCCATATCGCCGAACTTTTGCCACAAGTCTTCCGGGAAGACGTTTTCTGCATCGATGCCCGCCGCGCGCGGGGCAATTTCGTCCCGGGCAAAGGCGTTGACCTGATCGCGCAGCATGGTCTGGGTTTCATCCAGGCCGAAGTCGAGGGGCGTGTAGGGGGAGTACATAGCGCAGCTCCTTTGGGAAACACTGAATAAATGGCTGTGCGCTTCAATCACTGCGTTGCGCGGTGCTCGGAATCCTCACATATACCCCATATGCTGCGGTTCCTGTGCTCCGGGCGCCTTGTGCTTGATACCGCTCGCTGATTTATTCAGCGCTTCCTTGGTTGTCGATTACGCCGGCCTCGCGGCACAGCGCATAAAAAAGATAATGGCAGAATAGATAGGGTTGACGTTTACGTAAAGTAGAGCTTTGGTCGCAGACTCTTTGCTTTCAAGGGCATAAAAAAGCCCCGTTCAAGCGATGAGCGGGGCCAAAAGGGTACGGTACTGTTAAAGCAAACGTTCTAGAAAATGACGCCTGACGACATTCAAATGCTGTCGCGCATGGCGTGCTCGCTCTTGGGTAGAATCAGGTTCAGCACGATGGCGGTAATGGCGCCAGGAATCAGGCCGGACTCGATGACGGCCTGCATGTTGGTCGATAGATTGGCGTAGAGGCCTTCCTGGGCCGGCAGGCCGATGGCTACTGCCAGGGAGACGCCGATGACCACCATGTTGCGCTTGTTGAAATCGACGCCACTGAGCATCTTGATACCGGCACTGGCGATCATGCCGAACATGATCAATACAGCACCTCCCAATACCGCATTGGGAATGCTCGAAATGATTGCACCTAGCTTGGGCAATAGCCCCGCCAGCAGCAGGAAACCACCGCCGATCGCCACCACGTAGCGGCTGACGACGCCGGTCAGGGCGACCATCCCGACGTTCTGACTAAAACTGATCTGCGGGAAGGCATTGAAAATGGCCGCGAAAATACTGGCAATACCGTCGGCCATGACACCGCCGGAGAGTTCCTTCTTCGTCGGTTCGCGATTCATGCCCCCTGCGGTGGTGCCGACGATGTCACCGATGGATTCGGCGCAGGTCACCAATGCCAGCAGGACCACTGGAACGATTGCTGCAAGGTGAAACTCCAGGCCGATAGCGAAGGGCGAGGGCAGCGAAATCCATTCGGCACTGCCAATCTTGCCGAATTCCACGTAGCCGAAGAGGATGGCCGCCCCATAACCCGCCAGCAGGCCCGCCAAGGGTGCAGCTTCGGACCAGATGCCACGACCATATTGGTGCAAGCCCAGAGTGACGGCGAATACCAGCGCAGCCAAGGCAAGATGATGGGGTGCGCCGAAGTCCGGGGCGCCGAAACCGCCACCGATATAAGCAAAGCCTACCGGCATCAGCAATACGCCGAGCATGATGACGAAGGTACCGGTGACCACCGGCGGAAACAGAAAGCGAAACCAGGGCAGGAGTAGCCCCACGAGCGCCATGGCGATGCCGCCACATAATGCGGCCCCTAGAACCGCCGGCAGGCCCATGCCCACGGCGATGGGGATCAATACCGGCACGAAGCCGAAGCTGGTGCCCATGACGATGGGCAGGCGAGCGCCGATTGGGCCCAGGCCCAGGGACTGCAGCAACGTGGCGACCCCGGCGACGAACATCGCCGCCTGAATCATGAAGGCAGTCTGATCCGCAGGCAGGTCCGCCGCGCCGGCGATGATGATGGGTACGGTGACATTGCCGACGAACATCGCCAGCACGTGCTGAATACCCAGAGGCACCGCGCGGCCCAATGGCGGCATGGCATTGACGTCATGCGTACTGCGAACATGCTGAGGCATGTCCTGGGGTTGCTCGGTCGTCGTGGTCATCGATACTGCTCCTGCTTGTTGTTGTCGAAAGGGGAGTCATAGCGCGTTGCGTAGTCGCCTGGCGGCTTCGTCGTGCCGGGCCATCAAGCGACTCAGGTCTATTTCACAGGGTAGGCCATCGGTTATTCGCCAGCGTCCGGCGACCATGACGCGGTCGGCCCGCTGGGCGCCGCACAAGAGCAGTGCTGCCAGCGAGTTCTCGGCGCCGGAAAAGCGCGGTTCGTCGAGTTTGAAGAGCGCCAGGTCGGCCTGCTGGCCGGGCTCCAGGCCGCCGATGTCGTTACGGCCCAGGCAGCGTGCCGATCCCTGCGTTGCCCAGCGGATGACGTCTTCATGAGTGACCTGACTAGGCGAATAACGCAGGCGGCCCAGCAGCAGAGCCTGACGCATTTCGTTGGCCAGGTTGGAGTGATCGTTGGAGGCCGAACCATCCACCGCTAGCCCGATTGGCGCGCCGGCGGCTTCGAGCTCCAGAGTGCGGCACATGCCGGAGCCCAGCACCATGTTCGATGACGGGCAGTGAGCGATACCGGTGCCGGCGTGCCCCAGGCGTTTGATCTCGCCGTCATTGAAATGAATGCCATGGGCCAGCCAGGTTCTGTTCGTCAACCAGCCGCAATCTTCCAGGTAATCCAAGGGGCGCATGCCGAATAGACGCTGACAATAAGCAGTCTCGTCCTCGGTCTCGGCGAGATGAGTGTGCAGGCGAACGTCATGGGATTCAGCGAGTCGAGCGCTTTCGAGCATCAGTTCGCGGCTGACCGAGAAGGGCGAGCAGGGCGCCAGGGCGATGGTCGTCATGGCGCCGTCGCCACGCTGATGGTAACGCTCGATCAAGCGTTGACTATCGTCGAGAATGGTCCGCTCGTCCTGCACGACTGACTGGGACGGCAACCCGCCATCGTCCTGGCCCACGCTCATCGAGCCCCGGGTCAGCGCGGCACGCACGCCGAGGCGCTGAGCGGTTTCCACCTGGCAATCGATGGCGCCGAGCAGGGCGCCGGAAAAGACGTAGTGATGGTCGGCTACAGTGGTGCAACCCGACATCAGCAGTTCGACCATGGCCAGTTCGCTGGCCAGAGCCAACTGCTCCTCGTCGAGATTCGCCCAGACCTCGTAGAGCGTCGTCAACCAGGGAAAGAGCTCCTTGTTGAGCGCTGGGGAATAGGCGCGGGTCAGGGTCTGATAGAAGTGGTGATGGGTATTCACCAATCCGGGTAATAGCACGTATCGGGACGCATCGAAAATCTCATCCACCGGCTGGCGTGGTTGAGCACCGGCGGCCACCTTTTCGATGATGCGCGTGCCTTGTATCACGATGCCGCCTGCTGCATCGAGGTCGGCACAGGCAGCTGGATCGCGAATCCAGAGCGTGTTGGCGTTGTCGGTCATGGTTGTCTCCTCGGTCATGAAAGCCGGCATCTGCTCGGAGGGTAGGGTTACCCACACGATGTGGTTCAGGTGCCTTGCTCAGCAAGCCGGAGATATTTTTGTGTACTAGTGTTGTATACCAAAATCATTGATCGTGGTGTCATTTGTCAAGCGCAAAGTGTCGACAGCCCATGCAACATTTATAGAGTGCAAGGTTTGTACGAATAGAGGTCTTTGGTTTTTCAGCGATTTTTAAAAAGCCAAAAAGCCACAGAGAAACCACATTAGACCAATGGCTCTGTTAAAATTCTCGCTTTTGGCTCGCTTATGCCACTCTTCGAACAGGAAACGAACGAATGAACGCGGTAATTCTTGGCGTGCTGGTCATGGTCGGGCTGGCCTTGGCTCGGGTGTCTGTCGTCTTCGCCTTGATAGTGGGCGCGCTGGTAGGAGGTCTGGTAGGCGGCTTGTCGCTTGGTGATGCTCTTTCGGCGTTCAACGACGGTGTTGGCGGCGGCGCCAAGATCGCTCTGGCCTATGCTACTTTGGGTGCCTTTGCCGTGGCTATTTCCCGGGCGGGCTTGCCGGATCTGCTGGCGCAACGCCTGATCAGGTTATTCGGACAGGAGGCATCGCCAAAGCGTCGAACGACGGTCAAGTACACATTGATCGGCTCCGTATTACTGGTGGCAATTTCGTCCCAGAACCTGATTCCGGTACACATCGCCTTCATTCCCATTCTGATTCCGCCACTGCTCAAGGTAATGAATCAGCTGCGTCTGGACCGTCGCGCAGTGGCCTGCACGCTGACCTTTGGCCTGACGGCGACCTACATGCTGCTGCCGGTGGGGTTTGGTGCCATCTTTCTCAACGACATCCTGCTGGCCAATATCAATGCGGCAGGGGAGTCCCTTGGCCTCGAGGTGACGCGTGGTATGGTGCCCTTGGCCATGGGGGTGCCGGTCGGCGGTATGGCTCTGGGGCTACTGGTAGCGCTGCTTTTGAGTTATCGCAAGCCGCGTGAATATGCAGCGCTTGATGCGAGTACCCGCAATCTGCCTAATCAGCAGGAGCAGGTAAAAATTCACACCTTGGGCCTTGTGATGTCCGTGGTGGCCATTCTTGCTGCATTAGGTATCCAGCTTTACAGCGGTTCCATGATTCTCGGCGGGCTAGTGGGTTTCGCCCTGCTTTCCGTGGGCGGCGTTTTCAAATGGCGCGAAGCTGACGATCTGTTTACCAGCGGAATGCGCATGATGGCGCTGATCGGCTTCATCATGATTTCCGCCTCCGGTTTTGCATCGGTAATGAACGCCACCGGCGAGGTCGAGTTGCTGGTAAGCGATGCTGTTGAAATCATCGGTGACAACCAGGGGCTGGCGGCGCTTGTCATGCTGCTGGTCGGGCTGTTCATCACTCTGGGGATCGGTTCATCCTTCTCGACCATTCCCATCATTGCCACTCTCTACGTGCCACTGGCGGTACAGTTCGGATTTTCGCCCTTGGCAACGATCGCCCTGGTGGGTACTGCCGCTGCCCTGGGCGATGCAGGCTCCCCAGCCTCGGATTCGACCCTTGGGCCCACCGCCGGACTCAACGTCGATGGGCAGCACGACCATATCTGGGATTCGGTAGTGCCGACCTTTTTACACTACAACATACCGCTGATCGGCTTTGGTTGGTTGGCGGCGATGTGGTTGTAACGGGACCTCTGTTCGATTCAATCGGTGCATACAGCACGATAACCCGGCTATCAGCTAGCCCCTTGCGGCAAACTTCCGAGCGTTGTAGGGATAGCGTTCCATTCAATAAACGGCTAGCTAGAAATTAATATTGTGCCTATTAACAAGGGCTGGGATCGCCAAACATCAAATTATGCAAGAAAAAAGCAACGTAACTCTTGGCACGAGACTTGTAAACGTTAATAATTGTACCGTAACCTCCAACTTTCTATATAAGGGTATAAAGCGTATGTCTCTGCTCAGTGAATATATGATGAAAGAGCAAATGCTCAAGCAGATTCAGCAAGAACTTGAACAGATGGAGGGCGATCAACGTTTAAAGTCCGAACTCGAGTTCAAGGAGCGCCTGGAGGCGCTAATGCAGGAGTTTGATAAAAGCGCCAGCGATGTCATCGATCTTCTCCAGCCCAGCGAGCCATCCACCAGTACTGCCAAAAGTGTTGCTACCGGGGGGGGGCGGCGTAAGCGCAAGTTGAAGATCTACAAGAACCCCAATACCGGCGAAGTAGTGGAAACACGGGGTGGGAACCAAAAAACGCTCAAGGCCTGGAAAGATCAGTACGGCACCGATACTGTCGAATCTTGGCTGGTTCGCACCGAAGGCTGAAGTGCACGTAGATTCGGTCTAGGGCTGTAATAAAAGTTGGTATGTCTATATGACATGCAAAATTCAGTGCCTTGCATCGGTTGTGGCGATCAGAAAGTACGATTACTGTATTTAGGTGATCATTTTTGTATGGAAGAAAAATCTTTCTTGCCTCGGATAGGGGGATTTTTACGACCTTCAAGCTTTATTGATGTTGTTATACTAATAAAATAGAATGGATGTGTCGGATCTATGTTCTTTAGTAACAAAATGTAATGTATGCTTGTCGTCAATATCCTGTTCTATTGGGGGCGAGATATTCTCTGTGTTTCTTGATGCCCGTTAATGTGGATCGTGTTGGATTTTACACTTTCTGCGTTCATCGGGCTTTTTTTGTTGCGTAGATGTACATAATTTTGCCATCATAAAGGCCTTGGTCGCGGTGTGCAGGGCGCTTATGTGGGATATGCTTTTTAGCTTCTGATAGTCATCGATACTGTCGTTCGAAAATAAGCCCTCTGATTATTTTAAAAGTGCCAAGCGTCTACTTGCCGCTGCACATACCGATTTTCTGAGTCAAGCGGTAAAGACGTTTAGACGAAATAGAATGTCAAGCATGGTGCCTGCAGGGCGTACCATAGTCATACAATGCACTACAAAAAGTAATTCAGTCACGCCTGTTGCTATTCAGGCTAAAGCGTTCGGATGCCTGCTGTCTTTTGGATTTTTATTTATCTTTTTTAATAAGATAGCCTCTATAAATTTTTTATAACTTTTTTTATGGTATTGGTACTAACCTCATGAAATTCAATAAACCCCGTCAAATGGACGAAAGAGAGAAGCTGCGCAAGTTTCGTGAACTTGATGATGCCTTTGCTCAAGCGTTGAAGGACATGGATGGTTCTAGCAGGCGACAGCAAAGCGTGCGCGAACAGGAAGCTAAGCGGGAGTTCGAACAACGTTTGCGCACCCTGATGAGTGATTTCCATCAGACCGACACCAGCGTCGATACGTTACTGCGCACTCTGATCGAGCTGGGCAAGATTGCTTGAGCCTGTTGGCATATTGATGAGCCGCCACTGCAAAGTCGTAAAAGCGATATTGCCGCAAGTCGTGCAATGAGTTAGCGCACTAATATGGCGAGTTAATATGTTGAGGGTTCTACCGCCCTTGCGGCTGCTACTAATGCTTGTCGCTTACCCGCGACATACGAAAAACAAATTCATACGGCCGGCACCTAGAGACCGCAGAACCGCTCCACTAGAATACCCTCCTCAAGAAACAACGGTTTTGTAGCAAAAGCATCGTTCTATTCGCCCATGCTCACGACTGTGGCGCAAGCAATAGTATTAGGTAAATGCTACCATTTCGCTGTTTTTTCGTGCATCCAAGCTATGCGCGGTCTCATGAAACGGTGAAAACTGAGCATAGGGCCAGGGAATACGCCCGAAAAATCCTTGGGCGGTAGCGTGGCTGAAGCACTTTCAATTTTTGGATTGACTCCCGCTTCACGCGAAACATTACGCGTCATGGGCTCTCTTTTTGCAGTTTGTTGACGCGAGTTCAGCGGCGCGAAAGACAGTGATTAACTTGGCTTTTACTTATTTTTGGTACTGAATGAACGTTCACGCTCTAATGACGCTTGCTGTTATTGTCGTCGTTCTTGCCACTCTTGCACTTACCCGCATTGCCGCCGATGTCATCATGATGGCAGCGTTAGCGTTCCTGGTGATTTTTGGCATTCTCGGGCCTGGCGAGGCCTTGGCCGGGTTTGCCAACCCTGGGGTAATGACGATCGCTACGCTCTACATCGTTGCGGCAGGCCTCAAGGAAACTGGCGCCATTCAATGGATTGCCCACCGCTTGCTGGGGCAGCCACGCCATATCAAGCAGGCTCAGCTAAGGGTGTTACTCCCAGCGTCTGGTTTGAGCGCTTTCATGAACAATACCACCGTCGTGGCGATGTTCATTCCGGCTATTCAGGAATGGGCCCAGCGTTTGAAACTGCCGCCTTCCAAACTGCTTTTGCCGCTCAGCTATGCGGCTATTCTCGGCGGTACCTGCACGTTGATTGGTACCAGTACCAACCTGGTCGTGGATGGTCTGCTGCAAACCAAGATGGGCGTCTCCCTTGGTATGTTCGAGTTGGCATGGGTGGGAGGGCCACTACTACTGATTGGCGGCGCTTTCTTATGGCTATTCGCCGATCGGATGCTTCCAGATCGACAAGGGGTATTGGAACAATTAGAGCAAGCACGTGAATATAGCGTAGAAGTTAGTATCGAGCCGGATGGCCCGCTGCCTGGCAAGACGATTACGGGTGCTGGCTTACGCAACATGACTTATGGTTATCTGGCTGATATTGAACGTGATGGCCATTTGATGACGGCGGTTCCTCCGGACACCCGACTTAGAGCCAACGATATTCTCATCTTTATCGGTGCGCCAGAGTGTGCAAGGGAGTTGCGCCGCGTACATGGCTTGAGGCCAGCCAACGGCGACGTGAACAAGCTCGATATCGCGCTCCATCGTCGTTGCCTGGTTGAGGCGGTCATTGGGCACGACTTCGCTGGGTTATACCAAACGGTTCGGGAGTCGCGTTTTCGTTCGCGCTTTCAAGCCGTCATCCTTTCAATTTCGCGCGCGGGCAGGCGTTTACCCGGCAAGGTTGGCGATATCGAGTTGCAGGTGGGCGATACGCTGTTAATGGAAACCACCCAGGAGTTCGTCGAGCAGTACCGTCACCGCAAAGACTTCCTGCTGGTCAGCGCATTGAACGACTCGACTCCTCCGGACTTCCGTAAAGCCCCTGCCGCACTCGCTATTCTTATGTCCATGGTGCTGGCAAGCGCGTTCGGATTGTTATCGATTCTGGAGGCAGCATTTCTTGCGGCGGGCGCCATGCTGCTAACGCGCTGTCTCTCGGCAAGCAAGGCGCGGCACTATGTCGACCTGAGCGTGCTCATCGTTATTGCCGCTTCCTTTTCGCTGGGGGCGGCCATGAGTAAAACAGGGGCAGCCAGCCAAATAGCGCAATGGTTGATGTTCGCCGATGACCTCTCTCCCTGGCTGGGTCTGGCGCTGGTTTACATGACGACGGTAGTTTTTACCGAGCTGATTACGAACAATGCAGCGGCAGTATTGATGTTTCCCATAGCGATGGCGGTCGCCGAGCAGCTCGATGTCAACTTCATGCCTTTTGCCATCGCCATCATGGTTGCTGCATCGGCCAGTTTTATGACACCGCTGGGCTACCAGACCAACTTGATGGTGATGGGGCCTGGCGGGTATCGATTTAGTGATTATCTACGAATCGGCGCGCCTTTGAGCGCCTTGGTCGCTATTACAGCGATCATTCTGATTCCGATGATCTGGAAGTTTTAATAATTGAGTAGCCCGCCGGCTCCAACTCTTCGTCAATCGTAAACATTTATCAGGTATTCTCGATGTCGGAACTCTCTGCAGAACGCCAGACTCACCTCAAGCAGCTCGAGGCGGAGTCGATCCACATCCTGCGCGAAGTCGCCGCCGAGTTCGCCAACCCGGTGATGCTCTACTCCATCGGCAAGGACTCCTCGGTGATGCTGCATCTGGCGCGCAAGG
>NZ_JACNMQ010000002.1 GCF_020622265.1 Halomonas sp. M20
CCTTGCGCGCCAGATGCAGCATCACCGAGGAGTCCTTGCCGATGGAGTAGAGCATCACCGGGTTGGCGAACTCGGCGGCGACTTCGCGCAGGATGTGGATCGACTCCGCCTCGAGCTGCTTGAGGTGGGTCTGGGCCTTGAATGAAGACATTGGGTGTTTCCTCTCTCTACATGCCCTAATGACAGACACCGGAATCGGTGAACCGTCGTGGCAGTGTGCTCAAGAGAGTACGTTAGCGAGACAACATCGATAACGTAAAAGAATTAATAAACATTCTTTAAGTACAGAATGAAATATAGGAGCGATAGAAGCGGGAGCGGTCTTAGATGTCTACACGCTCGATCCAGGTCGACAAGCGTGAATCTTCCAGGTCGATGACGCGAAATCCAGGTAACGCGTCATCGTCGACAGCAAAGTCTGCCGAGCCGGGCAGAAATTGATCGCTGGTAGCGGGACAGCCATACACCAGAACGTTATCCAACCGCTGCGCAAGCGTCTGGTGAATATGTCCGCACAGAACGGCATTTACCTGAGAGTAAGGTGCCAGGGTTTGCCAGAAGGCATCTCGATCCTTCAAGCCGATGGCGTCCATCCAATTGGAGTCGATGGTTATCGGAGGATGATGCAGCGCCAACAAGACGCGTCGTTCATCTTTTCCCAGGCGCTCTGCCAAGGTTTCAAGCTGCTTCTTTCCCAGTTCACCATGAGGGTGCCCTTCGACCTGGGAATCGAGAAGCAGCAGGCGCCAGCTGCCAAGATCGATCTCATCCTGTAGCGGGTGTACGACATTCATTAGATCATGCGCATCGTGGTTGCCCGACAACCAGAACCAGGGGCAGCCGAAGGAGGAAAAGAGCGTCGCGGCGCAACGATAGGAAGCCTGGGTTCGGTCCTGGCTGATATCCCCGGTGACGAGGACGATATCGGGACGCAGTTGCCGGGCGCGCTTCACCACTTTTTGCAGCTGCACCAGCGGATATCCCGTGCGAGAGCGAGCATCGGGATCAGCGTGAAGATGGCAATCGGTAATCTGGATCAGACGCATCAGCGCAGTTCGGGCAACCGTACGGCATGGCCATGATTGAAACCATGATCCAGCCACTCGCCCAGAAAGCGATTGAGCTGAAGCTTTTCATCCGGCTGATGCATGCGTGCGTTGGGATAGCGATAACGCCCGTTGAAGTGACGTTGACGTTGGAAATCGGTGACTTCTGCCATGCGTACATCATGGTAAAGGTGCACCTGCATGCGCGGCGTATCGATGAAGGCGTCGAGGACACCGGTCTGAGCCACCCGCACGATCGTGGTGTAGGGAGCACATTCGAGTACTTCCAGCCATAACGTACCGAAACGGCTGGATTCTCCCGCCAGCGGCACCTCGCGCACGTCACCGGCATCAAGATCCCCCAGCAGACGAGTCATGCGCAGATAGTTGGCTGTGCACTCCCCCTGCAGTGTCTTGAGATCGGTTACATAGGCGGTTCTGGCCACTAAATCATCTCCTTGCTCGTAATGAAGCGCGTTCTCGCGCCAGCCAATAAAAGGTAATCAGGCACATGGCGTTGTCGAGACGACCCGCCTCAAGAAGCTCCCAGGCCCGGGCAAACGATAGCACATGCACCAGGATATCCTCGTTTTCCTCATCGAGACCATGCACGCCACCAAGGTTGCCGGAATCCACCAAGCCACAGAACAGGGTCACTCGTTCGTTGCAGGCGCCGGGGCTGGGATAATAAGAGTGCAGCTCGAACAACTCCTGTATTTCGCATCCGGCTTCTTCCATGGCCTCGCGGCAGGCCACATCCGCCGGTGTCTCTCCCGGTTCGATCAAGCCAGCCACCGGCTCGAGCTTCCAGGGGCTCAATGAATCGCTCAGGGCTCCGACCCGCATCTGCTCCACCAGCACGACACAGTCGCGCTCCACGTCATAAAGCAGCACCCCTACCGCATCATGTCGAACATGCACCTCTCGAGTGACTTCGTTGCTCCAACCACCATTGAACAGGCGGTGGCGCAGATGACGTCGCTCAAGGCTGAAAAATCCTTGGTACAGGCAGTCGATGCTGGTCAGCTCGACATCGGCGGCACCAAAGCGGGGCGTATCCAGCGAGTTCCCTTCGGCCATGCGTTCTCCCTGACGAGATAAATAAAGAGAGGATGAAATGAAGAGGGGGTGATATGAAACGAGCCTCCACAAACAATACTCTATTATCGGGGTCGTGCCCGCCAATTCCAACCGCGATCGACGTTACTGAAGAGATGCCACCAGCCTACGGGCCCGATCGCGCAGCGCCTCATCGGATATCTCGCGCTCGCCTCGCGCCTCGCCATTCACCGCAAGCCGAGCATGCTCAAGCGCCTGATCCTTGCGGCCCTCCTCTTCCAGGAAAGCAGCGTAGTAGTAATTCACATCGATACCATCGGGTCGAATTGCCAGCGCTTGCTGGAACATCGCCTCGGCGGTCTCGCTATTCCCAAAGCCTACCGGCCAACCTGGCACGCGATCATAAAGCGCACCCAAGGTCACGTAGGCCGAGCCGCCGTTACCCTTCGGATCGAGTTCGATACCACGCTCCAATGCAGCTCGAGCGTCCTTGGCCAGCCCAAGTGCAGACAAGCCTCCTGATTCCCGGGCCTGGGAGGCCAGCACGATACCTTGCCAGATCAATACCCGGGCGTCGTCGGAATATTGCCGAGCAAGCGTACCTGCTTCATCGGCAAGTCCTTCGAGCGCTTTAGCACGAGCATCTTCGGGCATTTGAGTCGTGATATTCTCCCAGCGGTTCTTGAGGGAGAACAACTCACTTTCCTGAGCCATCAAGCTGGGTACGCCGAAGGCCAGGAACAGTCCCAACAGGCTGGCTTTGAGTAGACGAGGTTGAAACGGCATGGGGAACCCCCTGAAATACGTTATGGTTGTTGTGATTGTTCCAGGAGCAATAACGTCTCCTGACTGCAATGTAACGAACGTTTGAATGACACGCTATCGATAAAGCTATCGGCAAACAGTCATCGCAAGACAGAGGCATCTCATGAAAGGCCGCAACATGACACGCTGGCGGGATCCGGCCAAGGATCTACGCCAGGAGAAGAAGAGCGATTTGATCACCCCGGAAGGGTTTGCTCGACTCAAAGGTATCCACGATCATCTCGCCCGAGTGCGCCGCCCGGAAATTTCGGCCAAGGTCGGTGAAGCTGCAGCGCTGGGTGATCGCAGTGAAAATGCCGATTACACCTACAACAAGAAAGAGCTCAATCGGATCATTGCCCGCATCCGCTACCTGGGCAAGCGCCTGGACGAACTCCAGGTAGTCGATCGCCTACCCGCAGACACCGAACGCGTCTATTTCGGCGCCTTCGTGGCCCTGGAGGACGAAGACGGCGAAGAGCTGGCCATTCGCATCGTCGGCCACGACGAGACCGATACCGCCAAGCGCTGGATCAGCGTGGATGCACCGCTGGCTCGTGCCCTGCTCGGCAAGGCCCTCGATGAAGACGCCACCGTCGCCGCACCGGGGGGCGAAACCACCTATATCATTACCCAGATCGACTATCGCTCACCTTAAATGGCGCTCGCGACCCCAGGGCGGCGTCACTACGCCATCAAGGGGGAGAAACGACGATGATCCAGCCAATCGAGCGTTTCCGCCAAGGAGTAACGACGACCTTGTTGATCGTCTCTCAATATGGCCTCGTATGAATCTTCACGCCGCCAGCGCGGCAACAGCCGGAAGCATTCATCGGTATCGATGCGCGCGCCGATCCCGGCGGTTTCATCGGAGCCATATATTTCTACCATTGCGCTCAGGTTTTGCTGGCGCAGCTGACCCGCGACGTCTGCCTCGGCCAGCCCTATTGAATTCAATGCCGCCGTCGTCAATCCCAACACCTTATTCGGAAACGCTAGCCTCTGGCGGCTCAATTGACGCCAGATGAGCGGATCGCCCACGACGACATCGCCGGCTTGGAGTTTTCGTGCCCGAACCATTGCCAGTGCCGAATCGCCACTCACGACAGGCACATTCCGAAATTCAGGCAACAACACACTGAAAATGAGGCCATAGATAGAATGACGAGGCGCAAGTGCCACGATTCGGGTCACACGATCGTCCAGTACGTCCTCAAGATACTGAGCAAAGTAAGCCGTCTCCTCGACCAGATCATGCCACTGATGGACATACACCTTTAGCGCCTTGGTATTACCGGAGGTATTCAAGGCAATGTTGCAGGTTCCGCTTCCCCGCGCTACGGCGATCAGATCCACCCATTCGCCAAGGGTCTTGCTGCGCAGCAGAGAATCTTCGACGCCATCCCCCGTCAGCTGAAAGTAAGTGTTCACTTGAGCTACCAGCGCAACCATCTCCCCGAAATCGACTTCGAGCGAATGGGGCTTTCTTTGAATGGCAGAGGCTTCCGCCAAGTCATGTATGCGGGTTTTCTCGTTCCAGCCGGCCGTATCGATTTCGTGATCGCCGAGACGCCTGAGTGTTTTCAACTCATCCGCGATCAGGGATGTCGTGACATCAAGGAGTCTGGGGCGGGACAACACCAATATCGACATGGGAGCTCTTGCCTTGAGGGGCCTTGTGAGTTGAGTAATAAACGGTTGACGAAGGCCCTGTAGGAACTGCCGGAACGTATTTTCTGTATGCGCCTTCGTCTCGATAGGCTTCAGTATGCGCGCCGGGCTCGGCTGGCAAAGAAAGAAATAGCGGGGTCCAAGGCCGGTTAATTGGCAAGCTCCGGCTGTAGCTCGCCCAATTCTCTGGCAATGGCGCTCCCCAGCCAGGCCGGAAAGTCACCGTTTGCGCGCCATGTACACTCGAAAACGACGGTCGTCCGCGAGGATCTCGAAACCGCCGAAGGCCGCATCAAACAGATCCGGATAGGGCAAGAACGCATTGGCCACCACTATCAAATAGCCGCCCTTCTCGAGGTGCTCCGGGGCCTGGCGAATCAAGCGAGACGCCGGGCCACGGTCGATGGCTCTCTCCTGATGAAACGGCGGATTGCTGACGATCACAGCGAAGCGCTCGCCTTCTGGTAATGCGGAATAAACATCGCTTTGATGAACGCTGCCGTTCAAACTATTGGCGGCCAGAGTGCGTCGGGTAGCTTCTACCGCGAAAGCACTGCTGTCCACCGCTGTTACCTTGGCATCCTGCCGTGCCAACCAGGCGCTGATCACCCCATCGCCGCAGCCGATATCGAGTACGCTTGCGCCTGCAAGCTTCAACGACTTGGGCAGGTTGTCGAGTAGAAGCGCTGTACCGCTGTCGAGCTTACCGTGGCCGAATATGCCGGGATGACTGACCAATCGCAGGTCGAGGGCTTCGAACGTCGTCCAGGCATCATCTGGGGCCAGACTCACTTGCCCGACCCGCGTCTCGAACAGCATGCAGCGCCGGGCGTTGTCGAGACGCCGGCAGCCAAGCCCCAGCGCGGCAAGAATCTTGAGTACTCTCCGAATGCCGCCCTGATTCTCACCGACTATCTGTAATCGCGTACCTTCGGGTAGCTGCGCGCACAGCGCCAATAGCCACCATTCCCCCAGGGCATGGGCCTTGGGCCAGAACAGCACGGCGCCAGGCACCTCTTCGATGCCCGGTGCCAAGTCGTCATACACCGTTGCGCCCCGCTCGCGCCAGGCCTGGGCGATGCCTAGATCGGTGCTCCATAGCGGCCCCGGCTGATCGCTCAGCCAGGGGTCCGGCGGCGGCGCCACCCATAGCCAGTTTTCATAACCCTCGGATTGGCGTTCGAGCAATTGACAGGCAGGCGTCACGGCAGTCATACGATTTGTCCAGAAGTGTCAGGTTTATGGATGCTATACAGCAGATAGCGGCCCAGCCGCCAATGGGGATCGACATCGCAGTAGCGGCGCTCGAGCTCGAAAAGCCGGGCCAGCATCGCCTCGTCCGGATCACGCTCGCGCAGATAGTCGTGGAACACGCGAATACCCGCCACATGCTCAATGACCAGACCTCGCTCGGCCAACCAGCCGGCAATCTGATCGTGAGTCAAGGGCGAAATAGGCGTCAGACGCTGACGCTTGCCGGTGCCGGCCAGCCGGTCATCCAGCGCCTTACCTAGATTGCCCTTGACGATATTGGAAAAGCGCAGCGCATCCCGATTGAACACCATGAGCGACAGATGCCCGCCCGGGGCCAGCAACTCATCGACGATACCGATCGCCTCCTCCGGATTAGCCAGCCATTCCAGTACCGCATGACAGACGATCAGCGGCCAGGGCCCGGGGGCGTGTTCCGGCAAGGCTTGCAGCGACAATTGCAGAAACTCTATATCCAGGCCGGTCAAGGACGCCTGCGCTCGACCCTGCATTTCTTCCGAGGGCTCGGCGAGGGTCACGGCATGGCCCCGGCGCGCCAGCCAGGCGCTCATCTGCCCCAGACCGCCGCCGATATCCAGTGCCGGCTGGCCTTCAAGGGGCAAGGTGCGGGGCAACAGATGATCCAACAGCGCCAGACGCAGCTCGCCTCGGGTCGCACCGTATAAACTGGCCGCAAACTTGTCCGCCAGGCCGTCGAAGATGCGATCGCTTGAAGTCACCAGAGCGCCTCTTGTAGGAAAGTAGGCCAGTCTAGCGCTCACTCTTTCAGACGCCAACCGAATCCATGTCTTCCCAGACGCTTATCAGGCTTCGGGTTTATCTCATGGTACAGGACGCATATAATGCAGCTCGCTACCAAGCAAGCCCCCATAGCTCAGCTGGATAGAGCGTCCCCCTCCTAAGGGGAAGGTCTCAGGTTCGAATCCTGATGGGGGCGCCAGCAAACCTACGCCAATTCTGAACTTTATCTTTAAGCTGATAGCGTAGCGTCAGCGGCGGACACCAACTGGACACCGTCACGCCGCTACCGAAGCACAAACCCCGGATGAAAGCAGGTATGCCAGCAGGCGCTTGACCGATCGACTGAATGTACGCTATGAGCAACAGGTTAAATAAAATCGCCTCGCAATGTCTCGGCGACATTCAGACGAACGTAATATTGCAGGAAACCCTAGGCATCCGATTTTCTTTGATCCCCCTTCTGGCCCGAGCTAGCCAATTTCAAGCAGGAAGAAAGCCCATTGAACCCCTTCGGCTTCGATAATCCATAAGCATAGGCCAATGAAAAGCGTTAGTTATCACTGTAATTTCTTTGCCATCTTTGTTGTATGGCAGTCAGCAGGATACTAAGCTGATTTCTAATGGATAAATAAATACCATGGATCTGGAAAAATTCGACATGAAACCTTGGCGAATTGGGATAGCTATTCTTATTGTACTAGCTATCGTTGGTATCGTGGCCTTCGCGCTCACCTGGCGCTCAGAAATACCTGCAGTGGCCGAGGACGCTCAGCCCGACGTGGAGCGTACCCTGGCATCGAAAGGTTACGCCTTAGCGCAGCTTGGCAACTGCGCAAGCTGCCATACCGCCAAAGACGGCAAGCCCTATGCCGGTGGTCTAGCCATGCCGACTCCCTTTGGCACGATCTATTCCACCAATATCACCTCGGATCGTGATACCGGTATTGGAACCTGGTCTGAAGAAGCCTTTGCACGCGCCATGCGTAAAGGCATCGATCGTGAAGGCGGACATCTCTACCCGGCGTTTCCTTACAATCATTTCACTAAAGCCAGTGACGATGATATCCACGCACTTTATACGTTTCTGCGCTCCGTTCCCGCGGTACGCAACGATGTCTCCTCGAACGACCTCACCTTTCCATTCAATATCCGGCCCTTGATTGCAGGGTGGAATTTTCTCTTTCTTGACACTGATCAGTTGGAACCGGTGTCCGACCAAAGCGAGCAGTGGAACCGCGGGCGCTATCTGGTTGAAGGACTGACGCACTGCGGAGCCTGCCATACGCCTCGCAACATCATGGGTGCCGAGAAGTCGTCGGAAAAATACCAGGGCGCAATGATTGACAACTGGTATGCCCCGCCGCTCAGCGGTGACGCTGCTCGTAATTGGCAAGCAGACCAGCTGGACAACTATCTCGCCACCGGCTTCAACCAGGATCACGGTGCCGCGGCAGGCCCGATGGCTGAGACGGCAGTCAATCTGAGCCAGGCGCCACCCTCTGACGTGGAGGCCATTGCCGTCTATATTGCCAGCTTGAACGACGGCAAGGGGCAACGGTTAACGCCTATCGACAATCAGGATATCGACGTTTCCGCTTCAGCTCATGATCTCTGGGTGGGGTCCTGCGCCAAGTGCCATGAAAGTACTGCAGAGGTCGGTCCCTCGAAAGCACTGCCGCTGTCGTTCAGCGGAGCGGTCCGGCAATCCAGCCCGGCGAACGCAGTACGCACTATCGTCAATGGCATAGATGCCTATCGCGACATGGGCGGCGCCTATATGCCTGGCTTCGCCGATATTCTGTCGAACGACGAGGTAGCGGAACTCGCCCAATATATACGCCGCCGCTATTCCAACGAAGCGGAGTGGAGCGAGCTGGAGGATGTGATTTCAACGGCGCGTTCCAGCGCGAAGGGAAAGGAATAAAAGGATGAGCGTCAAGATCGAGGTCAACGGAACCGTCCACGATATCGACGGTGACCCCTCAATGCCGCTGCTGTATGCGTTGCGCGACAAGATCGGTTTACGTGGTGCCAAATTCGGCTGCGGTCTGGGTCAGTGCGGCGCCTGCACGGTGCTTGTGGACGGTCGTGCGGTGTTTTCCTGCATTACACCGATTACCGCGCTCGAGGGCCGCTCGGTCATTACCACCGAAGGATTACTGGAAGACGGCAAGCCCAACAGGGTGCAGCAGGCCTTCATCGATGAACAGGCGGCCCAGTGCGGTTATTGCATC
Organism: Halomonas sp. M20; assembly: GCF_020622265.1. Lineage (GTDB taxonomy): Bacteria > Pseudomonadota > Gammaproteobacteria > Pseudomonadales > Halomonadaceae > Modicisalibacter. The sequence goes on from NZ_JACNMQ010000002.1 coordinate 8,828, forward strand.
GCCGGCATGGTAATGCGCGCGCAGCATCTGCTGAATGAAAATCCCGACCCCACGGATGACGAAATACTTGCCGGAATGCAGGCGAATCTTTGCCGATGCGGTACTCACGCAGCGATCATCCGCGCCGTCAAACTTGCCGCCAGGGCCTAAAGGGGAACGCTTTCATGGAAAATTCACCCAAGCTCTCGCGGCGCGCGTTCTTGAAGGGCACCGGAGGGCTGATCGTTACCTTTTCGATACTGGGCAAGGTGGTATCCGCCCAGGAAGCCGGGCGCGATATAAAGACGCGCACCCTGAAATCCGTCGAGGACGGTGTCGTCGATTCGTATCTTGCCATCGACAAGGACGGCATGGTCACCGTCTTTAGCGGCAAGATCGATTTCGGCACCGGTGTGCGCACGGGGCTGGCCCAGATTGCCGCGGAAGAGCTTTATGTGCCCCTGGAAAATGTCACCGTCACCGAGGGTGACACGTCACTCACCCCCGATCAGGGGCCGACCTACGGCTCTCTTTCCATTCAGGAGGCGGGGCTGAACCTGCGCCTTGCCGCAGCGACGGCCAGGGAGGCGCTGCTTTCTGCGGCGGCGGAGCGTATGAATGCCGCGAAGGAGAAGCTGACAATCAGCGGCGGCGTCATCAAGGCTCAAGGCGAAAGCCTGGGATATGGCGAACTGGTCAGCGAGAAGCGCCTCTCGCTTGATGTAAACAAGGACGTCAGGCTGAAAGATCCTGCGGATTACACCATCGTCGGCCAGTCCATCACCCGTCGCGGCCTACCTGGCAAGATCACCGGTGATTTCGTCTACATGCAGGATCTGCGCGTGCCCAACATGGCGTATGGTGTGGTCGTTCGCCCACCGGCCATCGAGGCAACGCTGGAGGAAGTCGACGAAGACTCGATTGCGCATCTGACGGACGTGGTCAAGATCATCCGCAAGGGCAATTTCCTCGGCATCGTTACCGAAAGCGAATGGTCTGCCGTGCGCGCCGGCCGCGAGATAAAGGCGACCTGGTCCACCACCGAGTCGCTGCCGGAACAGAGCAGGTTGTGGGAACACGTGCGCAATACCAACATCGTCAAGGACGATGTGACCAGCGATATCGGCAATGTCGATAGCGCTCTCGAAAACCCCGACCGTACCCTCAAGGCGACCTACGACTTCGCGCTGCATACCCACGGCTCCATCGGTCCTTCCTGTTCCATTGCCGATTTCAGCGGTGGCAAGCTGGTCAACTGGTCGTCCTCCCAGGCAACTCACCGGCTGCGACGCGAACTGGCCGAGATGTTCTCGCTTGCCGAGGAGGATGTACGCTGCATCTATCTCGAGGGTGCCGGCTGCTACGGGCGCAATGGCCACGAAGATGCCGCGGCGGATGCCTCGCTTTTATCCCGCGAGGTCAGGCGGCCGGTGCGGGTTCAGTGGATGCGCCACGATGAACACGGCTGGGACCCCAAGGGCCCGCCGACACTGATCGATCTGCAGGCCGGTATCGACGACCAGAACCAGGTAAGCGCGTGGAAGTCCACGTTCTTCATCCCTCAAGGCGCCGGCGGGCGCGTCGGACTGTTGCCAGCGAGCCTGTCGGGTTTACCGACCACGGCAGAATTGAACCCTGGCGGCATCACCAACGATTCCGCCATCCCCTATCAATTTCCCAATGTTCGAACCCTCTGCCACCGGCTCGAGACCACGCCGCTGCGCCCGTCCTGGATTCGTTCGCCGGGACGCATGCAGAATACCTTTGCCAACGAGGCGTTCCTGGATGAGATCGCCGCCGAGCTTGGAGTCGATCCCATCGAGTACCGCCGTCAGCGGCTCGAGGCATCAGACAGCCGTGGACACGAAGTGCTGGATCGCCTGGAGATACTGGCGAAATGGGAAAACCGTCCCTCGCCCAAGCAGGATTCCGGCGACAGAATGCTTGTCGGGCGCGGCGTCGCCTATGTGAAGTATGAGCTGAAGCGCACCTACGTCGGCGCGGTGGCCGAGGTCGAGGTGGATCGCTATTCCGGCAAGATCCACGTCAAACGCTTCTTCGTGACCCATGACTGTGGGCAGATCATCAATCCGGCCTCCGTGCGCGCCCAGATCGAAGGCAACATCATTCAGACCACCAGCCGCACGCTCATGGAAGAGGTGACCTTCGATCGCGAGATGGTCACGAGTCTTGACTGGGCCACCTACCCGATCCTGCGATTTAAGGACGTTCCCGAGGTGGTCATCGAGTTGATCGGCCGCCCAGAGGAGGTTCCCTGGGGCGTTGGCGAACCCGCGGCGGCTATTGTTTCGGCCTGCATTTCCAATGCGGTATTCGACGCTACGGGAACAAGGCTGCGTTCTGTGCCTTTCAAACCTGAAAAGGTACGCAGAGCATTAAAACGAAAATACGAATATAAATGATTCCTGGTTGGCGTTGAATTTCGAGCCGACAGTTACTAAAAACATCACGAGGAGAGATGGTATCTAGTCAATCGCTGAGCACGTCTACACTGCCTGTAAACGATGGCTCAAGGTTTGGTACTGCGCTTTTAAACCTTCAAACAGGGTTTGACGCAGCCAGCCATGGCCCGCGTCCTCATGGAAACGCTCGTGCCATATCAGCCAATAGGAAAAAGGCGCCACTTCAAGCGGCAGCCGCCGTAATGCCAGCGGCCAATGATCGAGTATGCTGGCGGCCAGACAACCGGGCACAGACAACAACAGGTCACTGTGCTGTGTCGCCGAGAAGCTCGCCAGAAAATGCGGCTGGCGCAGACTCACACGACGCTTCAATCCATGCTTGGCTAAGGCCAGATCCACCGCCCCCCTATCGTCACCGCCCATGCTGATCAACTGATGATCCGCCTCCAGGAAGGCGTCCAGCGTAAACTCTTCTTCGGACTTATTTGCCAGCGGATGGTTTTCGCGCATCACGCAAACGAAGTGATCGCTACCGATCTCGCGACCGTGCACACTGGCCGGCACCCGATCGCCGGGTACGCAAAGCGCCAACTCGGGACCGCCTTCGTCGAGCTTCTGCTCGATGCTGCCGCTGTAGCCTTGAATGTCCAGGCGCAGATTTGGCGCCTGGTGCTTGAGGGTTTGCCACTGCGGCACGAGAAAGGCATGCATGCCGTAGTCGGAAGTCGCCAGTTGAAATCGCCGCGTAGTGCTTGCCGGATCGAATTCAGGTGGTGCCAGCAGTGCACCCAATTCTTCCAATAACCGCGCCAGTGGCGGGCCCAACGCTTCAGCCCGCGCCGTGGGGCGTAACCCGCGGTGGGTTCGCACGAATAAAGGGTCGTCCAAGGAGTGACGCAGTCGAGACAAGGTGCGCGACACCGCGGGCTGACTGAGATTGAGTCGCTCTGCGGCCCGAGTAACGCTTCGGGAGTCCAATAGCGCATGCAGGGTAACCAAGGCGTTTAGGTCATGATGGGCCAAATCGGCAAGGTGCATACAATTATCGCCATGGTGACAGTTGACTGTATTTCAATGGCACTGTTATCAGCATAATGCATATCGCTTTTAAGCAACTTGCATTGGCGTGATATTACCGAACTGGCTACTCTGTTGCCATTGTTTTAAGGCGATGAATTTCTGGCACACAGGAGTGAGCTATGCAAAGCCGTTATTTTACTATTCACGATCATCCACAAGGTATGCCGAAACGCGACCTGTTCAAACTCGAGGAACGCGAACTCCCCGAGCTACAGGATGGCGAAGTACGTATTCGCAACAGCTGGCTTTCCGTTGACCCCTATATGCGTGGCCGCATGGATGGCGTGACCACGTACATCGACCCTTTCGAGCTGGGCAAGCCCTTGGAAGGCGCCGCCGTGGGCGAGGTCATCGAGTCGCGGAACTCCCGTTTCAAGGAAGGCGACAAGGTGCGTCACATGGGTGGCTGGCGCGATGTTGCGCAACTGCCCGGTGATCAGGTCGAAGCATTGCCTGAGTTCGATGTACCGGAACAAGCCTATCTCGGTGTGCTCGGCATGCCGGGTACCACCGCTTGGGTGGGGCTCAACATCATCGCCGAGATGAAGGATGGCGACAACGTACTGGTCAGCGCTGCCAGCGGTGCCGTGGGCTCTCTCGCCGTACAGCTGGCCAAGGCCAAGGGCGGCACCGTGGTAGGTATCGCCGGCGATCAAAAGAAACTCGACTGGCTCGAATCCCAGGGCATCAAGGCAGTGAGCTACAAGGGCAAGGGCGCCAAGCAGCTCAGTGAAGATCTCAAGGCCGCCTGCCCGGAAGGCTTCGACGTCTACTTCGAGAACGTCGGCGGCGACTGTCTGGAAGCGGCGCTCAACAATCTGCGCGTCGGCGCGCGTATTGCCGTGTGCGGCATGATCTCGCGCTACAACGATCAGACTCCCAGCGCCGGCCCTGGAAACCTAGCGATGATCCTGATTCGCCGCGCACGTATGCAGGGCTTCATCGTCTTCGATCACTGGGAACACCACGGCGACTTCCTGAAGGAATTCGCCTCCCGGGTGGCCAGCGGCGAGATCGACTATCAGGAAACCGTCGAAGAAGGCCTGGAACAGACGCCGGATGCCTTCCTTAAGCTCTTTGAAGGCGGCAATCAGGGCAAGATGCTGGTCAAGCTGTAAGAGTTCATTACCAATCCCCAGCGAGAACGGGCACCGGAGTCAAGTCGCAGCGAGGGTCTTTTGCCATGGCCGGAAAAAGCTCCATGCGATTCCGGCATTTCCGCCATCCATGGCGGTCAGAAAGCAAAAGTAGCGCCCACGGATGGGTTTACAGCGCCCTCGCGAAGACTTGTCTACGGAAAAGCCCGGTCAAGGTTCTAAACGAAACGCCCAGACTTTTCACTGCTCATCGAGGACCCGCCCGGGCTACGGGCAGGTTCAGCACCCTATTCATCAAGGACGGCCTTCATGGCACATGAAACCTTATTGACGCCGGTTCGTTTCGGCAATCTCACCCTCCCTAACCGCGTACTGATGGCCCCGCTGACTCGGGCCCGCACCCCGGATAGCGTTCCCGGCGAACTCCAGCAAGCCTATTACGGACAGCGCGCCGGTGCCGGCCTGGTCATCAGCGAGGCTACCAACATCTCCCCCACCGCCCGGGGCTACGTCTACACCCCCGGCATCTGGACCGATGAACAGGAAGCCGGCTGGAAGCGCGTGGTGGATGCCGTTCACGCCAAAGGGGGTCGCATGGCGCTACAGCTTTGGCATGTGGGCCGGGTATCCCACGAGATGGTGCAACCCGACGGCCAGGCACCGGTAGCACCTAGCGCGTTAAAAGGCGAAGGAGCCCAGTGCTTCGTCGAATTCGAGGACGGCAGCTCAGGCCGCCATGAAACAAGCACGCCCCGGGCGCTGGAAACCGACGAAATCGCAAGCGTCGTCGACGACTACCGCCAAGCGGCAATTCGTGCCAAGCGTGCCGGCTTCGACATGATCGAAGTGCACGCCGCCAACGCCTACTTGCTCAACCAGTTTCTGGCGACCGGCAGCAACCAGCGCACCGATCAGTACGGTGGATCCCTGGAAAATCGCGCTCGCTTTCCGCTGGAGGCGCTCGATGCGGTGGCGGAAGTGTTCGGCCCGGAACGTACCGGCATTCGCATGTCGCCGTTCATCGAGATTTTCGGCCTGACCGACGAGGAGCCGGAAGACATGGCCTTCTATATGGCGGAACAGCTCTCCAAGCGCGGTATCGCCTATCTGCATATCAACGAGCCGGACTGGGCCGGGGGCGACATCAAGCTGACGGATGACTTTCGTCGCGCCCTGCGTGAGCGCTTCAAGGGCGGCCTGATCTTCTGCGGCCACTACGATGCACAGCGCGCCGAGCGCATCATCGGTGACGGTATCGCCGACGCCGTGGCCATCGGCCGTTCCTACATTGCCAACCCGGATCTCGTCGAGCGCTTCCGCCAGGGCGCTTCGCTCAACGAGCCCAATCCGGATACCTTCTACGGCGGCAAGGAAGAGGGCTATACGGACTATCCTTTCATGGATAATGGCTATGATCGAATCTCATCCTGATTTAGCCAGCCCTCATTAAGACAAAACGCCGGTGGAGCCTATGGCCCCACCGGCGTTTTAGTTGTCACCGGAAAATCTCACCTCTAAAGCCGTATTACTTTAGACTGTCTTATAGAGTTAATTATACAAAAACTAGATATTTAATATTTTAATCTTATTAAACTAATTCAAGGGGAAAGAAATAAGCCAGTTATTTTGGTTAGCGCCGTGGAGTATTTCCATGACGAAAAAAATTCGAGTCGCCATTAAAATAAAGTTACATATTAAAACACAACGAGACTCGCATGGAACCTACTTCATCTTCTTCAAATGCATCCTTTAACGATTTCATGCTCTCTTTAAAAGAGACCAGGAACGATCCCATTTATCGCCTGCGTGAAGCTAACAGGAAACTCAGGGAGGCAACTCTCAAGATGAAAATTGCAAACTCCCGAGTACAATACAGCTTGCTCGATTTGAAATTCGAACTTCTACAGATTCAACAGCGTAAGGAAGAACTGGAATCCAAGCTCGAAAAATAAAGAAGCCATCACCTTAGCCCCACCCCCAAGCCTCCCCAGGGAGGCTCCTCCAGACATGGCTCTGCCTGCAAGATAGCGGATACACGCGTCTAGAAGGCCCATTCCAGCCATTTATCCAACGCAAAAAAAAGCACGTTAGCTATCGGCTAACGTGCCAAAACGATCGAACACGGTTAAACAAACTAAACAACAAAAAACAGTAAATATATTTAATCGACAGTTAAAACGTCTGTACTCTAAATAAAACAGCTATTTCAATTAGCCCATCACCTGGCCACACATTTCTTGATTGGCTTTAAGTGCATCGAAATAACTTTGAAAACGGTGAATCTCGCGTACCTTACCACCGGTAGTTTCCTGCAATACCCAATGATCGGGTTTTCTAAGTTTTTGACCATTGCCCGTAGTGGTAGGGGTAATCTTGAAACTGCGCTTAGCCATATCGTTCACTCATGTCATCTGCGAAACACATCGCTATGATGAAACAAAAACGAACGAATGGAAATATTATTTTACTCAGTAACTGAATGTAACAAAGTACTAGATAACGCGTACTTCCTAGGCTATGGATCTACAATTGGAGCTGACATGGGAGGCTTCCAAAAAACGGTTACTTTTCTGATAGAAATATAAGCTTATGATATGAATTATTTTTTTGACAGACCCCATCCCAAGCCTCCGGAAGATACGATAGCATTTTTCTAGTACCTGTGCTTGTCAACTTGTACGATATCCCCTCTCAATCGGCATCTCGATCCGGTTGCCTCTATTTTTTTAACGTCATTGCCCCATGCTTTACGTTTTTTTGTAACAAAAATATACGCCCTTGACCTGCATCTGGCCTCACTACCAATGGCCTCGAAGTGGCCTTCTCGTGCGGTTACGCTCCTTTTCGCGGACATGAGTATTGGGAAACGGCTGGCGTCGCTGTGTGGGCGCCTGCTACACACCTGCAAGCAAACTTAAAGTGCACGTCTGCTAGACCCATTGTCTCTGCAAACCTGCCCTAACCTGGTTCGTTATTGGTCAATCCTCGCAATGGTATCTATCCTGAGGGGGTGCATTCGAATAGGAGTACACAATGAGCCAAGGAGATATTCGCCTTAAACGCGCCTATGACGCCCCTGCCAATAATGACGGCAAGCGCATTCTGGTCGATGGAATGTGGCCACGGGGGGTAAAGAAAGAAGAAGCCGATATCGATGAGTGGTTGAAAGAACTGGCGCCAAGCAAGGAGCTGCGCCAATGGTTCGACCACGATGCAGACAAATGGGAGGAATTCCAACAGCGCTACAAAAAAGAGCTGAAGAACAGCCCAGATGCGATGAAACAACTGCGGGAGCACCACAAGAACGGGCGCATTACCCTGGTGTTCGCGGCCAAGGACGAGCAGCACAATAACGCCGTAGCGCTCAAGCGTCTGTTACAGGGAAACGGGTGAAGGAAAGCGTTGTCTCTCATGATTGAACAACGGGTGATTGCACAGGCAGCCACGAAAAAGCCGGCCCTGAGGCCGGCTTCGTTATCACATGAGCTGTGATCGGATATTGCTTGGCTTAGAATGCGTAGACCGCACCTACTGCAACGCCGTTACCATCGTCATCTTCGCGATCGTACCAAGCGCCTTCAACGAAGGTGTACATGGCAGAGGAGATGTTGTAGGTAGCGCCCAGAACGATCTCGTTACGTGAGTCCGTGCTGGTATCAGAAGGCAGATCCTGGTCTTCGAAAGCTGTTTCCAGGGTATCGCCGAAGTCGGAACCGCCTACATCAACGTACTGGTAGGCGCCGTAGATGTCGCCCATGCCGTAGCCGTAGCGTGCACCCACACCATAACGGTTCTCGGAAGGCAGGAAGTCTTCATCGCCGGACTCGTAACGCTCATACTTGAGTGCCAGGCGCAGGGCATCGATAGTGTACTGGAAGGTCACACCGTACTGCTCACCGGCATCGAATTCATCCCCTTCAACAAGGCCGTCAGGGACACCATCACCATCAACGTCCGGACCAGGCTCCAAGAAGCTAGTACCAGCGACATCACCCTCGACGTTGTCGAGGTTGTCGTAGACACCCGCTACGGAGAAACCGCCAACGGTGTACTTCAGACCGCCGTAGAAAGAGGCATTGCCGGAATCAGAAAAGTTCTCACTCTCCCCGTCGCCCTTGTACTGAGTACCCACGGCGAACTGCAGACCACCGAAGGAAGGTGACATGTACTGCAGGCGGTCGCCTTCGTTGTCGTTATCGTCGTTCTGGGTATTGGCACCGTCATCGCCGATGATGGAACCATCAGAGAGATCGAAATATTCGTTGTTGGACACCGGATCCTGGATCCAGTCATCCATCAGGCGGTCCCAGGAACCCAGACGCGCATCACCGAAGTTACCCTTCAAGCCCATGTAGGCCTGGTCACTGCGGGAAATACCGTCTTGGTTACCGTCGCCTTTGGCTTCGTCGGCGTTGAATTCCCACTCCGCCTTGAAGTAGCCGGTCAGGCCCGGGTTGATGACGTGCTGACCGGTAACACCGAAGGTGGAACCGTTATCGAAGATATCGTCGGTGCTACCTTCGTCGCCACCGTCGATACTCCTGTAAGCAATCTGCAGGTTACCGTACAGATCGAGCTGGGTGCCGTCCTGATTGTAGACAGTAGCGGCCTGAGAAGCTGCGGAGGCACCGATAGCACCGGCAATGGCAGTTACTAGAAGCGTCTTTTTCATCGCATTAGTTCCTTAACTTACTGTTCGATCGTTGTTTGCTTATGCAGTCGGCTTGCCTGGCGTTACCGCTATGTTCATAAAGGTTGCCATGGTCAAGCCTTGTTATTATCCAATGCTCGCAGGAGAAACCTTATACTGGGTCTTTCAGGAACGCAACAAGAAAAAACACTGTTTTTAATCCCGTTATTGAAATATCCCAAGACCTACTTCTGTATTACGCCTCCCCATACTACCCAAATGCCTGCAGCTACCGGAATTCGGGCCTTCATCGCACGATGCCCTTTTGCTCATTGCCAGCCGGGTATCAATGCGAACAGTGTTCATGATGACACTCTCGCAGGATGTTTCAAGTCTGCATTGCACAGAAAGAGCATAAAAAGATGACTTGAATCAAAAAGAGACGTGTAACTCGCTGTTATGCAAGCCGCCAGACACAAAAATCCGGCGCTGACTATCAGGGCCGGATCGATGATCCATCCTACGAAGCTGACGCACGAAAATGTTCAGTTACGGCTATGCTTGGCCAGCAATTCACTTAGTTTGTTATCAAGACGCGCATTCTTGCGCGCGTCAGGATCGCGCTTTCCTGTGGTATCCCGCTCACGCTGCTGAGCCTGCAGCGATTCGAGCTGCTTACGTGCGTGGCGCGCTTCTCCGTCGGTGACCAGACCAGCGGGCATGCCTTTCAGGTCAATGCGTTCCGCGCCGGCGCGTACCGCCTTGAGATAACGCGGCAAATGCACATAGCAGGCCAACGCTCGACGCACCAGCTTGTCGGGCCGGGTTTCATGCTCCATCAACTCCTCATGTATACCGACCTTGAGGGGGCGTGTATGGCCCTTGAAGAAGGTGTTCGTGTAGCGCCGATACCATTCATCGAGCAGCGCCTGAGGCGATGGCAGCTCGTCCCCCGCCGATGAGGATGGCCGCTCCCGAGTATCGATCGTCTCGACGTCCTCAGGCTGCGCTTGCGGCTGCATGTCCGGGACAGACTCGAGGGGCGGTGCTTGAGCAGGCTCCTCCTGCAATTGCTCTTCCGCGACAGGCCGGCGAGGCGGCAACGGGTAATTACGCTCCGATGCGCTGCGCGGCACTGCGGCCTGGGCAAGTGCCGTCTCCCGTTGCTCAAGGGTATCGCGTAGCTGAATGTTCTCTGCTTCGAGCACCGTGAGGCGGCGACGCAACCGCGTTATTTCATCCAGACCCCACTGTGCCTGATGTTCCAGGGTGTCCAATAGTGTGGCTGTGCGATCCGTCAACAAAGGCGGCCTCCTTGAACTGGCCCGATCTCGATTTATTTTGACCAATACCAGCGTTGAACGACGATAATGTCAAATCCGTGTGGTCAGCAGCGTTCGTAGACGACAAACGCATAGTTCGGACATGACGCTGAATGCCGGGTATCGTTTCCATCGTTTGTGGTCGCCGGGGTACGTTCGACTTCTCGCCACTGATCCTTGTTCAGCGGGGGGAAGTAGGTATCACCAGTGACGATGGTATCGATCTCGGTAAGGTAAAGCCGTGACGTGTAGGGCATTGCCTGGGTGAATATCTCACCACCACCGATAACGGCAATCTCCTTGGCGTCGTCATTTCGCGCCTGCTGCTCCGCGACTGACAGCGCTTGCGCCAGATCATGACATACCTGCACGCCTTCTGGAGCAAAGGTCGTGTCACGCGTCACCACGATGTTGAGACGGCCCGGAAGCGGCCTGCCGATGGAGTCGAAGGTCTTGCGCCCCATGATCAATGGCTTGCCCATGGTGGTGCGCTTGAAGAACTTGAGGTCTTCCGGCAAGTGCCAGGGCAGCTGATTATCGATACCGATCACCCCGTTGCGGGTAAGGGCAGCGACCATCACGACTGCGATCCGGGGCGCTTCCTGGGAGGGGTTCATACCGCGACCTCGGCCTTGATATGGGGGTGAGGCGCATAATTCTGGATCGCAATATCCTCGAAGCGAAAGGCGAATAGATCCTTGACCTTGGGATTGAGCGTCAGTTGAGGCGCTGCATGAGGGGCGCGGGACAACTGCAGTTCGGCCTGTTCGAGATGGTTTTCATAAAGGTGCGCATCGCCCAGGGTATGAATGAACTCCCCAGGGGCCAGATCGCAGGCTTGCGCGATCATCCGAGTCAACAGCGCATAGCTTGCAATGTTGAAGGGCACGCCAAGAAAAATGTCCGCGCTGCGCTGGTAGAGCTGGCAAGAGAGCCGGCCGTCGGCAACATAGAATTGAAAAAGGGCGTGACAAGGTGGCAGCGCCATGTCATCGATCAACGCTGGGTTCCAGGCGGAGACGATAAGGCGGCGCGAATCCGGATTGCGCTTGATCTGCTCGACGACATTGGCAATCTGGTCGACATGTCCCCCATCGGGATGCGGCCAGCTACGCCATTGGTAGCCGTAGACCGGGCCTAGGTCCCCCGCTTCATTCGCCCATTCATCCCAGATGCGCACTCCATGCTGCTTGAGGTAGGCAATGTTGGTGTCGCCCTGCAGGAACCACAGCAGCTCATGAATGATCGAACGCAGATGCAGCTTTTTCGTGGTGACGAGCGGGAACCCTCGGCTCAGATCGAAGCGCATCTGATGGCCGAAGATACTTCTGGTGCCGACCCCGGTACGGTCGGATTTTTCGACACCGCCGTCGAGCACGTGTCGTATCAGGTCGAGATACGGCTGTTCGAGGGCGGTGTGTTCGAGAGCATCAGTCATGATCGTTTGGTTTGCTTGGATTGGGTGGCCTCTGCCGCGACGATACCATCTATCGGCTGTCGACGAGACCAGGCGATCAGCCCCAGGCCGGCAGCAATCATCGGCAGTGTCAGCAACATGCCCATGGTCAACCAACCGAAGGCGATGAAGCCCAGCTGCGGGTCCGGTAGTCGCACGAATTCCACCGCAAAACGAAATACCCCATAGAGCACGAGAAACAGACCGGAAATCATACCTCTATGACGCGGAAGGCGCGATACCCACCACAAGATGGCGAACAACACCACGCCTTCCAGCAAGAATTCGTAGAGCGATGAAGGGTGCCGGGGTTCGGGACCCATACCGGGAAACGGAATGGCCCAGGGCAGGCTACTCACGCGACCGGGCAGCTCCGCATTGAGGAAATTACCGATTCGCCCTGCTCCCAACCCGATGGGTACCAGGGGGGCAATGAAATCGGTCAATTGGAAAAAGGCCAGCCGGTGCTTGCGGGCAAACAGCCAGGCGGCGATGAGCACGCCGATCAAACCGCCATGGAAGCTCATGCCGCCATCCCAGAGCTGAAACAGCCAAAGCGGATTTTCCAGCAGCCGATCGAAGCCATAGAACAGCGCATAACCGATACGGCCGCCCAACACGACGCCAAGGGCGCCATAAAACAGCATGTCGCCAATATCGTCGTGATTGAGGCCGACACGATCAGCGCGTAAGCGCCCCAGCCACCAGGCGCCGATGAAACCGACGACATACATCAGCCCATACCAATGAATCTTCAGTGGGCCTATGGCGATGGCAACGGGGTCTATCTGTGGGTATTCAAGCATGGCAATCTCAAGCTGGGAATCAGGCAATATCGACATCTGGCAACCAGCGCCGAATCATATCGATTAGCGTCTGGGGCCGATAGGGTTTAGCGACATAATCATCCATGCCGGCGGCAAAAAAGCGCTCTCGATCACGCTCGCTGGCATTGGCGGTCAATGCTATCAGCACGCTACGCCGCGCATCCTGGCTCAAACTTTCCTCTTCGCGCCAGCGAATGCTCGTTTCAATACCATCTGGTACCGGCATGAAAATATCCATGAATACAAGATCGTAAAAATGCCGTTGCGCAAGCGCAAGCGCCTCCTTGCCTCCACCGGCCATATCCACTGCAAGCCCATGACGCGAAAGCACATCTCGCGCCAGCATGCTGTTCACCGGGCCATCGTCGACAATCAGAATACGCACGGAACGCGTTTCTTGTAGCGCCAGGCCCAGGGAATCTCGCTGGACCCGATCTGGCATATCCACGTCGCCGTTCTCATTCAACTTATCGAGCAGCTCGACCATTTTCGAGCCCTGCTCGTGCAACCCAATATCAGGCTCGGTGCGCTTGCCAAGCTCTTCCGACAGCAACTTCAACTCACGCTGCAGCAGCGTCAGGTAATGCGACTTGAGCCGTGATTCCTGGCGCGCAAGCTCGCAGGCCAGAGAGAGCTGCCGCACCTGATGTCGGGACTCGGTCTCGTCGACCAGCAACATCAATGTATTGCCATACTCATCATCGCTTTTATAGCGATGCATGATTCGCCAGTTGTCATCGCCTCCCTTGACTCTGACACGATCACCGCCCTCTTTACTCTCGATAGCAAACAGCGATTCGTGAAGTCCCTGTAACTCACGCTGAGAATGACCTATGAGTTTTTCGAAAGCGGGGTTGGCGGCTATCAGCATATCGTCAACTGTCAGCGCCGCGGGCAACTCCAGCGCCTCGAGCATATCGAGCAACTGGGGCTGACGCTTGAGGGCTTCCAGGGACGATTCGAGTCGGCCAAGCTCTCGAACAAGCTCGGCCTGAAGCCCATCGGTCGCTTCTAACGTGGTTGTACGGGGCATGATGGTTGGGCGGGGTGCGGCAGGCTGAGCCTGCCACTGAGCAGCCTTCCAGCTTTCAACCCACTGCCTGAGCCCTACGACGCTTTCGACTGGTGTTTGCAGCGCTTGTTCCCAGTTGCGGGTCATTCGGTTCAACACGACGTACAGCGCACCTAAAAGAAGCAGGCTTCCCAGGAACCAGGCTATGCCGAGCCATAAAAACCCATACCCCTTTGCACCGACAGCAGGGCTGGAGTGCTGCAAGCTGACCAGACGCCAACCGTTGGTAGACAAGACCGTCCAGACCAGCTGTGCCGGCGCTCGCTTGTTTTCGGGCAACCGCTCGTCGGTCAACGTGATAACGCCGCGGCGCCCTGCGCCGTCCGGAAGGTCGACTGGCACCGATCCCAGTAGCCCCTGACCCTGATCATCGATTAGCCACGTCTGGACACCGTACCCAACATACTCTTGTATGAGCCGGGCAAAATGGCGAGAGTCAAGCTCCAGCCACAGGCACGCCAGTGTTTCGCCCTGGACGTCGGTGAGATCGTAATGAGCGTCAAGCAGTATGTCATCCGACGACGCTTGATTCATGACATGCCAGTGAAGCGCAGAATTGTTGTTGTCACCGGATGGAGTGAGCTGCGGAAGGGATAAGCTTAGTTCACCGATGTCTGCCGGCGCCGCACTTGCCGGGACCATGGCAACAAGCCCCTGGGGCAGGCGCACGGCCAGGCGCTTGATCAACGTATCGCTCTGGTATAGATCATCCAGCAAGGGTTCGAGCAGATAGAGCTTGGGAAGCAGTGTCGCCAGGTTCTTTTCTTCAGGCTTCAGGGCTTCGCCGAAAAGCACCATCGTATCGCCTGGCGCCAAATGATAAGGCACATCGACTTGAACTGGCGTGATAACGTTGCCTGGTGCCACGACCGTATTCAAGGCACGACGTACCGAACGCCCAAGCTGACGCAGGTGACGCTGCTGATCGATCAGTCGCTGCTCGATCAATCTTGCCTGCTGCTGCTGAGTTTGAAGCAGGCTACGCTGATGCGCTTGATCAAGACGCTGGTCGATATCACGCCATAGCCACAGACCGACCCCCATGCACATGAGGGAAAAACAAATTTCGGCCACCAGCAGAGGTAACGCAGCGCGCACCAGGCGCTGACGCAAAAAGTTCCGACTGTTCCTTTCTGCTGAAGCCTTTGGCATCGTGTCATCTGTCCCCAACAAAGGAGCGAGTCTACTCGTTTCGGTAATTGGTCACCATGGCACTTCTCAAATGAGCGGAGACCCCGATGTGCTTGATCGTATTTGACTGGCAGCCCGGCACTCGAGTGCCATTGCGGATGGCCGCCAATCGTGACGAGTTTCATGCCCGCCCTACCGCCGCACTGCAGCGATGGGAAGAGGCACCCGAGATTCTGGGCGGTCGTGATCTGCGCGCCGGAGGCACCTGGCTGGCGGCCCATAATCGCGGTCGTCTGGCTGCCGTGACCAATGTCCGTGCGCCTCGGTTCGAAGCACCGATAAACGCGGCCAGCAGAGGCGAGCTGGTACATCAGGCACTGGAATGCGACTCGCTTGAGAACTGGCTTGTAGAGCTGACTCGGAATCAGGCGCACCGCTATGCGGGGTTCAATCTACTGGCAAGCGATGGCGAAGGGCTGTGGCATCTGCATCACGGGCCTTCGGGCACCGGCCTCGAGAAAATCTTACCGGGGGTGCACGGCCTGTCCAATGCCAGCCTCGACACCCCTTGGCCAAAACTGCTAAGTACGCGCGCAGAGTTTGCCGAGATGGCATCTGAAAACCTGGATGAGACGGCCTTCGCCGCCAAGGCCTGGTCGCTGCTGTCCGACGAGCGCCCTGCCGAGGATGCTCGCCTTCCAGCTACCGGCGTGGACCTGGCCCTGGAGCGCTTTCTTTCGGCGCCTTTCATCGTCGGTGAGGAATACGGCACCCGAGCCAGCACCTGGGTAAACTGGCAGGCGGATGGCAACCTGACCATCGGTGAGCGTTCGTTTGGGCCTTGCGGTCAACTTTTCGATGAGCGGCAATATCGACAGGAGATGCCGACCCTGCCCACTAAGTAGCAGGCATTAGAATAGCCCCTACGAAATTACTTAAAAATCGCTGAATAAATAGCCGAGCGGAATGAAGCGCAAGGCGCCCGGAACACAGAAGGCGAGACATAACATGGGGGTTAGGCGAGCCTTCGAGTACCGCGTAACGCAGCGATTCGTCCGAGCAGGCATTTATTAGTGATTCACTTCTGATAATCCTTGGGCGGCAGCAAATGCGCCAACCCCCACTCTTCAAAACGCATCATGAGATGGCCGCGAACTGCCATCAGTGTAGGCAAACTCAGAACTTCCTCGACCAGGGTTCGTGCCTGGGCCAAGCTCACACGGCGAATCGCGGCACGTACCTTGGGCAGACTAGGCGCATTCATGGAGAGCACCTTGAATCCCATGCCCATCAGCAACAGCGCACCCCCAGGGTCGCTGGCCAACTCCCCGCATACCGAGGTCGGCATTTCAAGCTGCTCGGCTTCCTTGGCCAGGCGTACCAGAGCGGCAAGCACCGCTGGATGACAGGCGTCGTAAAGCTCTGCGACTCGCGGATTGTTACGGTCCACCGCCAACAGATACTGGGTCAAGTCGTTGCTGCCCACCGAAAAGAAATCGACCCGCGCCGCCAAGGCATCGAGCTGGTAAAGCGTGGCCGGCACCTCCAGCATCACCCCGACCCGGGGCGTCGCGATGGCCAGCCCCTCCTCTCCCAGCTCGACCTGAGCACGCTCGAGCAGCCGCAAGGCCGCGTCGACCTCATCGACATTGGTGATCATGGGCAGCAGGATATGCAGATTGTCGTAGCCCACGGAGGCCCGCAGCATGGCGCGCAACTGCACGATCAGCACTTCGGGGTGATCCAGGGTCACGCGGACACCGCGCCAGCCGAGAAAAGGATTGGCTTCCTGAATGGGAAAATAGGGTAGATCCTTGTCGCCCCCGATATCCAGGGTCCGCATGGTCACCGGCAAGGGAGCAAAGCCTTTCAGCTGCTCACGGTACAGCCGCTCCTGCTCCTGTTCGCTGGGAAAACGCTCGGTAATCATGAACGGCATTTCAGTGCGGTACAGCCCCACGCCAGCGATGCGCGGCTTGAGCTGTGCCACCGCATCGAGGGTCAGACCGGTATTGACCATCAATGCCATGGCGTGACCATCCGGCGTTTCGCTGGGCAGGTGCTGCTCGTGTTCAAGCGTTTCCGCCAGGGCCCGCTCCTCGGCGATCTGCTCTTGATAGTGGCTGATCAGCTCGGTATCCGGTCGAACGAACAGACGTCCACGGTGACCGTCAAGAATCATCGGCGCACCATTCAAGCGCTGCAGGGGCAGATCGACCATGCCCAGAACGGTCGGGATGCCCATGGCCCGCGCCAGAATCGCCACATGGGAGGTGCTAGAACCGCTGATCGACACCAGGCCCGCGAGCTTTTCTCGAGGTACTTCACCCAGCATGGTCACGCTGATCTCATCGGCGACAAGGATGCAATGCGGTGGAATGGTGTTGATGGTACGCGGGCTTTCTTCTTGTAGATGCGTCAATATCCGCCGGCCCAGATCGCGGATATCCGCTGAGCGCTCGCGCAGATAGTCGTCATCCACGCGCTCCAGATAGTGCACATGGCGCCGTACCACGTCCGCCAGCGCCCCAGGCGCCCACTGGCCTTCGAGAATGCGCTTTTCCACCTCCTGGCCTAGCGCCGCATCGGCGAGCATCTGCTCATAGGCATCGAACAACGCCAGTTCCTGGACGGAGATACGGTTGGCCAGACGCTCTCCTGTGCGGCGCATCTCACCACGCACCCGATCGATGGCCTCCCGCAATCGCCGGATTTCGCTCTCAGTGTTGGTAGGGATTAGATCCGGCACGCTGTCCAGGTCCGCCAAAGGCGCGATGACCAGCGCTTCGCCAATGACGATGCCAGGCGAGGCAGCAATCCCTTTGAACATCGCCATGCCATCGGCGCGGGTGGGTTGATTGAGTGCCCCGGTGGCGATGGCATGGGCCAGTACACCGGCAAGCTGCGCCGCCATGGTAATCAGAAAGGCCTCGTCACCTTCATCGTAGCGGCGCTTTTCCTGCTGCTGGACCACCAGGACGCCAAGCATGCGTCGCTGGTGAATGATGGGCACGCCAAGGAAACTGGAGAAGCGTTCTTCGCCAGTCTCCTTGAAATAACGGAAATGGGAATGGGCCGGCGCATCCTCGAGATTGAGAGTCTCCTCCCGCTCGGCGACAAGCCCTACCAGCCCTTCCCCCAGGCACAGTGCCACCAGACCAATCGACTGGGTGCGCAAACCGATGGTGTCCTTGAGCACCAGGCGCTCGCGCATCGGGTCGAACAGATAGATGGAGCAGACATCGGTATGCATGGCCTTACGCACACGCCGCACGACGGTGGCCAGCGCAGCCTCCAGGCTACGCGCTTCATTGACCTCCTGAACGATACGACGTAGAACATCGAGCATGGGCATTCTTCTTATAATGAGAAAGGAATCTCAGCGCTGGTCATGAGGAGGCAGCAGCAACGCATCGCCTTCTCGTGCCAGGTGTTGCACCCGGGGCGCCAGTTCGCGCAAGGCGCGCCGATACACTTCACGCTTGAAGGGCACCACCTGACCCAAGGGGTACCAGTAACTCACCCAGCGCCAGCCATCGAACTCTGGCTTGGGCGTCATATCCATACATATTCTGCTGTCGAGACAGCGTATCTGAAGCAAAAACCACTTTTGCTTCTGGCCGATGCATATCGGCCGCGATTGTGTGCGTACCATGCGCCGGGGCAGACGGTAACGTAGCCATCCTCGGGTGCAGGCCAGAACATCGACATCGGCCGGAGTCAGGCCGATCTCTTCTTCGAGCTCACGATAGAGCGCCTGCTGTGGAGTCTCGTCGGACTTTATGCCTCCCTGAGGAAATTGCCATGCGTTCTGTCCTACCCGACGCGCCCAAAGCAGCTGACCCTCACGGTTGACGATGATGATGCCAACGTTGGGGCGAAAGCCGTCGGCGTCGATCACGGGCTTCACCTTCTTGAATCTATAGTTGGAACCATTCTTCCACAAAGAAAACACTGAATAAATGTCTGCGCTTTTTTAAAGTCTGAAAAAGCGTCAATAAGGGCATTAATTCCTTGGTGTGAATGCCCTGCCGGTTCTGCAATAATTGCTTACATTTTGTAGTACCTACAGGTCATCAAGGAGTACGTCTTGAGTCTTGCCATCTTCGATCTGGACAATACACTGCTGGCAACGGATAGCGATCATGCCTGGGGGGAATTCCTGGTCGAGCAGGGCGCTGTCGACCCGGTACATTACCGGGAGATGAACGAGCGCTTCCATCAGCAGTACCAGGACGGCACTCTGGACATCCACGACTACCTGGCGCTGGCACTCAAGCCGCTGATGGAGAACTCGCCGGAGCAACTGGCCGCCTGGCACCAGCAGTTCATGATCAGCAAGATCGAGCCACATATTCTCGTGAAGGGAGAGGAACTGCTGGCCGAGCATCGCGCCCAGGGCGATACCCTGCTGATCATCACCGCCACCAATCGCTTCATTACCGCGCCGATTGCCCATCGGCTTGGCGTGGATGATCTGATCGCCGTCGAGCCCGAGATCATCGACGATCGCTATACCGGGCGTGTCAGCGGTACGCCCAGCTTTCAGGCAGGCAAGGTTCTGCGTCTCGAAGAGTGGCTGGTCGGACACAGCGCTACCCTGGACGACGCCTGGTTCTACAGCGACTCCCATAACGACATACCGTTATTGGAAAAAATCGACAATCCGGTGGCCGTCGATCCAGACGAGAAGCTGCGCGATGTTGCCCTGCAGCGTGGCTGGCGCATTATCAGTCTACGCTGACGGAGCAGTTCGCTCCGCCCCCTCTATTTGACAAGGCAAACGATACGCCGTGGAACCTGTTTCGATTTCCCCGCTCAAAAGCGACTCATTTCTCTCGTTCGTCTGTTCCTGTCTGCCTGTTATTGGATGGTTTGATGCGTCTTAGATTTGCTTCTTTATCTGCACCTCTTGCCTTGCTGCTGGGTATTGCCCTTCTGGTCTGGCTGATCTTTGGCGATGTGCAGCACTTTCGTGCCGAACCGCCCGCAAGCGATACACCCCAGGAACCGAGCCTGACGCGGGTGGAGGTAAAAACCTCCCATGCACAGCAGCACGTACCGACGCTAACCCTGCAAGGTCAGCTCGAACCCAGGCGCGACGTCGTTCTGCGCCCCCGCCGTGCCGGTAGCGTGTCTGCCCTGCCCCACGCCCAGGGCGATCGGGTCGAGGCAGGCGATATTTTGCTGCAGCTCGATGAAGAGGACCTGCCCGAACTCCAGACACAGGCCGAAGCTGCTCTCGAACTGGCGCTTTCGGAACTCAAGGGCGGGCGGCGCCTCCAAGGCAAGAACCTGATTTCCAGCAACGATGTGCTGAGCCTGGAAAGCGACGTGGCCCAGGCCCGGGCGGAACTCGCCAGGCTGCGCCAGCTTCGGATCGACGCCAGCTTCAAGGCGCCTTTCCCGGGTGTGCTCAACCGTCTCGACATCGAGGTGGGCGATTTCGTCCAGGCCGGCGAGGATATCGGCAAACTGGTCGAGATCGAACGACTGCTCGCCACCGGTCAGGCCCCTCAGCGACGCGCCCCGGCGCTGCATCCCGGTTTACCGGTCACCGCAACGCTACTGAGCGGCGATCAACTCCAGGGCGAACTCAGCTATATCGCCAGCAGCGCAGACAGCGCAACGCGCAGCTATGCCCTGGAAGCAAACCTGGCCAATCCCGAACGCTTGCGTATCGCCGGCGCTAGCGCCACCCTCGATATTGCATTGCCCGCTCGCAAGGCCCACGCCCTGTCGCCGGCGCTGCTGGTTCTCGACGACGAGGGGCACCTAGGGGTCAAATACCTGGACGATGACGACAGGATTCGTTTTGCCTCGGTATCGCTGCTTACCGCCGATGCGGTTCAAACCTGGGTCACGGGGCTACCCGAGACGGTGCGGCTGATTACCTTGGGAGGCGGCTATGTCGACATCGGTGAAAAGGTCGAGCCCGTGCCCACCGATCCCAAGCAGGCCTCCTGATGCGCACGCTGATTCATGCTGCGCTGAATCGTAGCCGCACCACTTTGCTGCTATTGCTGTTCCTGGTATTAGCGGGGCTCATGGCCTATCAAGCCATCCCCAAGGAATCCAATCCTGACGTTGCCATCCCGATGATCTACGTCTCATTGGTGCTTGAAGGCGTCAGCCCGGAAGATGGCGAACGCTTGCTGGTACGCCCCATGGAGCAGGAGCTGCGCACCATCGAAGGGGTCAAGAAGATGACCTCTCAGTCCAGTGAAAGCATTTCCTCGATCACCCTGGAGTTCGATGCCGGCTTCGATTCCCGCCAGGCATTGGCGGACGTGCGGGAGCGCGTCGATATCGCGCGCAGCTCACTGCCGGATGAAGCCGAGGAACCGCGGGTTCTGGAAGTCAACGTCAGTCTCTTCCCGGTCATGTCCGTGGGCCTTTCCGGGCCGCTTTCTCCCGGCGAGCTGATGCGGGTGGCTCGGGAGCTTCAGGAAAGAATCGAAGGCATCCCCAGCGTGCTCGAGGCGGAAATCGCCGGAGAGCGCGAGGATCTCATGGAGATCGTGGTGGACCCCCTGGTACTCGATAGCTATGGCGTCAATTTCGACACCCTGTTCAACCTGGTGTCGCGCAACAATCGACTGGTTGCCGCAGGGAGTCTGGATAATGGCGCGGGACGCCTGTCGATCAAGGTGCCCGGCGTCATCGAGAATATCCAGGATGTCATGAACACTCCGGTCAAGGTCGAGGGCGATCGCGTGATCACCTTCGGTGAGGTCGCCCTCATTCAGCGCACCTTCAAGGATCCGGACGGCTATGCGCGCATCGACGGTCAGCCCGCTGTGGTGCTGGAAATTTCCAAGCGCACCGGCGCCAATATCATCGCCACCATCGACGAGGTCAAGGCGCTCCTCGATCAAGCCGAGCCTTTGTTGCCCGAAACGTTGGAGGTGGAAGTGATCATGGATCAATCGACAGACGTCGAGGACATGCTCAGCGAGCTTCTGAACAACGTACTCGCCGCCGTCGTCCTGGTGCTGATCGTGATCTTAGCCACCATGGGCCCCCGCGCTGCGCTATTGATCGGCATGACCATTCCCGGTGCCTTTCTTACCGGCATCCTGCTGATCTGGACAGTGGGCTACACCCTCAATATCGTCGTGCTGTTCGCCCTCATTCTAGTCGCCGGCATGCTGGTGGATGGCGCCATCGTCGTGGGCGAACAAGCGGATCGTTACTTCGCCGAAGGGCGCTCACCTCATGATGCCTGGGCCGGTGCCGCCAGCCGCATGGCCTGGCCGGTCATCACCTCCACCTCCACGACCCTGGTGGTCTTCCTGCCGCTGCTGTTCTGGCCCGGGGTGGTTGGCGAATTCATGAAATATCTGCCGGCAACGGTGATCCTGTGCTTGCTGGCCTCCCTGGCCATGGCGTTGGTATTCATGCCCACTCTGGGCAATCTGTTCAGTTCCAGTCAGCATCTTGATAAAAAGCACGTAAGTAGAGGCGGACGTTTGTATCGCCGGATCTTGCTGCGCCTGCTACAGCATCCGGCTTGGACCTTGATCGGCGCTCTGGTCGTGATTGCCCTGCTCTACGCAGGCTATGCACGCTTCAACCATGGAGTAGAGTTCTTTCCCTCGGTGGAACCCGATAGCGCTCAATTGCTGATACATGCCCGAGGCGATCTTTCCGTCGAAGAGAAGGATGCGGTGGTACGACGCGTGGAAGCACGGTTACAGGGCATGAGCGAGGTAGAGTCGCTTTATGCGCGCTCCTACGCCAACCCTGACCGGGAAATAGGCGAAGACGTCATCGGCCAACTCTCCTTCCAGCTCATCGACTGGCATGAGCGGCGGCCCGCTACCGAGATTCTCGCCGATATGCTGGAACGCACGCGAGACATTCCGGGCATTCGTCTGGAAACTCGGGAGCAGGAACAAGGACCTACCAGCGGCAAGCCGATCCAGATCGAAATCGGCGCGACCGACCCCGCCCTGGCCGAACGCGCCGTGGAGAAGCTTCGCAGTGCCATGCAACGCCTGGGCGGCTTTCGCGCCGTGGAGGACAACCGCAGCCTGCCCGGCGTTGAATGGCGCCTGCAGGTCGATCGCGAAGCGGCAGCGCGTTTCGATGCGGATGTCTCGACTATCGGCAGTGCCGTGCAGCTGGTAACCAACGGGCTGCAGCTTGCAACCTATCGCCCCCAGGATGCCAACGACGAGGTGGACATTCGCGTTCGCCTGCCCGGTGCCAAGCGCAGCCTCGATCAACTCGAACGCCTGACTATCAACACGGCCAGGGGCCAAGTCCCGATCAGCCATTTTGTGCGCCTGGAGCCTGCACCCAAGGTAGGCACCCTGCACCGGGTCGATGGGCAACGCACAATCACGCTGGAAGCGGATGTCGAGGCTGGGCGTCAAGTCGATGAGCGATTGAAAGCCTTGAGCGATACCCTGGAGAACTTGCCCGCGGGCGTAAGCATCGGTTTTGCCGGCGAACAGGAAGATCAGGCGGAAACCAGCCAGTTCCTAGGTTTCGCTTTCGGTATCGCCATCTTCCTGATGCTGATCATCATGGTGACCCAGTTCAACAGTCTTTATCAGGCCTTCCTGGTGCTGTCGGCCATCGTCTTCTCGACCGGCGGTGTACTGCTTGGCCTGCTGCTCAATGCGCAACCCTTTGGCATCGTCATGGTTGGCATGGGCATCATTGCCCTGGCTGGCATCGTGGTGAACAACAATATCGTGTTGATCGACACCTACAATCAGTTCCGCGATGAAGGTCTATCCGCGCATGAAGCGGCTCTGGAAGCCGGTAGCCAACGCCTGCGTCCGGTACTGCTCACGGCGATCACCACCATTCTGGGGCTGATGCCCATGGTATTGGGCGTCAACGTGGATCTGCTGGCACCAAGCCTGGGCTGGGGGGCGCCTTCGACCCAGTGGTGGACACAGCTTTCCAGCGCCATCGCGGGTGGGCTGGGATTTGCGACGGGACTGACGCTACTGTTGACGCCCTGCATGTTGTTACTGGGCGCACGGACCAGCGAAAAAGTGGCGCAACATATTAAGACAGTGCGTAACCGCTGAGTTCGAACCGATTGCCTGTCAGCGCGAGTTCGCAAGACTCCATGCACGGAAAAATGCCTCGCTGGCAGTGGCGAGGCATGTATGGTTTGGACGAAGGACGTTTACCGCGTCGCACCGTGGATGACTTACAGCGTGGCGTCGGGCACTGCCTGGGGAGTAGGCGGAGGCGAATGCGAGGCATGCAGCCGTCCGATCAGCTGATCTTCCAAAGTAAAACGCTCCGTCAGGCCACGGCCCAGGCGTTCGAGCCAGGCTGGCAAGCGAAAGAGATAGTGCTGACAACGGGTGGGCGTCGAGTAATCCTGATCGAAGTCCAATACCAGCTGCGTGGACATCTCGAGACGCTCGAGCAGTTTGTCCGCCACGGATAACGCCTGTTGATCGCTGAAGTCCTCAGCTTCCTGACGCAGCTGTGGGTAAATTTCAAAGTGCCCGGCGCTGATATAATCCATCAGCAATTCGCTGAAATGATCGATACGCGCCTTGGTCACCGACTCGGGATCGATGTCACAAGCCTCTTTCAGATCCATGAACGCGACCAGCATTTCTCGACGCGCCTCGAACCAGCTATCGATCATCTGGTGTACGCCTCCCCAACGCTCCTGCGCGGTTCTGCAGTTTTCCAGCATGGGCAGTCCCTCCCTTGATGAGCCTGTCGCCTGCGGACTCCCAGCGTCACCCCAAGCGTTGCGGGTGTCAATCCTATCCATGGAAAAAGATGTCAACTGCTTGTTGGATCTGAAGTAAGTAATAACTATGAAGCACTGTTCGTTAATTTACCGATCAGCACGTCATACCCCCTCAGGAAATCTTTTTAGCACCGCCTGAGCTCAGAAGACTTTGCACACTCATTGCCAAGGGAATGAGTGCCAGGCAAAGGAACCCGATCAATGTCCATTGAGGCAAGGTCAGTCCCCACCATAGGCCATCGATTTCGGCGCACTCGCCGGACCCGGAGAGAATACGGGAAAGCACATCCCATAACGGCAATATTTCCATCATGTAATCGAGCCCTGGGCCGCAGCTCGGCACCTCGCTCGGGGGTAACGACTGCAACCAGACATGACGCCCGGCGACTACCGCGCCCGCTCCCGCGGCGACCAGGCCCAGTACGCCATAGACGACTCCCCCCTTGCCTCGGGGGTTATGAATAGCCGCCACCAGAAACACAAGGGCTGCGGAAAGTACGGCAATGCGTTGCAGAATGCACAGCGGGCAAGGCGTTAGCCCCACCACATATTGCAGGGCAAGGGCGACACCCATCATCAGCGCACAGAAGGCCAGGCCCGCAAGGCTCCATTGGCGAAGGTTGTAATCAAGACGCATGGGCTATCGACTTCCGATCTGGGCGTCATCGCGGCTTGAGGCCGCCATGGATTCCCGTGCTTGGGCGAAATAGCCGGCAATGAAGTCATCGAAGGGATCGGTGTCCGCTGCCTCGATGTCGCGCTGCTGCTGACAGGACGTCTCGGTGAGCTGAGTAAACAAGGCCTCGTGAGCACGATCCATGGGCTCGTTGCGCAGCTCCTCCGCCTGGGAACGCGCAAGCTCGGCGACATAGTCGACGAACTCGTTGCCGCTCTCTTCGAGCACAGCAAGCAGGCGGCCGGAGGGGGTCGTCTCGGGCCTACTCAAACGAGGCGCCAACGCCTTGATCGCATCGCGATGAGGCTGCTCCTTCTCGTTGATGTCGAGCAACTCCGCTACCTTGTAAAGGCCGGCGAAAATTTCCTCGGCACGATCAGCGAGCCCGCGCTCCTGCTTGTCGATCGACAGGCACAGGGATGGATCGCGTCCTTTAGCTGTCACCAGCCCCCGATTGTCATCGAGATGATCGCACTCTTCATCGGAAATCCAGGGCGCCTCGGAAAGTAGACACCACATTAGGAAGGTATCCAGGAAGCGCATCTGCGTCTCATCGATACCGAGGGCAAGAAACGGATTGAGATCCAGACAGCGCACTTCGACATATTCCACACCGCGCGCCTCGAGCGCCTGGGCCGGCGTCTCACCCTGCCCCGTGATCCGCTTGGGACGAATATCGCTGTAATATTCGTTCTCGATCTGCAGGATGTTGGAATTGAGTTGACGCCAGTTGCCGTTGTCATCCACGCCGATTCGCTCATAGGCAGGCCAGGGCGTGGTGATCGCGCTGCGCAGCGTTCCCACATAGTTGGAGAGCGAATTGAAGCAGATCTTGAGCTGTGCCTGAACCTTGTTCTGGTAGCCCAGATCGGACATGCGCAGACTGGTGGCATAGGGCGCGTAGAGCGTATTGCGCCCATGGGTTTTCAGTTTGTCGGGCACTTCTCCGGTGAAAAAGCTTCTATCCAGTGCCGGCGAAGCACCAAACAGATACAACAGCAGCCAGCTATTGCGGCGAAAATTACGAATCAAATCAAAATAGCGGCCCGTCTGATAGGCTTGCAGTGGTTTGGCCTGAGCGCCTTCCACTTCCTGGAGTACCGGCCAGAGCTGTTCCGGTAACGAGACATTGTAATGGATGCCGGCAATGGACTGCATGATGCGTCCATAGCGAGCATCCAGGCCGCGCCGATAGATGTGCTTCATCTTGCCGGAATTGGAACTGCCGTAATCAGCGATGGGCACGCTGTCATTGCCGTTCAAACGACAAGGCATACTGGCAGGCCAGATCAGTTCGTCTTCCAGATGGCGATAGCTGAAGCGATGCAAATCCGCGAGAAACGACAGCGTATCGCTAGGCCGGCTGTGTACCGGTGTAATGTACTCGAGAAGCGATTCGGAATAATCCGTGGTGATATAAGGGTGTGTCAGCTTCGAGCCAAACTCGGCGGGGTGCGGAGTCTGGACGATATTGCCCTGCATGTCGGTACGCAACCCTTCCTTTTCGACGCCACGGCGCAAACGTCCCATGCGCCCCTGGCGGGCCACTTCCCTTAGCCCTGCGATAGCATTGTCTAGTTGCTCGGACAAGATGAATACCCCTTTTTGAAGGCGATAGGCCGGCCCAGTATCCGGCGTTTCATGATCTTTCGATTATGATGGCAGATGAAACCGTTTCAACCCTAAGGAAAAACTGAATACATGTCTGCACCGGCGTATCGTTGCGTTGCGCGGTACTCAAAGACTCGCCTAACCCCAAGTTATGTCTCGCCTTTTGCGTTCCGTGCGCCTTGCGATTCATCCGGTTCGCCGATTTATTCAGCGCTTTCCTAACGACCATCATTTCCTGCTTCTCGCCTTGAGCAACGCCTCACCCAGGGCGCCCATCTGACCCGCTTGTGACACGCCGCCGCGCTCTTTGTTTCCGTGAGCCGGCTGCCCTCGCGACTTGCCTGAATCCTTGTCACGCCGCGAGCTTCTGGAAGGTTTGGCCTCGCCGGCGTCGCCGGGCTGGTCCTGCATGCGCATGGAAAGCCCGATTCGCTTGCGCTCGATGTCCACTGTCATGACCTTGACCTTGACGATATCACCCGCCTTGACCACCTGGCGCGGATCTTCGACGAAGGTGTCGGAAAGCGCCGAGATGTGCACCAGTCCATCCTGGTGCACGCCGACATCGACGAAGGCGCCAAAGTGAGTGACGTTGGTTACCGTGCCTTCGAGGATCATGCCGGGTTCGAGATCCTTGATTTTTTCCACACCTTCGCGAAATTCCGCGGCACGGAACTCGGGCCGTGGATCACGCCCCGGCTTGTCGAGCTCCTTGAGGATATCCGTCACCGTGGGCACACCGAATTTATCATCGGTGAAGTCGGAAGGTTTCAACGCCTTGAGATAGGCGCCATCTCCGATCAGACTCGCCAGTTCACGTCCGCCACGCTCGGCGATACGCGACACCAGCGGATAGGCTTCCGGATGCACGGCACTGGCATCCAGGGGGTTGTCACCCTGCATGATGCGCAGGAAACCCGCGCACTGTTCAAACGTACGCGGCCCCAGACGCGCCACCTCGAGCAGTTCCCGGCGATTGTGAAATGCCCCTTGCGCGTTGCGCCGCACCACGATGTTGTCCGCAAGCCCCGGGTTGAGCCCTGAAACCCGGGCCAACAGCGCACTCGAGGCGGTATTGAGATCGACGCCGACGGCATTGACGCAATCCTCGATCACGGTTTCCAGGCTGCGGGAGAGCTGCACTTGAGAAACGTCGTGCTGATATTGGCCGACCCCGATGGACTTGGGCTCGATCTTGACCAGTTCCGCCAGCGGATCCTGCAGACGGCGGGCGATGGAAACCGCCCCGCGAATGGTGACATCGAGCTCCGGGAATTCCCGGGCGGCGATCTCGGAAGCGGAGTAAACCGAGGCCCCCGCTTCGCTGACCATGACCTTGGCCAGCCTGCGCGAGCTGCTTGCCGCGGCGAAATGCTTGACCAGCTCTCCGGCCAGCTTGTCGGTTTCCCGGCTGGCGGTACCGTTGCCAATGGCGATAAGCGTGACATCGTGTTTCTCGACCAGCCTGGCCAGGGTTGCCAGGGCTTCATCCCAGCGCTTCTGCGGCGCATGCGGATAAATGACGGCGTGATCGAGGAACTGGCCCGTCGAGTCCACTACCGCGACCTTGCAGCCGGTGCGTAGCCCCGGATCCAGCGCCAGGGTCGACTTGGGGCCGGCCGGAGCGGCCAGCAGAAGATCCTTGAGGTTGGCGGCAAACACGTTTATGGCGTCATGCTCGGCCCGCTCTCGCAGTCGCCCCATCAGCTCGGTTTCCAGGTGGGTGTAGAGCTTGACCCGCCAGGTCCAGCGCACCACTTCCCGCAGCCAGCGATTGCCCGGGCGGCTTTGGCCATCGTTAGCGAGATCGATGTCGAAATGCTTGGC
Organism: Halomonas sp. M20; assembly: GCF_020622265.1. Taxonomy (GTDB): domain Bacteria; phylum Pseudomonadota; class Gammaproteobacteria; order Pseudomonadales; family Halomonadaceae; genus Modicisalibacter. Next base: position 37,698 of record NZ_JACNMQ010000002.1, read on the forward strand.
GATGGTAACCTCGGCGGGATGAATCGCCGCTTCGTCTTCGCCGGGGAGCTTGAGCGCAAGCCCAAGCACGCCTTCGTTGCGCCCGCGAAACATCGCCAGGGCACGATGGGACGGCACCTTGGCCAGGCGTTCGTCGTGCTCGAAGTAATCCGAAAACTTGGCCCCTTCCTGCTGCTTGCCCTCGATCACCCGAGCGCTGAGCTCGCTCTCGTCCCACAGCCGATCCCGCAAGCGACCCACCAACTCCGCATCCTCGGCAAAGCGCTCCATGAGAATCTGCTTGGCGCCATCCAGTGCCGCCTTGGCATCCTCCACGCCCTTGTCGGCGTCCACGTAACTCAGTGCGGTGGATTGAGGGTCGAGGCCAGGGTCAGCCAATAGCGCATCCGCCAGGGGCTCGAGTCCGGCTTCCCGGGCAATCTGCGCCTTGGTACGACGCTTCTTCTTGTAGGGCAGATAGAGATCTTCCAGACGCTGTTTGGTATCCGCCTCGCGAATCTGTTTAGACAACTCATCGGTTAGCTTGCCCTGCTCGTCGATGCTGGCAAGCACCGTCTCGCGACGCTCTTCCAGTTCACGCAGATAGCGCAACCGCTCTTCCAGAGTGCGCAGCTGGCCATCATCGAGGCCGCCGGTGACCTCCTTACGATAGCGAGAGATGAAAGGCACGGTGGCACCGCCATCGAGCAGCTCCACGGCGGCGGCTACCTGTTGCGGGCGAACTGTAAGCTCTTCAGCAAGGCGCTGAATGATCTGGGTCTGGGCGTCCATGAGGTTCCTGACGTCATTACGAATCTTGCGCGCACGCCCTATACGGCGGCGGCGCTTTTAAATGGCGACAAGGTACCACAAAGCGCGCCGATGGCGCAGAGCAACCCGCTTGTTCATCTAACTGAAACCGAGAGTTTAAAAATCGTTTTCTTGCAAGGCACAGCACTTCAGTCACGACTGAGCCTGCCGATATGAAAACTATGTGAATAATAAACTCATACACCTCTCCCAACCTGCCGGCACTGAACAACAATGAAAATGACAAAACACCTGAACAAGATAAGCGTAAAATATGCCGCCGCCTTCATTGGCGTGGCCCTCTCTCTAATGGCAGCCATTACGGTCATTCTCTTCCTGGTCGGTACCGTCAAGGAGCGCATGACGGAATTCAGCGGCACTTTCAACAATGCGACCTCGGCTATTCTCAATGCGGACCGCGATCTGTATCAGGCCCATGTCGCTACTCTGGAATACTTGAGCGAAGAATCGGGCACGGAGAAAGCCCAGACACAACTCGGCGATTATCGGGATAACGCCGAGCAGGCCTATGAGCGCATGCTGGATTTTGCTCGTTTGCTGGCAGGGTATCCTGACATCGTGGCAAAGCTGAGCGCTTTCGAACCCCTTTACAAGGAATGGACCCAGCAGGCCGAGCTGGTATTCTCTTTGCACGATAGCGGTCGATTAGATGAAGCGGAAACGCAACTCGAAGGCCCAGCGATCAAGGCGTTCGATGCCCTGCGAGACGTCTACGACGCCGGCGGTGAGGCGGCGGCGGCAAAAGTCGATGAACTTGAAGCCGCCACGCTTGCAAAGATCAAGACCCAGCAGTATTCCGTTATTGTCTTTACCCTGCTGGTTTTCGTCATTGCCGTGGCCATCGCACTTGGCGGTCCGCTGATGATGTCCCGCGCCATTCGGCAGATCACTCACCGTATCAAGGAGATTGCCGAAGGCGATGGCGACCTGACCGCGCGCATCGACTCCAAGCGCAAGGATGAGATCGGGGAGCTGGCAGGCCAATTCGATGTCTTCGTCAAGCGTATCGACCAGACTCTGCAATCCGTGCGTGCCAGCACCCACGGCGTGCATCATGCCGCGGACGAGATTGCCAAGAGCAGTCAGGATCTCTCTTCGCGTAGCGAGCAGGCGGCATCCAATCTTCAGGAAACCTCTGCCTCCATGGAAGAAATCACCTCCACAGTGAACAACACCGCGGAATCGGCCCAGCAGGCCAACCAACTCGTCCAGTCGACGGCGGATGTGGCGCGTCAGGGCCGGGAAGCCATGGAACGGGTCGAAAAGACCATGGATGAAATCAGCGCTTCCGCGGCCCAGATCAACGACATCATCACCCTGATCGACGGCATCGCGTTCCAAACCAACATTCTGGCGCTCAATGCCTCCGTCGAGGCAGCCCGGGCCGGTGAACATGGTCGCGGTTTTGCCGTTGTGGCACAGGAAGTGCGTACCCTCGCCAGCCGCTCCGGCGATGCTTCAAAAAATATTCGGGAATTGATCGACACCTCAGTGACTCGCACCGAGTCCGGCGCCGCGCTGGTCAAGAGTACCGGAAAGACCATGCAGGAAATCGTGGAAAGCATCCGCCGAGTAACCGATGTCATCGGTGAGATCAGCGCGGGAACCAAGGAGCAGAGCCTGGGTATCGGCCAGGTCAATACTGCCGTCGGCGAACTCGATGCCATGACCCAGCAGAATGCCGCCATGGTCGAGCAGAGCAATGCCGCCGCCAGTGAGATGCGCGAACAGGCCGAACGGCTCAATAGCTTGATCGCCTCGTTCCGCCTGGGCGACGATCTGAGCGTCGATTCAGCCTCTTCATTGAAGACACCCTCGGTGAAGCCGCCTGCCCCCGTGGTAAAGACTCACTCCGACAGGAAAACATTAACGAAACCCAGCACCGCGCAAGCCGAGGAGTGGGAAGAGTTCTGACCCCAGAGTTCAAATGAAGCAATCAACAACGGCCCGACTAGATCGGGCCGTTGTCGTTTTTGATGCCGTCAGAGGGCGTCAAAAACAGGACAGAAGATCAAGCGGGAACGAACTTCAGCGCCACGCCGTTGTTGCACCAGCGAAGCCCGGTGGGTTTGGGGCCATCCTCAAACACGTGGCCTTGATGGCCGCCGCAGCGAGCGCAGTGATACTCGGTACGTGGAAACAACATGACAAAATCCAGCTCCGTCGCCAGATTACCTTCGATATGAGTGTAAAAGCTTGGCCAGCCCGTGCCGGACTCGTATTTTGCCTCGCTTGAAAACAACGGCAGATCGCAACCCGCACAATGGAACTTGCCTGGGCGCTTTTCATCATTGAGTGGGCTGCTACCCGCCCGCTCGGTGCCCGCCTCACGTAAAATTTTGAACTGCTCTTTCGTGAGCCGCTCACGCCACTGCTCTTCACTGAGATTCAGTGGCTCAATGTCCGCCGCCGGCTTGAGTTCCAGCTTAGGGCGTGCCCGTGCAATGCTTGGCAACAACCCTGCCAGCCCGCCGGCACCCAACAAGCCAAGAAAATGTCGTCGCTGCATGTCGTTACTCCTTGATCTTTCAATCACCTGCGTCGGCGATATGTTTTTTTATGAGTGCTCGACACGAAAAATGCCGATGCATGAATACTGCACAAACAAAGGGGAGCCATCATGGCTCCCCTTTGGATACGATCTCGAGTAAAAGGTTCGATCAGTCGAGCGCGGGCCCTGCCTTGACGATGGCCTCGTCGATGCCTTCGAACTTCTTGAAGTTATCGACGAACTTGCCGACCAGCTGCTTCATCTGCTGCTGATAGGCATCATTGTCCTGCCAGGTATCCCGAGGGTCGAGCAGCGTCGAATCCACGCCCGATACTGCTGCCGGCACGTCCAGATTGAGCCCCTCGATATGCCGGGTCTGTGCATCCTTGAGCTCCCCGGACTGTATGGCCGTGATGATGGCGCGAGTCGTGGGAATGCTGAAACGACTGCCGCCCTGGCCGTAACTGCCGCCGGTCCAACCGGTATTGACCAGATAGACCCGGGAGCCGAAGTTCTCGATACGCTTGATCAAAAGATCCGCGTATTCCCGGGCTGGACGCGGGAAGAACGGCGCGCCGAAGCAGGTCGAGAAGGTAGCCTCGAGCCCTGCGGAGGAGCCCATCTCGGTGGAACCGACCTTGGCAGTGTAACCGGAGAGAAAGTGATAGGCGGCGGCTTCCTTGGACAGCAGTGACACCGGGGGCAACACGCCGCTCATGTCACAGGTCAGGAAAACGATGGCATTGGGCTCGCCGGCGAGGTTGTCATCGATGCGCTTTTCGATATGCTCGCGAGGATAGGCGGCGCGACTGTTCTGGGTCAGGCTATCGTCGCCATAGTCCGCATGACGCTGTTCGTCGAGCACCACGTTTTCAAGCACCGTGCCAAACTTGATCGCATCCCAGATGACCGGCTCATTTTTCCGGGAAAGGTCGATGCACTTGGCATAGCAGCCGCCTTCGATGTTGAACACCGTTCCTTCACCCCAGCCATGCTCGTCGTCACCAATGAGATAGCGCGCCGGATCCGCGGACAGTGTGGTCTTGCCGGTACCGGACAGGCCGAAGAACAAGGTGGTTTCGCCGTCATCGCCCACATTGGCACTGCAATGCATCGGCAGCACGTCCTTTTCCGGCAACAGGAAATTCTGTACCGAGAACATGGCTTTCTTCATTTCGCCGGCATAGCGCATGCCCGCGATCAATACGCGGCGCCGGGCAAAATTGAGGATGACCGTCCCTTCCGAATTGGTGCCATCCCGCTCAGGGTCACAAACGAAGTGAGGCGCGTTGAGGATGCTCCATTCACTCTTGCCCTTGGGATTGAAGCTTTCGGGACGCACGAACATGATGCGGCCAAACAGATTGTGCCAGGCGGTTTCGGTAGTGACACGAAGAGGCAGGTAATGCTCGGGGTCGGCACCGACGTGCAGTTCGGATTCGAAACTTTCATTTTCAGCGAGATAGTCCTCGACGCGCTCCCATAAGGCGTCGAACTGCTCGGCATCGAAAGGACGATTGACGCTTCCCCAGTCGATCAGTTCGGTCGTGGAAGGCTCATCGACGATGAAGCGATCCGCCGGTGAGCGGCCTGTGCGGGCACCGGTTCTCACCACCAGGGCACCATTATCCGACAAATGCCCTTCCTGGCGCATTACGGCATATTCAATGAGCTCCGCGGCGCTCAAATTGAGGTGATTCCCTGTGGCGCGACTCTCGGCCGTTATCTGACGATCTGCTTGAGTAGTGGTCATCGTGGGTCTTTGGCCTTCAGGCCGCTCCTCTCGTTAGCCAAAGGCGCAGATGGGTCATTACAACATCAACCGCGCCATCAACGGACGGATCACCGTCCCTGCGTGCATGCACTTTTGAGCGTATCGCACCAAAAGGCGACATTATTGCAAAAAGGCCGCCCTCGGCAAACGATGCTTTATCTCCCCCCTTAACGATGAGAATACTCAGTGCATCTAATAGGGGGTCAATGCAATGTCGGAGCCTCTGCGTCCGGCGAGTCGATCAATGCCTCAATTTCGGCGGCGCTGAAGTGATAATGGGTATGGCAGAAATGACACTGGGTGTCGATGGCCTGCTGCTCCGCAAGAATGCTGCGCAGCTCGGACGCGCCCAAGCCAAGCAGCGCATTGGCGATGCGCTCCCGGGAACAGCTACAGCCAAAGTGCAGCCCTTTTGGGTCGAATACCCGGGTGGTTTCCTCATGATAGAGCCGATAAAGAAGGTCTCGCTGTTCAAGGTTCAGCAGCTCGTCACTGGATACCGTCTCTGCCAGCGTCACCATCCGGTCCCAGGCGTCTTCGTCCTGAATATCGTCATTGTCTGGCAACTGCTGTAGCAGTAGCCCCGCTGCACGATGTCCGTCGGCGTTCAACCAGAGCCGCGTAGCCAGCTGCTCGGAACGCTCGAAGTAGTTCTCGAGACACCCCGCCAGACTGCTCGCCTCGAGTTCGACGATACCCTGATAGCGGTTGCCTTCCCTGGGATCGAGGGTGATCACCAAACGGCCACCGCCTACCAGCTCCTTGAAGGAGGCATTGTCGTCTGGCAGTGCCGCCTCCTCTTCCAGACGCGCAATGGCGCGCAGCTCGCCCTCCGGATTGGACTCCGCCATCAACAGGCTAAGTGTGCCATTACCACGCACTTCAAGGCTCAGGGTACCGTCGAGCTTGATGGTTTCGGTCAGCAAGGCCGCTGCTGCCAGCAGTTCGCCAAGCTGGCGCTGAACCGCTATCGGATATGCCTGCTTTTCGAGCACTTCGGCATAGGCATTTTCAAGCGTGACGATCTCACCACGCACATTGGTCTCATCGAAGATAAAGCGCTGAATCTGATCGTTCATCAAAGGCTCTCAAGGGCTCGGTGGATGTAAAGATAGCAAATAGTCGCCTTTACTCGTCCGGGCGCTGACGCTGGAAGCGCTGTATGCTGCGGCGCTGCTTCTTGTCAGGGCGACCACGAGGAGCCATGACGCTACGATTGGCCAGCCGACGATTTTCAGCTTCACGCTGGCGATGCTCAAGACTGCGCGGCGTTTCCTGATAGAGCTCCCGGGCTTCCGGTGCGCCGCGGCGTTGATCGCTTACCGACAACACTTCGACTTCCCAGGTGTCCCAGCCTTGGGGAACCTTGATCAAAGCACCGACCTCGACACTCTTGCTCGTCTTGACCCGGCCACCGTTGTATTCGACCTTGCCGCCCTCGATCGCTTTCTTGGCCAGGGCACGGGTCTTGAAAAAACGTGCGGCCCATAGCCACTTGTCGATGCGTACGTGCTCCATGTCACTCCATAGTCAACCCAGCGCCGGCAGGCAACCAATCGTTGGCCAGACACTACCAGGCGATGGTAAAAGGGAATTGGTTTTGCCCTCATTGTACTGGATACGCTCGCCATGCCGCCAATACTCCCACCCAAGCCCACGGTTCTCAATCGTGAAGAAGTCGCTCACAGCCGGCTCTTCACCATCGAGCAAGTCGACTTGCGTTTTTCAAACGGCGCCGAAAGACGTTTCGAACGATTAAAGAGCGCCAGCCGCGGTGCTGTCATGATCGTGGCCATGCCGGATCCGGAACATGTATTGCTGATTCACGAATACGCTGCCGGTTTCGATGACTATGCGCTCACCTTGCCCAAGGGCCTGGTCGATCCCGGCGAAGATATCGTCACCGCCGCCAATCGGGAGCTGATGGAAGAATGCGGTATGGGCGCCCATACCATCGAGCCTTTGATCGAGTTTTCTCTGGCACCCAATTACATGAACCATCGCATGCATGTATTACTGGCAAGCGATTTGTATGAAAAGCGCTTGCCTGGAGACGAGCCGGAACCTCTGGTGGTCGAAACCCATGCAATCGATGATCTAACTGCCCTGCTAACTCGGGAAGACTTTCATGAGGCACGGGCTATTGCCGCTCTGTTCATTGCCAGGGAACGCATAAAAGAGACCCAAGATGGCACTCAATGCTGGTAGTGCAACAGCATTTCAGTGGAGAATGCTTATTGGATAAGGCAATTTGCAAAATGGAAACGTCTCGTCTAACATTTGTACAATTATACAACCCTGTATAGATAAATAGATAAAAAGGAGCGTGAAATGAAAGGACTGACTCTATCGGCTGCCATGCTTGCTTCGCTGTTGGCATTATCAACTGCGGCCGTCGCGCAAGATTCTCAAGAAATAGAAAGGAAGGATTATTCCAACAGCGGCATTGATTCGGCTCAGGATGTCGACACCACTTCGGATCGCAAAACCGACATGCCGGTCAATGATAGCGATCTAGCCCCCAATAGCGGTGTAGACTCTGGAACAAATGTCGATCCCTCTGCCAATCAGGGTAGCACCGGACAGTTGAAGAACCAGGATGGGTTGGCTCCGAACAACGGTGTGGATTCTGGCAATGACCTTGATGATGTTTCGGGTGGCTCCGGCAATTGATTCAATCTTATACAACCAGAGCAATCGACTGGTAGCCGTATGAATTACAACCTCGACATTGTCGAGGTTGTACCATTTTGCATGTATCAATTTATCGTGTGGTGCAGGGAGAAGTTAGTACTTGCGCCGTAAGCCAGTGACCTCCTTGAGTTTCACCCACCGTTCCTGACGCGCACTGTCCAGCCCAGTCTCGAGCAACTGCATCACTGCCAGCGCATCGTCCACGGAAACCGGATTCTCCCCTTCGCCTGCCAGGGCATTGCGTATACCCATGTAATAAGCAAGATAATCGCCGGGCAGTGTGCCGCAGTCATGGGCAGCGAGAGTTGCATCTTCACCGTTGCTTTCACGAAGCATCAAATGGCCGTCACGGCTATCCACACCCCATTCCGGTGCCGGCGCCTGGCCCTGCTTGAGCCATGCTTCTTGAGGGTCCATCCCATGCTTGATGTAGCTGCCTTGAGTCCCGTGCAGGATGAAACGCGGTGAATCAGCGGCCACTAGCGTGCTTGCAGACAGCACCACCCGCAGTCCGTCGTAGTCCAGCAATGCATGAAAGTCGTCATCGACCTGCGCGCCGTCGCGACGCTTGGCCAGGTTGAGAAATATGGCTCGCGGCATGCCAAACACTTCCCGCGCCTGATCAAGCAGGTGCGGACCCAGATCGAACCAGAGACCACCCCCGGGCTTGGGTCGCTCGCGCCAGCGATCATTCACTTCAGGGCGAAACCGATCAAAGTGGGATTCGAAGTGCACCAGACGCCCCAGGGTATGCGCCTCGAGCAGCGCCCGCACCGTGAGAAAATCACTGTCCCAACGGCGGTTATGAAATACCGACAATAGCTTGCCGGCTTCCTCGGCATGGCCCTTGAGCAGCCGAGCCTCCCCCAGGGTTACCGTGAAAGGCTTGTCGACTATGACGTGCTTGCCTGCGGCAAGCGCCGCCTTGGCCAACGCAAAATGGGTATCGTTAGGAGTGGGAATGATCACCAGATCAATATCGGGACGCGCAAACAACGCCTGGGCAGAGGCCACTACATCCATGTCCGGCAGATCGGTATGTACCTTTCCCGCATCGCTGCTCGATATTGCCACGACCTCGAGCCCCGGGGTCGCTGCAATCAATGGCACATGAAAGGTCTTGCTGGCCATCCCATAGCCCACCAACCCTACGTTATAGATTTCCTTCATACATTCTCCTTACCTACCCTGCAAGCGTCCCTATCTACCGTCATATACGGTAGATTGATCCATATCATCGAAAGGCCAAAGGTCATCGCTTTGACTTTAGTCTAGTTCTACCATACCTTAAATGGGTTGAATGAGTGGCGTGCATATCATCAACATTGGAGGAAACAGCGCATGTGTTGCTCCGAAGAAAGCCTTGAACTACTGGAAGTATGGTACATCCTGGAGTGCGAACTGGAAGCACTGGAAGACTATATCACTGAACCACTGCGGGAAGCCGCCTGATCGGCTGAATTCGAGTTGCAGTGATAGGTTGGAACCTTGACGGTAAAGCGTCAGAATTATTGAGGCTCGCTTGATGCGGGCCTCAGCTTGTAGGAGGCTGCCGCTGGGTAATGAGAGCGCCGGCTCGATACGGGGTTTCGAGATACGTTTCCGACTTCAGGCGCAGCAAGATGGCTCTCTTTGCACAAGCTGGCCCGCTTTAAGCCAGGGCGTCATGAACAGTCTCGATATTGGCCAGCGGAGAACCATTCATTGTGCATGAAAACTCATCATTTACCTTCATGCATGAGGAAGCCATTTCCTTAGCAACTTTTTCGTTCTTGCAGCATTTATCTTCAAAAGATTAGCCTTGCCGTATTTCAAAACCGACTCGATGGAAGGGTTGACTATCGCATTCGTTTGCGTGCAAAAAACAGGTTTTCCGCTTGCCTTGGCAATGTATTCTGCATGCTTGACATCACTTTCTACAAAAAAATTGAGATTCGTATTCTGTTTGTAGAAATCTGCTTTCAAACCGCAGTAAGCCTGAGAAGACTGAATGGCATCGTTGGCGTCAACATTTGCCATGATCAGATTGTCATAGTCCACTTTATGATATGAGAGCCAGTGCTCGACCATATTTCGAGAGCGTTCAGGCTGCAGAGTGATCAGCGAGTGAATCTTGTAGGTAGGAAGAATAATGGGCTTGGTTATTTCCATGAAAGTCGCATTATTTGCTTCTTCGACACACTCGATTTCATGGCTGTTTAAAATCACGCCGTCGAGGGCAACGCAGGTGCGCTCCAAGGCAACGCAGTGCCACATATTCCACTGAAAAACACGCGGCGACGACAAATATGTCAAGCATACATCGACTTTAGGAATGCCAATGGCATTACCATATACCGCTAGCGTGGTTATTTCACAGGGACAATCTGCAGGTATCTGATCGAGCACCTTGAGCATGGATTTCCCCGTATTGACACTGTCATCGACAATCAATACTTTCCTGGCATCCCAGGCACTGTTGATCTTTCTTCGAGTATTTCTGGTGCTTCCTTTAGTAAGGCTATGATTCTTGATGAAATCGTGCAGTGTCGTACAATCGATATTAAGTAAAAGGCTCAGCATGTAGGCAGGAATCATGCCACTTCGTGGAATTCCGACGATTAATTCATAGCCTTGCGATTGTACTTTTTCGATATTGCTGAAAATGTCACTGCTGAGCTCCGCATAGGATTTGAAGTTCATTGTTATTTGCCATGATGAATGTCAAAACTTTAATAATATCATCCCTGTGCGAAGACCAATTTCATAATCAACTCTTTTTCCATGAGTCTTTTGAACCGATTGCACCAGTACCCGCGATGAGACAACACTCAAGAACGGTAGTAGATCAGCCATCAAGTGCTATACCACTTGCGAGAAAATAACCTTATCGATCAAAAAAGCCGTAATGAGCTGTCTGATGCCGCAATAAGGTACTCGCCAGTGTGCGCAAGACCACACCGATAGCATTTTGCTGCACTCAAGCGGTACAGATATTGCCATATTGTATACCTTGGTGGAAGAAAGTCTTGTAAACGATGGTCTAGCGCATCTTTATCTTGGCATAAATAACTAAATCATACACAGCTTCGTGAGTCTGGAAGGGTTTTACCCGCCTTTTGAAACGCTGGGTTTGATCTTCACAATTGGAGTAGGCTGGAGCCGCCGGCCGCCCTTGCCATGTGAGCAAGCAGCACCGGTCGGCTACTATTTGAAATATCTCCCGCGACACTGCTAACCGAAGACTATTTTGGCCACGTCCTTGTACTGCTTGGCGAAATGCACCGTCATTCCCTCTTTGAGATGATCCGGCAGCTCGTCATAGTCGCGGCGGTTAGCGTGCGGCAGGATCAGCTCGAAAATATCGCTTCTTCGCGCAGCGATCACTTTCTCGCGAATCCCACCCACCGGCAACACCTGCCCTGTCAGGGTCAGCTCACCGGTCATCGCCATCGAGCGGTCAATGTCCTGATGCCGCGCTAGCGAAATCAGCGCCGTGGCCATGGTCACCCCGGCGGAGGGCCCATCCTTGGGCGTCGCCCCTTCCGGCACGTGCAGATGAACGAATGCCTCATTGAAAAAGTCCGCATCCGCCCCGTACTCAGCCAGATGGCCCAGCACGTAGCTATAGGCAATGTTGGCAGATTCCTGCATCACGTCGCCAAGCTTACCGGTGAGTTTGAAGCCTCGGGTCAGGGCATGCACCTTGGATGCCTCGATAGGCAGTGTCGCGCCACCCATGGAGGTCCAGGCCAAACCTGTCACCACGCCGACTCCCTGCAGCACGTTCTCACGACGGAATAGCGGCGCACCGAGATACTCCTCGAGATTGTTGACCGAGATCTTCGCGGTTTGCTGATCGCTTTCCAGCAGCTTGACCGCCGCCTTGCGCACGATGCGATGCAGCTGCTTCTCCAGCTGACGAACACCCGCCTCTCTCGCATAGCCTTCGATGACCTGACGCAAGGCGGTGTCGGTGAGATTGATGCGTTTCTTGGGGATCTTGTCCCGCTTGAGCAGCTTCGGCCATAGATGGTGTTTGGCGATGGCCATCTTCTCTTCGGCGATATAGCCGGAAAGACGGATCTGCTCCATACGGTCGATCAGCGCCGGCGGAATGGTATCGAGCTGGTTGGCGGTACATACGAACAACACCTTGGATAGATCCAGGCGCACGTCGAGATAATGGTCCAGGAAATCGACGTTCTGCTCCGGGTCGAGCACCTCGAGCAGCGCCGAGGCCGGATCGCCCTGGAACGACTGACCCATCTTGTCGATCTCATCGAGCATGATCACCGGGTTCTCGACCTCGACCTCCTTCAGCGCTTGCACCAACTTGCCGGGCATGGCGCCGATATAGGTGCGCCGGTGCCCCTTGATCTCCGCTTCGTCGCGCATACCCCCTACGGAGAAGCGATAGAACTCGCGCCCCAATGCTTCGGCGATGGAACGCCCTACCGAAGTCTTGCCCACCCCGGGCGGGCCCACCAGTAGGATGATGGAGCCGCCCACATCCCCCTTGAAGGTGCCTTCCGCCAGAAACTCGATGATGCGCTCCTTGACCTCCTTCAAGCCGTCGTGATCGCGATCGAGTACCGTACGTGCGTGATTCAAGTCGAGTTGATCATCCGATGTCACCCCCCAGGGCAGCGCGGTCAACCAGTCCAGATAGTTACGGGTAGTACCGTACTCCGGCGAGCCGGTCTCGAGTACCGAGAGCTTGTCGAGCTCATCATCGATGCGGCTCATGACCCGCTCGGGAACCGTCAGGTTGTCCAGACGCGCGCGGAAGGTATCGACATCGTTGGCACGATCGTCTTTCGAGATTCCCAGCTCCTTCTGGATCACCTTGAGCTGCTCACGCAGGAAGAACTCCCGCTGGCGATCCTGCATCTGAGCATTGACCTGCTCGCTGATCTCGGTTTGCAGCTGGGCGACTTCGATCTCCTTGCGTAGCAGCGGCAACACCTTCTGCATGCGCGACATTACCGGCAATGTCTCGAGAATGCCCTGCAGCTCCGGCCCTTTGGCGGAGGTGATAGCGGCGGCAAAATCCGTCAGCGGCCCCGGTTCATGAGGGCTGAAACGGTTGAGATAGTGCTTGAGCTCTTCACCGTACAGCGGATTGATCGGCAGCAGTTCCTTGATGCCATTGATCATCGCCATGGCATAAGCGCGGGTTTCGTCGGCTTCCCTGTCGACAGGCTCCTTCGGATAGCTGACTTCGACTAGATACGGCGGCTTTTTTGAGAGCCAGCGTTGGATGCGAAAACGACGCATACCCTGGGCGATGAACTGGATCTGTTGATCCTCGCCCTGGGCCTGGTGCACCTTGACCGCCGTACCGACGCTCGGAAAGTGCGCATAATCGAGCTTATCCACCTCGATATCGCCGACAAAGGCCAGTCCAACGGCGTGGTGTGGCGTATCGGCGATACGCTGTATGGTCTCCTCCCAGCGCTCGCGATGAATCACGAGTGGCTGTACCTGGGCAGGAAAGAACGGCCGATTGTGGATAGGCAGCAGGTAAATACGCTCGGGCAGATACTCCTGAGTGGGCACCATCGCCCCAGAGTGCTTCTGCTTCTGCTGCTGCTCTTCATTGGACTCTTCGGTAACCAGATCCTGATCGTCTTGACTGTGTTCGCTCATCATCCACCTTGCATCCGTGGGCCATAATGGCCGGTATGCCTTGTGGATGCGGGCGACGGAAGCCAAGTTCAAGAGCCGGCTAAATATCATCTCGGCGATAGGATGGCACTATAGAGGCGCTGAGCATCAGAATAGTGGGGGAAGTGGCTGCCCCTCGATCAGCACTTTTCCTTGCTCGACCTGCACATCGATCTGACGCGTATCCGGGGACAACCCTAGCTGCAAGGCCATGAGTGGCGGCACCCCTTGCCAGCTGAAAGCACCGTTCAGACGCTCGCGCCATGCCTGAGCATTACCGTTAAGCAAATCGTCGATATTCAGCGTTTGGCTATCGTCACCCTCGAAGACCAACTCGCCACTGCCACGGACATCCACCCCGAATAGAGGGCTCTGCAAGGTAATACCTTCGAGCGTGAAGCGAGGCGAATCCACCAGCGTAGCCAGCAGGGCTGGCTCAAGACGCTGTACAAGCACCTTGCGCTGCGCATCATCGAGAGACCAGAAGTCACCGCCCTGCTTCTCGACCAGATCGGCGAACTGAGCCTTCAGACGTCGGATGGCAGCGCCATTCAAGCGTTCGAGCGTCGCCTTCAACCGGCCGGACAGCACCGCTTCACCGGCAAGCTGAGCTTCATCCAGGGCAAGACTGGCGTCGACACGCAGTTGGTCGTCAAGCTGGCTCTCGCCCTCATAACTCAAACCCAACAGCGTGATCGGTGCCTGCTGACGCCCACGATACTCCAGCCGCTCAAGATGAAATGCACTGCGCTGGAACAGAGTGTCGCCGTTGCCGGCCACCTGGTAGCGACTGTTGAAGGTGAGCGCACTGGTAACAAGCGCCTCTTCTTCACTCTGCAGTTCTAGCGGTGCAATGGTGCCCTCAAGGCGAATATCGTCTGCATGGCCCTCGAAAGTAACGCTTGCGCCCTCGGATGAAAGCCGCTTTCCATCTTGTAGCAGTTCGAAAGGGGAAATATCGACACGCCCGTCGGCACGCCGGTCGAGGGTATGAAACGTGGTCGTCCAGCGAGGCGCCGGCGAGTCCAGCATATCGCCGAACAATGCGCTCGCCTCTTGCCTCGGATCGTCTTTCAGAGGGTTATCAACGTCAGTTTCGACCGATGGTTGTTGCCCCTGCAATATGCCCTTGAGACGAGTGCTCAACAACCCATGGCGCGCAACGTAGGGCGTGCTTATCCACCACGCCTGTTCGTCAACCGGCGTGATCTTCAAACGACCGCTGGAATGAAACCAGCCGCGCTCGATTGCCTCCCGCTCGATCTGCCACTGCTGGTTAGAGCGCAGATTCTCGAGCGCCTTGGCAAGCTCCCGCTCGAAGACATGGCTGGAGTAGGCCTGGGCACCCAGGTAGCCTGCTCCCAGCACTATGAAGATGGCGACTGCCAGCCAAATCTTGCGCATGACGTTCTCCTGAATTAGCTCAGTGCAACCAGAACCACAGGTGCATCACGCTCCAGGCCAGCACCCCCGCCAGAATGTCATCCAGCATGATACCGAAGCCACCGGCGACCCGCCGATCCACCCAGCGAATCGGCCAGGGCTTGATGATGTCAAACACCCGGAACACGACAAAGCCCCACAAGGCGGACTCCCAGGAGAACGGCACTGCCGCCATGGTAATCCAGTAGCCGACGAATTCATCCCATACGATACCGGAATGATCATGGACGCCAAGATCGCGTGAGGTCTTGTCGCATAGCCAGATACCCAGGAAGCTGGCAACCAGCACCAGACCCAGATACCAGGACAGGGTCAGGTCGGACATCAACCAATAGAAAGGAATCGCCGCCAGGGTACCGAAAGTGCCTGGGGCAAAAGGAACTGCTCCGCTACCCAAGCCGAAGGCAAAGAAGTGTGTGGGGCGTCGCCAGATGCTGGAAGGCGCACGATTCATGACGCTCCTCCCCGGAAATGTTGCCAGCCGTCGACGAGCTCGGCATCGACCCCGGCAATACCAGGCGCTTCTTTCAAGCGCCCGATCACGGTCAGGGTATCGCCGCCGGCAGCCAAACGCTGGCGAGCCGTATCGACGACGCTGGACGGCATGCTGAACAGCAACTCGTAATCGTCCCCCCCGGTCAATGCCGCACGCTGTGCCGCCGCATGCCCCAGGGCCGTCTCGAGCCCGGCAGCCAAGGGCAGCCGTGCGGGATCAAGCTCCGCACCGACTCCGCTGGCACGACAAATGTGCCCCAGGTCCGCCAGCAAACCATCGGATATATCGATGGCGCAATGCGCCAGATCGCGCAACACCAAGCCCGCGGCAAGACGGGGCCGTGGCAGCAGGTATGCCTTGAGCAGTTCATGTTCGAGATCGCGTTCACCGGCTTGCCAGGCTTTCAAACCGCCCAGCCCGCCGCCCAGCGCTCCGGTAACCGCCAGCACATCACCGGCCTTGCCGCCGCTGCGGCGCAATGCTCGATTCGGCGGCACTTCGCCGTGAACGGTTACGCTTACGCTCAACTGCCCACGGGTCACATCGCCACCAATCAGGCTGACGCCGCTTTCCCGACACAGCGCATGAAAGCCGTCGCTGAAGGCGGCGACCCAGGCTTCATCCATTCGCGGAATCGTCAGCGCCATGATGCACCAGCGTGCTCGCGCACCCATGGCGGCCAGATCGCTCAACGCGACGGCCAGCGCACGATGCCCTACCGCAAAGGCAGGCGCCGCAGCGGGAAAATGCACGTCCACTACCGAGGTGTCGACACTCACTGCCAGCTGGTGGCCGGGGCTTGGCGACAGCAGCGCGCAGTCGTCTCCCGGACCCAGCACCAAGCCGGTCGCCTTGCCCTCATCGCGACTCACGAGGTAACGAGCGATGAGCTCGAACTCGCCTGGATCGCGATTCGGGTTGTCAGCGGCGCCGGGCATTGACCTCGGCATTTCTGAGTCGTGCGGCAAGTTTGTCGAGAATGCCATTGACATACTTGTGGCCGTCGGTGGCACCAAAGGACTTGGCCAGCTCGACGCCTTCGTTGATCACCACGCGATAGGGAACCTCGGGGCGTTTCGACAGCTCGTAGGCTCCCAAACGCAAGATGGCGAGTTCGATGGGATCCAGATCCTTGATGCGCCGATCGAGCAGAGGCTCGATGGAAGCATCCAGATCGGCACGGTCACGTATCACGTTATGCAGCAGTTCATGGAACAGCGCCAGGTCGGCGATCTCCATTACCTTGACCCAGTTCTCGTGATCCTGGAGATCATCATCGGCCACTTGACTGCGAAACTCCGCTTCCAGGCTAGTAGCGGACTTGCCGTTGAGCTGCCATTGATAAAGCCCCTGAACCGTCAGCTCTCGAGCTGCATGGCGGGCCTGGCCGGCACTCACCGCGCTCTTGCGCCTGGCGGCACTCATTCCTTCCCTCCAAGACGCCTCATCAGGGACACCATCTCCATGGCAGCCATAGCAGCTTCGGTGCCCTTGTTGCCGGCCTTGGTTCCGGAGCGCTCGATGGCCTGCTCGATGGAATTGACGGTCAGTACGCCATTAGCAATCGGTGTCTCGAACTCCAGCTGCAGGTTGCCCAAGGCGGCGTTGCAGCCACCGGCCACATACTCGAAATGCGGCGTACCGCCACGAATCACGGCCCCCAGGGCGATGACCGCTTCGGGCTTGATCAGACGCAGGGTGCGTTTGACTGCCAGTGGCAGTTCCCAGGCACCGGGTACATGCACAATGTCGATGTTGTCCTCATCGACCCCGTGGCGCGTCAAGCTATCCACGGCACCTTCCACCAGGCTATCGACCACATGGTGATTGAAACGACCAACGACGATCACGTAACGACCATCGACATCGGTAAAGGAGCCTTCGACTTGGGCGATCGGTTGCATAGTCAATCCTGGCAAAAAAAGGGGTATTCTAACATCCAACCGGTCTTTCCAACCGATTTCTCTAGCAGGTGTTTTTATTCGACTACCGGCTCATCCCCGCTCAGGAGTTCCACCACTTCCAGGTCGAAGCCCGAGAGTGCCGAGAATTTCCAGGGCGAACTGAGCAGGCGCATCTTGCCCACCCCGAGCCGGCGCAATATCTGGGATCCGGTACCGATCATCAAATAATTACCCGAACCATCGGAATCCGTGGAGCGAGGCATGCGTGTACGGCCCAGGAACACGTCTAGCTGGGTCTTGAAATCCATGGGTCCACGGCCGTCATCGAGCAGCACCAGCACACCGGCATCCGCCTCGGCGATCTTCTCCAATGCAGCATGGGCGGTCCAGCCTCGGCCTTCCGGACGCTGGAGCATCAGCACGTCACGCAAGGTGTCCGCCAGATGAACCCGCACCGTGGTTGGCACGTCGGCCTTGGGCTCCCCCTTGACCAGTGCCAAATGATGAGCCCCCTGGATGCGGTCACGAAAGACATTGAGCGTCAGATCGCCAGCAGCGGTCTGCACCGGGACCTGCTCGGTAAGTTCGATGGTCTGCTCGTTGTGAATACGATAATGAATCAGATCGGCAATGGTGCCCATCTTCACACCGTGCTCTGCGGCAAATCGCTCGAGCTCGCCGCGCCGGGCCATGCTGCCGTCTTCATTCATGACCTCGCAGATCACGCCGCTGGGATCAAGGCCCGCCATGGCAGCCAGATCGCAGGCCGCCTCGGTATGACCGGCCCGGCGCAGTACGCCGCCGGGCTCCGCCATCAACGGAAAGATATGCCCTGGCTGAACGATATCCGCAGGCTTCGCCTCCCGAGCAACCGCAGCCTGCACAGTACGCGCCCGATCCGCGGCGGAGATGCCGGTGGTCACGCCTTGGGCAGCCTCGATGGAGAGCGTGAACTTGGTACCGAAACCGGAATTATTGTCACGCACCATCAATGGCAGGTTGAGCCGCTCGCAGCGCTCTCTTGTCATCGGCAGACAGATCAGCCCCCGGGCATGGCGGGCCATGAAATTGATATGCACTGCCTCGACCTTTTCCGCGGCCATGATGATATCGCCTTCGTTCTCGCGATCCTCGTCATCCATGAGGATGACCATCCGGCCCTGGCGAATCTCCTCGATCAGCTCTTCGATGCTGGCAAGCGTCGAGGCAGGCGAGTCCTTGGAAGCGTTCTCGTCGGAAGATTGGGAAGAGGAAGGCAACATGAATTCTCCACGAAGTATTGCTGAAAGCTCGTCGGTGAATAACGACAATATCCGGCCTGATCGAGCGATTTCAGCCGATCGGAACGGGCTCAGGGTACCTGCACCCAGGCATCGGCGCTAGCCCTCCGAGTCTCAACGATCCGGAGCATGTCGCCTTGAATACTGTCAATCTCGATGTTCCGGGCGGGCAATAATACGCCAATCCTGACCGATGGCGCGAATGTCGTCGATCTGCAACGTTCGCTGTTGCGCCATGCGCTCCATGCCCGGGAGTGCGAATAGCGGCCGCGCCTCTCCACCCAGAAGAATGGGTGCCACGAACAGGTGCATTTCGTCGATCAGCTCCGCATCGAGCATGGCGCCCGCAAGCGTTGCACCGGTTTCCAGCAGCACTTCGTTGCAACTTTCGTTACGGGCTAGATATTCCAGCAGTGCCTTCAGATCGACCCGCCCCTTTCCTTCGCAGGCCAGCACGACAACTTCCGCGCCAGCTCGCTCCCGCGCTTCACGGCGCGCATTGTCGTTGCTGCAAGTGGCAATCAACGTGCGCCCGGGTTCCCGCAGGCACGCCGCCGCCAGGGGTAGACGCACATGCGAGTCGACCACCACCCGCAGTGGCTGGTGAAGGTTGATCGTTTCGTCTCGATCGAGATTCAGCTGTTCGGGGCGCACCGTGAGCCGGGAGTTATCGAAGATGATCGATTCGACGCCTGTCATTATCGCACTCGAACGGGCACGCAATCGCTGCACCTCGGTACGCGCCGCCGGGCCGGTAATCCATTGGGACTCCCCGCTTGCCATGGCGGTACGCCCGTCAATACTCATGGCCATCTTCAAGCGCACAAATGGACGCTTGCGCTCCATGCGCGAAATGAACCCCGGGTTCAATGCTCGGGCCTGAGCTTCGAGCAGACCAACGTCAACTTCGATACCGGCTGCTTCGAGCATAGCGATACCGCGTCCGGCGACCAACGGGTTAGGATCCTGCATGGCAACGACGACCCGGGCGACACCGGCTTCGATCAACGCCTGGCTACAGGGGCCGGTACGGCCTTGATGGGAACAGGGCTCGAGAGTGACGAAGGCAGTCGCGTCACGAGCCGCCTCACCGGCATGTCGAAGCGCGTTGATCTCCGCATGGGGCTCCCCCGCGTACTGGTGCCAGCCTTCACCGACCACTTGATCGTTCTTGACCAGCACGCAGCCGACTCGGGGGTTGGGGTCGGTGCTATAGAGACCGCGCCGGGCCAGCACCAGGGCACGAGCCATCCAACTTTCGGGGCTTGCAGTTCTCATGGCTTACTGCTCATCCTGGGCAGGAAACTCTGGTTCCTGAGCCAGACGGTCGATCTCGGCGCGAAATTCATCGAGATCCTGAAAGCGTCGGTAGACGGACGCAAAGCGAATATAGGCCACTTGATCGAGCCGCTTGAGGGCACGCATCACTTCACCGCCGATCTCTCTCGCATCGATCTCACGCTCGCCTCTGGCCCGCAGACGCTGACGAATACGCTCCACCGCTGCTTCAATGGACTCGGCGCTTACCGGGCGTTTTTCCAGGGCACGCAGCATGCCTGCCCGCAATTTGACTTCATTGAAATCTTCCCGAGAGTCGTCGGCCTTGATGACCCGGGGCATGATCAACTCGGCAGTCTCGTAGGTGGTAAAGCGCTCACCACAGCTTGCACACTGGCGGCGGCGACGCACCTGATCACCTTCGGCGACCAAACGCGAGTCAGTTACCCGGGTATCTTGGGATCCACAAAAAGGACAATGCATTAGCAGGCATCCAGCGTGAGCATGTGATCTTATTGTACCGGCTTGATCTACTTGTAGTGCAAGGTACAAAGTCTTGTCGTATCTGGTCGTTGCCTTCATTATAGAAGGCTCATTCCCAAGCGTAAGGAAACACCATGGGTATTCTTGCATGGATCGTATTCGGTCTCATTGCCGGCGTCATTGCCAAACTCATCATGCCCGGTAAAGATCCAGGTGGCTTCATCGTCACCATCATCATCGGTATCCTGGGCGCCGTGGTCGGCGGCTGGATAGGCTCGGCTCTGGGCCTTGGCTCGGTTACCGGTTTCAATCTGGGCAGCTTCGTCGTGGCGGTGCTGGGTGCAATCGTACTGCTGGTCATCTATCGGATGGTGAAGAAGTAACGGCTCTTGACCTTTCCCCTCGGTATGATCACCGAGGGGAAATCTTTCAATAACGAACAACCTTTCACACACCACATCGGCCTTCAAACGCAAATTCAATGAATGATTCAGCGCGCTGCATCTTGGTGATGGGAGTTTCGGGATCGGGAAAATCACATATCGGCCGTGAACTCGCCACTGCCATGGATGCCGACTTCATTGACGCGGATGACCACCATAGCCCTCTGAATGTGGCCAAGATGACACGAGGGGAACCGCTTGGCGACGAGGATCGCAAGGAGTGGCTCACCACATTAAGCGAGTTTTTCCGTCATCATTGCCTGCAAGAGCGCGATGTGGTCATCGCCTGCTCGGCCTTGAAGAAGCGCTATCGCGATGTGCTACGCCAAGGCGCCCCGGCATTGAAGATCCTCTATCTACGGGGTAGCCGCGAAGTGCTGCTAGAGCGATTGAATACTCGCGGTGCGCACTTCTTCGCCGGCGAGCGCATGCTCGACAGTCAGCTCCAAACCCTGGAACCACCGGACGATGACGAGGCCATCTGCCTGGATGTTCGCTATTCTCCGAAAGCCATTGTCGAGCGCTTCCTCGTCCAATTAACGAGTCGCTGAACGCACTTCATGCCTTCGCGCGAGTGCACATATTCCTGCCAGGATAGCGTTGTCGCTGTCGATTTCCTGAACTGCAAACCCCTCTTTTTCCAGGGCACGCCGATAAAGCGCATTGAGCGTACTGGAGCCGACCAGCTGCACTTGGGTTGCATCTGAAAAAATCCCGCGCTGAGTGCGGACTTCACTACCGATCAGTACTCCGGAGATAAAACTGCCTACCTGCGCCGCGGCAAGCCCAGCGTATAAATGCCGACTGCGCGCCTCGAACAGCGCATGCAGCGGGCCAGAGGAGTGCCGTGCCGCCTGCATGCCCTGTTCAAAGCCTTCTTCGTCGAAGGTGTCGCTGCCTCGACCCGGTTCACCGGGCAGGGTATGAAAGCGCACCGCATGATAAAGCTCGCCGGTCATCAGCGTCATGAAATCGACCATCCGCCCTTCTTCTAATTGCACCCATTTGCTATGGGTGCCCGGTAGACAGCATAGCGCCGTGCCCTCGCCGCTCATGGCGAGAGCACCGAAGGCCTGGATTTCCTCGCCCCGCATGACATCCACCCGATCGGCAGTAACTGTTTTGACGCCGGGGACTATCCAGGCATTCTCAAGACCGGGTGCTGCCACGACGTGATTCGCCAGATCGCTTGCGCTTACCGGAAGATCGAGCTGTGGCGCCTCGCTCCACCCCCGGGCCGAGCCGACCATGCCGGCAAGATAAACCGGCACGCGCCCCTCATTGCGCCAATCGTCAATCTGGGCGGCGCAATAATGCGGAAACTCCGCGCTGCTCAAGGAGCGTAACCCTGCCTCGGAACGCCGGCTCTCCAGACACTCACCGCTACCGGCATCGACCAGGAAGGCGCGGAAATTGCTGGTTCCCCAGTCAACAGCGATCAAATGTCCTGAGTCTTGGCTCATGCATCTGCCTCGCGCTCGAAATACTCCGCCTGGATCAGCGTTTCCCGCACTCGACGCCACTCGGCGATCAATTCACGGCCCTGCTGCTCTACCTGGGTCGCCGACCAGCCGGGGCGATAGACACTGCCACCGAAGCCGAAACCATCGATGCCGGCGCTCATCCATTCGCTCATGTTGCTCTTGTCGATACCGCCCACGGCGAATACCGGCATTTCGGGCGGGAGAACCGCCTTGAGATCCTTGAAATAACCGATGCCTAGACGAGCCGCAGGGAACAGCTTGAGGGTGGTAGCACCCGCAGCCACTGCCGCTAACGCTTCGCTTGGGGTCATGCAACCGATCATTGGCGCCAGCCCTTGAGCCACCGCCTCGCGGATCACTGTCTCATCGGTATTGGGCGTAATGACGATCGGCGCGTCGAGCTCGGCAAGTCGCGCACAGGCCGCCGGATCGAGCACCGTGCCGGCTCCGATCACCACATCCTCCGGGCAACGCTTGGCGATGCGCTCGATACTCTCGAACGCGGAAGGTGAATTGAGTGGAACTTCAATCATCTTGAAGCCAACCTCGACCAGCGCATCGAAGATCTCATCGATTTCCTGGGGCCGCACACCGCGCAGAATGGCGACCAAAGGCAAATGCTCGAGGGCCGCATCCAAGGCGGCCCGGCGTGTTTCGTTCATGCTCGACTCCTATTCTCAGACCAACCACATCGCCAGATTCGGCCACACCAGCAGCGCCATCAACACGCATAGCTGAATCGCGATGAATGGTAACAAGGATACGAAGATGTCCTTGAGGCTAATGCTCGGTGGCGCCACGCCCTTGAGATAAAAGGCGGCGGGACCAAACGGCGGCGACAGGAACGACACCTGCATGTTGACCGCAAACAGGATGCCGAACCAGATGGGGCTGTAGCCTAGCTGCTCGACGATGGGCACGAAGATCGGCAGTGTCAGCATCGCCACCCCGATCCAGTCCAGGAACATGCCCAGCATCAGCAGGATCCCCATCATTACCAAAATGATCACGATCGGTTCGACCTCCAGTCCCAGGATCAACTGAGAGATGAAACGGTTGCCACCCATCAGATTGTAGACCCCCACCAGGGCTGCCGCACCGATACCGATCCAGATGATCATGCCGCAGGTAGTCAGGGTCTGACTCAAGCTCTCGTGTAGCGTCTTGAAGGAGAACTCGCCGCGTCCGACTACGGCCAACAGCACGCCGAACACCCCCATGGCCGCCGCCTCGGTCACCGAAGCTACCCCACCATAGATCGATCCTAGCACCAGAAAGGCAATCAGACCCGGCACGATAATCGCCTTGAGCGCCTGGCCCTTGGTGGCAAATCCTTCCTGACGATCCGCCTCGGTCATGGGCGGCCCCAGCTTGGGATTCTTCAAGCAGCGCACCAGGATGTAGGCAATATAGCTGCCCATCAGAATCATGGCCGGGGTGATTGCCGCGGTGAACAGATCGGCGATAGATTCGCTGGCAATCAGACCGTAGATGATCAACACGATGGAGGGCGGCATCATGGTGCCCAGGGAGCCCCCGGCACACACCACACCGATCGACAGATGCTTGTCGTAGCCCAGGCGCAGCATCTGAGGCAAGGCGAGAATCCCCAGCAGCACGATTTCCCCGCCGATGATCCCGGACAGCGCCGCCAGGAAGAACGCCACCACCACGGTCTGAATGGCGACCCCACCAGGCAAGCGGCCGGCAAACACCCGCATGGCATTGAACAGATCCTTGGCGATCCCGGATCGATCGAGTAACGAGGCCATCAACACGAACATCGGCACCGCCACCAGGGAGTATTCGGTGACGAAGCCATACACCCGGCTGGTCACCAGCGGCAGTGCATTGGTGCCGAACCAACCGAAGGTAAAGGCCAGGGCGACCAGCCCCGTGACGAAGGCCAGAGGCAGGCCGGTCACCAACAGGGCAAAGATTGCCCCAACGAGCAGCAGCGTTCCGTCTGCGATTTCCATCAGCGTACTCCCCCAGTACCCTCGGCGCGATCATCGGCCCGTGCGCGTAACGACTGAACGAGATGAATCAATGACTGTACGCACATGATGATCAGCGCCAGCATGATCATGCCCTTGACCAGCGCCGGAAAAGGCGGATTCCAGGAGGTGCCGGAGCGCTCCAGCGACCACTCGCCCAACGGGTTGTGGGAGGCGTCCCAGAACATGACGTAGGCGGCATAGCTCATGCCCAGGCAGAAGCCCAGGGTCACCAGATCGTTGAAGCGATCCAGCCATAGTTTGAACCGCGGTCCAACGGTATCGTAGAGCACCCGCACACGAATATGACGATTGCTGGCCAAGGCGACCGGACCGCCAAGCGAAAAGCTCACCGCCACCAGCATGACCACGGATTCATGTACCCAGGAGGTGGGCGAGTCGAAACCGTAACGCATGATGACCTCAAAAACGCTGATCGCCATGGCGATGAATATCAGCCAGGCAGCACCGCGCCCGCACCACACTATCCCCTTGTCGAATCTGCTCCTGACCGGGTCGGGTTGGGTCGTGGTTTCTCCGGCGATCGGGCCGGCGAGTTCGTCTTTTCCAGGCTTCGGGGAACCGTCATCGGGAGGTGGGTGTGGTGACATGGCCTATCCTCTAAACAAAAACAGAAGGAATCCGGGCAGATTCCTTCGGCATAAAACAATCGAACAACAAACAGGTGCTGACGCCGGAGCATCCCGGCGTCGTCGAGCCCCACTTACATCAAGTTGTTTTCCTTGAGATAAGCGGTCACCGAGTCGTAGACCTTCTGGGTCATGTCGTTCTTCTCGGCCCAGATGGCCCACTCTTTTTCGGCGATGTTGCGGAACTTGGCGCGCTCTTCATCGGGCAGATCGATGATCTCGATATCCGGATTCTGGCGTACCTCTTCTACCGCTTCCTGATCGAGTTCCTTGAGCTTGGCCACCATTTCGTCGCCCATGTCGACCACGCTGCTCTCGAGCATGCTCTTCAGATCGTCCGGCAGGCTATCCCACTCTCCCTTGTTGAGAGACACCGCCACCATGGGCAGCGAGTGGAAGCCCGGATAGCTGGGATACGGCGCGAATTCGTACAGGCCTTGCTGGTAATTGGTGGCGAAGACGGTGTAGTCCGCCGCATCGATCACGCCCTTTTCCAAGGCGGTATAGACCTCGGAGCCCGGCAGATTCACCGGCGTGGCGCCAGCCTTTTCGAAGATGTTGTAGACCATGCCTTCCGGCGCGCGCAGTTTCAGTCCCTTGAGGTCGTCGACGGTGCGAATCGGCCGCTTTGAAGGCAAGGCTTCAAGGCCCGTGGCGGCGGCGCCGATCAGATGCAGGCCATAAGGCTCGACGAGTTCGTTGTAGAGCTCTTCGCCACCCCCATTGCGCATGTAGTCGAGGAATTCGTTGGGATCGCCCCAAGCGCCGACCAGATTCCCCAGCATACCGAAGGCCGGGTTCTGTCCGGTGAAGTAGCTGGGATCGGTCAGGTGCCCCTGTAAAATACCGGACTTGACGGCCTGTAGGGTCTGATTGGCCTGAACCACCGCATTGACCGGCAGGATCTCGATCTGGATACGGCCGTCGGATTTTTCCTCGACCTCATCGGCCCAGGCCTTCTTGATCTCGAACTGCGGCTCACCGGAGGTTTCCGAGGTCTGGAAGGTCCATTCGTACTCGGCGGCCTGGGCACTGAACGCCAGTGCTCCGAGCACGGCAATGGTAAGCGTCTTGAGTGGCATGCGTGACATCATGTACATCTCCTTAACCATCTGTTGTTTGAACTTCATGCATTGCGGTTTGGGGTTCCAGGGTAGGCAACACTGGAAGCAGCCCTTCAAGCCCCAGATCCCGGCCGGTGCGATCCAGCACCGCCAGTGCCGCCTGGGCAGCCTGTTGTGGCTGGCGCAGGCGTATGGCTTCCATGACGCGTCGATGACGCTCCATACTGTCTTGGAGTTCATCGGCACTGTGATTGGATTTTTCCACTAAAAGCGCGATGGCAGGCTTCAGCACGTGGCTGATTTGCGCCCACACAAGATTGTGAGAAGCCGTGAAAATCGCTTCATGAAAGTCGACATCGTATTCATTGTGGGTGCGCCCTTCCCAGCATAGGTCATCCTGCTCAAGAGCATGGATCATGCCGCTGTAGGCGGTTTCGATCGCCAGTAGATCGGCGGCGGTGGCATGTTCTGCGGCCAGGCGCGCAACGAAAGGCTCCACGGCGACGCGAAAAGCGAAGATCTCGCGTTGAATACTGGGATTGGGTTGAGCGAAGCGCGCCATCCAGGCACTGACCCGGGGGTCGAGCAAATGCCATTCCGCAAGCTCACGTACCCGAGTGCCCTGACCGGAGATACGTTTCAGCAAGCCTGCCGCCACAAGCAGCTGCAGGGCACTACGCACCGTACTGCGGCTGACGCCGAACTGATCGCACAAGTCGATCTCGCGAGGCACGTAGTCTCCCGGCCCATAGCGACCGCTGAAGATGGCTTCAGCCAGATATTCAGCAATGTCCGGGCGCCTGGAGCGACCCTTGCCAACGGCGTGACTCATGGAATAGTGCCCGCGTTTGTAGGACCAGGATTTCAGTATGTCCGACATAGCTTCGAACAATAATAAAAGGAGCGCCTTTAGACTTTAGTCTAAAGGCGCTCCCTATACGCCTGAATAAATTGAACCACAGCCCTTAATCGAAGCGCACGAGCCCTACTTCTACATCATCGCCTGCCACCTCGCGTACTGCCTTGAGCCCCTGTTCGTCAAAGTTCGAACTGAGCTCGATCCTGTCGACGCCTTGAGAGACGAGGTCTCGCGTCAAGCGCTTGGCCGTATCGATATCGCTCAAGGTAACGAGACTCAAATGGTAGCCCTCACTGCTTTGACTGCTCGATGAGGTATTGCCGGATGCAGGCACCATGATCAAGAAAGCAACATGTTGAGTAGACGCCATGAAGAAATCTCCTGAAGCATTGAATGATCGAATCCAGCATAGTGCAGAATTGCCGGCGCTTGCTTGCTATCGCCTCCCTAGGCAAAACTAGGTGCAGCAACGCCACGGGCCCCATATTCAATCATGGAAACCCGGGACGCCTCGTTCAAGCGATCGCGTAATCCGGGGTTTCAGGGCTATCTTGGATACCCACCAGAGACAGGTTTTCATTGCCGGCGTTCTGCTTCACGATCGTCGAATCGAGCTGAGCCAGTACGGTGTCCGCATCCATGGGTTGTTCGGAGCCCAGCGGCCCTTCATTTGCCCACAGCAGGCTATCTCGCTGACCGGTGGCATATATCTCCTCGAAAGGAATACGCTCGCCGCGCTCGGGAATCGCCAACGCCTGCGCCGGATCGAGATCCTCGAAAGAGTCGTCCGCCAAGGACTCGATGACGCCCAGCATACTCAGCAAGCCTTCGGCGGTGAGGGCACTGGCCAGGGCGCTGTAGTCCGTGTCGAGTCCATTCTGGGCGATCTGATCCATTTCCTGCAGGCCGCGCTGCTCGATCAGCAATGTCGGCGTACCCTCCAGCGCCAGACCGTTACGCGCGATGGACGGGATGCCGCTGCCGGGGAAGAGAGAAAGCTCAGCGTGATCGAAATCCTCGAGCTGGTTGGCGATCGCCACCGCCGCGCGCTGGCCGGTTTCCGATACCTGGGCGTCCACGCCGGGATTGGTCGCCCACTGCACCGACATGGTCTCGAGTTCGCCATCTTCACCGAGGTAATCGTTCTGATGATGATAATCCAGGAACAGATCCGGGTTGTACTCCTCCACTACCTCGAGCACTGCAAGCGCCTCGGGGATGGTCTCTGGATCAGGACGATCGGTCGCATCGTAGCTGCGGTTGAGATCCACATTCTCGGAGTTGCGGCGCGGATCGAGTACGTCCTGATCGCCGGCGGCCTGTTGTTCCCAACGGGCAAAACCGTCCGGATTGACTCGCGGCATCGCTACCACGGTCACTTCATCCCGCAGGTTTCTGGCGTAATCAGTGTCTGCACTGAGGGTATCGAGCAGCGTGACCAGCGCCTCGGTTCCCAGGGGTTCGTCACCATGCTGCTGGGAAACGATCATGAGCGTCTTGTCACCCTGCCCCACTTCGGCGCGATACAGCGGGCGCCCTTCCACCGACTCCCCCGCTACCGCCAGATCCAGCGTATCGCGCTGCTCATCGAGAGTTTCCAGGTCCGCGTAAAGCTGCTCATTCGAACGCAAGTTGTCCAGGGTGAGCGGCTGATCCTTGTCGAACTCGCCCAGGGATACGTTATCCGCGTAATAATCCGCGATGGAGAACTTGGCAAAACTTGCTTCCTGATCGGTCGGCCCGGCCGCCCGCAGCATGGTAGGTACCAGCTCATCGCGCTGTAACGCGCCGCTTCCCAGCTGTTCGGTCCAGTACGCCAACCCCCCTTCATCGGGCTTACGTTCGAACAGCTCGTCATAAAGGGTGGTAACGAATGCCTCATCGCTTGGCCTGTCGTCACCCGAGCGTAACTCCTCGTAGTAAGACAACCCGGACGACAACTCATCGAAATCGAAGACATCCTCCTCAAGAAGATACGCTCCCGCTTTTTGAGCTGCGGGACCGGCAGGCTGCCCGAGATAGGCGGCATAAACTGCCTGAATCTTCTGTTCGGTGTATTGGCTAGCCATGTTTACCTACCCTTGTTTGATCAAGCGCGACGCGCACAAAATTCGATATGGCGAAATGATGAAATATCTCATAGGACAAGTAGGGTAGCGTACTAGAGGTGCCATGCCATCCTTTCGTCTACTTTTTTATGAAACATTCGGCACCAATATTACCTCTTCCAGTTCAAAGCCGTTGCCAGGCTTCTTCAAGTACGTGGTGCTGTGCAATCTTCTGGTCGATGAAAGTATTGAACAAGGTGGTGAGCTCCGGAATAACGTTTGCCTCAAGCAACTGTTCATAAAGACGTCGTGAATGCTGTTCGTCGCCGAGCATACGCTTGAACACCTGGTTGGCCGTCTGCTCATCGAGTACAAAGAAGGGAGCCCGGGTAGGTAACTTGCAGGCTGTCTTGATAGCCGGCAAGTGTTCAAAGAAAAGACGCTTGTTGACATTCTTCAGCTCGCCCAGTCGACGCTGGCTTTCGAACACCAGCGTATCCATCAAACTGCTGATGGCGGTATTGAACGGCTGAAACCGCAGCGCCATCAGGCGATAACGCCTGGCTTCTTGCCCTTCATGAGCATTAGCCAAGATGAACAGCTCTTCGGGCATGAGACTGGCAGTACTCGTATCTTTTGCATGCTGCATATTCCCCTCCCCCTTGCAAAGGCGTTAGATAAGCCAAGCCACAGCGTCGATAGTCTTGGAATCAGGCACATCTTCAGTGTGGTAGCAAGTGGGAGGCAAAAAATTGATCTTGATCAGTTAAAAACAGGCTTTAGCCATAAACAGTAGTCTGGTAACTCTAATTGATCATGACTGCCATCCTGGCCAAGCAAGAAACTGAACCTAAGCAGTAGACAGCATGAGCTCATCACGCAAGCGCTTTCTGTACCAGACGCTGCGCATCGGGTGTCATGGGAATGGTGGCGACAAGTTCGTGGCCGCGCGGTGACATCTTGTGCCAGGTCTTGCGCAGAATACGAATCAACTTCTCTTCATCATGCTCACTGGAAAAGTCCGCAAAGTAGTGCTCGAGAAACACCAGACAAGCGGTGTCTTCCATGGCTTGTGTGTCGGCATCGTGACGCAGCTTCTCCTTGCGGATCATCTGGGCGACCCGCTCGCAAAACTCGGCTTCATAACCTACCTCACCCAGAACCCTAGCGGCCTGTTCGGCCTGGATACGCCCCAGGTCCCGGCGCCAGGTCAAATAGCCCGGGCGATCCTGAGGATAATCGCTTCTTGGAACGCGCCAACGCTGCAGATGCTGGGCACGCACCGCCAGCCGCAGCGCTTCCGAGGCATCGGGGTCCACCTGGGCAAGCCAGGCGCTCATGCGCTCGGCGTAGAGCAACTCCTGGGGCACCTCCTGACCATCGGCCAGCTCCCGGCGAGGATCCTCGGCATGCAAGGCATCCAGTTGCCGAAGAGCGGTATCGAAGCGTGCGCTTGGCTCAGTCATGATGGGCTCCTATTAAATCAGTGCTTTCCTATCAGAATAGAATAGACCTGTAATCGAAAATTATTGAATAGAAAGCTGGGCTCGCGCAGGCATTTATCTCTCAACCGAACACGCCTTGGCTGCGCAAATACTCATCATAACTGCCGCTGAAGTCGATCACTTTCTCGCCGCTCATATCCAGGATGCGGGTCGCCAGGGACGACACGAACTCGCGATCGTGGCTAACAAAGATGAGCGTCCCGGGATAGTGCTCGAGAGCCAGGTTGAGGGCTTCGATGGACTCCATATCCAAGTGGTTGGTGGGCTCATCCATGAGCAGCACGTTAGGTTTTTGCAGCGCCAGCTTGCCGAACAGCATACGCCCCTGCTCGCCACCGGAGATCACCTTTACGGACTTGCCGATATCATCGTTTGAGAACAGCATGCGCCCCAGGGCGCCGCGAATCGTCTGCTCGCCGCCATCGGTCCATTGGGCCATCCATTCGTAGAGAGAAGCATCGTTAGCGAAGTCGGCGGCATGATCCTGAGCGAAATAGCCAAGCTCGGCGCTGTCGGTCCATTTCACAACGCCGGCATCCGGTGCTAGCTCTTCCACCAGGCAGCGCAGCAGCGTGGTCTTGCCGACACCGTTGGGACCAATGATAGCCACGCGTTCGCCGGCCTCGATCTGCAGCCCCAGACGCTCGAACAGCAACGCGTCGTCAAAACCCTTGCTCAGTGCCTCAATGTTGACCGCGCCGCGATGAATCTTACGCTTCTGTTCGAAGCGAATGAACGGACTGACCCGGCTCGACGGCTTGACCTCATCGAGCTTGATCTTGTCCATCTTGCGCTGGCGGGAGGTGGCCTGCTTGGCCTTGGAGGCATTGGCGGAGAAACGGCTGACGAAAGCCTGGAGCTCGGCGATTTCGGCCTTCTTCTTGGCGTTGTCCGCATGCAGACGCTCCCGGGCCTGGGTCGCCGCGGTCATGTACTCATCGTAATTGCCGGGGAACAGGCGCAGCTCGCCGTAATCCAGGTCCGCCATATGGGTGCAGACGCTGTTGAGGAAATGACGATCGTGAGAAATGATCACCATGGTGCTGTTGCGGGCGGTAAGTACTTCTTCTAACCAGCGTATGGTGTTGATGTCCAGATGGTTAGTGGGTTCATCCAGCAACAGCACATCCGGATCGGAAAACAGCGCCTGGGCCAGCAACACCCGCAGTTTCCAGCCCGGCGAGACCTCGCTCATGGGGCCAATGTGCTGCGCTTCGGGAATGCCCAGCCCCAGCAACAGTTCACCGGCTCGCGCCTCGGCGGTATAGCCGTCGAGCTCCGCAAACTGGACTTCCAGATCCGCGACCCGCATGCCGTCCTCTTCGCTCATCTCGACCTGGGAATAGATACGCTCTCGCTCCGCCGCTACCCGCCATAGCTCGGTATTGCCCATGATCACGGTATCGATGACGCGATACTGCTCGAAGGCAAATTGATCCTGACGCAGCTTACCGAGCCGCGTACCCGGCTCGAGCATCACCTGCCCGGCGGAGGGATCGAGATCGCCGCCGAGGATTTTCATGAAGGTGGACTTGCCGCTGCCGTTGGCCCCGATCAGGCCGTAGCGATTACCGTTGTTGAATTTGACCGAGACATCCTCGAACAGGGGCTTGGCCCCGAACTGCATGGTGATATTGGCGGTTGCGATCACGAAAGGTCCAATCGAAAGGGCTCGAGTCAGGGTTTGAGGCAGCGCTCGAGCGTGAAAAGGGCGTGATTGTATCGCTTCAGTGCTTGGGCTTCACCCTGTAGACACGCAAAAGGCACCGTCTGGTGCCTTTTATATTCAGGAGCGCGTCGAAACCACTATGTCTTACTCGTTCACTGGTTTCAGCGGCGCCCAGTCCTTACGGTTGGCCAAGAATTCGGGCCTTGGCTTGTTGCCGCAGTAGGGGTCGTGCAGGGTGTTCTCGACGCTGTTGTAGACGAAGAACAGATTGCTTCTCGGCCAGCAGGACATGTTGATGTTGGAGCCGTGCATGGTATTGCACTCGAACATGATCAAGGAGCCAGCCTGACCCTTGGGCGCCTCGATCTCGCCTTCGAGCATCAGTTTCTTGAGGCTGGCGGCGTCCGGCACGCCGACGTCTTGACTCTTCAACGACTCCTTGTAGTTGTCCGTGGGCGTACGGCCGACACAGGGCACGAAATGCTGGTGGGAGCCGGGAATCAGCATCAACGGGCCGTTGAACTCGCCATTCTCGGTAAGAATGAGCGAGCAGCTCAAGGCGCGCATGCGCGGCATACCGTCTTCGCTATGCCAGGTCTCGAAGTCGGAATGCCAATCGAAACCCTTGCCCTTGAAACCGGGCTTGTAGTTGATGCGGGACTGGTGGATGTAGACATCGCTACCCAGCAACTGCTGGACCATCGCCAGCAGGCGCGGGTCCCGGGTCAAACGGCTAAAGCGCTCGGATACCTCATGAATACCGAAGATCGAGCGTATTTCCTGGTTGCCGGGCTCTAAAATAGTACCCTCGGAAAGCTTCAGATCCTCGTCTTCTTCGTAATCACGCAGTTCCTGGATAAAGGCGTCCATTTCCGCCTTGTCGAAGAAATTTTCGAAAGAAAGAAACCCTTTCCTGTCGAATTCATCAACTTCCTTTTCGCTCAGGGGACCGTTGCTGCGCTGATCACCCTCGCTGTGCACCACCGGATCGATGCGCTCGAACATACCCTGTTTTCGTTCCAGCCGGGTCGGAAAAAGATCTTGAGCATTCTGCATGGCAAACCTCTCCATTCAGTCTGTTCTTTAAAACGACTTTCCCAGAAGGCTTCTAGAGAGCTTCTCGGAAAGTTCAGGCCACTTTATAGACGTAAAGCACGTTAAACGGCCACCCTATGCGATGATGTCGCAATTGTATTTATCAAGGGTTAAATCAATCAGCGGCAGACCGCAACCGTACCCAGTGCGGCACGAGGATCCTTTGGGTAGTAACGCTCGGGTAGGCGTTCGATATGGGTAAACGTCTTGGTATCCTTGAAGGGCATCTTCATGTAGCCGGAAATCCCCAGGCCGCGAATCAACGGCACCGCTTTCAGTATGGCATTCAGACAGTCTTGGAACTCGCGCTCCCGCTCCGGGTCCAGCAGGCGATAGTAGCTGTGAATCTTGAGGTGCGTGGGCAGCGCCTCGAAGATGATCAGCCCGGTATGATGAATGGCATTGAGATTCTCGAGATGGCGAATGATTTCCTCAGGCAGCTGCAAGAACTCCTCCGGATCCGGGCCGTCCTCGAAATAGGAGTGCACCCGAGTCTGATCCTCCAGCTCCGGCGCGGCACTCACCTCATAGGGCAACGTCATGCCTAATTCGGGTACGAAAGGCTCATCAGTACCCTGCCGGTCGATGTGCAGCGTATCCCGGGCATTGAACAGGCAGCTCTTGAACACGCCGCGACGATAGATCGCCCGGGCCAGGTTGACCATATTGTTGACCGCTGCCACGAAAGCAGTCTTGCGTTCGAGATCGTGCAGGTTGAGTACGCTGTCGATGTAGACAGCGTCGATTTCCCAGCGTACTGCAAGCCCGCCTACTACCGGATATTTTCCCAGCCGGCTTACAGCGGCGAGGAAAGCCTTTTCCGTCTCCCCCATGCCCTGCATGAAATTCTTGTAATAGCGATCGAGCTGCACGTCGTTGACATCGTTCAGGGCGTCTCGACCGTCCTCTTCGCGCAGAAACGACTTGCGCGAGCTATAGACCACGGTATCGATTTCCTTCTGGCTGGGTCGCACCCAGACCGGCACCGCGGCGGTTTCGGCCTTTTCCGGTAGATCCACCATCACCGTACGGGCCATGCGCGACATGTGCTCAAGAAAATAGTCGCCTGCCCGGGCCCGGGTTTGCGGATCGGGATCGAGCATGCCATCGAGCATGCGGGCGAACTCCATGGGCAATCCCAGTGACGTGGCGGCGATGGCGCGATGCCCGAACCGGCAGGATTGTGCCGAGGCCAGGGCGTAGAGCGTACCGGCGACTCCCTGCTCATCGAAACGCGGCGACGACAGCGCCCCATTCAACTGCTCCTCGCCGATGAAGTAGACATCCCCCAGGCGCGCATTGGTCTGCTGCAGGTTATCGGACATCAACTCCATGACGCTGGTGGCGACGAACTGCTGATTGGCGTCGAGCTGGGCGAATACCGAGGAACCCCAGTCGATCAGGGCCACCCGCTCATTATCCGGATCGAACACCAGATTGGAGGGCTTGATATCGCCATGCACGATGGGCTTGCCGACGGGGCCGGACTCACGCCGAAGGGCACGCAGCATGTCGGCGAGCTGGGCCGCCAGCTTGACCACCAGACGCGGCGCAAGCCGGCCATGACGCAACGAATACTCTTCGAGATTGATGCCCGGAGCACGCTCCATCACCAGGATCGACTGCTTGCGGATACGCTGAAAGGCAATCAGTTTTGGTACCTGTGGGTGATCCACCTGATCAAGCATGAACGCCTCCTCCTCGAGGCGATCCTGCAACGACTCTGGCAGGGTGATCCGAGTGAACTTGAACACGTACTCCGCATCCGGGGCGTTCTCCTGACTAGCCAACCCAGCGAACACGAAGCCGTAGGCGCCCTTGCCGATCAGTTCGATACGCTGGTACCCAAGCTGCTCGAGCTGGGCCTGGCACAGCGCTACCCAGTCCCGAAGTTTCTTGGCATCGTCGTGGCTGAGCAGGTAGATGGACTGCTCTTCGGGAATGTAGAACTGCTGCAGCGCGTCCTGGGTCATGGCGAATGCCTAATGCATCTTCAACAACATGCTCTGTGGCCCCTGCAGATACGCCTTCCACAGATTACAGAAGCGCGCGATGGTGCCCCCGTCAATGATGCGGTGATCCCCTGACCAGGTAATCGTCATGATCGAACGCGAGACGACATTGCCAGTTTCATCGAAACGCGGCAACTGCTGGGTGCGCCCCAGGGCGACGATGGCGACTTCCGGCACGTTGATGATCGGCGCGGCATAGGTGCCGCCCAGGGCGCCAATATTGGAGATGCTGATGGTGCCGTTCTTGAGATCCGCCTGGCTGACGCGCCCGTCCCGGGCTGCTTGAGTCAGACGCTCCACTTCTGCGGCAATCTCAAGAATGCTCAACCGCTCGACCTGTTTGATGTTGGGCACGATCAGCCCTGCTTTGCTATCCACCGCCATGCCGATGTTGCAGTGAGGCTGGTAAATGATCTCCTTACCATCCTCGCTTATTCGGCTATTGAGAATGGGATACTTCTGCACCGCCAGCGCCATGGCCTTCATGATCAGCGCCATCAGGGTCAGGCGGGTGCCCTGCTTCTCGGCCTCGATTTTCAAATGCCCACGCAGCATCAGCAATTCCGTGACGTCGATCTCGTCGCCATAGCTGAAATGCGGAATGGTCGTCGCGGACTCGACCATACGCCTAGCCATCACCGCCTGCATGCCCTTGATCGGCTCGACGCGAACCTCACCGCTAGTCTCTTGGCGCTTCTTGGAAGTCTCGGCTTTTGCGGCAGAATCTGCGGCCTCGGAGTCCTTGCCACCCTGCTGCGTTTCGCCATCTTTCTCGAAGGCGAGAATGTCTTCCTTGAGCACCCGACCGTCCTTGCCGGAGCCGGGTACGTGTGCGAGCTGTACGCCTAACTCCCGCACCAGCCGTCGCACTGCCGGGCTGGCCGGGATACGCCCGTAAGGGCCCACACCCGAGGTTGAGTCCGATTTGGCCACAGCAAGTGGCGACGCCTTGGCAGGCGCTGGAGCTGCCTCGTTTTCCTGACGATCGTTCTCTTGTTGATCGTTTGCATTGCCCTCGACCGACTCGCTCGCCTGTTCGGGAGTGCCATTCGCCTGGCTCAACGGTGTGTAGGCAAATAACGGCGCATGTACCTTGGCGCTTTCCTGCTCCTTGTAATACAACCGGGTCACACGACCGGCTTCCGGTGCGGTGATTTCCACCAATGCCTTGTCGGTCATGACCTCGACTATCGGCTGATCTTCCTCGATCTCGTCGCCCTCGCTGATCAGCCACTTGACCAGTTCGCATTCGACAATGCCTTCACCGATATCCGGCAGAATAAAATCACTCATGCTGTTCTCCTCAACCTGGAATCGGCTAGTAATCGATGCTCTGCTTGATCGCCTCGAAAATCTTCAGATGATCCGGCATGTACTCCTTCTCCAGGGTCAATGGAAAAGGCGTATCCAGACCGGTCACCCGGGCGATGGGGGATTCCAGATAAAGAAAGCAGCGCTGCTGGATGGTGGCGGCGATTTCCCCGGCAAAACCGCCGGTCAAGGGCGCCTCATGAGTCACCAGTAGTCGCCCGGTCTTGAATACCGACTCGACGACCGTCTCCACGTCCCAGGGTACGATGGTGCGCAGGTCGATGATCTCGCAGGATATGCCTTCTTTCTCGGCAAGCTCCGCGGCCTTGTCGACCATCTCCATCTGGGCGCCCCAGGCCAGCAGGGTAATGCCGTCGCCTTCCTTGAGTATCTCCGCCTTGCCCAAGGGTAGCTGGTAGTCCTCCTCCGGCACCTCGCCTACCGAGGCGCGATAGAGCCGCTTGGGCTCGAAGAACAGCACCGGATCGGGGTCGCGAATCGAGGCCAGCAGAAGCCCCTTGGCTTGATGGGGGTTGCGCGGCACAACGACCTTCAAGCCTGGGGTATGGGCGAAATAAGCCTCCGGGGACTGGGAATGATAAAGCCCACCGGAAATACCGCCGCCATAGGGGGTGCGGATGGTCAGCCCACCGACGTTGAACAGATTGCCGGAGCGGTAGCGGAATTTGGCGGACTCGTTGATGATCTGATCGAAGGCCGGAAAGATGTAATCGGCGAACTGGATCTCCGCTACCGGTTTGGACCCCTGGGCTGCCAAACCGTTGGCGAAGCCGATGATGCCTTGTTCCACCAGGGGGGTATTGAAACAGCGCGCGCGGCCGTACTTTTCCTGCAAGTTGCTGGTAGCACGAAACACGCCGCCGAATACGCCCACGTCCTCGCCGAAGCAGATCACCTTGTCGTCCGCGGCCATAGCGGTATCGAGAGCGTTATTGATGGCCTTGAGCATGTTCATTTCAGGCATTCTCACCACCCTCCTTGGCTGCATTCAGCGATTTAACACCCTTTGGGTAGGCCTCGGGATACTTGCGAATATGCGACTTGAGCTGTTCGAGCTGTTCGATGAGCTGCGGGGTCGTGGTCTCGTAAACGTCAGTGATCAGAGTATCCAAATCCGGTGGCGGCCGCTTCTCGGCGCGCTTCAAGGCCTCCAGAACCTCCCGACGGCAGGTTTCCTGCTCCTGTTTCTCTTCTTCCTCGCTCCACCAGCCCTTGCTTTCGAGCCACAGTCGCATGCGGCGTACCGGGTCCTTGTCCCGCCAGTTCTCTTCCTCTTTCTTGCTACGATAACCGGACGGGTCATCCGAGGAGGAGTGGGCCGCCAGGCGATAGGTCATCGCCTCGATCAGCACCGGCTTGTTGTTCTCCACTGCCCACTCCCGGGCCTTGGCGGTGGCCTGATAGACCGCCAGGATGTCGTTGCCATCGACCCGAATCACCTTCATGTGATAGCCAAAGGCTCGCGGGGCGATGCCGTCTGCGGAGAACTGCTCGTGTGCGGGGGTGGAAATAGCATAACCGTTGTTGCGACACAGGAAGATCACCGGCACCTGATGCACCGAGGCCATGTTGAGCGCCGCGTGAAAATCGCCTTCCGAGGCCGCGCCTTCACCGAAGATAGTGACCGTGCAATGCCCCTGCCCGGCCATTTTTTGGCCGTAGGCATAGCCGGTAGCCTGGGGAATCTGGGTCGCCAGCGGCGATGAGATGGTCATGTAGTGCAGCTTTTCGGAGCCGTAGTGCACCGGCATCTGACGCCCCTTGCCATAGTCGCGGTCGTTGCCGAACAGCTGGTTCATGAACTCATCGACCTCGAAACCGCGATAGGCAAGTGCCCCCTGCTCCCGGTACTGGGCCATGATCATATCTTCGTCTGCAAGCGCCGCCGTGCTGCCGACGATCGAGGCTTCCTCGCCGGTACACTGCATGTAGAAACTTAGCCTCCCCTGGCGCTGGGCGGCCAGCATGCGCTCGTCGAGCACCCGAGTGAATAGCATGGCGCGATAGATTCGCAGCGCCTTGTCGCGATCGAGATCCGGGAGCTTGGCATTCTTGTAGGCGGTGCCGTCCTGCTTGAGCAGTTTGAAGACGGGAACGCGAAATTCGTCACCGTCCATGAAGCTCGGGGTGTGAACGATGGTCGCCTTGTTCGTTGTACTCATGGTTGCGCTTCCTTGTTCTCTTCCCGGGGTGGGGGTCGAGGAAGTACGTGGCCTTGTGGGCCTGCGTATTCGTCAACTCATTCAGCAATTCCTAACCATACTGTAGTCAGTGTTGTCGCCGGGGGGTAATGGCGGCATGACAATATACAGTTGACGTTAACGTAAGATAGAGGAATAAAGGCGGGATTGTCAGCAGGCGGGAATGCAACGTTAGTCTAGGCTATGCCTGAAAAGTCGACGAGCGATGGCCAGACAAGGCAAAAATCGACGAAAAGACGGAGTTTACGCAGTGTAAATGAGTACTTTGAGTCGGTTTTTAACGCTGTATGGGCGAGCGCAGGCACTTTTCAGGCATAGCCTAGGTCGCGCTTCAGTAGTGGATACGCACGTCATGGACGCGGCAATAGCAAGGCATCTTCGATGGCGATAAAGCGGGAGGCTGAGCGCACCAGGGATTCCGCGGTCAGCTTAGCCACGCCATACACTTCAGAGGCGGTATCGAAGCGTTGCCGTATGCGCTGAAGCAGCAGATCGAAATCCCCGTCGCCGGAGACGAGAATGAGCCTGTCGACCCGTTCGGCGAGTTCGATGGCATCAAGGGCGATCCCCACGTCCCAATCGCCCTTGGCGGAGCCGTCCCGACGTTGAATATAGGGCTTCAACTTCACCTCGAAGCCGATGCCCCGCAGGATATTCTGGAATTGACGCTGCTTCTCGTCGCCGCGATTCACAGCATAAGCGATGGCCGCGACCACCTCGCGCTCCGCCGTAGCCCGGGCCCAGAAGGCGTTATAGTCGAAGTGCCGACCAAAGGCCTGTCTCGTCGTGTAGTAGACATTTTGCACATCCACCAGAATCGCGACTTTTTCTCCGCTCATGACATCCTCTTTCGTCGGTCTCGCACCGGTACTCGGCCATTGCTGCTATCATGGCGGCCCGTTGTGCACCCGCCTTGATGACCTCCGAGTATACCCGATGACTGATCAGCCCTTCTCCAACCTTGCCCTGCAGTCTGAACTTCTTAAGGCGCTGGACATTCTCGGCTACGAGTATATGACACCCATTCAGGCGGCCAGCCTGCCACCGCTGCTGGCGGGCGACGACCTGATCGCTCAGGCGCGCACCGGCAGCGGCAAGACCGCCGCCTTCGGCCTGGGTCTGTTGCAAAACCTGGAAGTGGATCGCAGCGATGTGCAAGCCTTGGTACTGTGCCCTACTCGGGAGCTTGCGGATCAGGTCGCAAAAGCACTGCGGGCTCTTGCCCGCGCCCTGCCCAACGTCAAGATTCTCACTCTCTGTGGCGGCACACCCATCGGCCCACAGCTTGCTTCCCTGGCCCATGGCGCCCATATCCTGGTGGGCACACCCGGGCGCATCGACGATCATCTGCGCAAAGGCTCGCTTACTCTCGACAGCGTCAACCAACTGGTTCTTGATGAAGCCGATCGCATGCTCGACATGGGCTTTCGCGAGACGCTGGAACGTATCGTCGCAGGACTGCCGGAACGTCGTCAGACATTATTGTTCTCGGCGACCTTTCCCGAGGATATCGAGACACTGAGCGCGGCGATTCAGCACCAGCCTCAACGTATCACCGTCGATAGCCCTGTCGCTCATGAGTCGATTCAGCAGCTGGCTTTCACCGTGGAGAGGCCAGACAAGTTCGACGCGGCCATCGCGCTACTACTGCACTATAGGCCTGAATCCGCACTGCTGTTCTGCAATACAAAGCGCGACTGTGATGCGCTGGCGGCACATCTGAATACGCAAGGGTTCAGCGCCCTGGCGCTGCATGGCGATCTAGAGCAGCGCCAGCGGGATCAGGTGTTAGTGCGCTTTTCCAATCGCAGCGTCAATCTGCTGGTGGCCACGGACGTCGCCTCTCGCGGACTGGACGTGGCAGGGCTTGACGCAGTGATCAGCGTGGACCCGACCCCGGATGCGGAGATTCATCTGCATCGCATCGGCCGCACCGGCCGTGCCGGGGAAAGCGGTTTAGCGCTGTCGCTTTTCACCCCCCAGGAAACCCATCGCCGCGAGCGCATCGAGACCTATCAGGGCAGCGCTCTCGTGGACGGCCCACCAGAAGCCCTTGAAAGCACATTGCGCGCGAATGATCTCAAGCAGTACGCGCCGATGGTTACCCTGGATATCGATGGCGGGCGCAAGCAGAAGCTACGACCGGGGGATGTGGTCGGCGCTCTGACACGCGGCGGCGCACTGACCCAGGAACAGATCGGCAAGATCGATGTATTCGATACCGCCACCTATGTGGCAGTCCACAACAAGGTGGCCAAGCAAGCGCTGAAACAGATTCAGGAAGGCCGCATCAAGGGCAAGCGCTTTCGCGCGCGGCTGCTGCGCTGAGACATCAAGACAGGGTCAATGCACCGTCCCGATCGCGGCCATCTCGTCCTCTTCGCCTTCCCATAGTTGCGTGCGGGTAATGGCACGATCGATCATATCCTGAGCGACTTCGAAGCGGCTCCGGCGCAGCAGATCGGCGGCTTCTTCGGAGAAGCGAATGCGCACCAAGGGTTCGCCTTCGTGTTCGGCGCTGCGCAATACGATTTCACCATCATCGAGTTCGACGATTTCCAGTACGGCTGTCTCGGACACGCTCACCTCCGCTTGGGAACAAGGCAACAAAAAACGACCAAGACGAAGTGCCATGGTCGTTTCAAACTGAAGGCATGGTATCACTTTGAAGGCTACTAGGTCACCATTCGACGCTGGTTTCGCGTAGGTCGAGCAGCAACGTCTTGAACTCCTCGATACACCAAGGCAGTTCGTCCGCCAGCACTCTGCGATCCGCAGCCGCGATCAGCGACTGACTCGTTTCACGTCGCGCAGCGCCTTCAACGCTTTGCAAGGCGTCCAGACGCAGGATAAGGAGGTTCAACCAGCTGTCAGGCATCCTTGCCAGCGCTCGAAGACGCTCGACCTCGGCGATTTTATCGCTCTGATCTTTCTCGTGCTCAAGCAACAACTCACGCCAATCATGCCGCGCCAAGCGGGCATGCTCGGTGACCTCGCGCAGAGCGGCATTAAGGGCCAGTTCGAGCAGTGCAAGCGCTCCTTCCTCGCAGGCCATACGCCGGGCAGCGACATGCTCGTCATCTACTGTCGGTACCACGAGCAGCAATTCAGCTTGATAAAGCAGCTGATTGGTGCGCCCGCGCGGCGTCACTTGCGCTTGTCCTCGATCTGCCATTTGCCGTTGTCGAAGGTGGCTTTCCAACCGGTGGCCTTGCCCTCTTCATCGGTCATGACGTACTGGCTCTTGACCTTGCGCGAGAAGCGAATCTGTGCCGGACGACCGTCCGGGTCCTCACTGGGTGCATCAAGCAGGAAATGATACTTCTCCGGCAGCTCGTCAGCGTGGGCCTTGAGCTCCTTGACCAGAGGCGGACGCGTCTCGCGATTCTTGGGAAACTGGCTGGCCGCCAGGAACAGACCGCTGGCGCCGTCACGCAAGACGTAGTGATCGTTGACCTTCTGACAAGCAAGTTCCGGCATCGGAATCGGGTCCATCTTGGGCGGCGCCGCCTCGCCGCTTCTGAGCAGTTTGCGGGTGTTCTTGCAATTTTCATTGGTGCAGCCGAAGTACTTGCCGAAACGCCCAGTCTTCAGCTGCATTTCGCTGCCGCACTTGTCGCATTCAATGGTCGGGCCTTCGTAGCCCTTGATGCGAAAACGCCCCTGCTCGATCTCGTAGCCCTCGCAGTCCGGGCTGTTGCCACAGATGTGCAGTTTGCGGGTCTCGTCGATCAGGTAGCTGTCCATGGCGGTACCGCACTTGGGGCAACGTCGCTTGGCGCGCAGCGCCTGGGTTTCCGCATCCTCCCCCGCATCCTCGGCGACCGCCTCATCGCCTGGAATCAAGTCGATGGTGGTCTTGCAGCGCTCCTTGGGCGGCAGGTTGTAGCCGGAGCAACCCAGAAACACCCCGGTGGAGGCGGTGCGAATCTGCATCTTGCGTCCGCAGGTCGGGCAGTCGATGTCCGTGGGCACCGGCTGGTTGGGCCGCATACCGTCTTCACTTTCGGCCCGCTCGAGCTTGGCGCGGAACTCCGCATAGAAGTCATCGAGTAGCGCCCGCCAGTTGCGTTCGCCCTCGGCCACTTCATCGAGGCTGTCCTCCATGCGTGCAGTGAAGCCGTAATCCATCAGATCATCGAAAGATTCCGTGAGCCGGTCGGTGACGATGTCGCCGAGCTTTTCGGCATAGAAGCGCCGACTGTCGAGCCGCACATAGCCCCGATCCTGAATGGTCGAAATGATCGAGGCATAGGTCGAGGGTCGGCCTATACCGCGTTTTTCCAGCTCCTTGACCAGGCTGGCCTCGGTATAGCGGGCTGTGGGCTTGGTAAAGTGCTGCTGAGGGTCGAGCTTTTCCAGAGTCAGCGCCGTGCCTTCGGCAATGTCCGGCAGCGTCTGGTCCTCGTCCTTCTTGCCGGCAGGCTTCATTACCCGGGTATAGCCGTCGAACTTGAGCACCCGCCCCTTGGCGCGCAGCTCATAGCCTTCGCTCTCGACGGTCAGGGTGGTGGAGAGATACTCCGCCGGCGGCATTTGACAGGCCACGAACTGGCGCCAGATCAGTTCATAGAGGCGCTCCGCATCCCGCTCCATGCCGGCAAGATCGCTTGCGGTACGGGTCACCTCGGAAGGACGGATCGCCTCGTGAGCTTCCTGGGCCCCTTCCTTGCTGGAGTAGCGGTTGGGTGATTCCGGCAGGTAGCGCCTGCCGAATT
This sequence comes from Halomonas sp. M20, assembly GCF_020622265.1. Classification (GTDB taxonomy): domain Bacteria; phylum Pseudomonadota; class Gammaproteobacteria; order Pseudomonadales; family Halomonadaceae; genus Modicisalibacter. The sequence goes on from NZ_JACNMQ010000002.1 coordinate 81,077, forward strand.
CATCCTGAATGTAGTCACGCACACCGTTCACCGCATCCTGAGACAGGTTGGTGGAGTCGGTCCGCATGTAGGTGATGTAGCCGGCCTCATAGAGACGCTGAGCCAGGGTCATGGTCTTTTTCACCGAGAAACCCAGACGGCCACTGGCGGCCTGCTGCAGTGTCGAGGTGATGAACGGCGCGTTGGGCTTGGAGCGGGTCGGCTTCTCTTCCCGGCCGGTAATCGTGAGACTGGCTTTTTCGAGACCGGCTATACGCTCGAGGGTTTCCTTCTCGGAGGTCGGCCGAAATGGCTTGCCGTCCTGACGCACCAGTTCGAAGCGAATTGATTCCCCGTCGGCACTTGCCAGGTCCGCATGAACATCCCAGAACTCTTCCGGCACGAAGGCGCGGATTTCCCGCTCCCGCTCGACGATCAAGCGCACCGCCACGGATTGCACACGTCCTGCGGACAAGCCACGCGCGACCTTGGCCCACAACAGCGGCGAGAGCATGAAGCCCACCACCCGATCGAGGAAGCGCCGTGTCTGTTGCGCCTCCACCCGAGGCACATTGAGGTTGCCAGGCTCTTTGAAGGCTTCCTTGATGGCGTTCTTGGTGATCTCGTTGAACACCACGCGCTTGTAGCGGGCTTCATCACCGCCGATGATTTCCTTCAGATGCCAGGCAATGGCTTCTCCTTCCCGGTCCCGGTCCGTGGCTAGATAGATGGCATCGGCCTTCTCGGCGAGCTTGGCAAGCTCCGCCACTACCTTCTCCTTGCCCGGCAATATCTCGTAGTTGGCCTCCCAGCCGTGTTCCGGGTCGATGCCCATGCGCCGTACCAGCTGCGTCCAGGCCTTCTCCTTTTGGTAGGCTGCCTTTTTCTGGGGCGACATCTTGCGGGTAGCCGCTGCCTGGCGAGCACGCTCCTTGGGGTCGGTGGCCTGCTTGCCCGAGCCGCTGGTAGGCAGATCGCGAATATGGCCCACACTCGACTTCACGACGAAGTCGTTGCCGAGGTACTTGTTGATCGTCTTGGCCTTGGCTGGCGACTCGACGATGACCAATGACTTGCCCATAGTGCTCCAGTTTTCTCGAGCCCAGGTCCATGGAAGGTTCCGTCGACCTTGGCAGCGTGTACGTCGTGCCAGTGTATGATTCCGGCGTAAAATGCGCCTACCCTACCCCAGCCATTCCTGCTGCGCCAGTTGTGCGCAGGCACCACAGAGCCACGGCAATGGCCAATAGCATCCCGAGGCTAGCCGCCACACGGGACTCTATGCAAGCATGCTCCGAAAATGGAGCAGGCCGAAAAGATAATATTAACGTTCGTTTATCAACCTGGGCCAGCTGAATGGCTGGGAAATCGAGTCGGGGGGTGACGAATATGAAGAGCAGGCAGCTCTATACCAATACACCCCGGCCGCTCTCGCGACCAGGGTGTTGGGTATAGCCGGGCTCACGCAGATTCAGGCGGTCTCAGCTCGATTTGGAACCCTTGGGTGGGGTTGATTTACTCGTCTTTGGAGATGCCTTCTTACGCGTGCCACTCTTTCGAGTGGCCTTTGCCTTGCGCGGTTTTGCCCTGGATGAAGCGGCTTTGTCCGAAGCAGCCATGTTCGAAGCAGTCTTAGTCTTGTCCGAATTCGAACGAACCTGAGCAGAATCCTGCGCCTGAGCCGAGGCCTTTTCACTACCCGAATCAGTCGCCTTGACTGGCGTCGTTTCCTTAGCTGGCGTCGGCTCTTTGGCAGGTTTGGCTCGGGCGAAGAGCTGCTTGACCACGGCCAGGCGCGAACGGGTCTTGTCGTCCAGGGGTTCGCTTGCTTTCACTACCTGCTCGATATGGGTCTCGTAGGTCTCGATGGTGGCGCGGTCTTCACCCTTCAGCATGGCCGGTATCGCCTCCATGGCCGCATGACCGTCCATGTTGAGAATTTCAAACTCATCGCGTACCAATGTCTTGAAACGGTTCAGATCGATATCGGACCCCATTTCATCACGGGTCGCCTTCAGGCGTTGGAAGTTGCGTTCATCCGTGGTGGGAGAGCCCCCTAGCGCAAAAATGAGCGCGCGTACCGAGGCCTGGACGATATCTCCGTCAGCCACGGAATCCCGCAGCATCTGCTTGCGCTGCTCCATGAAACGACGATGTTCCGGAGAGGCGCCGGGCAAAGGCAGCGGGCGCTGATCGTCTGCCCGGAGCCCCATCAGTATCTGCAACCAGGGCTGGCCGTAAACCTTCATGAACATTCGTTCCGTGGCCTGGTCACGCAAATCGCGAAACGCGTTCAGGCCATGAACGATCTGATCCGACAGCATCCCTTCGAATATCTTGAATGGGTTGTCCGCCCCGACCTGATGACGATTGGCCTTGATCTTGTCCGCCAGTACCGGTAGCGGAGCAGCGGCAGGGTTGCGATCGGAAAGCAGCCGATAGCCGACTTTCAGAGGGTGCGAGCGGCGTAATAGACTGGCCGCCTGAGGTGTCATCACCGCCTTGACCAAGGGCTGCAAGTAACGACGATAGAGCCCCAGGTTGATGTTCGAAATTCGGGAGACGGTGGCAAAGCGTCGTTCGTCCTCGAGATTGGTCTTGACGATACTGTTGATGTCATCGAAATCCCGAGTGGCAAATTCGAGTAGATAATCACCGTCGATCAAATCCGGATTAGCCAGGGTGGCATCGCGCTTGTTGACCTTGGCTTCATACAAGCCTGGCGGCAAGATATCGATGTAATCCATGTTTGCGGTGAATTCGGTATGCTCCTTGCGCGAAACGCTGCCGGATACAAAGATCCCCAGATGCCCGGTCGTGTCATGGATGCAGTAAACAATAGTCTGGTCATGGGCCTGAATATCTTCCACGCTATCGTAGAGATCATCGATCCAGCCAATCGCTTGGGGCGGTGGCGTGATGTCGTCACCTTGAGAGCAGAACACCACGATGGGCGAACGCACATTGCGCAAGTCGATGCGTCGCCCATCCCGGGTGAGCAGCTGAGACGTGCTCAGGCGGTTGCCGATGAACAGGTTATCGACGATATACTGTATCTCTTCGCTGTTGAGCACTACGTGGCCACCCCACCAGCGCTCGAAATCCAGATAGCGCTGCGCCTCTTTATCGACATTGGCGTAGAGATTGTACTGCTTGCTCCAGAGCGTATTGGCGGGATTGAGCTTCTCGAAGTTCTGTACCAGCCAGGCACCGTCAAAATGGCCATCACCCAGATCGCCGACCAAAGCCGTCAGCCAGCTACCTCCCATCATGCCCGCGGAATAACGCATCGGGGCCTTGCCCCGCTCGCCTGCCCAATAGGAGAGAGGAGCGCCGGCAATGAGAATGGGGCCGAAGCACTCCGGTTCCAGGGCAGCCGCCATCATGATCTGCCAACCGGCCTGACAGTTGCCTACTACCATGGGCCGTTCGGCGACATCAGGATGACGCTCGATGACATGGCGCAGGAACTGCACTTCCGCTTCGACGACATCCCCGACGGTCTGGCCCGGTTGGGGAAACGGAAGAAAGCCGATGAAATAACACGGGTGCCCAGCGCGGAGCGCCACACCCAGTTCACTGTCCGGCTTGAAGCCTCCGATACCGGGGCCGTGACCTGCCCGGGGGTCGACCACCACGAAGGGGCGCATGCTTTCGTCGATCTCGACGCCTTCGGGGGGCAAGATGCGCATCAGTTCGTAATTGACGGGATAAGGCAGATCGCGCCCATCCATCAATACTTCGGAATCGAAACCCAGCACGTTAGGCTTGGTCTCTTTCATGTGGGCAAGATACTGATTGCCGCGCTGGCGCATGACGTCTAGGTAGAGCACGCTGCGCTCACCGGCGTCACGCCAATAATCGATCGCGGCTTTACCCAACCCCAACGGGTCCCACACAGGACGCGTCATTTCCACGAAGGAAGCAGTGAGAAGGAACATGTCTTGGCTCCGTAGGTGAAATTGCTGCGCTGCAAGATAACGTTCTCGCCATTCTAACCGTATTGAAGTCTGACGTCAGTTACTATGAGTTAAACCATTAAAAAGAGAGGACCAGCACTCATTTTTCAGATTTTTATAGGATTACCCATTCACTAACAGCTCACATCCGATGATAAAAAATGCGCCCGACCAAGATCGGGCGCATTGAACGGACGGATTGAACGGCTAAATTGGTGCCCATACACCGCTTCGAGAGAAAGCCATCATACATCCGAGCCAGGCGTTCCTTTTATGGGCTCCTCGGTTGCAGTCCGAGTGCTATCGCTGGTCGCATATGAATTGAGGCTCCCTGTGGTGCGGTAAGTACTCTCCTGATCGCGCTGACGCGATTGCCAGGCCAGGGCGCCTAGCCCTGCGACAATGCCATACTTCAAGGTCTTGCCTATGAGACTGCGCCCTCCTCGACTACTGACCAGCAGGCCTACGAGACCGCCGGCAAGCGCACTGCGAGTATCGACACCATGCTCGCGAGAGGAGTCGCACAGTTCCCCTGCCGCCTTGGTCAACTGATTCAAAGCGCCTTTATCTTCCATAACGTCTTCTCCTTAGGGGTAAAACAACATTGATGATCTGATCCTATTAGGTTCCAGAATGGCCTATCACGCAAGGCTTCAACTACAAGAAAGCGTAGCTTGCTTCAATAAAAAAACCCCATGGCCTGGGCGCATGGGGTTGAGAGCTGATACACACTGCGACTACTTGACTTCGACACCGTGCGCTTGCTTGTCCGCATGATAGGACGAACGCACCAGCGGCCCGGAAGCAACATGAGTAAAGCCCATTGCCTTGCCTTGCTCGGCAAACCAGTCAAAGGTATCCGGATGCACCCAGCGATCCACGGGCAAGTGGTTACGGGAAGGCTGCATGTACTGCCCCAGGGTCAGCATGTCCACATCGTGAGCACGCAGATCGCGCATCACCTCAATGACCTCCTCATCGGTCTCGCCGACACCAAGCATCAGCCCGGACTTGGTCAACACGTCAGGGCGGCGTGCCTTGTAGCCCTTGAGTAGATCCAGAGACCACTGGTAGTCCGCTCCAGGGCGCACCCGGCGATAGATCGACGGCACGGTTTCCAGATTGTGGTTGAAGACGTCCGGCGGCGTCTGCTCGAGAATATCCAATGCCTTTTGCATCCTACCGCGAAAATCCGGCACCAGCACTTCGATCTCGATCGACGGGCTGTCGTTACGAATTTCCCGAATGCAGTCGACGAAATGCTGAGCCCCGCCATCGCGCAGATCGTCACGATCCACCGAGGTGACCACGACATATTTCAAGCGCATCTCGGCGATGGCTTCGGCCAATTCCCGCGGCTCGTTCTCGTTGAGCGCGTTGGGACGACCATGAGCCACATCGCAGAAGGGGCAGCGTCGGGTGCAGATGTCGCCCATGATCATGAAGGTGGCAGTGCCGCCATTGAAGCACTCACCAATGTTGGGGCAAGTGGCTTCCTCACAGACGGTATGCAGACCATGCTTGCGCAGCGTCTGCTTTATGCGCGTCACTTCCTGAGATACCGGCATGCGTACCCGCAGCCAATCGGGCTTCTTGGGCAGCGTCTCGGTGGGAATCACCTTCACCGGAATGCGCGCCACCTTGTCGGCACCACGCAATTTGACGCCCCGCTCGGCACGGGGTTTCTTGGGGGCCGTAGTGGCCCGTTCCTGACTAGCGACGGTGGTATCGGTCATCGGTCCTATCCTGCTGTTCGGGAAGAATCGGCGGTTAACTCGGACATGACCCCCTGGGGCATGCCTCGGCACTCATTGATGCTGTCATCACCCAGCCGCGCGACCAGGCACTGCAACAGGCGGGTCGCTTGTTCATCGATATCCGGGCGGTGCTCGCTCAGATCGCATAGCTGAGTCATGCTCAAACCGGCATAGCCGCATGGGTTGATACGAGCGAAGGGCGCAAGATCCATGTAGATATTGAATGCAACCCCATGAAAACTGCAACCCCGGCGGATGCGCAGGCCCAAGGATGCAATCTTGGCATCACCAACATAAACCCCAGGCGCCTCGGCGCGGGGATGCGCCTCGACACCTTGTTCGGCCAGCACGTCGATCACACTGCCTTCCAGGGCCGTAACCAGCTCACGTACCCCCAGCTTACGCCGGCGCACATCCAGCAGCGGATACATGACCATTTGGCCCGGGCCGTGATAGGTCACTTGCCCCCCTCGATCGGTATGCACCACGGGGATGTCGCCGGGAACGAGCACATGCTCGGGGCGGCCAGCCTGTCCCTGGGTGAATACCGGCTCGTGTTCGACGAGCCAGATTTCATCCCGAGACGTCGAATCCCGACGATCGGTGAACGCACGCATGGCACGCCACACCGGGGCATAGGGCAAGCAGCCCAGACGATAAACGTCCAGTGCGGCCATTCATAGCACCATGTGGACACGACCCGTCGCCTTGAGCGCGGCAAACAGAGTCTTTAGCTGATCGTTACCGGTAGCGGTAATTGTCACCCGCAGCGACTGAAACCGCCCCTTGCGACTATCGACTGCCGTAACGGCATTGCTCTCGAAACCCGGCACATGCGCCTTGAGCACCTCGACGATGGCTGCCTGAAAATCCGGCGCAGCATTACCCACGATCTTGAGTGGGTAATCACAGGGAAACACGATCTTGGGAGCCGGCTGAGAGTCTTCGGTGCGTAAATCCCGCAAAGACTTGTCACTCATGATGATTACTCGGCAACTCTATTTCCGAGTATTCTACTCAACCTTTGCATCATGACCAAGGGGCAGGCATGGGGAACAAGGCAAGTGCTGGCCATGGCGAACACCATGGCCAAGGGTGGATCAGTCGAACAGGCCGGTGACAAACATCACGATATTGTCCCATAGACGCTTGAAGATGCCGCCTTCCTGGATGTTTTCCAGAGCAATGAGCGGCTGCTCCTTGACCACCTTCTCACCCAGCATCACCTTGAGGGTGCCCAGGTGCTGCCCGGCTTCGATCGGCGCCTTGATAGTCTCCTGAATATCGAGCTTGGCGGTCATGCTCTCGCGCTTGCCCTGGGGAGCCGTCAGATAGACGTCCTCACTCACCCCTAGACGCAGGGTATCCTTTTCTCCTCCCCACACCCGGGGTTCGTTGAGCACGGCACCGCTGTCATACAGCTTGGCGGTTTCGAAGAAGCGAAAACCATAGCTCAAGAGCTTTTGCGCTTCCTGAGCCCGGGCCTCGTCCGAATTGGTTCCCATGACCACCGCGATCAGCCGTGTATCCTCTTTCTTGGCCGAGGCCACCAGGCAGTAACCGGCGGCTTCGGTATGGCCGGTCTTTAGACCATCGACGGAAGGATCGCGCCACAATAGGCGATTGCGGTTGGGCTGACGGATATCATTATAGGTGAAGTACTTTTCGGAGTAGGTGTCGTAGTGATCCGGGTAGTCCTTGATGATGTGCTTGGCCAGTATGGCTAGATCCTTGGCGGAGGCGTAATGATCCTCGTGAGGCAGCCCGGTGGCATTGATGAAGTGGGAATTGCTCATTCCCAGGCGCTGGGCCTGCTGATTCATCAGATCCGCAAAGGCGGACTCGGAGCCGGCAATATGTTCCGCCAAGGCGACGCTGGCGTCATTGCCCGATTGAATGACCACGCCCTTGAGCAGGTTATCGACACTGACCTGAGTGCCCTCTTTGATAAACATTCGAGAGCCGCCGGTGCGCCAGGCTTTTTCGCTGATACTGACCTGATCCTCGGGGGAAATACGGTTCTCATCTATTTCCCGCTCGACGATATAGGCCGTCATCATCTTGGTGAGGCTCGCCGGAGGCAGTGATTGCTCTGCCTCGTGCTCGACCAGCACCTCGCCACTGTTGGCATCCATCAATAGCCAGGAACTCGCCGCCAGCGCCGGCGGCGATGGCACCATCGACTCCGGCAGTGCTTGCTGGGCCTGAACCGGCGCTATCGATAGCGCGCAAATGGCCAAGGTGGCAGGTAACAGGCGCCCTAGCGTACGGGGTAAAGCAGACAGTCTCATGTCGTTGTATCTCGTGATTCGTGCTGAAAAGAAATGAGGCTCACTCTTGAGCTCTTATGGTAAATGCTTGCGCAAAGCCTACCTGCTTGAGCTCTTGGCGCAGAGCCTCCAAGGCAGGCTGGTCATTCACCGGTCCGACCTGGACCCGATGCATGCGGGTATCGCTATCGACCCGTACCGGGCGATCGAGCGTATTTTGCAATCGTTTCTGGAGCGCTTGCGCGCCAGCTTCGGAGCCGAGCGCCGCCACCTGCAAGTACATACGTGAACCGCTACCGGCCACCGGAGGCGTAGCGAGCGATGCTGGCCGGGCCTGGCTCGTTTGAACATTGCTTGCCTGGGCAGAAGGCGACATGCCTGACTCGGCACTCGTTGCGGCCGCTTGAGCGACACGCGGCGGTGCGCTGGATTGGGCGGTTCGCTGCTGGCGTTGCTGACTCGCTTGCCATGCCACCGGATCGATGGCCTCGACCTGTACATGACCGGTGCCATTGCCAAGGATATCGAGACGTGCCGCTGCCGCATAAGAAAGATCGATCAGGCGATCGCCGTGAAACGGGCCGCGATCGTTGACCTTGACGATGACGGAACGACCGTTGTTCGTATTGGTGACCCGCGCATAGGTAGGCAACGGCAATGAACGGTGGGCCGCGGACATCTTGTACATGTCGTAGATCTCGCCACTGGCGGTGGCATAGCCTTGAAACTTCTGGCCGTACCAGGAGGCGGTACCGCGCTTCTTGTAACCCGCCGGGTCAGCCAGTACATGGTAGGTCTTCCCCCACACCTGATAGGTGGAGCGATTACCGCTGGCGGATCTTGGCTCGACCCGGGGAACAGCATCCGGCACATCGGAAACGTCCGGAGGCAGATCCGGGTAGGCATCGCTATCCATGGCGTAACGTCCACCAGCACTCTTTTTTGCAGCACTGGTCTTTGAAGCACTGGCGGCATTCTCGCCCTTGTAGCCGCCGCCTCCACCCGCACATCCGACCAGCAACGTACAGGCCAAGCCGATATAAAGCAGCGGTCGACTCATGCCTCGCTCTCCAGGGCGTTGCGGATGCGCTGCGCCAGAGTGGTCACTGCCATGGCGTAAAGATGGCTGTGGTTATAGCGCGTGATGACATAGAAATTGTTGTGCCCAAGCTCATAGCGCATCGTTCCATCCTCGACCTCAAGCGCCAGCGGCACGACCTGAGACGAGTCTTCGAGCGAACCGGCATCCGCCTCGACGCCTTGCGTTCGCAGAGTGCCGATGCTGGCGTAGGGCTTCTGGGTACGATTGAAGTCGATTTCCTTGGGCGGTGTTGCCGGGCCCTTGGCCGCGGTAACGATAGCACCATCCGCGGACCAGCCATGGCGAGCAAAATAGTTACCAACGCTGCCGATGGCATCCACGGGATTGTGCCAGAGATCGCGCTTGTCATCGCCGTCGAAGTCCACCGCATAGGCCTGATAGCTGGTGGGAATGAACTGGGGAAAGCCCATGGCACCGGCATAGGAGCCCTGCAGAGTCAGCGGATCGACATTCTGCTCGCTAGTCAGCTCGAGAAATGCTGCCAACTCGCCGCGAAAGAAATCCCCCCGCTTGGGATGATGAAATGCCAGGGTAGCAAGGGAGTCGATGACACGATGGGTGCCGGTATGTCGGCCATAGAAGGTTTCGACGCCAATGATGGCGGCGATCACTTCCGGTGCGACGCCGTATTTCGACTGGGCGCGATCGAAGGCCTCCCGATGTGCCTTGATGAAAGCAACGCCTTCCTCGATGCGCTGGGGCTTGATGAAAATGTCCCGATACTCGTGCCATACCAGACGGCGCTCCGCAGCACCGGTCATTGCCTCAAGCACTGCAGGTCGAAATTCGGCCTGTTGCAGTGCAAGCTCCAGCCAATCGCGATCGATGCCACGAGCCTCAAGCTCCTTGACCAGCGCTTGGGTCTCGGAATTTTGAGCAGGATCGAAGTCTTCTTTGGCCTGAGCCGTTTGGCTTAGAAGCATTGCCGTAGCGAACACCGCACCCGTGGTCTGGCGAAGGACAGCCTTCATTGTCTTGCGACTCCCTGTTGCTCCTGATGCGCCTTGCAGTTATTGATCACGTAGCAAATCTTGCTAGCGTGCCAGCAGGCGCCGGTGGCTTTGAATGGACATGAGAATACCGAAACCAGCCAGCAAGGTCACGCTGGAGGTCCCGCCGTAACTGACCAGCGGTAGCGGCACACCCACTACCGGCAAGATACCACTGACCATACCGATATTAACGAACACGTAAATAAAAAAGGTGAGTGTAATACTACCTGCCACCAAACGCCCGAAAGTATCCTGGGCGCTGTTGGCGATCACCAGCCCTCGGATCACGATCAGTAGATAGAGCGCCAGGATCAACACCATGCCGAACAACCCGAACTCCTCCCCCAGCACGGCAATGATGAAGTCCGTATGACGCTCCGGCAGAAATTCCAGCTGTGACTGGGTGCCCAGGGTCCAGCCTTTACCCTGTACTCCACCACTGCCGATAGCGGTGGTGGATTGAATGATATTCCAGCCGGCACCCAACGGGTCGCTTTCCGGATTGAGAAAGGTCAATACACGCTGACGCTGATAGGCATGCATGTTGAGCCACAGCAGCGGCAAGGCCGCGCCGGCCGCTGCCCCTAGAAAGGCGATGAGACGCCAGGACAACCCCGCCAGCAATAGCACGAAGATCGCCGCGCAGGCGACCAGCAGAGAGGTTCCCAGATCCGGCTGTCGGGCGATCAGCATGATCGGCGCGCCGATGATCAGGGCGCAAACCAGAATGTCTCGAATACGCGGGGGCAAGGGGCGTCGATGCAGGTAAGCCGCCACCATCATGGGCATGGCCAGCTTCATCAGCTCCGAGGGCTGAAAACGTACGACCCCCGGGATTACCAGCCAGCGCTGGGCGCCCATACCCACATCGCCCATCACCTCGACGGCCACCAGCATCAGAAAGCCCGCTAAATAGAGCGGCAGCGCCCAGCGGTACAGCGCACCGGGACTCAGTTGGGCCAATACCAGCATGGTGACTATCGCCACCCCCAATCGAGTGACCTGGGCCGTCACTACCGGCAGGCGCTGCCCGCTGGCACTATAAAGGATCAAAAGCCCTGACAGCAGCAGCAGGAACAACAATCCCAGTAACCAGGGGTCGAGGTGGATACGGAACCAAAGACTCCGCCTCCGCTTGATGGTGCTGCCTCGATTGGGTAACAAAGACTCCTGCAAGGCCATGGCGTCAGACTTCCTCGCTGGCGTCGGAAGTGTCGTCGGGTATCTCGGGCTTGTCTTCCCGCAATATCCACGCATCCAGCATCTTGCGCGCCAAGGGTCCCGCGTGACTGCTCCCGCCACCGGCGTTTTCAATGATCACGGCCACCGCAATTTCCGGCTTCTCGATCGGGGCAAAGGCGACGAAAAGGGCGTGATCGTGGAGCCGCTCCTCCAACTCCGCCGCGTTGTAGCGCTCATCGTTGGCCAGGGTGAACACCTGGGCCGTGCCGGATTTGCCAGCCATGCGATAGGCCAGATCCTGGCCGGATCGACGCCCGGTGCCTTCGCTGCCGGTCATCACGTCCTCCATGGCCTTGTTGACCAGATCCCACCACTCATCGTTGGCCAACTCGATATTCTGCTTCGTCTCCGGCAACGTCAGCGGCTCATCGCCGACACGCCTGGCCAGGTGCGGTGCGATCCAATTGCCACGGTTGGCAAGCACCGCCGTGGCGGTGGCCAGTTGCAGTGGCGTCGACAGCCAATAGCCTTGACCGATACCCACGGATAGCGTCTCCCCGGGAAACCAGACCTGGCCATAACGCGCCCGCTTCCACTCGCCGGAAGGCATGACGCCGCTGGCGGCACCATAAACATCGTGACTGGTTTCCTCACCGAAACCAAAGCGGTGCATGAACTCCGCCAAACGCTCGATCCCCAGCTCATGAGACAGGTTGTAGAAGTAGGTATCATTGGAGACCACGATGGCGCGGCGCATATTAACCCTGCCATGTCCCCAGCGTAGCCAGTTATGGTAGCGCCGCGAATGCTCGGGCAATTTGTAGAAACCCGGGTCGTAAATCGTCGTGTTCGGCGTAATGACGCCATTTTCAAGCCCTGCCAGGGCCTCGAAAGGTTTGATCGTCGATGCCGGCGGATATTGCCCTCGAATCGCACGATTGTAGAGAGGCAGGTCAGGGTTGTTTCTAAGCCCCCGGTAATCTTTGTGACTGATACCGGTAACGAACAGATTGGCATCGAACCCCGGAGAGGAGACCATGGCCAACAACTCGCCGCTGGCAGGCTCGATGGCCACGATGGACCCACGCCGGCCATCGAGCAGCTCATATCCCAGTTGCTGCAGCTCCTTATCGATGGTCAGTTTGATGTTCTGGCCCGGCACCGGATCGGTGCGGCCCAGCTCCCTCAGGACTCGCCCCCGAGCGTTGGTCTCGACCTTGCGTAGCCCCGCCTGGCCGTGCAGCACATCTTCGTACTCGCGCTCGACGCCGGTCTTGCCGATGAAGTGGGTGCCCGCATAATTGCCCTTGTCGAGGGTCTTGACCTCTTCGGCATTGATGCGCCCGACGTAGCCCAGCACATGGGACATGATGTCGGCATCGGGGTAGTACCGTAGTAATTGTGCCTCAACCTCGATGCCTGACAGGCGATAGCGATTGACCGCCAGCTGAGCGATCTGCTCTTCGTTCAATTCACTGAGTAAAAGCGCGGATTGATAGGGCCGCTGGCGCTGACGAGAGCGCTTCTTGAGGGTGGCGACATCCGTGTCCGGCAGGTCGAGAATATTCACCAGCAAGCTCAAGGTCGCGTCCAGATCGTCGACCCGCTCCGGCACGATAGTCAAGTTGTAGGTAGGACGGTTCTCCGCCAGCAACTGACCATCCCGATCCATGATCAACCCCCGATTTGGAGGCAAGGGCTCGACCCGCACACGATTCTGGTCGGAGCGGGTGATGAAAACCTCATGCTGAACCACCTGCAGATAGAACAGGCGTGCCACCAGCCCCAGGGACATCAGCAGAACCAGCACGACGGCCAGCAGGGAACGATTACGAAAGACGCGAACTTCCTGCTCGGGATCCTTCAGGGTTTCGCGGCGTTTAGACATGTAGAGGCTTCGTCTCGAAGTAGCTGAGGTCGATCATTATTTTGAACTAGCGATGATAAGGATGACCGACTAGCAGTGTCCAGGCCCGATAGAGTTGTTCGCATAACAAAAGACGTACCAAGGGATGAGGAAGCGTAAGAGGAGACAAGGACCAACGCTGCTCCGCCTGGGCTGATAACTGGGGCTCGAGCCCATCCGGTCCGCCTATCAGAAGCGCCACATCGCCCCCGCGATTGCGCCAGGCATCTGCCTGTTGCGCTAGCTGCTTGGTAGACCAAGGCTGCCCTGTCACCTCAAGGGCAACTCGATGATCGCTCTGTCGCAGGCGCTCTCGCATGCGCTGCCCTTCCTGCGCCACGGCGCGGGCCACATCCGCATTCTTGCCTCGGGTTCCCGGGGGGATTTCGACTATTTCCAAGGCAAAGTCCCGAGGCAGGCGTTTGCGATACTCGCCCACCCCCTGTTCTACCCAGCTCGGCATACGCTGGCCTACGGCAAGCAGGCGTACCTTCATGCCTGACCCCCGCGCACCTCCTCTTCACCGTTGCCGGGCAAGTCGGACCACAGCCGCTCGAGATCGTATAAACGCCGAGCATCGGGCAGCATGACATGCACGACCACATCGCCTAGATCCACCAGAACCCAATCAGCGCCTGTCCCGCCTTCGACGCCCAGAGGCCTGACCCCCGCCTCCTTGGCCTTTTCGACGACGTTCTCCGCCAAAGCGCTCACATGGCGTGTCGATGTGCCATTGGCGATCACCATGGTGTCGGTGACGCTGGTTAACGCTGCAACGTCGAGTTCAGCAATCTCTTGCCCCTTGAGTTCTTCCAGGGCCCCCACCGCCAATATCTTCAATGCGTCGTTTTGCATAGCTCCTCGAGTAGTAAGACCACCGTACAAGGTCACATTCTACCTTCATGACATCGCTTAGCGGTAAAGACCGCTGGATTGAATATAGGTTTCCACGGCACTTGGCAAGAGATACCGCACACTCAGACCCGCCTGCAGCCGACGACGCAGTTCGGTAGCGGAAATATCCATGCTGCTGGGCAGGCGCAAATGCAAAAGCCGCCCCGCCGGTGTCGCAAACAAACTCTCGCTACTTTCCACCTCGCGCCCCTTGATCAATGCCTTCAATGCATCCCCCGGCAAGGCTGCATGCCCCGGGCGGGCAATGACTACCAGATGAGACAATTCGAAGAGCCGCTCGGGCTCATGCCATTCGGCAAGCTTGAGAAAGGCGTCGACCCCAAGCGCCATCACCAGCCGTGTCCGTTCGCCGAACTCCTCCCGCAATGAAGCCAATGTATCGACGGAATAAGAGGGCCCGGAGCGATGCAGCTCCCGGTCGTCTGCCCTCAGCCCTGGGGTATCGTCTATGCCTGCCGCGAGCATTGCAAGACGGTCGGTTGCAGCGACGCCCGGCGCCTCCCGATGGGGAGGCAGTTGGGACGGAATCATGTGCACTTGATCGAGAGATAGCATTTCGCACAGTTCGACGGCGCTGCGCAGATGGCCGTGATGCACGGGATCGAAGGTTCCTCCGAGCATCGCGATTCTTCTCATGGGGGCAGCCGGGCCAGACTCAGCTGCGCACATGGCCATCCCCAAGCACGACGTACTTGCGGGTGGTCAGGCCTTCAAGTCCTACCGGCCCCCGGGCATGAAGCTTGTTGGTGGATATGCCGATCTCGGCCCCGAGACCATACTCGAAGCCGTCGGCAAAACGCGTCGAGGCGTTGACCATCACCGAACTGGAATCCACCTCCGCCAGGAAGCGTCGCGCCAGGGTGTAGGATTCGGTGACGATGGCATCGGTATGCTGGGAACCGTAGCGCTCGATATGCGCCATGGCGGCATCGATACCCTCCACCACGCGAATGGCAAGAATTGGCGCCAGATATTCCGCCTGCCAGTCTTTGTCGCTGGCCAGCGCAATGTCCGGTAATACCTCCCGGGTTCGTTCGCAGCCGCGCAATTCGACGCCATGAGGCGCATAGGCTTCGGCTAGACGCGGCAGCAGCTCGGCAGCGATGGGCGCATCCAGCAGTAGCGTCTCGAGGGTATTGCAGGTGCCGTAGCGCTGGGTCTTGGCATTGAGCGCAATGGCCAACGCCTTGTCGAGATCGGCGCTGGCATCGACATAGACATGACAAACGCCGTCCAGATGCTTTATGACCGGCACTCGCGCTTCTCGAGACACCCGCTCGATCAGGGATTTTCCGCCACGGGGAATGATGACATCGACATATTCAGGCATGGTGATAAGATGCCCGACCGCTGCACGATCCGTCGTCGCCACCACCTGCACCGCAGCCTCAGGGATGTCGGCCTGCGCCAACCCTTTCGCGATGCAGGTGGCAATGGCCGCGTTGCTGTCCTGGGCCTCGGAGCCACCGCGCAGGATACAGGCATTGCCGGCTTTCAGACACAGGCTGGCTGCCTCAACCGTTACATTGGGGCGCGATTCGTAGATGATACCGATCACACCGATGGGTACGCGCATCTGCCCGAGCTGAATACCGCTGGGCAGTGTACGCAAGCCATCGATTTCGCCTACAGGATCCGGCAGGGCGGCAACCTGGTTCACACCTTCGATCATGGCCTCGATACGCGCTTCGTTCAACGCGAGTCGATCGAGCATAGCGTCATCAAGGCCGTTAGCGCGGGCGCGTTCCAGATCTCGAACATTGGCCTCGATCAAATCGATCCGCGCTGCATCGAGTTGTGCAGCAATGGCCACCAACGCGGCATTCTTGGCCCCCGACCCTATACGACGCAGCAGCGTGCTACCCTGGCGGGCCTGAACCCCCACGGTGTTCATATAGGTGTCGATATCGGCACTGTCAGTCGTATTGTCCATCAGGTTGTGTCGTGACATGCCGATAAATTCTCCAGAGTGCTTGGCATGACAAAAGCCACTACAACGCTATTGTTAAAATGAAAAGCAAGAGACGTATCGTTCTAGTGGCGCATGTATCGTACAGTATTCAACATCACGAAATGAGATGCATGATAAGGCACCATGAAGAGCAATTTCAAAGACGGGCTTTATCGCCTTACCCTACTGTTTGCTGCCGCCGCGTTACTACTGCTGGCTACCACACCTCAGGATAGCGTATCTCAGGTATTATTGAGCGTCATCGGGCTTGGACTCTGTATCGTTGCGCTGGCGCGCCGCCTGGTCGTGTTTCCCGGCACATTTGCGCCTGTGCTGCTTGGTATCGCCTTGACACTGCTTTTATGGGCGGCGCCGGAGCGACATTTGCCATGGCTCTGGCTCTGGGCAGTGGTACTCATCCTGCCTCAACCCCCCTGGCTATGGTTGTTGCAGGGAGCGCTAGCGGTCTCCTGCTGGTGGCAGGTGGCGCCGGGAATCGATACCGAACAAGGTCTGCTAGCACTCATCCTATTGATGATATTGATGATGATGGGGTTTACACACAGCCTGACCGAGCTACCGCTACAGCGGGGCTTAATGAGACGCGCGCGTCTATCTTCCAAACGCCCATTGCATTCAGGACGACAATTGGCCAAGGAAGTACCGCTTGAAACGACCCGGTGCAGCCGCGAAGGCAGCTATGGCGAGTTACTCCTCTTGCGCTGCTCGGGCCGCGATCTTCAGGTCATGCTGAACATACTCAACGCCGCCACTCGCAGTTACGAAACCTGTTTTCAGCTCAACAACCGAACCCTGGCGACATTAATGGTCAGCCATGACATAGAGACGGGTCGCAAGCGACGTAGCGCGCTGCTCAACTCGCTATCGACTTCTTTCAAGGTGCGCTGTGCCACTCTGGTGCCTTCACTACTGCTCGAACCTCAACTCAAGGCATTCGATCAGCAGCAGCGCTCGATAGTGATTTTAGAAGAGAACGCCTAATGCCTGCCCGAAGTAACATGAATTCCTGGTCATCGCGCCTTACCCTACTTGTCTATGCCAGTGGTACGCTGCTTGTCACGAGCTATGCCATATGGAATTACTTGATGGGCGCCTATGGGCGTATCCTGCTGCCGGCACTGCTTACGCTACTATTGGGAGGGGCACTCTTTCTTCGCTCTATCAACAGGAACGATTACCGACTCTGCGCCTATCTAACCTTGATCAGCTGCTATCTGCTGGTTGCCATCGAGCTACCCGGCCTAGGGGACTCTTCGAGACTATGGCTTGGGCTGCCGCCAGTCCTGACGCTTCTGCTGCTATCCCTCGGATCGGCGCTACTGCTCAATCTGATGATGGCACCGATTTGGCTGATATTGATCAATCAGGAATCACTGCTTCTCGACAACGCATTGCATTATCTGGCACTGGTGAGCGTAGCGGCACTTCCTTATTGGCTACGCCGGCAGCGCGAAATGCTACTGAGCGCTGCAGATACGCTGGACAAGCAATGCGACGCACTGTCACAAACCGCACTGACCGAACACCTCCATGCGGAAGTCGAGCGCGCCAGAACGATGCAGCGTCCGCTGACTGTTCTGATCATACATTTGCCGCAACTGGAAATGGCCGACGAGCAGTTCGGGAGCACGCTACTGCACAGTCTGCTGGAGCGGATATGTCATACGGTACACAGCGGCAGCCGCTATCACGATCGGCTCGGTCGTCATCAGACCCAGCTATTCTGGCTACTGCTTCCTGATACAGGAGAAGCCGGCGCCTTGATCGTACGTGAACGCCTTTTACATGCTCTGGGCCGTGAAGTGTTCGCCGAAACCGGTGCCATCCAGTCACGTATTCGGGCGTGTCACTTGCAGCCTGGCGAAGACGGTACGCACTTTGAGCAACGCCTGCTGGCCAGTGGCCTCAAGTTGATGGAGCCAAGGCCTTGAGTACGACCGAGTGGCTTCAGAGTCTGGCACCGTCTCCCGAGTGGTTATTGCTGTTCATCGCGCTCATTTCGCTGTTCGAATCCCTGGCGTTAGTCGGCCTGGTGGTTCCCGGCGTGATATTGATCACCGCCGCCGCCTCGTTGGCCGGGCACCACGACCTTTCGATCGCCCTGGTCTTGCTGTGTGCTTTTCTAGGAGCGGTGATTGGCGACGGCCTGAGCTTTTGGCTCGGCCAGGCCCAGCGTCAACGCATTCCCTCACTGTGGCCCTTTCGTCAACACCCGGAATGGTTGACGCGAGGGACACTGTTCTTTCAGCGCTATGGCGTGCTTTCGGTTCTTATCGGGCGTTTCGTCGGTCCGGTGCGCCCCATCGTCCCGATGATTGCCGGTATGATGCATATGCGCACAAGCCTCTTCTTGTGGTCCAACTTCGGCTCGGCACTACTCTGGGCGCCCGCTTACTTACTGCCGGGCTACCTGCTTGGAAAGACCTGGCAGCAACTGCTGGACATGCCACCGGGCAGTAAAGGCTGGTTGATCTTGCTGGCCTCTTCGGTGCTTGCCCTGGCGCTGATATTCTCGTTGTTGCGCCATCAATTGGCGCGCGAGGGCTGGGTCTATCGCCAACTGGCCTACTCTGCTCGCGCTAGTCGCTGGCAACGCTGGCTTTGGAACACCTTGCGTTCACCGCGCCCCAGCGGGGAATTTCCCCTGGCATCGTTGGTGTTGCTGTTCATCAGCCTACCGGTCTTGAGTGGCTGGACACTCTGGGTACTCGAACAGCAAGGTCCATTACCCATGGATCTGAGTCTGCAAAATCTCATTAACGGGCTGGTCGGCCCGGTAATGATCCAAGTCGCCGTCTGGATGGCCGAAGCTGGCGACACCCTGGGTGTCATTGTCCTGATAATGCCTTGGGTGGCCTGGCTACTTTTCCGGCACCAGTACGCAGCCTTGCTTCATTTGATAGGCGGGCTCGGCGGCATCGCTCTGGCCAACACGCTATTCAAGCACCTGGCCGGGCGCGTGCGTCCGGATATCCCCGACTATCTCGCCGGCTCCTTTTCCTATCCCAGTGCCCATACCTCCACCGCGGTGGTGCTCTATGGACTGGCGGCAGCCTTCGTGGCCGAAACCTTGCCCTCACGGCATCGTGCACTGGCCTATTGGGGCGCCATCATCATCTGCGTACCCATGGCGCTGTCACGCCTGATCATCGGGGTGCATTGGTTCAGCGACCTGATAGGCGGCGCCCTGCTCGGATTGGTAACCTGCGCCCTGGTGCGCATCAGCTATCATGGCTTCGCCACACGTCCATTAAGCAAACCACCCTGGATAACGCTCAGCCTCATCACAGTGGCACTGCTGGTAGCGCGTATTTTCTGGCTGCCCCCGGTTTAGCCAACGGCGAGCCAGATACCCACCCCAATCATCAGCGTGCCGGCGATACGGTTGAGCAAACGCACGTTGCCACCCTTCGCCAGCAGCCGACTCGCGCTGCGCCCGCCCCCGGCATAGAGCAGCAAGCAGAGCAGTTCAATGGACAGAATCATTGCAATCAGTGCTGCCAACTGAGGTGCCAGCGCCATGGAGGGGTCAAGAAACGGGGGCAGTAGCGCGATGAAGAACGCCCAGCCCTTCGGGTTGGCAATGGCGGTGACAAACCCCTGTATCAGCAAATGCAGACGCGACACATCGGTTTGCTGCCCGGGTTCCAGCGGAATCGCCATGCGCCCGCGAGAACGCCACATCATGACACCGAGATAGACCAGGTACGCTCCGCCTAGCCCTTTGAAGAGCGCAAACAGGGCCGGCTGACGAAGCATCAAGGTAGCCACGCCGGCACCGGCGGCAAGCGCTACCAACCCGACCCCGGCCAGCTCGCCGAGCATCATCCACAGCGTGCGCTTCACTCCTACCGTCATGCCCAACACCATGGACAGCGTCATGCACATGCCCGGCGTCAGAGACACCATGAAGAACGTAGGAATGAAGACCGACAACAGCGATAGGTTGATCATCCGAGGACTTTCATCCAGCTACTCCCCCCAGCGTGGCATCAGGCGATGCTCGATCCCCAGCTGGTTGAGAATGCGAGCGACGATGAAATCGATCAGATCGTCGACGCTGTCAGGCTGGTGGTAGAAACCGGGAGCCGCCGGCAAGATGGTGACGCCCAGACGCGCCAGGGTCAGCATGTGTTCGAGATGGATCGCGGACAGCGGTGCCTCCCGGGGCACCAGAATCAGCTGCCGACGCTCCTTCAAGGCGACATCGGCGGCGCGCTCGATCAGATTGTTGCTGGCGCCGGTTGCCACCGCCGAAAGCGTGCCGGTGGAGCACGGGCAAACGACCATGGCGGCGCTGGCGCCGGAACCGGAGGCCACCGGCGCCATCCAGTCTTCCCGGGCGAAGCATCGAATCTGGCGTGGAGCCGCCCCGCTGCGCCGACCCAAGGCCTCGGCAAGTTTATCCGGCTGCGCCGGTAGTTTTTCCGGGGTCTCGGTGGCGATGACCATATGCGCCGCCTTGGAGATCATCACCCAGACCTCGTGCCCCGCCGCGACCAGACAATCGATCAGCCGCAGGCCGTACTGCGCCCCCGAGGCGCCGGTCAACGCGACCGTGACTGGTGCATTGAAGGCTGGAGCGGCCGCCTCATTCATGCTCGTCACCCATGGACGGCCTCAAGGGCGGCCAGCAGTTTCTCGTGAATACCGCCGAACCCTCCGTTGGACATGATGACGATGCGGTCATTGCGACGCGCCTGCTCGACCAGCGTCGCCACGAGGGTATCGATATCCTCCATCCGCGTGGCGGGCACCGGACTGGCCGCCAGCACCTCATCCAGAGACCAATCGAGTCCCGGCGGCTGATACCACCAGACCCCGTCCGCGGCGGCAACACTTTCCGCCAGGCGACCCTTCAAGGTGCCCAGGCGCATGGTATTGGAGCGCGGCTCGATCACTGCCAGCAAACGCCCCGAGGCAGTTGCGGCGCGTAACCCTTCGAGAGTGCCGGCAATCGCGGTTGGATGATGGGCGAAGTCGTCAATGACCTGAATACCACCGATCTCGCCGCGCACTTCCT
The DNA here is from genome assembly GCF_020622265.1 of Halomonas sp. M20. Classification (GTDB taxonomy): domain Bacteria; phylum Pseudomonadota; class Gammaproteobacteria; order Pseudomonadales; family Halomonadaceae; genus Modicisalibacter. The sequence continues at coordinate 102,134 of NZ_JACNMQ010000002.1, forward strand.
GTCGGCGGCGTGGGGTTTCAAAGCGCGCCAGCGCCGCACAGCCCCGAGCCAGATCGATACCACAGGCCGCTGCGGCCGCTAGCGCCCCTAACGCATTGCGCGCATTATGCTCGCCGGTCATCGCCCAATCGACGACGGCATCCTCACCGGCATGAATGACCCGAAACCGGCTGGCATCGTCCCGCTCCAGCGCCAGGCACCAGGCGCTTTCCTCCTGGCGACCAAAATACTCGACCGGGCTCCAACAACCCATCTCGAGCACCCGGCTCAGCGCTGGTTCACCATCCGCCACCAGCAGTCGTCCTTGCGAAGGCACCGTGCGTACCAAATGATGGAACTGGCGCTCAATTGCCGCCAGATCGGGAAAGATGTCCGCGTGGTCGAATTCGAGATTATTGAGTAGCGCAACGTCCGGGCGGTAGTGCACGAACTTCGAGCGCTTGTCGAAAAAGGCGGTATCGTATTCGTCGGCTTCCACCACGAAAGGCCCTTCTGTGTCGCCCAGACGGGCCGACACCCCGAAATTACGCGGCACGCCGCCGATCAGAAAACCGGGGTTTTGGCCGGCACTTTCGAGTAGCCAGGCCAGCAGACTGGCGGTGGTGGTCTTACCATGGGTGCCCGCCACAGCGATGACACGACGCCCAGGCAGCACATGTTCGGCCAGCCATTGCGGCCCGGAGGTATAAGGCAGCTTGGCATCGAGCAGTGCTTCGACTTCCGCATTGCCCCGGGAAACCGCATTGCCGACCACGACGAGATCGGGGCTCGGAGTGAGATTCGCGGCGGCGTAACCGTCGCAGAGTCGAATTCCCGCCTCTTCGAGTTGTGTACTCATGGGTGGGTAGACATTGGCATCCGAGCCGCTGACATGATGACCCAGCTCCCGAGCCAATAGCGCCAGGCTACCCATGAAAGTGCCGCAGATACCCAGAATGTGGATGTGCATCTTGTCCCCAGGCGTTCAAGAGGCCCGATGAGAATGTCGAGCCGATAAAACAGACAAAAGTTGTACCAGCGCGTGAGCCTAGCATGGCCCCCTATCACTCGCTAGACATCAACAGGTTCATCCCGCCGGCACCGTGCAGCCAGGAGCGCTTTCGACTATGATGGCCGTCGATTTCTCAGGAGCAGAGGAAGCCCAATGGCTCAGAAAAATGCATTCTACGCCCAGTCCGGCGGTGTCACCGCAGTGATCAATGCCAGCGCCTGTGGCGTGGCCGAGGCTTGCCGCAACTCGAATCAAATCGGCAAGCTCTATGCCGGGCACAATGGCATCATCGGCGCCCTCACCGAGGATTTGATCGATGTCTCTCAAGAAACGGACGAAGCCATCACGGCACTGCGTCACACCCCAGGCGGGGCGTTTGGCTCCTGCCGCTACAAGCTCAAGGACATCGAAACTCATCGCACCCAGTACGAACGGCTGATCGAGGTCTTCAAGGCCCACGACATCGGTTACTTCTTCTATAACGGCGGCGGCGATAGCGCCGACACCTGCCTCAAGGTCTCTCAGCTTTCAGAAAAGCTCGGCTATCCGCTGACCGCCATTCATGTGCCCAAGACCGTAGACAACGACCTACCGATCACCGACAACTCCCCGGGGTTCGGCAGCGTCGCCAAGTATATAGCCACCTCGACTCGCGAGGCGGCACTGGACATCGCCTCGATGTGTGCCACCTCGACCAAGGTGTTCATACTCGAGGTGATGGGCCGCCATGCAGGCTGGATCGCCGCTGCGGGCGCCCTGGCCGGCAACGGTGAAGGCGAGCCGCCTCACTTGATTATCTTCCCCGAAATCGCCTTCGATCGCGAAGCGGTCATGGCCCGGGTCGAGGAATCCGTCACGCGCTATGGCTATTGCGTGATCGTGGTATCCGAAGGTGCCCGCTATGAAGATGGCACCTTCCTGGCGGATGCGGGCAATACGGATGCCTTTGGTCATCGCCAGCTGGGCGGCGTGGCACCGACGCTGGCAGGCATGGTCAAGCAGGATCTGGGGTACAAGTATCACTGGGCGGTGGCGGACTATCTGCAACGTGCCGCTCGCCACCTGGCCTCCAAGACCGATGTAGAGCAAGCCTACGCAGTAGGTCAGAAGGCGGTGGAACTGGCGATTGCCGGTCAAAATGCCATGATGCCCGCGATCAAGCGTGTCAGTGAAGACCCCTATGAATGGCAAATCGAGCCGGCACCCCTGGCCGAGGTGGCCAATCAGGAAAAATTCATGCCTCGGGACTTCATCCGTGAGGACGGTTTCGGCATCACCGACACCTGCCGGCGCTATCTGTTGCCGCTGATACAAGGTGAAGATTTTCCGCCCTTCGACGACGGCCTGCCCCGCTTCGCCAAGCTCAAGCTAGTGAAGGTGGAACGCAAGTTGCCCGAGTTCACGCTTTAAGCAACGCTATCTGCTGATCAGGTTCGCGACGCCCCGCTTTCGGGGCGTCACCGTTTCTGCCTTACTTCCAAAGCCAGGACAACACCAACAGCAACAATAGCCCACCGGCGACCCATTGCCAGAGCCTGGTTGGCGAACGCAGCGTCGGTAAGTCGGCCCTCATCTTGCGCGGATCGCGCAGCGAGTAGACGAATTCGGAAAGGCGCCGAAAACGCAGCGCGCGCTGCGGGTCGAGGGCACGTTGCAGTGCGCCATCGAGCTCCAACGACACCTCGGGATTACGCAACCGGGCACTGCTATAGACCATCTGCTCCAGCTCGGTATAACTGCGAAGCTGGCGCGGTTCGAGCGCATAGGGCAACTCTCCGGTCAGTAGCCAATAGATCGTCGAGGCCAGCGCATATTGATCACTGCGGCGGCCGACATCGATATCCAGGGCATATTCCGGGGCGCTGTGCTCGCTGAGCCCGACCTGACGTGCCAGTTCTCGCGCACTTCGATGTCCATCACCCTCGCGCCGATGACAGGCACTGAAATCCGCCAGTACCACCTGCCCGTGCGTGTCGATGAGAATATTGTCCGGATGAATTCTCTGATGCAGCACTTCACGCCGATGTAGCGCCTGTACTCCTTTCACGAGTTGCCTGGCGATATCCAGCCGCTGCCCGAGGCTGGCTCGGGGATGGTGCTGCATCCAGTAGGTCAGCGTGTTGCCCTTTATGAAGGCCATCAGGTAGTAAAGGTAGCGACGGGGGCGCGAACGCTCCACGGTCTTGACCACGAAAGGCGAATGAACCCGCTCCACCACCCATTGCTGTAACAGGAAGTGCTCGAGATAGGCGTTGCGACTGGAAAGTTCCGGGCTCGGCGCCTTGAGTACCATCTCGCGTTGATTGCGGGTATCGCGCACGCGATAGACCCGGCTCTGGGCCGTACGAGCCAGCACTGCCTCCACCACGAGACCATCGAGACAATCACCTATGGCGTATTCCGGCGGTACCGGCAGCCCCCCGTAGCGTTGCAAGGGATCGAGTCTCTCCTCGGGTAGACGATCGATGCGCACCAGTTGAAAGCAGAACTGCTCCGCCCCGTAACCTCGCTCGGCAGCCCGGGCCTGGGCCGCCGCAGCGAGGCGTTCACAAGCCGCATCGAGATTGCTGACATCGATGCGGATCAACTGCATGTAATCCGAGGGCAGCAAGGTGCCGCTTACCGCCCGGGTCGTGAATAGAAAAATATCGCCCTGCTTTAGCGATAGGTTGCGGTAATCGATATCCAGATTGACATTCAGGCCCAGGGCGCGAGTCGGGTAGCGATAACCGCCAAGCTCGGTGATGTGGTCGCAGCTGAGTTGCTCGAACTCGGCCCCACGCAGACGAAACACCAGGGTATCGCCCATGTGAAAAAGATGGCCTTCACTTTCGTGCAATATCAGGATCGACAGTGAACTGACATAGCTACCTTCGACAAGATGGCGGCTCTGACCATGACTCCAGCTGTTCAAGGCATCCAGCACGCGGGTGACCGAGGTCTTGATGCCCCAGTGCGCCGGCGTCGAGTAGTAATCCGCCAGAAAGCCGCGCACACTGAGATCGCCGGCCTGCTTGGCAATCACATTGCGCCAGGTGGAGTCACCGATTACAGCGCAGGCGCCCTTGCTACCCAAGGCGTCGTCCTCGGGCAGACTCACCGACATCGAACTACGATGATGGCGGCTCTCTGGCGCGACAAAAGCCTGGCCGTAGCTCAGGGACAAGGCGTGCTTGGCCAAGGTGCTTCTCCTCGAATGGCGTTGCGGCGCCATGATACATGCTCACACTGCTTCAGGATGGATAGACCAATGGCGCATAAGACCGAGCGAGCCTTGAACCGTTCGGATTGGCAATCCCTCCGGTCAGTTCGTATAATTCAGCGAATTTTGCTTGGGAAGCGCTGAATAAATCGACGAGCAGCTTCAAGCACAAGGCGCACGGAGCGCAGGAATCGAAGCATATGGGTATATGTGAGGATTCTGAGCACCGCGCAACATAGTGATTGATGTGCGCAGGCATTTATTCAGCGCTTCCCCCACACAGCCAACCGCAAGGACTCGACATGAGCTACAGCAAGATTCCCGCAGGCAAGGAGCTTCCACATGACATCTATGTCGTGATCGAAATTCCGGCCAATCACGCGCCTATCAAGTACGAGATCGACAAGGACATGGACGCTCTGCTGGTCGATCGCTTCATGACCACCCCCATGTTCTACCCGGCCAACTATGGCTTCATCACCAATACGCTGGCCGATGATGGCGATCCCCTGGACGCCTTGGTGGTCACCCCTTACCCAATCCAGGCGGGTTGCGTGATCCGTTCCCGCCCGGTGGGCATTCTCAACATGAGCGATGAGGCCGGTGAAGATGCCAAGTTGATCTGTGTGCCTCACAGCAAGCTGGCGCCGGTCTATGACGATGTGAAGGACGTCACCGACCTGCCCGAGCTTCTGCGTCTTCAAATCGCGCACTTCTTCGAGAACTACAAGGATCTCGACAAAGGCAAGTGGGTCAAGATCGATTCCTGGGATGGCGTCGAAGCAGCACACGCCGCCATCGAGAAATCCGTCGCTGCTTTTGGCAAAGAGTAAGGTTCGACCCCTGATCTATTGACTGTTGCCGCTACAAGCACAAGGCCGTCCGGATGGACGGCCTTGTTCGTTTTACCGTAATACTGTCTTTTAACGTGTAGCAGCTTTCCTTAGTTCGATGGCGGCTTGCACCGCCGGCTCACTAAGCCGACTCTCAAGTTCACCCTCCTGGAGGGAGGCCGGAGTCGCCCGGGTGATATCGGCTGCCTCGCTCGCGCTGTCATTAGCTTGAGCCGGCTCTGTCTCCTCGCTTCGGGGCTCAATCCTGGTGGGCGGCTCGACCTCTATCCCTTCGACACTTTGAGCCAGCGTATCCGTAAGCTTTGCAGCGTTTTGAATATAGTTCGCCAATAACAGCGAGTGGTTGGCGAACATCCCGAAACCGGTTCCGTTGAGTATTACAGGGCTCCACACGCGGCGTTGAGCTAACTTGAGTTCTGCAATCAAACGACCAAGGGTTTCTTCATCGCCGGCCTTGGCAATCACGTCAGCGTAATCCTGTGCTACTGCCTGCAAGTAGTGCAGCAGGGCCCAGGTCTCCCCTCGGGCAACAAAGAACGTGTTGTCGATTTGAAGCCATGGAGTGGCGTCGGGCAATTCGCTTTCATCGACTCCCAGTTCACGCAGAGCTTCGGGATCATCGACACTGGCCGACAAGCGACGGGTCAGCTCATCGAGCCGTTGACCGGTCTCGCGCAGCCACTGCGCCAAGGCATCGCCGTTATCGGAAAAACCGGACATTCCCGGGTTGTTGAAGCTCAACAGGTAGCCATGAAGCGTAGTGAGTGCACGCCGGTAATGTTTCTCTGCACCTGGAAAGAGCCAGTCGCGACTATCGCTGTCGAGTGCGTCCGCGGCGGCGTTCAACAACGATGTATCACCGGCACCGAAGGTTGGCAAGGCCCCTGTGAGCAAGCGCGCCTGAGAAAGAACTCCGTACTCCCAGCTTGGCATGTTGTCCAGCCATACCCCGGGGGGCAGCTTGTCGTTGCGTATATAGCCGCCGGGCTTTTCGAGCAATGTCTCGATCGTTGTGTTCAGCGTCGCCGTCATTACCGTTCCACGCCCCTCGGGGGGCTCCGACTGTTCGCGCTGTTCGAACACCGCTTGCGTGACATCGAAATCATTCGGTCGCTGACTCCACCAGATGCCAAGCCCTATACAGATTACGAGGTAGAGCACCAGGAGTATCAACAATGGCTTCCATATCCATCCATACTCTGGGCGTTCGAGCACATCGGTACGGTATTTACGCTTGCGAAAGATTGCCATGTTCGCGACGTCCTCTGTGTGACGATTGATGAGTAATTCCTTGCCAAGAGTATCCTATCATGGGCATTCAGGGGCATTGACGATCTGCAACGGTAATTGCTGACCACAGGTCGACAAACACTGTTCGGTGAGACCTCATTTGCCCAGAGCATCACGACTGGACAAGCGCAACCTTTTTCGTCACACTCCGCCATCATTGGCTTATTTGGCGCCCAAGTGCGCCAATTTGCAGAATCCTGCCGCCATCTCAACGGATATAGAACAGGTTAACAGCGTCATTCAAGGACTCTCATGGCCCGAATTCTGGTACTCAACGGCCCTAACCTGAACCTGCTGGGCATACGCGAGCCTCACGTCTACGGCAGCGTTACTCTGGACGACATTCGCTTGCGCCTGACCAATTGCGCCCTTGATCAGGGCCACCAGCTCGACTGGCTGCAATCCAATGCCGAACACGAGTTGATCGAGCGCATTCATGCCGCGCGCAATGATGCCACCGACTTCATCCTGATCAACCCAGCCGCTTTTACTCATACCAGCGTGGCGCTGCGCGATGCATTGGTCGCCGTGGCATTGCCCTTCATCGAGCTGCATTTATCCAACGTGCATGCACGGGAACCGTTTCGTACTCACTCTTATTTTTCCGATGTGGCCGAAGGCGTCATCTGCGGCTTCGGGGCCGCCAGTTACGAACTGGCATTGAGTGCCGCTCTGCTGCATTTGGGCTCTTCCCCATCCTGAACCACCCCACTTCTTTTCATTCTCAAGAGACATCATCATGGATATCCGCAAGGTCAAGCGACTGATCGAACTGCTCGAAGAATCCGATATCAGCGAAATTGAAATACAAGAAGGTGAAGAATCGGTACGCATCAGTCGACATGGCCACGCTCATAGCCAACCGGTTCCCGCGCCAACCTGGGCCCCCTCGCCCGCCCTGCAGCCGGCACCCGCTGCAACGACCTCTATCGAGACCACCGAGTCTTCGGCGGCATCAGTAAATCTAACGGGCCACACTGTAACCTCTCCGATGGTGGGCACGTTCTACCGCGCTTCCGCACCCGGCGCCAAACCCTTCGCCGAAGTAGGTCAGCGCATCAAGAAAGGCGACCCTATCTGTATTGTCGAAGCGATGAAGATGATGAATCAGATCGATGCGGATCAGGATGGCGTTGTCGAAGCCATCCTGGTAGAGGACGGCGAACCGGTAGAATTCGACCAACCCATGCTGATCATTTCCTGACCAATGGACACCCCCATGCTGGACAAGGTACTCATCGCCAATCGAGGCGAGATCGCCCTGCGTATCCTGCGGGCTTGCAAGGAGCTGGGTATTCGCACCGTCGCCGTGCATTCCAAGGCCGATCGCGAACTGATGCACGTGCGCCTTGCGGATGAAGCGGTATGCATTGGTCCCGCCTCATCCGCCCAATCCTATCTCAACATTCCGGCGCTCATCAGTGCCGCCGAGGTGACCGATGCCAGCGCGATTCACCCTGGCTACGGTTTTCTTTCCGAGAATGCCAATTTCGCCGAGCAGGTCGAGCGCTCTGGGTTCGTATTCATCGGCCCTCGTGCCGAAACGATTCGCCTGATGGGCGACAAGGTCAGCGCCATCGCCGCCATGAAGGCGACAGGTGTACCGACAGTCCCCGGCTCCGACGGTCCGCTGCCCGATGATGACGATGAAGCAATACTCGCCACGGCTCAGCGCATCGGTTATCCGGTGATCATCAAGGCTGCGGCGGGCGGTGGTGGCCGCGGCATGCGTGTGGTGCACAGCGAAGAGAGTCTGCTCTCTTCAATCAGTGTGACCCGTAACGAGGCCAATGCAGCCTTCGGTGACGGTACGCTATACATGGAGAAATTTCTCGAGCGCCCTCGCCATGTCGAAATACAGGTGCTTGCCGATGGTCAAGGCAACGCCATCCATCTGTATGACCGCGACTGCTCCTTGCAGCGGCGCCATCAGAAGGTGCTCGAAGAAGCACCAGCGCCTCATATCGACCCGGATGCCCGCGCCCGAGTGCTCAAGTCCTGTACCGATGCCTGTATCGAGATCGGTTATCGCGGTGCCGGCACTTTCGAGTTCCTCTACGAGGATGGGGAATACTTTTTCATCGAAATGAACACACGTGTCCAGGTCGAACATCCTGTCACGGAAATGGTAACTGGCGTCGATATCGTAAAAGAACAGTTGCGTATCGCTTCCGGCTTGCCGCTGTCGGTCAAGCAAGAGGACGTCGTGCTTCATGGCCATGCCTTCGAGTGTCGTATCAATGCCGAAGATGCGCGCACCTTCATACCCTCTCCGGGCAAGGTCACGCTCTATCACGCCCCGGGGGGGCTTGGCGTGCGTATGGATTCCCATCTATACACCGGCTATACCGTACCGCCTTACTATGACTCCCTGATCGGCAAGCTGATCACCTGGGGCGAGGATCGCAGCATAGCCCTCACACGGATGCGTAATGCGCTGGATGAGCTTCTCGTGGATGGTATTCGCTCCAATATCGATCTACAGAAAGATCTTGTGCGCGATACGCATTTTCAAGAGGGGGGCGTGAATATCCACTACCTCGAGAAGAAGCTGGATAGCTGATCATGCCCTGGTTGCAACTCAAGGCCCGGGTCGCGCCCGAGCAAGCCGACATCCTGGAGGAATTGCTGATCGCCGAGGGCGCCTCGGCGATTACCCTGCAGGATGCTCACGATGATCCGGTCTTCGAGCCGGATCTCGGCACAACGCCGCTATGGCAAGAGACCGTGCTGACGGGGCTGTATGACGATCTCGATCATATCGAGGCCATGCTCGAACGTGTCCATCAAGCCTGGACGCTAGCCGTCGCCGATGATCCCTGTCCCGAAATCGAGTACGAGCTGCTCGACGATAGGGACTGGCAGCGCGAATGGATGGACAGCTTCGTCCCCTTGCAGATGGGCAAACGGCTGTGGATCGTCCCTAGCTGGCATGAAGCACCGGACCCGAGTGCGGTGAACCTGCTGCTCGATCCAGGCCTGGCCTTCGGTACCGGCACTCATCCGACGACAGCGCTGTGCCTGGAATGGCTCGACGAGCTTGCCGAAAAAATCGAATTTGATGGCAAGAACATTCTCGATTTTGGTTGCGGTTCCGGCATATTGGCCATCGCGGCGCTCAAGCTGGGTGTTACGGGTGCCCTGGGCACCGATATCGACCCCCAGGCACTTATCGCCAGTCGCGACAATGCCCGGCGCAACGACATCGTCGATTCGCAGTTCGAACTTTACCTCCCCGATCAACTGCCCGAAGAGGTGGAGAATATCGTTCTAGCCAACATTCTTGCCGGCCCTCTGATCGAACTCGCGCCGATCATCGCCGCTAGAGTGGCACCGGGCGGCCATCTCGTACTGTCAGGCATTCTGGCCAAACAGGCCGACGAGGTGCTGGATGCCTATCGCGATCAGGGCCTGCAGATGGAGTTACCTGTCGAACGCGAAGGCTGGGTACGCTTGAGCGGTTGCCGTCACGCCTGATGGCCTAGGGGCTGTTGACGTTTCATCGCGAACCGCGTTGCTGCATCAAAAGGTGCCAGTTAAGGCGCGGAACGCAGGGAAGGGTTATTCCCTTTTCAAGTTTCGCAACGCAGGATGGCGCTTTTTGATGCGCAACCCGAAGGGCTAGGCCAGCGCGGCCGTGAACGAAACATCAACAGACCCTAAGTATAATAGCCTTCAATCTTGGCCTTGCGATGGGTATCATGGCTTCCCTTCCTTGCCCGAGAATTCGAGTCACGATGCCCGCTACCGCCCGCGTCGAACCGCCTACTATCGGCCCTTATCGCCTATCCAACCGAGTGATACTGGCACCTATGGCCGGCGTTACCGATCGCCCTTTTCGCCAGCTGTGTCGCTCCCTGGGGGCTGGCCTGGTGGTGTCTGAAATGGTCACCGCGGACTCGAGCCTGTGGCACACGCGCAAGTCCCGTTCACGGCTCGATCATGCCGGCGAGCCCGGGCCACGGGCGGTGCAGATTGCCGGCGGCGATCCTCGCATGCTGGCCGAAGCGGCACGGCTCAATGCCGAGCGCGGCGCCCAGATCATCGATATCAACATGGGTTGCCCGGCAAAGAAGGTATGCAACAAGGCAGCGGGCTCTGCTCTTCTGCGAGATGAGCCTCTGGTTGCGGAGATACTTCATGCAGTGGTGAGTGCCGTTAGCGTTCCGGTAACGTTGAAAATACGTACCGGCTGGTGCAGTGACAGTATCAATGCGCTACGGATAGCCCGCTTGGCAGAAGAGAGCGGCATCCAGGCGCTTGCGGTACATGGCCGCACCCGGGAACAACGCTACTCCGGTGATGCAGAATATGACACCATCGCCGCCGTCAAAGCCACGGTCGGTATTCCGGTATTCGTTAATGGCGATATTACGTCGCCCGAGAAAGCCGCCCAGGTACTGAACTATACTGGTGCGGACGCGGCAATGGTCGGTCGTGGTGCCCAAGGCAACCCCTGGATATTTCGTCAAATCGATCATTATCTTCGTACTGGCGAACATCTTCCTGTACCAGATTGGTCAGAACGAGGACGTGTAATGAATCAACATCTCGACAACCTGTATGCGTTCTATGGTGATTACATGGGAGTGCGCATCGCGCGCAAGCATATCGGCTGGTATCTGAGTACTTGCGAAAATGCCAAAACGCTCAGGACAGGCTTCAATACCCTGGAGTCCAGGAGCGAACAACAGCATTTCGTCGAGTCGCTATGCCGACAGTTGCATTCAACACCCACGGCGAGGATCAGCGCAGCATGACCAGTTCAGCCTTTTCAACCACTCATATGAGCGATGAATACGCCGAGGTCTCGCCATGCCGCAAGCAAACGCTGCGGGAAGCCGTGGATGAGGCCATGCAGTCCTACTTCAATCATCTTGATGGCGGCAACGTCAGCGATCTTTATGCCATGGTCATGACCGAAGTCGAAGTGCCGCTACTCAGTGCCGTGATGGCGTATGCCGACGGTAACCAAACCCGAGCCGCGGACATGCTGGGGCTCAATCGCGGCACGCTGCGCAAAAAACTCAAGCAGTACGATCTGATCTGACGTACTTTCCGAAAGGGAGCTACCGACTGGCTCCTGCTTTCCCCCACTGCGACACTGGATTATCATGGCCGCATCCTCCTTTGATACTTCTTCAAGCATTTCTCCCCTGCCGGTGAAACGCGCGCTGATCAGCGTCTCCGACAAGACAGGCATCGTCGATTTCGCACGGCAGCTCAGCGAGCGTGGTATCGAGATATTATCCACCGGCGGTACTTATCGGCTACTCAGCGAGCACGGCATTCCGGTGACCGAGGTATCCGAGCATACCGGCTTTCCTGAAATCATGGAGGGGCGAGTCAAGACGCTACATCCCACCATTCACGGTGGCATTCTCGGTCGTCGTGGTGAGGACGACGAGGTGATGGCAAAGCATGACATTGCACCTATCGATCTCGTTGCAGTGAATCTTTACCCCTTTGCCGCCACCGTCGCCAAGCCCGACTGCACTCTGGTCGATGCCATCGAGAATATCGATATCGGTGGCCCCGCCATGCTGCGTGCCTGCGCCAAGAATCATGCCTACACGACGGTGGTGGTGAACAGCGACGACTATTCCCGGGTGCTGGATGAGTTGAAGTCTCACGAGGGCTCAGTCAGCGACGCCACCCGCTTCGATCTGGCGGTCAAAGCCTTCGAACACACCGCCGGCTACGATGGCGCCATCGCCAACTATCTCGGCAGCATGACCCAGGGTAACGAAAGCCGTTTTCCACGGACTTACAATCTACAGCTACACCAGAAGCAGTCGATGCGCTATGGCGAGAACCCGCACCAGCAAGCGGCGTTTTATGTCGAATCGGATGCCAGTGAGGCAAGCGCCGCCACCGCTTTACAGCGCCAAGGTAAGGCCCTTTCCTTCAACAACGTGGCGGATACCGATGCCGCTTTCGAGTGCGTGAAGGCCTTCACGGAAACCGCCTGCGTGATCGTCAAGCATGCCAATCCTTGCGGCGTGGCACTTGGCGAAAGCGCCTTGGACGCCTACGAGAAGGCCTTTGCAACGGACCCGACCAGCGCCTTTGGCGGCATCATTGCCTTCAACGTACCCTTGGATGCAGCGACAGCGCGGGCAATCATCGACCGGCAATTCGTCGAGGTCATTATCGCACCGGGCATCAGCGACGACGCTGCCGCTATCGTTGCCGAAAAGGCCAACGTGCGCCTGCTCGACACGGGTGACAATTGGCCAGGCGAGCGGCAACACGCCCATGACTTCAAGCGCGTCAACGGCGGATTGCTGGTTCAGGATCGCGACCTGGGCATGGTCGGGCGGGATGAGCTGAAAGTAGTGACCGAACGCGCGCCTTCCGAACAGGAACTACGCGACTTGGCCTTTGCCTGGAAGGTCGCCAAGTACGTCAAGTCCAACGCCATCGTCTATGTAAAGCAGGGCCAGACCATCGGCGTCGGCGCGGGCCAGATGAGCCGCGTTTATTCGGCACGCATTGCGGGAATCAAGGCGGCGGACGAAGGGCTCGAAGTGCCCGGTTCAGTGATGGCATCCGATGCCTTCTTTCCCTTTCGCGACGGCATCGACGCGGCCGCCGCTGCCGGCATCACTGCGGTGATTCAGCCCGGCGGCTCGATGCGCGATCAGGAAGTGATCGATGCGGCCAACGAGGCTGGGGTGGCGATGGTGTTCACGGGGATGCGTCACTTCAAGCATTGAGAACTCCTATCGCAACCTAGTGATGGCGGGGGAAGCCGCGGACAAGCCTTCACGAGGGCGCTGTGAACCCATCCTTGGGCGCTACTTTTGCCATCCCTGGCAAAAGACCCTCGTTTCGCCTTGTCTCCGGCACCCATCATCGCAGGTGTTTCAGGCGTAAAACAAACAGGGCAGCCAAGGCTGCCCTGTTTGTTTTCATCCGATAGATACTATCCCAGATCCATGCACAAATACTTGGTTTCCATAAACTCCTCCAACCCCTGATGACCGCCTTCCCGGCCCAGGCCGGACTCCTTGACGCCGCCGAAGGGCGCGGCCGCGTTCGAGATCAACCCTGTATTGATACCGATGATGCCGTATTCCAAGGCATCCGAGATATGCCATACGCGGCTTAAATCCTTCGAATAGAAATAAGCGGCAAGCCCGAAGGGAGTGTCGTTGGCCATCGCCACCGCATCTTCTTCATCGTCGAAGGGAAACACGGCGGAAAGTGGGCCGAAGGTCTCTTCCTTGGCTACCAGCATGTCCTGATTGGCATTGCTCACCAGGGTGGGGGTGAAAAAATTGCCGCCCAATGGATGTCGATGCCCCCCCAGCAACAACTCGGCGCCCTTCTCCACGGCGTCATCGATGTGCCGGCTGACCTTCTCGACGCCATTGCTATCGATCAGCGGGCCGATATTGACACCCTCCTGGGTACCGTCACCGACTTTCAGTTCACTGTTCATCGCCGCCGCCAGCTTCTCGCAGAAGGCATTGACCACGCTTGACTGAACCAGAAAGCGATTGACACAGACGCAGGTCTGCCCCGCATTACGGAACTTGGAAGCCATCGCACCTTCCACCGCCGCGTCCAGGTCCGCATCCTCGAACACAATGAAGGGTGCATTGCCTCCAAGCTCCAGAGAGATCTTCTGGATATGCTGTGATGCTTGGGCCATCAAGGAGCGTCCTACCTCGGTAGAGCCGGTAAAGGTGATCTTGCGCACTACCGGCGACTCCGTCAGCGCCGCTGCGATTTCACTTGCCGCTCCCGGCACCACATTGAACACGCCGCGGGGTACGCCGGCGCGTTCGGCCAAAAGCGCCAAGGCCGTGGCGGAGAAGGGTGTCTGGCTTGCCGGCTTGACGACAATTGGACAGCCGGCAGCCAGGGCCGCCCCTACCTTGCGGGTAATCATTGCCGCGGGAAAATTCCAGGGCGTAATGGCGCCGACGACACCCACTGGCTGCTTGGTCACCACGATGCGCTGATTGCTCTTCGCAGCGGGAACGGTTTCGCCATAGGCGCGCCGGGCCTCTTCAGCGAACCAGCGCAGAAAGCTCGCCGCATAGACGATTTCTCCGGTTGCCTCTTTGAGCGGCTTGCCCTGCTCCAGGGTCATGATCATGGCCAACTCGTCCTGATGCTCAAGCATCAGGTCATACCACTTCATCAAAATATCGGCTCGCTCCTGGGCGGTCAGCCCACGCCATGCAGGAAAGGCAGCCTCGGCGGCGTTGATGGCACGCTCGGTTTCGACTCGCCCGAGACGTGGCACGGTGCCGATCGTCTTGCCAGTCGCCGGGTTATCGACCTCGATCTGCTCACCGCTGTCGGCAGCGACCCAATTACCATCGATATACGCAAACGGACGAAACAGTGGGCAATTCTGAAGGGCTTCCATGGCATGCTCCTATACGTGTAGCGGTGTCGGCTGCACTGGCAGCCGCTCAAGAGTGACTGTTACTTTGATTCTTCGACCGGGTCGGCGGTGGCTTGTGATGAATCGAGATGGGGCCTGGACGCGGGTTCTACCAGTAAGGATAGCGTAGCCACACAAAGTGCCAACAGGATAGCAGCCAGGCAAAGCCCCTTGCCCTTGTAACGCTCCGGCGTCTTGCGTATCTGGTACAGTCCTAGTAGGGCAAGAAGTATGGCCAGGGCTTCTAGGAAGGGTGCCAAGGTATCGAAGAAAAGCCCTAGCATCGCAATGACGATCGCCGCAATGGCGCAGCTGGCATAGCGACGGGATTCGTTGGTTATGCCCTGAACCGTCTCATGAGCGGCAACCTTTCGTCTGGCGCGACGCTGTCGCTCGGGCAGGTTGAATACTTGCATCGCTTTGCCATCGCGCACTTCGAAAGATACGTGGGTCTCTGGCCCGGGTAAGCCCCGGCCACGCCATTGCACCAGAGAAAAGGCATAACGTTGGCCCTGCTCGTCTGCAACGATACCTTCTTGCATTCGATCATCGAAAGCCACGATTGTGCCATTCACCGTCGCATCCCCTGGGCCCGCCTTGATCCATCCCTATAAATCACGAGCGTTAGCGGCCGTTGACCAGCATCAAGAATTCCTGGCGTGTGCTTTGATTGCCCCGAAAACTTCCCAGCATCACCGAACTGGTCATGCTGGAATTCTGCTTTTCGACGCCACGCATCATCATGCACATGTGGCGCGCCTCGATCACCACGGCAACGCCGCGAGCCTCCGTCACCTGCTGCACCGCGTCGGCAATCTGGCGCGTAAGGTCTTCCTGAATCTGTAGCCGACGGGCATACATATCGACGATACGCGCAAACTTCGACAGCCCCAGCACCTTGCCTCCGGGCATGTAGGCAATATGACATTTACCGATGAACGGCAGCATATGGTGCTCGCAAAGCGAGTAGAGCTCGATATCCTTGACCAGCACCATTTCATCCGTATCCGAGACGAAAACTGCGCCATTGACCAGCTCTTCCAGGGATTGGCCATACCCCTGGGTAAGAAACTGTATTGCTTTGGCGGCACGCATCGGTGTATCGCGGAGCCCTTCGCGGGTAGTGTCTTCGCCAATGCCGGCAATGATGTCGCGGTAATGATTGGCAAGTTCTTCAGTCATCGATTGTGCCTGTTGAGATGTCGTCTAATAAGAGCTTCACAAGATACGGCAGCGCGCATCGGATAGCAGTCATGAACGGATTCTAACCCAGTCGCGTTTCTCATGCAGTGGCAGTGCGCGTCCGGCGCGGACGCCTACTATGGCGGCGATCTGTCACAGCGAGTGGATACCAGATCAATAGCGCCTATGCTAAAGTGAAAACCACTCATTTACCGTCCCGGACGGGGTTCAAACCCTACGACGAGAACGATTGACATGTTGAAAAAGATCCTCTGCCTTTGGCTGGCTGCATTGGCATCACCTGTTTTCGCTGCAGAAGCAACACTTGATCTACCAGCGGATACACGCATTGATGTCCAGGTAATCGATCGCATCATTCTCGATGACAGCCAGGAAGCAATGACGGATGTCCTGCTACGACCAGTAACGCGAAACGAGGATGCTTCAACCGAGCCCCTCCCTCACTACTGCTTGATCACCGCCAGTGCGCGCTTGAACGATCGTCGCGTCAGACTCACTACCGAATCGGTCACCTGCATCGATGCCGAAGATGACTCGCCGGCGATCTACAGTGGTGAACTGTCTGCGGCGGCTTTCGAAAACGATGGAAATTTTGGCCTGGATACCTGCACCAACGAGCAGGATGGTCGTTGCACAAAGGCCGTGATCGAGCCTGAGCACTATTTTCAGCTAAATGTGGGCAAGGATACCCATATCACTGCTCAGGAAAACCCCTCGGCAGACCTCAACCGCCAGCGCCGTCAGGCAGACGGTGAAGGCGTTGCCAACCCGATACCTTCCGATCGTCCCGAACCGGATAACAGCGCCCAGTAAAGGCACCCATACCTCTTTGCCTTGCAGAAGGACGATTCAGCCTCCTGCATGCAAGCCTTCCGATTCAGGCTAGCCAACGCGGTTTTTCCAGCAGCAGGCGCTGTTGTTCGAGAGTGCGTATGTGTTGGTCCCAGTACGCCTCATCAGCAACCCAGGGAAAAGCGCGCGGAAACGCCGGGTCCTGCCAGCGCGCCACCAGCCAAGCGCTGTAACGCATCAAGCGTAGCGTTCGCAGCGGTTCGATCCATTCTAGTTGGCGACGATCAAACGGCATGTTTTCTTCATACCCTTCGAGCAACTCACTGAGTTGCAGGCGCATCTCATGTTCATTCTGCGCTGTCAGCATCATCCATAGATCCTGAACCGCGGGGGCCATAGCACAATCATCGAAATCGACTAGGGTGAAATCGTCATCACGACCCAGAATATTGCCCAGATGACAGTCGCCATGTACACGAATCGCTGCCTGGATGGGCCACACGCTGCGCGTCAGCAGCTGTTGCAGCGACTCGCTCACCCGGGCATAGGCTCGGCGCTGGGAACGGGTGAGCCACGTGCCTTCCAACACACGTTCGCGACTACTCTTGGCCAGGCTCAGTGGCTCCATCCTGGGTCGAACAGTGAACACGTGTTGACTCGATACCGCATGAAGGCGGCCTATCAGCTCGCCTACCGCGAACAAATGACCCGGGTTATCCAGCTCCGGGGCTTGACCTGGCACATGAGGAAATAAAGCAAAATAGAAACCATGAGCCCGGTGCAGGCTATTGCCTTGCCCATCCCGCCAGGGCGCTGCAACGGCCACGCCAGCGTTTTCGAGTTCATCGAGAAAGCAGTGCTCCTCGCGTAGCTGTGCTTCGCTCCAGCGCTCGGGGCGATAGAACTTCGCGACCCAACGTTGCCGGTCGTCGTCACTGAGCAGAAATACGCGATTCTCGTAGCTGTTCAGTGCAAAGGGCTCACTGGCTATCCATAGCCCGAGTCCTTCGATAGCATCGACGATGCGCCCGGGCGTCAAACTATCGAAGGGGTGCTGGTTTGCAATGGCCATGCTCGCTCCTAAAGAGGAAATGGACCTCATGCTACCAGATCAAGAAGACGTCAATGGCGTTCGTGCTGCAGCCCAGGCTTCGACGCGACTCGCGCCAGCAATACTGCAGGCCTTGGCAAGCCCATCCAATGAAGCGCCGGTGGTCATGATGTCGTCCACTACAGCAACATGAGCCGGGAGCGCGACATCGATCGCGAACGCATCCTGCACGTTGCGCAACCTCGCTGAGCGATCGAGACCCCGCTGGGTAGGGGTGCGGCGAGCACGCCTTGCTACCAGGCAATGTATTTCCAGGCGCCGTGCCAAGTGCTGTGTTATCCACAATGCTTGATCGAAACCGAACTCTCTGGCGCGCAAAGGATGGCGTGGCACCGCAATCAGCGCTTGAGGAAGCTCATGGGGAAGCAGCCGTTGCAAGCCTGCATGCATTAGATCGACGAGCAAGGCGCCAGCACGCGGATCCGCGTTGAACTTGAAGCGCTGTATCAGTAGCGCCACTTCTCCCTCGTAGCGCAATCCAACTCGCGCACTGTCATACGCCGGCGGCTGTTTCAAGCAGTGGCCACATAGGGAGTAAGCGTCACCTGAAAACGGCTCTGCACACTGGTGACAGGCATGATGATTCCAGGGCAAGGCCCTGAAGCACTCATCGCACCAAGGCTGACCAGACATGGGCAATGCGAGGCAAAAGGCACAGTGTCCGGGTAGCAGATGTTTTAGCCCAAGGTCAGCGTGCCGCAGCACTCTGAAACCCCACTTCCTACCTGTACCGAGCAACGATCTGTCCAGGTTCATCTGCCAGCACTATCAAGCTAGCTATTAACGCAACTGTCAGTGCACTGCGATTATCGTGACAAAATGCAAAAGTCGATTGACTTGCCATAGAGCGCCCGTAAAATACCTACGGTTCTTACCCGTAGCGGATGTGGTGGAATTGGTAGACACGCTAGATTTAGGTTCTAGTGCCGAAAGGTGTGGGAGTTCGAGTCTCCCCATCCGCACCATACCGTCGCGATCTTATTGCTCACGACGGCTTCTGGCGAGCTAAACACGTAAGTAGCGCTTACTCGCACCACTGATCGTATAGATTCCGATGATCCGGATGACCTGTCCGCGCTCCCTTGGGCGCATCAAATAACTCCTGCTTACGCCATTCGTTCACGGCCTCACAGTATCTTTCCTGCTCCGGGGTCAATGGTATGACGGCTTCGGCTCCAGAATCGACGAAAGCCAGAACGACGCCAAGAAAAACGACAACTCCCCCCAAATACATCAAAAGTTTCATTGTTTTATCCCTATTCCCTTGCGTTTTATGAGCGGTATCTAAAATCCACTCTGGCATCAGGTTACCCAAGCATACGCAATGGTAAAATAGGGTAACGACGCATTTCATGCGCCGTTTACGTTTCTTAACTAATGATTTAGATCTATTGTTTTGAGAGGCTAATACCGCCATACCAATAACTGGCCTGGGGATTAATTCGTTTTCCAATAATGAACAAACGAATAAGTTTGAGCCTTTTACTGCTTGTCGCCGACGGTATCCGCGGCGTAAGCGCCTCGCTCCCCTTTCGATTGCGGCTTTCCAGCAGTTGTGTCGTGACGGGTCTGACGCTCCATTTCGCTATTCAGCTCTGCTCCCAAAAGAGCAATGAATGCCGAAAGCCAGAACCACATGAGAAGAATGACAACCGCACCCAGGGATCCATAAGTCTCGTTGTAGCTTGAAAAATTACGTACGTAGATGGAAAAAGCGATCGATCCTGCAATCCAGAGCAAGACAGCCACGACTGACCCAACGCTGGTCCATTGCCAGCGAGGCCTGGAGCGATCTGCTGCGTAACGATAGAGTATTGCTAGAGCAATAATTAATACGACAAACAGCAAGGGCCAACGAATGATATTGGCTGCCGTACTGATCAACTCTGGAAGGCCTAGCGCTTTAACCACTATCGGAATGACGATTATAGTTCCCAGTGCAACGATAGCTATCAACATGGCACCGAAAGTGAGTATCAATTTTACCGCATTCTTTTTAAAGAACCCGCGGGTCTCTTCTTCGTCATAGATGATATTCAACCCTTCCATCAGTGCCTGGGTACCCTTGGAGGCACTATAGATCGTCAACAGCAACCCGCCTATGGCCGCAAGCCCGATGCCTGTGCCGGCATTGGAACTGGCTTTCTGTACTTGCTGCTTGATTATGTCGGCTGCTTGTGAAGGCAAGAGTTGGCTAATTGAGGAAATCTGCTGAGAAATTTGTTGCGGATCAAACGCCAGGCTCCACAAGGAAATCAGCGCAACAATAGCAGGAAAAATGGCCAGTAAGCCGTAAAAGGCTATTCCAGCAGCAACGATGCTGACATGATCCCGGCTTATTTCGCCCATGACGCGCTTGAGAACGTCGAACCATCCTGAGCTTGGAATCTCTGACGGTTTCTTCGCTTCACGTCCACGTTCGGTTTCCTTTCGAGCGCTCATACGTATCCTTTCGCTGATTTATTGCAAAGCTGTGTTTTAAGGCTATTTCACAAGAATAGCTTTTGCGCAAACTATCGCAACGCAATTTCTCATGAAAATGCTTGGCATATCCTATGGCTTGAACAGTAGCCTTGTTTTCTCGGGCCAAACGATAACATAGGATATTCGAGCTTGACGTTTTTCTTCCTTTACAAGGAGCGCTAAACAAGGAGCTCTAATTTACTTGAATGGCAAGTAACGGACGTTATCGCCATTGTGGCTGAAAACTGACGCATATTTGTCAAAGATTCAACATCTTGTATGATTGAACAGCTATTTGTAAAACTTCGTATCACGCAATGTCGTGGCTATTTATCACTCGTACGCCGCTATCGATAAAACAAGTCAAAGGTAACGTCTTGAATGCTGTTGGCTGAGCAAGCCATCGCCTCGCTGCCTGGGCACCATGGAGTCTTTGTGAAAAACGTTAATTCCACCACTGAAAATATGATCGCCATCCTGGCTCGATGCGGTTACGCCGCCAAGGGTGTCGTTTACCTGATAGTTGGCGTACTTGCCTCCATGGCCGCTTTTGGTCTGGGTGGCAAGAACATCGGCACTAAGGAAGCGA
The DNA here is from genome assembly GCF_020622265.1 of Halomonas sp. M20. GTDB lineage: Bacteria > Pseudomonadota > Gammaproteobacteria > Pseudomonadales > Halomonadaceae > Modicisalibacter. The sequence continues at coordinate 123,033 of NZ_JACNMQ010000002.1, forward strand.
TCACTCACATTGCCGGCCAACCTTTTGGTAGTACCATGCTGGGTCTAATGGCCTTTGGATTGTTCGCCTATACCTTATGGCGGATCGTGCAGGCATTTTACGATACCGAAGATGCGGGCAGCGGATTCAAGGGTATCGCGACGCGCCTGGGATTCATCATCAGCGGCCTCATTTATGCCGGTCTGGGTATTTACTGCCTCGACCTGCTGCTTACTGCCTTCTCGTCATCCGGTGGCGGGGGCTCGACCCAAGATCGTACTGCCAAACTGATGGGCACCCCGGGCGGCATCTATTTGGTATTTGCCGTAGGGATCATCTTTTTTGGTGTCGGCATACGCCAGATCGTGCGCGCCGTTAAGCGCTCCTATCTCAAGAATTGGCATATGGTCAAGATGAACGAAACCCAGCGCAAGTTGGCTGAAGGCGCCACGCGCTGGGGTTTATCGGCCCGAGGCGTGGTCTTCATGATCATCGGCAGCTTTCTATGTATCGCTGCCTGGCAAACCGATCCCAGCAAGGCGCAGGGATTGGGTGGTGCACTCAACACTCTGGCGAGTCAACCTTTCGGCCCCTGGTTACTGGGTGTCGTTGCGCTAGGGCTCGTCGGCTATGGTATTTACTGCTTCATCAATGCACGCTTTCGCGATGTAAGTACCGACTGATCAAGGCATGATCACTGCGTGACATTCTTCGCCATTGGTACTTTTCAATGGCGAAGAATGCTTGCCATACTCCAGACATTAATTGCACGACCATCGCAAAACTAGGCATCAGGACGCAAGCTGACGCCTGATACGCGGACTGACTACCTCACCCAGCAACGTAACCGCTACCAACACGCCCAGCAGCCAGGGCCATTGGCTACCCAGATCGAGCGCCATCACCCCAAGAGCGTCAATGAAGATCAGCAGAATGCCCAAAGGGCTGACATAGCGAATCATGAATAGCCATAGCGCATGCTGAACATCGGACAAGCCAAGCTCGGAGCGGAAGATGTCATTGCGCAGCACGAAGCCCGCCATCAGTGCCATCCCCAGGCCGCCCAGGGGCATCATCCAGCGCGAGGTCAGATAATCCAGCCAATCGAAGAAGTGCTTGCCTGCCAGGGTCCAGTCGGCGCCCACATTGAATGAAAGCATGGCCAGGGTGCTCACGATCCATAACAGGATGCCCGTGCCCCAGGAAGCCTTGATCCGGGAAATACCCTTGCTCTGGTTCAACCAGGCCACCGTCGCTTCGATCATCGAGATCGCCGAGGTCAGCGCCGCCAGGGTCAGCATGACGAAGAAGGCAATCTCGAGCACTGTGCCAAGGGGCATCTGCTGAAAAGCCAAAGGTAGGCTCATGAAGATCAGTCCGGGGCCGCTGTCCGGATCCATGCCGCTGGCAAAGATGATCGGAAATATCGCCAGACCTGCCATCAGCGCCACCAGAGTATCGAAAAGCGCGACACTGAAGGTGGTGCGGGCAATCGACTTGTCATCAGGCAGGTAGGACCCATAGGTGAGGATCGCTCCGGAGGCCAGTGATAGGGTAAAGAAAGCCTGCCCCATGGCCGCCAGCAGCCCTTCGCTGGAGAGTTTGCCGAGTTCGAACGCGAACAGGAAGTGCACCGCATCACCGAAACCGCCGGAGAACGCACCATAGGCGATCATGATCCCCAGGATGAGGACCATGCCCGGCATCATCCAGCGCACGCTTTTCTCGATCCCCTCCTGCACGCCCTTGCCGACGATGAGCATCGTGGCCAAGGTTACCAGGGTGCTCCAGAAACCCAGATTCCAGGGATTAGCGTTATTGGCGCCGAAGATCGCCGCCATTTCCTCGACGCTGGAGCCGGAAAGCCCGCCACTGACGGCCTTCCACAGGTAGGAAACCGACCAGCCCGCCACCACCACATAAAAGGACAGAATCATGAAGCCGCACAGCATCGCCATCCAGCCGAACAGCGACCAGACACGGCTACGTCCCGATTCCTGGGCCAGGCGCCGAATCGCATCGATGGGGCTACCGCGTCCACGGCGTCCGAAACTGATTTCCGCCATCATGATGGGAATACCGATGGCCAGAATGCAGGCCAGGTAAACCAATACGAAGGCCCCACCACCATACTCCCCGGTCATGTAGGGGAATTTCCAGATATTGCCCAGTCCGACGGCGGACCCCGTCGCCGCGAGAATGAATCCCCAGCGACCAACCCACAACGTCTTGGGTTTTTCTCTTGCTGTCATGAAGCACCTGAATGGAGAGATCGTTGCGCTTTGCTAGCCATATACCGTAACCCGCGTTACGGCTGGAGGATTGTAGCCTTAATTCGCCGTGGATCGCGACCGCCCCGGCATGGCTCCCATGCATGCCCCCTCAACGGTCACAACACTCCGCCAACGGTGTGCCTTGTGCTAGGGTAGCCCCGGCAACGAGCCATTTGGTATGTCGTGGCGTTTTTGGCCACCAGGGAGAAAGATCATGTCACGTCAGTTCGCTATTTTAGGATTGGGATATTTCGGCGTTACCGTCGCCCAGGAACTAATACGCCAGAATGATGACGTGCTGGGTATCGATCGCGACCAGGACCGGGTCAATGCGCTTTCCAATCTGCTGACCCATGCGCTGGTCGCCGACGTATCCGATGAGCAGACGCTTTCCGAGCTGTCGTTGACGGATTACGATGCGGTCATCATCGATGTCGATGACAACATCGAAGATAGCATGACCTGCACCTTGCTACTGCGAGAACTCGGCGTACGCGAAATCTGGGTCAAGGCGCACTCGGATACCCATTATCGGCTACTTCGGCACCTTGGGGCGCGTCACGTCGTTTATCCGGAATATGATACCGGGGTGCGGGTGGCACAAAGCCTGCACTATCATGCGCTGGTCGATTTCATTGACCTGGGCGATCATCAATTCGTGGTCGAACTTCAGACTACGGAGAACTTGTGCAACACCTGTGCCACGGTAGCCAAGCTCGAACTCGACGAGGACAAGCTATCCCTCATTGCCATCAAACGCGGTCGCGAGGTGTTGAAAGCACCGGACCCGGACACGCCTCTACAGGAAAAAGACAGCCTGATATTGATGGGCGATCTCGACGACTTGCGTAAGCTGGGCAACAAACTTTGATCATGTCTACTTCGCAAGGACGCTAATCAGGATGAGGTTTCGCCGGCGCTTCTTCAAACCCTTGCGCTCAATGCCTCACGGCCGGGTCATTCAGCTCTCGCCTCCTGAGCTGCTGCTACTGGGCTTCGTGTTTCTCAGCCTTCTTGGCACCCTGATACTGATGTTACCGATCTCGGCCCACTCCCCGTTGAGTTGGAACGAAGCGCTGTTTACCGCCACGTCCGCTGTCACGGTAACCGGCCTTACCGTTATCAGCACCTCGGAACTGACTTTGTTCGGGCAAGTCATGTTGCTGTGCATGTTTCAGCTGGGCGGCCTCGGTTTCATGACGTTCACTGCCATGACCCTGATGATCATGGGCATGCGCATTCCTCTTCATCATCAAAACCTGGTCCGCGAGAACTTCAATCACACCTCGTTTCGCGATCTGACTCAGCTTGTGCGTACCGTCGTCACCTTCACACTGCTGGCCCAAGGCGTTGGCATGGTGCTTTTGGCCAGCGCCTGGATACCCGAGCATGGGCTTTGGTGGGGGTTGTGGCTGAGCCTTTTCCATGCAATTTCGGGTTTCAACGGCGCAGGCTTCACCTTGTGGACCGACGGCCTCATCACCCAAGTGGCGGACCCGATGGTCAATGCCGCCGTCATCATGCTGATTGTCGCTGGTGGACTGGGGTTCGTGGTGGTGGCCGAAGTACGAGACAGTTTTAGAGGACACAAACTGTCGTTGCACTCGCGCATCATGCTGCATGCCACTTTCTGGCTGATCCTGGTATCCACGGTCGCCATTCTACTGCTGGAGTGGAGCAACCAGGCGACCCTCGGCGGACTCGACGGATTCGGCGTGCGCCTGCAGGCCGCACTTTTTCAGGCCGTTACTCCGCGCTCTGCGGGCCTTAACACCCTCGATACCGCCGCCCTGCGTGAGCCGACCACCTTGCTGACCATACTGCTGATGTTCATTGGTGCAGGGCCCGGATCCGCAGCAAGCGGCATCAAGATCACCACCTTCGTCGTACTCATCCTAGTCGCTCGCTCCTTCGTACGGGGCAGCCCGCAGCCGACGGCCTTTGGCCGTGCAATCCCCGACAGCACCGTGTTCAAGGCAATCGCCGTGGCGTTGGGGGTGTTGCTGCTTATCTTCACCTGTCTTTTCATCCTGACCATAAGCGAACCCGGCAAGGATTTTCTCGACCTGACATTCGAGGCAGTTTCCGCCTCCGGCGCTGTCGGGCTTTCACGAGGCATTACCGATGAGCTCTCGCTTCCCGGTCAGCTTACGGTGATCGTGGCCATGCTACTTGGGCGAGCGGGGCCAATTTCGCTTGGCTATTTTCTTGCCATAAGACGCCCCCAGGGAGTGAAGTATGCCGAAGGACAGGTACATATCGGCTAGGCGACCAGAGCACTTCGCTCCGCTACTCGATGCCTGCCAGTAAACCGATTGCTACAGCGGTCAATATCACCGCGATGAATCCATCGATGACCCGCCACACAATGGGACTCTCTAGCCTCGGCGCAAGCCAGCTGGCAGCAGCCACCAAGCCGAAGAACCAGCCGAAGGACGCGACAGCCGCCCCGAAATAAAATCCCAAGGGGCTGGCCTGGGCCGCGCCAATCGCCCCGAGCATGATCAGAGTATCCAGATAGACCTGGGGGTTGAGCAGTGTTACCGCCAGGGTTGCCAGGATCACCCGACGGCGGGAGCTTCGCAGCGCAACTCCTGCTATCAAGCCATCAGAGCAATAGACCCGCCGCAGCGCCAACCAGGCCTGCCACAACAAGAAAGCGGCTCCTCCCAGACGCGCCACCAGCATCAACCCTTCCTGACTGGCGATCAGCCGCCCCAATCCCAGCACGCCCAACCCGATCAGCAACCAGTCGCACAGCGCGCAAATTATCGCCACGACCCAGGGATGCTCCCGCCGCAGCCCCTGGCCCAGCACAAAGGCATTCTGAGCACCGATGGCAATGATCAAGCCGGCGCCAGTTACTAGTCCATGCAGCGCGGAAATCAGCATACGTCTCTCGCAGGTCAGGGGTGATTATGATATGCGAACAGGATAAAGTCGGGCCTTGAATAAATTAAATTAATTTAAACGCCGGGTGATTAGCTAAACTGATGCTCGATTACAAACTTCTCCAAGCCTTGGCAGCAGTGGTGGGTCAGTCGGGATTCGAGCGCGGCGCGCGACACTTGGGGCTCACTCAGTCGGCAGTCTCTCAACGCATCAAGCTGCTCGAGGCGCGTCTCGGCCAGCCGGTACTGGTGCGAGCCCCTAAGCTGGCCCCCACCCCACTTGGCCAACGCCTTCTCAACCATGTTCAGCAGGTGTCGCTACTCGAGCATGATCTGCTCGAACAAATTCCTGCTCTAGGCGAGCGGGAGCAGCGTCTTCGTCTGGCAATCAATGCGGATAGTCTGGCGACCTGGTGGGCACCGGTGACCGGTGAGTTCTGTCGGCAGCAAGGGTTATTGCTGGATCTGATCGTCGAGGATCAGGACGTGGCGCTCAAACGCATGCGCGACGGCGAAGTGGCAGGTTGCATCTGTGCCACACCGCAACCGGTCCAGGGGGCACGCTCTCAACCATTGGGCAACATGCGCTACCGGGCGTTGGCTAGCCCCGATTATATAGCACGCCATTTTCCCGAGGGAGTGAGTCTTGAAGCCTTGAGGCGGGCACCGGCCATCGTCTTTGGCCCGGACGACCAATTGCAGCACCGTTATCTAGCCTTGCACGGCTATCGAGAACCGTTTCCGCATCATCTGTGTCCCTCCTCGGAAGGGTTCCTGCATCTCGCCTGCGCCGGCATGGGCTATGGTCTGATTCCCGAACAGCAGGTAACCCGAGAGCTCGATGAGGGCTTGCTGATCGATCTCGATACCGAATGTTTTATAGACGTACCGCTCTACTGGCATTACTGGCGTCAAGGTGGCAGAACACTAGCGGCTATCACCGATCAACTTGTGAACACCTGCTCGCGGTGGCTACCCCCCATCACGGAATCCACTTAGGCTATGTCTGAAAAGTGCCTGCGCTCGCTCATACAGCGTTGAAAATCGACTCAAAGTACTCATTTACACCGGGTAAACTCCGTCTTTTCGTCGATTTTTGCCTTGTCTGGCCATCGCTCGTCGACTTTTCAGACACAGCCTAGAGGGCACACCTTCAAATTCTGAGCTAACCTGACCCTGATGCAACATCATCAAACCATTGGATTGATGAATTAATATCAAGCGCAATGATGTTGTGGAGAGGCAAGGAAGCCTTGTCCCGAGTCCCGTATCTGACTAAATACGCACTTTGATCCGGAGTTCGGCATGACCAGTGATAATCGAATTGCTCCCGTCGCCCTGCCCGACACGCGAACACGCCGTATCGTCGAGAACCTGCTCGAAGGATCCGGCATTGCACTCAACGGCGACAACCCTTGGGACATCCAGGTACACCACCCGGATTTCTTTTCTCGCGTACTACGCCAGGGCAGTCTGGGCTTTGGCGAAGCCTATATGGATGGCTGGTGGGAATGCGAGCGTATCGACGAGATGGCCTATCGGTTGTTGCGTCACGGTCTAGGCAAACGCAACCACAAGCCGACCGAGAAGCTGATGTACCGGTTGCATAGCGGCTTCATCAATATGCAGAGCAAGGCGCGCGCCTATATCGTCGGTGAAACCCACTACGATCTCGGCAACGATCTGTTCCAGCGTATGCTCGACTCGACCATGTGCTACTCCTGCGGCTACTGGAAAGAGGCCGACAACCTGCACGACGCTCAGGTCGCCAAGCTCGATCTAGCTGCTCGCAAGCTCAAGATCGAACCCGGCATGAAGGTGCTGGACATTGGCTGCGGCTGGGGTAGTTTCGCCGAACACGCCGCGCGCCATTACGGTGCCGAGGTCACTGGTATCACCATTTCCAAAGAGCAGGCCGCCCTGGGCCGGGAGCGCTGCGCGGGGCTGCCAGTGGAGATCCTGCTGGAGGACTACCGCGACCTGGTCGGCCGTTTCGACCGCATCGTCTCGATCGGCATGTTCGAGCACGTGGGCCATCGCAACTACGTCACCTACTTCGACACCGTGGCGCGGCTGCTCGAACAAGATGGGTTGTTCGTGCTGCACACCATCGGCTCCAACAGCTCCGAGATCAGCATCGACCCCTGGATCAACAAGTACATCTTCCCCAACGGTATCCTGCCTTCCGCGGTGCATATCGCCCAGGCCAGCGAAGAGCGCCTGCTGATGGAGGACTGGCAGAACTTCGGCGCCGATTACGATCGCACGCTGATGGCCTGGCTGGCCAATTTCGATGCCCATTGGCACGAGATCGCCGACAATTACAATGAACAGACGCGTCGCATGTTCCGCTACTATCTGAGCATGTGCGCCGGCTCGTTCCGCGCCCGGGACATCCAGCTGTGGCAGACGGTCTTCTCCAAGCGATGGCCCGGGCGTTACGACGCGCCGCGCTAATCAGCTGTGCCCGCCCCGGGGCTTTCACACATAGAGCTGTCACACCTCGGGCTGCTTCTCTTGCACCTTGCCACAGCCATTGGCCTTGAGGAACAGTTCACGCCCCTCGGCACCGATGCGGGGCTGGTCAGTGAAGAAGCCATTCACGCCGAGACCAAGCAGCTGGATCACCTCGCCAGTGAGGGTCTGCGGTATGCCGTTCGGGTGCAGGGTCAGGAATTCTTCCTCGGCGCGCAGCGTATAGGGATGAACGAGCAAGCCCGCCTCGATGGCCTGGGCCAGGAAGTCATGCACCTCGCCGGTCAAGCGTGTAGCGATCTCAGCCTTGCCATCGCCATCGGTATCGACGGGCTCGTCGAGCGTCTCGCGCAGCAGGAAGCTGTTCTTCCAGGGGCCGATGCCCTCGGCGTAGTGCTTGGCGATGTAGTCCAGCACGGCTTTCGAGATCAGATCGCCATAATCGGTCTCGGCGGTAATACCCGAACCGTCATCGACGAGGCTGGCAAGCTCGCCATAAATGGCCTTCACATCGCCGTTTTCCGCGTTGTAGATCATGTCGTAGGGCGCCGAAAAGTTGCTTTCGGGTGGCTGATAGGCGTTGGTGATATCACCCAAGAGCTGCACCAGCGGCAGGTCGACATCGAAGCTCGGCATGATCTCGTTATGCAGCTCAATCAGGTTCTCGACCTCGAAGGACTGAATGAACACCCGCTCGGGGTCGGTGAAATTCTGGTCGATCAAGGTTTCGATAAGCATCTTACCGAGGGACATATCGATGGGGTCGCCATCGAGAAACTCTCCCTCCTTGGCAAAATAGGTCGGGTGCTTGGTTTCGGGGTAGATGCCAACCCGGCGCCCCGTGCGTTTTTCCAGGTCGCGCACCAGGGCGATGACCTCCTCGAGGGTCGGGACCTCGAACTTACCGTCAAACTTCGTATTGTCCGGGCGTGTTTCGGGGATGCGCTCTACGGCGCGTAACGTTTTGATCTCTTCGAGGGTGAAATCCTCGCTGAACCAGCCGGTCGTGGGAATGCCGTCGATCACCTTGGTCGTCTTGCGGTCGGCGAACTCGACACGCTCCGTCACGTCCGTGGTGCCGCTCAACTCGTTCTCGTGGCGCAGGATGAGTACCCCATCCTTGGTTGCCACCAGATCCGGCTCGATGAAATCCGCCCCCTGCTTGACAGCGAGCTCGTAGGCCTCGAGGGTATGCTCCGGACGAAACCCACTGGCCCCGCGATGCCCGATGACGATGGGCCGATCGGCAGCGGCGAGACAAGTCTCCTCACGCTTGTGATCGTCGGCAAACACGGACGTAACGCTCAGTATCAGCGCGGGAATCAGCCCGCAGGAAAGGCTTGCTATCGCATTCGTGCGCTGCATGACGGTATTCTCCCGTTACTCGTTGCCGACGCTTACTTCATTACCAACGTCATAGCGTTTGCGTTTGTTGGCTATCAATGATGGCAACCCCGAGAACGACCTTCTCGGGCAGCCACCGGCTCCCTAGCAAGAAGGATAGTCGGCAACTTGTGACAATACGATGTCATTGCGTATCGGCAATCGGCGCTCTACTACGAGAGCGAAATGCTGCCTACACTGTATGAACGGGTAGATAACGACATCCCCGATGCCACTAACCAAGCGGGGGCATTCCATGAGCCAACTTTCCAAGCAATCCTGCGAAGCCTGTCGCCGCGATGCCCCCAAGGCCACTCAGGAGCAAATCGAGGCCTTCCGGCATGACATCCCCGAGTGGCAGTTGCTTGAGCGGAATGGCATCATGCAACTGGAGCGTGTGTTCACGTTTCGCAACTTCAAGCAGGCCCTCGCCTTCACCAATCGGGTGGGTGACATCGCCGAGGAAGCCGGCCATCATCCGGCGCTGCTCACCGAATGGGGCAAGGTCACCGTGACTTGGTGGTCTCATGCCATTAAGGGCTTGCACAAGAACGATTTCATTCTGGCCGCTAGAACCGACGAGGTAGCAGAGTCCAATGTTCGAGCAGATTGAGCGCGTACCCGGGGATGCCATCCTTGGATTGATCGAGGCCTTCAAGAAGGATACCAATCCCCAGAAGGTCGACCTCGGTGTCGGCGTATACCGCGACGCCGAGGGTAATACACCCATCATGCGGGCGGTCAAGGAAGCCGAGGCGCTGCTGCTGAAGAACGAAACCACCAAGAGCTATATCGGCTCCCACGGCGATCCACTCTATGGCAAGGTGACCCTGCCCCTGGTATTGGGCGCCGATTCGCCGGTCATCGCCGAGCATCGTGCCAGTGCCACCCAGTCGCCGGGCGGTACCGGCGCATTGCGCCTGGCGGCGGACTTCATCAAATCCCAGCTCCCCGGCAAGGATGTCTGGGTTTCCGACCCGACCTGGCCCAACCACCTGGGCATCTTTCCTGCCGCCGGCCTCAAGCTGCACAAGTATCCTTATGTCGATGCGGAGAATCGTCTCGATTTCGATGGCATGCTGAGCGCGCTCAAGCAGATCCCTCAAGGGGATGTGGTGCTACTGCACGCCTGCTGCCATAACCCGACCGGGTTCGATCTAACCAACGATCAGTGGAAGCGAGTGCTCGAGGTGGTTCGTGAACGTAGCCTGCTGCCCCTGATCGACTTCGCCTACCAGGGCTTCGGCGATGGGCTGGAAGAAGATGCTTTTGGCGCCCGGTTAATGGCGGAGAACCTCGACGAAGTGCTGATCACCAGCTCCTACTCGAAGAATTTCGGTATCTATCGGGAGCGCACCGGCTGTTTTATTGCCGTCGCCAAGAATACCGAGCAGATGGAGAACGTCCGCTCGCAAATGGCCATCGTCGCCCGGGAGAACTACTCCAACCCACCGGCTCACGGCAGCGCCATCGTCTGCGAGATTCTGACCTCCGCGGAGCTGGCAGCGGTATGGCGTGACGAACTGACCGAAATGCGTGACCGTATCAATGGCCTGCGTCGTGACTTCGTCGAAGCGCTCAAGCCCTATGGACTGGATGGCACCTTCGCCCATGTGGCCGAACAGCGCGGCATGTTCTCCTATACCGGCCTCAAGCCGGATCAAGTGGACCGGCTGCGCGATGAGTACGGCATCTACATGGTGCGTTCGGGTCGTGCCAATGTGGCCGGCCTGGCAAGCGAGAACCTGCCCTACGTCACCGAGGCGATCGCCGCCGTCTCGAAGTGACGCTCGCCTTACAGCCACCTGCTATCTGCCCCAAGGACGCCCGGTTGGTTCAGACCGGTCGTTCTTGGGTTGGTCACCACTCGCCTACACCTCTCACAGTGAGATACTTCAGGTTCGGTGCGACACCGTCGCATGCCCCAGGTAAATGGCGAAAGCCCGGATTGAGTGGGTGGCTCGCATCAACATAATGGCGGCTCGGTCTTCAGCGGTGAGATGGCGATAGGTCATGGCAATACCGTACCTGATGGGCCAGGTGCCGCACTTGGGATTTGAGACCGCCATGCAGCGCAATGATCATGAACCTGCTCCTGGATGTATTGCTGTAGAAGTTCTCTGGCGACCAGCAGAGAAAAACTTCTATAAGTCATCTGATCATCAGGGACCCTCCACCTATAGTTCATATGATCATCCGAATCACAATAACTATTCTTATTTCTTCACTACTTTATCATTTTTCAACCACCCCAAATCTTTCATCTCATTAAAGATATGATCGACCAGCAGCGTCGCTCCAAACCGACTTAAATGGTTGCTATCGTAATATATAAGCTCTTTTTTTAATTGCGTAATACAGCGACCTGGAAGCAAAGTATCACAGAGTAAAGATGCAGGTTTTATTTTCAGAACCCTCCGATGTTCTTCAACCTGATTAAGCAGCCTATAGGATGACTGCGTACGTTCCTGAAAAACCGTATAACTAGTCGATAGAAATGAGTTTCTCTCGATACCATATATTTTCTCTTTGGCTAGCCGTGAGGGAAGATCCCAACCTACTTCGGGAACAGGATAGATCAGCACGACCCTTACACCGTTACCAACGAGTGTTCTGACCGTTTCCTGGATCAGTTTACCTATTGATTCTTTTCTATTTGGCATAGAGCTGGTTTTCACTGTTTGCCCATTTTTAACGGGAACAGCGTAGATTCTAGGTTCCTCCTCTTCTTCGATACCACCTTCCTGGTTATTAAAGGACTTGCCTTCCAACTGTAAGGGATAACGACCAATCATAAATACCGTCTTAACATTGCCGTTTTCGATAATCGAATTCAAAACCTTTTGATTAAAATTACCACAGGCTGGCCGATCACTACGGGTATAACCCGCTATTGGTAAACAGTTCGTGTAGACGAACTGCTTGACGCCCATGCCGAGAGCGCTGGCCTTCTTGATGACAGGCCCAACTAGCGGGGTAGCTTGGCTATCCCCCCAGATGACAATCTTTTCTGCATACTCTGTATTGTATTCACAACTTTCCTCAATAGGAATTACGTGACTCGGTGTGGATTGACAACCTTCTGCATGCAGATGCCGATCATTTCGAACATCTGCAATTTGAGCAACGGTGTCATCAAGACGTCCTGGAATACCTTTGGTATAAACGCCATAGGCACCAAAGCTGAGCATAAAAATGGATACCGCCAATGCACCAGTAAAGATCTGAGCGCGCGTAAAATTTTTTTTATGGCGGAAAGGCTGCTCCACCCATCGCCACGAAAAATATGCAAGCACAAGAGCTAGCAAGCTCAGTAACCAGTAGTCCACACTGGAAAGTTCGTTAAAACTTCTTTCCCTTGCAAAAACGAAGATTGGCTGATGCCATAAATAGGCGCTGTAACTGATCAAGCCGATGCCGACGATAGGCCTTAAACCGAGTAACCTGCCCGCCATATTGTCCCTCCTTGCGAACACGATCACCAACGAGGCACCCAAGATAGGAATGGTAGTCCATAGTCCCGGAAAAGGAGTCTCCTCATCGAAGGACACAATCGATAAAAGGATCAACCCCAGCCCGGTGAAGGCACCAAGGTTGTGCAACGGCATCGAAAATTTTAACTCTCGCCTGTAGCTCACAATGGCTATGATAGCACCTGCCATCAGCTCCCATACACGCGATGGAAGAAGGTAAAAGTTGGCAGAGTGATAACGCACCGAAGCCCATTCCGCTATGCTGAGGCTTATAGCAAATGCCAGGATGACCAGAAATAAAAGATAATACTTCTTGAGTGCACCAAGAAGCATCATGACCAAAGGAAAAAACAAATAGAATTGCTCTTCGACGGCCAAACTCCAGGTATGCAGGAAAGGATTCATTTCAGCCGCACCCGCGAAATATCCTGTGTTCAGAAAAAAGTAAATATTCGAGACAAACAAATTGACGGCGATTAAGCTTGCGCTTATCGCTTCGAATTCCTTCGGCAGCATCCACAACCAGGCAAACATTAGCGACACAAGGCTCACAAGAAAAAGTGCAGGAAGTATTCTTCGCGCACGTCTCTCGTAAAACGTCACTAGGGAGAATTTCTTCTGATAAATTTCATTATAGATTATATTGGTGATGAGATAACCACTAATAACAAAAAAAATATCGACTCCAATATAGCCACCACTTGCGAACTCAAATCCAGCATGGAATAAAATTACCGGTATGACCGCAAGGGCTCGTAAACCATCTACTTCTGGGCGATAACTCATGTTCATAATCTGCTGCCTCCATGCAACATTACTGTTCCCACCTCAACTCCTCGCATAATACGACCTCATTTGCAACAGATGGCTCTGGCTTAATTGTTTTTATAGAAGTGTTTAAATTCGCGATGGGCGCATCGGCAGCTTCAGCATGAGGAAAGAAAAAAACACTTTTCAATACGCCTTGCAAAACGATTTTAGCTTTGCAGAACTCCCTTTTTTTTAACAGCTTAAAAAAAAGACGCCCGACTCCATAAATCACTGACATTAACCGAGAATTATTAACGCTGTATATTCTTGAAATAAAAATTTTATTGCGTATATAGTATTCGTGATAACGCAAGCGACTTGGGTTACTCTCCGATAGGATACTAATAGGCCCATTTTCCTGTCGCAAGTGTATTACCTCACTTGCGCCGACAAGAAAACCAGGTTTTTCTTGGGTGATTCTCAAAGTGTACTCCGTATCCTCACCCCAGATAAACATCGAGGCAATGGGCAGGCCATGCTCGGTCAAGGTCGAGCGTGGTAGCAAAATAGAAACGAAGGTGGCACGCCGGACCGGGGCTATACCGTACGCGATCATCTCCGGCCATTCCAGATAACCGATTTTATTAGTTTTAAGACTAAGACTAGGCGTGTTGGTTACGTGACCGTTTTCGGTGAACGCGGTGGATAGGAGGTACGAATGATCGATGTTCCTATTATTTAACTCCTCATCTTTTTTTAATAAGCATTGCAGAGCGTCAGATTTTGGTATTACATCATCGTCCATCACCCAGATGAAATCGGCTTCACTCTGGTAGGCAAGACGGAAACCCACGTTGAAGCCCCCCGACGCCCCAATGTTCCGTGACAGCGTATGTATTGTCAGGTTGGGATATCCAGATTCGAGCAACAGCCGTCGAGTGTTGTCTTGACTGGCGTTGTCGATGACAATCACACCATCGCACGGTCGAGTCTGTGCATATACCGCTCCCAGACAACGTTTCAGCAAATCTTGACGATTATATGTAATAATTACAGCAAAGACCTTCTTCATAGCATATTCCCCAGCTTGACAACAGGTATTATTATTGGCTTTTCGATGGTGGGTATGCCTCCCCTGAAATAGATCACGGCATTGCTTCCACTTTAGTAAGCGGTGCAGCACGTACGGCATCCGAACTCTGATCCGTGTCCTTGGATTGCAAGCGACTTGGATATTCGGAGATTACGCTTTATCTGAAAATAGACTCGTAAAACGCCCAAGAGCATGATCTACGGGTTCCTGAGAGCCACCCTGCGGCAGAACGCGTCGAACGTATCGAAGTGGAATCGGCCATTCAGCTATCGAGGTCCATGTAGCCGCCATCTTTCCAGAGCTGCATGAAGAGAAGGCTCAGATAGTTATATATCTATGTTGTATGCTCATAGGTACCAGTAACGCTTTCATCATGAAGCCAATTTTTTAACCTACTTTCCCAACTATAATTAGCAAGGCTTGCCTTGGCATTTTGTGAATATCGATCGAGTAATGTTTCATTGGTGAGAAGCGCTACTATTTTATTTCTCGCCTCTTGGGGGCTGTAAAAATCCACGGATATTCCTACATTGAAACGTTCTACTTCATCTGAATAACCAAACGCTTTCTCTTGAGCAATTACTGGCTTTCCATTAATCATATAATCATATAACTTTAAAGGGCTTCCAGGGCTGACCCTGTTATGGGCTACAGGAAGTAAGCATGCGTCGGCACATTTTATTAACTCGGAGCAACCAACATCATCTAAAGGCGAGAAATTAAAAATTTTTCCACTTGGATCAACATCATCTGCAACCTCTCCTCCCCCGCATAGAATCTTAATATTATCAGAGCATTTGTCAAACTCTTCTTGCAAATCAACCAATAACTCCACTCCTCTCCATTTACTAGTAGACCCCACAAAAACTAAATATTTCACATCTTTCCTTAAGGAATATTTTTTTAGTGCTGTGTTTTTATCAATGGAAGATATTGCATCTAAGCTAGCTCCATTATATGAAACAATATCGCTCTCTTTCCCCCAGCCCTCATTAACGAAATTCTTTTTAAGCAAAGGGTTGTTGTAAATTCTAATATCAGCCATTTTGGTTGTTATAAAATTTATGCGCCACATTATATTTAAGAAACATTTAGTTATCTTGGATTTTTTTATTAAGTTCAATTCTTCAAATGGACCTGCATGCACTTCTCGCATAGTTGAAATTTTGAAGTATCTTGCTAAAGGGACCGAAATAATTCCCACATCTCCACGGCTAATATAGAGGTTTGCTAAATTCCTATTTTTTATTACGGTTATTATGCAACGAAACTCACAAAAGAACCCTCTCAGCGCTCTTGGTAATCGTTTTTCTTTTTCATTTGGTACAATTATATCAATACGTTTACTTATTTTTTTTAAAGCTTCTATTTTATGACGAGTCGCCCGATTTTTACCTGTTGGTATGCTGGTGTCAAAAGGACAACAATATATTATATTCAAAGCCAATGCCTCCTATAAGAATGCCTTTCAAAGCCTGCTCTGAAGCTTACTCAGACAAATCAGCGAGCACCCCAGCAACGTAAATGAAATACTGCATAAATCCCGCCAAAGATGCCCGAGCACGCTCGGCGGGCTCGATCGCTTCTGAAGGTTCCTGGTGCGCTGGGAGAAAAGTGTCGATACCTACCTGGTAATGCTTCACTTGGCGTTGAGCATCATCACGTAGCGGGCATGCCTATCGAAATAGGCTCTAAATCCACCTCTCAGCGGTCAGAAATGACCGCTGAATGACCGCTGAAAGGTGAATGTCTATCCTGAGCGCTGTAGCCGCTCAGAGACGAATTAATCATCGACTCCTTAGCTAACGTAATTTTTTCTTGTTAAAAAACACTACTTTAAAAACTTCAGCGATTTGTATAAATTTGACAATAAAGAGCACTTTGGCTGCTTTGATTTTATCCCTCCATGAAAAATCATCAGCCTTAATTATTTTACAAAGGCGGACAAATGGCGGAAGCAATGTAATAACAATAGCTTTCATTTTTTTATTACCTGTGGCTCCAACTCGTCCACCTATCCGCCTCTTAGCTTTATTAACAACTTGTGACATGCAGTTTCTAGCAGGATGGTATACCACCAACCTGGGAAAGTATTTAAATTTAAAACCTTGCCTATTGGCGCGTACGCAAAGTTCATGATCGCCTCCCGAAAAGCTCGACTCATCAAATCCACCTAACTTTATGAAGCTTTCTTTTTTTATTATGAGATTAGCTGTAACTGACTTTTTTTCTTTAGCATAAGCTCTTTGATTTATCCCAAGTATCATATCATATACTTCAAATGGATTAGGTAGCTTGCTATACTCAGGGTAAAGCTCGACATGTCCTGAAATCAAATCTAGGCTAGGATTGTCACTGATAATTCGTTCAATATTTACTAACCATTCATCATCAGGAATACAATCCGAATCTGTAAACACGAGATAAGAACCCGCCGCAATTCTTGCGCCTTTATTACGTGCCGCATAAGAACCTTCTCTTTTACAATTCAATATCTTAATTGGCGTTTTGGCTATTAACGCTCCGGGCAGTTCTTCATTAGAATCATTGTTAACAATAACAATTTCGACTAGATGCCTATCTACAGCCTGCTTGTCTATTGCTTTGATACATATTTCTAACCTTTCAAAATCTTTATAAACAGGAATTACGATAGATAGGAGCATCGCTTCGGACTCAACTTTACTATAAAGAAATATATGCGGAACGGCCTCAGGTTCTGCGGTCTCAATGATCAAGTGCAGCACCTGACCTATTAGATAGATACGGTATTGCCATGACTCATTGCTACCACCATCTCACTGCTTAAGACAGAGCTGCCATCATGATGTGAGTGACTCACTCGATTCGAGCTTTCGCCAATCATCTGTACCGTGCACCGAGTACCGTGTCGCAGGAAATCGATCGCCATACGGTCAACTCCATCCAGGGCTACGATGCCAGCCTCGTTGGCTACCGGGCCCACTTGACGCGCCACCGGACATGTCAGCGCCCTAAGCTGCAAACGGGCGGGGAGCTGTTTGAGGTGGTGGCTCATTTGTTGCGCAAATACTGATCACCTGAACAGATAGCCCGCACACTGAAGCGCATGTCTCCCAACGATTCACGTCGAAAGTTCTCGCATAAGGCCATCTACAACGCGCTCTATGGGGTGCCTCGGGATAACCTCAAGAAGGAGCTCATCGCCTGTCTGCGGCAGGACAACGGCAAACGTCGGCCACGAAGCCGTGGCACGGATCAGAGCAACCAGATTCCCGGCCTTGTACCTCCGGATGGCACAGCAGATCACACACGGCCTGACAGCGATGGGCCGGGGCGTTGTCCCAGATGATACGAAGTTTGTCCGGCCAATAGCACAGTAGCGTCTTCAGAAAAGCCGCGATGCTTGGGTCGGTGACCGTGTCCTAGATCCAGTGAAAATGGCTACGTCCTTCGCTCGAGACGGCGCCGATGACCATGTGGCGCGGTGACTGTCCTCGCTTGCCCTTGGCGATCGGCGTTTGCTCTACGGGCGCAAAGGTCAGACGCGGTGGCCGACCGGGTCGCGGCTGTGTCTTGAGCGTTTCTTCACCGCCTTCTCGGTCCCGGAAGGCCCATTGGCTGATGGCTCCTTGAGTGACCTCCAGGCGTCGGGCGACTTCCTGCTGACTCATGCCGTCCTTGCCCCATTTGACGGCAAGCGAACGACGATAGGTTTGAGCGAAATCCAATAACATAAATGATGTCATGTCAGAAATCAGAGGATGTGCTCGGTCGACAGGCTATTCATTACGAAGTTCCTGCAACGTCAGTACCTTGCCCACACTACCGCCCGAGAGATTCCTACGTCTTTTCTCTCAGGACGTCTCTTTTTGCCGAGCGATCTCCTTTCGCCCCCAACCGAACTGTTACAAAAAGCCAAACTTCGTATACACGAGCGTACTAACTTAGGGAAAACTGTGTAACCTGCTTTTTCCCATTGATCCAACGTTAGAAATTAACCTTCATAATTATTTAAAAAAACTTGAATTATCATGCCTACTAAAACTAGAAATCCGACTACCTCTCGGTGTCGGATCTCGCGTAATTAACCGCTCGTTTGATAAATAACTCAGGCCGCTTGCTCTGCCATTCTTTCATCGCAGCAATCGGCGATCGATGGTGAAGCGCTCCACCATACCATTCGTTTGCGGTCGTCCCGCTTGATCAGGCGGTGTTCGATATCAAGGACTTGGCATTCCTGATCGAAGAGGTGGCGACCGCTGGGCTTACGCTCACCCACCCATGTGAAGCGGTCGGTGAACGACTTGCCATTGTCAGTCAGCACCGTCTGGACCTTGAAGGGGGCCTTCTCTTCCATCCGTTTCATGAACGCCCGCGCGTCCTTCGCGGACTGGCTGTGGCTGACCTCCAGATAGACCCAACACGTGGCTCGGTCGACGGCGACGTACAGATAGCGTTTCTACTGTTCGTCAGGCATCTGGGGCAGGTGCTTGATGTGATGTGCACGTAGCCCGGCTCGTAGTCCGTGAAGGCTTCGTCGCGGAGCTTCTCGTCATCGCCGGCGTCCTGCCTAGCCAGTTCTGCCAATGTCGGGACCTCACGTCGCTTGAGCATGCGATGGAGGCCCGAGCGTAACAGGTGAGGGTTCAGGAATTCACACGCTGTGATGAGGAGATCATCCAAGCCGAAGCGGAGGAACTCACGAGCCGTGATTAGCCCCGCCTCCTGCTCGGAAGTCAGCGTAGCTAACAGGTTGTGACACGTGTGTGACCGGTCATAGACATCGTCACGGTACCGCCATCGCCTATGTGGCCGAGCAGCGCGGCATGTTCTCTACGTCACCGAGGCAATCGCCGCCGTCTCGAAGTGATCAAAACCACGATAAACTCATGATCTTAACTTCCAAACCACTAATGCCCGGCACCTTGTTTAACTTATTTGAACTGGTGCCCGGGCGTTGCAATTTTAGTAACCGTTTGGATTTTTTGACTGCCAACGCCAGGTATCGGCCATCATCTCTTCGAGACCACACCGTGCTTGCCAGTCGAGCTCCTTCCGGGCCTTGGTAGGGTCGGCCCAGCACTCCGCCACGTCACCCTTCCTGCGTGCTTGCAGAGTATAAGGCACCCTTTTCCCGCTGATCGCCTCAAACGCCGCGACCATTTCCAGTACGGAATAACCGCGTCCCGTTCCCAGATTCCAGACGTGGGCGCCGGTGCAATTCTCAAGCACTTCTAGGGCCCTCAAATGCCCCTCGACCAGATCGACGACATGAATATAGTCACGCACGCCAGTGCCGTCGCGGGTGGCGTAATCGGCGCCGAACACAGTGAGCTGCTCACGCTTGCCTACCGCTACCTGGGCGATATAGGGCATCAGGTTGTTCGGCGGGCCTTGGGGGTCTTCTCCGATCTCGCCGCTGGGATGCGCACCTACCGGGTTGAAATAGCGCAACAACGCAATGGACCAGCGAGCATCCGCACGTGCCAGATCCTTGAGCACCTCTTCCACCACGAGCTTGGATTGCCCATAAGGGTTGGATGCCCTGGCCGTGGGAGCGCTCTCACTGAGCGGCATGCTTTCGGGCTCGCCATACACTGTCGCCGAAGAGCTGAATACCAGCCGATGAACACCCGCATCGGCCATGGCCTGGAACAGCGTTACGCTGCCGCCCACGTTATTAGCGTAATACGCCAACGGCTCGGCGACGCTTTCACCCACCGCCTTGAGCCCGGCAAAATGTAGGACAGCCTCGATGGTGTGTTCGGCAAACAGCTTATCCAGCAACTGCCGGTCGCGAATATCGCCTTCGATGAAGGTCAGCTGCCGCCCGGCAAGACGCTCCACTCGCCTGAGCGACTCCCTCGACGATGTCGCCAGATTATCCAATGCCAGCACGGAATAGCCTGCCTCGAGCAGTGCCAGTACCGCATGCGAGCCGATATAGCCTGCTCCGCCGGTGACCAGAACCGTCATGGCTCGCCCCCCTCACTCTCCAGCGCCGCGGCCTGTTTGGAGGTCGCGCCGTCTTTCAGAAAGCGGATATACCACGGCATGGCCTGGTGGATACCGTCATTCAGCGCATGGCTTGGCGCGTAGCCAAGCAACCGAGCTGCCTTGC
Organism: Halomonas sp. M20; assembly: GCF_020622265.1. GTDB lineage: Bacteria > Pseudomonadota > Gammaproteobacteria > Pseudomonadales > Halomonadaceae > Modicisalibacter. The sequence continues at coordinate 143,453 of NZ_JACNMQ010000002.1, forward strand.
CGATGTCGGCCTGGGAATGGCGCACGTCGCCGGGGCGGAAGTCGCGATAGATCGGCGCCTGGGCATAGGTAATACCCTGTTCATTCAGGGCATCGCGCAGGGCATCGAATAATTGGTTGAGCGTGGTCCGACCATTGACCGCAACGTTGAAGACTTCGGAGTGAATGTCATCATCCGCCACTGCTGCCAGCACATTGGCCTGCACGGCATTGTCCACGAAACAGAAATCGCGGCTCGTATCGCCATCGCCGTTGATGTAGACCGGTTCATCGGTGAGCATCGATGCCGTCCACTTGGGAATGACCGCCGCATAGGCGCCATCGGGATCCTGCCGAGGGCCAAACACATTGAAATAGCGCAGCCCTACCGTCTTGCAGCCGTAGGTACGCGAGAACACATCTGCATAGAGCTCGTTAACGTACTTGGTTACCGCATAGGGTGAAAGAGGCTTGCCAATCACATCTTCAACCTTGGGCAGGCCTGGATGATCGCCATAAGTGGAGCTCGAAGCCGCGTAAACGAAGCGCTTCACATCGGCATCCCGCGCTGTCACCAGCATGTTCAGGAAACCATCGATGTTGGCGGTATTGGTGGCGATAGGATCCTTGACGGATCGCGGTACCGAGCCAAGTGCTGCCTGATGCAATACGTAATCCACTCCCTCCATGGCGCGCTGACAATCACCAAGCTCACATATATCTCCTTCATGAAAAGAGAAGCGTGACCATTGCTCGGCGCTTACCAAGCCTTGTACTTCGTCAAGATTACGCTGGTAGCCCGTGGCAAAGTTGTCCAGCCCTACCACGGTTTGATCCAGCTTGAGCAGTTGCTCCAGAAGGTTGGAGCCGATAAAGCCCGCTACGCCGCTGATCAACCAAACACGAGGCTGAGCCTGCAGTTCCATTTTTACCTTTTCAAAATCACTCATTAGACCTACACCTCGACGTTAGAACTATAAATATAATCTTATTGCATTAATATTTAAGCGACTAAAATTACGCAAATCCTATTAAATCGATAAAATTCGACGTAACAAATAATTATTTTTTACCAATCTTAGTACGATTAATTAATTAAAAAATTAATACTACATCTCATTGCCGCGAGCGCTTATCATACCACCACGTTAACAAAAGTACACCTTTTGAAACACAAGAAAAATAGGTGTAGAATATGTAATGCACTTGGCCGCAACCCCTGGTCATAAGCGCATAAATATCGATAAGGCTATATTGAATAAATGGTCGCCAAAGCGTGAAGGCATTTTTAATAATATATTTTCACGAATATTGTTAGGCCATTAATAATAGCCAATGCGTGTCTGCAACAACCTGCAGACACGCTATTCAAGAATACATTGTGAAAACGTCGGGGACGTAAGTTTTTTTATGAAAATACCTCGTAAATTAGGGCGAAACACCCTTGGATATTCATGCCCGCCCCCAAGAGATTGAGGAAAAACAACATGTTTTCATCGTTCAGACGAATATTCAGGTTGCCGCGTAAACAAAAGCGCCTAATACAGGTAACGGTTGATTCGGCCCTGCTCGCAGCCAGCTTCTTGTTTGCAATGCTGTTACGTCTGGATAGCCTTGAGCCTCTTTTCGACCAGCGTTCATGGCTGATGCTGCTGGCGCTGGTGCCTGTCAGCATATTCATTTTCATGCGCATGGGCTTCTATCGGGCGGTGGTTCGCTACATGAGCCAGAAAGCGATGCAATCGATTCTTGTCGGCGTCACGAGTTCTGCTGCTGCGATGGCGATCATCAGTTACCTGCTGGATCTACCCATTCCGCGTTCCGTACCGATCATTTACGCCATGCTGGCACTTCTGACCATCGGTGGCATTCGCGTCATACTGCGTACGCTCTACCAGCGTAGCCTGATGCGTCACAAGACACGCGTGGCCATTTATGGTGCCGGCGCGGCAGGTTCTCAATTGGTGGCCTCCCTGCGCCATGGCCAGGAGTACGTTCCGGTCTGCTTCATCGACGATTGGCGGGGCATGCGCGGGACATCCGTAGAAGGTCTCAAGGTCTACTCCCCTAACGAACTACCACGACTAATCAAGGATTTTGGCGTCAAACAGGTTCTTTTGGCCGTTCCCAGCGCATCGCTTGCACGGCGTCGCGAAATCCTGAAAAAGCTCGAACCCTTGTCAGTACCCGTGCAAACCGTTCCAGGCGTCGCCGATGTCATCGCGGGTCGCGCACACGTCAATGAAATTCGCGATGTCACCATCGAGGACTTGCTGGGTCGCGACCCAGTGCCGCCCAATCAAACGCTGCTGGACGCCGATATTCGCGACAAGGTCGTGCTGGTCACCGGCGCCGGGGGCTCGATTGGCTCCGAGTTGTGCCGCCAGGTGCTGCAACAACATCCCCGGCAAATCGTATTGTACGAAGTCTGCGAATATTCGCTTTATCAGATCGAGAAAGAACTACTGCAGTTCTCCCAGGCCGCAGGACTCAGCGTTCCCATCAAGACAATGCTAGGAACGGTACAGCACCGCAGTCGCATCGAGGCAGTGATCAACGCTTTTGCAGTTCAGACTATCTATCATGCTGCAGCGTACAAGCATGTCCCTCTCGTCGAATACAACGTCGTAGAAGGCATCAACAACAACGTCTTTGGCACGCTGCAAGTCGCGCAGGCTGCCATTGCCTGCGGTGTAGAGACCTTCGTCCTGATCTCGACCGACAAGGCCGTACGCCCTACCAATGTCATGGGTACCACCAAGCGCCTGGCGGAACTGATATGCCAAGCGCTAGCCGATCAGCAGGATACGACACGTTTTTGCATGGTTCGCTTTGGCAATGTCCTCGGCTCATCCGGCTCCGTTGTACCCCTTTTCCGACGCCAGATACGGGAAGGCGGGCCTCTGACGGTTACCCATCCAGAGATCACTCGCTACTTCATGACCATCCCCGAAGCCGCCCAGCTAGTTATACAGGCCGGTGCCATGGGGCATGGCGGCGATGTGTTCGTGCTTGACATGGGCAACCCCGTAAAGATCAGGGATCTTGCCAAGCAGATGATTCACCTTTCAGGGCTCGAGTTCCGTGACTCGCAGTCTTCAGAAGGCGATATCGAAATCGCCTATACAGGACTACGCCCGGGAGAGAAGCTCTATGAGGAGTTGCTGATCGGTGATGAGGTCGAGACGACCAGCCACCCCAAGATCATGACCGCCAAAGAAAGTTACTGGGCATGGCCGAAGCTCGAGCACTTTCTGGAACGACTCCAAAGCGCCTCTCGCCTGGCCCAGCTCGAGCTTATCCGTGAACTGCTACTCGAAGCACCGGCCGCCTATCAACCTCAAGGCCCCATAACCGATCTGGTCTGGGTGGAAAATACCTTGGCCGGTGAGTCTGCTGGCGAAGAAAACGCCGCTTTCAACCCTGTATCAGCCTTGAGAATGAATGCAATGTCACAGCCCAGCCAAGAATCTGCGCTGCCAAAGGAAGTATTGAGCATTCAATTGAAAACCGATCAATCTTAAAAAACGAAGTAGGGATATATATGAATCATAAACTTGAAAAGGTACGCATCGGTATCATTGGTCTGGGTTACGTGGGTTTGCCATTGGCCGTCGAGTTCGGCAAGCAATACACCACCGTCGGCTTCGATATCAATGTCAAGCGCATCGCCCAATTGAACGACGGCATCGACACCACGCTGGAAGTCGAACCAGAATTGCTCGCCCAGGCCGAACGTTTGAGCTTCACCAACGATATCGAGCGCCTGCGCGACTGTAACGTCTATATCGTCACGGTGCCGACGCCCATCGACAAGCAGCGTTGCCCGGTTTTGACGCCGCTGCTCAAGGCAAGTGAGACCCTGGGCCAAGTTGTGGCGAAAGACGATATCGTCGTTTACGAATCGACCGTCTATCCCGGCGCTACCGAAGAAGATTGCCTACCCGTGATCGAGCGCGTCTCCGGGCTAGAGTACAATGTCGACTTCTTTGCCGGCTATAGCCCCGAGCGCATAAATCCCGGCGATAAGGAACACCGCGTCACCTCCATCAAGAAAGTGACCTCGGGCTCGACACCGGAAGTTGCGACGTTCATCGATACGCTTTACGCCTCGATCATCAATGCCGGTACCTTTCAAGCCAGCTCCATTCGCGTGGCCGAGGCCGCGAAAGTCATCGAAAATACCCAGCGCGACGTCAACATCGCCCTGATCAACGAACTCGCCGTCATCTTCAATCGCCTGGAAATAGACACCGAAGAAGTACTTCAGGCGGCCGGTACCAAATGGAACTTCCTACCCTTCCGACCCGGTTTGGTGGGTGGGCACTGCATCGGCGTGGACCCCTACTACCTGACCCATAAGGCGCAGCAAGTAGGCTATCACCCAGAGGTCATTCTCTCGGGACGACGTATCAACGACGGCATGGGTGCTTATGTCGCCGGTCAGCTCGTCAAGCAGATGATCAAGCATTGCATTCAGGTGCAGGACTCCCGCGTACTCATCCTTGGCCTTACCTTCAAGGAAAACTGCCCCGATCTGCGTAATACCCGAGTTACCGACATTCTCAAGGAATTGGCGGACTACGACATTGCCGTGGACGTTCATGATCCGCAAGTCGACCCACAAGAAGCGCAAGACGAGTTGGGCGTACGTATCGTGGAGACCCCCGTCGCAGGCACTTACGACGCCATCATCCTGGCTGTCGCTCATCGGGAATTCGTCGAACTTGATGTCCAAAAAATCCGCTCCTGGGGCAAACCCGCCCATGTCCTTTACGACTTGAAGTATGCACTTCCCAAGGGCGCCGCCGATTTACGTTTGTGAAGAAGTGAACAAGATCATGAAAATACTAATTATTGGCAACATGGGCTACGTAGGGCCCGCCGTTCTTCGTGAGCTGAGCGCACGCTATCCTTCGGCAGTGCTCCATGGCTATGACACGGCCTATTTCGCACACTGCTTGACCGGAACTCACTATCTTCCCGAGCGGCATCTAGAGCGACAATTCTATGGCGATATACGCGCCATCACATCTGGGATGCTCGAAGGCTATGACGCCGTAGTGCAACTGGCCGCAGTTTCCAACGATCCAATGGGTAGTCGCTTCGCCACGGCCACGGGGGACATCAATCATCGTGCCAGCGTCAGTATCGCCAAGGCGGCGGCACAGGCCGGCGTGCGCAACTTCGTCTTCGCTTCCAGCTGCAGCATTTATGGTGTTGCCAGTGGCCCGCCCCGTTGCGAAACCGATGCCGTCGCGCCCATCACGGATTATGCCAAGTCCAAGGTTCACACCGAGGAAGATCTGACGAAGATCGAAACGGACATGGTCATTACCAGCCTGCGCTTTGCCACGGCTTGCGGTATGTCCGACCGTCTACGCCTGGACCTGGTACTCAACGACTTCGTGGCAAGCGCCATCAGTCAAGGGCAGATCACCGTGCTAAGCGATGGGTCGCCCTGGCGGCCCTTGATCGATGTCACCGACATGGCTCGTGCCATCGACTGGGCCGTGCAGCGCCCGGCGGATAACGGCGGCCGCGTCTTGAGCGTCAATGCGGGTGCCAACAGTTGCAACTATCAGGTACGCGATCTGGCCATGGCGGTGGCCGAGGCACTTCCAGGCACGACGGTGGACATCAACACCGAGGCGCCCGTAGATAGTCGCTCCTACCGCGTGGACTTCAGCCTGTTCGAACGCCTCGCCCCGGATCATCAACCGCAGAAGGCACTTTCCCACTCCATTAGCGGCTTGATCGAAGGTCTTGAGCGCATGGAGTTTGCCGATACCGAGTTCCGGTCATCGTCGCTCGTGCGCTTGCATGTCCTGCAAGGGCATATCGATGAAGGCCGTGTGACGGAAGAACTGCGATGGCAGAGACCACAGAAAACGCTGGAAAGGAGTCAGTCATGAAGGTAGCGATCTTTGCCGGTGGCTTCGGTACCCGGCTCAGCGAAGAAACCACGATTCGTCCCAAGCCGATGGTGGAAATCGGCGGCCGACCGATTCTCTGGCATATCATGAAGATCTACGCGCACTATGGCTTCAGAGAGTTCGTCATTCTGGGTGGATACCGCGTCGACTACATCCGCGACTATTTCCTCAACTATCGAGGCCACCAAACCGATTACACCGTCGACCTGAAGACCGGCAGCATCGAATGGTTACAGAGTACCAACGAAGATTGGAAAGTCACCGTGCTGGACACTGGCGGCGACGCCATGACCGGTGGTCGCCTCAAGAAAGCCATGCCCTATTTAAGTGATGCCCCCTTCTGTCTGACCTATGGCGACGGCGTAAGCGATATCGATATCAAAGCGCTGATCGACACCCACCGTGCTTCGAAGGCCTGGTGCACGCTCACCGCCGTCTCCCAGCCCGGCCGCTACGGAGCGTTGCATCTAGATCGTTCCTCCACCCAGGTGAAGGGTTTTCGTGAAAAAGGCGTGAAAGACGGCGGCCTGATCAATGGCGGTTTCTTCGTCTGCGAGCCGGATGTGTTCGAGCTCATCGACGGAGATCAGAGTGTTTGGGAAAACGGGCCGCTGACACGCATGGTAGAACTCGGCAAGCTGGGCTACTACCACCATAAAGGCTACTGGCAAAGCATGGACTCATTGCGAGACAAGATGGTCCTGGAAGCAGCCTGGGAGAGCGATCCCCCCTGGAAGCTGTGGAAAGACTAAACCATGCACTTTCCCCTTAAAGAGGTAATGACATGATTCTCGTCGATACTGCGCTTGCCAAGCGCCAGGCCGAGGGCAGACCAATCCGCGTCGGCATGATCGGCGCCGGCTTTCAAGCCAGCGGCATAGGCCTGCAGATCATGACTGCCACGCCAGGCATGGAGCTTTGCGCCATCGCCAACCGCCACCCCGCTGCGGCAATCGACATCTACCGCCAAGTCGGTCTCGAGCCCGTTCACTGCGAGACACAAAGCGCGCTCGAGACCGCGATCGCGGGCGGCAAACCCGCCGTCACCGAGGACGCCGAAGCCCTCGCCCGTGCTCAAGGGCTTGACGCAATCATCGAGGTTACCGGCTCCATCGAATTCGCCGCCCGGGCCGTACTCAGCGCCCTGGAAAGTGGCAAGCACGTCGTGCAGATGAATGCCGAACTCGATGGTACCGTTGGCCCTATCCTAAAAGCGAAAGCGGATGCAGCCGGTGTCATCTATACCTTCTCCGATGGCGACCAGCCCGGCGTACAGATGAACCTGCAGCGGTTCGTAGCCGGTCTGGGCGTGACGCCGGTACTCAGCGGCAATATCAAGGGATTGCACGATCCCTATCGCAATCCGGCCACCCAGGAGAGCTTCGCCAAACGCTGGGGGCAAAAGCCCGCTATGGTCGCCTCCTTCGCCGATGGGACCAAGATCTCCTTCGAGCAAGCCATCGTCGCCAACGGTAGCGGCATGCAAGTCGCGCGACGCGGCATGCTCGGCCCGGACTTTTCCGGCGGCGATCCAGGTGCGCCGCTAGTACCCATCGAGCAGACGGTAGCGGCATTCGAGGAACATCTGGATCCGACGAAGCCTGGTCTGGTGGATTATGTCGTCGGTGCCCGGCCCGGCCCCGGGGTGTTCGTTCTCGGCCACCTCGAGCATCCGCGTCAGCGTCATTATCTCGAGCTCTATAAGATGGGCAAGGGCCCCTATTACTGCTTCTACACACCTTACCATCTATGCCACTTCGAAGTTCCCAACTCAGTGGCGCGTGCCGTGCTGTTCAACGACGCCGTGCTTGCCCCTCAAAGCGGTCCACGCGTGGGCGTGGTAGCCATGGCCAAGAAAGCATTATCGGAAGGCGAGACCATCAATGACTTTGGCGGCTTCGAGGTCTATGGCGTTGCCGAGAACATGGACATCGTGCGTCGGGAAAATTTGTTACCCATCGGCCTTGCTCTTGGTTGCACTCTGCGCCGCCCTTTGGAAAAGGATGCGCCGTTGACTTTTGATGACGTGACGATTCCTCCGGGACGCCTGGTCGATCGTTTGTATGCCGAACAGGAACAGTTGTTCGCCACGCCTACCACCAACCCGAAACCGTTTTGAGAGTAAGCCATGATTTTTCATGAAACGACATTGAAGGACGCCTGGCTGATCGAACTCGAGCCCCGGGGCGATCAACGCGGTTTCTTTGCTCGCACAATGTGCAAGGAAGAGTTTGCCCAGCACGGGTTGTTGAACGACTTCGTACAACAAAACACTTCTTTCTCAGCCCAAAAAGGAACCTTGAGAGGGCTGCACTACCAAATGCAACCTCACGGCGAAGCCAAGCTGGTGCGCTGCCTGCGTGGTGCAATCGTCGATATTATCGTCGATGTTCGAGCCGACTCACCTACCTTCCTACAACATCAACAGTTCGAACTTACGGATAGCAATCGCTCACAGCTTTATGTGCCCCCCGGCTATGCTCATGGCTTCCAAACACTGAGTAATGACGTGGAAGTCAGCTATCTAGTATCCGCCGCCTACTGTCCGCAAGCAGAGCGCGGGCTCCGCTATGATGACGAGCGCCTACAAATCGACTGGCCCGTACCCGTCACGGTGCTTTCGGAGAAGGATGCACATTGGCCACTGATCGACGAAGCAACCAAACCACTGTATTAAATGCCATATCCCGAGTTATCGTTAACAGGCTTCCAGCACAAGCGCCGATACGCAATGGCGCTTGTGCAATCGGTTCAAGGTCGAGAGCGGCGATCACGAACAATAGACGATAGCGTCACCATTTGATTTCATCATCCGGGATCCTGCATCAGCGAAACTACAGCAATTCTGCACTGTATATATTGTCCAAAAGCTTGCCATTAAAACGAAAAAACCGGCAACCAAAAGATTGCCGGGAAATTGCTCCAGATAACAGCTTTATCAATCCACTTTAATGCTCAGTCAGCTCAAGCAACGACCTCCCTGATACAAACATTCTCTCGTGCAACCACTTTTTCCCCATCACAAGAACTATCATAAAGCTGGCTGATAGAAACTTTTGTAGTTTCGATTGGCTCATCTGCAAATTCAGCTTCAGGGTAAAAAAATGGACTTTCACACAGTCCTTTCAAAACAACTCCCACCTTATTAAACTGCTTTTTACGCAAGAGTAAAAGCACCAGCCTGATATCCTTATATATACAGACAAGCAACCGATATTTATTTGAAAACTTACGAGTAATAAACACGCGGTTACGTATGAAATGGCGATGATACTGTATACGGCTCCTGTTTTCTTCAGTAACTATACTGATAGGACCGCTTTTTTCTCGTAAATGCAGTACCTTGCTAGTCGCCACCAAGTATCCAGGCTTGTCCCGTGTGATTCTCATCGTATACTCGGTATCCTCACCCCAAATAAACATGGAAGAGATGGGTACGCCATAATTGGACAACGTTTTACGTGGAATGAGAATCGAAACGAAGTTGGCGAGCCGAACCGGTACCATGCCATGCACAAGGGTCTCAGGCCAACTGGGATAGCCGATCTCGTTGTACCGCAGGTCCAGATTAGGAGGATCGTTGATCTGACCGTTTTCAGTCGTGGCTTGGGAAATCAGATACGACTTATCCAACCCCATAATATTCAATTGTTCATCTGCCTCCAGCAACTTTTGCAACGCATCTGGTTCCGGAACGACATCATCATCCATCATCCAGATGAAATCGGCTCCAGCTTGGTAAGCCAAGCGGAATCCTACATTGAACCCCCCTGAGGCACCTATATTGCGTGACAAGGAATAAACCTTGAGATCAGGATAACCCATCTCACGCAGCATTTCTGCGGTACCGTCCGAACTGGCGTTATCGACGACAATGACTGCATCGCAGGGACGCGTTTGCGAGCAAACAGCGGCCAAACCGCGTTTCAGCAATTCTTTGCGGTTATAGGATAAAATTACTGCAAAGACTTTATGCATACCAAGCCCCTTAGCTTAATATTGTAAATTCCTTGTACAAAAACAATCTCTAGCATGAGCCTTAGACGAAGTTAAAACGATAGTTTAAATTAACTAAACGGGTTGGGGAAAACAAAGTTAAGCTTACCGCTCTCTTTGATCAACCGCTCAACCAACTCAAATTCCTTATCAGAAGAATGATTGAATTTCTTCTCATCGACTAACAGACTATTTTTTCCCTTAAAATAATCACTATTATGCTGCGTCTTAAAAAAAGAGAAACCATACACATCCACTCTCTTTGCATCCCCTTTGAGGGCTAATATAATCGCCAACATCCCGCTTGTGGGTCTAGACTTCAGCATATCCGAGATATGATAATATTTTTCTGGTAATAGTTTGTAAGTCCTCAAAGTCGCCCCACCTTTAATAAAATAGTTTGCAACACAATAACCCGTGCTTTCCAAATAAAAAGGGTATATAACAGCCCCAAGTCCCTTTTTTTTCCAACGTAACGGTTCTATCTTGCCGCAATTACCGACCTTACCCCCAGGCAACAGTCCATGAAACAAAATATCGATTTTTTCCCCATAATCCACTTCTTGGCTCTGATCAAAGTCAATCATGCGGTTAAACTTCACTACCACATCGGCTTGATCTATCTTATCTCCTAACCCCTGGCCAGATAGGTCAGCAGCAGGCCCTACAATGGCTACAATTTTATTTTCAAAAAGCGAGCTGCAAGAGACTGGCTCCATATTTTTATAGAAAAGAAACCCAAAAGGTGAAGAAATTTTAATATATAAGTAACGAAGAATTTTTTTAGCAACACCCTCTCTTTCTTCTAGTGACTTTTCAAACAAACTCTGATATTTGACCAATCTATAAAATAGTTCATGCACAACAATTTCGCCCCCTGCGTAAGGACATTATTTTTTATAAAAACAAGAGATTAGCTATACAGTAATTATAGATCTATTTTTTTAAAATACTGTATTGTTTTATGCAGCCCTTCATCCAAATCAACTACAGGCTCCCAATCGAGACTTTCCTTTGCTAACGTAATATCGGGTTTACGTTGCAATGGATCGTCTTGTGGTAACGGCTTGAATGTCAGTTTGCTTTTACTTCCTGTGAGTTTTATCACTTTTTCTGCAAGTTCTCTCATACTGAACTCACCGCTATTACCGAGATTCACCGGACCGCTAAAACCATTTTCTGAATTCATGAAACGTATAAATCCCTCGATGAGGTCTTCTACATAGCAAAAGCTTCGAGTCTGGCTACCATCGCCGTAGATAGTGATATCCTCACCTTTTAAGGCCTGCACTATAAAATTGCTTACCACCCGGCCATCATCGGGGTTCATGCGCGGCCCATAGGTGTTAAAAATACGTGCTACTTTGACATTCATTCCATGCTGACGGTGGTAATCGAAAAACAATGTTTCAGCGCATCGCTTTCCCTCATCATAGCAACTTCGTGTGCCGATTGGATTGACTTTTCCCCAGTAGGACTCGCGCTGTGGATGCTCTTCAGGATCGCCATAAACTTCACTTGTAGATGCCTGAAAAATTTTTGCGCCTGTGCGCTTGGCCAAGCCGAGCATATTAATCGCGCCGTGGACACTTGTCTTGGTAGTTTGCACGGGGTCATGCTGATAATGTACAGGGCTTGCCGGACAGGCAAGGTTATATATCTCATCGACTTCGACATATAAAGGGAAAGTCACATCATGCCGCATTATTTCAAAGTACGGGCTTTCAAGTAGATGCGCTATGTTTTCTTTACGCCCCGTAAAAAAATTATCGACACAAAGCACGTCTGCGCCTTCGTGCAATAAGCGTTCACAGAGATGCGAGCCCAAGAAGCCCGCACCACCCGTTATCAAAACTCGTTTTTTCATTTAGATTCCTTACAAGAAGCCTGCTAAAAAATTCTAACTTACAAGTAGTAATTAAACCCGATACTGCGCAAATGCTATGGAACGACGCGTTTATTTTAAAAAGCCAATAAATTATTTTTAAATTTTTTGAGAATTCGAAGAAAGTATTTTATGACTCGCTTTCATAAAGCGTCTCATAAAATACTTTGGCGAACAAAACGCTGCTATTGAAGAATTTTTTATCGCAAAAGCATAGTGTTTATTTTTCATGTCGAGTACAGCAAACTGCGCATGATTTTTTGCCTTTATTTCTCGCCATAGTTTCTTTTTATCCGGCTCAAACCTTTGCACTTCAAAAACATGGTAATGCAATATGTGCAATAAATTTTTCCGATGTTTTTTTACGTCCCCGGATATGTTTTCAAAACCGACAACGTATTCACCCAACACCTGGTCAATACGCACAAACCTTGCACCACAATCAGCCAGTTTTAGCCAAAAATCATAATCTTCGACTATCCTGAACTCCTTGGATTCATCAAATTCTATATTATTCCTATTTATAAAGCTTTTTCTGACTGCTACCGACGAGGTGGGACAATCATTGCCATTCCTTAACAAATCTTCATATGAATTAGTCATTAAACCGCGTGTATATATGGCACGTGTAACGCGCAGGTAATCCATATTTATATTGAGACTATGGTAGGCAACATCGATATTTACATTTTTTTGGAGGTAATCATGTAGCACCATAAGCTTTTGGGGATACCAGAGATCGTCTGAGTCCAACAGACAGATCCATTCACCTTTAGCTTCCGAAATGCCTTTGTTCCGAGGTGTCGCTGGCCCACCCGAATTTATCATTTTATGATAACGTATGCGTGGATCTTTTAATGTATTGACAACTTGTTGCGTATTATCAGTCGACCCATCGTCAACGACAATGGCTTCGAAATCGATAAACGACTGTGCAAGTACCGATTGAAGAGTACGCAGCAACGAGTCTGCGCGATTATAAGTTGGTATAACAACGGAGAATTTAGGCATAATTGGTATCAACCTGAAGTATAAAAAAAGTTTATCTGCGCTGTTCTTTAGCAAAAATACAAGATTAATTCATGGGCAGCTTAAAATCACTATCCAGATATGAAATAGTAGAACAGCAACGGCCTAAAACGATCTTCTTACGCTGGTAAAAAAGTTGATTTTCTAATATCGCGTGGATTAGAGAACCACAAATTTAGTATCCAAGCCCAACGTTGACAGGAGAGTATAATTTTTTATTCTGTTCCAGTGACCTTACGTTTTTCAGAAAAATTTCTAACGCACGAGCAAGATAGAAAGGCGTAGTACCTGAAACATGGGGGGTAATCAGCACATCATCACGCTGCCAGAGTTCGGATTTGCACGGAAGTGGTTGAACCTCAAAGACATCCAAGGCAGCGCCGAACAGTTTTTTCTTGTTCAACGCGTCAATAATTGCATTCTGGCTTGTCACTCCCCCACGTGATATATCAATTACCACCGCGCCGATTTTCAGCGCCTCGAAAATGCCCTCGTTGACAACACCTTGAGTCTGGCTAGATAGTGGCAGACAAACGATGAGGTAATCCGTGCGACCAAGATGGGGAGTCATATCTTCCCAGGTAACGATATGATCGAAATGCTCTACAGTGCGAACGGTACGTGAAACACCTATTACATTCATATCAAATGCTTGCGCGCGACGAGCTACCTCACGACCTACATTACCCACCCCGAGAATCGTGACCGTTCGCTCTGTCAGCTCATCGAGCCATATTCGCTGCCAACATCTATGCATCGACTGATGCTGGAAGCGCCCAAACTGCTTAGCGAAATGCAACATAGCCCCAATGGCATATTCACCCATGGCGGCACTATTGACACCCGAGCTCTTGCTCATCAGGAGTTCGGTCTTGTCGAAGGGCATGGACCAGATTTTCTCGATCCCCGACGACAGAAAGTGCAGCCATTTGTAACTCTTCAGTTTTGACAAGGCTTCGGGCAACCAGGGCAATGTCGGCGTGATGATGGCGTCGTAATGCGCACCTTCGAGAACCTGTGCCGAATTACCAGCGAATTCAACGACGGACCCAGGTAGGTTCGCCTTGAAGAAAGTGACGACTTCTTCTTTCTGGCACTCGAGAACCTCCTCCTTTTGCAAAAAGAGAACTCGCTGTAGGGGCCAGCCCGTCATGAGGAGCGCCCCTTGCGCGCAAGCTCGAATACTCGTTTCCTGAGTTTTTCTTGATTGATGAGCAGCTCTTGGGAATCGAGGTTGCGCAGATCACGCTCCTTGCTGCGCAACTTGTGCAATTCATCCTGCAGGTCGATACGACTGTGCAGTTCCTCGAGTTCATTTGCACCACCATGAAAGGCGCGCGAGAGTATCACCCAGCGGGAGCGTAATCTGAGATGCTCACTCAAGACCCACTCCGCAGGAAGCTCTCCCGAATCGAGGCGTGCCACCCCTCCAAAGCCGTAGGCAATACCTCGCTTCTCGAGCTCATCGATAGCAGGCTCCAGCAATCTGCCCGCCAGAGGTTCGAACAAGAAATCGAGACCCATGGCCAAGGAGAGATCGTTTAAGCCGAAATGCACTTCATCGCGCTTACCCAGGATATCCGCATAGCTGCTTATACGAGTAAGCGCCTGAGGTGTTTCCGCCAGAAACGTTATTGGTACGCGCCCATCCACAAGACGGATAAACTCTTCGACCTCCTCGGGACTACGGAACATTGGCAACATGAGCCGAGATGCCCCGCAGGCTATACTTTCATTCACTTCCTGCGCCGTTTCGGCATATAGGGGATTGACCCTCACCATGAGTTCGGCTTTCGTCAATACTCCGGCAACGGCTGTAATATCTTCAAAGGTATGCGCCGCCTTGTGGGCCGACAGATGCTTTTGGCGCTCTTCCTTGCCCAGTACTTCCATATCCACGAAAATACGGTGCACTCCACAGGACTCGGCATATTTCGCAATACCGGGCGACGCCGTAATTAGCATCCACTGCAGTTCGTCTGCCATCGTTACAGCTCCTTATCCTCGCCGCTGTCATCCGTTTGTCTGAGACTATCGCGATAGGCACGCCAGTTTTGCGCATCGCCGCCATAAATATCGCTACGCTTGAATACGACAACGACCGTTTTCAACATTATTTTGAAATCGTACATGATGCTGTAATTTCTGGCATATTCCGTATCCGCCTCCAACTGCTGTAGCCAGCCAAGACTGCGGCGACCTCGAATCTGTGCCAGTCCTGTCAAACCAGGGGGCACATCGAAGCGTTCCTTATAAGCTTCGCCGACGACCTCCAGTTGCTCGGGAATGATCGGTCGTGGCCCAACGATACTCATATCACCACGAGCTATGTTCCAGAGTTGCGGTAACTCATCAAGGCTAGTGTTTCTAAGGAATCGGCCTGCACGGGTAATACGTGGATCCTGATTACTGGCGACGACCTTCTCATTATGCTGATCGATGGCGTCAGGGGCTCGATCATGCATTGAGCGAAATTTATATATTCTGAACACTTCTTGATTACGTCCAATACGGCGCTGCTTGAAGAACACAGGGCCGGGGCTATCGAGCTTTATCCATAGCATAATCAATAGAAGCAAAGGTGATACAAGTATTATCGCAAGCCCGCTTAAGCATAAATCGACTAATCGCTTTAAAAAATCCTTCATATATAACCCATTGCATTCAAGATCACTTTGTTGACTTTCTTCACGTCATACTTCTCTTCTGCAAGACGCCGAGATTCCTGCGCCATACGTCCTATTAGCGTAGGCTCGATAATGAATTTTTCCATAGCATCCGCAAGTGAATCAGCACTCCGCGGTGCAACGAGGAATCCATTGTTTCCGTCGATTACCGTCTCACGACAACCTGGCGCATCACTGGTGACAATAGCTCTTCCCATGCTCATGGCTTCTAATACGGAACGTGGCGTCCCTTCTCGATACGAAGGCAGCACGAACACCGAGCATTTCGCCAAGCAAGGGCGGACATCGGAAACGGAGCCAATGAACTCGACACACGAGTTATTTTTCCAGTCGTCTAGTAATGCTTGATCAATCGAATGCGGTAACGACGGATCATGAGGGCCTACGGCGATGAACGTTACATCTTGGTATCGTGCCCTCAACGCTTTGGCCGCCTCGACATATTCGATGATGCCTTTCTCGGTAAGCAACCGGCCAATGAACATGAAAACCGGATTTCCGGAAGGTAGATCAGATAGCGCAAACTTCTCCGTATCAACCCCTGAGCCATTGGTACGCACAACCTTAGCCGTATCATTTATAATTTTTAGTTGGCGGAACTCTCGTTCGTCATCTGGATTCTGAAAAAATATAACGTCATTTTGAAAAAGGCTTAATTTGTAAAGCCAAGCTACTATCTTTCGAACGAGTCCGGTTTTGACGTTTTGAGTGGTAAAGACATGCCCAAGCCCCGTGATCATGGAAAATATCTTGGGAACGCCTGCCAGTTTGGCCGCAAGTGACCCATAAACGACGGGTTTTATCGTATAACAAAAGACCGCTTTAGGATTTTTTTTACGCATCAACCTGAAAAGAGAGAAAAAGGTTTTAATGTCGCTCAACGGGTTAATACCTGTTCTGCCCATTTCGAAGCGAAAAATCGTAATGCCTAGCTCCTCTACTTCGGGCAAGTAATCTCGTTCGGGAACTGCGGCGGCAACAACTAGCCCCTTGGATTGCATCTCACGTATCAAATCACCGCGATTGGCTATCAAAGAGCGAGCATTGCCCGCAATGAAAAGAATATCCAATTTATTTCCTTAGCTTGATTTTTAACGTGTCGAAAGAAGAGGCTGCCAAGACTACAAATAATAACAAGAATTTTGTTTTATGCCGAATTGCGGTGCCTATGTTAGTAACCCCAATTGCAAAAACGAAGGTTAAAGCGCCTAGCATTAATAACAAAGCAAGACACTCCTGCTTTCTTTTTATTCTCGACCAGCCTTTGAAAATCCTCCAGACCAAGAAAAAATACATGATGGTCGATATAAAACCTATTAAATGGTGGGGGCTACGTATATCCCATGGAAAAGGAGAGAAAACGAAATAAACTATTCGTGCTGGTATTAGCCACGGCTGAGAAAAAGGGTCTCCAGTTGCTATTGCAGAAGGATATGCAGAGCCACCTGTAGCTTGGCGCGAAAAACGAGACTCGATCAATTCACCAACCCCTCCTGCTTGATCATCGCTCCCTACTTCTATCCCTTTTCCGAGTGAAACGCCTCCCGCTGAAAAAGAGAATGCTAAAATAATAATCACTAAGGAAGTGGATAATTTTCCTAAATAGCTAAAATTCACCCTAGCTCCATTAAAAAAAAGCGGTATTGCGCGTAGAAACTGATAAAGCGAGTAACAACCAAGACCAACTAGCGCGCCAACCCACCCGGGGTGAATACTCGTCGCGACCCCAAAAAAACCTAAAGAGAAAAATATACTGACTTGTGACTCTTCACGTAACCATTTTGTTAAAAAATAAAGGCCAACTGCAAATGCCAAAATCGAAATTTCTTCGCGAAGAGCTATAGCTGAATTAAAAGCGGCAAACGGATAAAGTGCAAGAATCGAACTTCCCCATTGCGCGGCAACTCGACCCCACATTTTATAAATTACAACACCAGTAATAAATACTATCAGTGTTCCTGAAAGAACATTCAAGAAAGGCAACATCAACTCATGATAACCAAATATCTTGTAAAAAACCCCACCAAAAGCGCTGTAATTTTTTGAGCTTCCTGGCTCGAAATTAGCTAGCAAATCGCTCCAACTTAACGCTGACCATAAGCGCGCTTGGTCTGTAAAAGTACCAGCATCAGAACCACCAGGTATCGCAAAAAACCCGTAATAGTCCGCATATACTAATGCTAGTCTAAATATCAAAGCAATAAGCACAATTTCAGCTAAAAATTTATAGCGTATTTTTGCATATAACACTATGAATAAGCATAAAGCACACAGCAAAACAAGAAGCAAATAAGTAGCCATAATTCACCCAACAAGGTTAGCGTTAGCGAGTTGTTATTAAATCTTTAATTTTAATAACAACTCTCAACTCTAAAACTCTCCTATAAATTTTTATAGAGAGTTAAGTGCTCGTTTACGCTGCGCTCTATTTCATAGTGACTGGATAAAACAAGTGCCGACTTTGAAAGTCTCAATCTTAGCTCTTTATCATTTATTAACAAACTACATTTTTCAGAAAAATTCTGCACATCATCTGCATTTACTACAAAACCTGACTTACATTTCTCAACAACCTCACCGCAGCTACCAACGTCGGTAACGACTGCGGGTACGCCTAAAAGGCTCGCTTCAATTAAAGAAATTGGCAATCCTTCGTAATGCGATGTAGTAACAAAGATATCGGCAGATTTTAGTAATCTAGGGATATCATTGCACTGCCCTAAAAACTTAAAACGATCCTCGACTTTACGCTCTACCACTTTTTCCTCTAAAATTTTTCTGTATTCTTTCTTCCCTTCTCCGGCAACTAGTATTTTAAAATTTTCATTTTTTTCTTTAAGTTTTACAGCAACTTCTATAAGCATTTCGTAATTTTTAGCATGCATTAACCGCCCTGTCGCCACAATCGTTACTGTATTGCTGTCACTTTCAACCCTTGGCTTTATATTACCATTTAATCTCTCACTATCTACCGCATTATCAATACGTGCAACCTCATGATTGGTATACCCTTCTAATATTTCTTTACATTTTTTAGATATACCTATATATCTACCCACCCTAAGATTATATAGCTTGAAAATAAAAACAGGCGCACCTGGAATTATACTATGATGTGTGTATACAACCTTGCTCCTAAAAGCACTTAAATAAACCATGGCGTAGTGCAAATGCGCATGCACAACATCAGGCTTTAAGGTATTAAGCAACTTTCCTACTTTTAAAAAATTCAACAATAAATCTTTTTTTGAACGAGAACCCAAAATTTTATAGTCAATACCGTTTTCTTTTAATTCATTTAGAAATTTTTTTTCAAACTCAATGTCGCGACCAATGCTTTTTGCGTCAGTTAAAAAAATTATTAATACGCTATGCCCTTGACGAGCCATATGAATACAAAGGTCACGCACGTATATTTCGGCCCCCCCCGAAGCGGGGCTAGAAATAAAATGTAATATCTTCATCTGCAATTCCAAAATTGTTTAAAGTATCTTGCTAAAAGCATAAGCTATATATTCTCGATAATTTTCTGGTCTTGCATACAAAAATGCTCTTCTTAATATTTTATTTATTTCATATTTAGGCTGTTTATTTTTATACATTTTTTTTGCCAAGCTTAATTCATTTGCTTTTCTTCTTTTATTTAACTCTTTTTCAGAAAAGTAATTATTCGCTTCTGCCTTATCCAAAAAAATAGAAACGGCTTGGTAGTTTGCATATGCTTTATCGCTTCTAGTAAGCGAGCCCGGCCTATAGTTTCTATAGATTCCAGCGCCGACGCTTCCTTTTACGCAATAACCTTTTTTGAGCAGCTTGATCAATAAATCAAAATCTTCATTATGGGTTAGTTCTTCATCAAACCCATCGACTTCTAGAAGTTTATTTCTTTTTATCAAATAAGAATAAACACACCCTGGAATGCCCTCATTCCTTCCTACCAGGCTAGTAGATGGTATTCCATCAAAATCACAATGTATTACTTGTTTTTTCGTCCGACTGTTTATATAGTTTCCATAAACACCGAAATAATCGTCAGACAAATCCTTAATTGATGAATAAAGATTTTCGATGTTACAGGGAAGCATATAGTCGTCAGCATCAAGGAAAGTTATATATTCTTGATTCGCCTTTTGTATTCCTAAGTTCCTTGCGCTCGAAGGCCCACCGTTTTCTTTTTTGAAGAATACAATATCAGGTACGCCGTTTTTATATTTTTTTACCACCTTTTCGGCATCATCATTTTCAGAACCATCATCGATTACTACAATTTCTGCAATTTGTTTATTTTGATTTAATGCAGATTCAAGAGCTTTGTTTAAATACTCTGCATCGTTGTATGTGGTTATTATCAGTGATATAGGGGCTTTAGGGTTGGCCATTACATGTCCACTTCTTCGCTAATTTATTTGTAAAGGGTTGTAGGCCACTTAGGATGCGGTCAAAAATTATTTTCGCTTCCTGCTCAGATAAAAAGTTATATTTTACGGCAGGCCAGTGATGTGCCTTACTCCGAATTACTGGTTGCCATTTTTTTGTATTAAAGTAAATAGGCACTATTTCATAATCGTTAGCTAGTAAAGCTGCTATTCGGTGCTGACCACTGTTTATTATTACCGAATATTTTTTACCTGCAACCAATAGCACCCCATTTATTTCACTATGGCCTTCATCCCTCAAATAACCATGTTTTTTTATGGAGTCATAAATATTTATTAAACGTTCGTATTCAAACTTTCCTTTCTCATAAGAAACGGGACCAAAATGTTGCCAATCCAAAGCGCTTTTCAAATACCGATTATGCTCATGAGCTTCCATTTTATTAATGTTTATTTTACTACGTTTTTCGTGTTTTGAAGGAATGCCAAACCAAGGCTCGATAAAATCTAAAATACTGTATTTGGCCAAACGGTCAATTTTTGATGGTTTTATTCCCCAGAGATCAATGCCATTGGCTGGCCGAAAACTCGAGTAATATTTTTCAAGAGGTGAACCTTCATAACGGCGCAATCCCGTTTTTTTATATTCATTGAGTGTCTGAATAAACGGATGTGAAGAATCTTTGGTTATAGGAAAAGCTAACAGTCCAAAGCTTCGACAGCGAGCAAGCGGTACGCTTGTTAAAAATGGCTCACCTTTTGCCTTTTCAAATGCTTGCAATGGATCGGTTAAGTACGTGTAGTCCTTAACTACTTTATTCTTTTTAAGAAGTCGTGACAAAACCTCTTCATGCCGCCCGGGTCTTCCACCGATACGGAATAGATCAATTAGTTTGAATATTTTTCGTTTATATACATTCAAAACTTAGAGCGCCGTAATCAAAATAATCTAAATTAGCACAGTGCACCATTTATCTTGAATGATACGTTAACCTAGATCAAAATTTAGTTGAGCCATTGCCATGAATCGATCAAGCATGCTGTGCCATTCGCTTGAACATGTCATTGCGCCCAACAAGATCCGCGTATTTACCCTGATCGACTACTTCTCCATGACTCAGAAGTAATATCTGGTCGCATTGTTTAACTGTTGCCAAACGATGCGCAATCATTATGATTGTTTTTTCTCCAGAGAAGTCGTGTATGGCATTCATGATCAATTTTTCTGTAATGCCGTCCAGCGCACTCGTCGCTTCATCAAGGACTAGGACTTCGGTATCTTCATATAGCGCACGAGCAATACCAATTCGCTGACGTTGCCCTCCAGAGAGCTGCACCCCGCGCTCGCCCACAAAGGTATCCAAGCCGGCCGGTAATTCAGCGATCATTTCGTCGAGGTGGGCCAGGCTTGCCGCCCTGCGCACTCTCTGTTCGTCGATGGCTTCGAGAGGCAGGCCAAAGGCGATGTTTTCGCGAATACTTGAATCCGACAAGAAAATACTTTGTGACACGAACCCTAACTTGTTTTGCCAAGCTCGCCTGTTTTCATCGGTCAAGGGAACACCATCGATGGCAATACACCCTGACTCCGGTTTGATTAGACCAAGTAGAATATCAATAGCCGTGGATTTT
This sequence comes from Halomonas sp. M20, assembly GCF_020622265.1. Classification (GTDB taxonomy): domain Bacteria; phylum Pseudomonadota; class Gammaproteobacteria; order Pseudomonadales; family Halomonadaceae; genus Modicisalibacter. The sequence goes on from NZ_JACNMQ010000002.1 coordinate 164,972, forward strand.
CCTGATCCTGAAGATCCCACCAAACCTATTACCTGATTGGCGGGAATAGAAAGCGATATATTCTTGAGCGCTGGTTCTTGCTTGCCCGGATATGTAAAGCGTACCCCACGAAACTCGATACTTTGCCGTAAAGCGACCGGTTGCGCACTGCCACGCCCATCGAATCCTTCTTTCTGATAATGAGTACTGCCGGCTATCAAACCATCACGGATGGATTCAAACGCAGCCATGTTGCCTTTTATATTGGCGATACCGACATAAATTCGCTGGAAAGCGGGCAAGAGCTTGAAGCCTGCTAATGCATAGACAGAAAGCGCGGGAAGTATGTCTCCTAGATTCCCTTGTCTAGAGTAAAGTAGATAAAGCACTAACGCGATGATGGCACCAAAGGCGATGATTTCTATTGCATAGCGAGGCATCTGGTTCAAGGCTTGGTTGACACCATGACTACGTGCGAAGGTCCTGCTGGCATCCTCAAAGCGATCGACTAGAACCTGCTGACGCCCAAGTAGCAGTGTATCCTTGACACCTCCAAAACCATCAGACATCAGGCGAAAACGTAGCGTCTGTTGCTGTGAAATTCTTGCGCCATTATTAGTCAGTCTCTTTTTCACCAGCCGATATATGAGCAGATAGGATAAAGCAAAAAGCGAGACGCCGATGATTGCCACCATGGGATTGTAAATCAAGATGGCAACGGCCATGAGAATAACCATGACCAGCTTGGCATTCATTTGCATCAATGGGCTGATGATGAAATTGGTTACCCTTTGGGATTCTTGAGAAATCTGGTTGATCAGTTGTCCGCTGCTACCTTCAGCATGAAACAGCCACGGCTGGTGCATGTAATGCTTGAAGAGTCGACTGGATAGCTCGGCCCCTACCTGAGAGCCGTAAAGTGCCAAGCGCCAGACGGTGTACATGGAAAAAAGTCCGGCTGCTACCAGCATGACAAATACACCGATACCTAGCCAGAATAGAAAGCTTTGGGGCGATGCGGCAGAGCTGGCTTGATAGATGCCTGCCACAAACCCCTCGCCCTGTAACTGGCTCATGTCACCCACCAGGCCCATGAAGGGCCCGATGGCAATGACGCTGGCTATTTCAGCAAATGACATACCTACGATCAGTATTTGCAGCTTGAACAGTTTCTTACGCTGCTCAAGAGTAAGCAGGTTATAAAGTTCTCGAAGGTTCTGGAGCATACGTTACACCACTGTTAATAAAAAATTATGGTCGCCATCATTTATATGAATAATTGTAATAACCGTAACCATAGTTAGTGGCGGCCTTGCGTTCCATGGCGTTGAGTATGCATCCCTTGACCTGCACTCCTGAAGTCTCTAGCCGGCGCAACGCTACTTTCACTTCGCGCGGCGGGTTGAGACCGAAGCGCACCATCATCAGTGAGGTGCCGGCGAATTTGCCAATAATGGCGGCATCCGTGACCGCCAGGATGGGCGGAGTATCAATGATAACCAGATCGAATTCACTACTTACCTGTTCAAGGAGGTCAGTGAAGCTTTTCTGCATCAACAACTCGGACGGGTTGGGAGGCGCGATACCACGTGAAATGTAGTACAAGCCCGGCATACCACCGTTCCTGATGGCGTGTTGAAGGTCGAGTTTTCCGGATAGCACTTCCGAAAGCCCTGCTTCCGAGCGATCATTGAATGCCATATGCACGCTGCCCTTTCGCATGTCGGCATCGATCATCAGTACTCTCTGGCCTGCCTGGGCGCATACGGCTGCTAGATTGATGCTGGTGAAACTCTTGCCGATGCCAGGGCTCGGCCCGGTTACCATAATGCAGTTGTTTTGAGCGTCAAGCATGGCGAAATGCAAGCTGGTACGCAGGCCGCGCAATGCTTCTACGGCGGTATCGGTCGGATTCACCTTGGCAAGCATTCCGCCAATAACGTTCTTGCCTTGCGTCTCGCCGCGCTGGCGGATACGTTTGACCAGTTTTTGCTGATCTTCCGACAGTGGCACGGTGGCATAAACGGGCAATCCTAAATCTTCGAGTTGCTCCGGGCTTTCTACACCGCGATTGAAGATACCGCGAATCAAGACGACACTGATTGCCAGCATTGCGCCGATGATCGTTGCCAATATGACGATAAGCGGTGTTTTAGGAGCGATCGGTGATGAGCCGACTACGGCAGAATCGATGATTCGCACATTGCCCACGGTGCCGGCCTTGGCAATATTGAGTTCTTGCATGCGATTGAGCAGTTGCACATAGATCTGCTGAGTAACCTCAACGTCCCGGGTCATGCGCAGGATCTGCTGCTGGGTCTCGGGCAAGTTACCCGTGCGCTCTTCCATGTTGGCCTTCTCGCGCTCGAGCTGGGCCTTCTTTTCCAATAATGCCGCGTAAAGCGGGTGATTCGGTGTATAGCGCCTGGAAAGTTCGGACTCTTTCAAACGCAGTTCATTCAGGCGACCTTCGATATCGACCATACCGGAAAGCACGTTTTGCGTTTCCATGGTCAGGTTGACACTATCGCGCTCGGAACGATACTCGTTGAGTCGGCTTTCGGCATCCTGCAGTTGCTGGCGCACATTGGGCATCTGCTTTTCCAGAAAGGCCAGGCTATTTTCCGCTTCAGCAGCCTGACGCGCTATATTCTGGGCGAGATAGACTTCGGCGATAGCATTCAGCGTGTCTTCAATTTCCCGCGGTTCGGTTCCCGTCAGGGTCAATTCCAACACCCCGGTTTCGGTACCTTTTTGCATTACATTGAAACGAGACTTGAGTGAAGCGATCGTCGCCTGGGGGCTAAGCTTGAGTAGCTTGAACTTCGCGCCGGCAGGTGCCTGCATGTCACCCACCCGCAGTTCGATCCAAGGATTGGTGGTTTCCAGCATTTTGCCAACCTGACCGGTACCGATGACGCGGCCCTCGGAGCCAAGTAGCCGATAACGGTTTTCGGACAATGCCTCAAGCGTCAAAGGCCTACCGACCAATTCGGGTTCGACACTCAAGGACTTGACGCTGATGGCTTCACTGCCCCAGATTTCGGGTCGGCCTTCAGCAAAACCGGGACGCGCAATGTCATTGCGTATCAGAACATCACCCAGGATGGGAAACATGCTGGGGGCTGCAACGATGTCTAGATCCTCTTGATCAGCAGCTTGGCCAAGAATGAGCCGCGAACTGAGAATCTCCATCTGTGCAGCGGCCGTTGGCGCCTCTTCACCCAGTAACGCAGCCAGCTCTGACTTGTCGCTGGCTCCGGTTTGCTCTACCTGGACAAGCGCATCGCCTTGAAAGACCGGTGTGACGAGAAGTGAGTAAATCAACCCGGCAAGGGCGAACAAGCCGGTGACGATGAGTATTTTCCACTTATTGTCCACTAGCAATCCGAAAAGGCGACCTAGATCGACGGTATCGTCGTTCTGGCCGGTATTTCGTGTCGCCTGAACCTGTTGTTCCTGAGACATGGTATTTCCTGAAACGAGACTGGTCATATACTTCAGCTCCCTAGCTTGGTTTGCCAGGCATCGGCGGCTTGGGTCAGCAATTTGTGAACATGGGCAAATGCCTCGCGGCTTTTGCGATATGGATCGGGAATCTTGCAACCCTGACTGCCACCATCCGGTAGCCAACGACCATACAGCATGGTCTTACCGGTAGCCGCGGGAGCGAGTTCACTTATATGACGCCGCTGGCCTTCACTCATGACCAGTATCAGGTCAGCGGCGTCGATCATGTCACGCGTGATGCGCCGCGAACGGTGGGCCTCCAAATCCAGCCCGGATTCCGCTGCAAACTCCTTGGCAAAAGGCGCCGCGCCACTACCTTCATGGGCTCCTGGCGCTAGCCCCGCCGACTCGATTCGCAATTCCGGTAGGCGGGCTTTGAATAACGCCTCGCCCACCGGACTGCGACAAATGTTGGCGGTGCAGACCACCAGGATGGAGTGAAACATGGCTATTAGAGCTCGCCTATGCTGGTACCGGTGATGTCACCCGGCAGCGTGGCCGTGGGTAGCAGCAGGCTGATGACGTTGTTCCAACGAGCCAACGGCGCCGCCGTCACATACACCACGTCTTTCGGCTGCAGCGGGAAATAGGAACCCATGTTCAGAGCCACGGCGTTGGTGATATCGAGCTGATAGACGGTCGCCATCTTTTCATCACCGGCTGGCTTGCTGCGGATGACGAAGATGCCGGTAGGTTCCGCGCGCTGGTTATCCAGGCCACCGGCGCGTGCCAAGGCATCCGTCAACGAGATGCGCTCGTTGCCAACCGGGAGGTTGCCGGCGTTGCGCACTCGTCCCAGAACGGCGACGTTCTGGTTTTCCGCGCTGGGCACATGCACTACGTCTCCCTCGCGCAGCAAGCGGTTCTGCGTCAAATCACCCTCCTTGAGCATGGCGAACAGCGACAGGGACTGCTCTTCGCCGCCGCGATTCAGGGTCACATCGTGCCAGTCGGCATCCGCCGTCGGCCCGCCTGCCTGACTGATGACGTCGAGTACCGTCATGGGCGTATTGGTGATGGGCACCATGCCGGGGGTGCCGACGGCGCCGGTGACATAGGCCTTCTTGGACTTGAAGGCCGCGATGCCGACCTCGACCTGGGGCTCGGTGATGAAGTTCGAGAGGCGGCTGGTAATGATGCGCCGTACCTCATCGACCGACTTACCTTCAATCTTGACCCGCCCGATGTAAGGATAGTAGATGTAGCCATTGGGCTGGACCACGGTACCCGATTCCGTCGCGCTGCGTTCGGCACCGGCGGGAATGGTCAGCTCGGGATGGTCATAGACGACGATATTGAGCACATCGCCTGGCCCTATTTCGTATTCATAGGATGCGATGGCCTCACTCAGGTCCCGCGACATGCTCTTCGCGCCCTTGGCCTCTACTTGCTGGCGGTACTCGGCGATCATGGTAGGCGTGATCGCCTTGAGGTCCACCAGGTTGTCCAGCGGCGGTGCTTTCTCTGCCGCTTCGTAATCGATATGGCCACCCGGCGAATAGGCGCAGGCGGAGATGCTGAGCGTTAATGCTGCAAGCAAGCCAATACGTGTTGTCTTTTTCATTTTGTGATCCTGTCTAACAAATTTTCGAATTCGAAGTTTTTGGTTCGAGGATTAGGTTTAGGCCCGTAAAAAGCTTGAACCGAGAGGTGAAGTAGCGTGAATTCCTTTTTCCCACGCTACCGCCCGAGAGATACTCATTGGCATTTCTCTCAGACCACTACCTAAAGGAACCGGCGCTTGGTGGTGCCTCACTGTCAATCTTTATGTTACAAAAGTACAACCTTTGAACACACAATATTACTAATTTGGAGCGCGTATGCATAACTGAAATTCCTAGTTCCGTGAGTATTAGTAAACTAATGTAACGCTAGATATCCATTTTACCTAATTTTTCGCAGCAAACTGCATAATAAAAAGGGAAGGCGCGGCATCGGTATGTCGCCACGCCTCCCCTTTATGCCAGCCAGCCAGCTAGCTTACTTGACTACCTCACTGGAACAGGTAGATCGGCTCGCTTACTCCTCCTTGGGCAAAGGCCTCGGTGGTATTGGGATCCTCGATGACTGATGCCACGAAGCCAAGAGGCAATGCGTCACTGCCATCGAAGCTATCTGTTCCGTTCAGGAAGGTGTCGTAGACGAATTCAGCAGAAGCGTCAGCGTAGCCATTTTCATCCAGCTGAATATCGGCAAACTGAAATTCCGCTGCATTGTTGGCCGGGAATGCATTGTCTTCCAGTCGCGACTCAACGATGCTTGCGATATCGTTAGTGTCATTGGTAACCGGTTGGTGGCCTTTCGTCATGACTACTCGCACCCACTCATTCGCGGGTCCTGACACTTCCACGCTAGGCATTTCCACGAAGCTGCCATCTTCTGCGCGCTCTACATTCCCGACGCTGAGTTTCACCTCAAGGTTCTTGGATGCCTCGGTTACCAGCGCCTGCGCACCGGTCTGACTGCCATCCCCCATCAGCTGCGCATTGGCGACACTGCCGTCGGTAAAGGCGATATAGACCTTGGAGCCGATCAGCTCGGCGCCGGACACCCCTCCTACATCCCAAGCAGGCAGCGAGTCGGTATCGACGCCCGCTTCGCCACTCTTGGACATGCCTGCAATCGAATTGGGATCCATGTCGCCACTGAAAGTGACGGTCTCACCCTGACTGAAGCCTCCATCTTCCGTTGCAGAGAACTTCACCATTGCGCCTTTATAGCCGCCGTTGACCGCGCTATTCGCAGGGTCAGGATCGTCCCCTTGCTGGAAGTAGTGCTCGTACTCGGAAGGCTGTATCACACCCGTTCCACCGGCGCTATCGATAGTGAGATCCTTGGCTGCGGTATCGCCACCCTTGCCATCCGGATCAAACACGCTGTCATCGTAGAGAGCCGAGCTCACATCGAAATAAACGGCTGCGATCTTCTTGTCACCGGTGTTGGTTATATTGAAGGAACCGCTAACGTAGTTCGAATCCTGAACATCCTCTCCATTCGGAGTGATCGTGATCACAGCAGAACCAACTTCACCCTCAGCATATTGCTCCGACGTATCCAGATTGGCATCGGCAAACACCTGTTCCGCACTGTTCGGCACAGCTTCATTATCGGCAGCATTATTGCCTTCTGAAACGGTGACGTTCAGATACTCCCAGCGCGCTTCATAGGAATCTAGCGTCTGGTAGTCATTGGACGTCACGCCCACGGCTGTCGGGGTGTCGGCATCGAGCAGGTTGGCGAGTACAGCACTCGGCAATGCTTGTGCTTCAGCGGTAACAAAACCCTCCGTATCGTTGGCGCGCAGGCCACCGAGAACTTCATCGTCAGCACCGTAAAGCGTCACGAGAGGTGTGACCGTGCCGGCACTCTTGTCGATCTGCAGCGTCATGCCCACATTGGCAACGTCCTTCAGCCCCAGGCTTTTATCGGTCAGCAGATCCTGAAGTTCATACTGTTCATCGACAGCCTCAGGATCTTGCTTGCCATTACCATTGGACCAGAGCTGTACGATATTGCCGTTGTTGCCCCCTAGGGTGAGTTTGATCAACTCGTTTTTACCCTGACTCCCAGTGCCGAAAAGAACCCCTTGCTGTGCATAGTTGGGAATATGATCGCTGGCCAGCCCTTGAGCTTCCAGGGCCGCGGGGAAGGCATTGGAGAAGCGAGTGGCGACCTCTACCAGCGTCTGAGCGGGATCGCTCAAGTCAACGTTCTTGATAAAGTCGTTGGCACTATTGCCCTTGTATATATCGCCATCGGAGGTATTGATCACCAGCTGGCCATTCTCGACGCTGGTCACTACCGTCTCGTCGCCGATTCCCCCTAGCAGACCATCGAAGCCGCCTTGTTCCAGCGGGCTTCCCGCGGTCTCGAAGTCCAGCTCAAATGCCGTGACGTACTCGATATCGTCTTCCGTATCGGCGCCATTTCCGGCATCAGGCTCGCCCAGAGTGATGTCGAAGCTGGTTTCATAGGAAGTAACCCCGTTACCGGCGTTATCCTGATAACTTCCCTCCTTGACGCCGACGCTGAAGTTGCCCTCCGGCCAAGCGTTCGTTCCTTCGGGCGGGGTGATGACATAGGTGACGACGGCGCTCTTGCCATCATTGCCAAGCACAATGGCGTCGTTACCCTCCACAAGACTGGAAGAGGCCGGCACAATGCCAGTGAAGACCAGTTCATCACCCTGAATGGCACCGATATCGATCCCCTCGTCATCACTGAGGGTTACCGTCACCTGCAAGCCACTGTCGCTGTCAGTCGCCTCTTCAACCTGAATAGAATCGACCTGAGGAGCTACGTCGTCGACGTGAGGCGGCGTTGTATCCGTTGCTGAATCGAGGCCTAGCTGCTTGATCTCGATGGCGTTGATCTTGGGATTCTGAGCACCATGACTGAATGCCAGATTGATGACCTCGTCCTGAGCGGTGAACGTATAGGTCCGAGACAGACCGTATCCAATCAAATCTTCCTGAGACGCATCGGAACCCAGAGCCCTCTCGGCTTCGGCCAGCGGATTGATACCGGCGAAGGCCTCGGGCACGTTGCCATCTACCGCCACATCGAAGACACGGCCACCCTCCTCATTGAAGATGCCGTTCCAGTTTTCAGTGTAATACAGGGTGATCGAATAGGTGCCACCGGCGGTTACCGGGAAGCCATATTCCAGCATCTGTTCGTCGTTGCTGTTATCGCTACGCTCATTGGTGTAAAGCTGCCAGGGCACAGTATCGTCACCGAGACCCGAGAGATCGATTTCGTTCTGCTCATCCGACGATTTGCCACTATAGGTGTCCTTGGTATTGCCCAGCAGGTATTCGAATCCGGACGTCTTGTCGCCGAGCCAGTCAGGGCCGCCGTCGGTGGCGGTGACATCATCGCCACCGGCGTTGATCCGATACAGCACACGCTCCTCGGAGTAGGTGATACGGGTACCCTGCTCCGTCAGCTCGATATTGAAGACACTGGCACCGCTGTCAGGATTGAAGTTCTCGAACTGGTCGCCTGTCAGACTGATCGTGGCGGTCTGCATGCTGGAAGGATCGGTAAATACCAGCTTGACCACGCCGTCTTCCATACGGTAGCTGACATCCTTGTCAGTGAGATAACTATCCAGGATCTGGATGTCGTCTTCCGGCTGGAAATCTTCCACGACACTGCCATCGATGGATGCGAAGGAACCACGAACGCTGTCTGCGCCACCTCCGCCGACAAAGGTATTGTCGCCAGAACCCGCGATCAGGATGTTGTCGCCATCATTACCAGTGACAGTGAAGTTTGCATCGGAACCGCTGCCGTCGAAGTTTTCGACGCTGTCCGCCAAAGGCGCCAGAATCTCATCGCTACCGGTATAAACGAGGGTGTCGATACCGTCGGTGCCCTCGGCCCCGACTTCTTCTCCAGTAGTACCTACCTGGATTTCATTGCCCCGCGCTTCGATTTCGAGATTGTAGAAGTCGATCGCAGATAGACCGTCTTCACTTGCCGCATCGAGTGCAGAGGTTTCCGCGAGGAAACCAACCGCCGCGCCAGAGGGAAGCACTGTGTCGCCATCGCTGATGGTATGCGAGCCGGTAAGAATGTCCTGCAGTACGCCGGGCGGTAAGGAGAAACCATTGAGATCGATTGGGATGATCTTGTCATCGCCAAGACGGTAACCGGCCTCGAGTTCAAAGCTATTAGCCGTATTGACAGCAAGCTGCAGTCCAAGAGTGCTGACATCACCATCGGTCAGTTCCGGCACCGCGACACGCGCCAGGGTCGTGTAGGTATCTTCGACTTCATACCCCACCTCGAAGCCCGCGGCGAGCTCCCCATCGATGACCATGGTGCCAAATACCATACGCACATAGTTGGCCTGGGTGCCATCGCCGAGCATCACGCCAGTAAGCTGGCCACTTACGAGGCTCTGGTCAGAGGACATCCAGTTCTTGATCTTGGAATTGATCACCAGGCTTTCGACATCATCACCCGGGTTGATGCCTACATGCATGGCGTCCCGGGCACTGTTGTCGCTACCCACTACGGTGCCACCGACGACTTTCTTGATCTGGAAGATCGGAGCATTGCCACCAGGAATGATGTTGCCGCCAAGATCGTAAAGTCCATCTTCTTGCTGATCCGCTTCGAAATTTTCGCCCTCGGTCTTGGCATCACGGTTCGGGGTCTTGCCATCCAGAGCAGCACCCATCAGACCGGTGTCGTTGACGGTTCCCGGATAGGGGCTCTTGGTAGGATCGAAGTCGAGCACGATGCGCTCGCCGGCGGCCAGATCCATGCCGTTGTCGGCATCGAATTCAAAGGGGTCATGGATATGATCGATACCGTCCTGGTCACGATCGGTGGAATTGACGACAATGCTGCCGGCCAGGGGTACTTTGCCATTATCAGGCTGAAGTATTTCGATTGCAGGGCCGCCTTGTTTGAAGATCGTAGCCCATACCGAGCCCTGAAAAGCCTTTTGGCCGTTGAATGCCATGAGGTCGTCACCAATGGAAGCAAGCCCCAACGGCGCACCGCCTATATCCACCACATCGCGTTCTTCCGCCAAGCTCGGGCCGCTTCCCTCCTCATTGGACTTCATCAAGCCGTTTTCATCGCGGCCCATGATGGTCAGGTTACCTTGACCGAGACTTGCGGCGAAAATCGCCCCGGACATTTTCATGCCACTGTCGGGATCGTCGAAGATCGTCGAGGTGTATTCGGTCAGGCCGTTGATGGAGCCTTTGCCGGAATCGATGGCACCGTCGGTATAGCCCCCTTCGAGATAGTTGCCTTCGATGGGGTTGATATTAGCCACTACCGAGTCGAAGTCCCTGGGCATGCCGCTTGCACCAAGTACCACTTCGCCATTGATTTCCTTGGGCGCATCGGGATAGTCGCTGACAAGGTAGGTTTGGCCGGATTCGGTAATGTAATACTGCTCACCCGGCGTTACCGCGATGACTCGACCTGTCAGATCACCGGCATCTGCGTTGTCGTATTTTTCTTCGACAGTGCGCAAGAAAGCCATCACGACATCATAGTCGCTGCTGTTTTCACCCTCTTTATCAATGTTCGAGAGCATCAGGAACGAGTTTTCCACGCCATCTTCCGGGGTGAAGAGCAGCCCTGACTGACCACCGCTGGCACGGGTAGGGTTGGGATGACCGCCGTACACCAGGGTCAGCATTTCGCCGGTATCCGGATCTTCCCATTGATAGGTGGCTGCCCCGCCTTTACCTGCGGAAAGCTCACGCCCGTCTAGATCGTCCGAGCGAGTGATCTCATGAAACTGGTCATAGTTCCTGGGATCCCAACCCTTTTCTAGATTGATACTGTCGCCACCGTTGCCATCACCATTGTTGAGATTGGTGGCGATAAAATTGGCTAGCTGCTGGTTATCGGTATAGGCTCCGCTCTCGCCGGCCTCGCCGATCGGGCGTCCGCCCCAGCTGTTGTTGGCACCGTTGTCGTAAGTCCAGACGCGACCGTCTTCCGTTACTTCAACGTCGTAGGCATTACGATAGCCTGCTGAATAGATCTGAACCGGGCCCTCAGGATCGATCTTGCTGCCATTGAGACCATCATTACCGCCGAAAGGATCACCGGCGTCATTCTCGCCTTCGCGGGTAGGATCATCGAGAGTGGGGATGTCATAGATATATTTGCGCCCCGATTCGGAGTCGGTAAGCACGGGCAGCGTTTTCAGCTTATCGAGGTCGACCTCGAGAATCGCGCCGCTGTAGGCGGTTTCCTGCTGGCCGGCAAAGTTGTTGGAAGGCGCACCGGTATTGGTATTACCGCCACTGGCAACAATCATACGCTCACTGATCAACTTGCCCTGGCTGTCGAGCTCTTGCACGACTTCGAGACCGTTGAGGGAGTGGTTCTCTTCGGAGCGAGCCAGGCCGCGCACAATATCCGTCGCCTGCCAGCCGGATTCGGTCTGCTCGAGACGTGTGATGGTGCCGGAGTTGGTGTCCAGGTTTGAATCTTCTCCATCGCCACCGGCACCAATGCGGCTATCGCTGGAGGTCACATAGACACTGACCGCTTGCTTGCCATCGATCAACACCGGGTTGCCATCGGCGTCGTACCGCGACACGACGCTGATACCCGTTACCTGCCGCTCATCACCGCTGGCGTTCGTACCGTCATCGTTGTGGTTAGTGATGCCTTTGACTTGGTCAAGAGTTTCGGCGCTGGTGACATAAAACGTGTTGGTCGGATTTTCATCATCAGGATTGGGGCTGCCAAAAGCGACGGTCAGAACCTTGATGCTGCCATTAACCTCAGTGACATAAAGTCGTCCGTCAGGGCCCCACTCCAATGCCGTAGGTTGAGATAGCGTTACCTTTCCGTTGAGATCGAGACCACTCCTGGAGAAATCGTTTGTGACCATTTTCAAACCCTGCGTAATGTGATTATGAACTCCCAACCTCTTCGTGCTGGAAGAAATCTGCTGGACGCTCGAAAATCATCCTGTGTCACGCGTTGTAGCGAGTACGCGTTCGATGACATCGGAAATCCTAGGTCACAATCATCGCCTTTAATTACACAAAGTAACAAGAATGGTTCTTTTGAAACAATTTGATCCAAAAATTAATACGCGATCACTTTTTGTCGATAGACTTATTCCTAATTGAGTACTAAATGGACTCAGCAAAAGTTAGTTACATTTATAAATGCAGCACAAAAAATGCCGCTTTATCAGCGGCATCCAGGCATTTCAACCTCTTTTGAGCATCAGGCTACGTAGCGGCTCATATCTAGCCCTTTAGGGTCAATGGCCGGTTGGAGATCGCTCATCAGGTCGGCGAGCAGATGACCACTGCCACAGCTCATGGTCCACCCCAGGGTGCCATGGCCGGTATTGAGCCACAAATTGGTATATTTGGTGCCACCGACAATCGGTGTCGAGTCCGGCGTCATGGGGCGCAAGCCCGTCCAGAATTCGGCCTCTGCAATATTGCCCCCTTCAGGGAACACATCACCGATCACCATGGCGATCGTGGCACGCCGCTTCTCGAGCAGGTTCAGATCATAGGAGGCCAACTCCGCGGTGCCGCCTACGCGAATACGGTCATCGAAGCGAGAAATGGCGACCTTGTAGGTTTCATCCATCACCGTGGACTGGGGCGCACCGCCATCATCGGTTACCGGCACGGTCAAACTGTAGCCCTTCACCGGGTAGATGGGCAGGCGAATATCCAGGTCCTTGACCAGGAAAGGCGAATAGCTGCCCAGGCACACCACGTAACTATCCGCATTGAACTCTCCTGCGGAGGTCACGACGCCTTCGATACGATCGCCCTGGCGCTTGATACGTTGGATGTCGATATCGAAGCGAAAGGTCACATTCAGATGATCGCGGCAATAATCCGCGAGGCGGTTGGTAAACAGGTGACAATCGCCGGTCTGATCGTCCGGAAGATGAAGGCCGCCGACGAACTTTCCTGGCACCCGCGCCAACGCAGGCTCGACGTTGACTATTTCAGAGGCATCGAGAAGCTTGTGGCGAACACCGCACTGCTCGAGCACTTGCATGTCCTTGGCCACGGCATCGACCTGGCTTTCATAGCGAAACAGCTGTAAAAGCCCACGCTGACGATCTTCATAACGAATGCCCGTGTCATCGCGCAACTCATTGATGCAAGTGCGACTGTATTCGGCAATGCGCACCATACGTTCCTTGTTGATCGCATAGCGCCCGCTAGTGCAATTCTCGAGCATTTGCACCATGAAACGCGCCTTGGCCGAATCCATGCGTGGCTGAATCTTGAGCGGCGCATGCTCTTGAAACATCCACTTGAGCGCTTTTTGCGGAATGCCCGGTGCCGCCCAGGGCGAGGAAAATCCGAATGAAACCTGACCGGCATTGCCATAGCTGGTTTCCATGGCCGGCGAAGGCTGACGATCCAGAACGGTAACCGTATGCCCTTGCCGCCCCAGATAGTAAGCACTGGTCACACCCACGACGCCACAGCCGAGTATTAATACGTTCATCACTGCCCCCAGGCAAATTTTTGTGCATTGTCATTCCGCCAGCAGCGCTCGCCAGCAAGAGGGGAAGTATAGGAAACAGTTCGGAGGAAATAGCACTCTTTTAGCGCTATAAACTTCATTTAAATGCTGTATTAAAATGCTTTACCTTTTATTTATTCTACAAAGGCAAGGTTATCAGGTGTTTTAAACTGTCTTGCCTCTAATTCCGATCGAGCGCCGATACAGCGCAAAAGCCAGCGCGCCTGCCAGGACATTACCCAGCGCTGCCCCTATCGCTACACCGAGAATGCCCGCCCACTGTGCCCCAAGCCACAGACAAGGCAGATAACACACGAACAATCGCACCCCGGACATCAGCATGGAACGTAGCGGCCACCCCAGCGCGTTCGAGGCGGACACCACGACCATGCATACTCCCAGCAGGGCGTAACTGGGCAGCAGCCCCCGTATCAACAGAGTCAGCTCTTCGCGAATTTCAGGGTTGCCCGCCAACAGCTCTGCTACCCAGGGCGATAGCAGCGCCATCACCAGCCCCAACCCAAGTTGCCAGATCAGAACGACACGCAGCGCCAGCCACATCAGACGCCGTATCTGCTGCCAGTCGCCAGCGCCATAGCAACGCCCCAACCAGGGGGGCAAGGACATGGTCAGGGCCAGCACGACCATCAGCGATACCGTTTCCAAGCGGCTCACCAGCCCCCAGGCCGCCACTGCGGTCTCGCCCAGGGAAGCAACAATCGCCGTTGCTAGCATTGCCGCCAATGGCGGCATGAGTTGGCCGATCATGGCAGGCCCGGCAATGCCCAGGAACGGCCGTGAGGAATAGCGTGCTTCCTGCACCAATCCTTGATTCGTGAGCCAGTCGGTATGTTTCAATCGCAGGGCGATTACCAGCAATCCGGAGCTGAACGCGATGGTCGTGGCCCAGGCAGCACCGGGCAGCCCTAGCCCTTGCCAATCCCCAATACCGAAGATCAGCAGCGGATCGAGCGCCAGATTGATAAGGCTGGTCATCACCATCATATTGCCGGGCAGACGCATCTCGCCTCGGGAGCGAAACAGGCTATAGCCAAAATAGAGCAAGGCGCCAACCCAGGCAGCCAGCAGCTGGGGCGCCCAGTAATCGCGGATTAGCGGTAGCAGCGCTTCATCCGCGCCAAGAAGGCGAAACAGTGGCGTTTGCAAAGCGCCCAATAGCAGACAAAGTACGCCGACGATCAGGCTGCCACCCAGCAGCACCAGACTGCTCAATCGTCTTGCGCGAGGCACCTCCCCTGCGCCCAGCGCTCGGGATACAAGAGCGGCAATCGCGATACCCAGCCCCACTTGAACACCGATGATCAAAAAGGAAAGCGGGAAGGTGAAGGACTGTGCCGCCAAGGGAGCGGTTCCCAGTCGCGCAACGAAGGCGCTGTCGACCAGCTGAAATCCCAGAAGTGAAAGGGCGCCAAGCGCCATGGGCCAGGTTTGCTGCCAAAGCCGATGCCTGAGTGATACTGAAGACTGACTCACGAGTGCTCCGGATAGGGAAGTGACTTCGAGCGCTAGGCTGTCGCATCCTATGCAACGCCGCTGCCTCCGAGCCGCCCAGATGGCTCGGAGGCAGGATGTTAGACGATTGGTAGAGGGGCTGCTGGATTATAAAGTGAGAGCGGCGGCCACAGGGTTCATCAATTGATGAACTGCTCGCTTACAAAGTCTGCGCCGCAAGCAGGTTATCTGCAGCCTCACTGCTCATCGGCTTGAAGAAGTAATAGCCTTGCACCAGGTCGCAGCCCGCATCGCGCACCAATTCGAGCTGAGCCTCATTTTCCACACCTTCGGCGACGACTTCCAGGCCAAGACGGTGGCCAATGAACACCGTTGCCTCCATGATCGCCCGATCCTGGGGTTCGGTCGGGGCATCGCAGATAAAAGAGCGATCAATCTTGATAGAGGTGATGGGAAAGCTTTTTAGATAACTCAGCGAAGAATAGCCGGTACCAAAATCGTCGATGGCTATCTTCATACCCAGGTGGTACAGACGCCATAGCCCTGCCAACGCCTGCTCACTGGCCTGAATCAATACATTCTCGGTCAGCTCGACGCCGATGTCCCGCGGGGTTAGATCATACTCGGCCATAAGGGCCTCGAGGCGCTGAAATACGCTGTCCTGGACGAACTGCTTGCCAGAGAGATTGATATCGATGCGGCGGTCCCCCAGGCCTTTCGTCTTCCATAACGCCTGCTGACGACATGCCTCGAGCATGACCCAATCCCCCACTTCATGGATCAGGTCAGAATGTTCGGCGACCTCGATGAGCTCGGCGGGAGAAACGGCGCCACCCTCTTTGGGGAACCATCTCAGCAACGCTTCGAAACTCTCGATTCTACCACTCTTAGCCGCCACCTGGGGCTGATAGTGAAGCGAGAGCTCTTCCTTGCGTAGCGCATCACGCAGGCGTTCGGTCAATTCATACCGACGCACCACATCCCTATGGAACTGCTCATTGAAGAAGCAATAATTATTGCCTCCGGCCTGCTTGGCTCGATTCTTTGCCATATCCGCATTACGGATCAGCTCGCTGGCGGTACTCCCGTTGACGGGGCAGAGACTGACCCCGGCACTGGCGGTGACATGCAGTTCATGGCCGGCAAGCATGTAGGGTTGGCCGAAAACCGAATGAATCCTTTCCATCAGCTCGATCGCATCGCTATCCACTTGCAGACATGGCAAGGCGATAACGAAGTCATCGCCGCCGAAGCGGGATAATAGATCGGTATTACGCAGATGATGACGCAGACGCCGAGCCACCATCACCAGCAATTCATCGGCTCTGTCATGACCATGAGCATCGTTGATTTCGGAGAAGCGATCAATGTTGATGAACACCACCGCCAGGGGGGCATCGCGGCGCCGACTTTTATCAAGGCACTGGGCGAGTTCGGTCTCGAAGGTCTGGCGATTGGGTAGGCGGGTCAAAGCATCGAAACGGGTTACGTAATCGAGTTCACGCTGCGTCTGCTTCTGGTGCGACAGATCGACGTCGATGCAGAACATCAGTGGCTCGCGAGTATGCTCGCCGAGCATGACGTGGTGTGAAAAGACCGACACCGGTGAGCCCGACTTGCGTCTCAACTCCAATTCGCTGGCCGGGATCTCCACTCCCTCTTTTATCCACGCCCAGTGCGCCTCGATGACCTTCTCTCGCATTGCCGCTGGAATCAGCAAATCCTCGAGCCGACGCCCTGTCGCCTCGTCCCGGGTATAACCATACAGTCCACAACTGGCCTCGTTCCAGTAGATGACCCGGCGGTCCTTGTCATAGCCCTGCACAGCTACCTTGGGCAAGCTTTCCAATAGGTTACGAAAGCGCTGTTCACTCTCATGGTGACGATGCTGTACCCGCTGAACGTCGGCGCTGAGAACTATCAACTCGTTGCGGTATAACCGGTAACCCAAGGCCACCAGCGTCGCCAGTGCGATGGCAGCAAGGAGGCTCGGCACGAACAAAGGAAGACTCAAGACCAGGAAGAACGCCAGAATAAAGGCGATTGTTCCAAGTGCGAATGGAAGCCAGGGCAAATATCGCGTAGTACCGTTATTGAACATATATATGACTCACCCGGCATGTTTTGCAACACAATATTACGTATTTTTAACAATTGCATATGCCTTAAAAGCCGCCTTGAAGCGGCTCTATTCTTGGGATTAAAGCCTATGAAGAAGGAATGAGCAGCGTTTGACACATCGAAAATCTTTCAAACGCCTCTTTGAATAGTCTCTTTATGAGCATTTATCACTTTCGCAACAGCCAAAAGAATTAACTCAGTGATGCTAAAAGCCAAAAAAACGACCAGCCAGATAATCGCAACATCCTCATATATCTCAAAAAAATGCTTTCAATGAAGAAATCAAAGTGGTTTCCCGTTAAATTACCTTTTATGTACACTTCGTTACACAAAATCAATTTGTAATTTGCCCTGCAAATCACGCTATCAGGAGAGACGAATGTCATCGGATACCCCAGCGCTCACTGAGAATATTACTGACGCAGATGTTGAGAGCTATTGGGCCCCCTCCGTGCACCGGGAAACCGAAGAGCAACATTGGAGTGCAACCCAGGTAGATGATCGGCTAAATATCGCCGAATGGAGTGAGTTTCTGAGTACACTGCCTCGCGACCCCTACGTAAATTCGCGTTGGAAGCGCATGTCTTGGGTGCATTTACTGGAGAATGGCGACGTCGAGTGCATGGGAGAGTGCCCCATGGCTCAGGGTGGCATGTTCAACGATGCGGAGAGCATGGCCGATAAATTACGCTACTACCCGTCACTGGAGACGGCATTTACGGCGCGTGAGGATTTCAAGTCTTTTGTACGCGGCTGGGCGGATCTATGGGGCATCGGAGCCCACGAGCCTATTCTGGTTCAGTTAAACGGCGTCAAGGGCACCGGCCATCTGGACCCGCTCCAGGGGCAGGGCATTCATGCCGACGGCTGCAAATTTCTCAGCGTACTCGTTATCAAACGGGAGAACGTTACCGGGGCCACCAACCATCTCTACGCCGACAAGGCGGGAAAAAATTGCTTGGCAGACATTCAGCTCGCTCCCGGCGACATCCTGCATATTCACGACGACAAGCTGTTTCACAGCGCCGCTGCAATGACCCAAACCGATCCCACGCAACCCTTCGAACGCTTCATCCTCATCATCAACAGCCGCTTCGTCGATGGTTTCCAGAATCGAATGCTGCGGCGTCATTTCCCCGAGGCCGTCCTCAACGACGTATTCTAGTGGCGCTCAGTACATGAGACGCCACCGATAAAAAAAGCAAACAAGAAAGAGCCTACCGCTACCGAACGCCGGGCTCTATTCTTGCTAGGCCATGTCTGAAAAGTGCCTGCGCTCGACCATACAGCGTTAAAAATCGACTCAAAGTACTCATTTACACCACGTAAACTCCGTCTTTTCGTCGATTTTTGCCTTGTCTGGCCATCGCTCGTCAACTTCTCAGACAAAGCCTAACGGTCATCGATGCCGAGTGACATTCACTCATCCCACTTAGGGGCAAAATCCGGATTGGCGATGCGATCCCCGGCATCGAGTTTATCGATCTGCGCCATCTCGTCTGGCGAGAGTGTGATATCGAGCGCTTCAAGATTGGCTTTCTGGTGCTCGGGCTTGGTCGAAGAGGGAATTACCACGATGTCACGCTGTGCGACCCAAGCTAGCGCGACCTGGGCCGCTGAAGCATCGTGGTTCTCGGCAATCTCTTTGAGCACGGGCTCATCCATCACCTTACCTACCGCCAGAGGCATGTAGGCAGTGACCTGCAGCCCTTTGGATTGGCAATGCTCGACCAGCTTACGGTTGGCGAGAAACGGATGCACTTCGATCTGGTTGGTGACGATATGCTCCCCACCAGGCATGGATAGCGCCTCGTTGATCTGGGCAATGGTAAAGTTGGACACACCAATGCGCTTGGTCAGTCCCTTTTCTCGTGCCTCGCTCAAGGCGCCAAGATACTCGGACATGGGCACTTCATCATTCGGCGACGGCCAGTGCAGCAGTGTCAGATCGACCTGATCCACCCCCAACTTACGGCAGCTCTCTTCCAGGCTTGCAATGAGATCGTCGTGTTCGAAACGATCCCACCATATTTTTGTCGTCAGGAATATGTCGTCCCTGGGTACGCCGCTCTGCTTGATGGCTTTGCCGACGGCTTCCTCGTTTTCGTACATCTGCGCGGTGTCGATGTGGCGATAGCCCAGCTCCAGTGCAGATGTGACGGAATCAATCACGTCCTGCTCCTTGAGGCGGAATGTGCCTAGGCCAATTACGGGTAGGATATTGGTATGCGCCATTTTAGAGACTCCTTTCGTGCATGCGGTTTGCAGCAATAATCCTTAACGCTGACTAGAAGATGGGGATGAAGGGCAGTGTTTCAAGCCCATTGCACTTCAGCCAGGCATACCCATGCTAGACTGAACGCCCACGCTCAAACACGCATTCCGATGACCGAGACCACGCATATCGTACTGGTGGGCGCAGGACATGCCCATCTACACGTCGCCGCCAATGCCACACAGCTTATCGATGCCGGCGCCCGGGTCACGCTGCTCTCCCCCGGCAACTTCTGGTACTCGGGTATGGCCAGCGGTATGCTGGGCGGTGAATACAGCGGTAACGATGACAGTCTGGAGCCGGCGACTTTGATCGAACATGCCGGCGGCCGCTTTATCGCGGATCGCGTCGTTGCCATCGATCGGGAGCAGCGGTTGCTCCATCTGGCCAAAGGCGCTCCGCTCTCTTATGACCTGCTCTCGCTTAACCTGGGTAGCCGTGTCGACGTCCCTTCGATCAGCGGCATCGAAGACGCCAAAGGAATCTGGCCTGCCAAGCCCATTGAAGGACTCCTGCGATTACGGGAACTGCTGGAATCGGCCCTGGCCGATCCCGCCCCCTTGCCCCGACTGGCGGTCATTGGCGGCGGCCCTACCGGCGCCGAGCTCGCTGCCAATCTCCTGGCACTTAGCGAGCGTTATGGCAGAAAGTTCGATATCAGCCTGATAAGCGCCAGCAAACGCCTCCTCGAACATGCACCGCGCAGCGCCAGTGTATGGCTGGCTCGACGGCTTCGTCGGCGAGGATTGAGAATAGAGATGTCCGCGAGCGCCGTCTCCTACGACAATGGCCAACTGACCTTGGACGATGGCATGCAACTGCCCGCGGATCATCTCATCATGGCGACAGGGCTCGTGGCGCCATTGCTGATCGGCGAGCTGGATCTTGAACATCATCCGCATCATGGTCTTGCGATCACCTCGGCGCTTCATACTCTCTATGACGATCGCATCTTTGCAGTGGGCGACTGCGCCTGGCTGAAAGATTCCCCCTACCCCAAGCTCGGGATCTTCGGCGTGCGCCAGGCGCCGTTCCTGCTGCACAATCTTGTCGCACACTTGCGCAATACGCCGTTTGAGGCGTTTCAGCCCCAGCACCGCTATCTATCGATACTCAATCTCGGCGATGGCCGCGGCATGGCATTATGGGGCCGCTTTTGGTGGGCGGGACGTCTGGCGATGAAGGCCAAGCGGCGGCTCGATCATGACTTCATGCAACAGTATCGCGCGTGAATCGGTGCACTCTAGCCCGGCGTCAGCCCCCGCAGCCGCTCTCCCCTGCGTCTGAGTAGTTCCAGCGTAGTCAGCAGCAGCATCGATAGCACCACCAGCAGGGTTGCTACTGCCAGAATGGTAGGGCTGATCTGTTCGCGAATGCCCGACCACATCTGAATCGGCATGGTGCGCTGCTCAGGCCCGGCAATGAACAGCACCACCACCACCTCATCAAACGAGGTGATGAAAGCAAATAGCGCCCCGGAAACCACGCCAGGTGTGACCAGCGGCAGCACCACCTTGAAGAAGGTGCGCGTCGGGTTCGCTCCCAGGCTGTGAGCGGCGCGGATGAGGGTAGTGTCGAAGCTCGAAAGCGTCGCCGTCACGGTAATCACGACAAAAGGAATGCCCAGCACGGTATGGGCGAGGATCACACCGAGATAGGTTTGCGCCAGGTTGATCTTGGAGAAGAAGAAGAACATCGCCGCTGCCGAAATGATCAACGGCACGATCATCGGCGAGATCAACAGGGCCATGATCGCGCCCCGGGCCGGCATGTAGCGACTCGACAGCCCCAGTGCGGCGATGGTGCCGAGTACCGTTGCCAGCAACGTCGAGGCGATCCCCACGATGAAGCTATTCTTGATGGCATTGAGCCACTTGCTCGAAGTGAAGAAATCCTCGTACCAGCGCAGGGAATAACCTGCCGGGTCGAAGGACAGCATCGCCTCACTGAAGGTGAAATAAGGCTCGGCGTTGAAGGACAGCGGAATGATGATCAGCAAGGGTCCGATCAGGAACAGGAAGATCAATCCGCACAACATCAAAAAGACGTAGTGCCAGACTCGCTCGCCGGTCGTGGCATAAGAAGGAAGCGCCATCACATTACCCCAGTTTGACCTTGTCGACGCCGATCAGGCGATTGAATATCCAGTAGAACACCACCACCACGAGCAGCAGAATCGAGGCGATCGCCGCCGCCAATCCCCAGTTGAGGGAGGTCTGCATGTGGTAAGCAATGTAATTGGTGATAAAGCGCCCGGACTGGCCGCCCACCAATGCCGGCGTGATGTAGTAGCCGATCGACAGGATGAACACGAGAATACCCCCGGCAGCGATCCCCGGGATAGTCAACGGAAAATAGACCCGCCGGAAGGAAAGAAAGGGTTTGCCCCCCAGGGAGCGGGCCGCATGCATGTAGCTAGGAGGAATGGTCTTCATTACCGAATACAGCGGCAAAATCATGAACGGTAGCAGGATGTGCGTCATGGCAATGATGGTACCGGTCTTGTTGTGTATCAGCTGCCAGCGCGCCTCGTCGGCAATCACACCGAGGGCCACCATCACATCGTTGAGCACCCCTTGCGATTGAAGAATGGCAATCCAGGTGGTGGTGCGCACCAATAGCGACGTCCAGAACGGCAGCAACACCAGAATCATCAACAGGTTCGACTTTCGCAGCGGCAGATTGGCCAGTAGAAAGGCAATCGGATACCCCAGCATCAGAGTCGCCAGGGTGATCACCGCGCTCATCCAGAAGGTGCGCCAGAACAGTGTCGCATGGACCTGCAGATAATCCGGTACCTTGACGATCTCGCCTTGCGGTGAGTATTGGCGATCCATAGCGGCGAGATAATAGGACAAGGTGTAGGGGGATGACTCACGCTGAATCAGCCGCCAGGTGTCAAGCTCACCCCAGATGTCATTGATCTCGATCAGCGCTTCGCGATATGGCGGTTCAAGCGTACGCAAACGACGCGCCGTGCGTGAGATAGCCGAGCGCATGCCGGATTTTTCATAGTTCAATCGGCTCGACAACAGACCCAGATTACGTTCCTTTTGACCTACTTGAAGATCTTCCACCAAGGCAGCAAACACCGGTTCATTCGGTATCACCTCTCCATTCCACTCTTCAAGAGCGGAGACGGTACGGGGCAACGTCGCCGATACTTCCGGGTTGTCCACGCTGCGCCAGAGCATGTCAAAGATCGGCATGACAAAGGCGACTCCCAAAAAGAGCAACAGCGGTGATACCAGCAGCACTGCCTTGAGTTTCGAGCGACGCACGGCCCGGCGTAGGCTAACTTTCAGCGGTACGCCGTCGGCGGTGGTCAATGGGGTAGTAGAGGAATCGGGCATACCTGCCTCATCATCTGGATGGCCTATCACAAGATAACTCGCGAGGAGTGTCCCACCCGAAGGCTGATCGGGTGGGACAACGGACTTGGCGCGTCAACCTATTGCGACAACCAGGCATTGAAGCGCTGAGTCAGTTCATCATTGTTGTCCGCCCAGAACTCATCATCCTTGGGAATAGCGGTCTCAAAATTAGCCGGGAAAGTCGGCATATGCGGCTTCATCTCGATGCCGGTCTCGGCATGGGTCGAGACCATGTCCGATGAGGACTTGCGCGCCGGTCCATAGGAGATGTATTTGGCTTGATCCGCAAGACGCTGGGTATCCGTGGCAAAGTAGAGATAGTCCTTGACCTTGTCGAGCTTGCCGGTGGGCACGACCCAGCCATCCAGTTCGAACACCTGGGCGTCCCAGATGATCTCGAAAGGTTGGTCCTCGGTAACCATGGCATTGAAGATCCGTCCGTTGTAGGCGGAACCGAAGGCGACTTCCTCATCCGCCAGGAGTTGCGGCGGCTGGGCGCCCTCTTCCCACCAGATTACCTGATCTTTTATGGTATCGAGCTTGGCAAAAGCACGCTGAACGCCCTCTTCGGTTTCCAGCACGTCATAGACTTCTTCCGGGGCTACACCATCGGCGACCAACGCCCATTCCAAATTGTTGATGGGCTTGCGCAATAGGGTGCGCTTGCCGGGATAATTCTCCAGATCGAACACATCGGCGATGGTGCTAGGCTGCTTGTCTTTGGGGAACATCTCGGTATTGAAGGCGACGATGTTGGAATAGACGATCGACGGCACAAAGCATTCGGTCAGTGAGTCATCGATAAAGTCCTCCGTGGGCGGTGTGCCATCCGGCGCCTCGGCCAGCAACTGGTCATGATCCAGCGGTTCGATCAAGCCCTCGGCACAGGCGACCAAGGCATCCGCCGGCAGCATATCGACTAGATCCCAAGTCACGTTACCGGCTTGGTTCTGAGCGCGAAGTCCGGCCAGAGCATTGCCGCTGCGATCGATATTGACGATCTCGTTGCCGGTTTTTTCCATCCAAGGCTCATGATAGGCCTTCTGCTGGCTCATGCTGTAGGCGCCGCCCCATGAGACGATGTTGAGCGTCTGTTCAGCTTGCGCCGCGACTGCAATTGCCAGGGTCGACAGCCCCATTGCGACGATCGTGGCGCCCTTCATCATTGGCTTTTTCATAAAACTTTCTCCGATTGTTATTGTGATACGCGTTTTTTGCCCATGTTGAATGAAAAGCGTAGCATCACGGCCCACTCGGCTACGCCCTTAATATAAACCTCCTGTTTTTCAGGCATCTAGCGCCCGACAATCGCTACTCGACCAAGCCACCTTGATCATCTGCCCTGGCCGCAGACTGACATGCCCCTCTGCATTAGGTGTCTTAAGGATGAATTCATCGTTACCGCACACCGAGAGTCGGGTGCGCAAATGGTCGCCGAGATAGATCATTTCTTGTACCTGGGCCGCAAAGCAGTTCTCGAAAGAAGTGTCGTCGTTTACCACGATGCTAACCCGTTCGGGGCGTAGCGAAAGCGTGGTTCGCGCACCTACCTCATGCACCGCCACAGGCTTGGCGATCACCGTATCGCCGCTGTCCAGGCGTACCTGACAGGTATCGCCTTGATAATCGACAATATCCCCACACAAGCGATTGTTCTCGCCGATGAAGTAGGCCACGAAGGCGTTCTCCGGCTCTTCATAGAGGGTTTCAGGAGTGGCAAGTTGCTGTACCACGCCATCGTTGAACACCGCGATACGATCCGACATGGTCAGCGCCTCGGTCTGGTCGTGGGTGACGTAGATCATGGTCACTCCCAGAGTGGCGTGAATGCGCTTGATCTCGTACTGCATCTCTTCGCGCAGGTTCTTGTCCAGTGCCCCTAGAGGCTCATCCATCAATACCAGTTCGGGCTCGAAGACCAGGGCTCGCGCCAGAGCTACGCGCTGCTGTTGACCACCGGAGAGCTGGGCCGGACGGCGATCACCAAACTCTTCGAGCCGGACCATTGCCAGGGCGCGCTGCACTTTCTGCTTGATGTCATCCTTGCTCAGATGACGCACTTCGAGGGGAAAGGCTAGATTTTCGGCCACGGTCATATGGGGGAACAAGGCATAGTTCTGGAACACCATGCCAATACCGCGCTTATGTGGCGGCAGATCATTGATCGGCTCGCCCTTGAGCAGAATGTCACCGTGAGTAGGTGTCTCGAAGCCTGCCATCATCATCAGACAAGTGGTCTTTCCAGACCCGGAAGGACCCAGGAGGGTCACGAACTGCCCTTTCTGGATATCGAGATTGAAATCCTTTACGACCAGCTCGACACCGTCGTAACTCTTCTGGACATTGATGAAGCGCGCAAAACTGGCGTCGACGACCTGCGCCTCGTCTACCAACGGCTCTACTTGAAGGGACTGCGTCATATAAGCTCCTGGCGTACGGTTATTATTGTGTCCACGTCGTACAACGCTTTGGCTGGCAACGCCATTGACTCGACCATAATTCGACTCAGCCCCGGCCACAATCCTCCTTGAGGATAATAAGCGTTGAACCCAGGGGCTGATTCATCAGGATACTTTGGGTATGGCGCCTTGGATGAACACACCCCGAATCCAGTTTGAACATCTCATAAAAAAAGACGCCGATGCGGCGTCTTTTAAGACAGATAATGCAGAGCGTTAGTGCTCGCCTATTGGCGAATGCCCTCGAAAACCACGTACAACTCGAACTCTTGCATCACCGGCGGGAATTTACTCATATCAATATCGTAGTCGGCCAATGCCAGATTAGTCGTTCCTTCGAAACCATCGCGATAGCCGCCCCAGGGGTCTTCACCCCCACCGATATGAGTCACGTCCATGGTGATCTCGTTGGTAACGCCGTGCAGAGTCAACTCGCCGGTCAGTGTGCCCTCACCCTCGCCGGTGGACTCGAACCCAGTGGACTCGAAGGTCGCGGTAGGATACTCGGAGGCATTCAGAAAATCCTCGCTCAGGATATGCTTGTCCCGCTCGGCGTGATTGCTGTTGAGACTGGAGACATTGACATCCACATTGACACTCGAGGAAGCAACATCTTCCGGGTCATAGCTGAAATCACCCGAAAAATCCTCGAAGGACCCGAGAATGTAGGAAAAGCCCAAGTGGCTGATCTTGAATTGGACAAAAGCGTGCTGACCTTCCTTGTCGATGATGTAGTCGGCTGCCTGGGCTTGAGCCAGGGGTAGTAGTGACGATACCGACAGCGCGGCAATCATGGTCTTCTTGAACATCACAAACTCCTTAGTGTTTTCAAGCGTTACTCAACAATATATCAAGCGAGAAAAGATATTAGGCCGAACGACGCGACACGCGGGGATCGATCATGCGGCGCATGACATCGTTGCGATCGATCACTAGGTGCTTGAATGCCGCCAGCGCATGGCCCAGAGAAATGATCATTAGTGCCCAGGCGCTATACCAGTGGACTTCGCCAGCGATACTGGCCTGGTTGGACAAGCCCGAAAGCGTAGCAGGTGCGGTGAACCAATCGAATACGCTGATACCGCTGCCATTGGCGGTAGAGATGAGATAACCGCTGATCAGCACGACCAGCAACAGCGCATAGATCAGCAAGTGACCAATCTTGGCCGCCACCTTTTCCATAGGCGCCCCTTTTTCCTTGGGGGTCGGCTGGAACAACCGCCAGACAACACGCAGGGCGGTAACCCCCAGCAGCAGCATTCCCATAGAGCGATGCCACCAAGGCGCCAGGTTGTACCAGGCGTCGTAATAAGTCAGATCCGTCATCCACCAGCCAAGCGCGAACAGTCCTATCACCGCGATGGCACTCAGCCAGTGGATCAGGATACTGAACAGGCCCCACCCTCGAATCGAGTTACACCACATGGATACCGCCCTCTTTCAATCGATATTCAATACAACTTCTATCGAACGCTTCACTGGACACCAGCGCAGCCAGCATGACGGTGTTCAATGCAGAAAAACAAGGGCCCACCGATGCGGACCCTTGAAGTACTCGAAAGCAGCTTTCGACATGCTGTGGGTGCCAATCAGCCCTCGCGCAAGGTGGACAACAGCAGTTCGGCGGTGGGTGCACTCGAGGCAGGGTTCTGCCCGGTGATCAGTAGTCCATCGCGGACCTGATAAGGGGCAAAATCCTCCTCGGCACGCTCATAGTGGCCGCCCTGCTGCTTGAGCGCCTCCTCCACCAGCAGTGGCACCACCTTCGTCAATCCCACGGCTTCCTCTTCGCCGTTGGTGAAACCAGTCACCCGGCGGCCCTTGACCACCGACTGCCCGTCCTCACCCTTGGCATGCACCAGCACTGCCGGCGCATGACAGACGGCAGCGACGGGCTTGTGAGCGCTCAGGAAGTCATGGATCAGTTGCTGAGAATGCGCATGATGGGTCAGATCCCACAGCGGCCCATGCCCTCCCGGATAGAAGACGGCATCGAAATCCTCGGCCCTCACCTCGTCGAGCTTGTGGGTGTTGGCCAACTGCTCCTTGGCCTGCTCGTCGGCCTCGAAACGCCGGGTCTGCTCGGTCAGGGCATCTTCCTGGGTCGAATTGGGGTCTACCGGCGGCTGGCCGCCCTTGGGCGAAGCCAGAGTGATCTCGGCACCGGCATCCTTGAAGACATAGTAGGGAGCGGCAAACTCTTCCAGCCAGAAACCCGTCTTGTGGCCCGTGTCGCCCATCTGATCGTGAGACGTGAGTACCATCAGAATCTTCATGCAGTCCATCTCCTTGGTCTGGATATGCTTGTCATCGCGCGTCATCCTTGCTGGATGGGGCCATTCGGCATGGATTCAAGGTCTCGGCGATGTCACGTCAGGCGGTCAAGACCACGCGCCATATCGGCTTTGAGATCCTCGGCGTCCTCTAATCCCACCGCGATACGAAGCAAGCCTTCGCCAATTCCTGCCGCCGCTTTCTGTTCGTCGCTGAGACGGCCATGGGTGGTGGTAGCAGGATGGGTAATGGTGGTCTTCACATCCCCCAGGTTGCCGGTGATCGACATTAATTGGGTGGCATCGATCACTGACCAGGCAGACTCGCGCCCGCCTATGATCTCGACACCCAATACCGCCCCAAAGCCTTGCTGCTGGCGACTTGCCAGCTCATGCTGAGGATGGCTTGCAAGGCCGCTGTAATGGACTTGGGCCACCGCCGGATGCGCTTCCAACCATTGCGCCAGTTGCAGGGCGTTCGCGGACTGGGCCTTCATGCGCAGGCCAAGGGTCTCGAGTCCCTTGAGAAATATCCAGGCATTGAACGGGCTTAAGCAAGGACCGCAGGTACGCACGACACCAAACACCTCTTCCAGCTCCTTGTCGCGCCCTACCACGGCACCGCCGATCGCTCGGCCCTGACCGTCGAGATACTTGGTCGCGGAGTGAATGACCAGATCCGCCCCCAGCTGAAGCGGTCGCTGCAGCGCCGGGGTCAGGAAACAGTTGTCGATCGCGAGCCAGGCACCCTGCTCCTTGGCCAGTTTCGATAAGCGTTCGATATCCACCACTTCGGACATGGGGTTGGACGGCGTCTCGGCAAACAGCAGGCGGGTTTTCGGCGTCAGCGCCGCGGCCCACTCCTCAAGATTGCCAAGTTCTACATAGCGCGTGGTGATACCGAACTTGCCCAGGTACTTGTCGAACAGGCTCACCGTCGAGCCGAATAGCGATCGCGACGCGACGATTTCGTCGCCGGCTTCCAGCAGTGCCAGGGCCGTTGCGAGAATGGCCGCCATGCCGGAGCTGGTGGCCACACAGCGCTCCCCACCTTCCAGCGCCGCTAGTCGACGCTCGAAGGCTTGAACGGTAGGGTTGGTAAAACGCGAGTAGATGTTGCCCGGCTCGTCGCCGGCGAACTTGCTCGCCGCCTCGGCGGCGCTGGCGTAAACGAAGCTCGAGGTGGGAAAGATCGGGTCGCCATGCTCTTGTTCGTTGGTACGCTGCTGCCCTGCGCGCACCGCCAAGGTGTCGAAGGCCAAGGCGTCAATGTGCTCGAAAGCGCCATTCTGATGCATAGTTTTCACCCGGTTGAAATTGAGCCGCCCTGCTTATATCAAGGCTCATGCAGGGCGGTGTTGAGTACGATAGCTAGCCGTCATCCTCGACATCATTGTGCAGATCCACGACCGAGTGCGCCGAGCCGGATTGCTGCTTGACCGCATCGCCACGGGCAGCTTCCAACGCCTTCAGATAGGCTGCATCGATATCGCCGGTGATGTACTCGCCATCGAATACCGAACAATCGAAGCGCTCGAGCTGAGGGTTGACCTTATGACAGGCTGCCTTGAGATCTTCCAGATCCTGATAGAAGATGCGGTCGGCCCCGATCAACTCACCGACTTCCGCTTCACTGCGGTCATGAGCGATCAGCTCATCGGCCACGGGCATGTCGATACCGTATACATTGGGATAACGCACCGGCGGCGCGGCAGAGGCAAAATAGACCTTGCGGGCCCCTGCTTCCCTTGCCATCTGGATGATCTGCTTGCAGGTCGTGCCACGCACGATGGAGTCATCCACCAGCAACACATTCTTGCCTTCGAACTCACTGTCGATGGCGTTCAGCTTCTGGCGCACGGACTTCTTGCGCTGGGTCTGTCCCGGCATGATGAAGGTGCGGCCGATATAGCGATTCTTGACGAAGCCCTCGCGGTAGGTCACGCCGAGATGCTGGGCCAGCTCAAGAGCCGAAGTGCGAGATGTATCCGGGATCGGAATCACCACATCGATATCATGCTCCGGCCACTCCTTGAGAATGCGATCGCCAAGCCTGCGGCCCATCTCCATGCGAGTGACGTAGACGTAGGCGCCATCGAGCATCGAGTCCGGCCGCGCCAGATAGACATACTCAAAGATGCACGGTGCCAGCACCGTTCGTTCGGCGCAGGTTTGAGTGTGTATCTCGCCGTTCATATCGACGAAGATTGCCTCTCCCGGGGCCAAATCCCGGGTCAACTCGAAGCCGCCCACGTCCAGCGCCACCGACTCCGATGCAATCATTACATCGCGGCCGTCTTCCGTCTCGCAGGTACCGAAGACTACCGGGCGAATACCCTGGGGGTCGCGAAAGGCGACCATGCCAAAGCCATTGATCATCGCAACCGCCGCATAGCCTCCGCGACAGCGGCGATGCACCCGACGCACCGCATCGAATACGTCTTCTGGCTCGAGATGATGCCCCTGCTTGCCCAGTTCGTGGGCAAATACATTGAGCAGCACCTCGGAATCCGAACTCGTATTGATATGGCGCAGATCCGTGGAATAGAGCTCCTGCTTCAACTGATCGGAGTTGGTCAGATTACCGTTGTGCGCAAGCGCCAAACCATAGGGCGAGTTGACGTAGAACGGCTGGGATTCCGCTTCACTCGAAGAGCCCGCAGTAGGGTAACGCACGTGGCCGATGCCCAGATTGCCCTTGAGCCGAGCCATGTGGCGGGTATGAAAGACGTCCCGCACCAAGCCGTTGCTCTTGCGCAGTAAAAAGCGCCCTTCGTGCCAGGTCATCATTCCTGCGGCGTCCTGCCCGCGATGCTGAAGCACCGTGAGCGCGTCATAGAGCGCCTGATTGACCGGCCGGTTGGCCATGAGGCCTACGATACCGCACATGTCGCCTTACCTCACTTCAATGAAACCACTTCAATGAAACCACTGCCATGAAACCAAAGCCGAGACGCGCTCGGCCTACACCGTAACCCCGTTATCGGGGGTCGTCTTCAGGCGATCCAAACGGTAACGCGGTGGGCACTGACAGAGAGCGTAACTCGTCTTCGGCCTGTGGAACATACTGTTTCCAGTCGGGGATGCGCGCCATCGTCCAATCTCTCAACCCTTCAAAAGCAGGCCGCAACTCTGCCTGCTGCCAGGCCTGTAACTGCACCAGTGGCGTCAAGGTGATCACGACCGTGGCCACTACCAGAATAGCGCCGCCTCGCAGCGTTCCGAAACCGGCGCCTGCCAGGCGATTGAAAAACCCCAGTCCCACCCACTCGACGGCGGCCTGCACCAGACGAATGATGATCCCGCACACTACAACCACCAGGAGAATGATCAGCACGAATGCCGCTATCAGACGCACATCCGGGTGATCGATGACGCCTGTCAGCCTATCCGCAACCGGCTGAGCGAACATCCGTGAGGCTATCAGCGCAAGTATCCAGGAACCCAGGCCTAGTGCCTCTCTCACCAACCCGCGGGTAAAGCCCGCCAGCATCGAAACTGTCAGAATGGCTAAAAATACCCAATCCAACCAGGTCAGTGTCACTCCTGCCCCCGAAGCCGAATCAACAAGCCTTGTATGTTGGCTTTCTGCTTGAGTTCGGTACGTGCCTTCTCCCCTGCCTCCGAGGAGGTGAATGGCCCGACGTACACCGTGGTCAACTCATTGTCCCGGGCACGGCTGAAGGCATTGAACCCTTTTGCCTCGAGATCGGCCTGAAAACTTTGCGCGTTACCCGGTTCACCAAAACTGCCTGCCTGAACGGCCCAGTCGCCCTGTGTCGCCTTGGCCGTTTCCTGCTGGTCACTCTCCTGGGGTTGAGCCTTTTCGCTCTCTGGGAGCTTTGCACGCTCCTGATTACGATTTGCAAGCTCCGCAATAGGATCGGAGCGGGTTTCGGGCTCGGCTATCTGCTGGGTGGGCTTTTGCGGGGAGGTCCGCTGCCTGGCGCGCTGCACCTCTTCAGGCTCGACTCTATCGACCGACGACGAGGTCCCACTGGGTGATCCGGACGTATCGTCACGCATTCGAGGCATCTGGATCTGCCCCAGGCTTGCCGGTGGCTTTGGTTCAGCCACCTCCTTGCGCTCGACCTCAACCGGCTTTTCAAGGGTCAAAGTAGGCTCGGGTTGCATTTCCCGGGACGGTGGATCGTCAAACAACATGGGGATGAAGATCACAGCCAACGCCAACAAGATCACTGCGCCGCTGATACGCTCGCGCATGCCATATTTCATGTTTTCCTCCTGGAGGTAGATGCTGGCTCCGGATCGACTTGCGAGTTTCGCGCATCATACCAGCCAAGCACGTCGGCGACGGTGAAGAAAGAACCGCACACCAGCGCCTCGTCATTGTCTTTGAGTATACCAAGCAACCATTCAGCACCGGCTCGAGGCGAATCAGCCCGGTGCAGTACCCTTTGCGCATGATTTTCGAGCAGCGTCGCAAGGGAGGCGCTATCCCGGCCTCGCTCACCCTCGAGGCTTACCGCCACCCAGGCATCCACCTGAGGAGCCAGCGCTTCGATGACGGCACTGGCGTCCTTGTCCGCCAGCATCCCGAGTAGCGCAATACGCCGGCCGAGAGGCTCGCGCTCCGCCAGCCTTGCGCACACATATTCCGCGGCCTGAGAGTTGTGGGCCACATCCAGGCACCAGTTGCCTAGCCACTGCATGCGCCCAGGCAGGAATATTCCGCTGAACCCCCGGCGACAGGTTTCGCCATCGAGCTTGATGCCAGCAAGTGCCAGCGCTTGCAGCGCACTGGCGGCGTTATCCAGCGGCAATCCAGGGTCCGGCAGCTCTTCGAAGGTCAGCGAATTGCCTTCACCGTCGCGCCCCTGCCAGCACCAGCCAGTATCCGGTCCTTGACGATGGTGAGAAAAATCACACCCCAGCCCATGAACGCCGGCGCCCAGTTCCAGTGCCGTTCGATAGACGCTGGCGGGCAATGAGTGGCTACCCAGTACTGCCGGGCAAGCACGCCTTAGAATGCCGGCCTTCTCGCGGCCGATACCTTCGATATCGGTGCCCAGGAAGGCCGCGTGATCCTGACCGATAGTGGTGATGATCGCCACGTTCGCATCGATGATATTGACCGCATCGAGACGCCCGCCGAGGCCGATTTCCAGAATTGCTATTTGGGGCGCGCGCTCGGCAATCGCCCAGAAGGCCGCCAGGGTACCGACTTCGAAGTAGGTCAGGCTAATGGGCTTGGACGATAGGCGCGCCGCCTCGACCCGTTCGAAGCCCTCGACCAATAGCTCATCAGGGGCCTCGGCTCCGTCAAATCGCAAACGCTCGTTGTAGCGCAGTAGATGAGGAGAGGTATAGGTGGCCGTGGACAAACCGTGAGCGCGAGCCAAACTGTCGAGCATGGCGACGGTCGAGCCTTTGCCATTGGTGCCCGCTACGCTGATGACACGCTCGGCAAGAGGGGCATCGGTCAGCCCCATCCGGCCTGCAACCTCGGCCACCCTCTCGAGACCAAGATCGATGCTGACCGGATGCTCCTGCTCGAGTCGCACCAGCCATTCAGCCAGTGTCAGACTAGCGCGCATTCAGCGTTCAACGTCCTGAGGCGCTTCCTCTTCGAGAGGCAGCTCTTCCTGCAGCTCGTTCGTTTCTTCGCCAGGTTCCACGGGTATGCCAAGCACGGGCTGGTGGGTCAGCTTGCGCAATATGCCACCGACACGTTCGCGCATTTCCTGGCGATGAACGATCATGTCCACTGTGCCATGTTCGAGCAGAAACTCACTGCGCTGAAAGCCTTCCGGCAACTGCTCGCGCACGGTCTGTTCGATGACGCGAGGTCCGGCGAAACCGATCAAGGCATTGGGCTCGGCAATATTGAGATCGCCCAGCATGGCTAGGGATGCCGAAACACCGCCGAACACCGGGTCGGTCAGCACGGAGATATAGGGCGTTCCCGCCTGCTTGAGCTGTTCAAGAGCGGCGGAGGTCTTGGCCATCTGCATCAATGAGAACAGGGCTTCCTGCATGCGCGCGCCACCGGAAGCGGCAAAACAGATGAAAGGGATGTTCTCATCCAGGGCCAGGCGCGCAGCGCGAACGAACTTTTCGCCGACCACCGCCCCCATGGAGCCCCCCATGAAGGTGAACTCGAAGGATACGACCACTACCGGCAGCCCGCCGAGCATGCCCCGCATAGCTACCAAGGCATCATTCTCGCCGGTTTCCTTTTGGGCCGCGGCGAGACGATCGCGATATTTCTTGGAATCCCGGAACTTGAGGCGATCGACAGGCTGCAGATCCGTCGCGATCTCCTCACGCCCCTCCTCGTCCAGAAACCAGTCCAGACGTTTGCGAGCGGTCAAGCGCAGATGATGATCACACTTGGGACAAACGTCCTGGTGCCGTTCCAGTTCGGGAAGATAAAGCACTGCGTCACACTTGGGACACTTGCGCCACAGACCATCCGGCACGCTGGTGCGCCGATCATTGCGCTGAATGCGTCCCATGGACGGCACGATCTTGTCTAGCCAACTCATGGTAAAGAAGTTTCCGTTTTGCTGCTGTTAACGATACCCGAAAGCCATGCCTGCTCGGTATGCCACTCGGATCTTGAATCAAAGAGCTTGCCTGGATTCTATCGAAGGGCATCCGGCTAGAATCCTCTGCCTGGCGTCAGGCATCCAGGGCTTCACGCATGTCGCTCAGTATTCTTTTGAGTTCTTCCTTGGCACGCTCGGGACGCTCGCAGTTGTCCGCGATACGCGAAACCAAGGCGCTGCCGACGATTACCCCATCGGCTACCTGACCTACCGCAGCAGCGGTTTCGCCATCACGGATGCCGAAACCGACGCACAAGGGAATCGACGTCAATTGGCGCAGCGACTCGAGTTGATGATTGATACTGCCTACATCGAGGGTGGCGGCACCGGTCACGCCCTTGAGCGAGACGTAATAGAGATAGCCTTCGCCATGATCGCAGATGGTAGCAGCTCGTTCTTTCGAGGTAGTCGGCGCCACCAGGAAAATCGAGTGCAGGTGATGTTCCTTGAACAGCGGCGCTATTTCATCGGCCTCTTCCGGCGGCATATCCACCACCAACACGCCGTCGACACCTGAAGCGTTGGCCTGCTCGGCAAACGCTTGCAACCCCATACGTTCCAGGGGATTGAGGTAGCCCATCAATACCACCGGAGTCTCGTTATCCTGCTGGCGGAACTCCTCTACCATGGCAAGAATATGGGTCAAGCGGACATTGTACTTGAGCGCTCGTTCACAGGCTTTCTGGATCACCGGCCCATCCGCCATGGGATCGGAAAACGGCATGCCGAGTTCGATCACATCCGCTCCGGCCTCGACCAGGGCATGCATGAACCCGACGGTATGCTCCGGAGCCGGGTCCCCCGCGGTAATAAAGGGAATCAGAGCGGTACGCTTCTGCTCCTTGAGGGTAGCGAAGCGTTGGTCAATACGATTCATTCTTACCCCTTAAAATTCGACGCCATCAATTTTGGCCACCGTCAAAATATCCTTGTCGCCACGCCCGGACAGATTGACGACGATGTGCTGATCGGTGCGCATGGTCGGCGCGATCACCTTGGCATGAGCCAAGGCGTGAGCGGATTCCAATGCTGGCATGATGCCTTCGACATGGGTGAGCTCACGAAAAGCCTCGAGCACTTCCTTGTCATTGGCCGCGACATACTCCACGCGACCGACATCTTTCCACAGCGCATGTTCCGGCCCGACACCCGGGTAGTCGAGGCCTGCCGAGATGGAATGCGTTTCGAGTACCTGCCCCCCTTCGTCGGACATCAGGTAGGTGCGGTTGCCGTGCAATACGCCTCGGGGGGCATTGGCGCTCAACGGCGCCGCATGGCGGCCGGTTTCGACACCGTCACCGCCGGCTTCGACACCGATCATGTGTACGCCTTCATCCTCGACAAAGGGATAGAACAGACCCAGCGCGTTGGAGCCGCCACCGACACAGGCAATCAGTGTATCCGGCAAACGACCGATCTGATCGAGAGACTGCTTGCGGGCTTCGCGTCCGACCACCGCATTGAAGTCGCGTACCAGCAGCGGATAAGGGTGCGGCCCGGCCACGGTACCGATGATGTAGAAGGTATCGTCGACATTGGTGACCCAGTCGCGCAACGCCTCGTTCATCGCGTCCTTCAGGGTACGCGAGCCAGACTCCACGGGAATGACGTTGGCGCCCAGCAGGTGCATGCGATAGACGTTGAGCTTTTGGCGCTGCACATCCTCAGCACCCATGTAGACGTCGCACTTGAGCCCCAGGCGCGCCGCCACCGTGGCAGTGGCGACCCCATGCTGTCCGGCCCCGGTCTCGGCGATGACCCGCGGCTTGCCGCCCTTCTTTGCCAGCAGCGCCTGGCCAATGGTGTTGTTCACCTTGTGAGCGCCGGTGTGGTTGAGATCTTCGCGCTTGAGCCAGATCTGCGCACCGCCAAGCTGGCGCGACCACCGTTCGGCGTGATACAGCGGCGAGGGACGGCCAACATAGTGCGCCAGGTCATGGTCGAATTCCGCCTGAAAATCCGGGTCATCGCGAAGACTCATGTAGGTCTTCTCCAGATCTTCCAGCGCGAAGCTCAGGGTCTCCGAAACGAACCGACCACCATAGGGGCCGAAATGGCCACGGGCATCGGGTAGTCGGGTCAGGTCGCTGAACGTGGTCACGAAAGATACCTCTTGGGGTCGCTTGTGAGGGTCGCTTGTGAGAGCCACTTTGGCTCAAGACTGTTGAGCGAGAAATACGTGATCGATGAATGCACGAATCCGGGTTGGTTCCTTGATGCCGCGAGAGTGCTCGACGCCTCCCGAAACATCTACCGCATAGGGGCGAACCGCACGAATAGCCTCGCCGACATTGGTTGCGGTAAGACCACCGGCGAGAATAACAGGTTTTGCAAGCGTTGCGGGAATACGTGACCAATCGAAGGTGTCGCCGGTGCCTCCGGGCACCCCCGGTTTATAAGCATCGAGCAGCAAGCCGCGGGATTCGGCATAACGCTCGGCGGCCTCATGAAGATCGAGCCCATCGCGCATGCGCAGTGCCTTGATCCAGGGGCGTGCCGCTTGGGCACAGAGTGTCGGCGTTTCATCGCCATGATACTGCACCAGATCCAGGTGCGCTTCGCACCGATGAACGAACTCAGGGCATTGATCGACGAACAAGCCCACTCGGGTGACAAACGCCGGCACACGGGCGGCGAGCTGCGCCAGGCGCTCCTCGTCGATTGCGCGCTGACTGCCCGGCCACAACACGAACCCCAGCGCATCCGCGCCGGCGGCCACCGCCGCATCAATGTCTTCTTCCCGGGTCAGGCCGCAGATCTTGACCCGAGTACGGCCTATCATTGGTCCGCTCATGCTCATATCTCCCCGGCTGACTCGGACTCGGGTAGTCGACTGCGGTGACGCACCCGAGGACTATCGGGCAGTGTCCGCTCGCCGGTCCACTCTCCCAGAAATGCCAACAGATTGGGGCCCAGGGGCTCCTGAGGCAACGCAAATCGCTCGGCGTAGACCGAGTCGACAAAATGCAGACCACACCCTGGAGCCGTGACATTGCCCTTGGCGCGATCCCTGAGCGTCAGCAGATAAGCCAGGTAGTCGACGCTGTGCTCTCCTTTGCCCACCGCCACCAGAGCCCCGGCAATGTTGCGAATCATGTGATGCAAGAAGGCATTGGCCTGAATATCGATCACCACCAGCGGGCCGTAGCGATTGACCTCGATGAAGTGCAGATGGCGCCAGGCGGTTCTAGATTGACAGCCCGCCGCTCTGAAGCTCGAAAAATCGTGTTCGCCCACCAGCGCCTGGGCCGCCGCGTGCATACTTGGCACATCCAGCGGCTCGCGGCACCAGGTGGCATTGGCCCGCTCCAGCACTGGGCGGCTGGGCTGGTTAAGGATCACATAACGATAACGCCGAGCCAGGGCCAGAAAGCGCGCATGAAAATCGCCTGCAACGGGCATGGCCCAACGCACAGCGATATCTCGGGGTAGATTGACATTGGCACCGTATACCCAAGCCTTGCGGCTACGCGGTACGGGCACATCGAAATGCACGATCTGGCGCGTGGCATGCACGCCGCTATCGGTACGGCCACTGCATAATACCTTGACCGGCGTCGCGGCCACCTTGCCCAGCGCATCTTCGAGCGCTGCCTGTACCGAGGGAGCCTGCTTTAGTCGCTGCCAACCACAGTAGTGGCTGCCATCGTATTCAACGCCAAGGGCCAGGCGCCCCGTTAAGGGGCGGGTTTCATCCAGGTACTCGAATAGGGGCATCGGCTCTCATCTGGTTTCTTGATAGTACAGACCATCATTGTCCCAGTGTAACGTCTCGGGAGCCAGCCGAGCTTTTTCAAGAGCGTAGATGCTCGCATTTTTGAACATGAGCACCTTGAGAGCAGTATCGAGTTGCGCCATGTCGATTTCGATGTCGCTATCAAATCCCGAGATCGTATCGTCGACCGAGCGGCACACGATAGGGTGATAAATCACCTCGCTCTGCGCGGCCAATTCGCGAAAGCATGGGGCCAGGTGATTTTCCGAGAGAAAGTCGACCACCAGCGTGCCGGGTTTACACCACACCAGATTGGTCAGCGCGGCCCCATGGGGCGCAATGATCGTCGATGCCGATGCAAACAGCGCCTGCTGCTCGCGCACGCTCAAACCATCGAGGGTCAGCACTTCGAACCCTAGCGGCTCGAGACGCTCACGCACCTGGGCCTCATTGGCAACACGCCGCCGCGGGGCATCCGCCCGGGAAAGATAGAGCCGACGCGTAGCGGGTCGATCGATGCCGGCCCAGTTGGCCATGCCCCGTATGGCATCCGCCTGCCAGGAAGGCTGATCCTCGGAACCTTTAGGTCTAATCGGCACGACCAGCTCGTCAACGTTCAACCAGTCGTGGTCAGACAGAGGAATGACCTGATCTTCGCGAATGCCGCATAGCTCGAGAATCTGCCGTTGCCAGGAAACGCCGGTATAGGCCATGAGATAGCGCTCAGGCATTTCCGATGCCGGCAACGACTGACGTAGATACCAGATATCTGAGACAATATCGGCCCAGAAGTGATAGTAATTATTGCTGTCGGAAACGAAATTACCCAGTAGCGCCACGCGGCCGGCGAGATGTGCAGTATGACGATTCTTGCGGCGCCATTCCCGATGTTTTAGGTAGTACGCCCAGACGTACGGCGAGGCAGGCGTCTTCAACCGCCGGCGGTGCTTGTCGAAGACGATGGCTAGACGACGATGGGGGTCCGGCGCAATCGTGGAGCTAGTGGCGTGAAGGCTCCAGACCCGGGCTTGATGAAGGCGGCAGACGCCCGGCTTGGCCACCGGCTCGACTTTCTGCCAGCAAGGCTCGTTGGCGTTTACAGGCTGCTTACCTGCCGGATATTTGCCCATTCGAGGAACGTGGGACTGATCCTGCCACGGCATACCCTTGTGGTCGGGCGCGACCGTGAAACGTTCCTCTAGCCAGTCCATTGACGAGCGAACGGCGGTATTCAGAATTTTTTTCACAGCATCCATACTTAACATTGAAAACAAAAGTTCAGATAAAGTAGACAATGTTTTGCTTGGACAGCAATATCAACGATCTAGTTAAGTATGACCACATTATTGATACAGACAGGAGTAAGAGTAACGCTACCCTGGCACTGTTTACGTA
This sequence comes from Halomonas sp. M20, assembly GCF_020622265.1. Classification (GTDB taxonomy): domain Bacteria; phylum Pseudomonadota; class Gammaproteobacteria; order Pseudomonadales; family Halomonadaceae; genus Modicisalibacter. Next base: position 204,123 of record NZ_JACNMQ010000002.1, read on the forward strand.
GCTATTAACGCTTGAAAGCTTGCGAAGCGGTGGATTTGTCATCCAATTGCAGCGTCTCGAAGGTAACTTCTTCCACCTCCCACTCTTCCTCGGTATTAGGCTTTTGATCGAAGAAGACATTACCCCTCTCGGCTGACAGCTCTTCGGCAATGCTCGCAGCGTCACTCTCTTCCGATGAGCTTTCCTGTGGCCGCGGGTACCCGGCAGGCCCAAGGATCGCGGGCTCGTAATCCATGATTCGCTCGACTTCGTCCTGCCCGTTGCCACCCTCTTCCCATTGCCGGTTATTCTCGACCTCGGAGGTGCTTTCCAGTTCGTTGAGTCCGTTGGGAACCAAAGGAAGCGCAGATTCGTGCTCGACATCTTCTTGAAAAGCCACCTCAGTGGATTTTTCGCGCCATGTCGATGCATTATCGGCGTTGGCAGTAGCCACAGGCGCCGTCTCGGGTTCCGCACTTCTGGCGCCCTCTTCGGCTTCGGCAGTCAGCACTTGATCGGCTGACAGCGTGGCTGAGGCCGACCATGGCGAGTATGCCGCTGGCATAGGCTCGGGCTCATTGTCACCTCCACTGTAACGCGAGGGATCGACTCGGCCCTTCCTCACCACGCCATGTCGTTGCCGGCGCCTGCGAAGCAGAAAGGCCAGCAGAACGACCGCCGTCATACCGCCGATCGTGGGCATATACCCTGTTACGCGCTGCCAGCCACTTGGCTCGTCGAGCCCTCCCGCGACCCCTTGACCCTCATTCGCGGCGACAGCCACGTTGCCCGCTCTACTTATCTTCTGCGCGGCAGGCGGTGACAGCACCTGAAGAGCTTCAGCGACTTCTTCGTGCAATCCAGTCAACTCTTCGCGCAAAGAGGCAGTGTCTCCTGCTAATTGCTCCCGCTCTTGACGCATCGCGACAAGCGCTTCATGGATGGTTTCCCGATCGATTTCCAGATCGGCAAGGCGAGACTCCTGTTGCTGCATTGCCATCGCGAGGGCGCGTGCATCGCCACGACTCGTCTCGTTGTCACTTGCCGCCAAAGTCTCCTTGCCCACTGGGGCTGGCGTCTCTACACTTTCCTGGATCGTATCACCAACGACTTCCGCCTGCTCCACCTCGTGACCATTAATCGCAGCCAGCGTTTCATGCCTCGCTTGCCAAGCGTCATTCTGCTCGCGCACTCGCTGCCGAGCCTGGTCGGCATCAAAGGCATTCATTTCCTCGGGAGATGGCACGTCGAGCACCGCCCCCGCCTGTAGCGCATTGATGTTGTTTCGAGAAAAGGCGTCGGGATTACCGGTCAACAACGCCAGCATGGCTTGTTCTAGGGTGGCACTCTTTCCGCGCCGTGCACGATCGGCCAGAATCGAAAGCGCGTCGCCGGTGCGAGCTTGTAGTTGCCGAGGATGCTCTTCGCTAGTCGTTACTGGCTCATCGCTATTCGAACGTCTTGAACCATCGGGCCGCTTGAAACCGCTCGCCGCAACCAACGCGGGGGGCGCCTGACCCAAGCCATCATCCAAGGCAACCGGCGAATCGGAATACCCTGGAGGATCGAGCAAAATATTCACCTGGTGCTGCTGCTTTCCCTCGGGCCATTCCAGCGTCAGCACCAATTCAAGGTAGGGTTCACTTACCGCCTGCTCGGTACTCAACAACAGTACGGGGTTGCCACCTTCATGACTCACTGCCAGCCGCAGGTCGCCGATTATGGCAGCGCGGGGTAGTTCAACCCCCTGAAAATCGGCTTCGTCCGCCAGGTATGCCTGCAATCGATCTGGGTTCGCGCCTTGCAAATCGACTAGCGGAATACGTGCGCGCAAGGGTTCATCGAGTCGAGACAGAATCTGCATTTCAGCCAGGCCTAGCGCTTGCAGCTCGGTACTGACAAGGGCGAGGGCTGTCGCGACGATCAATGGTAATGTGTGTTTCATACGTGTCCTCTAGCGCGGTTCAGCACCTTGATCTGTTATCGACCAATTCATGGCGTTATTTGAATAGTCGTCTCGCCCTTATCCCAATATTTTTACTCTCTCTCAACGCAACGACGCCTCCCGAAGGAGGCGTCGTCCATGCTGAAACCAGCCTGCGTAACTATTGCTCGCGCAATATTCCCAGCATACGCTTGAGCGGTTCCGCGGCACCCCAGAGCAACTGATCACCCACGCTGAAGGCGGTCAAATATTCGCCCCCCATGGCCAGCTTGCGTAGACGCCCTACCGGAACGGTCATGGTGCCGGTGACGGCGGCAGGCGTCAGTCCTTGAAGCGTCGCTTCCTTCTCGTTGGGAATGACCTTGACCCAGTCGTTGTGCCTGGCCAGACGATCCTCTATCTCATCTATCGGCACATCCTTTTTTAACTTGATAGTGAAGGCCTGGCTGTGGGAGCGCATGGCGCCGATGCGCACGCACAGGCCGTCGATAGGAATCGGATTGACGCCATGACCGAGTATCTTGTTGGTCTCGACACCACCCTTCCACTCCTCCTTGCTCTGGCCATTGTCCATGGCCTTGTCGATCCAGGGCAGCAGACCGCCGGCCAGGGGCGCGCCGAAATTCTCCACGGGGAAGTCACCGCCACGCATCGACTCGGACACCTTACGATCGATATCGAGAATGGCGCTGGCCGGATCGTCGAGTTCCTGCTGGACGCTATCGCGTAGCGAGCCCATCTGGTTGAGCAGTTCACGCATGTGTTTAGCGCCAGACCCGGAGGCGGCCTGGTAAGTCATGGAGGTCATCCACTCGATGAGATCGGCTTCGAATAGCCCGCCAAGCCCCATCAGCATTAGGCTGACGGTACAGTTACCGCCGGCAAACGTCTTGGCGCCTTTGGCAAGCTGAGCGTCGATCACATGACGATTGACCGGGTCCAGCACGATGGTCGCGTCATCCGCCATGCGCAGCGTGCTCGCCGCGTCCAGCCAATAGCCCTTCCAACCCGACTCGCGCAGTGGCTTGTACACCTCGCCAGTATAATCACCGCCCTGGCAGGTCACGATCACATCCAGCGCCTTGAGCGCCTCTTGATCGAAAGCATCCTTGAGGGGCGGCACGTCCACACCGATATCAGGCCCGGGTTGGCCCACTTGGGAGGTGGTAAAGAAGACCGGCTCGATACCGGCGAAGTCGTTGTCTTCGCGCATACGGTGCATGAGCACGGAGCCGACCATGCCCCGCCAACCGATGAATCCGACTTTCAACATGATGATTCTCCTGATGGCTCAAGCGTGATTGAAAGCTGCGAGCACCGCGTCGCCCATTTCCTGGGTCGACACCTCGCGGGTGCCCGAGTAGGCGATATCCGCGGTACGCAGATTGTCGTCCAGCACACGACCGACCGCTTTTTCGATGCGCTCGGCAAGTGCTGGCTCGTCCAGCGAGTAGCGTAGCATCATAGCCACGGACAGGATGGTCGCCAACGGATTGGCCACGCCTTGACCGGCGATATCCGGGGCGCTGCCGTGGCAAGGCTCGTACATGCCCTGGTTGCGTTCATTGAGGGACGCTGAAGGCAACATGCCGATGGAACCGGTGAGCATGGCCGCCGCATCGGAGAGAATATCGCCGAACATGTTGCCAGTGACCATGACGTCGAACTGCTTGGGCGCCCGTACCAGCTGCATGGCGGCATTGTCGACGTACATGTGACTGAGCTCCACATCCGGATACTCCGAAGCTAGCCGATTCATGACTTCTCGCCACAGCATGGTGACCTCGAGCACGTTGGCCTTGTCCACGCTGCACAGCTTGCGGTCGCGTTTACGCGCCATCTCGAAGGCGGCACGCCCGATGCGTTCGATCTCGCCTTCGGAATAGACGTAGGTATTGAAGCCCACCCGCTGGCCGTCACGCTCCTCGATACCCCGCGGCTGGCCGAAGTAGATGCCACCGGTGAGTTCCCGCAGGATCATGATATCGAGCCCTGCCACCACTTCCGGCTTCAGACTCGAGGCCTCGGCCAGCTGCGGATACAGCAGCGCCGGGCGCAGGTTGGCGAACAGGCCAAGATGCTTGCGCAGCCCCAGCAGCCCCTTTTCGGGGCGCTTTTGAATATCCTCGAGGTTGTCCCACTTGGGGCCACCCACGGCGCCCAGCAGGATGGCGTCCGCGGCCTTGGCTTTTTCAAGCGTCGCTTCCGGCAACGGATCGCCCTCGGCATCAAAACCTGCCCCGCCGACCAAGGCTTCTTCCAGCTCGATATCAAGACCGTCCTGCTGGCAAGCCTTTAAAATCTTGACCGCCTCGGCGGTGATTTCCGGGCCGATGCCGTCTCCGGGTAGAACGAGAATCTTGCGACTCATGGTGTCCCTCTATAACGCTGTATTTGACGTCGAATAATCGAGTGCTGCACGTTTTAACCGCGAAACAGCCAGGGCTGGGCTTCGCGATGGCGCTGCTCGAAATCGCGGATTGCGCCCTCGTGCTCCAGGGTCAGGCCGATATCGTCCAGACCGTTGAGCAGGCAGTGCTTACGAAATTCGTCTACCTCAAAGTTGAATACATCGCCGCTCGGGGTGGTAACGGTCTGGGCCTGGAGATCCACCTCGAGACGATAGTCGTCGCTGGACTCGACCTCCTGGAATAGCTGATCGACGCTTGCCTCGTCCAAGGGCACCAGCAGAATGCCGTTCTTGAAGGCGTTGTTGTAGAAAATGTCGGCAAAGCTTGGGGCAATGACCACGCGAAAGCCGAAGTCTTCCAGCGCCCAGGGCGCGTGCTCCCGGGAACTGCCGCAGCCAAAGTTACGTCGTGCCAATAGAATACTGGCATTTTGGTAACGCGGTTGATTGAGCACAAAATCCGGGTTCACCGGACGGTTTGAGGCATCCTGTCCCGGATAGCCTTCATCAAGATAGCGTAGCTCGTCGAACAGGTTGGGGCCAAAGCCGGTACGCTTGATCGATTTCAAGAACTGCTTGGGAATGATCAGATCGGTGTCGATGTTGGCGCGATCGAGAGGCGCCACAAGGCCTTGATGCTGTGTGAGTGCTTGCATGGCTCAGGCCTCCTGGGGTTGCTGGGCAAGGTTGCGAACATCGATAAAGTGACCCGCGATCGCGGCGGCCGCGGCCATGGCAGGGCTCACCAGATGGGTGCGTCCGCCATAGCCCTGGCGTCCTTCGAAGTTACGATTCGAGGTGGAGGCGCAGTGCTCCCCGGCGCCGAGCTTGTCCGCGTTCATGGCCAGGCACATGGAGCAACCCGGCTCGCGCCACTCGAAACCCGCCTCGAGAAAGATCTTGTCGAGCCCCTCGGCTTCCGCCTGGCGCTTGACCAGGCCAGAGCCCGGCACCACCATCGCCAGCGCAATGGAGTCCGCGACCTTCTTGCCCCTGGCGACCTTGGCGGCTTCGCGCAGATCCTCGATGCGAGAATTGGTGCAGGAGCCGATAAACACCTTGTCCAAACGGATGTCGGTAATCTTCTGGCCCGCTGCAAGCCCCATGTATTCCAACGCCCGCACCACACCCCGCTTTACGGTGTCGTCGGCGATGGCGGCGGGGTCCGGCACCTCGCCTTCGATGGGGGCGACCATTTCCGGGCTCGTGCCCCAGCTCACCTGGGGTGCGATCTCGGCCGCATCCAGCACCACCTCCTGGTCGAATACCGCATCCTCATCGGAGACCAATTCCCGCCAAGCCGCCACGGCGGCGTCCCACTGCTCGGCGGTGGGTGCATAGGGGCGCTCGCGCAGATAGTCGATGGTGATGTCGTCGACGCCGACCAGCCCTACCCGGGCGCCTGCCTCGATAGCCATGTTGCAGATGGTCATGCGGCCTTCCATGGACAGATCGCGAATTGCGCTGCCGGCAAATTCGATGGCGCAGCCGGTGCCACCAGCGGTACCGATACGGCCGATCACCGCCAGCACGATATCCTTGGCGGTCACGCCGGCGCCCAATTGACCTTCTACTCTTACCCGCATGTTCTTCATTTTCTGTGCCAGCAGACACTGGGTCGCCAACACGTGTTCGACCTCGGAGGTGCCGATACCATGGGACAGGGCGGCAAAGGCGCCGTGAGTCGCGGTATGAGAATCGCCACATACCACGGTCATCCCGGGCAGGGTCGCGCCCTGCTCCGGACCCACCACATGAACGATACCCTGGCGCTCGTCGTTGATGCGAAACTCCTCGATGCCGAAGGCCTCGCAGTTGTCGTCCAAAGTCTGCACCTGAATGAGCGATACCGGATCGACGATACCCGCGTTACCGGCGGCGCGTTCGACAAGCGTGGTCGGCACGTTGTGATCCGGCGTAGCCAGATTGGCATCCAGCCGCCAGGGCTTGCGCCCGGCCAGACGCAGTCCCTCGAAGGCTTGGGGCGAGGTCACTTCATGCAGCAGATGACGATCGATATAGATCAGCGCGCTACCATCGTCCCGCTGTTTCACGAGATGCTGAGACCATAATTTGTCGTAAAGTGTCTGACCTGCCATGTCGTTCTCCCGGGTCATTGGCCTTATGTTTGTCTGATCAAGTGCTGCCTAATCATGCCTGTCTGGTCGATTGTCGCGGCTTTCCCGCGACCAATGCTGTTCTTTGCAAACAGTCTCACGCGACTCGCTCATAAAATCAATTCATGTTATTCATACTTTGCATTCCATAAAAGAATAGCAATGGCATGGAAAATTGACGAATGGATACCCAAAGCCTGCAAGCCTTTCTCGCCGTTGCGGATAACGGCTCTTTCTCATTGGCCGGCGAACAGCTTTATCTGACCCAGCCAGCGGTGAGCAAGCGCATTGCCACCCTGGAAGAACAGATCGGAGCGCGCCTGTTCGACCGTATTGGCCGTCGAGTCAGCTTGACGGAAGCCGGCCAGGTATTGCTGCCCCGGGCTCGGGAAATCTTGGTCATGGTCAACGACAGCCGTCAGGCACTGGCCAATCTGGCCGGCGACATTCGCGGCAGTCTGATCATGGCCACCAGCCATCATATCGGTCTGCATCGGCTACCGCCGATACTCAAGACCTATACCCAGGCTCATCCCGAGGTGCGCATGGATCTACGTTTTCTCGATTCGGAACAGGCCTATCAGGGTGTGCTCACCGGTGAACTGGAAGTCGCCGTGGTGACACTCGCGCCGGCGCCGGATCCTCGTTTGACCGTGGTCCCGGTATGGGTCGACCGGCTGCATTTCGTGTGCGGAAAGGATCACCCTCTGGCAAAACAGGGTCGAGTGGCACTCACGGCGCTATCGGAGCACGATGCGGTACTGCCCGGCCATCTGACCTTTACCCGCGACATCGTTCTCGACACTTTTGCCCAGAATGGGCTTCAGGTGAACGTCGGACTGTCGACCAACTATCTTGAGACCTTGAAGATGATGGTCACGATCGGGCTGGGATGGAGCGTGTTGCCGGAAACCCTGATCGATAAGGAACTGCATCGGCTGCCTATCGAGCTTCCACCCATCGAACGCCCGCTTGGCTATCTGGTACACAAGAGCCGCACTCTCTCGAATGCAGCCCGTTCGATGCTCACGCTACTTGATGACGAAATAACGCCTCCGGCCCGATCGCCATGACCGTGTCGGGGGCGTTGCATGCCTCCAAGGCTCTCGATACCCAGGGTTGCCCCCCGGTTCAATCGACCTCTTTTGCTCGAGAGTCGGCCTCTTCTCCATCATCTTCAGGTTGACCGATCACCTCATGGATAGTCTGGCGCACATAGCGACCCGGGGCGGGTTCGATGATGTCCAGATTCCCCTCGCCGGGCTTGCGAGCCGGCACCTGCTTGCTGGCATCCGCGTAACCGTTGTCGGTGATCCACTTCTGCCAGTGTGGCCACCAGGAGCCTTCGTTGAAGGTCGCCCCTTCCAGCCACTTGTCTGGACTGTCGGGCAGCTCATCGTTCGTCCAGTAACCGTATTTGTTCTTGGCCGGCGGATTGACGATACCCGCAATATGGCCTGACCCGCCGAGCACGAAGGTCACCGGCCCCTTGGGCAACTGAGTGCCGTAATAGGTCGAATTCCACTTGGCGATATGATCTTCTTTCGCCGAGATGAAATAGCTGGGTGTGGATATCTTACGCAAATCGATCTTGACCCCGTCAAGCTCGATACCGCCGGGCTTCGCCAAACGATTCTCTACATACATGTTGCGCAAGTACCAGCCATGAGTGCCTGCCGGGAGGTTAATGCCATCGGTATTCCAGTAAAGCAGGTCGAAGACCGCTGGCGCTTCACCCTTGAGGTAGTTATTGACGTAGAACGACCAGAATAGATCCCTCTCTTTCAACAGATTGAAGGAGAAGGACATGATTCGGCCATCCAGGTAACCATCGGTCTCAAGCTGGCGCTCGATCCCTTCCAGCGCCTTGCCGCTGAAGAAGACACCTATATCCCCAGGGTCCCGGAAGTCGTGCAGGGTCGCCATGTAGCTGACCGAGCGCACCTTGCGTGCACGTCGAGTGCTGGTTAGATACGCGATCGCCGAGGCCGTCAGCGTACCGCCGATACAATAGCTGAGTATATTGACGGATTTTTCGCCGCAGGCCTCCTCGATGGCATCCATGGCCTGGATCAGTCCCATCTGCATGTAATCTGCCCAGGTAATATCTCGCTGCTCAACGCCAGGATTGCGCCAGGAAATCAGAAAGACGGTATGCCCTTGTTCGGTCAGCCACTTCACCATCGAGTTGTCCTGACGCAAATCGAGGATGTAGTACTTGTTGATCCAAGGCGGAACGACCAGCAGCGGTGTCTTGAAGGTCTTTTCAGTCGTAGGGTAGTACTGAATCAACTGGATCAGTTCGTTTTCATAGACCACTTCTCCCGGCGTTACCGCGACGTTCTCGCCGATGTGAAAAGCTTCACGGTCGGTCATCGTCACGTTCAAACCCTCTGCGGAGTTGGCCAGATCCTCTCGCAGACGCTTCAGACCATCCACCAGGTTCTGACCCTTGGTCTCCAGGGTGAGGCGCATCACTTCCGGGTTGGTAGCAATGAAGTTGGTGGGTGCCATGGCGCTCATGTACTGGCGTACATAGAACTCAAGGCTCAACTTTTGCTTCTCGGTGAGACTGTCGATACCCTCAACCAGCTCATTCATCATGCGGGATGAAAGCAGGTATTGCTGCATGATGTAGCGGTAGAAAGGTTCGGTGTGCCAGGCGTCATCACGAAAGCGCCGGTCGGAGCGTTCCGGCTCGATGACCGCCTCTCCCGAATCGCCACCCCCGTAAAAAGCTTGCACGGTCTGCTGCCAGAGGCGCATCTGATCCTGCATCAGACGCATCTGGGCGCTATAAAGTAACTGGGGGTTGCCTGCCAGCGCCTGGGCGCCTCGATTGAGGCTTTCCTTCATATCCTCGAGCATCAATCCACTAGCTTCACTGGGCAGTATTCGCGCCAGCATCGCCTGGGTCAGTGCTTGATACTCATGACTGATCGAACCAAGCTTTTCAGCCCAATGCTCGTCAATGAACGATCCTAGTTCGAATTGGGAATCTGGCTGCATATACCCTCCCATGCTCCTGGCGCGTTTTTATTGAATATGATCCAACATACCCAAGCGCAGGCTTCGCCAATACAAAGCCTGCGCCGTATGACCAAACTATATTGGTAAAAGGCCGGCAGCGCCGGCCTTAATTTGATCAGCTATTCTTAGTATTGCGCGTGCTGGTTGATTTTGATGAGTCTGCAGAACTTTTTGCCGAATCAGCGGCCGACTTGGCAGCATTCTGGGTATCATGCATCGCCTGGTTGGTACGGCTCATTGCCTGATCGCCTGCCTCGGAGAAGGCTTGCTGCAGATCTTCCCGGAACTGGGAGCTCAGCTCGGACATGGTCCGGGCATCTTCCATCATCTGCTGGGAAAGCTCATTCATCAGCTCTGACTGGCGATTCGAGAAGTCGCGCATGTCGTCAGCGTCCTTGACCTCGGAGGCCGCGCGCATACGCTCGGTTCCCATCTGGCTGTAACGCTTCATGGAGTCCAGCTGGAACTGGGTCATTTTTTCCATGTTATCTAGCATCACACCGCTGAGCTTGCGCATCGGCTCGAAGAAGCCGCGAGTCTGCTCGGTCAAGGCGTTATACATTTGCTCTTGCTGGTCGTTACGTGCCATGTCGAATCCCTCCTGATAGAAAACACATCACCATTCTGGCGCGTCGTTTGCTGCACTGCACAAAGCGTAGACACCATTATGCCAGGTTGCAACAGGCTCTCGCTTATATATCAACCGAATTTTCCTACGATTCATCGATTCAGCAGCCTTGGCACCTCAACTCTGAGTCTTGCGGGCCTTGCTGCGGGAAGAGCTGGCCGAACCCGTGCGAGAGGAAGAAGCACTGCCACTGTTCTTCTTGGTGGCCTCATTATTCTCCTTTTTCTCTTTTTCCGCTGACGACGAAGAGGCCATGGCATTACTTCCAGCCTGACGAAACATATCCATCATCATCTGCTGGTAGTTACCAAAGTTAGCCATGCCTTGGCTCAACCCTTGGCTCAATCCCTGATTCACGTTCTGGCCCAGTCCGGCCTGCATGAAAGGCTGCATCAAGCTCCAAGGGTCGTAGCCTTCGACACCGGCCTCCATCTGCTTCTGGATACGATCCATCATGTTGCGCTGAAATGCCTCGACGTCCGGAAGCCCGAGAGACTCCCGGAACTCCGCCGGGGTGAGATCGAATTCGACATTTATCTTCATGAAATGACTCGCTTGCTGAACACTCGTTTCAGTGTAGCAGCAATGCGGCAAGGAGCACGCAAGCGTAGGGTGAGACAAGAACCATCAGCGTAAATGGGGCGTATCGACCTGCACGGAGGGATTCTGGGCCCGCTGACGCAGCAGATGATCCATCAGCGTCAGCGCCATCATTGCCTCCGCAATCGGGGTGGCACGGATACCGACACAGGGATCATGCCGCCCCTTGGTGATGACCTCGATGGCATTGCCTTGAACATCGATGGCGCGACCGGGCTGGGTAATACTCGAAGTGGGCTTGAGAGCCAGATGCGCAATCACCGGTTGCCCGGAACTGATTCCGCCCAACACCCCGCCGGCATGATTGGAAAGAAAGCCTTCCGGAGTCATCTCGTCGCGATGTTCGCTGCCCCGCTGGGAAACCGTCGCGAAGCCGTCACCGATCTCCACGCCCTTGACCGCGTTGATGCTCATCAGCCCGTGAGCGAGTTCTGCATCGAGCCGGTCAAAAACAGGTTCTCCCAATCCCACCGGCACGCCATCGGCGATCACGGTGATACGGGCGCCTACGGAGTCCTGATCCCGCCGCAGCTGATCCATGAAGGCCTCGAGTTCCGCCACCTTGTCCGGATCGGGACAGAAGAAAGCGTTATCGTTGACGCCTTCCCAGGACTTGAACTCGATGGGGATGGTGCCGAGCTGACTCATGTAGCCGCGCACGGTAATGCCGTGGCTTGCCAGATATTTCTTGGCAATGGCACCGGCGGCGACCCGCATGGCGGTTTCCCGGGCGCTGGAGCGCCCACCGCCGCGATAATCGCGAATGCCATACTTGTGGTGGTAGGTATAATCCGCGTGGGCCGGCCGAAACTGATCCTTGATGTTCGAATAATCCTTTGAACGCTGATCCGTATTCTCGATGGTGAGTCCGATCGGCGTACCGGTAGTCACACCCTCGAATACCCCGGATAGAATGCGCACCTGATCCGGCTCCCGACGCTGGGTGGTATGCCGCGAGGTTCCCGGACGACGGCGATCCAGATCACGCTGCAGGTCATCTTCGCTCAGCGGCAACCCTGGTGGGCAACCATCGACGATAGCCGCGAGCCCCGGGCCGTGGCTTTCGCCGCAGGTAGTAACGGTGAATAGCTTACCGAAGGTGTTGCCGGACATGCTGCGTTCCTCAGAGGATGTTTACAAACTACTGCGCTCGACCATACAGCGTTAAAATCAGTTTCAAAATGCTCATTTACACCACGTAAACTCCGCTTTTTCAGCTGATTTTGTCTTGTCTGATCGTCGCTCCTGACTTTTGTAAACACCCTTTCGGAGGGGGTTTACAAAACAGGGCTCAAATAAAATGATGGTCGTACTCATCGAGTTCGCCCGCGGTCAATGCAAACACGCCGTGTCCGCCGCGCTCGAATTCGAGCCACAAAAACGGCACCTCGGGAAAGGCAGCTTCGAGTTCTCGATCCGAATTACCCACCTCGACGATCAATACGCCGTCGTTCTGGAGGTGAGCCCGCGCTTCTCGTAACAAACGCCGCACCACATCAAGGCCATCCTTGCCCGAGCCCAGCGCCAGCGGCGGCTCATGGCCAAATTCCGCGGGCATGGTGGCCAGATCCCGCGCATTGACGTAGGGCGGGTTGGCGACGATCAGATCGTAGCGCTGGCCCGCCACTCCCTCGAACAAATCGGAAAGCACTGCCCGCACCCGCAAACCCACGTCATATAAGGTGATATTGGCCTTGGCCACTTCCAGCGCCTCGGCGCTTATATCGACGAGATCGACCTCGGCAGTAGGTAGATACAGCGCCGTGGCAATACCGATACAGCCGGAGCCTGCACCTACGTCCAGCACCCGGTCCGGTGGCTGCTCGGGAAACCAGGCGGCAAAACCATGCTCGATCAGCTCGGCGATCGGTGAACGTGGAATCAATACCCGGTCGTCAACCTGAAAAGGATAGCCGGCAAAAAAGGCTTCGCCGAGTAGATAGGCCAGGGGGCGGCGGGTCTCGATACGCTGGCGCACCAGTTCAACGAGCCGTTTGCGCTCGGGTTCCAGCAGCCTGGCGTCGAGTACCGAAGGGTCCACGTCCCAGGGGAGATGCAGGCCGCCCAGCACCAAGGCGACCGCCTCATCCCAGGCACTGGCGGTACCATGACCGAAGTGAAGGCGACTTATATGAAACTCACTGGTCGCCCAGCGCAGATAATCTCGCAGGGTGATGAGCTCACCTGCAAGCTTTCCATCATCCAGCGTTAGCGTCGAAACGGCGGTGGAACGTGGGTTCACGCAGCATCCTGTCGTCGGGTTGTGTGAATAGGAGATCAAGGATTGTACCTGTCGAGCACAGCGGTTCACAGCCAGATGCAAGTCGCTATACTGAAGCGCCATACATCCATATCAGCAAGGGCCCGATCATGAGCCGATACCGCCGCGATACTCCAGACGACGAAGAAGTCACCTTGTTTCGTCAGGCACTGGAAGATGCCGGCGTACGCAAGCTCATCTCCGATCGCGCCGACCCAGGCAAGCGCCGACAGGACAAGGCATCACTTGATGAACGCAAAAATGCTGCCACTGCCGCGGTGACTGCCGCGCTGAACAGCCGCACCAGTGATGGACGAGTCGAACCGGTGCGCCCCAGCGCGCAACTCAACTTTGCGATACCGGACTTGCCATATCGAACCCAGAGTGCCTTGAAACGCGGCCAGATCCCTTGGGAGGCAGGACTCGACCTGCATGGCTACAATCTGGACGAGGCGCGTCATGAGCTGGAAAGCTTCCTGGACGAGGCGCGTAGCAGGCGCATGCGTTGCGTGCTGGTGGTACACGGCAAGTCGCGCACCAACGCCGGCAATCTGCTTAACGACTACCCGGTCATCAAGAGTCACGTCAATGCCTGGCTACGGGAGTGGCCCACGGTGCTGGCCTTCTGCTCCTCCCGGGAGCTGGATGGCGGTACCGGCGCGGTTTATGTGCTGTTGCGTCGCCGGGGCGAAGTGTAGCCCTCCACACGCTCTCGACGCTGTTTGAATGCTTCCTAAAATGCCATCAGGCGCTGGCAATCCCCACAAACCTGACATATCATCGTGTTACTGGGTGTAAACGTGCACTGTGTGATTATCGAACCACCTCCGTGTGAAGTGAATGCCAAGACTTGCTTGAACCACAAGAAACCGTTGCTGGGGCGTGGCCTGCAGATATGTCCGCTTCGACTTGACTCGAATAATTTTTTTAACCAACCACAGTTCATAATATGAATATTCTAATGCGCACTCCGGCTACGACTCGCTCTTTTATAAAATCCATCGTAGCCATGCTTGTTCTTCTAGGTATGTTCACTGCCACTTCAGCGCAAGCCTTCGAGGATAATGAAAAAAAGCACTTTGCAGCCTCGACGGCGATCTCCACGATCTTTACCGCCGTCACGAACAGGCCCTGGATCAGTTTTGGAGGATGTTTGGCAGTTGGCACGGCAAAAGAGCTTTATGATGACAGCCAGGCTAACAACCACTTTGACTGGCAGGATATGAAGTACAACGCCCTGGGATGCGCTGTCGGCATCCCGATCGGCAAGGGTGCTCGGTGGTTGTTCACCGATGGCCGTTCGTTCGGATTCCGTGCAAGATTTTAATTAGGATCGACGGCATGTGCGGCTATTTCTACGCCGCGCATCTTCCAGATGATCCTGTTGAATGCCCCCGATGAATGAGCCTGTCAATTAGCAGGTTTTCCCGTGGCCGGCTCACTCACCATTTCCTGACCATCCTCTCCACGAACCCCGCCCTTGCCTTCGTAGCGATCGAGCGCTTGTATCGCCAGATGGCGTCCTAGACGAATCAGGGCGTCGGCGCGATGAAACTCATAGGCTCCGCATACCGTCTTGGGAATCTCGACAAGGATATCCGGCGGATAGCCGGCAATTTTGTATTTGGCCAGCGCCCCCTGGGTAATCTCGAAGGAGGCCAGCATGATGTCGAGCTTGCTCCAGGCACGCTCCGCGGCGCGCTTGTGCTTGTTCGATGCATCTTTCGTGGGGCCTTCATCCTCATCCTGGGGGCCATTGAACATGCGCTGAGCGCGCTCACGCACCCATTTTGAAAAGCCCTTGCCCTGGGCTTCGAGCTCCGCCTCACGAGCTTGCTCCTGGGCCGCTTCATCCTTCGGCAACAACTCTTCGAGAGACACCGGTTGATGCGACTGAGCCGTGGCGTTGACCGCCAACACCAGGTCGGTACGCGCGGATACCGTAGGAATGATCGGCAGCGGATTCATCAGTCCCCCATCCACCAGTATCTGATCATTAAGCCTTACCGGCGTGATGATGCCGGGTACGGCAATCGAGGCGCGAATCGCCTGCAAAAGAGGCCCGCTCTGAAACCACACCTCCCGCTGACGATCGAGATCCGTGGCCACGGTAGTCAGCGGAATGGGGAGATCCTCGATCAGCACGTCGCCGATCAGGCCTTCGAGCCTGTCCATTACCTTGTCGGCGCGCATCGCCCCAAGAGGACTCCAGGTGACGTCGATCAATTTAAGCACATCGAAATAGGCCAGCTCACTGACCCATTTGCGATAGCCTTCCATCTGACCTGCTGCAAAGACACCCCCGACCAAGGCGCCCATCGAACAGCCGGAGATGGCGACGATTTCATAGCCTCGGGATACCACTTCATCGATGACGCCAATGTGGGCGTACCCTCTTGCTCCACCGCTGCCCAGCACCAGGGCGATACGCTTGTTCACGTCAACCTCCCTTTCACCCGCTACCACGAATCTCGGCAACGATCGTCTCGCTGACTGCCGCTACGGCATCCGGCTCCAGATGCAGATGATGACCACCGGCCAATACCCGCCGCTCGAGCGGACCAACCGCATCCCGGGCTTGCCTTGCCCGGTCGTGCTCTCCCAGGATACCGCTGCTCCCTTCGATCAATAGCATCGGTGTCTCGATGGCATTCAGAATCGCCTGCACCTGCTCCGGGCAAAAACGTACCATCGAAGGCCGTAGCAGACGTCCATCGGTACGCAGACGGTAGCCGCCCTCGCCATCATCCTCGAGATTGCGCCGCACCAGGGGCTCGGCGGTAACCGCATCCACGGCGGTCACGCCGCCATTGACCCGGGCCGCGATGGCGCTCTCGACATCGGCATAATGCGGCGCCCGGGAGCTGCGCCGTCGATGGCCTTGCAACCCCTTGCGCAACTGCTCGGCGGTCTTCTCCGCCGGCGTACTCAAGGTGCCGAGCCCATCGATCAGGATCAAACGCTCGACCCGTTCCGGCAGTGCGGCCGCTACTAGACAGGCGACCCCCGCACCCATCGAATGACCGAGTAACGGCGCGCGTTCAAGCTCGAGAGATTTCAAAGTATCCAGCACATCATGGGTGTAGTCCCAGATAGCATAGTCGGCCCCGGATGGATGACGCTGGGATTTGCCATGGCCGCTGAAGTCGATGGCAACGACACGTATGTTCAGACGCTCCACAAGCCGGGGGGCCAGCCGTGAAAAACTCGCCGCGTTGTCCAGCCAGCCATGCAGCGCCAGCCAGGTTGGCGATCCTTCATGGCCCCAACTCAAACCGGCCAGTCGCCCATCGGCCAGAGATATTTCAGTTGCTGCAGTCATGAGCGGCGGTTCTCCAGCAGGGAATCGATGGTTGTCATCAAGGTGGCGCGTGCCTCATCCGGGTGCTCCATGGGAAACATGTGGCTACCTGGGGTGGTGACGATGGGCACGCCATGGCGCTTCAGGCGACGTCGGCGCGCTGACGTCAACAGGTCAGAACGCTCGCCTGCGATCAGCGCCAGCGGCATGTTCACGCGCTGGGTCAGCCCCTGCAGATGATCCGGCAGACTGCGAAAAATATCGACCTCCACCCCAGGGTCGAACAACAGCTCGACGCTGCCGTCGTTACGGGCTCGGGTTCCACCCTCGATATAATCCTGTAGCGCCGCTTCGGTAAAGGGTTTGAACAATCTCCGCTGACGCAGATAGTGACCCATGGCCTCCCGATTGGGCCACTCTTGACGCCGCCCCTTGCTACGGCCCGCAGGGGTGACCCGATCCACCATTTTGAAGCGTTTGGCAGCACGCAGTGCCAAAGCATCCAGCCCCACCATCAGCGGTGAATCCAGCATCACCACGCACCGCAGTGCTTGCGGTACCATGTCGGCAGCCATCAACATCAGCACGCCGCCCATGGAATGACCGACCCCGATGACAGGCGCATCGAAAGCACGCAGATGCATCACAAGCTCGTCGCGCAGGGCCGCCCAGTTGTCGCTCACAGGATGGGCCGGATCATGGCCCAAGCGATCCAGCGGATGAAGATCGAAGCGGGAACCGAGCGGGGCTAGAAAGCTTTTGTAGCTAGCGCCGGTGAAACCGTTGGCATGGGCAAAAAGCAATCGGGGTAATGGCATCGAACCCTGTGTTTCCTATGATAAATGATGCGATTGTGACAAGCGCAAGGCTCTGCTAGGCGTAATCACCCTGGCGGTTTACCATAATACATCGACCCTCAGAATCATACAGTCGTTTAAATTCCGACTTTTTATCATCGACAAGGAAGCCGCTGTGTCACGTTCCCGTCCTCCCCGCAACACTGGTCTACGTAACTCGCTGTTTTTCGCCACGGTGATCGCCGCAGTCATCGTCGGCCTCTGGCTGGCCCGCTAGGCCGTATCGCCCATGAATTTCATTGCCATCTTTCTACAGACCCTGGAAATCACCCTGCCGGTATTTGCCATGGTCTTCATCGGCATCGGGCTCAAGCGAATCGGCTGGATCGATAGCGCCTTCATCACCACCGCATCGATGCTGGTGTTCAAGGCGACACTGCCGGTACTGATCTTCCTCAGCATCATTCGAGCCGATCTCGAGGCCACCCTCGATCCCGCACTGATGATCTTCTTTGCCTTGGCGACTGTCGTGATGTTCCTGTTCAGCTGGCTATGGGCCGGCTGGCGAGTACCCAAGGACGATCGCGGCATTTATGTGCAAGGCGCCTTTCGCGGCAATTGTGGCGTGGTGGGACTTGCACTGGCCGCGGGCATGTATGGCGATTACGGGCTCTCCGCCGGCAGCCTGCTGCTGGGGGTGGTCATTTTGACCTATAACGCCTTGTCGGTGATCGTGTTGACGGCCTACCAGCCTGGACGCCGAGCGGATTGGCAGGGCATGGGCAAGCATATTGCGCGCAACCCGCTGATTCTGTCCGTTCTGATTGCCATTCCCTTCGCCTGGGCCGGTATCGAGTTGCCTGACTGGCTGATGACCAGCGGTGACTATTTCGCCTCCCTGACCCTGCCCCTGGCATTGATCTGCATCGGCGGCACCCTCTCGATAAGCTCTCTGCGGGAAGACCGTGGGACTGCGTTGGGAGCGAGTCTGATGAAGATGATTACGCTGCCCATACTCGCAACCGTTGCTGCCTGGCTGGCAGGGTTTTCCGGCCCACGTCTGGGGCTTCTGTTCGTATTTTTTGCAAGCCCCACTGCTGCTGCCAGCTTCGTCATGGTCAAGGCCATGGGCGGCAACGCCAAGCTGGCGGCCAACATCATTGCCATTACCACCTTGCTTGCCAGCGTGACGATTACCGGCGGCGTCTTTCTGCTACGTCTTGGTGAGGTTATCTAGCGACTCAATGGCCGGCGCGGATGACGATCTCGAACTGCTCGATGCCGCCGCCTTCCCGAGTCGCTTCCGCAGGGAGAGGGTTCGCGTGGGCTTTCTTGAAGTCGTCACTATTGACCCAGCCGCGAAACGCCTCCTGGCTCTCCCATTCGGTTTCCACCACGTAGGGCGCCTGGCTGCCCTGGGGGCGCAGCACACGCATGGCGACGAAGCCTGGCTGCTTGTCGATCTCGCCGGCCCGGGCCTTGAAACGGGCTTCGAACTCTTCTTCGAAGCCCGGATTGACGAAAATACGATTGTTGACGACGAAAACCATGCGTGACTCCTGAAAATATTAGATGTCGGCAGGAGAGCGAAAATCGAGCAGCTCGGCGCAGCCCGCGGCCCATACCTCGGCCTGTAACGCCGCAATGGCGGCGGTCTGCATTCGTAGACTGCTGCGCAGATCGCCTTCTACCAAGCGCCCGCTCAACCTTCCTACCAAGGGCATATGACTGATCAACAAAAGAGGGCCCTGCTGGGCATCTTCCTGCAACCATTCGATGACGGGTTGCACCGGATCATCCGGGGTAATCATGGCGAGACTCTCCACCTGAGTGCCCAGCTGCTCAGCGACGATAGCGGCAGTTTGCTGGGCACGAACATAAGGGCTTGCCAGGATGCGCAACCGGTCTCGAGAAGTATCCAGCGACGCTGCCAGCCACTTCGCCATGCTCGATACCTCATCACGCCCTCGCTGGGTCAGCTCACGCCGTGAATCGGGAGTGCCCTGAGCAGCCTCGCCGTGGCGCATGATCCAGAGTCGCTTCATATGTTTTTGTGCTCCAACCCGCCGCTGTCTTGTCCATCTTCATGGCTACCCGCTGGATAGCGTTGCTGAACGAACTCTCGAGGCAGCGTGAATTCGACATCGCTGCTCTGTTCGTTCTGCATCAGTAGCTGTGCCATCTGCCGCGCGGGAACATTCTTGAACAACACCTGGTAGAGCCCTTCCGCCAGCGGCATGTAGATACCGTCCTGGCGCGCCTTGTGGCATACCAGACTAACGGTATTGACCCCCTCGGCCACCTGACCCAATGCCTCGACCGCCTCATCAAGGGTTCTGCCTTCCCCCAGAGCGTGGCCAACCCGATAGTTGCGGGACAGGTCCGATGAGCAGGTCACGATCAGATCGCCAACGCCGGCCAGCCCAATGAAGGTCAAAGGGTTCGCACCCAGGGCGACGGCGAAACGGCTCATCTCCGCCAGCGCCCGAGTCATCAACATGCTGCGGGTGTTCTCTCCCATGCCCAGCGCCGCCGCCATGCCTGCGGCGATGGCATAAATGTTCTTGAGCGCACCGCCAAGCTCGACCCCATAGCGGTCGTTGCTGGCATAGACGCGAAAGTAGTCGCAGCCCAGGGCGGCCTGAACCTGGGCCCGGGTCAGGGCATCATCGCTTGCCACCACCGTGGCGGTCAGCTGCTTTTGCGCAATCTCCGAGGCCAGATTGGGGCCGGACAGCACGCCGATATGGGTGAACCCGGTCTCTTCCTCGAGAATCTGGCTCATCAGCTTGAAGCCGTCTTCCTGAATCCCCTTGGTGGTACTGACCAGAAACTGCTCTGCCTTTAACCAAGGGCGAGCCTGACGCACTACATCGCGAAAGGCCTTGGAGGGAATGGCTACGAACACCAGCTCAGCGTTTTCAAGTACCGCTTTCAAGTTGGTCGAGGCCCACACAGCGGGATTGATGGCGTAATCCGGCAGATAGCGGGAGTTACGATGTTTCCGGGTGATCTCGGCGGCAAGCTCGGCATCGCGCATCCATTGACGTACTTCGCCGCCATTGTCCGCGGCGATGCTGGCGATGGCGGTGCCGAAGCTGCCGCCTCCGAGTACCGCAACGCGCAAGCCCGAGGCCTTCGCCTGACTGTTTTCCGTCATGCAACACTCCGGTTGAATCAACACTGTTTCGAGTATAACGAAGAACGCCCCTCGTAAGGGGCGTCATCAGACTTGGTATGCTCAATCGAGCAGCGGCAACAGCGAATCGATACTGCTCTTGGCATCGCCATAGAACATGCGCGTGTTGTCCTTGAAGAACAGCGGATTCTCGATGCCGGAATAGCCCGTTCCCTGGCCGCGCTTGCACACAAACGTCTGCTTGGCCTCCCACACTTTCAGTACCGGCATACCGGCGATGGGGCTGTTGGGATCTTCCTGGGCCGCCGGATTGACGATGTCGTTGGAGCCGATGACGATGGCCACATCGGTCTGGGGGAAATCGTCGTTGATTTCGTCCATCTCCAGCACGATATCGTAGGGCACCTTGGCTTCCGCCAGCAGCACGTTCATGTGGCCAGGCATGCGTCCTGCCACCGGATGGATGGCAAAGCGCACGTCCTTGCCGGCAGCACGCAGCTTGCGTACCAGCTCGCTGACGGCATTCTGTGCCTGAGCCACCGCCATGCCGTAGCCGGGGATGATGACCACACTATCCGCATCATTGAGGGCATTGGCCACACCATTGGCATCGATGGACACCTGCTCGCCTTCGATCTCCACCGCCGGGCCCGAGGTGCCGCCAAAGCCACCCAGAATCACATTGACGAACTTGCGATTCATCGCCCTGCACATGATGTAGGACAGAATCGCACCGCTGGAGCCCACCAGCGCACCGGTCACGATCAATAGATCGTTGGACAGTGTGAAACCGATGGCCGCCGCCGCCCAACCGGAGTAGCTGTTGAGCATCGACACCACCACCGGCATGTCGGCGCCGCCGATGCCCATGATCAGATGCCAGCCGATGAACAGCGCCAGCGCCGCCAGCAGCAGCAGCGTCCAGAAGCCACCGCCATTGAGATACACGATGGCCAGCAGCAAGCACAGGATCGCCGCACCGGCATTGAGCATGTGGCCACCGGGGAACTGCGTGGGCTTGCCGTCGATCTTGCCGGAGAGCTTGCCAAAGGCAATGATCGAACCGGTGAAGGTAACCGCACCGATGAACACCCCAAGCACCACCTCGACCTGAAGGAACGTTATTTCCGCAGGCGTCTTGGTAGCGACCAGAGCGGCAAATGCGGAGAAGTTATCCGCCGCACCCTCGATCATTTGACTCGCCAACACCCGACGACGCTCGAGATCCGCATTGAACCCGACGAACACCGCAGCCAGGCCGACGAAGGAGTGTAGCGCCGCCACCAGTTGTGGCATCTGGGTCATTTCAACCTTTTTGGCCACATAGACACCGATCACTGCGCCGATGATCATCATGGGGATCATCAGCCAGTAGCCGCCAATGCCTGGCCCCAAGATAGTGAAAAAGACCGCAATGGCCATGCCCACGATGCCGTACCAGACGGCCCGCTTGGCCTTTTCCTGATTGCTCAATCCCCCTAAGGAGAGGATGAACAACACACTTGCCGCAATTGCCGCGGCAGAGACGAATTGTTGACCTAGCATTCTTTATTCTCCACCGCTCAAGATTTCTGGAACATGGCAAGCATCCGGCGTGTCACCAGGAAGCCACCCACGATATTGATCGAGGCAATCAGCACCGAGATGCCGGCCAATATCACCACCAAGGCATTGCCGGAGCCAATCTGTAGCACTGCCCCCAGTACGATGATGCCGGAAATGGCGTTGGTGACCGCCATCAATGGCGTGTGCAGCGCGTGGCTGACGTTCCAGATCACCTGATAACCCACGAAGCAACCCAGCACGAAAACGATGAAATGCTGCATGAACGACGCCGGTGCCACCATCCCCAGCAGCAACATCACGATGCCGCCGATTCCCAGCATGGTGAACTGGGTCTTGGTCTGGGCCTTGAACGCCGCAATTTCGGCAGCCTTCTTCTCTTCGGCCGTGGGCTCCTTCTCCTTGGGTTTGGGCTTGGCGGCGGCGATCGCCTGTACCTTGGGCTTAGGTGGCGGATAGGTGATCTCGCCCTGATGGGTCACAGTAACGCCGCGAATCACATCGTCTTCCATATCCTGATTGATCTTGCCGTCTTTTTCCGGCGTCAGATCCGTCAGAAGATGGCGGATGTTGGTGGCATACAGCAAGGAGGCCTGGGTCGCCATACGGGAGGGAAAATCCGTATAGCCGATCACGACCACGCCGTTGTCCGTCACGACTCGCTCGTCGGGCTTGGTGAGTTCGCAGTTGCCGCCTTTTTCCGCTGCCAGGTCGATGATCACCGAACCGGGCTTCATGGCTTTGACCATGTCCTCGAGCAGCAGCTTGGGCGCGGGCCGGCCGGGAATCAGCGCCGTGGTGATGACGATATCCACCTCCGGGGCCTGCTCCTGGAACAGCGCCAGCTGTTTTTCGCGAAATTCAGGGCTCGAAGGCGATGCGTAACCACCTGAACCAGAGCTGTCCTGGGAATCCTCGAAGTCGAGAAACAGGAACTCGCCGCCCATGGACTCGATCTGCTCGGCTACCTCTGGGCGCACATCGAAGGCGCGCACGATGGCGCCGAGACTCGCCGCGGTGCCGATAGCGGCTAGCCCCGCAACCCCTGCGCCAACCACCATGACCTTGGCTGGCGGCACCTTGCCGGCGGCAGTCACCTGCCCCGCAAAAAAACGGCCAAACTGATTGCCCGCCTCGATTACCGCCCGATAGCCGGCGATATTGGCAGTGGAGGACAGTGCATCCATCTTCTGGGCGCGGGAGATGCGCGGCACCATGTCCATGGCCATGACCGTGGCACCCTGGGCCTTACACTTTTCTAGCAACGCCTCGTTCTGAGCCGGCCAGAAAAACGATATCAGGGTCTGATCTTTCTTGAGGTACCCGGCCTCCTGCTCGGAAGGCTCGCGTACCTTGATCACGACGTTAGCTTCCTTCCACAGCGCTTCGGCGCTATCGACCACGGTGACATCCGCTTCGCGATACGCCTCATCATGAAATCCCGCCGCCTCACCAGCCCCGGTTTCCACCAAGCACTCATGTCCGAGCTTGATGATATGTTTTGCACTCTCGGGGGTCAGCGCAACGCGCGCTTCTCCTTTGGCAAGCTCTTTGGGTGCACCAATCTTCACATCCACTCTCCTGTTTCCAGGTTATCGTTGTCTGCCCAATCCAGGGCGAAGGTGTGGTAACTACGTCTTGGCCATCTAGCTTACTGCAACTTTATAACCTTAGGTGATGCGTATTGCCTATGGCATCGATCACACAGACTACCATCGACAGTCTCTTGTCGAATCAAAAATGCTGAATGATCGAGTGCGTATCGGTGACCTGGGCATACTCCCCATCGAGCTGGGCCAGGCTCAGGTCATGCACCGCCTCGGCATCCCAGATTCTTCCATCGCGATCCATTACCGGAAAGCCGGCACAGGCGTCACCAGGCACCGAGATACCAAAATCCAGACAGGCGGCATGACGCACGCTGTTACCCAGTGAATGCGCCGTGGCGACGCCCGCCATGACAAGATGCGTGACGCCGTGCCGATGCAGCCAGCGTTCCAGATCGGTGCCTAGAAAGGCATTGTTGACGTGCTTGGTCACGATGCGCTCTCCCTCCCTAGGGGCCACGCACGCCTTGAACTCCGCCCCCAACTGACCGGGGCGATATGGCGAACGAAGCTCCCGGGAGTGATGCCGGATATGCACGACATGTCCATTTCCCCCGCGCCAGCAGTTCAACAGCTCCGACAGCCGTGCCTCGAGGTCCGGATTATTGCGACGGCCCCAGTAGTCGCGATCGTCGATTGCCTGCTGTACATCGACAATGACGAGCGCGGCACTTTCATCCCGGGCATCGCATAGCCTTAAACGAGCTGAGCCGGTTGCCATTGAACGGAACTCCTGCAGCTGGAAGCGAGTAAGAAAGGTTATAGCATAGGCGGTGATAGCCCTGCTCGCCGAACTCGATCGTCATCCTGTCAGGATGAGCAGGAAAGGCAAACCGGTGGCGCACTTACAGCCGGAGGCAAGAACCAGGCGCCGCTATCGCTGTCATGACGGCTGAAGGGTGAGGCCAGACGCTCGCGCATGCGCTGAAGCGGAGCGCTGTCACCGGCCGCGGCGGCTTCGATGGCATCCTGGACAAGATGGGTGCGCAACACATAGCAGGGATTGACCGCCTCCATTGCGCATCTGCGCGCCTCATGACTGCGAGACTCCTCCCCGAGGCGTTGATCATAGCTTTCCAGCCAGGCCATCAACGACGTGTCGTCCTGGGCAATCTCCAGCGCCTCGGCCAGCGCTCGCCGCGAATCGTCATCGCCGCGATAGCGCCCCAATGCCCGAAAGGCGTTGTGAAAGTCCACTTGATGCTGCTCCAGCAGCTTGAGCCAGTCCGCGACCAGGGATGAGTCGCCCGGCGAAGCATCGTCCGTTCTGGCCGTCAATCCCAGCCGCGCCCGCATGAGCTGCGCGTATGCACGCTGCAAGGTAGGTTCGTACTCATCGAGCATTTCTCGCAGGCGCTCGACGTCGATCAGCGGCGTCAACGATTGCGCCAGCACGCTCAGGTTCCACAGGCCGACCCCGGGCTGCTGCTCAAACGCATAGCGCCCACCGGCGTCGGTGTGGTTGGGCGTCCAGTCCGGCTTGTAGCGCTCCATGAACGCATAAGGCCCATAGTCCAGGGTCAGGCCCAGCAGCGACATGTTATCGGTATTCATCACCGCATGCACGAAGCCATAGGCCTGCCAGGCGGCGATCAGATTGGCGGTACGCTCCACCACGTCGGCAAAGAAGGCCTCGAAAGGCGCATCCGCCTCGGCGAATTCAGGCCGATGGCGGTGGATCAGATGCCAGAGCAATGTCTGCATGTCCTCGACCTTGCGGCGTTGATAGAGCCACTCGAAATGCCCGAACCGCGCATGGCTCGGCGACAGGCGTAGCAGGGTCGCACCAGGCTCGACCCGTTCGCGCATCACCCGCTCATCGTTGACCGCTACCGCCAGCGCAGTCGTGGTAGGAATGCCCAGTCCGCTCATGGCCTCCCCGGCCAGATATTCGCGAATCGAGGAGCGCAGCACCGCTCGCCCATCGCCAAAGCGCGAATACGGCGTTTGTCCTGCGCCTTTCAAATGTAGATCCATTGGCCCCTGGGCGGTCACTGCTTCGCCCAGCAGCAGGCCACGCCCATCGCCAAGAGCCGGGTTGTAGCTGCCGAATTGATGGCCAGTGTATTTCTGGGCAATGGGAGTCATGCCGGGCAGTAGCTCGCGGCCGGCCATCAATGCCTCGAGACGCTCGGGATCGATCGAATCGGATTCCAGGTCGAGACCGAGCTGAGCGGCCCCCAGGGGGCTGACATCCAGCACCCGCGTATTGCGCCAGGCCGTGGGGGTGACGCGGGAATAGAACGCCTCGGGCAAGCGCATCCAGGCGTTATCGAACTGCAGGGAATTCAAATTCATGCGATACACACCTCGCGAAGATCGCTGTCTTGAGTGCGCTGTCTCGAGTGTAAGCCATGTTAGTGGCATGACTGCAAAAACAAACGACCGGCCAGAAAGGCCGGTCGTTCGGTCGATGCTATCGACAATCTCAGGCCGTCAGCAAGGTATTGAGACGCTTGACGTAGGCCGCCGGGTCGTCGAGATGACCGCCTTCGGCGATGATTGCCTGGTCGAGCAGGATGCGCGCCAGATCCGCGAAGTTGGCATCCTCGGAGCTTTCCAGCCGCCCGACGAGTCCATGCTTCGGGTTAAGCTCGAGAATTGGCTTGACCTCCGGCACCGGTTGCCCGGCTGCTTCCATGATGCGACGCATCTGAAAGCCCATCTCGTGTTCGGAGAGCACTACGCAGGCCGGAGAATCCGTCAGGCGGTGGGTCACCCGCACTTCCTGAACGTCGTCACCCAGGGCTTCCTTGACACGCTTGACCAGATCCTCCTTGGCCTTGGCAGTCTCTTCCTGAGCTTGCTTCTCTTCCTCGCCTTCGATCTCACCCAGATCCAGATCGCCTTTAGCGACGTCGGCGAAGGTCTTGCCGTCGTACTCGGTAAGATGACTCATCAACCATTCGTCGATACGCTCGGACAGCAACAGCACCTCGATGCCCTTCTTACGGAAGATCTCCAGATGCGGGCTGTGCTTGGCGGCATTGAAGCCGTCCGCGATGATGTAATAGATCTTCTGCTGGCCTTCCTTCATGCGGCCCACATAGTCCGCCAGGGACTGATCCTGGGTGGTACTGTCGGTGTGGGTGCTGGAGAAGCGCAGCAGTTCGCTGATCTTGTCGCGGTTGGCGTGATCTTCCGCCGGGCCTTCCTTCAGAACGCTGCCGAAGCTGTTCCAGAAGGTCTGATAGCCTTCCTTGTCCTTGGCCAGCTTCTTGAGCATGTCCAAGGCACGCTTGGTCAGCGCCGACTTCATCTTGTCGACCTGGGGGTCCTGCTGCAGCAGTTCCCGAGACACGTTCAAGGATAGATCCTTGGAGTCTACCACGCCCTTGACGAAGCGCAGATAGAGCGGCAGGAACTGCTCTGCGTCTTCAAGGATGAACACGCGTTGCACATAAAGACGCACGCCTCGGGCGCCGTCCCGCTCGTAAAGATCGAAAGGCGCGCGACCCGGCACGTAGAGCAGGCTGGTATATTCGAGCTTGCCCTCGACCTTGTTGTGGCTCCAGGTCAGCGGATCGTTGAAGTCATGGGCGACGTGCTTGTAAAACGCCTTGTACTCGTCGTCGCTGATCTCCGACTTGGGGCGCACCCATAATGCCTGAGCCTCGTTGACGGTTTCCCAGGTAACGGTTTCGCTGCCTTCGATGTCGTTGCCGTCTTCGTCCTGGGCTTTCTCGACCTTGGGCATGCGCACCGGGACTTCGATATGATCGGAGTACTTGCGCACCAGATTCTTGAGGCGGAAGTCGTCGGCGAACTCCTGGGCGTCCTTTTTCAACTGCAGCACGATCTCGGTGCCCCGCCGGGGCTTGTCGATATCGGCAATGGTGAACTCGCCCTCGCCCTGGGAGCGCCACTCCACGCCTTCGTCCGCATCGGCGCGGCGAGTACGCACCGTCACCTCGTCGGCGACGATGAAACCGGAGTAGAAGCCGACGCCGAACTGGCCGATCAGCTTGGCGTCCTTCTGCTGCTCACCGGAAAGCTGCTGCAGGAACTCCGCGGTGCCGCTCTTGGCGATGGTGCCGAGATTCTTGATCACTTCCTCACGGCTCATGCCGATGCCGTTGTCGCGCACGGTGACGGTGCCAGCCTTGTCGTCGTGCTCGATCTCGATGCGCAGATCGCTGTCGTCGCCATAAAGCGCGTCGTTGTCCAATGCCTCGTAGCGCAGCTTGTCGCAGGCGTCCGCGGCGTTGGAAATCAACTCACGAAGGAATATCTCCCGGTTGGAGTACAGGGAGTGAATCATCAGATGCAGTAACTGCTTGACCTCGGTCTGGAAACCAAGCGTTTCTTCATGGGTGGCGGTAGTCATGTGGCAAAAGCCCCTCATGGTGTCATGGAGAATCGTTCGACACGGATATGGGGTCCTGTAGGGACTTTTCAAGCGTTTGGATGCAATACGTCATGAATCAGCCTGGATTTTGCATCGGCGGATCGATATCGACCGCTTTCCAGCGCCGATAGTCTTCGAGAGAGTTGTCGACCTTGGTCAGCAACCAGCCGACGATCACCACATCGTCCACCATGCCGATCAGCAGAAACACTTCAGGAATCAAATCGAGAGGCGATACAAGATAGACAAGGGCCAGCGCCATCCAGACAAATGCCGACCAGGGGACGGGGCGATAGCGGCCCTTGATGACATCGGCGCACATGGGGGCAAACAGCTTCAGCGCACGGGCTATCCGTGATAGCGCGCCAGCCCGAGCCGTCAGTCGCGAAAAAGGATTCAAGCGTTTGAATATTGACATTACGTTTCTCCGTGTCAGGCGCGTAAACTCATCATGAGTAGTCGCTTAGAGACTTCATAAAACCTGGTAGCATTCACGTTTTGCGACTGCTTTACATAATTGGGGCAAGTACAAGGAAACACCAGTCATGAAATTTCAATATCTCAGGCGTGGCATGGCCTTGACGGTTGCCGCAATGATGAGCCTGCCGATCATGGCTAGCGATAACGTCGATCAGCAAATGCGTCAATCCCTGGAGGCCGCGCGCAATAAGCAGTGGGACAAGATTGATCAGGACGCCATCGAGGATCATGTGCTGGCAGGCTATATCGAATACCACCGGCTGCGCGATCGCTTGCCTCATGCTGATGCGGCGGTCGTCAACGAGTTTATTCAGCGTTATGCCGATTCACCGCTGAGCAGCTGGATGCGGGGCGTCGCGGAAGTCAGTTACGGCCATGGCGGTCGTTTCGATTCGCTGCTTGCGGTCAGCGACGGCAAGCCTCGCGGCACCGTTCGCCAGTGCTATTACTATACCGCCCTGCTTGACCGCGAGCCCGCAACTGCGGCCCAGGGCGGCCTCGATCTGTGGCTGACCGGACGCTCCCAGCCGGATGCCTGCGACGACCTCTTCGCGACCCTTCGCGCCCGAGGCGTTATCGATGGCCGCGCCATCTGGCAGCGTCAAATGCTCGCCTGGGAGAACGGCGAGGATAGTCTGGCCCGCTATTTGTCACGCTCGCTTCCCAGCACCTGGGACGGCGCTCAGACGGCTTACGAGCGCTTGCAAAAGAATTATGCCGCAATCACGCAAATCCCGGTAAGCCTTGGGCCTGGCGGAGCAGGCAGTGCCGCTCTCTTTACGGCGGCCATGCATAATTTCACCCGGGCCGATACCGAAGCCGCCTTGGAGGCCTGGCGCAAGGTCGGCCCTCATTTATCCCTGGAGGCTCCCCAGCGCCACCAGATCGAACGCGACCTGGCGTTCTACTCCATGGTTCGTGAGGTTGGCAACAACGAAGGCTGGGTGGACGACGTGCTGCCTCGGCTAGCCGACGAGGACCTGCTTGAGTTGCGCGTGCGTCGTGCCCTGGCCCAACGCAACTGGAACGAGGTCGTTCACTGGGTTCGCGCGATGCCCGAAGAGGCGCGTCAGAGCGCCCACTGGCAATACTGGCTGGGTCGCGCCCTGGCCAAGCAAGGCGATGATCAGGCCTCTCGCAACGCCTACGCCATTGCCGCCTCCCAACGCGATTTCTTCGGCTTTGCCGCGGCGGATCGCCTGCAGCAGCCTTACAACCTCAATCTGGAACGCGCCACCTTCAGCGAAGAGTTCCGTCGCCAGGTCGCCAACTGGCCCGCGGTAAAACGCGCCGAAGCCCTGCAGCGCATCGATGAGCCGGGACTCGCCCGAAGCGAATGGTATGGCGCTGTGGCCCGCGCCTCTGAAAAAGAGGCCAAGGCACTGGCGGATTACGCGCTGAGTCAGGGCCGCTACGCTACCCTGGTACAGACCACGATTACCGCCAAACAGTGGGACGCGCTGGATTGGCGCTTCCCCGAGGCGTATCGGGATAGTTTTCTGCGCTGGGGGGAGACGACCGGTGTCGACCCCTACCTGCTGATGGGTATCGCCCGGCGTGAAAGCGCCTTCAACAATGAGGCGGTCTCTCCTGTGGGGGCTCGCGGCTTGATGCAGCTGATGCCGGGTACTGCCGCGCTGGTCAGCCGTCAGATCGGTAGCGCCAACCCCAGCTTGGAAGGGTTGTTCGATCCCGAGGTCAACATCCGCCTGGGCAGCACCTACATTCGCGATATGCTCAAGCGCTATAGCGGTAACCGTCTGGCCGCCACTGCCGCCTACAACGCTGGCCCCAGCCGAGTCGATCGCTGGCTGCGCGATTCACCCGATGAGTTCGACCTGTTCGTCGAGAGCATCCCTTTTCGTGAAACTCGCAATTACGTTCAGGCGGTACTGGCGTATCAAGTCATCTTTGCCAGTCTGGCAAAAGACGGCGATACCCGGGGCATCGCCATGCTGACGAAAGCCGAGCGTCAGGGTGAGTACGATGCGTCGCTGATGGCGCGCAATTAGAACATTGGGTCGTGATACTGAGCGCCTCGATCGAGGCGCTTTTTTTGCGCCTCTGATACTCAAGGGCGTTGTTGCAAGGCCAGCTTGATTCCGAATGCGATTAGCACGGCTCCCGTGACACCTTCGAGACTGCGTGATACCCATCCTTTCGCCAGCCAATGACCCGCACGCCCCACCATCAGCACGATACCGATTTGCCAGACATTGGCGATGACGAAATGCACGCCTGCCAGCCATAGCGACTTGAGCAGCGCCGGGTCGCTGGGTGCAATGAACTGAGGCAGAAAGGCCATGTAGAAAACGACGGTCTTGGGGTTGAGCACATTCGACAAGAATCCTTCCCGCAGGGATTGCCAGGAAGAAACCCGCCGTGACGGCGAGTCGATTCCGGCGATGGGCAAGGGTGATCCGCGTCGGGCGCTGAGCAGGCTTTGTATGCCCAACCATACGAGATAAGCCGCCCCCAGCAGCTTGAGCATGCCAAATGCCCAGGCGGATTGCAGCAGGATCAGCGAAATCCCCAGAGCAGAAACGCTGGCATGCACGAACAAGCCACAACAGATGGCCAAGCTGGTCAGCACCCCATCCCAGATACCGCCGCGTACCGTGTTTCGGATCACCAGCAAGGTATCGATACCCGGAGTCATGCTCAACAGCGTAATGGCAAGTACGAAAGTCCAGAATTGAGCATCGATCAGCATAGGGAGGGCTATTGATAAAACGTTGGCATGAATGGAGCTTTCAAAGAACTAGCGACTGCAAAAGGAAGAAACCGCCAACCACTACAACGGCGAGTCCGATCACCATCAACAAGCCATCCTTGGCGGCCAGCCCGAGCCCCATCAGGGTAATGGCCAGCGCCGGCAAGGCAGCCGCAAAGGGCAAGAGTTCCAGAGGAAGCATGGATAACGCCAACACGACCGCCAGTACCGCGATCAGCCGTTGTGAAAACGGATTGACCAAACCCTGCAGGCGCGGCTTGAGCAACTTATCGATACGTTGAGTCCAGGGCTTCAACCTTGTTACGGCGTGACTGAACTTATCGTGGCTGAACCCGCGTTGAGCCAGGCGCCGGGGCAGCCAGGGCGAGGACTTTCCCATTACCATTTGTATCGCCACCATGGCGATAAACAGCCCACAAAGGGTCGGTATACCGGGAATGGCGCCCGTGGGCAGCAGTACGATCAGTGCCGGCAATACCAGCAATGGCCCGAAACCGCGGGTTTCAAAATTGTCGATGATATCCTGCAGCCGAATGGTCTCACCACTATCGGATTCATCGAGTTGTTTTAATAGTTGTGTCAAGGTAATGCGTTGCGCCATGCGCCCTCCCTGGCGGGTTCAGTTGGCAGGATCGAAATGAGATGAGCCGTATGCTCAATTACTGAAGATTCCACGGCGTGCATGCTTCAAGGAGATCTGATCGTTCAGCGTCCAGAAATCGTAGAGCACTCCAATCAGGAACAACCCACCAGTAAACAGGTAGAGAATGCCGGTAATCCATTTGCCCATGTACATTCGGTGAACACCGAAAATCCCCAGAAAGGTCAATAGCACCCAGGCCAGCGTATAGTTGGTTGGCCCTGCCCTGAAGCGCAGATCGGCCTGCCTATCCATGCCGGGAATCAAAAACAGATCGATCAGCCAGCCAATGCCTAGAAGACCCAGTGTAAGAAACCAGATCGTGCCGGTGATCGGTTTACCATAGTAAAAACGATGGGCCCCGGTGAAACCTAGTATCCATAGCAGGTAACCAACGCCCATATTGTGAGTATTGCTGGTAGACAATTGAGTCACGTTTGCTCCTGTAGCGAGTTGTTGAGGAATCAAATACTAGCAAGATGACTCCTGGGGATGCCTAGGGTCTGTTGACGTTTCATCACGAACCGCGTTGCTGCATCAAAAAGTGCCAGCCAAGGCGCGGAACGCAGGGAAGGGTTATTCCCTTTTCAAGTTTCGCAACGCAGGATGGCGCTTTTTGATGCGCAACCCGAAGGGCTGGGTCAGTTTTTATCCGCTGCGGCGTTAGTCGTCGTTCATTTGGAATAACCAAACCTCTCTCCTCCTGCCTTGCCCCGAATAAAAACTGACGCCAGCGCGGCCGTGAACGAAACGTCAACAGACCCTAGAGGACGCCAAGCTCCCTGAGTCTTTCCTTGAGATAGCTATCCGCCGTATGGCGCTGTGACAGCTCGACCTCGGGGCGTGGATGCAAGAACAGTGGCAACGATAAACGCGATTGGGAACAAGCTGCCCCGACGGGATTGACCACTCGATGGGTAGTGGAAGGGAAATAACCTTGGGACGCCTCCTGCAGCATATCGCCGACATTGATCACCAGCTGCCCAGGATCGCAAGGCACCTGATGCCATTTACCCTCCCGACCACGTACTTCAAGGCCCGGCTCGTTGGCGGCAGGCAGCACCGTCAACAGATTGATATCCTCATGGGCGGCGGCCCTTACCGCATCAGGCTGTTCGTTGCCGGCCAATGGGGGGTAATGCAACACCCGCAGCAAGGTCTGCTCACTACCCTCGACCATATGAGACAGCGGCTCATGATAGTGACGTGCCACTTCGGCAGGCGTTTGCGCCTCGATCCAGCCAAGTAGCGTCGCAGCAAGGGACTCCGCACGCCGGTAATAGTCCATGACCTCATCACGCAGCGAATCCGGTATACGCCCCCAGGGATAGACGTGGTAATACTCCTTGAGATCCTTGACGCCATGACCCTTGGCAGTTTCCGAGACGTCCGGCGGAAAATAGCCATCCTGGCGCAGGGGGTCGAAGCGCCAGGCATGTTTGTCGTCGCTATCGAAGAATGCTTGCCAACGGCGATAGATCGACTCGAGCAAAGCATCAGGCAACGGATGGTTACGCAAAACCCCAAATCCCGTATCGCGCAACGACTGCGCGAAGTGTTCGGCAGCATCCGATGATGCATAATCGACGTTCTGGACGTGCATGATTTTTCCAACTATGTTGCTTTAGCGAGCATCGTAACCTGAAAAGTGCCGGTATAGCAGTACGGCAGAACCCTTGGGATACGAACTTGCATCATTGAGCAACTGGCTCGACATTGCCCTTCCGTTCGCTTTTCCGGCATTGGGCGACGAATCTGCTGCTGATGATCCATGTAATTGAAGTATGACGGGTGTAAAGAAGGTATCGGTCCGATTTATACCCAGCACCATCATTAGCTAGTCGAGGAAATCTGCAAATGGCAACTGGCACTGTCAAGTGGTTCAACGATACCAAGGGCTACGGCTTCATCTCCCCAGACGATGGCGGCGACGACCTGTTTGCTCACTTCTCCGAAATCCAGGCGGATGGCTTCAAGACCCTGCAGGATGGACAAAAGGTCTCTTTCGATGTCACCCAGGGCAAAAAGGGCCTTCAGGCTGCTAATATCAAGGTTGTGAATTAACCCCACTGCCTCTTCGAGGCAAAAGGCGTCGACTTCTTCGCCTCCTCTCATCAACCAGCATTCGATAGCAAAAAGGGCTTGTTGCGGCAGGCCTTTTTTGCTTGCGCACACCATAGTGGAATGTGTCATACTCCTGAGTATTATGGCAAATAGTTCTTGACCCTATCGAGTGAATAGCCCATTCTCTCATCCGTTGGTTTGTAAGCAGAATGACGTCGGTTGTAATCGATTCCCCTCGATAATCCTCGTGCGCGTTTTCTCTAGCATATGAGCCTCGCACTGATGGTGGAAAGCAGCTCACGGCTTCTCGAAACCACATCAATATCATCTAGTTAGCAGTAAGGAAATCGACAATGGCAACTGGCACTGTCAAGTGGTTCAACGATACAAAAGGCTTTGGTTTCATTTCTCCGGACGACGGCGGTGATGACCTCTTCGCTCACTTCTCTGAAATTCAAGCTGACGGCTTCAAGTCTCTGCAGGACGGACAGAAGGTTTCCTTCGACGTCACTCAGGGCAAGAAAGGCCTTCAGGCTGCCAACATCAAGCCCGAGTAATCGCGGCTGCACGATGTAGTAATCCGTTTTAGATAAGCGGATTGCAGTAAGAGGCCCACTTACGAGTGGGCCTTTTCGTGTCCGTCGTTTATGCCGCTAGGGTCGATTTCCTTTGTCCAACCCATCGACCTCCTGGTTCTGCTTGACGTCTTCCTCTTCCGCGGCCTTGAACTGCTCTTCGAGCTCCTTCTCTGCTTCCTCGAAGCGCCTCTCCGTTTCCTTCAACGCCTCGTTGACATCATCTTCCGTGTTATCCCATGAGCTATCCGCAGCCTTTTCTCCTGAACTGCTACCAATAGTGGAATCGCTCGAGCGCGTATCACTGGGCATCGTCTGATCGTCATTTACCGTAGCAGTAGGTTCTTCAGGCGCCGTTGCTGCACCATTTGAAGATGAACCAGTCTGAGCCTGACTATTCGACCGTTCAGGCGACTGCGGTGATGCCTGCGCGATTTGCACTGAATCGCTACTCGTTTGACTCGATTGCGTCGATGGTTTCTCCCCATCGTCACAAGCTGCCAAGCCCAGTGACAGCATCAGTGTTGCTGTAGGCAACATCCAGGGCGCTTTGGCCATCAATCCTCTCCTTGAAAATGAATGAACCCCTCGTCCGATGCAGCGTCATTGCAGCAAACCCAGCCCCCTTGCGCAAGATAGAACGGTTGCCCGCATTACTTATACGCCGATGTCCTCATTCCACAGATCCGGATGACGCTCGATGAATGCCTCCATCAACTCGCGGCATTCCTTGCTATCAATGATTTCGAGCTTGACCCCGCCTTCGCGAAGATGCGTTTCAGCCCCCATGAAGGTACGGTTCTCGCCTATCGTCAAATGCGGAATGCCATAAAGCAGGATCGCGCCGCTGCACATCGGGCACGGCGACAAGGTGGTATAAAGCACACACTCACTGTAGACGGACGCGGGCTGACGCCCCGCATTCTCCAACGCATCCATTTCAGCATGCAACACCACGCTACCGCGTTGATGGCGCTGATTATGCCCACGCCCTATGATACGGCCACGATAGACCAGTACCGAGCCAATGGGTACCCCTCCTTCTTCCAGCCCCCGGCGCGCTTCGTCGACAGCCGCCTGCATGAACTCATCCATGATATTTCCTCAAGTAGCAAACAGTTGACCCTCGATATCACGAAACGCCTTGAACTCCAGCGCGTTGCCCGATGGGTCGAAAAAGAACATGGTCGCCTGCTCGCCTGGCTCACCATGAAAACGGATGTAAGGCTCTATCTCGAAACGTATTCCCGCCCGAGTCAGACGATCGACCAGGCTTTCCCATTCCGGCATATCCAGCACGACGCCAAAGTGAGGCACGGGCACACCATGGCCATCCACGGCGTTCCGGTGAAGATTACCCTGAACGCTCTCTAACTCGGGATTCAGGTGGCAAACGAATTGATGACCATAGAGATTGAAATCGACCCAAATGTCGCTGGAGCGCCCTTCCGCGCAGCCAAGTAGATCGCCATAGAACCTTCTAGACTCATCGATATCACGCACCTGCACGGCCAGATGAAATGGATGCGGCATAAAATATTCCTCCTTGACTCGACCTTCTCATATTCAAGCGCAGAATTGTTAGAGAGACGAGTTTACTCCCGGCAATTGGGTTTTCCCTGGCACGGGCTAGATTCGTTACTCTATTTCTGACAGCGACACAGGGATCTATAAAAGCCTCAAGCTAGACCAAGTCGCGCTTTTCTCGCTTGGCCGCGCGAATATCCTTGCGAACCGCTGAACAGATCAGCAGCAATACCGCCAGGGTAATGGTAGGCCAAATCAGAATATAGGTGCCATAAATCAACGTTTGCATTTTCTTTCCTCCATTCGCCCCAGCGATGACACCGAGGCTTGGTCGCATCATGGTTATTCGTAGCTGGCGATACCGGGTTTAGGCTTGTCTACAGCCATGCCAACGCCTTCATCATGGTCGTAATTGCCCACCCGACGTTTGATGTCATTGAAGTCGAAGTGCTCGTTGGCCATCAGGCTCAGCACCACGCACACTAGAGTGCTGGTACCGTAAGCGGTCAGCGACGACAGCAGTACGGTATAGTCCCGCAGGAAGTCGGTCGCAAAAAAGGCCATCGCCACGGCGGTAACAATACCTGCAATAGCGCCGATACGGCGCCCGCAGAAGCCAAAGCTCATCAGCCCGATCACCACGCCGGCGCCGATCGAAGCCAACAGTTCGAAGAACAGCGCCACCACCCCCGTCATGGACAGCACCTCAAAGCGCGCCAGACAGAACATGACCAGCGCGACGACGACCGACCAGGTAAAGGCGGCATTGGTGACTCGATTCCAGAAGCAGCTGGCAATCACCGGAAACACGATGGCGCCCCATAGCGCACCGACGAATACCAGCATCACCAAGATATCCAGAGAGAAGCTGGCAAAGACGATGCCGATCACGGTGGCAATGACCATGGTCAAACGTCCGATGAAGAGCATCTTCCTGGGGTCTGCCCTGCCCTTGGCCAGATTCTTGCCGTAGACATCCGCCATCACGATGGCGGACAGGGCCGATAGATCGGAATCCGCGGTGGACGAGAGCGAGCCGATCACCAGAATGAAGAACAGACCAATGAATACCGGTGGCAGGTAGGTGGACACCATCTGCGGAATCAGGTTGTTCATGTCACCGTTCATCGGTTCGACACCAACGGTCAACGCCATCAGACCGATCATGCCAAGACCGATAACGATGGCGCCATAGCCGATAGTAGCGGTGATGAACGTAGGCTTGATGTGATCTTCGTTGACCGCGAACAGACGCTGGGAGATCGTCTGGTTACCGATGGCGTAGGCCAGTACGGCAACGAAATACGGCGCGCCCTGGTTGAGAATAGCGTCCGTGGAAAACAGATTGGCCTGTTCACTGGTCAGGTTGCCGAGTCCTTCCACCATGACCGATGGGCCACCCATGGCAAATAGCACCGCAGGAATAATCACGACGGCGATGGCCATCAGGGCCATGAGCTGAGCGAAATCGGTAAGCACCGAGGCGCGAAAGCCAGACCACAGGGTATACCCCAGCACCCCGACACCGGCGATAATCACGCCTACCTGAAAGGAGAGCGGTGACAGTACCGAGACCAGCGCTCCAGCAGCAGTAAAGTTGACCATCAAGCTGATGATACTGCCCAGCAGATTGGAAAACGCCAAGATCAACTGGCTGGAAGACCCGTGGCGGGCATGAATCAACTCCCCCAGCGTATGCGCATTAGGCGCCAGCTTGCGAAAGCGCTGACCGAAGGGATAGATGAACAGAATCATCAGCGCGCCCCATAGGCCGTAATGGAGCGGGCCGGAAACGCCGTAGGTGTAGCCGGAGGTAGCGGCAGCGTAGAAGGAAGCCGCCCAGATCCAGGTGGCGGTCATGCTGGCCGCCCCCATGCCAAAGCCAATCCGGTGATTGGAGACCATGAAGGCGTCGGTATCCTCCTTGCCTTTCTTGATGGTCAGGGTCAGCAGATAGGTGCCGCCATAGAAGGCTGCTAAAAGGAGCAGTACCGTGAGGGTAGAGAATTGATAGAAGCCTGCGTCGTTCAAGGTAGGATCTCTCGGTCGGGCTGGATGCCGCATCCTTGGCCACAGCGTTGCTGCAATCCTAACGACAGGTGGCATCAGCGTTGATGGACGGACCAGCGCGAAAATTCGACGCGGTGATCGTAACGGGATGTGGCTTGCAAAACGCAGCCCAAAGCTAGTCGATCAGATCTGGATTCTGGGAGCGTGAGGCGATGCCAGAGCTCACAGGTTCAGATAGGCAAGAAGCGTTGGCAGAAGCCGACATGAAAAAGACTGGTCTCAGGGGCCAGGTGTCTGGGGAGTCGCTAGGGATCGCCTTTCTGGCGAAAGGAGGCATATGCCCGGGGATTCATACGTTTGGGAAAAATATCGCCAATCACAATGACGGCAATGAAGATGAATCTAGCCAAAACAGGTCTTGGCGAATTGTACTTTGTCATGAACTCTCTCCGGCGATAGCGTCATGTCAGGTGACGTTCGTTAACGCTGGTGATGCAGTCATCGGCAAAGCGAGACCAGCGGTGGAGCAAGGCAGACGCTCCACGAAGGCACAGCATGCTAGAGGCAGAGCAGTCTCTTGTAAAGCCTCCTGAAAAATCCAGAGTTGCGTTCAGCTGGAGACGGTTTCGGCTTGAGCAGTCGATACGGAGGACAATAGCGGACTGCTCGTAGGCAGTAGCATACGAATGGCACGGGGTATCAGCGTGGCCTCGAACTCCCGCAGATAACGCGGTTCACCGTCAAGATTGAGCGGAAACGCACCATCCGCGTGAAAAGTAACCCTCGGCGCGCGCACCGTGCGTACAAAGTCGCCGTTTTCCGGAATACGTTCGAGTTCGTGCATCAGCTGGCGCATTTCACTCAACGAGGAGAAATGACGCACGATCAATATATCCAGCAACCCATCATCGATCTTGGCCTGTGGCGCCAATTGCTGACCTCCTCCGGCCTGGGAGCCATTAGCAATGGCCAGTAGAAAAAGCGGGGCTTCGATCTCTTTTTCTTGCCCATTTTCGTTCCAGCGGATGAGGCCGCTGTAAGGTCGATAGTGCCAGACCTTGAACATGCCCATCAGCGCGTAGGCGCCGCCTCCCAGCACACGCTTGAGCGCCCTGGGCGTCGAGGTGGTCACTTGGGCGCCAAAGCCCCCGGATGCGACATTGATGAAATAATCGTCTCCCAGGTGCGCAACATCCACAGCTCTGGACGAGACGCTCAACGCTTCGCGCAGGGCGATCTGCGGTTCGAGAGATAGACCAAGGCCACGGGCAAGATCGTTGGCACTCCCTAGAGGAAGTACGCCCAGCGCTGCGCGTTCGGCTTCCTCGAGGCGCATCAAACCGTTGACGACTTCATTGACGCTGCCGTCACCACCGCCAACGATCAATCGGCCAATACCTTCGCGGCAGGCTTCCTGAGCGTAGCGCAGGCCATCCCCCAACTCCCAGGTAACACGCACCTGGAGATCGTATCCC
Source organism: Halomonas sp. M20 (assembly GCF_020622265.1). Lineage (GTDB taxonomy): Bacteria > Pseudomonadota > Gammaproteobacteria > Pseudomonadales > Halomonadaceae > Modicisalibacter. Next base: position 243,352 of record NZ_JACNMQ010000002.1, read on the forward strand.
TCTTTTCGTAACGCCTTCACGGCCTCACGTAATTCAGGAACCTGTGACGACTTGCCATTGATGATCAAACGCGTCATACCCGCCGTTGCATCGGCCATTCCTGCGTTCCTTACTTATGATGTTATGTGCCCCAGCTCTCATGTCGACGACACTAGCCGATATTCTTGAATGGTATTCGAATCACGCAGATAGGCTGCCAATCTCGCCAGATTCTGCTGGTGGTTGGTTTGCAATACCATATGGTAGCGATAGAGGGTGCCACGTTCACCCAGACTATAGCTCATTGATTTAATAGTGCATCCATGTTCGGTAATCATCTTACGTACCTTTGCCTCATCATCCACCGCCTCGATGGCATAGCACAGCATATGATCGGCAAATAACTTGCTCGGTAGACGATTTTCCACCCAGCGAAAGGTCGAGAGGGTCACCAGCGTTGCAATGGTCGCCACGACCGCGAGATAGAAAAAGCCGATACCAAACAGGATACCCAGTGCCGAAGTAACCCAGATCGACGCTGCCGTGGTCAGCCCGCGCACCGTCAGGCCTTCCTTGAAGATGACGCCAGCACCTAGAAACCCGATACCGGTCATGATGCCCTGAGCCATGCGAGTCGGATCGGTGCGTATCGCCGTCTCCGCCAGACTGCTGCCTGCCATCCATTCACCCTGGTGCACGGACACGAGCATCAGCATCGCCGATGCGCCGCACACCAGAGCATGGGTGCGAAACCCTGCAGGGCGTCCGTGATAGCTACGTTCAAGCCCAATCAGACTACCCGCCAGCCAGGCGGCACCCAGATTGAGCACAATCGCTAATGACACATCAGACATGACTCTTTCCTACATCAGTCAAGCGTATTTTCCTAAAGTGAAATTTCCAGAAAACATTGCCCAGAATTTGATTTTATGACCTTTTAAATATGCCTGATCCGTTGAATAAGCGATAAAATATTGCAGCACCTCACCCTATCGACCACAGTCAAGAGCACTTGCTTTTTCCATCGGAAGGAACCGCCCCTTTGTCCACGACCAATAAATCAAGTTCCAGCGTCTCGGATTCAGAGAACAATACCCGTCAAACCGAAGTAGCTGCCATACACAAGACGATTCGTACCCAAGGAGAAAAGGAGCTTGGCCGTACCGTTTCGGCGCTGCTGTGGTCGGCCATTGCCGCTGGCATGTCGATGAGCTTTTCGATGCTGGCCATCGGCTTGATCAAATCGCATCTTCCAGATAACGACATCGGCGTGTTGATCTCTTCCCTGGGATACGCCGTCGGCTTCATCGTCGTCATCCTGGCACACCAGCAGCTATTTACCGAAAACACCGTCACAGCGGTACTGCCTCTGGTGACCGAACCGGGGCTCTACAAGCTCTTCTACCTGCTGCGCTTATGGAGCGTGGTACTCATCGGCAATCTGATCGGCGTCGCGATCTCCGCCTATCTTCTTCTGGCCATGCCTTTGTTCGACAGCCAGACCCAGGAAGTTTTTATTGGCCTGGGAGAAAAGATCCTGAGCAACGATACCGGCCAGATGTTTGCCAAGGGCGCCATTGCCGGCTGGATGATTGCGACCATGGTGTGGCTGATTCCCGCCGCCGGGGATGCCAAGGTTTGGGTGATTCTGATCGTTACCTCGCTGATTGGTCTTGGCGGGTTCACACACATCATCGTGGGCTCCACGGAGGTGCTATATCTGGTTTTCGATGGCAAGGCCAGCATGAGCGATTACGTCTTCAAGTTTGCATTACCGACGCTACTCGGCAACGTAGTGGGCGGCACGTTCATTTTTGCATTGATCAGCCATGCCCAGGTTCGCAGCGACAACTGATCGAACTCGAGCGGCAGCGCTATATTTCAAAAAAATCGGCCGCCTTAAAGGCGGCCGTTGTCATTTGGCAGCATCAGTTTCCAACTTTCATCACGCGCTGGCTGCGCGTGTTTGCGCCTGAGACGCGCCGACCAATTCCATAGCGGCATCGCTGCGATTGATCGCCGAGAGCACCGCCTTGATGGAGGCGCTCACGGTGTCGCCATCCTCCGCCATGCCGCTGACTCTTGCCCCATCGATATTGAGCTGCACGAAAGCAATGGCCACGGCGTCGCTCCCTTCTCCCAGGGCGTGCTCGCCATAGTCCACCACGTTGACGCTCTGGCCGGTATGACGCTGCCAGGCATCCATGAATGCAGAAATGGCGCCATTACCCTGACCTTCGAGCGCAATGGCGTCGCCGCCCCGCATCAGCGTCGCCGTCAACTTCTCGGCGCCTTCCCGGTCCAGGCGATACCCCTTGAGGGTGAGCGGGGCATCTTGCATAAAGGTGTCGAGCAGAATATCCCGAATCATCTGACTCGACAGTTCGCCATTGGTCTTTTCGCTGGCGGCCTGGACATGAGGCGCCAGCTCCAGGGTCATCCAGCGCGGCAGACTGATGCCGAAATCCCGCTCAAGCAGGAAGGCCATGCCGCCCTTGCCGGACTGGCTGTTGACGCGGATCACCGCCTGATAGTCGCGCCCCAGATCCTTGGGATCGATGGGCAGATAAGCCACCTGCCACGCCTCGTCATCCTGCTGCTTGTGCAGGCACTTGCGAATGGCGTCCTGATGGCTGCCGGAAAAGGCGGTGTAGACCAGCTCGCCGATCCAAGGGTGGCGCGGATGCACCGTCAAGCCGGTGCATTCGGTACACACCTGGATGATCTCGTCCGGATTGGAAAGATCGAGCTTGGGATCGATGCCCTGACTGTAGAGATTCATTGCCAGGGTGACGATGTCCATGTTGCCGGTGCGCTCGCCGTTGCCCAGCAGCGTCCCTTCAACGCGATCGGCACCGGCAAGCAACCCTAGCTCCGCTGCCGCCGCAGCGCCGCCCCGATCATTGTGGGTGTGCAACGAAATGATCGCGCTCTCGCGATTCTTGAGATGAGTGATGAAGTACTCGATCTGATCGGCGAAATGATTGACCGGCCCCACTTCGACCGTGGCCGGCAGATTGAGGATGCAGGGCTTTTCCGGCGTCGGCTGCCAGACGTCCATCACTGCCTCGCAGATCTCCACGGCGAAGTCCAGCTCGGTACTGGTGAAGCTTTCCGGGGAATACTGGAAGGTCCAGTGGGTATCCGGGTAGCGCGCGGCATGCTCCTGCACCCAGCGCGCGCCCTGCTCGGCGATACCGATGATGCCCTCACGCTCCTGCTCGAAGACCCGCTCACGCTGTACCTTGGAGGTAGAGTTGTAGACGTGAACGATGGCGCGCTTGGCGCCTTCCAGGGCGGCAAAGGTCTTCTCGATCAAGTGCTCACGTGCCTGCACCAGCACCTGGACGTTCACGCCCTCGGGAATCTGGTCTTCCTCGATCAGCCAGCGCACGAAGTCGTAGTCGTGCTGACTGGCCGCAGGAAAGCCGATCTCGATCTCCGTCAAACCGACCTTGATCAGCAACGCCCACAATCGCTTCTTCTGCTCCACGCTCATCGGCTCGAGTAGCGCCTGGTTACCGTCGCGCAGATCGACGCTGGCCCAGTAGGGCGCCTGGGTCAAGGTGCGGGAAGGCCACTGGCGATTGGTGAGCGGTACCGGCTCCGCCGGTGCGTATTTGCGATGATCGAAAGCAGTGGAAACAGAAGCCATGAGTCGTGTCCTTGCCGGAGTCTGAGGCCGGATGTCAGCTTGTGCCGGCGAATGTATGAGCGTGTGTTAGACCTTGTGAGTCTAGCGCCGGCAGCGGCTCTTGTGGAGCCGCTGCCGGCACAACGAGATTATCGTGGTAACGATAGTGACTAGATTACGCCATTTTAATGCGTAGTGGATTGCGAAATAGGATGATATTTCAGCCTTCAATGGCATAAAATAGCGCGAATTAGCAAATTAGCGATATGGAACTCCCCTTTTGCCAAAAAACGAGCCCCCTGCTGCGCTAGATCGTTATGATCGTCACATCCTCGACGTGCTACAGCGCGAAGGGCGCATCAGCAACCAGGAACTGGCGGAGCGCATCGGACTTTCGCCCTCCCCTTGTTTGCGCCGGGTTCGCGCACTGGAGGAAAACGGGCTGATTACCGGCTATCGCGCTCTGGTGGACGCGAAGCGCCTTGGCTACAGCCTGATGGTGTTATTGCACATCTCCATGGATCGCCATACGCCAGAGCGCTTCGCCAACTTCGAAAAGGAGATAGACGCCCTGCCCCAGGTACTGGAATGCCTGCTGATTACCGGTCAGGAAGCCGACTATCAGCTCAAGGTGGTGGTGCGGGACATGGACGACTATCAGGATCTGTTGCTCAATCGCATCACCCGCATCGAAGGGGTCAGCGGCGTACATTCGAGCTTCGTGCTGCGCCAGGTGATTGATCACCCGCCGGCGCCGACGGCTTGAGTCAAATGCTTTACCATACCTCGATAGTCATTTAGTCACGAGTTCCCATGAAATATATCGGTGCCCATGTCAGTGCCGCCGGTGGTGTCGACCAGGCGGTCATTCGTGCCCATGAGCTAGGCGCCAATGCCTTTGCGCTGTTCACCAAGAACCAGCGCCAATGGGTAGGCAAGCCATTGACGGACGAAGCCATCGAGGCGTTTAAGACCGCCTGCGAGCAATACGGATTCGCGCCGGAGCAGATCCTTCCCCACGACAGCTATCTGATCAACCTCGGCCATCCCGACCCCGAAGGCTTGAGGAAGTCCCGGGCGGCCTTCCTTGATGAATTTCAGCGCTGCGAACGTTTAGGGCTTACCCTGCTCAACTTTCATCCGGGCAGCCACCTGCGCAAGATTTCCGAAAGCGAATGCCTTTCACGCATCGCCGAATCGATCAACGAGGTGCTTACCCATACCCGCGGCGTCACCGCGGTGATCGAGAACACCGCCGGTCAGGGCACGAATCTGGGGCACCGCTTCGAGCATCTGGCGGAGATCATCGAGCAGGTCGACGACAAGACCCGGGTCGGCGTATGCATCGACACCTGCCACGCCTTCGCCGCGGGTTACGAGTTGCGCAGCGCCGAGGCCTGCACCGCCATGCTGGATGCATTCGATACCGTGGTGGGCATGAAGTATCTACGCGGCATGCACTTGAACGATGCCAAGAGCGCCTTTGCCAGCCGGGTCGATCGTCATCACAGCCTGGGGCAAGGCAATATCGGCCTCGACGCCTTCACCGCGCTGATGCGCGATACGCGGACCGATGGCATTCCATTGATACTGGAAACCATTGAGCCGGCTATCTGGTCGCAGGAAATAAGCTGGCTGCGCGGCCAACAACATTCCGACACCCTGGACTCACTGCACGGATGATTTATGCAAACTGACGGTTTTTTCAACTGGCTCGGCGAGAGTATTGGTGAAGCAATCCGTGCGATCGTCGACCTGCTTTCAGGCTTCTTCGCCGGCATCGGAGTCGCCATTTACGAGTTCGTCGAGGGGCTATCCGGTTCCTTGGGCGTCAACACATCGCTGTTCAACATGGTCGTCTTGGTCATCGGCCTACTGCTGCTCATCAAGGGCATCAGCAGTTTCGTAGGCCGCTCCATCATTGGTGGCGTGATTTGGACAGTGGCGGGCCTGCTGGTGCTGAGCTGGCTAATGGCATGATGAAAACCTACACCCTCCCATGACGAACTCCATTCGGTCACGTAAAGTAGCGGAGTGGATCACAACCAGGACGACATATCCTATGCTTTCTCGTTTCAAATTACGGCTTGGACTTTTCGCGCTACTGCTCTGTGGCGGGCTCTTGCCACAGGCCTTTGCACAACAAGGACAGGCGGCTCCGAACATGAGCGTCGAAAACTTCCAGGATTGGGAAGTGCGCTGCCCCCAGGGTGGCGGCAATGCAGAACTCTGTTCAATGATGCAGCTGGTCGACAACCCCAAAGGCGGTCAACCCATCATGCAGGTCATCATGGCCTACCCCAAGGAGCTGGATGCACCGGCGATGGCGTTCATCCTGCCGCTTGGCACCCGTCTGGCACCGGGTCTGCAGCTTGTCGTCGACAACGGCGAACCGATCAAATTCCCCTATCAGATGTGCCAGGAGCAAGGCTGTCGTGCTGATATTCCTGTTACCGAAACCCTGCTACAGCAAATGCGCAACGGCACCAGAGCTACCGTCAGCATCATGGGGCCTCGAGGTGAACGCCTTGACCTGCCGGTATCGCTGCAAGGTTTTACCGCCGCCAATGACCGCATCGCTCCCTGAACATCTCATCAAACAGCGTAAACAGAACGGGCCGCTCACTTGAGCGGCCCGTTCTGTTTACCCAGCCATTAAGCTAGCCAGCTTTCGCATCAGCCGGCTAGGGCTTTTTCCACCACCTCATAGACGTTCGGCGAGAGATCCTCGGCGCGGATACGCTCGAGCTGCGCCTTCATCAGTTCTTGGCGCTCTTCATCGAAACGTTGCCAGCGAGTCAGCGGCGTAATGATGCGCGCGGCGATCTCCGGGTTGAGCTTATTGAGCTCGATCACTACGTCCGCCAGCAACTTGTACCCTTCCCCGTCCAGGCGATGGAAGTTGACACGGTTCTGGCCGACGAAGGTGCCGATCAGCGCCCGTACCCGGTTGGGGTTCTTGAGGGAAAAGGCCGGGTGCGACATCAGGTATTTTACCCGGTCCAGTGCATCGGATTGCGGCCGGGTGACCTGCAGGCTGAACCACTGATCCATGACCAGCGGATCCTGGGCCCACTTTTCGCCGAAGGCGCGCAGTGCCGGATCGGCGATATCGCCCCGGGAGCTGTGCACCAGTAGGGTCAAGGCGGCCCGCACGTCGGTCATGTTGTGATCCGCCTCGAACTGCTGCTGGGCCAGGGCAACGCCCTGCTCGTCCTCGATGCTCATCAGATAGGAGAGCGCCACGTTCTTGAGACTGCGCTGGGCAATCTGTTCAGCATTGGGAACGTACTCCGCCTTGGACTGATTGGCTTGATAGATCGCCAGAAACTCGTCCCGCAATGCATAAGCGAGTGACTGCTTGACGAAGCTACGGGCAGCATGGATAGCATCCACGTCCACCACCGGCTGCTGCTCGGCGATATAGGCTTCGGACGGTAGCGTGAGCATTTCCGCCAGTACCGCCTTGTCTTCTGTCGGGGTGGTCAGCAGGCTGCGAAAAGCGTCGATGACTCGCGAATCCATGACCTTTTCCACCCCGTTGCGATGGGCTGCGATCAGGTCGTCGAGTGCCAGCATGGCCAGACGCTGGCCTGCATCCCAGCGATTGAAACCGTCGATATCGTGCATGAGCAGAAATGCCAGATCATCGCGCCCATAGGGAAAGCGCAGCTTGGCCGGCGCGGAAAACCCTCGCAGCAATGACGGAATCGGCGCCTCTTCGAGCCCGGTAAAGACAAACGTCTGCTCTTCTTCCCGCAAATGCAGTACGCCGCCCTTGTCCAGATTCGCCTGATCCTCCAAATCCTCCAGCGTCAGTCTCAGATCCTCACCGGATTTGGTACCCACAAGGCCGACCTTCACAGGAATGTGCAGCGGCTGCTTGTTGGGCTGATCCGCCGTTGCCGGGGTGCGCTGGCGCAGGGTCAGACGATACTCACCCTTGGCATAGTCGTATTCACCAATGGCATCGATCTCCGGCGTACCGGCCTGGGAATACCAGCGCATGAACTGATCGAGATCAAGCCCGGAGACCTCTGCCATGCAGCCGACGAAATCCTCGATGGTCACCGCCTGGCCGTCGAAGCGCTCGAAATAGAGATCCGACCCCTCGCGAAAAGTTTCCCATCCCAGCAGATGGCGCAGCATGCGCACGATCTCCGAGCCTTTCTCGTAGATGGTCAGGGTGTAGAAGTTGGTGATCTCGATGTAGTGATCCGGGCGCACCGGGTGCGCGGTCGGGCCGGAATCCTCCGCAAACTGCGCGGTACGCAGGAAGGAGACGTCCTGAATGCGCTTGACCGGCGCCGAGTTCATCTCCGCGGTGAAGCTTTGATCGCGAAAGACGGTAAAGCCCTCTTTCAGCGACAGCTGGAACCAGTCGCGACAGGTGACCCGGTTGCCGGACCAGTTGTGGAAATACTCGTGGGCCACGACCCCTTCCACTCGCTGAAAGGCGGCGTCCGTGGCGGTCTGGGGATGGGTCAGCACCGCGGCGCTGTTGAAGATATTGAGACCCTTGTTCTCCATGGCCCCCATGTTGAAATCATCCACGGCGACGATCATGAAGCGGTCGAGGTCGTACTCCCGGCCATAGGTCTCTTCATCCCACTTCATCGATGCCTTCAGCGAGCGCATGGCGTGCTCGGTCTTGTCCAGGTTCTGCGGCTCGACCCAGATCTGCAGCAATACCTCACGACCACTCATGGTGGTGAAACGATCCTCGATGTTCTCGAGCTGTCCCGCTACCAGCGCAAACAGGTAGCTGGGTTTGGGATGAGGGTCTTCCCAGGTGACGAAATGCTTGCCGTTCGGCAGGTCGCCCCGCTCCACCGGGTTGCCGTTGGACAACAGCACCGGCAACTGCTCGCGATTGCCGATCACCGTGGTGGAAAAGGTTGCCATGACGTCCGGGCGATCCGGGTAGAAGGTGATGCGGCGGAAACCTTCCGCCTCGCACTGGGTACAGAACATGCCGTTGGAGACATAGAGCCCTTGCAGGGCGGTATTGGAAGCGGGATCGATGACCACCTCGGTCTCCAGCCGCATCCGCTCCGGCGGGTTGTCGATGGTCAGGGATTTTTCATCGAGCCGGTACTCGCCTTCCTGAAGCTCCTGGCCATCGATGGCAATGCGCTGCAAGGAGAGCCTTTCACCATTGAGGGTCAGCGAACGTTCTGGCTCACTATCCGGATGACGTTCGAGATTCAGCACGGCCGTGACGCGCGTATTCGATGGATCGAGTTCAAACTTGAGCTCGGTATGGGTCACTCGAAACGCGGGCGGCCGGTAGTCACTCAGATAGGTGGGTTGTGGTTTCGCATTCGTCGGTGCTGCTTGCGACATGGTCATCAACTGAAACTCCTGAATCGAATTGCCGATCATTGTACGCCTCGGGTGTCCTGGGCCTCAAAGAGGCTACAGCCCTGAAAGCAGTAGTCAGCGACTCGAGCGTTGGGTGGACAGACGATCACGACGGGATGTCTGGTCATCGGTAGTAGAGGCTTTTTCAGACAAGAGGGATTCTGACGAGGCAGATTCTGGCGAAGCGGGTGCCTCGGCATTGGCGACGTCCGTGGGCTCCGGCCGAGTGGCAAGCCATACGCCTATCAAGGCAAGCCCGGGAATCAGAGTCGCCTGCAACCATCGGGATTCGACGCTCAGGACGATCATCAGCATCGATAGCGCCAGCATGGCGCAGGCAAGATACTTGGCCTGACGCGAGATGGCGCCCTCATTTTCCCAGCTGACGATCGGAGGGCCAAAGCGGGGGTGGCAACGAATCCAGCGGGCGAATCGAGGAGACCCCTTGGACGCCAACCAGAGCGCCAACAGCATGAATACCGTCGTCGGCATCAGTGGCAGAAAGGCGCCAATGATACCCAGACCAAAGCTGATGCCCGCCAGGCTCGTATAAAGCGCGCGTCTCAGCGTCGACATGCAGGTCTCCCGATAAGATGAAGCCCCCGGCCGGTGAGGCTCCGTCACCTCATTCTAGTCGCGAAAATTATTGAACTGCAGCGGCATATCGATGGATTTATCGTTTTTCAGCAGCATCATGGTCTCTTGCAGATCGTCGCGCTTCTTGCCGGTAACCCGCACTTTTTCGCCCTGAATCTGGGCCTGCACCTTGAGCTTGGCATCCTTGATCGCCTTGACGATCTTCTTGGCCAATGGCTGATCGATGCCCTGGCGCAGTACTAGCTGCTGACGGGCCCGCACCCCGCTGCTATCCGCGTCCTTTTCTTCCAGGCAGCTTACATCGATGCCTCGGGCGATCAAACGCCCCTTTAGGATATCGATCATCTGGCGCAGCTGAAAATCCGCATCCGCCTCCAGGTTCACGTTCTCGCCTTCCTCACTGAAGCTTGCGGTAACACCGCGAAAATCGAACCGGGTCGCAAGCTCCCGATTGGCCTGATCCACCGCATTGGTCACTTCGTGCTTGTCGAGTTCAGAGACGATATCGAAAGAAGGCATGAAAACTCCGCAACATTCATGGAAAGCATCATGCTAGCCCAAGCGATCATGGTTCGCATCCTCGATCTGACGAGCTAGCCCGCTACAACGAGGCCTACCGCATCCTCTGGTTCCAATACCTTATCCATCTGCCAGGCAGCGCAGCCATCGCTGTAGTAGTCGTCCAGCCAACGCCGGGGCAGAAAACCAAGCCGACGGTAGAGTCCGATTGCCCGACGATTGTCCGCACGCACCTCGAGAATCAGTTTTTGCAGCGCACGCTCTCTGCTTTCCTGTTCGAGCCGTTCTGCAATCCGCCGGCCGATACCCTTCCCCCGGGCTTCTGGGTGAACGCAAAAGGAGTAAAGCCGAGCGCTGCGGCTGTTGCGTCGAAAAAGCAGTGTTCCATAGCCAAGCAGGCGGCCGCTTTTATTCTCGACAACCCAGGTAGTGGCATGAGCGCGGGTGAGCAAATGGGTGAGCTGCCGACGGTTGAAGCGATCTCCCTCGAAGGACTCGAGTTCCAGCCGACAAAGGGCATCGAGATCATCGGGACAGGCCGGGCGAAGCGATGGTGACACGGTGGAACTCATCTTTCGGCAGACGGAATTGACGCGAGCATTTTGGGGGGTGTTTCGAGGTTTGTCATCGGGTTGGAGCGACTCGACACACACCAGGCCGAGTCGCATCCCAAGACTATCTGTTGAAGAGTACACTCAATTCGCGCTGTCACCGGCCTGCAGCCAGCCATCCACCAGCTCGCGGTTCTCTTCGATCCACTGCCGGGCGCCTTCGGCCGGGTCGCCGGTTTTCTCGATGATCGCCATCAAACCACCCAAGGAGTCGTCGTCCATTTCCCAGGCGTTGAGTACCGCGGTCAACCAGGGATCGTCTTCCGCGAACCCCTTGCGCGAGAACCAGTAAATGGCCTCTTCCTCGGCGCCGTAGACGTTCTCCGGGTCGTCGAGATACTTGAGATCGTATTCGGCAAAGGCCCAGTGCGGATTCCACAGAGTCACTACCATGGGTTCCTGGCGTTTGTAGGCGTCCTTGAACGCCGCCATCATGGCGACCTCGGAACTGCTGAGCTGACGCATCGGCAGATCGTAGGTCTCGATGGCATCCTCGGTGGCGGTGGAAATCGTCGAGCCTGGATCGATGCCGACGATGGTCGGGCGGCCCTGATAGTCAAAATCCCCGACTTTTTCGGCAAGTTCGGAAATCGAATCGATATCCACATAGGCGGGCACCACCAATCCCAGCCCCGGGCCGTCGTACCAGGATTCGTGAACGGTCAGTTGATCCTCGTGGGGCTCGATGTACTCCTTGTCGGTGGTGGGCAGCCAGGTTTCCAGGGAGATGTCCATGTCGCCGTTGGCGATACCGCTGAAGGCTACGCTCTTGCCGACGTTGGTGATGTCCACTTGGTAATTGTAGGGCGCCTTCTCCAGCACGAGCTTCCACATGTTGGCCGCGGCGATGTTCTCGGCCCAATTGAGGGTGGCGATATCGACCTGCTTCTGTTCCTGAGCCTGGGCGCCCAGCGCTGTCGCAGCCACTCCTGCGGCAAGTAGTATTCTTGCTATTCCTGGCATTGTCACACCTCCTTGATGATTGCCCGCTCAACATACCACGCTAGAAGGGCAAGACTACTGGACGCTCACTTCATAGCCGGAGAACTTGCGCAGATTGATGACGCCGGTATCGAGCATCACATATTGTCCTTTCAACCCGAGCAACGTGCCGGAAACATCGGGATTCTTGTCGAAGTTGTGGGATACCACCTTGGTCGGCGATTGAAGCACCGGGTACTCGAAGCTCATCGGTTCGGCGTCGAGAAGGCGCAGAAAATCTTCACCGAAGCGTTCGCGCAGGTTGGCAAGCCCACTGGACAGCGACTCAAGCAAACGGTCGCGCTCCGCGCGCAGGTCCATGGGCGCCACCTCGCCCTTGAGCATGGCGCGCCAGTTGGTGCGATCGGCGACCAGTTCCTTGAACAGCACCTCGACGAAACCGGACTGCTGGCGGGTATCGACCTCGAGGATCGGCAGCGCCTGGATCGCCCCTTGATCCAGCCAGCGGGTCGGCATCTGGGTCTTGCGAGTGATACCCACCTTGAGCCCCGAGGAGTTGGCCAGATAGATGACATGGGGCTGAAAGCAGTGGCGCTCGCCCCACTCGGGCTCCCGACAGGTACCGGCGAAATAGTGGCAAAGCTCCGGCTTGACGATGCAAGTATCGCACTGGGCCAGGCGCTTGAAACAAGGGTAGCAATGGCCCTGGGCAAAGCTCTTGCGGATGGGACGACCGCAGTGGGTACAGGCGATGGCCCCGGTATGTCTCAAATGCAACGTTTCACCGAGGCGCGCATTGAGACCAAGACGCTGCTCGCCGGCGCGCAGCGTATACTGGGCCGGCTGATCATTGTCACCCGGCGTGATGTCCATCTTGCTCAAGCAGCCGCTGAGCGCAATCAGTTCACCCACGTGATGCTATCCTCACTGTCATTCTTGTCGCTGCCACAACCGCTACTGCCGAGATACCCGACCCGTTCGTTCTCCGGTACATTGTGTTCGGCTTCGTAGCGCATCACGGCTTCCAGACACAGCTCGGTCTGCTCTTCGCTGAGTCGACGCCCGTCGGGCCACTTGCGCAGGGACACCGCCTGTTTGAGGCTTTCATAAATGGTTGGTGTCATCTGCTGAATCATGCGCTCGAAGGTCATGTCGCTCATCGTCTGCTCCACAAGAATTGTCACGAAATGCGGCGGGCGCGGCTGCTGGCCAGCCATCCCATTATCAGGCCGCTAATGAGTCCGCCCAGATGGGCCTCGTTGGCAACGTTGCCAAAGCCGATGGGTTCGGCAAAATCCGTCATGGTAAAGACCATCCAGCCCAGCATGAATACCACCAGCATCTGGGGCACGAAAAAACCGCTTTTCGGCGCTCGCCAGGCCATGAGCCAGACATAGCCGAGCAGCGCATAATCAACCCCGGACATACCGCCAAACAAGACAGTGCCCGTGGCGTACTGGGCCAGGTTCGAGATCAATGCGCTGATAATTACCACGCCCAGCAGACGCCACGCCCCCTGCAGCGCTTCGATCTGACGGCCGAAATACCACAGCCACAGCATGTTGAAGATCAGATGCGTCCAGCCGAAGTGCAAAAATGCCGGTGAGACCAGGCGCCAGATCTGTCCCGAGGACAGGGTATCGCCAAGAGTACCGACGCTAAGCTGGTTCCCTACTACACCAAGGGGGGTAATTGTCATGGCCGCGATGACCAGATCACCAAGGATGGCCATCAATCCAAACACCGCCAGGCACACCAGGATCAGACCCGCTGCCAAAGGCGCTTCGGCCAGTATTCCTTGGCGCCAACCTCGCGGCCCGGAACGCTGCTCGGCATTCAGGGTCAATGACTCGCCCCGTTTCCAGCGCTCGATGAGTTGCATCAGATCCTCCTGCTGACGAGGATCGGCTAGCCATAGTACCTGGGCATCATTCTCTTCGGTAAAACGATGGCCGATACGCTGGGCCCAGAGCGCCTTGCGAAGCGCTCGGGTATCGGTGTCCCGGGGCAGCATCAGCACCTTATGCATCGGTTCGCCCTCTTCTTGTCGGTACGCTCAGCATAGGATTCGACGCGGCCAGTATCCCACACAATAAAAAGTCCGGCGGGGAGAACCGCCGGACAACGAGCAAGGAATCATTCAAGGGAACACCTATTGAGACGACAGTCGGCAGTACAAGTTTCCATCATCAAGAAAAATTCGCGTAATGAATTGTAAGGCTTCTAATCGAAGTCGATTTCCCGAGGCTGGACCCTGGCCTGCTCATCTCGTGGCACCCGTACCCAGACGAACTTGTCGGCACTCAATGCCTGCTCCCCGTCCCAGCGATAGGCCACGAGGCGCCCGAACTTCACGGCACTGTAATCCACGCAGGCGATATTGGGCGCCGGCAATGCCGGCACCCCTTCACACCAGTAGTGGCCGATGAAAAGCGGCGGTTCTTCAGGACCATAGTATGCCAGACGTGCCTGTTCCCGTTCTGACAAAGAGCGCTCTTCGAGATCTCCCGGCAGGTTGTCTGGCTGAAAAATGACATCGCCGTAGGTGCGCGGGGCCTGGGCCCAGAAGTGAGCGCGAAAGGTGCGCCGGGTAAAGCCATCCCCGGAGTGAATCTTGATGCCTTCCGGCAATCGGATATGGGTACCTCGAGTCAAACGCTCCAGTACTTGAAAGGCAAAACTCTCCGGTGTCGCCGAATCATCGAGAAACGCCTCATCGATGCGGGCGTCTGGATAATGAGCCAGAAACTGATTGATAAGCGGTGTGTCCCAGCAGGCATGCACTACTCTCAAGCCATCCCGTTCGAGCAGCAAGGGTATTTCCATGAACCAGGCCAGGGTCTCCTCCCATTCTCCGGGATGGTCGCGATACTGCTCGAGGGTTTCCTGAATGACCCGGTTATGGCGTGGGGTGTGTTCCCGTAGCCATTCACAACTCAGGTCTGGCGGGCATCGACGGCTGTAGGCCAGGGCATTGATCTCGTGGTTGCCCATGACGATGAACGCTTCTCCCGCCTCGACCATGTTACGCACGATGGATACCGCCAGACGGATACGGGGCCCCCGGTCGATGAGATCCCCAAGAAAGATGGCCTTGCGCCGGGGATGCCGATAGGTACCTTCATCATTGTGATAACCCAGCTTTTCGAGCAATGCCGCCAGGGTCGCGCCACAGCCGTGCACATCACCTATCAGATCGTAGCCATCGACATTGTCGATCATGGACGTATCACTCTCCGAGCCGGCTACTCCAGCCCAGTTTGCTGCGACAGATTTCGAAATAGTTGTGTCCTCGCGGATGAATCAGCATGAGTTTATGCGGTTTGCGACGCACGTGGACGATATCGCCCGGGGTCGAGACCACCCGGGTCTGACCATCGCAGCTAACGTGGGGATAGGTTTCGTTGGTCTCGCCGATGTGCACCACGATCTCGCTGGCCGCATCCACCACGATAGGGCGACTCGATAGCGTATGGGGAAACATCGGCACCAAGGTGATGGCATCGAGTTTGGGATGTACGATAGGCCCGCCGCCGGACAAGGCGTAAGCAGTGGAGCCCGTCGGCGTTGCGATGATCAACCCATCCGAGCGCTGGCTGTAGACGAATTGACCGTCGACGAACAGCTCGAACTCGATCATGCGTACCGCCTTGCCCGGATGGATTACCACGTCGTTCAGACTCTCCCCGGTACCCACCAGCTCATCCCTGCGAAAGACCTCGGTATCCAGCAAGAAACGCTCTTCGATCATGTAGTCGCCCGCCAGCACCTCGCCTACACGCTCTTCCACCTCGTCCGGCGAGATATCAGTCAGAAACCCCAGGCGCCCCCGATTGATACCCAACACCGGCGTACCGCTTCGACACAGCGCCCGTCCCGCGCCCAGCATGCTGCCATCGCCGCCTACCACGATCACCAGATCGCAGATATCGCCCAAGAGGTGCGTGCCAGCTTCCTGCTGTCCATGATCGAGCAGTACCGTGGCGGTGCGCTCTTCAATGATGACGTGATAGTGCGCAGCGTTGAGAAACCGCACCAGGCGTTTGAGCGTCTCGACCACTTTGGCACTGCCAAGACGCCCGATCAGACCGATATTCTTGAAGGATGCCATGGGCGCTCCGTTACCCCGTCGAGAAGCGCCATTATGCGGGCTCAGGGGAATACGGGGCAAACCCGTCACGACCCTGACTACGTCATGCAATGTTTGAAATGCATCCGCCGCTTGCGCACACTGCAAACTTGGCCTTCCACCGATGCTCCGCCGATGTCCTCGCTACCGCTCACTTCCCAGGACGCCACCATTGCCGACCTGGCCGGGCGACGGCATCCATTGGTCAGGGACCTTGCCTGGCTGCTGCACGCACCGGATATACTGACAACACCGGCTGCCGGACGCCCCTCGTTGCAGGAGCTAGGGCTCGAAGACCCTCAGCGGCGCCGTGCCTGGCTAAATGCCTTCGAACAAAAGCCCCAGACGATCGAGGCTCAGGTGGGGCCGAGCCTGGTCAACCGCCTGGGCCACTATCATGAAAAACTCTGGCACTTCCTGCTGGACCATGCCCCGGGTACGCAGCTGTTGGCGCACAATCTGACCATCCGCGATGGCACTAGGCGTACTCTTGGCGAGCTCGATCTGCTGTATCGCCATGGCAGCGATAGCCAACCGGTGCATCTGGAACTGGCGATCAAATACTATCTCGGCTTGCCACAAGGCCCCTATGCCGAGAATAGCCAGACACGCTGGATAGGCCCGGGCTGCGCCGACTCCTTGGCCATCAAGCGCCAGCACAGCCTCGATCATCAGCTGCCCTTGGCCTCTCGGCCCGAGGCCGCGGACATGCTGGCACCCTTCGGCGCTCCGCCTCTCACGTCTCGTTTGGCGTTGCTTGGCGTGCTGTTTCGTCCCTGGCCCTGCGAAACCCAGCTACCCGCGCCTTGGGAGATCGCACCCGAGGCACTTTTCGGTGACTGGCTTGCCCTTTCCCGCTGGCCCGAGTTTTGCAACTCGCTCAACGACAAAAGCGCCATTCGCGGCGCCTTTCTCGATAAACCGCACTGGCTGGCGCCACCCGTCGATACCGACTTGATCGAACTAAACCGGCTGAACGAAATGCTGGAACAGCATTTCGTTCAGCGTCGATCGCCTCGGCAACTGATACTCAAGCATTCTGACGGTCGCTGGCAGCGTCTGTTCATCGTTCCTGATGACTGGCCTCATCGGATTCCGCTCCCGCCTTTTTCTACACCGGGAACGAACACCCCCTGATCACCGGGCTCACGCAACGGTGGTCGAGTGGCGCTGCTTTCGGCGCCTTGCCCACCATTCGTTGACCAGCAAGGCCAGGAGAATGATCGCACCGCCCAAGGCCAGGCGCACAAGGTCCGCATCCCGGTTCCAGATCAGCAGATTGACCAGCAGCCCGGCAGGAATCAGCGCGTTGTTCATGATGGCAAGCGCTCCTGCATCGACCTGAGTCGCCCCCTTGTTCCACAGGAAATAGCCGAGCCCCGAAGCGGCCAGTCCCAGCCAGCCCAGCACACCCCATTGCACGCCCGTGGTGGGTAGCTTCTCGGTAGAGCCGAAGATGGTGAAGGCAATGATTACCAGCGCCAGCGCCCCCAGGTAGAACCAGCCGAACACGCTGCGCTGAGGAATATCCTGCGGCAGGCTATTGGCAAGATGCCGATAGGCAACCTGACCGCTGGCGAAACATAGATTGGCACCTTGCACGACTAAAAATCCAAGCCAGAAATCGCTACTGATACCCTCGTAACGAATCACTGCAGCCCCCAGTACGGCAATGGCGGCAGTAAGCAGATAGAATGGCGAGAAGCGCTTGTCCATGGCGTCATCGAGTAACGTCACATAGAGCGGCGTGAAGATGGTGAAGAGCAGCACCTCGGGGACCGACAACAGCAAAAAGGATTGGTAAAAGAAGATGTACATCAAGCCCAGCTGAACCGCCCCGATGCACATCATGGCAATCTTCATGCCGTTGGAAAGCGCCGAAGGCCGCAGGAACGGCAAGAACAGAAGACTCGCGAGTGCGATACGCACCAATACCGCAAAATAACTATCGACCTGGCCAGCAAGATAAGCGCCGATCAGGGAGAACGAGAAGGCCCATAGGGCCGTGACACCAATCAGGTAGGACATGAGCGATCCGTGAATAAACCAATTGAGCCGGCTATCTTAGCGCTACGCAAACGGCTTCTGTCAACTTCAAGAGTATGTTTTAGTTCACAACCCCAAGCGGGTTCGCTAAGTGGCTGGGCCGGCCGAGGCAATGGAACGGTCGTCGCTAAGATGCACGCCGACAATAGCCTGACGTTCCTCGAAAGCGGCCGCTTTCGGCCGGAGGGAGCGGCCGAGTCGATTGCCTTTCACAATGTCTTTCGCTGGACGCCTCAGGCGGACACCATCGTCTTGAGCCACGAGCGGCGCGGCATTGATGCGGCGGTATGGTTATTCGATCTGGTGACTGCCGATCACGAACAGGGTTGCGATCTCATTTCCCGTGAGGCGCATCTGTGCGGTAACGACCGCTATCAGGCGCGTTTGACCTTCATGGCCCAGGGCTTCGATCTCGAATGGACCATTCAGGGCCCGCGAAAGGACGAACATCTTCATTATCGGTATCGGTAACAGAAAGCGCTGAATAAACTTCCCTCTGACAAAAACCGATGGCGCCCGCAGGCGCCATCGTCGTTTCTTGCTCAAACTATCTTCAAGCGGTGCTATCAACCTTCCTCCCAGGACTTGACCAACTCGTCATAGGGCACGGTCTTGCCCTGGGGCTTCTCGTTGTCGAGCTTGGCCTTCGGCGCGCCCGGCTGATCGAGCCAGTACTGGGGGTCGCGCTCCTCGTTGAGCTTGGGTCCGCACTCTTCCTGCACCTTGGCGCGCTCCAGGCGTTCCATCATGCGGTCCTGAGCCTCAGCCAGACCGTCGAGGGCTTCCTGGGCGCTGGATTCGCCACTTGCTGCGCGGGAAACATACTGCCACCAAAGCTGAGCCAGCTTCGGGTAGTCCGGCACGTTGGTGCCGGTCGGCGACCACTGCAGACGCGCCGGGCTGCGATAGAACTCGACCAGGCCGCCCAGCCTGGGCGCGGCTTCGGTCATGGCCTCGGACTGAATGTCCGATTCGCGAATCGGCGTCAATCCCACCAGGGTCTTCTTAAGCGACACGGTCTTGGCGGTAACGAACTGGGCATAGAGCCAGGCCGCCATGCGATTCTCTTGGGGAGTGGAATCGAAGAAGGTCCAGGAACCCACGTCCTGATAGCCCTTCTTCATGCCATCTTCCCAATACGGCCCTACCGGCGACGGTGCCATGCGCCACTTGGGCGTGCCGTCCTCGTTGACCACCGGCAGACCTTCCTTGGTCATGTCTGCGGTAAAGGCGGTGTACCAGAAGATCTGCTGGGCGATGTTGCCCTGGGCGGGCACCGGGCCGGACTCGGAGAAGGTCATGCCCTGGGCGGCGGGAGGTGCATAGGCCTTTAGCCAATCGACGTACTTCTGGGTGGCGTACACTGCTGCCGGGCCATTGGCAGCGCCACCGCGGGATACGCTGGAGCCCACAGGGTGACACTCATCGACGCGAATCCCCCACTCATCCACTGGCAGTCCGTTGGGAATCCCCTTGTCGCCGGCGCCCGCCATGGAGAACCAGGCGTCGGTGAAGCGCCAGCCAAGCGACGGGTCCTTCTTGCCATAGTCCATATGACCATAGATGCGCTTGCCATCGATCTCCTTGACGTCGTTGCTGAAGAAGTCGGCAATATCTTCATAGGCGGACCAGTTGACCGGCACCCCCAGCTCATAACCGTACTTCTCCTCGAACTGCTGCTTGAGTTCCGGGTCGTCGAACCAGTCGGCGCGAAACCAGTAGAGGTTGGCAAACTGCTGATCCGGCAGCTGATAGACCTTGCCATCAGGGCCAGTGGTGAAGGACAAGCCGATGAAATCGTCCAGATCCAGGGTCGGCGAGGTGAATTCGGCGCCGTCACCCTCCATCATGTCCGAGATCGGCACCACCTTGCCGTAACGGGAGTGCGTGCCGATCAGATCCGAGTCGTTGACGTAGCCATCGTAGATGTTGCGCCCGGACTGCATCTGGGTCTGCAGCTTCTCGATGACGTCGCCCTCCTGAATCAGATCGTGATTGACCCTGATACCCGTGATCTCGGTGAAGGCCTTGGCCAGCACGTCCGATTCATACTGATGGGTGGTCAGGGTTTCCGAAGCGACATTGATTTCCTTGCCCCGTAGGGATTCCGCCGCATCGATGAACCACTGCATCTCCTTCATCTGCTCTTCCGGCGTAAGCGTAGAGGTATCGAATTCCTGCTCGATCCAGCGCTTGGCGGCATCCTGGTACTGATCGGCAAACGCCAGGCCAGGTGTTGCTATCAGGCCTGCCAGACTCATGGCCATGGCCATACGGGTCAGTCGCGGAGCATAGGTGATATGAGACATAGCAACCTCGTTGTTGTGTGGTGTTGTGCTCTAGTGAGATCGATGACACTTCAGCCAGTGATGCATTACCCCCATTTCAGGATGATAAAGAGCCCCGCCACGCTGGCTAGCGTGGCGATCCATAGCGGCCAGACGGTCAGCGCAAGCAGCAGCAAGTGTAGATATCCGGCGCCCAGCAGGCTGATGAACAGTCGATCCCCCCGGGTCGTCGAGATCGGCAGAAACCCCTTGCGCTGATGTCCCGGCGATACCGTCTGCCAGATCGTCATCGCGGTCAGAATCAAGGCGATGGCGATGAAGAAACTTGCTGTCGGTAATGTCCACGCCATCCATTCCATATGCTGTCTCTCCGGTTAAACACGTCCCAAGGCAAAGCCCTTGGCCACGTGGTTGCGCACGAAATAGATCACCGCGATACCCGGCAGCAAGGCCACGACCCCGGCGGCGGCGAGTACTCCCCAGTCGATCCCTGAGGCAGAGACGGTGCGGGTCATCTGCGCCACGATCGGCTTGGCATCTACCGCCGTGAGCGTTCGCGCCAGCAGTAGCTCGACCCAAGAGAACATGAAGCAGAAGAAGGCGGTGACCCCGATACCCGGGCGAATCATCGGAATGAAGATACGCACGAAGAAGCGCGGAAAGCTGTAGCCGTCGATGTAGGCCGTCTCGTCGATCTCCTTGGGCACGCTGGACATGAAGCCCTCGAGAATCCACACCGCCAGGGGCACGTTGAACAGACAGTGGGCCAGGGCCACGGCGATGGTGGTATCGAACAGGCCCACGGAGGAGTAGAGCTGAAAGAACGGCAGCAGAAACACCGCCGGCGGTGCCATGCGATTGGTCAACAGCCAGAAGAACATATGCTTGTCGCCGAGGAAGCGATAGCGCGAGAACGCATAGGCCGCGGGCAGTGCCACCGCCAGTGAAAGGACCATGTTCATCGACACGTAGCTGAGTGAATTGAGATAGCTCATGTACCAGCTCGGGTCGGTAAAGATCACCCGGTAATTGTCCAGTGTCGCATCCACCGGCCACAGGGACAGCGACCCTAGAATCTCTCGATTCGACTTCAACGACATGTTGACCAGCCAGTAGATCGGTACCAGCACGAACAGCAGGTAGACGAACAGCACGATCAGCTTTCTTGTTTTCATGATGCGCCTCAGTTCTTGTCGTCGGCGTGGGTCATGGCGGTATAGAACAACCAGGTTACCAGCAGGATGATCAGGAAGTAGATCAGCGAGAACGCCGCGGCACGGCCGATATCGAATTGGCCCACCGCCATCTGGGTCAGGGTCTGACTGAGAAAGGTGGTAGTGGTGCCGGGCCCGCCACCGGTCAATACGAAGGGCTCGGTATAGATCATGAAGCTATCCATGAAGCGCAGCATCACGGCGATCAACAGCACGTTCTTGAGCTTGGGCAGCTGAATATAGCGGAACACCGCCCAGTGCGATGCGCGATCGATGCGTGCCGCCTGATAGTAGACATCCGGGATCGAACGCAGTCCGGAATAGCACAGCAGCGCCACTAGCGAGGTCCAGTGCCAAACGTCCATGATCAACACCGTAACCCAGGCATCCACGGTATTGGAGGCGTAGTTGTAGTCGATGCCGAGATTGTGCAGCAATCGACCATAGAGGCCGATGTCGCCACGTCCGATGATCTGCCAGATGGTGCCCACGACATTCCAGGGGATCAGCAGCGGCAACGAGAGCAGGATCAAGCAGATCGGTACGCCGATGCCGCGGCGTGGCATGGACAAAGCCACGATGATGCCTAACGGGATCTCGATTGCCAGGATGCTGAAGGAGAACGCAAACTGGCGCAGCAACGCATCCAGCAGACGTTCGTCGCGCAGGATTTCCCGGTACCATTCGGTGCCCACAAAAAAGCGGGTACTCGGGTCGAAGATATCCTGAACCGAGTAGTTGACCACCGTCATCATCGGGATGATGGCGCTGAAAGCAACAAGCACGAATACCGGCAGCACCAGCCACCAGGCCTTGTTGTTGTGTACTTTCATTGCGGCTCTCCCACCAGGCCATCTCCACTGGCGTCATCCACACCTGCCGTCTCCACCTCGACCAAGATGTCATCGGCGTAGAACCGTGTCCAAGACTCGGGAAACAACAGACCGACCTCACCGCTCGGCACCGCACGGTCCTCTTCAATGCGTGCCTTGATGAACAAGGGTTTGTCACCCCCTACAAGCCGCAGATCAAGAATCTTGTAGGTACCCAGATCTTGTACCAGATCGATCCTGGCACGCAGATGCGCTTGCTCGGGCGCTACCAGTTGCACGAACTCGGGGCGGATGCCCAGCCTGAGCGATCGGGAGGAGTGCCCCGCCAGGGCGTCACGTACGGCCGGAGCCAGCGGCAAGTCGACGCCGGCTACGCGCACGCCCGTCTCGCTCGACGTTGCCTCGAGCAGGTTCATGCCGGGGCTACCGATGAAGTAACCGACGAAGGTGTGGGCAGGGTTCTCGAACAGCTCTCGGGGCGTACCGAACTGCACGATCTGGCCGTCGTACATGACCGCGATCTTATCGGCGAAGGTGGAGGCCTCGAGTTGATCGTGGGTCACGTAGACCATGGTGATGTTGAAGCGCTCGTGAATCTGCTTGAGCTTGCGGCGCAGACGCCATTTGAGCTGCGGATCGATTACCGTCAGCGGCTCGTCGAACAGGATCGCCGCCACGTCGTCCCGCACCAGGCCACGGCCCATAGAGACCTTCTGCTTCTCGTCCGCGGTCAGGTTGCGCGCCTTGCGATGCAGCAGATCTTCGATCTCCAGGGACTCGGCCACCTCCCGAACCCGCTCCTTGATCTTGCCCGACGGCTGACGCTGATTGCGTAGTGGAAACGCCAGGTTGTCATACACCGTCATGGTGTCGTAGATCACCGGAAACTGGAAAACCTGAGCAATGTTGCGCTGTTGCGGCGTCAGGCCATTGACCGACTGCCCGTCGTACAACACCTTACCCTCGGAGGGTTCGAGCAGCCCGGAGATGATATTCAGCAGGGTACTCTTGCCACAGCCGGAAGGCCCCAGCAACGCATAGGCGCCGCCCTGCTCCCAAACGTGCTCCATACGGCGCAGTGCGTAATCCTCGGGCCCGTGAGGGTTGGCCTGATAACTATGGGCCAGCTGCTCAAGACGAATTTCCGCCATGGTGTCTTTTCACTCATGCTTGTTTTTGGATTTGGCCGGGCGCATGAACCAGATCGCCGTGCTTATCGAAAATGAACAGCTTGTGACTGGGCGCATGGACGCGAACCTCATCATCCACTTGGAACTCGTGGATACCGCTCAGATGCAGCACCAGATCGAAGGCGTCACTGCTTACGTGCAAAAAAGTCTCGGAACCACTGATCTCGGCAACGCCAACGACCATCCGGAACGACAGGTCATCCTCTCTCTTCCGATTCAAACCCAGATGACTGGGCCGAACACCCAGGCGATAACGCCCTGGCTTCAGCTGTGCCAAGGGCGGTGGAATCGCGAAGGTCGAGCGATCGATAATCAACTCGCTATTGCGTAGTTCGACATCCATCAAATTGATAGGCGGCTCGCCGAACAGCGACGCCGCTTCGACGGTTTCGGGGTGATGGTAGACATGATCGCTGGGGCCGCTCTGCAGGATTCGGCCTTCATGGATCAGCGTCGTGGTATCGCCAAGGGCCAGGGCCTCGCCGGGCTCGGTGGTCGCATAGACAGCAATGGTGTTGCGCGCATGAAACAGCTTGCGCATCTCCAGCCGCAGCTCCTCGCGCAGCTTATAGTCAAGATTGACCAGAGGCTCATCGAACAGCACCAGATCGGCCTCCTTGACCAGCGCGCGGGCCATGGCGGTGCGCTGCTGCTGTCCACCGGAAAGCTCCTGGGGGTAGCGTCCCAGCAGATGCTCGATACGCAGCATACCGGCGATCTCCTCAACCCGGCGTCGGATCTCCTGCTTGGGCACCTTGGCCAGCTTGAGCGGCGAGGCAATATTGTCGAAGACAGTCAGTGTCGGGTAGTTGATGAACTGCTGATAGACCATCGACACATTGCGCTGCCGCACCGATACGCCGGTCATGTCACGACCGTTGAGCAGCACTCTACCGCGACTCGGGGCATCCAGCCCTGCCACCAGGCGCATCAAGGAGGTCTTGCCCGATAAGGTATGCCCCAGCAACACATTGAAAGTGCCGGACTCTAGGGTCAGATTGGCATCGATGATGTGCTTCTCACCGCTTACGGTTCGCTCGATATGCTCAAGTGACAGGGCCATGAATTATTATTTTCCCTTCGGATTAGCACATCAAAAGATCATGGGCGAACATCCTGCCAAGCGCAAAAAGAGATTTTTCGCCTATTGCTGAATAATCTTAATTTCTTGTATTTATTAAAAATAAAAGCAGGTATACCTTGGTATAAGTAGTTCGTTCAGTGATTTGAGCGTACTTGAATAACTAACGAACCTTCTCCTACCTGCGCAGCCTGAGTATCGCCACCTCGCCCCAGGCCAAGGTGTTGGTCACCGGCCATCGCAACGATGGTGGCATAACCGTCTATCGCTATGATTCTGAGCGACGCACCCTGAACAAGGAGGGGTGGGCGAATAGTCTTAAGTCTATTTTGAATGAGACATAGCTGTGAGACTTTATGGCGCGTCGATGTCCTGCCGCATGGCCAGTGCGTGTTATCATCGGCGCATTAATTCTCGACCAGGATTCCAGACACTCATGTCCCTAGACGACCTTCTTCTTAACTTACGCAATCTAGAGTCGGAGGATTACCCACAGCTCAAGACCTTGATGGATAGCATCTACGATGACATCGGCGGCGCTTGGTCAAAATCCACCATCGACAAGCTGATCGACGAGTTTCCCGACGGCCAGATTCTCATCGAGGACGACGATCGTATCGTCGGGGTGGCACTGACGGCACGCGTTGACTACGACGAGTTTTCCAATCCACACAAGTACGACGACCTGATCGGACACCGCGAGATCATTCTCAATGCGGCGGATGGCGATGCGCTCTACGGCCTGGATGTACTGATCAACCCAGCCTATCGCGGCCATCGACTGGGGCGCCGCCTTTACGAGGCACGCAAGGATCTGTGCCGCTCGATGAACCTGCGCGCCATTCTCGCCGGCGGGCGCATTCCCAACTATCACCTGCATGCTGACGTGATGTCGCCCAGTGCCTATCTGGATGCCGTGGCGCGCAAGGAGATACACGACCCTATTCTGTCGTTCCAGCTGGCCAATGACTTCCTGGTCAAGCGCCTGCTGCGCAAGTATTTGCCGGAAGACGAGAAGTCCCAGGGCTATGCCACGCTTCTCGAGTGGAACAACATTCTTTACGAACCCGCGGAACGCATAATCGAGAACCGCAAGACCCAGGTGCGGGTCGGTGCGGTACAGTGGCAGATGCGCGAATTCGCCTCGGTGGAGTCGGTACTCCAGCAGGTCGAGTATTTCGTCGACGCGGTCGCCGATTATCAAAGCGATTTCGTGGTATTTCCCGAGCTGTTCAATACCCCGTTGATGGGCCTGACCGATCAATCCGATCAAATACAGGCGATTCACTTTCTTGCCGGCTTCACGGAACGCTTCAAGACCGAAATTTCGCGCATGGCAGTTTCCTACAATATCAACATCATCGCCGGTTCGATGATGGAAGTGGGAGAAGACGGTCGCCTGTACAATGTATCCTACTTGTGTCATCGGGATGGCGGGACGGAGCGGCAGTCCAAGCTGCATATCACGCCTCAGGAGCGCCGTGATTGGGTCGTGGAAGGCGGCGACGAACTGCAGGTCTTCGATACCGATGCCGGACGGGTGGGCATTCTGATCTGCTATGACGTCGAGTTTCCGGAGCTTCCCCGGTTGCTCGCGGAGCAGGACATGGACGTTCTGTTCGTGCCGTTCTGGACCGATACCAAGAACAGCTATTTACGCGTGCGCCACTGTGCCCAGGCCCGGGCCATCGAGAACGAGTGCTATGTGGTGCTGTGTGGCAGCGTCGGCAACGTGCCCTCGATCGAGAATCTGGATATCCAGTACGCTCAGTCCTCGGTGTTCTCGCCTTCGGATTTCGCCTTTCCACACGATGCAGTGATGTCGGAATCCACGCCGAATACCGAAATGGTGATCTTCTCCGATCTGGATCTGACACGGCTCAAGGTGGTGCGCTCGGAAGGTTCGGTCACCAACCTGAAGGATCGGCGCAAGGATCTATTCGATCTACGCCTGCGGGACTGGTCCTGGAAGTCCGGGGGTCGATTGACCGGTAACCGTCAGGACGAAAGCTAATCCCCGCCATGCTGCACCGGTGGCGTCAATGGCGGGCGAAGCGGTTTATCGCCCGCCATCCGTTTCCGCAGCAGGCTTGGCAGGAAGTGCGCTCGAATCTACCGCTCATCGAGGCGCTGGATGACGAGGCGGCCAAGCGCCTGGGCCTGCGGGCCTGGTACCTGCTGCACAGGAAACGTCTCTCGATCCCGGAGGGTCACGATGTCGACCTGCCGACCCGGCTTGGGCTATTTGCTCAGGCGAGTCTGCTGACCCTGGGCTGGAGCGATGCGGACGCGGAAGATGCCTTCGCCAACGTGCATGAAGTACTGCTGCTACCGGATGTTTTCCGTCGCCGGGCAAGCGCCATGGACGATGCCGGTGTGATACATGAATACCCCGATGAGCGTATCGGCGAGACCTGGTATCAGGGGCCGGTGGTGCTGTCCCTGGTCGACGTCATGGAAAGCGGCGACTGGAGTGGTTTCAATGTGATCATCCATGAGTTCGCCCACAAACTCGACATGGGCAATTCCCAGGAGGCGGAGGGTTTTCCACCGTTACCGGCGGACATGTCGGCATCGGTCTGGCATCGGGTATTCAGTGCCGTATGGGACGACCTGCAGGAACACCTGGCCCGGGGTAAGAATCCTCCCATTGATGATTACGCAGCAAGTGACCCAGGCGAATGCTTTGCCGTGTGCTGCGAATACTTCTTTACCGCCCCGCAAGTACTGGTGCGCGCCTATCCAGAACTCTATTCGCTGCTCGAACACTACTTTCAGCAGTCACCGCTAAAACGCCTGACGCCAACTGGCCAACCCGATCACTCCGGCGACGTGGACCAGACTCGGGAGCGCTCTGGCGGTTTCGAGTCAGGACACTTCTGATCCCGGGTCGACCAGGTCGTTCCGTTGGCCTGATGACAGATACTGGGGCCGCCTTTGTCCTTGGCGCGTTCTCCGTTCCGATCGCCTTTGCGACGCCCATCAGGCATCGTCACAAGACGCGAGCCGTCGATGAAGATCTCCACGTCCTGTTGCCAGGTATGGCCGGTTCCGTGCCCAATCTCGCCGGCCATTGACTGACCCGACGTCAGCGCCAGCCCGCCCATCAGCGCGACGCCCACTACAGCGACGATGGCGCTGTCGCGTACCCATTGAATTCCTTGTCGTTGCACTATCATGTCTTCACCTTTGGCTTGTTCCCATGCGATGGTTATCTTTTCGGCTTGCCCCATCACTCAGCCACTCCCATAACAGCACCGCTTGCGAATGCGGTTCACGCTTTACCGGCCTGACCAGCCAGAAGCTCTCCTCCGTGGGCGCAGCATGATCAAAAGGCGCCACCAGATCGTTTCGCTCTCCCAACAAGCCCTGATGAATCAAGGCAACCCCGCCCCCTTGAGCGGCAAGGGTCAACGTCATGATCTGGCTGTCGCAGGATAACGCCAGGCACCGAGTTTCGAACCCATCGATGCCTGCCTTTTCAAACCAGGCGGACCAGCCCACTGCAAAACCCGGCGCATGCAGTAGCGTTTCACCGGCAATATCGGCAGGAGTATGCAAGCGTTTCGCGGTCGCTGGAGAACAGACGGGCAGCATCGTTTCGCGCCCCAGAGACAAGCGCTCCACCCCTTCCCAATGGCCAAGGCCGTAGCGGATCTCGATATCCGCCCCTTCGGCACTGAAATCCTCCTGCCAGATGGCGCTGACCACATGCACCACAATATCAGGATGACGCGCATGGAACGCCACCAAGCGCGGCGCCAGCCATATCTGCTGCATGACCGGCGTGGCACGCAGGATCACCGAGGCTTCAGGACGAGCCCCGAACACTTCCGCCGTACCTTCCCACAATCGCGAGAACGCCTCCTGAACGCTGGGAAGCCATGCCTGGCCGGCGGGCGTCAACGCCAGGCTTCGCGGATAGCGTACAAAAAGCGCCTGCCCCAGGCGATCCTCGAGCAAGCGAATGCGCTGACTGATGGCCGACTGCGTAACCCCAAGCTCATGTCCTGCTCGGGTGAAGCTGAGCGTGCGAGCAGCGGCTTCGAAGGCCTGCATCCAGAGAATCGGTGGCAATGAATTCATGAACAAGTGTGCCATAAGCTGAGCTGGGCCATAGCCCCCAGATTAATCGTTTGTCCGCCTCCTGCAAAGAGAACAGGATGAGCCGGCAGCCAAGAGATGTTCCAACCTGCCCAGGAGCCAACGATGTCCACGCCCTTGATCGAAATACCCGCCACCCAGCACCGTATCGACATGGGGGAACTATCCTCCTATGTCGGCGGACAGCAACTCACGGATATAAAGGCTGATGATGAATGCGTATCGCTGCGCTGGAATGATGCCAGCCAAGGGCATTTCCCACTGCTATGGCTGCGGGACCACTGCCCGTGCATCCAATGTCGCCATCCATTGACCCGGGAACGCTTGTTTGTCCCCCTGGCGGATATCGAGGTAGCGCCTCAGGCGACGCTGGTCAAGGGTAACCTTCGGCTGCAATGGGCCGATAGCCATGTCAGCCTGTTCGATGCTGTCTGGTTACATCAGCGACGCCCGGATAACGACATCGACCCTGTCGGCGAGCTACTCCGGATTCGGCGCCCCTGGTCCACGAACTTCGTCCCGACCCATGTGTTGCACGCGGATTCCATGTCCGAGGAAGGAGAACGTCACTGGCTAGAAACGCTACTGCGCGACGGCCTGGTGCTGCTCGACGAGGGCCCTCTTGCGGATGAGGAAGTCAGTCGGATTGCAAGGCGCATCGGTCCCATGCGGGCAAGCAATTTCGGGGCACGTTTCGATGTCTATTCAAAACCCAATCCCAACAACGCCGCCTACACGTCGATCGGCCTGGCCCTGCACTCCGATCTGCCCAACTGGCGCCAGCCGCCGGATATTCAGCTGCTTTACTGTCTGCAAAACGACGCCGCAGGCGGGGAATCGCTCTTTGCCGATGGGTTTGCGGTGGCAGAAGCTTTGCGGCAAGCAGCCCCGCAAGCCTTTCGAACACTTTGCGAGACCCCCATCGATTTTCGGTTCCAGGATGAAGAACAGGACATCGGCATACGGGCACCGGTCATCGAACTGAATGCCACAGGCCAGCTTCGCGAGATTCGGTTCAGCAACTGGATTCGCGACACTCTACGGTTGCCATTTGATGAGATCAGCCCCTGGTACGCGGCCTTTCGTCAGTTCTGGCAACTGCTGCACGATCCAAAACATCAGATCGAACTTGCCCTTGTGCCTGGCCAGATGGCCGCTTTCGACAATCGCCGGGTATTACACGGCCGACGCGCTTTTGATCCCACTACAGGCAAGCGCCATTTGCAGGGCACTTATCTGGATATCGACATGATCGAATCACGGCTGCGAGTGCTGCAACGGAACCCGTGACAAAACAGGCATTGGCCAGCACGGATGGCACGGGTATCCTAAGCGCGACTTCCATGAGCGGATTTGATTATTGCCATGTCGCGCCAGCTGATCACCGTTGTTGCAGTATTAGCCGTGCTGGCCAGCCTGGGTCTGCTGTGGCAGTGGCTCGCCATGCACGACGTGCTAAGCGCCGAACGCTTGTACGGCTTTATCGATTACGCCTCGGCTTGGCGGGATTCCCCGTTGGCAGTACTGATCGTGACGGGTGTCTACGTCCTTGCCTCGCTGGTAATGTTTCCATTGAGCATCCTGGTCGCCGTCACAGGACTGCTATTCGGCCCCTGGTGGGGGTTCGGCTACTCTCTGATTGGTAGTCTGGCGACGTCCGTAGTCACTTTTTGGCTGGGACACCGATTGGGTCGCGATGCGCTGTTGCGTTACGGTGGTCAACGGCTGAACAAGGTTGCCCGGCTGCTCGCAGGGCGTGGTGTGCGTACTATGACCCTTATCAATCTGCTGCCCTTGGCGCCCTTTACACTGACCAACATGCTTGCCGGAGCCTTTCATCTGAAGTTCCGCGATTACATGCTGGGGTCCTTGATCGGCATCATTCCTGGGCTACTCGGCATTTCCCTACTGGGTAGCCAGTTAGGATCGCTCTTCACCGCAGAGAACCGCAGCGAACTACTGTATGCCTTGGGGGGTATCATTCTGGCAGTTATCGTACTGATAGGCCTGAAGCGTTACAGCACAAGGAAACAGCGCACCAAACGGTTGTAGTAACCGGCAACTTGTTCCATGGGCATCGTTTTAAAGTGCCTCGGATTCTTCATCGGCGGGGTTGATCAAGCCTAGCATGGGCTGATCCTGAAAGACCGAGCGCAGTACACGCCCACGATGGCGCAGCATCTGCCATTCGGCTCCCAGGCGCTTGCGCACTCGCTCCCAGGCATCCTGATCGGCATGGCTCACTGGCCCCCCGGCAGCGATGGCACGACGATAGACATCGAGACAACGTGCCGCACAACAGCTTTCATCGAACGCCTTTGCGGTCTTGAGCGCCCCCTTGCGTAACTGATCGCGATGGGATTTATCCTGCATATTGCCTAGTGTTGCAGCGAGTGCCTGGGCGTCATTGCCCGCAAGCAGGTATCCGTTCTCGGCGTTTTTCAGCACCTCCCGCACGCCTGGCGCATCGAGAGCGACGACCGGCAGACCCGCAGCCATTGCCTCGACCAGCACCATGCCCTGTGTCTCACTGTGGGAAGCAAAGGCAAATACGTCCATGGCATGGTAGGCATCGATCAGTTCCTGGTCATGCAACTTCCCCGTAAAATGAAAACGATCCGCAACGCCGGCGCTGACCGCTACGTCATGCATCATCATACGGGCATCACCATCCCCTACGATCAGAAAGTGCGCCTTGGGTTCCTCGACCAGCAAACGCGTCACGGCATCCGTTAGAAACGGCAGATTCTTTTCCTGAGCCAACCGGCCGACATGTCCTATCACATAAGCATCATCACTGATCCCCATGCGTTGGCGCAGCCAGACACCATCACCGCGGAAAAAACGCCGGGTATCGACGCCGCTCGGCGCAACATAGATGGCGTCATTAGCGCCGCGCAAGAGCATGAGATCCCTGACGCTGCTGCTGGGCGCAATCACCGCCGCGCACAGCTTGGTGTATTGTGTGGGCAGCGCCACCGCAAAACGCTGCATGCGAGGCGAGCTGCCTGGTACATAGTGGGTGTAGTGTTCATACAGCGTGTGGTGGGTAAAGATCAGCGGCAGGCCGTAGGTTTCTGCCGCTCGAGCAGCGGTATCGCCAAGTAGAAAAGGATGGTGTGAATGTACGATATCAGGTTCAAACGCTTCGATTGCTTCGTAAAGCTGACCTGGAATCGGCACGGGTAGCGAGAAATCGCTGCCATTGAAATGTTGCACCGCTGCAACACGGATCACATCCGCCTCATGTCGTGGCTGTCCTTCCAGCTTGGGCGCCACTACCAATACTTGATGCCCTTCCGCCTGCAGGCGAGTCTTGAGCCGTTGCACCGACTCACTCACACCGCCCACGATCGGTCGATAGGTATTGGTAAACATGAGAATATTCAAGCCATTATCTCCCCTGGCCATTGACGCCGTTCGCTTGCTCGTTGTCCATGATACGTTGCTATCATCCTGTTGCCAGCGTCTTTATCTCTTTCGCCTCCACCTGCATACCCTCTCAGCAAGATAAGCGAAAGTGGCCGAGGGTCGCGTCCTTCGGCAAAGTTTGCCCGCAGGCTGCTAGACTGAGAGGCCAATCGTGCCCAGGAAATTGCCACGCCGATGTTAAATTGACATCAAGCATACCGCAGCATTCATAGCACGCTATCTTACCAAGCTAACGAGGAGTTTTTCATGGCTTATCGTATCGCAGTCATTCCCGGCGATGGCATCGGCACCGAAGTAATGCCCGAGGGCGTGCGCGTGCTGGAAGCCGCAGCCAAAGGTTTTGACATCGACCTGACCTTCGAATACTTCGATTTCGCCAGCTGCGACTACTACCTGGAACACGGCCAGATGCTGCCGGATGACTGGTTCGACATTCTATCCAAGTTCGATGCAATCTACTTCGGCGCCGTCGGCTGGCCGGAAAAGGTGCCGGATCATATTTCGTTGTGGGGCTCGCTGCTGCAGTTCCGGCGTGCCTTCGATCAGTACATCAACCTGCGGCCCTGCCGCTTGATGCCGGGCATAAAGAGTCCTCTGGCGGACCGTGAACCGGGGGACATCGATTTCTATGTGGTGCGCGAGAATACCGAAGGGGAATATTCAAGCGTCGGCGGCAAGATGTTCGAGGGCACGGAGCGCGAAGTGGTCATACAAGATACCGTCATGACCCGGGTGGGCATCGACCGAGTGCTTGCATACGCCTTCGAGCTGGCCTCCACGCGCCCCCGCCGCTCGCTGACCTCCGCGACCAAATCCAACGGCATCTCCATCACCATGCCCTACTGGGACGAGCGCGTGAAAGCCATGGCCAAGCGCTATCCCGACATCAGTGTCGATCAATTTCATATCGATATTCTCGCCGCCAATTTCGTGCTGCATCCGGACTGGTTCGATGTGGTGGTGGCCAGCAACTTGTTCGGCGACATCCTTTCCGATCTCGGCCCGGCCTGTACCGGCACCATCGGTATTGCGCCTTCGGCCAACATCAATCCCGAAGGACGTTTTCCCAGCTTGTTCGAGCCGGTGCACGGCAGTGCTCCGGATATTGCCGGCAAGAACCTCGCCAATCCCATCGGCCAGATCTGGTGTGGTGCCATGATGCTCGAACACCTGGGTTATGAGGATGCCGGCAAAGCCATCGTTCAGGCCATCGAAGGCGTGCTGGGCGACAGCGCTCAGAAAAGCGTACTGACCCCCGACATTCGTGGCGAAGGCACCACTCAGTCCCTTGGAAAAGCCATCGCTGATGCAGTGTCATCCGTATGACCGTCATGGAAAGATGGCGACTGGATGAGTCCGTTCCATTAGCATAATTGGACAAAAAAAATATCTTGTATAGAATTTGCGTAGGTTTTGGAAGACCTGATCAGCTTATCAAGGCTTGAACCATAAAAGGAGATACTCGTGACATTGTTCGAAGAGCTGCGTGACGATCATGATACGCAACGCACCCTGCTCGACCTGCTGGTCAAGACGCAGGGCAATAGCGAAGGACGCGACGAGCTGTTCCAGAAGGTAAAAACGGAACTGCAGCATCACGCGGCGGCAGAAGAACGCGCCCTTTATGTCCCGATGATGGAACACGACTCGACTCAGGAAAAAGCGCGCCACAGTATCGCCGAGCATCATGAGATCGATGAACTGATCGAGACCCTCGAAAGCACCGACTACAGCTCTTCCAGCTGGGTCGCTTCTGCCCAGAAGCTTCAACACCTGGTGACTCACCATCTTGATGAAGAAGAGCAGGAGATGTTCCAGGCGGCGGGCAGAGTGCTCAGCGACAGCCAGAAGAAGGAACTGGCCGGCGTCTATCGCAAGGAAATGGACGCTAAGCGCAAAAACTAGGCACTGCTTGAATGACGAATACACCGACCTTGGCTTCGTCATTATGACACCAAGGTCGCGTCATCCCGCCTCGTAGAAAGGAGTTCTTGTGCGTTCGTCAACCACTTACAGCGCCCTTGCAGTAACTCTTTTCGCCGCCACACTGAGCGCCGGCTGTACCGGTATTCCCGAGGGTACTCAGGCGGTGAAGAACTTCGATCTCGACGCCTACCTGGGACGCTGGTACGAGATTGCGCGACTCGATCACTCCTTCGAACGCGGCCTGGACTGCGTAACGGCACAGTACAGCCTGCGAGACGATGGCGGCGTCAAGGTGATCAATCGCGGTGTGAATCTCGAAGAAGGCGAACTGGACGTTGCCGAGGGCAAGGCCTACTTTGTCGAAGACGAAAATGTGGGTCGTCTAAAGGTCAGCTTCTTCGGCCCCTTCTACGGCGGCTACAACATTCTCGAACTGGATGACAATTATCAGCATGTCCTGATCGCGGGTCCCAACCGAGATTACCTATGGATCATGGCGCGTACGCCGACCCTTGAAGAAGAGGTTTACCAACGCCTGGTCGAACGCGCCAATGCGCTTGATTTTGCAACGAACGACCTGATTGAGGTAGAGCAAGGCCAAGCCTGCAACCCTTATCGCCAATGAATTTCATTTTCCTACCGGCTTTTTTCACCTGCTCGACCTATCGGGTTGTGACAACCCCGCCTGTCTTGTATTAAAGATCTGTCTGGCATCCAACTTCATCCCGACAGAGTATCGTCATGCTCGTTGATTGGCTCGATCTAACCTTGGAAGAGCGCGTCCCGGAAAGCCTTGAAGGCCGCTTGCCGGACGCATGCTATACAATCCGAGCCCCGGGTGTGCTCGAGCTACACCCGGATGCAGAGATGCCCCAAGCCCGAGCCTGTGTGTTCTCGGCGGGCATTCACGGCAACGAGACGGCCCCCATCGAACTCGTTGGCGAAGTGCTCGCCCGTCTGGAAGCCGGCTTGGTGAGCGTTGGGGCGCCGATATTGATCATTTTTGGTAATCTGCCCGCCATTCGCCACGCTCAACGCTTTTGCACCACCAATCTCAACCGGTTATTCCAGCGCGAACTCGCGGAAGAAGGTGACGAGCCGCAGCGTGCCCGGGAATTGATGGCCACAGTGGACGACTTTTACAAGCGTCATCCCCAGCCGCGCTTGCACTACGATTTGCATACGGCGATTCGTGACAGCCAGTATCCTCGTTTTGCCGTCGAGCCCTTCAGCGATGACACCATCACGAGCGATGAGCAATGGCACTGGCTGGCCGGTGCCGAAATGCAGGCCGTACTGCATCAACATCAACACAGCTGGACCTTCTCCCATTATTCGAAGCACTATCACCACGCCCAGGCCTTTACTCTGGAGCTGGGGAAGGTGCATGCCTTCGGCAATAATGACCTTGCCGACTTGCAGCCAATGCGTGCACTGATCGAGGCGTTGATTACAGGCAATGACCCCCAACGAGAAAATCCGGATACCATGGCCTTTTTCCAGGTCACTCAGGAACTGATGCGAGCATCCGAGGATTTCGCTTTATGCTTCCCGGATGACACTCCCAACTTCAGTCAGTTTCCTGTCGGCGCTCGGTTGGCTCAGGACGCCAATGCCGGAGACTGTGTCGTGACTGACGCTCCCCTGACGGTGATTTTCCCCAATGCCAAGGTGGAAGTCGGTGCCCGGGCTGCCTTGTTGGCCCGACAGGTTCCGCTGCCGAACAAGTGATTCAGCACCCATTCCAAATGGCTTGTCTTGAAAGGCAAGCCGACAAAAACAAAAAACCAGAGGCTATTCCCATGTTCCATTCAGCCATACTCAGACATTCACCGTTGCTCCGGCTAGACTGCTTTTCCACAAGGCACACGCCGTGGAGAACGATCTGAACAGCCGTCAAACGTCTGTTAGAATCGCTGCCTTTTAGTATCGAGTGCATTACAAATCCGGCATGCCCCTGCCACCTCGGAGCACCTATGGTCGATACCCCTTTGCCCCTCGAAGTGCGTAATCTCAAGAAGCGCTTCGGCGACAACGAAGTCCTCAAGGGCCTGTCACTTCAGGCTCACCAAGGCGATGTCATCACTCTGATCGGCGCCTCCGGCTCCGGCAAGAGCACATTCCTGCGCTGCATGAATCTTCTCGAGCAGCCCAACGAAGGCGAGCTGATCGTTCACGGCGAAACGATTCGCTTCAAGGAGACCCGCCAGGGTCGCGAGCCCGCGGATTGGCAGCAGGTCGTCAATATGCGCGCCAAACTGTCCATGGTGTTTCAGAACTTCAACCTCTGGGCCCACATGACGCTGCTGGAAAACGTCATCGAGGCGCCGGTGCATGTGCTCAAGAAGCCGCGCAAGGAAGCCGTCGAACATGGCCGCGCCCTGCTCGAACGCGTCGGACTCCTGGATCGCGCCGATTACTATCCGGCCCAGATGTCCGGCGGCCAGCAACAGCGCGGGGCCATCGCACGCGCCTTGGCCATGGACCCGGAGGTGATGCTGTTCGACGAGCCTACCTCGGCCCTGGATCCGGAGCTGGTCGGCGATGTGCTCAAGGTCATGCGGGATCTGGCCAAGGAAGGGCGCACCATGATCGTGGTCACCCACGAAATGGCCTTTGCCAAGGATGTCTCCAGCCAGGTGATGTACCTGCATCAGGGCATGGTCGAGGAGGCCGGGCCGCCGGCGGAGGTGCTCGGCAACCCGCGTTCCGAGCGTCTGAAGCAGTTCCTGGCCCCCAAGCACTGAGCGGGAGAGAGATATGATCGACCTGCAGGGTTACGGCCCGAGACTGCTCGAGGGTGCTCTGGTTACCATCGAACTGGCAGTACTCTCATTGTTCGTGGCCATCGTTCTGGGCCTTTTGACCGCCAGCGCCAAGATGTCGCGCAGCTGGCTGCTGCACAAGATCGGCACCCTCTATACCACCATCATTCGTGGTGTGCCGGATCTGGTGCTGATGCTGCTCCTGTTCTTCGGTGGCCAGATCGGCATCAACATGATCACTGACTCGCTTTACGATCGCTTCGGCATCGACATCTTCATCAACGTCAACGAATTTATTGCCGGCGTCATTACCATCGGACTGATCTTCGGTGCCTACATGGGCGAGACCTTCCGCGGCGCGTTCATGGCTGTAGACAGCGGCCAAATCGAGGCCGGACGCGCCTATGGCATGTCGGAAAGACTCATGTTTCGCCGTATACGTTTCCCGCAGATGATGCGCCACGCCCTGCCCGGCCTTTCCAACAACTGGATGGTGCTGCTCAAGACCACTGCGCTGGTGTCGATCATCGGGCTGACGGAC
Source organism: Halomonas sp. M20 (assembly GCF_020622265.1). Classification (GTDB taxonomy): domain Bacteria; phylum Pseudomonadota; class Gammaproteobacteria; order Pseudomonadales; family Halomonadaceae; genus Modicisalibacter. The sequence continues at coordinate 280,547 of NZ_JACNMQ010000002.1, forward strand.
ATGGTGCGAGTGGCCGCCGAGGCCTCCAAGGCCACTCACGAACCCTTCACCTTCCTGATACCCGTGGCGCTCATCTATCTGCTGATCGCCAGCGTCTCGGAATGGATCTTCGCACGCTTGCAGAAGCATTATAACGTTGGATTCGGGGAGGCGGACGAATGGAACAACTAAGCGCCTGGTTCACGCAGCAGCTGGCGGATAACAGCATATTTACCGCTCGCACTCTGGGCTATTACGGCGAAGGCCTAGTCACCACGGTACAGCTGGTGTTCCTGTCTCTGGTCATTGGTCTGATGATCGCCGTGCCGCTATCCATTGCCCGAGGCTCGAAACGCAAATGGATCAAGATGCCGATCTTCTTCTTCACCTACGTGTTTCGCGGCACGCCACTGTTGATTCAGCTCTACATCATTTACTACGGCGTGGTCTTCATCGACGGCATCCAGGATACCTGGCTGTGGGTTATCCTCGAGGAGCCCTTTTACCCGGCTCTGATCGCCTTCACGTTGAACACCGTCGCTTATACCACCGAAATCTTCCATGGCGCGATCAAGGCGACCTCCAAGGGCGAGATCGAAGCGGCCCGGGCCTATGGCATGTCGAAAAGCCTGATGATGCGCCGTATCATTTTGCCTAGTGCCTTTCGCCGTGCGCTCCCCGCCTATGGCAATGAAGTGATCTTCATGCTGCATGCCAGTGCCATCGCAAGCGTGGTGACGATCATGGACCTGACCGGGGCGGCGCGCCTGGTGTACGCGCGCTTCTATGCGCCGTTCGATGCCTTCCTGTTCGTGGCGGCACTCTATCTGTGCCTGACCTTCGCCATTCTTTACCTGTTCCGTTATCTGGAGAAGCGCATGCTGGTCCATCTCAGGCCCCTGAATTGATCTCGGTTAAAGCGTCAAACGAGCGTTGGAAAACAGGCTCAATCAAAGGGTTGCCCCTCTATCGCCAAGCGTCGTGCTGCGCTAATGTGGTTTGGTAATCACCTTCAGCGTTACAAGCGTAGAACAATCAAAAGGGATACTGACGTCATGAAAAAACTGTTGACCGTTACACTATTGAGCGCCGCCGTACTGGCTGGCACCGCGCAGGCTCGCGACTACGACACCGTACGCTTCGGCGTCGACGTGCCCTACGAGCCAATGGAGTACCGCACCCCGGACGGCGAATTGACCGGCTTCGATATCGACCTGGGCAATGCACTGTGTGCCGAGATCGGTGTCGAGTGCGAATGGGTCGTGCAAGGCTGGGACGGCATCATCCCCGGCCTCATGTCGCGCAAGTACGATGCCATCATGTCTTCCATGACCATCAACGACGATCGTCGCAAACAAGTGCTGTTCTCCGATCCCTACTTCACACCTCCCTCCGCCTGGTTCGTTCCCGGTGAAAGCGACATCAGCGACCCCAGCGAAGACGCCTTGACGGACAAGAACATCGGCGTGCAGCGCGGTACCCTGCAGGACAATTACGCCAGTGACATGTATGGCAACGTCGCCGACATCAACCGTTATGCCACTGCCGACGACATGGTGCTGGATATGGAAGCCGGTCGTCTCGACATCGTCTTCCTTGACTTCCCGGTGGGCAAGTCCACGCTGCTGGACAGCGAAGACAACGACTACAAGGTAATCGGCGACATGATCACCGAACCCAAGGAGTACTTCGGTGACGGCTTCGGCATCGCTTTTCGCAAGCGCGACGAGGACCTGGCCAAGAAATTCAACGAGGCCCTGGCCACGCTGAAAGACAACGGCACCTATGAAGAGATTCGTCAGGAGTATTTCGAAGACAACGACAAGTGATACGTAAGTAATTTTTTGATAGCGAAAAAAAACACCGCGAGCCATGCGCTTGCGGTGTTTTACTTTCAGGGCTACCACCCGGCAACTACCCGACAGGAATTCTCATGCAAACTCCTCGGTTACTGTAGAGCTGGGAGCACTTGCCGCCGACGAGTGGCCGATCGATGAGGTCTGGGCCGGTGGACAGCGCCTTTATCAACGCTGAGCGGAATGCTCTTGGCGCAACGCCCGGCGCATGAAATTGAGTATCCAGCGCACCATCAAATGATCGTCGACCGGCGCATTGAGTGAGGCCATACCTTCGCGCAGGCGATTCCCCGCAATGACGCCCTCACGCATCGCCATCACGTCCGCCGAGTAGGTCTTGGCAAACTCCGGATGCCCCTGAACCCCAAGGAACGTTTCGCCCACCTGGATAAGGTAGAACGGGCAAAAGTCACTTTCCGCCAGCACCACGGCGCCTTCCGGCAAACGGGCTACCTGATCCTGATGGCTAACCACCAGATCGAGCCCTTCCTGCCAGGGCTCCATCCACTCGGTGCGCTGGGTAAGACGATTGAAGGACATGCCGACGCCCCAGCCGCGCTCGCTCTTGACCACCTCACCGCCAAGGGCCTTGGCGATCAGCTGATGGCCGAAGCAGATACCCACCAGCGGTTTGCCCGCCGCCCACAGTTCCCGCACGAAGCCGCAGAGGTTCTCGATCCATTCGTCGCCATCGTTGACCCCATGCTTTGAGCCGGTAGTCAGCCAGGCATCCACCGCATCGACATCCGTTGGCATTTCACCGTCCTGGCATCGCCACACGCGAAACTCGAGGGTGGGATCCACCGCCGTGAACAGACGCTCGAACATCTCCGGATAATTGCCGTGCTGAGGCTGCAACGCCTCCATCACATCATCGCACTGCAGCAGACCAATACGCATAGGAGTCCTCCTTGAGACCGGCAAAGGCGCAATTGTCGCTTTTCCTATCCAGCGATGCCAACCCGTTCGTTATCTGCAAGAAAGCTAAAGCTGCCTTTCCACCGCCCTGACGAAAATATCGCGGCAATAGAGGAGGCAGGCTATTGATACGCGAGACCTTCATCGAACTTGCACTGGTGATTTGGGGTGATGGTCGCTATCGTAGCGCCTTCGTCAATTTTCAGTGGATTCTCCATCCGCTCGCAATATGCCGGAGAAAAAGATGCGTGCGTCATCATCCGCCTCGACAACCCAGGCGACACTACGCCCCTCCTCGGCCTGGACTGCCTGGGGTCAGTGGCTTGCCTTGATCACCATGACCGTGGACCATGTCACGCGCTATCTATTACCGGATAGCTGGGACGTTGGCTGGGCCAGCTCTTCCATAGGACGCATTGCCTTTCCGCTATTCGCCGGTATGGTGGCCTGGCATGGCCTATTCAACACCCGTAGTCCGTTTGGTTATGCCAAGCGCATCCTGATCATCGGCCTGATCGCGCAGCTGCCCTACATGACCATGCCTCGGGACGGTTTCCAGTTGAATATTACCTTCACCCTGGCGCTGGGGCTGATCTGGGGGACGTGGTTGCGCGACCTGGCACGTCGTGAGGATCAGGAAGCCCCCCTGCAGCGCCCTTTGCTACTAGGTGCCTCGTTACTCGCCTGGTGGCTATTTGGCTCTTGGTTTGAATATGGTCATTATGGCCTGCTGCTGATTCCCTGCTACATGTTCGCGCTGCAGGCGTTGACCCAATCGACGGACTCATTTCAAGAGCACCTATTGATGGTCGCGGCTAGTGTGCCGGTGCTGCTCGTTGCCGGTTTGATGAACAGTTCCGACATGGCCAAATCCTTTACCGTGGCGACGACCCTGTTGATCTTGCTGTTAGCGGCAGGCGCGGCCAGCCGCGTGCCGCAAATCAGCCCTGGCGCCAGCATGCCGCGCAAGGTGTGGTTGGCCTGGTATCCGGCGCATTTCGCGGTCATCGCGCTGTTATTGCATGGCCCTTGGTAAACGCGATTGATAAACCTCCGCCAAACTTGGCAATAAGGGAATAGCCCTGCCCTGCCCCCTCAAAGAAAGACCGCTGTCGAATAAATCCACAGCGGTCTTTTTGTGTTCACAGCATCCTTACCGCGGTCTTTAGCTTCCCACCCCGCCGATCAGGATGAAGCCCAGCACCAGCAACAGCAGGAACGCTGTCTCGACTACCATCAAAATGATGGGTTTCCAGCCGACCACGGCAAGCTTCTGAAAAGACGTCTTTATCCCGAGACCCGCGATGGCCGTGACCAGACACCAGCGCGAGAGATCCGTGAGCCCTTCGACGGCAACCGGCGGAATGAGACCGAAACTGTTGATGATCACGATGACGATGAAGCCGACCAGAAACGTCGGCAGCATGGGCACCTTGCCGCCGGTTCCTTTTTCGGCCTGGCGTTGCTGACGGTAAATGAAAATAAAACACATCACCGCCGGCACCAGCATGGCTACCCGCAACAGTTTGACGAAAGTAGACACATCCCCGGTATGCTGAGAAATGATGTAGCCCGCCCCCACTACCTGAGCGACATCGTGGATGGTTCCCCCCAGGAAGATCCCGGCCTGGTCGTCGCTCAAGCCCAGCACACTGACAAGCAGCGGATAGGTCACCATGGCGATTGTAGAGAGTGCGGTCACTGCCACCACGGTGAGAATCGTATTGCGTTCGTGATTTTCATGGCGTGGCATGGCAGCAGAAAGCGCCAGGGCCGCGGAAGCGCCACAGATGGCGACCGAGCCGCCGGTGAGAAGCCCTAAATCTTTGGGTAACCCGAGCATTCTGGCCACGGCGTAACCCACCAGAATCGTCGTGGTAACGCCGACGATGACTGTCAAGATAGGACCGAATCCAAGCTCGCTAATCTGTTCGACGGTGATACGCACCCCGAGCAGGGCAACCCCGATGCGCAGGATGGTGCGCGAGGCGAACTCCACTCCCGCCAGGCAGCGGCCTTCCTCGGAGAGAAAGTGCAACGACATGCCGAACAGCAACGCATAAAGCATCACCGGCCCACCATAATGATCGGCGATGAAGGTAGTGGCCAAGGCAATTGTGACGCATACCAGTACACCGGGCATGAGTTCGGTAAAACGTTCTGCTCGGCGCCCTCCCATGCGATGAAAATGTTTCTTCAGCGCGCTCTCGGGCTGGGAATTGGGATCTTGCTCGGCCATGAAATCACCTTTAGGAATAAAATCACCGATCGGTATCCAAGCCGACCGGTCAGTACTACATGAATACATTGAAACATTGTCTAGCGCAGCGCTGCAGCGCTCAGTGTCATGCTGGCCCCGGCACCACAATCACGGGGATATGCGAACGCTTCAGCACACCCTTGGCAACTTTGCCCGCATAGGAAGCGTTCAGGCCGTGCTTGTTGGCTGCGACCACAATGAAGTCATGGGAATGCTTTGCCGCAACGTCATTGATTACAGAGGCCGGATAGCCTTCGAGCACCTCGAGGGCGACCACTCGAGAAGCCAGCGCCTGCTTTTCTTCGGGGTGATGCTCGAAAAACTCACCGATCTTGTCCTGCAACTGTTCCCTGGCCAGGTCGATACGCTGATGCAGGAATCCTTCAAGCGATTCGCGATTACGAATATTGGCCCTGAGAGTACTCATCACGTCCTCGGCCAAAGGCTTGACCACATGCAGCACGTGCAACTCGGCCCCGGTGCTCAGTGCCAGCCTCGTTGCCTGCTCCAGCACACCATGAGAGTCGCCACGCAACCCCACACAGCAGAGAATACTCGCGATTCGTTGTTCCATGTCCCACTCCTCACAGCATTAGATTGGCCGGGCGTCGCGCCGAACAACGCCCCTAAGGAAACACTGAATAAATGGCTGCACGTACGAATCGCTACGTTGCGCGGCACTCGAAGTCTCGCCTAATCCCATGTTATGCCTCGCCTTCTGTGTGCCGTGCGCCTTGCGCTTCATTCCGTTCGCCAATTTATTCAGCGCTTCCCTAATACCCCATCATTCTCGGCAACCACAAGGAAATCTCGGGGAAGTAGGCAATGATGAACACGGCAAATATCGAACCGGCGGCAAAGGGCAAGGCCTTAAGCGAGATTTCCTCGATCGAGGCGCCCCCTATCCCCGAGGCCACGAACAGATTCTCCCCCAAGGGCGGTGTCTGGAAGCCGATGGCCAGAGCGCAGACCACAACGATGCCGACCTGTACCGGGTCCACCCCCAGCATGTACATGATGGGCAACAGCACCGGCGTCAGGATCATGATGGCCGCCAGAGTTTCCATGAACATGCCGACGAATAACAGGAAGACGATGATCATCGCCCAGATCAGATAAAGGTTGTCAGTGAAGGACAGCATGGCCTCGGCGATGTGCGCCGGCACCCGCTGTTCTACCAGCAGCCGGCCGAAGACGGTTGCGGTGAACAGAATCAACAGCACCCGACCGGTGATCCAGGTCGTGGTCTCCAGGGTGCGCATGGCGGGTTTCCACTTGAGTTCCTTATGCAGGAAGATACCCACCACCAAAGTATAGGCGATCGCGACGATAGCGGACTCCGTTGGTGTAAAAAGTCCGGTGTAGATACCGCCAAGGATGATGATCGGCGCCAGTATCGACCATATGCCCTTGCGCAGCGTCGCGCGGATATGCGGAAACGACCAGCTATCCGTCAGACCGCGATAGCCCTTCTTGCGCGAAATGAAATAATTGATGGTCAGCAGACAGGTGGCGATGACCACACCAGGAAAGATACCGGCGATGAACAGCTTAGGGATCGATAGAGTCTGGAACGAGCCATGCAGTGCCACCGCCTCGGGGGGCGGTTGCAGCCCCATACCCGAAATACCGAAGATGACCATGGGAATAGAGGGCGGAATGACCACGCCAAGCCCTCCGGAGGAAGCGGTAACCGCCGAACCGTAAGCGCGGTCGTAGCCTCGATTGGCCATTGCGGGAATCATCAGCATGCCGACCGCAGCGGTCGTTGCCGGGCCCGAACCGGAAATGGCGCCGAAGAACATGCAGGCGAATACGGTAGCGGCGGCCAAACCACCGGTAACCGGCCCCGCAAAGGCCTCGGCAATATCCACCAGACGTTTCGAGATCCCCGCTGCCTCCATCAGCGCCCCTGCAAGAATGAAGGCAGGTAATGCCATCAGCGGGAAGGAGCCCACGGAGGTGAACGCCATCTGCACGAAAGCCATGGGGTTTTCGCCGATGGAAAGATAGGTAATAAGTGCTGCAACACCCAGGGACACCGTGATAGGAGCCCCCAACAGCAACAGCAGCAGGAAGGCGCCGAAAAGGATGTAGATGATCGTGGTGTCGGTCATGGCTCAGCGCTCCTGATTGCTGCTGTTGGATTTATCCTGCTGATTGGAGCGCTTCATCTTTTCCACTTCCTCGGTCTCGGGATCGACCAGATCCACCTTCTTCACGTATTTCAGATAGTCGTTTTGAATGATACGAAACGTCATCGCCAGGAAAGCGATAGGCAGGATCAGATAGAAGTACTTCATCGGCACCCCAAGCGTCTGGGATTTCCAGAACAGATTCATCTTGTTGAAGACGAAGTCGTAGCTCAGGTAGATGAATACGGCATTGAATGCGATCCAGATGACGTCGGTCAAAAGGGTGCAGAACGTCTCGACCCACTTGGGAAAGAACTTGAATTGGAAGGTGACCCGGTTATGGGCTGCCATTTTCGCTGCGTAGACCGCGCCCAGATAGGCGAACCAGACGAAGGCATAGGTTGCCAGTTCGTCGCCCCAGGCCAGTGAATAGCTGAACAGGTTTCTCAGCACGATTTGCGCAAAGAGAATGACAACGAAAGAGACCAGGAGAAACTGGCATATATAGTTCTCCAGGTTGTTGAGAATATGAAGTGTTATACGCTTCATGGCGATTGGCCCCTGCCCGTGATGGGATCCGACAATCCCGGTCTTTCTGGCTCACTGACGCCTGCACCGACTTCCAGGAGTCGGTGCAGGATTTGGTTTACAGCATATACTTGGCGAGTATCATCCGGCGGGAGCTGGCTCGCGACCCAGTGCCTGCAATGCCTCGTCGAGTTTTTCCTTGCCACCGATGCTGTCGTAGAACTGCGGCCAGACCTGGGTGGCCTGTTCGATCCACGCTTTTTCATCATTGGCAGGCTGGGTAATGGTCATGCCATGCTCATCGACCAGTTTCTTCTTGATGGAATCCTCGGTTTCGATGAGATAGTCATAGCTGTGCTCGGTGGCTTCCTGGCCGGCGGCGAGCACGGCTTCCTGCATCTCCGGATCCAGGCTCTGGAACTGCCCTTCACCCATGATCAGAGGTTCGAGTAGGAACACGTAGCAACTGTCAGTGACATGACTCTGCACTTCGTAGAACTTCATGGCATCGATGGTGATGTAAGGGGTGTCCTGCCCATCCACCACGCCTTGCTGGAGAGCGGTGAAAGTTTCAGTCCAGGCCAAGGGATTCGGGTTGACCCCCCAGGCCTGATAGGCGGCGATCATGATTTCGTTCTTGGGTACGCGAATGACCAGACCCTCGATATCTTCGGGCTTTTCGATAGGCCTCTCGGAGTTGGTCAGGCGGCGACAGCCGGCGTAGGACCAGCTGAGGATGCGCACCCCGGCGTCGCGAATCGTGTTTTCGGTCATCTGATCGCCGATTTCGCCCTGAGTGAGCTTCTTGGCGTCCTCGGCGTTCTGAATCACATAAGGCAGGGTCATCACACCCACGGTGGGAGAAAACGGCGTAATGTTGTTGATGGCCAGAATCGACAGATCCAGCAGCCCCATGCTGGCGTTGTTGACGGTATCCTGCTCGCTGCCCAACTGGCCGTTGGGGAAGATATCGACCGTGATATCGCCACCGCTCTTTTCTTCGATCAACTCGGCGAACTTGGTCGCGAGCTCATATTGGGTCCCGCCGGCGGCGTCACCGACAGCCATTTTCCAGGTTTGTGCCAAGACATTGCCACTCAGCGCAAGGCTGGCGATGGAAATGGCGGCCGGTAGCATCAGTTTTGTTAGTTTCATGACATACTCCCAACGTTGTTTTTGTCTAGGCGGCGCCAGAAAGAAAGCACCGTTACTTTCTGCAAACACAATTCTGAGAAAACGGCTTCAAGCTGCGTATTTTCATGGGTGCGGATTGAACGACCCTGGTGACTTCGCGAGTTATTAGCTACCGTTTTACCGCCTTGCTTTTCGGCTTTTCACTCAACGATAGATCATCCTCGACGAACCTGCTTGTAGAAACAGTCATAATCCGTTGACGCCCTTCCTCGCCTACTCTCTTGAAACGCATGGATTGCCAACAGGGCCAGTTCATCGATTCGTTTTGGGCCAGTTGGCATAATTCACCATAATTCAACGTGTTCATTGTCTAGCGGATAGCGGCGCTTTGACTTAAGTCGTATAAGCAAACGTACAGGAAAAGAGTTGATGGGATACATTTCTTGCCAATTCGGCCTGCAAGCAGGATCAGCGATGGCGCAATAATGACCAGTATTTTGACTAACTGAGGCCTACACCGACTCGAGAGGGTCGGTGTAGGCTGTGCCAAACACTATCTACTTAGAGGCTATTACTCTGCGGGAGCCGGCTCACGACCCAGTGCTTGCAATGCCTCGTCAAGTTTTTCCTTGCCTCCGATGCTGTCGTAGAACTGCGGCCAGATCTGGGTGGCCTGTTCGATCCACTCTTTTTCATCGTTGGCGGGCTGGGTAATGGTCATGCCATGCTCATCGACCAGTTTCTTCTTGATGGAATCCTCGGTTTCGATGAGATAGTCATAGCTGTGCTCGGTGGCTTCTTGGCCGGCGGCGAGCACGGCTTCCTGCATCTCCGGGTCCAGGCTCTGGAACTGCCCTTCGCCCATGATCAGTGGCTCGAGGGAGAATACATAGCAGCTGTCGGTAACATGATCCTGCACTTCGTAGAACTTCATGGCATCGATGGTGATGTAAGGGTTGTCCTGACCATCGACCACACCCTGCTGCAGAGCGGTAAAGGTTTCAGACCAGGCCAGCGGGTTGGGATTGACGCCCCAGGCTTGGTAAGAAGCGATCATGATTTCGTTCTTGGGTACGCGGATGACCAAGCCGTCGAGATCAGAGGGTTTTTCAACCGCCTTGGAGGAGTTGGTGAGACGACGACAGCCCGAATAGGCCCAGCCCAGGATACGCACACCCGCATCACGAATGGTATTTTCGGTCAGTTGCTTGCCGATATCGCCCTGAGTCAACTTCTTGGCATCCTCGGCGTTCTGAATGACGTAAGGTAGTGTCAGTACACCGACTGTGGGCGAAAAAGGGGTGATGTTGTTGATTGCCAGAATAGACAGGTCAAGCAATCCCATGCTGGCATTGTTGACGGTATCCTGCTCGCTGCCCAACTGGCCGTTGGGGAAGATATCGGCCGTGGTATCGCCACCGGTCTTTTCTTCGATCAACTCGGCGAACTTGGTAGCGAGCTCATATTGGGTTCCACCGGCGGCGTCCCCCGTCGCCAATTTCCAGTTCTGCGCCAATGCATTACCGCTGAGCGCTAGACCGGCGATGGAAATGGCGGCGGGCAACATCAGTTTTGTTAGTTTCATGACTTACTCCAACATTGTTTTTGTCCAAACGGTGTCAGATAACACCATTATGTCTTGGCTACTACGATCCTGAAGAAAATAGCTTTAAGCGAGGTATTTTTCCTTTGCAGTGGTTCGAATAGTCATAGTGGCTTTAGTAGTTATCGGTTGCCGTTTAATCGCCTTTAATATCGGCTTTCTGGTAAACGGAAGATCGTCTGTGCACACATTTCTGTCTAGGCACTCACTATCCACTTACAGCACACCAATGACTCTCCTCTATGCGCAAGGATCATCAACAGGGCCAGTTCATCGATTCGTTTTGGGCCAGTTTATATAATTCGCCGTAATTCAGCATGTTCGCTGGCTGATGAAGAACGAAATTTTGACTTAAGTCGTATGGGTAGGCACACAGGAAACGGTTGAAGCGACATATTTCTTGCCAATCCGGCCTACAGACAGGAACGGTAATGGCACAATAGTGAACAGTATTTTGACTAACAATGAGGTGCCGTCGCGATCGGCCCTCGGGTGACGAACATGAATCAACTACTTTTTCATCTTGACCCCACGTTACCGATCAGTCTGCAACAACAGCTGCGCGAGCAGGTGGCCCGCGCCATTCTCGACGGCCATATCCCGGTGAGCAAAGCCCTGCCCTCGAGTCGCAGGCTGGCCCAGGAACTGGGTATTGCACGCAATACCGTCATGCTGGTCTACGAACAGTTGCTCGATAGCGGTTATCTAATGGCGAAAAGCCGCAGCGGTTATTTCGTCAATCCAGAGATCCTCGAGGGGCATGCCGCGCGACCGGCGCGTCTCAACGACATCGATGCGGAACATCTGGCCTGGGAGGAGCTCTTGACCATGCACCCTTCCCGCCAGGAGACCATCAACAAACCCAACGACTGGCCGTGTTACGAGTACCCTTTCATCTACGGCCAGATCGACCCGGAGTTGTTTCCTACTCAACACTGGCGAGAATGCAGCCGCGACTCCATGAGTGTGCCGGCCATTCGCAGCTGGGCGGTGGATCATCTCAACGATGACGATCCCTTGCTCATCAAGCAGATCCGCACGCGCCTGTTGCCAAGACGCGGTGTCTGGGCAGCGCCAGAAGAGATTCTGGTGACGGTGGGCGCCCAGCAGGCACTTTGGCTGGTCAGCATGCTGCTGCTCAAGCAGGGTCGCCGTTTTGGCATGGAGAATCCGGGCTATGTCGACATGTACAACATCGCCTCGATCTTCACCAAGGACATCCTGCTACTGCCGGTGGATGAACAAGGCATGCGCCTGGAAGCGCGGATCAGCACCTGCGATCTGATTTATGTCACTCCCAGCCACCAGTCACCCACCACGGTCACCATGCCACTCGATCGGCGGCGAGCGCTGCTCGACCTGGCGGAACAGGATAACTTTCTGATCGTGGAGGACGACTACGAGAGCGAGACCAACTATCTCGACAACCCCACCCCGGCGCTCAAGAGCCTGGACAAACACCAGCGGGTCATCTACGTCGGCAGCCTCTCCAAGACCCTCGCACCCGGCTTGCGGGTAGGCTACATGGTCGGGCCGCCGGCATTGATCCGCGAGGCCCGCGCGCTGCGGCGGCTGATGCTGCGCCACCCACCGACCAACAATCAGCGCGCGGTGGCGCTATTTCTCGATCGCGGTTATCACGATGCCCTGCTGCGTCAGATCCATCGTGTCTATCATCGTCGCTGGCAGTGTATGGGCGAGGCACTGGCCACCCACATGCCCCACGCCTCGACCCCCTCTGCCTATGGCGGTGCCAGCTTCTGGGTAAAGGGGCCGGCCGGCCTGGATTGCAACCTGCTGCGGGAATTGGCACGCAAGCAGGGCATTCTCATCGAGCGGGGCAATCTACACTTTTTCGACGAACCCCAGGGTGAATATTTTCGCCTGGGCTTCGGGGCAATTGCGGAAAAACGCATCGAACCGGGTATCGAGCAGTTGGCACGACTAATTCCCCAGGCGATCCTCGCCGATACACCATGAGATGTTGTAGACAAAATCATGGGCGAAAAAAACCGGCTTCCTTCTGGAAAGCCGGTTTGAGCATAGACTGCATGGCCAAGCTTATTAGAACACTTCATCCTGCAGGTGGTACCAGCGGTACAGAAAGCGCTGGCCAATGCGGCGGAACGGCGCAAATACCTCGGCTTCAACCTTTTCGCGCAAGTTGGGAAACGGCAGGCGCGAATTGAAGATTGGCAGATCGAGCTCCTGCCCTTTACCGGCAATGAATTGTGCCATTCGCTTTCCAGCCTGGGCCGAATACATCACGCCATTACCGCCATACCCCAAGGCATAATAAATCGTCTGACTCGCATCCGGCTGATAGATGCGCGGCATCATGTCGTGGCTGACATCGACCCAACCCCACCAGGAATAGTCGATCTGGATGTCCTCCAACGCCGGGAACTTGCGGTGTAGATCGCGAATCAGCATCTCCTCGAACTTCTTGGCCGGCGCGTCCTTGCCCGAGATTGCGCTACGACTACCGATCTGTACCCGATTATCCGGCAGACGACGATAGTAGTGGCGTAGTATCCGAGTATCCGTGATCACCTGTTTGGTCTTGAAATTACAGGCATCCAGTTCCTGCTCCGTCAGCGGCCGTGTGACCAGCGAGTTGGACAAAATCGGCAACAGACGATTCTTGAGTTCCGGATGCAGACTCTGGGACGTATAACCGCCGGTGGCGATACCTACCGCCCGGGCCTTGACGGTGCCGCCCGGGGTCTTTAGATAATGCACGCCATTTCGTGTTTCCCAACCCTGAACCGGACTGGCTGGATGGATCTTGACACCAAGGGCCCTGGCCTTCTTGTGATAACCGAAAGCCAGCTTGCCCGCATGAATACCGATTCCCTCGGGTTCATGCATGGCACCGGCGGCTTCAGTATCACCCACCCAGTCACGCTTGACCGTGTCCGCATCGATGATCTGAGCGTCATAATCGAAGGTTTCGCGCAATAGCTTGGCTTCCTTCTCCAGCTTCGCCATGACCTTATCGCGGTGTGCTATATACAAGTGGCCACCGGGCTGAGGCTCGCAGTCGATATCCCTGATCAACTCCTTGAAGGTGTTCATGCCATCCACACACTCGGCATGCATTTTCAGTGCAGTATCCAAGCCCCAACGCTCGATCCACTGGGAGCGCTTTAGACGGCCCGAGGCGCACTGCGCCTGTCCCCCGTTGCGAGTACTACAGCCCCAACTGGCGCGATTGGCTTCCAGCACGGTTGCCTTGATGCCATGCTCCTGAGCCAGGAAGATAGCCGCCGTCAGCCCAGTGAATCCCGAACCGATGATGACCACATCGACATCCATATCCTGAGTAACCGGACCATCGTCCTCCGGCGGCTCACCCGCCGTACCGATCCAGTAGGTCGGCGCATAGTCCCGGCCCTGGCCCGGCGTTGCGCTCTTCAAAGGATCGTAGGCCGGATCATATGGCTGAGAGGGGGCAGTACTGCGACCACTAGCCGCGCCTGCCTGTGTTGTTGTATCCATGATCGGACTCCTCAAAATAGGGATGTCTCAGCTGCCAGGCAGCTTGTATATCAGGCGCCTTGATTGAGGGGCGGACGGTTCTTGCGGAACGCATTCTTTACCGCAATCTTGCCGTCGCGGAAGGTAAAGGCGTCGATCATACGTGCTTCGGAGCGCACACCATCGGTCGTGGTGCCCTTGTAGGTCGATTCGGAGAAGCCGTGATCGCCGATCACGTAATGCTCACCGTCAACCCACTCGGCATCCGGTGCATTCTTCCAGGCACCCTCGAGCCCTTGGCGCACTTCGTCCTGACCCTTGAATGTCTTGCCCAGCAGATCCGGCCCGGCGATGGCATGAAATTCACAGTCATCCGTCATCATCGACATGACCGCATCGATATCGTGATCGTTGAGGGCTTGGCTGAAGGCTTTGAGGAAATCGGCGTCGGGCTGGCTCATGCTGTACTCCTGGCGTAGGGATAATTGTTCAAGATAAAACATGCGGCAAAACTTGATCATGCCGCCTGCATCACCTCAGCGTAGTACCACCGCCGACAAAACACCTAGCACCAGATGAGACACAACTGTTGGGCCAGCACCAGTCACCATTGCCAGTCACCAGTGATAGGGCGCCGGGTCGAGTATTGGAGCCTGTCTAAGCAGCTGATCCACCAGCAAGCGCGTCGCTGCCGGGGCTAGTACCAGCCCATTGCGATAGTGCCCGGCGTTGACGAACAAGCCCCTGATACTTGGTACCGGCCCGATGAAAGGTATCCCTTGAGGCGACCCTGGGCGCAGCCCGGCCCAGTGATGCTCCACCTCGCATTGCGCAAGCGCCGGCAGCATGGCGACGGCGCTTTCATATAGCGATGCGTACGCCTGATCCGTTGGGGTCTTATCGAAATCGGCCTGCTCCAGAGTCGAGCCGATCAGTACGCGGCCATCGGCTCGCGGAATCAGATAGCGCCCATCCGCGAGCACCACCCGCTCGAGCAACAAGCGTCCATCCGATGACAACGGTGTCTTGAACACCATCATCTGCCCCTTGACCGGATGGACGGGTAGATCCAGCCCGAGGGTTTTCAAGAGCTCGCCGGTCCAGGCGCCGCCACACAGAATGATCCGCGCCGCGGTCAGCGGCCCTTCGGCGGTATCTACTTGAATATCGCCCCCCTGACGCCGCAGCCGCTCGACCGATACATGTTCGCGAAGCGTTACTTGAGGAAGTGACTGCAGCTTGGCCCGCAGCGCCTGGCCTAGGCGCGGGTTACGGATACTGCCCAACGTCGGCATCCATAGCGCATCTTCGAAGCCTGGCGCCAGGTGAGGTTCCTTGTCATACAGAAAGTTGGCTCCGACGCGCTCCAGCGGCTTGCCCATCCGTCTCGCCCATTCGGTGGCCTCGGCTTCGTCTTCCACACGCAGGTAAAGCAACCCCTTCTGGCGGTACTCCGGATCGATACCCGTCTCGGCCAATAGACGCTTGGCCAGCCCGGGATAATAGCCTTCGGACCAGCGCGACAGCCGCGAGATCGACTCCGGATGACGCCAGGGATAAAGCGGCGAAACGATACCACCCCCGGCCCAGGAGGCTTCACGCCCGCACTGACCGCGTTCGACCAATGTCACTTTATGGCCCGCGTCCGCCAACTGCCAGGCCGTCATCATGCCAATGACACCGCCACCAACAATCAGAAAATCGTTCATTCGTCAGGTTCTCATCGGCTAAAATCGCTACTCATAGAAAATAATTTCAGAAAACGATACGATTTGCATGTTTTTTAGAAACACAACTATGATGGAGTGATTGTTCCACTCTTTGATCTAGACTCAAGATAGCGCTTAGTAAAACAGCGCCCCACGATTGTGCCAAAGACTGCTCCGAGGAGATCCGACGTGACCGAGCTTCAACATGCCAAGCCCGACAAGATGCAGTCCGTACGCACCCTCTTCGATATCGACAGCGATCTGGAAGTGCCCACTTTCAGCGAGCGCGGCGATCATGTGCCGGAAATCGACACCGCCTATAGGTTCAATCCGGATGTGACCTTGGCGATACTGGCCGGCTTTACCCGCAATCGCCGGGTCATGGTCCAGGGGCTGCACGGTACCGGCAAATCGACCCATATCGAGCAGGTGGCGGCACGCCTCAACTGGCCCTGTCTGCGGGTCAACCTGGACGGCCATATCAGCCGCCTCGACCTAGTGGGCAAGGACACCATCGTGGTGCGCGACGGCCTGCAGGTCACGGAGTTCCAGGAAGGCATCGTGCCCTGGTCGCTGCAACGCCCGGTGGCGCTGATTTTTGATGAGTACGACGCGGGGCGGCCGGACGTGATGTTCGTCATCCAGCGCATCCTCGAGCGGGATGGTAACTTCACCCTGCTGGATCAGAACCGGGTGATTCATCCCCATCCTTATTTCCGCCTATTCTCGACGGCCAACACCGTGGGCCTGGGCAATCTCGACGGCATGTACCACGGCACCCAGGTGCTCAACCACGCCCAGATTGACCGCTGGAACATCGTTGCCAAGCTCGACTACCTGCCCCACGACGAGGAGGTCAAGATCACCCTGGCCCGAGTGCCTGCCAAGGACAACGAGAAAGGACGCAAGCTGATCGATTCGATGGTCGAGGTGGCGGATTTGACCCGCAAAGGCTTTGCCGCCGGGGATTTGTCTACCCTGATGTCGCCCCGCACGGTGATCACCTGGGCGGAGAACTGCGAGATTTTCCGCAATCCGGCCCGGGCGTTTCGCCTGTCTTTTCTCAACAAGTGCGACGAGGCCGAGCGTCCCATCGTGGCGGAGTACTATCAGCGCTGCTTCGGCGAGGAGCTCGACGAGTCCTACCAGAACAACCAGGACACGTTCTAGTGGCCACTCCGCAGCAGCTTGCCCGCCGTCAACAGCACATCGAGGAGCTGTGTGCCGCCTCGCTGCGGGCGCTGACCGGGGAACGCGACCTGCACTATCGTGGTAAACGCCTGCATCATGGCGCCCAGCCGGTACCAGTGCATGCACCCCACCTGCGCCTGGACGACGACAACCAGGATTTCACCGCCTATCGGGGCGTTGCGGATGCCACGGCCCTGCGTCTCATGCATTCCGACATCGATTTGCACCGGCGATTGTGCCCGGAAGACCCGGTGGCACGCTTGATCTTCGAACTTCTCGAACAGCTGCGGGTCGAGGCACTGGTACCAAAAGGCTTGCCCGGCATGGCCCGCAATCTGGATCAGCGTTTCGAGGAGTGGTCCCAGGATTTTCACAACTCCCGATTGACCGAAGGCGTCGTGGGCCGGCTGATCTTCTCCATCGCCATGATCTGTTGGACGCGCATCACCGGTCGCCCGCTTGATGAGGAGACCGGGGATTTCATCGAAACCACCCGGGGGCGTCTAGTACCGATCATCGGCGCGGATCTGGCCGGGCTGCGACGTCATCGCCAGGATCAAGCTGCCTTCGCCGAACACGCGCTCAATATTGCCCGAGTCACTTCCCAAGGGGTCACCGATGCCCGCGAGGCGCTGGGCGATGACGACGATCAGGATGATGACGAGGAACTAGAAGGCTTCGCGCTCTTTCTCGATTTCGATGAAGACAACGACGAAGGCTTTGCCCCCGCCCTTTCCGGCCATAGCAAGGTCTTCGATGACGCGGAGCAGCGCTATCGCATCTTCACCACGATCCATGATCGGGAAGACGCAGCCCCCGATCTGGTGCGCCCTGCCAAACTTGATGAATATCGCCAGCGTCTGGACAAGGAAATTGCGGAGTTGGGCATCAATATTCGCCGCCTGGCGCAGCTGTTTACCGCGCATTTGAGCAACCTCGAGCGGGACGGCTGGAGCTTTGGTGAAGAGGAAGGCTATATCGACGGCCGACGCCTGGCCCAGCTGATTACCTCCCCGGCGGAGCGCCGCCTGTTTCGTCTTGAGCAGTACAAGCCCCAGGCCAACAGCATGGTCAGTTTCCTGATCGACTGTTCCGGCTCGATGAAGACCTACAGCGAATCCACCGCCATACTTCTGGACCTGCTGACCCGGGCTCTGGAGATGGCCGGCGTCACCACGGAAATCCTTGGCTTCACGACAAATGCCTGGAACGGCGGCCGCGTCCAGAAAGAGTGGATGGGCCAGGGGCGCTCGAAGAATCCCGGGCGCCTCAATGAAGTGCGCTATCTGGTATTCAAGGAGGCCGCTCAGTGCTGGCGACGGGTGCGCCGCAACATCGGCGCCCTGCTCAAGCACGACCTCTATCGCGAAGGTATCGACGGCGAAGCCGTGGATTGGGCCTGCAACCGTATGCTCGGGCGCGACGAACAGCGCCGCATTCTCATCGTGATCTCTGATGGCTGCCCCATGGACACCGCCACCAACCTGGCCAACGACAAGTTCTACCTGGATAACCATCTCAAGGATGTCGTTGCCCGCCGGGAACGCCAAGGCGAAGTGGAAATCCGTGGGCTCGGGGTCGGTCTTGATCTGAGCCCCTTCTACCGTCACAGTCTGGCGCTGGACCTGGCCAACCCCATCGACAACGAGATGCTGATGGAGGTGGCGCAGTTAGTCGTCGGCAAGCTTCGCCAGCGCTAGTCTTTTTGCGGTCTATTCTCCTTAAAATCATCACCGCGTTTCCAAGCAAAGCTCGATGAACCAAAACGTTCAAGCCACTCTTTGGAATGGCGACTATCACGATATGAAACGAGCCAGCACTGCTATGCGAATGCGCTTCAGGGAAACACTCAAGAAGTGAAGCGTCTCGGTGAGAGCGCCTCGCCATGCACGGCCTCGACATTACTCTCAAGCAGCGTTCCCACCAAGTCGCCCGTAAAGCCAGCCAATGTCAGTCCCAAATGTCCGTGGCCATAGGCAACGAGAATATTATTGAAGTCGGGAAGCCTGCCGATCACAGGTAATCCATCCGGGGTCGAGTGGCGTGCACCCACCCACTCGGACGTCACCCAAACCTCGGCGTCGAATAGTTCACGACTCCAGGCTTCCAGTTGTTTGAAGCGTTTCGGATTGGCAGCCTTGTGGGGACTTGCGAATTCCGTGGTGCCCGCCAACCGAATGCCCTCTTGCATGGGGCTTGCGTAGAAGAAATGCTCGAGCCAGCCCACTGGGCGATTCAATTTAATTGCCTGGTCATCCAGCATAATGTGATAACCACGCTCGCTGACCACCGGAAGCGTGATGCCCAGTTGCGTGAGGAAGTGGTTATTACCGATGCCGGCACAGAGTACCAGGTGGTCATATTCCAGAGCGCCTGCTTCTGTGTCGACGCGACAGTGCCCCTGCCGATCTTGTGTGATACCCGTGACTTTCTCTTTTATATGATGAAGGTGGTTTTCCTGAAGATGGCGGTAGATACAGCGACTGAAAGTCTCTGGACTCTTGAGATGCTTGGTATCAGGGTAATAGACACCCCCTTCGAGATGGCTCGGGTTCAGCACCGGCTCCAGTGCCAGCACCTCCTCGCGAGTCAATATCTGGCAGACCACGCCGTCGGCCTGTTTGTCCTTGGCAGCGGCCTGGAGCTTCTTTGATGCCTCCCTGTCGCTGCGAATGACCTGTAAGCAACCGTTCTGGGTGCAATAATCATCTGCATCAACATCATCGATGAGTGCATCGTTGGCGATGATGGCCCGTCCAATGATATCGATGAGCACTGCTTTGTTGGCAGAAAAACTGCTTTTTCTCGCCGCGTTTAGGAATCGATACCCGAAGCCAGCCAGAGCATGAGTGTAGGTAATGTCGATCGATATCGAACGGTCCCGTCGAACGAGATTGCCCGGCATCTGGCGCAGCGTATCGATATTGGCCAAAGGGGTCGTAGCATAGTTGGCGATCAAGCCGGCATTGCCGAAAGAAGTGCCAGAGCCCGGCTCTTGATCATCGTAGAGCGTGACCTGGTAGCCTCGCTTCTGCAGATGATGACATGTCGATAGGCCGATGATGCCGGCGCCGATAATGGCGACCTTTTTCATATATAAGCTCTACTGTCGATGCAGGTAATAGGTATTCGTACCGGAATTGAAAAGATGAAGCGATGTTGTGCTTGGCGCTTCTACATTAAGCCCCAAGCACAGCGGCGGGATGGTCCTAGTTTTCCTTGTAGAACTTGTAGGACTTGATACCGATGACGATAGCGGTCAGGAAGCAGGCCAAGCTTACCGAATAGATGATGATTCCATACCAGTGCATGAGACTATCTCCTTAGGCGTTGGATTTGGCGAGTGTCTTGTGGCTTTTGAATAGCCGGTACACGACGATGAAGACGAGGATATTGACCAACACTCCAGCGATCAGGGCGGTGAAGCCGGTCGCCTCCTGCAAGTCGAAGGGCCCCCATTTCCAGAAGATGGTGACCAGCGCACCGGCGAGCATGGCGCTGATAGCGGCCTTATTGCACTTGAGATCCAGGAGCACCCCTAGAACGAAGGGAATCAGGATGGTAGGAGCCCAGAGTGAGTAGCTGAGAAGCAATGCATCGACGATGGAAGTAGCATAAAGGGCGAAGACCACCGCGCCGGCACCAATCAGCAGATTGACCAATCGCTCGATCCACAGCCGCTTGTTCTCGCTAACGTTCGGATCGATAAAAGGCTTGTAGATATCGCTGACGAAGATCACCGCCGCCGAGTTGAGATAGGAATCCGCTGTGGACATCACCACTGCCAGCAGCGACGCCAGCACCAGGCCGGTGATACCGATCGGCAACGCATCACGAATGAGTGCCGGCATCGCTTGGTCGGGGCTGATGGATGGATACATTACCAGGGCTATCAGGCCGATAGTGGAACTGACGAAATAAAACAGGAAACCGAAGCCACCAGCCACCGAATAACCAATACGAGCATGGCGTGAGTCCGGCGCTGACAGGGCACGCTGTGTGTAGGGCGGCACCAGAGTTTCGCCGAGCAGGAAAGCGATGAATATGCTCACGAACATGCCAACAGAGTAGTCGCCCATCAAACTGAAATGGCCGCTGGGCAATTGCTCGATCAGGGCAGCGGGGCCGCCGATCTCATTGACGCCAATGATCATGGTGATGGGCAGGAAGATCGCCAGCATCAGGAACTGCACCACATCCGTCTGAATGACGGCCCACATACCACCTACGGTGGAGTAGAGAAGTACCACGGCCATGCCAATCAGAATGCCGGTGGAAACCTCGATACCCAGGATGGCATGGAAAACGGTACCCACGGCTAGCGCTTGCGCACCGAGGATGCCGACGCAAAAAACCAGCGAAAAGATACCGGTGAACAGACGAGCACTAGCGCCAAAATGAAGCCCCATGATGTCGCCCACAGTATGGGCGTTGGTGTACCGCTTCAGGCGCGGAGCGATAAAGAGTCCTGCCAGCACGGTAGCGATGGGGAAAGCAGAAGCCGCGAACATGAAAGCATAGCCTTCATCGAAGGACTTGCCGGCTCGCCCCATCGAAGCGCCGCCGCCAAGGAAGGACGCAGCTAGGGTAGCGAACAACACCGGCCAAATGATCTTGTTACCTGCTACGGCGAAATCCGCGCTATTGGATACCTTTTTTGCGCTGCGATAGCCAATCAGGATCAGTATCGCGAAGTACAGCAAAAGACCGAGAAGATCGATCAGGTTCATGTTGACACCCTCGTTATTGATGTTGTGAGTTCGGTCAGCATCGGCGCACCATGCTATAAAAACAACTTAAGCAAAACTATTAATTCATAAATACAATTTAGAGCCAGATCCATGAAGATTCGTAACAACCTACGCCAGCTGCAAATTTTTCAAGAAGTCGTCCGTACCGGTAGCCTATCCAAGGCGGCACGGCGCCTGGAATTGAGTCAGCCTGCAGTCAGCACTGCTATCGCCAATCTGGAACAGGAGGTCGGGTTTTTGTTGTTCCGGCGCAACCACTTCGGTACCGAGCTAACCCCGGAAGCCCAGTATCTTGCAGAGGGGGTAGAAAAGGTACTGGCGTCGGTGAAACATCTCGGTGAACTCTCCGAAGGGCTGCGCCAAGGGCATGCGGGCAAATTGACCATAGGTTGCATGCCCGGCCTATCCCCCTCGGCGATGCCAAGGATCATGGCGGACTATCTGTACGACCATCCCGATAGCCACTTGTCACTGCAGACCTTCAGCTCGACCAAGATCCGAGACTGGGTAGCGGAAGGACAGTTCGACCTGGGTGTCATCGAGATCCAGGACGATCTGCAAGAGCTGAACGTCTTTACTTATCGTTTGCGTATGCATCTGGCGGTGCCACCCGACAGCCCACTGGCTAAGCATAGGCTGGTGACCCCCAAGGATCTGGATGGCGAGCCGCTGATTACCCTTGACGAGCATCACCAGAGCACTCTCAAGCTCAAAAACGCCTTTCGCACTTCAGGCATCCGTTTCAAGAGTTCCATCGAAACGCACCTGTTTCCTTCGGCCATAAGTCTGGTCAATGCAGGGCTTGGCCATGCGCTGGTAGACCCTGTCTCCGCTGCCAGCTTTCTTGAGCGCCGCGACAGTCGCCTCGTGGTACTGCCCTTTGAGCCGGCCATTGACCTGGAAATAGCCCTCATCACCTCGCGCTTTCATCCACCTTCGCGCCACTGTCAGCGTTTCCTGCCCTATCTCAAGCAAGGCCTGGAGGTCTGGCAGCAACGCGCCCGACATCCTCTGGGCGAAGCACCAAAGGCACTGCCCGACTAGCCGCCGATCGTCGATACAAGTCGTCTCCCGGTGCATGCAGAAGCCATGAAATGTCCATTTCTGGCACTGGTCATACACAACTGGAAAACAGAAGGTGTGAGAATTTCGTAAATGCCCCAGGGCTTTACGAATCGACAATGAACTATAGAATGCCCAGCGAGCCGCCGATGAGCCCGCTCCCGATCACCACCAGCACCAGAAACGCTAGGCGACTCATGGTCACCCCCGATAGTGGTGGCGGAAAACGACGTCCAAGGTAGGTTGTAACGGCAATCACCGGTATCGACCAGGCGGCCAGCAAGAAGATCTCCATATCGAGCTGCCCTTGAAAGGCAATGAACAGGGTCCGTACGAACGATGTGAGAGAGAAGAACAGGATCAGCATGCTGCTGATACCGATCAAGGGTAGCGGTTGGCGATAGCATTGATAGATCAATGGCGGCCCGGGTGTGGCGAAGAGCCCACCGCATAGCCCGGACAATACGCCGCTGATGAAGAAACTCTTCGAGGAGGATAGTGTTGTCTGGCGACTGGGCTGCAGTAACATGCTGATCCCACCATAGAGAATGAGGCCGCCCAGAGCGAGCTGCAAAAGGCGAGAGGCACTGGCACTCAAGTAATCGAGTAGCAGGACGCCGCCCAGAATCGCCGGTAGCAACCCAACAATCACAGCCCTGATCGCTGGCCAATGTACGTGCTGGAGCTTACCGGGCAGCGCCACGACACTGTTGACCACCATCTGCAGACTGACCACCGCTGCAACCGTCGCGACCGAGGCGATGCCCAGTCCGCTGGTCATGCCGATCACGATCATGCCCAGACCAAAGCCGGTCACCGTCTGGAAGTAACCGGCCAGCGCCGTCACCGCCAGGAACGGTAACAAGGTTTCAAGGGTCATGATCGTGCATGGCCTTCCATGTTCATCCGTCTCGCTCGACCGCCTGGGCCTGTACCGCAGTGACGGCAATTACATGATAGACGTCATCGGCGCTACAGCCTCGGGAGAGATCGTTGGCCGGTTTGGCCAGCCCCTGCAGCATGGGTCCGATGGCTTTGGCGCCACCGATACGCTCCGCCAGCTTGTAGCCGATGTTACCGGCTTCGAGGTCGGGAAAGACCAGCACATTGGCTTCGCCCTTGACGCGGGAATTCGGCAACTTGCGCTGCGCGATCTCGGGTACGATGGCGGCATCGAGCTGTATAT
Source organism: Halomonas sp. M20 (assembly GCF_020622265.1). Lineage (GTDB taxonomy): Bacteria > Pseudomonadota > Gammaproteobacteria > Pseudomonadales > Halomonadaceae > Modicisalibacter. The sequence continues at coordinate 304,339 of NZ_JACNMQ010000002.1, forward strand.
CCTCATCGATGGCGAGTTCGGGGCGTTCGGCCTTCACTTGGCGCGCCGCTTCGACCACCTTGTCCACCGCTGCGTGCTTGGCGCTACCGTTGGTGGAAAATGACAGCATGGCCACTTTCGGCTCCTCGCCGAGCAGAGCACTAGCGCTATCCGCCGCTGCCTTGGCAATTTCGGCAAGCTCCTCGGCCTTGGGATCGATGACCAGGCCGCAGTCGGAGAAGATCATGCCTCCCTTGTGTTGATGATGCGCTTCTTCCATCACCATCAGGAAGAAGCTCGACACCAGCTTGGCGCCAGGCTTGACCCCGACGATCTGAATGGCGCTACGCACTACGTCCGCGGTGGTATGCACCGCACCGGCAACGGAGCCATCAGCATGTTCCAGGCGCACCAGCAGATCGGCGAAGACCAGCGGCTTTCGCACTTCGTGCTCGGCCCGCTCATGGGTCATGCCCTTCTTGTGGCGCAATTGATACAACGCCTCGACCAGGGAGGGGGTCAATGACGACTCAGCCGGGTCGAGCAGAGTGATGGCATCTAGAGACAGGTTATTGTCGGCTGCCGTGGTTTCAATCTTCGCGCGTTCACCGACCAGGCTGATGTCGGCGATGCCATCCTGGGCCGCACGAACGGCTGCTTTCAATACTCGTGGGTCGTCGCCTTCGCAAAGAACGATACGCTTACGCGCCTTTTTGGCACGCTCCATGATGTTGTCGAGCACCTGCATGGTTGACGTCTCCTAGTAAACACTGACGTAAAAAGCAAAAAACCCTGATCCAATGAGAGCATCTCATCGGCATCAGGGGTTTTGTAGACTTGAACGCGAAGAAAGCATGTATTTACGTTGCGAGTAATGCGCGATTGGCCATCGTCGGGCTGGCGTACCAGCACCGACGACAGTCATCTTACTTTGCCGCAGTAAAGACGGCTTTCTTACACGTAGTCCTGATACTTCTCCAGCATCCGTACCGGCTTCTTCAGGGCGTCACGACGGAACGGGTCGCCCAGCTCGCGGGTACACATGATCTCGACGATGCAGGTCTTGCCTTCGTTCATCTGCATGTCGATGGCCTTCTTCAGCGCCGGGCCCACGTCTTCGAGCTTATCCACTACCATGCCTTCGGCGCCCATTGCGCGACCGATCTCGGCGAAGCTCTCGTTATCCAGCTCACCGGCAACGAAGCGACGGCCGTAGAAGTCCACCTGGTTCTTCTTCTCGGCGCCCCACTGACGGTTATGGAACACGATGGCGGTAACCGGAATGTTGTGACGCACGCAGGTCATGGTTTCCATCAGGCTCATGCCCCAGGCGCCATCGCCGCAGTAAGACACGGCAGGACGTTCAGGCGCAGCAACCTTGGCCCCGATCATTGTCGGGAAGGCATAGCCGCAGTTGCCGAAGCTCATCGGCGCGAAGAAGCTGCGGGGCTTCTCGAAGCGCAGATAGCTGTTGGCCACGGAGTTGATGTTGCCGATGTCGGTCGAGACCATGACGTTTTCCGGCATGGCTTTTTCGAGCTCACGCAGCACCTGACGCGGGTGCAGGTATTCACCGCCGGAGAAGGTCTTCTCCTGCTTGTTTTCCTCAATTACGTCGAGGCTGTAGTCGTCCCGCTCATGGGTCCACTCATCCAGCTCTTTCTCCCAGGCGTCCTGCTCGCTCTTGATGGTCTTGGCGCGCTCATCCTTGTTGCTGTCACAGGCCAGATCCCGGCCCTGCAGGCGTTCAGTCAGGGCGACAGCGGCTTCCTTGGCATCGCCGCAGATGCCTACGGAGATTTTCTTGACCAGTCCGAGCATCTTGTGATCCGCGTCGATCTGGATGATCTTGGCATTGGTCGGCCAGTAGTCCATGCCGTGCTGGGGCAAGGTGCCGAAGGGCCCAAGACGCGTCCCCAGGGCGACAACCACGTCCGCCTGTGCCATCAGCTTCATCGATGCCTTGGAACCCTGATAGCCCAGCGGGCCACACCACAGCGGATGGCTAGCGGGGAAAGAGTCGTTGTGCAGATAGCTATTGACCACCGGTGCGTTGAGGCGCTCTGCCAGCGCCTTGCACTCTTCCACGCCGTCCGCCATGACCACGCCGCCACCGGAAATGATCACCGGGAACTGGGCCTTGGCCAGCAGATCCGCCGCTTCGTCCAGGGTCCTGGCGCCACCTGGGCCACGATCCAGACGCATCGGCTTGGGAATCTCGGCCTCGATCTCGCCGTAGAAGTAGTCCCGGGGAATATTGAGCTGGGTCGGGCCGATCTCGGACATGGCACGATCAAAACAGCGACCGGTAAATTCCGCCATACGCGCCGGATGGGTGACGTGCCCCTGGTACTTGGTGAACTCCTGGAACATGGGTAGCTGGTTACATTCCTGGAAGCCGCCCAGGCCGATACCCATGGTGCCGGTTTCCGGCGTAATGATGACGACCGGGGTATGCGCCCAGAAAGCCGCAGCGATGGCGGTCACGCTGTTGGAGACGCCTGGGCCGTTCTGGCCGATCAGTACGCCGTGGCGGCCGGAGGCGCGGGCATAACCGTCCGCCATGTGACCGGAGCCCTGTTCGTGTACCACCGGGATCAGACGAATGCCCGCCGGAGCAAAGATATCCATGGCATCCATGAAGGCTGAGCCCATGATGCCGAACATATCGGTAACGCCGTTAGCCACCAACGTTTCGACGAAGGCTTCGGACGGTGTCATCTTCTGCTTGCCTTGAACAACCTGGCGGTTGTCGGTGTTGTCTTGGGTGCTCATGGAAAACCCTCCGGAGTGAGCGTTTGCTTTATTCGGTACGTTTTATTCCATTTTTTGGAACTGATGCTGAATCTAGTCATTCCAGGGATCAGCGTCAATACAAATCTCAAAAAATGGTATGCTTTAGATCAAATTCAGGAATTACCATGTTAGTGGTCAGATCACCATCTGCATCGAGACCGTCGTTATGAAGCCCGAAACGAAGCCCGAAATAGCCAAGATCGATGGCGATACGCCTGCTTTGCGCCTCCTGTCCTTATTGGAAATCATTGCCGAGAAGGATCAGTTCTTTACCCTTCACGGACTGGTGGAAGAAACCGGCTTGCCCAAGCCGACCCTGCATCGCATGCTGCAGCAACTCGAAACCGCCGGAATGCTGCAACGTGACGGTGATAACCGCCATTACGGCACTGGCGTACGCTTGCGCCGCCTGGCCGAAAACCTATTGCTCAACAACACCGTGCAAGGGGCACGACACGCAGTCCTTGGCCAACTCGTCAAGGAGGTTGGTGAAAGCTGCAATATCACGGCGCTGTCGGGTAACGAAGTGCTTTATCTCGATCGCGTCGAGACCCAGGCGCCCTTGCGTTTTTACCTGCATCCCGGCTCCCAGGTTCCGGTGCATTGCTCCGCCAGCGGAAAACTGTTCCTGGCCCAGATGAAACCCGCTCAGCGCAGGCGCCTGCTGGCCCATGTGCCTCTTGAACGCTTCACTCATAACACCCTCACCGACTTGGGCCTCCTCGAAGAGGAGATAGAACGTGTCGGCAGTACCGGTTATGCCTTCGACGATGAAGAATTCCTGCCCGGTCTTGTATGCATCGCCGTTCTGGTTCCTGCCGCCAAGGGCCGCTCCAATCTTGGCTTGGCGGTTCAAGGCCCCACCATGCGTCTGTCACGAGAAAAAGCCTTGAGCTTCTTGCCGGCACTACGTGAAGCCGCTCAATCGATCGCTGCCATCGATGCCGAAGCTACTCCAGATGGCAGCGCATACGCGTAGCGCTTTTTCACACGCAGACACTCAGCCGATACATGGCTATACCTCATCGGATGCCAGAATCAAATGATCGAGATCTTTTTTCGATTTTCGCTGGAAAATATGCCGACGAGTGGCATACAAAATAAGTCCCAATGCAGTCCAGATTAGTAGCGCGATCCATGACGGTCCACTCAAGAACCCCGGCGAGCCGGGAATCAGCAAGAGCCCTAAAAACGACAGACTGCTGATCGCACCAAGCAACGACAGGAATTTCTTGAACGGTGACACGCAGCCCTCATAGTGCTTGCCGGATCCCTGTTCGGACCACTTGAAGCATTTGTAGGCCACCGCACAGCAATAAAAGTAAGCGATAGCGACACCGGTAGCGGCCATATCGACGACCCAAAGCAACGCTTCACGGCCAAGCCAGGGTGCCAACAAGCAAATACCGCAAGTAAACAGGATGCCTGCAGTAGGCGTGCGATACTTCGAATGCAGCTGGCCGAATGCAGAAGGAAGCACTCCCGCCCGGCCCAAGGCGAACATCAAACGACTGGTGGCGATATAAAAGCCATTGAGACCTGTCGCGATCCCCATCAATAGCGCCAACGCCAGAGCAGCCAGACCTAGATTCCCTAGCGTCGCCTGTACCACTTCCCCCGTACCCCATACCGGTGACTGACCCACCAGATCCACCCAGGGCATTGCCAATGCCGTCGCCAATACCAGGGCTGAATAGTGCACTGCCGCCATGGCGAGGGCCAATACGATCAGCGTGAATGCCTTGGCCGGCGAGAAGTCGAACTCTTCTGCTGCCTGGGGAACGCTATCGAAGCCGACATAAGCCCAAGGGGCGATGGCTACGATTGAGAGCACCGCTGCCCAGGAGGACACCTCGGGCTTGAACAGTGGCTGCAGATTGCTGAAAGCAGTACTTGGTGCCAGTAACATGCCAGCAACCACTGCAACCGCCCCAATGATCAACAGTACGCAAAATACGAACTGACTCTTGCCGGAAAGGCTTCCCCCGCGAATATTGATCAGTGCAAACAGGATCAAGGCCAAGCTGGCAACCACGATTTCGCCCAGGTATACGTCCCAGCCGGCAACGCTATAGAGTCGCCCGATATCGACTATTTCGGGAATCAGAAACTTGCCCAATAACGCCAGAGCCGAGGCATTCAAGGCCACGATGGACATGTAACCCAAGGTCAGGAACCAGCCGCAAAAAAAAGCGTGATTTCGTCCAAACCCTAGATAGGCATAGGAAAATCCACCCCCGGTGACAGGATATATCTTGATCAGAAAACCATAGCTGACGCCGATGATAATCATCAGCACCGCGCCAATACTCAAGCCCAGCATCACGCCCAGGGGGCCGGCCATGGCAAGCCAGTCTGCAGGCAAAACGAAGCTGCCCCAACCGATAGCGGAGCCAAACGCAATGGCCCACACCCAATGCGGCTTCAATGTCTTCTCAAGTTGTTCGCGCTGTTCCATGCCGCTACTCCCGAATGGTCTTATCTTGTGCGCAATCGGTCATCCAACTCCTGTTAATGAGCGTAGACGCTAATACGACGTAGAGCCGACGTTAGAAGATGCCCACAACAAGGCAGTAGAACCAGAAGACGAACGGGAATAGGACCAATCAAGGGCCTCTCTATACATTATTCGGAATATTGGGTATCAAAAAAACACTAGGCAACTGTGTATACTAGATTCTTGCATACACCATGCATACATAACCCTCGACAGATTCCATTACATAATTACTCTTTGATAGCTACTAAAGTCGTATTATCAATAGCGAGACAATACAGGGAAAGGCGAGGAGGAATCTAAACTAAAAACAATTCGTAAAACTTTTTTCTGATTTTAAGCAGACATATTTCATATAATTTACTAAAAATTTAATTTATAGAATACTATTTATACAAACTGTCTGAACGCTTGAAGCACTCGACCTGAGGTATTCGATAGATTGCCAAAACTTAAACCTGATGCTAGCGCCTCCATTCCAGGCATATCTTCGAGGCTATGCTGACAATCGCTTTAGTTTCTTGTGCTTCGCGAGTTGTTCATGCTTTCAATTTAGCATCGCCCCCAGAATCGAGATTTATAGAAGATTATTGGCGATTCAGCACGCTTTACATCACGCAAAAAAGCACCATTTCCTCGCATATAAATTCCATCCATTTAGCCTTAGAAAAATAACAAGACCGTTATTCAGGATCAAAAAAGAACGAATAAATCGTGTCTACATCGATTCTTACGAAAAATATCGAACCAATCAATCGTTGAATTTATTTTCCCTTATTTATATTAATGAGAAAGTTAATATCCAATCACCTGTTTCTGCATCGTTTTTTTTAATCATTCTGATCACTATTTTCGTATTGCGTACGAAATGCGTCATTCATCACACTTACGCCTTATTCGGTTCGGAAACTTCACCCAATGCCTGGATCGCATTACCCCGAGAATGAGGATTCTCTTCGAATCATCAACAATCATTGGTTTGCTTGGCAAACAATCTCCGCTGACCATGATGGAACCCAACATTTTTATTCTCCTATTCATGTCAATTACTCGACACTGAAAGGAAAAAATAAATCATATTTTTTGCTCGCCTTTACCAATGTGCTTTACCTGGATGGCGCTCAGGATTTCCATGTCGGCCTGAAAATCCTGCGTCACCATAAAGACGTCTTGGTCGCCGACCTTTTCATCGCCAACCGTGATGTCCGCAGTATTGCCATTGTCAGCCGCATCGATTTTGTCTGGATGCAACGACATTGCCAGCACGTTATCGATGCGTATCCACCCAGCCTGTTCGGCCCCGAGGCGGAGCTGGATGTCGCGGCCTACCTAGACAGCGCTTTTCCCTACGTACATTCAGGGATCACCTCGCCCAAACAGTCCCCTCGCAAGGGATAGTCATAAAGTCGTTATCCCATGCGCTGTTCCAAGCCATGCAATGAGAGGTAAACGGGCCGGTTTTTGTTATGCTCTGACATGGTGATGGACCTATTTGAAATATGCTCGTCCGTGCCGGATATTGTACGACGCTTGTTTCCTTGTTCCCGTGAGGATGCGAGCATGGTGTCGTAGCTACCATCGAACTTCAGGAGGGATCCCACTTGAAACGTCCTTTTCGTATCGCTGTCACCGGCGCTGCTGGCAGCATCAGTAACTCATTGTTGTTCCGTATTGCCTCTGGCGACATGTTTGGCAAGGATCAGCCAGTAATCCTGCAGCTCATCGAGCGCCCCGAGGCCATGCAGGCCTTGCGTGGCGTTGCCATGGAGCTCGAGGACTGCGCCTTCCCGCTGTTGCTTGGCGTGCGTCTGCACGACAATGCGGAAGATGGCTTCCGCAACGTCAGCCATGCGCTGCTGGTCGGCGCCAAGCCGCGTGGCAAGGGCATGGAGCGCAAGGATCTGCTGGCGGAAAATGCCGAGATCTTCAGTCGTCAGGGCCGCGCCCTCAACGACAACGCCAACCCGGACGTGAAGATTCTGGTGGTGGGTAACCCCGCCAATACCAATGCCATGATCGCCAGCCGTAACGCACCGGATCTTTCCCCGGCGCAGTTCACCGCCATGAGCCGACTGGATCACAACCGTGCCAAGGGCATTCTGGGTAACCACATTGGTGCCAACACCCAGGACATCACCCATGTGGCCGTGTGGGGCAATCACAGCCCGACTCAATATCCCGACGTACGCAATGCCAAAGCCTTCGGCGAGCCGATCATGCCGACACTGGACAAGAAGTGGGTCGAGGAAACTTTCATCCCGCGGGTGCAAAAGCGCGGTGGCGAGATCATCGAGGCACGCGGTCTATCCAGTGCAGCATCCGCTGCCCAGGGCGCCATCGATCACATGCGCGATTGGGAACTAGGCACTCGAGACGGCGATTTCGTCAGCATGGGCATCTTCTCCGATGGCAGCTACGGCATCGCCAAGGGAATCGTCTACTCCTTCCCGGTACGCTGTCGCTATGGGCGCTACGAGATCGTTCAAGGCCTGTCCATCGACGATGAAGCACGCAAGTACATGAAGGCGACGGAAGACGAATTGCTCGAAGAGAAATCCGCGATCGAGCATCTGCTGCCCAAGGAAACCGAAGAATCCAGCAACAACCTGGGTGTGACCCTGCGTTCCGGCGCCAAGCGCTACGCCGATCAGGACGCTCTGGACGATAGCGAGGCCAGCGCCCTGCGCACCGATCGCATCTGATTCATTCGAGTCTCAGCCGTTCCCGCTCCTCGGTGATCCACCGAGGAGCGAATAGGGTGCGAAGCATTCGCCACAGCGCCCATAAGGCTGCCAAGGGTAGCAACAAGGTCTCGAGTAGATAGACCACCAGCAGCTGAACGAAACGCTCCACCATGTCATCGGAGAACTGGCGTACGCTCAGGGTCATGTCCGCGGTGCGCTCGCGCAGATCATTCAGCCATTGTGTCAGCCCTTCCTCTTCCTCCAGCGTATCGACATCCGCCTGCTGCAGTTCCGCCGTTGCCACGTTCAAACTCTGCTGAGCCTGCTGTCGCCGCTCTTCCAGAAGGGCATCTGAGACGAACCCGACCCCGGTTATCATCAAGGGAAGTGCCAGACGGGCGACTACGAGCACGATGACGACACCTCGTGCCAGTAGCACCAGACGCCGAGACAGCCCCGAAAACACCAGCGCCATCATCAATAGCACTGCGCTCAGGCTTCCAAGAACCGTTATCGCCGCGCCCTCTCCCATCTCCAGCAGCACGCGCTGAATACCGATCGACGCCATGGCCACCACCATGACATCCGAATAACGTTCCGCCATATCCTGCAGCGGCTTGAATACCTGCCCCGGCTTGACCGCGACACCGCCGATGAACGGTAACGTCAATTCTGCTTCGGCTGCCAGGGCGATACCGCGATCGATCAACCGTGCCGAGGCATAGGAGGCCGCCGCCAGTGTCAAGGAGCGATCAAGCGTCGTGATTGCCGAGACCTGAGTTGGTGCCAATACCGGTCCAAGCACGCGCCGCTCGGCAAACTCGCTGACCGAGGCGAGCAATACCAACCCCAGCAGAACCAGCATCCCTAAACGCTTTTTGAAATCCCGTCGCGGCATGGGTTCCGATTCGTCTGAGTCGCTGGAGCGCTCAGTTTCTATACGGTACGCCTTTAGCCAACTGGTAAAAGGCAACAGCAAGCTGATAGACAGCAGCACCGCCTGCCATCCCGGCAATCCGGGCCTTTGCCACCAGCGCCATGCCGCGAATGCGCCCACCACCAGCCCTGACAAGACGACATAGCTCATTTCCGGCCAGCGTGGCGTACTGACCAGCGCCCCGAGATACACGGCATCGAATAGCAAGGCGACGGCCAGGCTCAACATTGCCATTAAATAGCTCCCATGATGATGGATGCACTGATCGAGTGATTACGAACCAATCGAGATCACCGCGATAAAGGGCAGTCATACTAGGTCATTTTGATGATATCGCTCTATTGAATTTCCAAAGCCTACTTACCATGCTGTTCATACTGCCCCTGCTAAAAAACGGAACTGAAAAGGAGACAACAATGAATGACCACGTCATGTTGATTACCGGCGCCTCGACGGGAATCGGTGCGGCCACTGCCCGCGCCGCGCATCGCGCGGACTACAGACTGGTATTGGCGGCCCGCTCCACGGACAAGCTGGACGCCCTGGCCAGGGAATTTGGTACCGACAAGACATTGACCGTAGCCTGCGATGTCACCTCCATGGAAGATCAACAAGCCATGGTGGACAAGGCCATGGAACGCTTCGGGCGTATCGACGTCGTATTTGCCAATGCTGGCCGTGGCGGTTCGCCGGGGGGCTTCAGCGAAGCCGATCACGAAAGCTGGCGCGACATGTTGATGACCAACGTCTACGGCGTCGGTCTGACCATTCAGGCGTCCCTGCCCATGCTGCGCAAGACCCAGGGCCACATCCTGCTTACCGGGTCCGCTGCGGGTCGCGCTACCATTCCCGGATCAATGTACAGCGCCAGCAAATGGGCGGTCACCGGTATTGGCTACAATCTGCGTGAAGAACTTCGAGGCAGCGGCATACGGGTGACCCTGATCGAACCCGGCATGGTGGATACGCCTTTTTTCGACCAAGCACCAGATCATGCCCTGGAAGATCGCGACATCGCCAACGCGGTCATGTATGCGGTCAGCCAGCCCGCCCATGTGGACGTCAACGAGATACTCATACGGCCTACGCCATCTCGTGAATAAGCACCTGAACAAATATTACAAAAAACATGCCCCGAATATGCTTTCGGGGCTGGCGAAATGCGCAAAAATTTCGCATGCTGAAGTCGTCAGTGGACAGGCAATGGAGCCTCATGAACGCGGTAAGACAATTGAACGGCAGCGCCTCTTTGCACTCTTCGTCGAAAGGCAAGAGCAATCTTGATACAAGAGCCGATGCAAAGGACGATGTGCAAGATGACGTGAGAGACATGGAAAAACGCTCTCGCCTGATGCGGGTAGTCACGCGCCGCATCGCCTTCTCGGAGCTGGACAACCGGGAAATCGCCCGTCGTGCCGGCATTCCTTCCCAGCGCATCAGCGATCTGCTCGCCGGGCGCCTGGAACACTTCTCCATCGATCAACTTCAAGCTCTTCGCGAAACCGTGGAGGGTGAGACATCCAATTCCTGACGCGACCCTGGATGCGCTAGCATCTTCTCTCTTATTCGGTGCTGCAAGATACGGCACCGGATAAGCTCGTGGTCGACACCATTCAGTACGGTCTCCTGGTTCATGCAGCACCGGCTGCAGGCTGGCGTTTGCTGGCCAACCAATTGCCCCCCAGCAGCACTGCAATGACCACGACACCGGCTATTTCACTCAATAAATCAGGATAGAATACCGCCGCAGACGCAAGGGCAATCAGCGCCCTTGAAATCACCGAGATGCGCATGAACAGATAACCTTCCAGCGCCGCGGCAAAGGCCAGAAGAGCGGCTATCGCGATGATCACGTTCCAGATGACCAGGGCTACCGGCCCTCCCATGATGATCTCCGGGTTGAACACCATGAACAGCGGGATCAGGTAGAGCCCCTTGGCAAACTTCCACGCCTGGAAGCTGGTCTCCATGGGTTTGCTGCCGGCGATGGCCGCGCCGGCGAACCCCGCCAGGGCAATCGGCGGCGTCACGTTGGAATCCTGGGAGTACCAGAACACCACCAGATGCGCGATCAGAAGCGGCATGCCGAACTCCGTGGAAAGGGCCGGGCCCACCAGCACGATCAATACGATATAACTTGCCGTGACCGGCAATCCCATTCCCAGCACCAGGCTTGCCAGCAACACCATCAGCAGCGCCAACAGGATATTGCCGCCGGAGAACGCCATCATCATCGCCGAGAACTTGAGTCCCAATCCGGTCAAGCCGACGATACCCACGATGATGCCGGCCACGGCACAAGCCATGCTCACCGCCACTGCATTGCGCGCCCCCAGCTCAAGCCCTTCGATCAGCCGTATGAAGCCCGTCTTAGCTATATCCTTCAAGCCAGCGGAAGTCACCGGCTGCCCCTGCTTTGGCGCAATGAATAGATACCAGATCAAGAAGCGCAGTACCGCCACGGCAATGATGGTGAGGATGGCATAATAGCCGACCCGCATGGGGGACATGTTCATGACCAGCAGATAGACCAGCACCCCCAGGGGCAGCAAGAAGTGCCAACCGTCGCGCATGACCTGGCCCAACTGAGGCAGTTCAGAACGCACCATGCCCTTCATGCCCTGCTTGAGAGCGATGATATGCACGAACAGATAGACCGTGGCGAAATACATCACCGCCGGCAGCACACTCACCTTGACGATCTCGAGATACGGTACGTTGGTATATTCGGCGATCAAGAAAGCACCGGCACCCATTAACGGGGGCGTGATCTGGCCGCCGGTGCTTGCCGCGGCCTCGATGCCTCCAGCCTGAGCCGGCCGATAGCCCAGGCGTTTCATCAAGGGGATGGTGAAGGCACCGGTGGTGACCACGTTGGCAATGGCGCTGCCCGAAATCGACCCCATGCCCGCGGAGGCCAACACTGCCGCCTTGGCCGGCCCCCCGCGCTGACGCCCGGTGGCAGCATAGGCCAGTTCGATGAAGAAACGCCCGGCGCCGGTACTTTCCAAAAAGGCGCCAAACAGTACGAAGATAAAGATGTAGGTGGCCGCCACACCCAATGGTAGGCCGAACAACCCTTCCTGACCCAGATAGAGCTGGCCGACGATGCGATCCAGGCTATAACCGCGATGGGCCATGATCCCCGGCATCCAGTCCGACAACCAGGGCAAGTCTCCCCTGGGGCCCGCAAAGGCATAGAGAATCGCCACCACGCCAATAATAGTCATGCCCAGCCCCACCGCCCGGCGGCTGGCCTCGAGCACCGTGACCACGGCGATACAGCCGACGAGGATATCAGTCTGGTTCCAGAACCCGGCGCGATCGATGATTGCGTCGAGATTGAAAGCCATGTAGAAACCGGTGATGAAGGCACCCGCCAGAAAGATGCAGTCGATGATCCAGCCCAGCACACCCCGCCGGCGCTGCGCGCCAAACACCGGGAACATCAGAAAGGCCAGGAACATGATCAGCGCGATATGAATACTACGCTGATAGAACAGGCCGAGCGGTTCGATCCCCGCCGCATAGAGCTGGAACAGCGATAGCCCCACGCCCACCAGGGTAATCAACCACAGCACCATCCGCGGCTGGATGGACTTGGGCGTGCCGGGATCGATGTCGGACTGTTCGGGAGCGTCGTTCATGGCATTCTCTTCAAGGAGTTGGGTTGCTTGTTTGCAGGTGGATCAGGACACGCTCACCCGCCGCCAGGGCGCTCAAACTGGTGATATTGCCGGCATGGGAAAGCCTGTGATTCACGGCCCTGCTACCGACTCGTAATAGATAACCGTTGCCGGGCACCGGCTCATCGATATGCTCGATCCAGTAGCCGCCTTCACCGTCGGAGGTCTGTACCCCGCGCCCGGGTATATGCCCGAGCCCTGCCGCGAAATCCGGTTGATGACTGCGCTCCAGCACCATTTTCCCCTGCCGATAACGATAGCAGTCCTCGACTTGAATCCCGGTCACGGAATGATTCCACACCAGACACCAGCGCTCACCAGGCTGGAGGGGAATATCGACCAGCGCGGTATTCGAGGACGACACCACCTGCAACCGAGCCGGCTCGTTTGCTGCCGCGCCTGATATCGCTACGAACCACGAGACCCACAGCAAAAGGACGAGCATCGATGCTCGCCCCTTGGCTTCAAGTGTTAGGAGCCACATCACAAGGCTCAGGGACGTAGCTTGTCGGGAACCTCGGCACCGACTTCCTCATAGTAGCGGATGGCGCCCGGATGCAGCGGTACCGGGGTGGAATCGAGACTGAACTCCACCGTGGTATCGTTGGCCGCCGGATGAATGGCGATCAATTCGTCGGTTTTCTCGAACAATACCTTGGTGACCTCATAGGCCAGATCGTCGGGGAGGTCCGCATTGACGACCAGCACATTGGGAATGCTGATGGTCTGCACTGGCGCCTCCATGCCTTCATACAGCCCTTTCTTTAGCTCGTAGGCGGCAAACACCGGCTCGGCTTCCTGAGCCTTGGCGATCTCCTCGTCACTTAAGCCGACCAGACGAATATCCCGGGTAGCGGCCAGGTTGAGGATCGAGCTGGTGGGCGGCCCGACACTCCAAAAACCTGCGTCGATGTCACCATCGCGCAACGCATCCGCGGTCTCGTTGAAGTTCAGGCGCAGAGTTTCCATGTCATCGTAGGTCAGGCCATTGGCTTCCATCAGCGCCTTGGCATTGAGCTCGGTGCCACTGCCCGGAGCCCCCACGGACACGCGCTTGTCTTTCAGATCCTGCAACGACGTGATATCCGAATCCGCCATGGTCACGATCTGCACCGCGTTGGGATAGATCGAGCCCAACGCCCGGGTGGCTTCGACCTGACGCCCGTCGAACGCCCCTTCCCCCTTGTAAGCCTGATAGGCGGTATCCGCCAGCACCAAGGCAAAATCCGAATCCCCCCGATAGATCAGCCCCATGTTCTCGACCGAGGCTCCGGTGACCTCGGCAACCGCGCTGTACCCTTCGAGATGATTATTGATCAGCTCCGCCAGACCACCGCCATAGGGATAATAGACCCCGCCGGTCCCCCCCGTGGCAATGGATAGACGTTGCTGCGCGATAGCGGCGGGGGCAGCGATGATAAGCGAGGCTGCGAGAGCAGCGGATAGTAGGCGCATGAATCTCTCCTTGGATGATTGTTGTTGATGATGCGTAGCTAAAAACTATCACGACCGGCAACTTGCCTGCCAGACAGATTGGCAACTCAACCACTTCTCTTTGGTAGGATTTCAAGGAATCAGGCGTGCCTGTGATAAGGCCGTTCAGTTCCGATTCCGGCTAGTCATTGCCGTGAGAGAGCTTACACTGGGCCTAACATCATGCAACTGGAAGAAGCCACAGGTGCTCAATAGAGAGACATGTCACCAGGCTCGCCTGGCCCGGGATGCCCGTTTCGATGGTCAGTTCTTCACTGCGGTGAAGACCACCGGCATCTACTGTCGCCCGGTGTGCCCGGCCACGCCGCCCCAGGAACACAATGTGACCTATTTCACCAGCGCTGTAGAAGCCGCCGAGGCCGGTTATCGGCCTTGCCTGCGCTGTCGACCGGACAGCGCCCCGGGTTCGCCGGCCTGGAAAGGCGTGAACACCACACTGGAGCGTGCTCTGCGTTTGATCGACGAAGGCGCTCTACAGGAAGGCACCTTGAACCAACTTGGCGAGCGTCTGGGTATTAGCGATCGATACCTGCGCCAGCTGTTTCAAAAACGCTTCGGTGTTTCCCCGAAGACCTATTCGCTTTACCGACAATGTCTGTTCGCCAAGCAGCTGTTGCATCAAACCCGCTTACCGATCACCGATGTAGCCTATGCCAGTGGCTTTCAAAGTCTTCGCCGCTTCAACGATTGCTTCAAGAGACGCATTGGGCTCAACCCCAGCCAACTGCGGCGCTATGCAAGCCCTGATCATGAGAAACTGATACTGACGCTCGCCTATCGACCACCGTTTGCCTGGGAACGCTTGCGCCATTTCCTGGCCCGTCGACTGATCGAAGGTCAGGAATGGCTGGGCGATGATTTCTACGGCCGCACTTTCACTTGGGGCAAGGCCAAGGGGCACTTTACGGCGACTCACGATCCGCGGCACCACTGCTTCAAGGTGGCGCTAACCATCGACGACCTGTCTGTCTTACAGGCGGTCGTCGGTAACATCCGTCGCCTACTCGACCTTGATGCGGACACACGAGCCATCGAGGAACATCTGAATGCAACAGTTCCCGGGTTGCCTTTGGTTGCCGGGCTGCGTTTACCCGGCATGTGGGATCTGTTCGAGGCCGGGGTGAGGGCGATTCTCGGTCAGCAGATATCGGAACTTGCCGCGCGCCATCTGGTCCAGAACCTGGTCAATGCGCTTGGCGATCCTTTAGACGACCAGCGACGTTGCTTTCCCACCCCGGCCAGTATCGCCGCAAGCGACCTGAGTTTTCTCAAGATGATCGCAGCCCGCCGCGATACCCTGCGTCGTTATGCCGAGTGGTATCGAGACAGCGAAGCACCCCAGGATGTGGAGCAATGGCTGACGCTCAAAGGCATCGGCCGCTGGACCGTGGACTATGCTCAACTGCGCGGCATCAGCCATCCGGACATCTGGCTGAGCGGCGATCTGGTGGTGAAGAAGAAGCTGCACGCCCTAGACGACGCCGACCCGCACCAGGCCGCCCCTTGGCGTAGTTATCTCACCCTGCAACTCTGGAGCCACTGACATGTATATCGACTACCTGGCTACTCCCAGCGACTCATCGCTTGGTTTCTTGCAAATAGAGGCGACCGAAGCGGGCATCACCTACATCGACTTCGTCGACGAACGCAGCGAACCGATTAATCCCCATCCGCTAATCGAGCGCTGCAAGACCCAGCTCGAGGAGTATTTCCAAGGCCAACGCCAAGCCTTCGATGTGCCATTGGCGCCTGAAGGCACCGACTTTCAAAAACGCGTATGGATGCAGCTTCGTGCTATCCCGTTTGGTGAGACCTGCAGCTATGCAACTATTTCCCAGGGGATAGGAAGCCCAAATAGCCATCGCGCCGTGGGCGCCGCCAATGGCCGCAATCCGCTATCCATCATCGTGCCCTGCCACCGGGTGATCGGTAGCAACGGCCAGTTGACCGGCTATGCCGGCGGGCTGGAACGCAAACAATGGTTGCTGCGCCACGAGCAGGAACATCTTGAGTACGCTCTACAGCCGTGATGAGTTTTGTGCATTTTAGTTATTAACTAATTACTTGCTTAACGTTACTTGAACGATATCCAATCCATTCGTGCGGCGATGGATGTTTGGCTCGAAGAGGTCAGTCGCTGTTTCTGTCAACATATTGCCGTCATCAGTCTTGAAAACATCCGGCAGCGCTACCCTCAACTGCTTCTCGATATTTTCCCTGAGGAATCTGACGTAGGGCAGATGGACGTGATGATCGTCGCGATACATCAGATAACCCTTGAACCGCGTAGGGCAACGTGTCTCGGTGCATAGCAGATCCGACATGTCGATATTCGCAATAAGGTCTTCATATTTCACCGCTGGATTTTCCGCCTGGAAGACCTCGCTTCTATTCAGGGAGCAGGAATCGGCCGACGCCTGCTGGTGTTTGTAAAGGCAGTCGGGCACGTCGTATTCGAAACGCGGATTGTCCCGTATCCCCACCACCTTTATTCCTTGGGAAGCCAAGGCCTTCCAGCTCTCGACATATGACATCGGGAGATACTCCCCCTCATTCTCGGTGGTTCGAGTAGAGTTCGTTATCACGACCTGGGGTTGCATCTCGATGATGGCCGCCATGGCCTTTTCGTTCCACACGCGGCAGGACTTGTTGGAATCCTCCACCGCGCCGAGCGGACAACTGCTCTTGATCATGTTGACGATTTCGAAATTGTTTTCCTTGGCAATGGCCCTGAGAGCGGTTAGCCATTGCAGAGCATGGGAGCCACCTGCCAGAACGACCTTTCTATCGGCCCCGATCGCTCCAAAACGGCACGTCTTGACCTCCGTGCCCTGAACACTTTGTTGGCAGTTGGTGTTGTATGGCTCTGGAAATACACCGCGAGCTGCAAAAAGCTCCTCTTTCTCGATAGCACTCGGCGTCTTTTCGGGAAAGATACGATTCTGATGATAGGGCTCGATATCTTGTCTTACCCATCGCTCGGTGGCTTTGTCATAGGTGGCGAGAATATCGGCTCGTATCAGGTAGGCGGAAGCCATGATTGGGGAAAAGAATAGAACGCCTACGGCGAAATTGACGAGCACTTTTTCCCTGGGAATTTTCCTAAATGGTGCTTCCACGGTCTTGCTGGTAGCAATCGCCAACAGGATGGCCAGTGCCATGATGGCAAGCCCAGGAACGATGGCAACGCTTTGGATATCGAAGTAGGTTTGATAAAAGACGTACAGCGGCCAGTGCCAAAGATAGATGGTGAAGGAAACGCCCCCTAGGTAGACCAAGCCTCTATTCGACAGCAGCCTGTTGGCGAGCCCCGCACCCCTGCTCCCCGACACGAGAATGCAGGCAGCGCCCAGCACGGGTATCAATGAAACCATGCCAGCAAAACCTGCCCCCTTGGGGATGAGAAAAGCGCCCCCGATCACTAGGAGCAGACCCAGCAAGCCTAAAAGGCTTCGGTATTTAACGACGTTCAGGTTACAGACGACAAGAAAGACGAGCACACCGGTGAAAAACTCCCAGGTCCTGGCTAGGGGATCGAAGTAGTGCAGAGAGGGGTTTTTCGCCACGACGATAACAGCGTAGGCGAATGAAGCGACAATGATCAGCGGTACGCCGATAAACAAGGGCGCAGAAGTATTCAGCTTCCGTGAAGCCCATGCCAGAGAAAGCAAGATGAATGGGAGTACGGCATAGAACTGCACCTGGATGGAGAGCGCCCAGAACTGCTGAACGGGACTGTCCGGGACATCGGTTGCCAGATAATCGACGGAATCCCTCATCAATTGCAGGTTTTCGATATGCAGCACGCTGGCAAGTATTTCGGTGATTGTCGCCATCAGAAAGGAGGGCGATATAAGCAGATAGCTGGCAAGCAGCGTCACACCCAGCACCAGATAGGCCGAAGGCGCAACCCTTTTTACGATACCGCCCCAGAACACCAGAGGGTTTACCACCCCCTGCTTGAAAAAACCCTTGAGCAGCAAGGAAGACATCATGAAGCCTGAAACGACGAAAAAGACATCGACGCCGCCCGACACCTTATGTAGCCATATGTGAAAGACCATTATTAAAATGGCGCCCAGTGCTCGAAGCCCCTGGATGTCTTTCCTGTATTCACCCGCACAATACTGGTCGAACAATTTAAAGACTCACCTGCCTGACAATCGCCAGCGCTTTATATGTAAACATAAAATTTCTTAAATGTTACATTTTTAAACACGGCAAATACCACGTTTTAGTAAAGCCAAAAAACAAAATCAGGGGAATTGATCAGTAAAGTAGTGATGCCTCCTTAAAACGTTATAGTGGCTACTTGGAAGAACCGCCTTAGCCTTGAATATTACTGAGCATTAAAAAGCCGCCAACCCGAATCCCATACATGACCCAGAGCACGCCTCCTGAATCGCAGACTTTGCCATAATGATGGCTTTCAACCCTTTGGCAGTTTCCCCATGCCGCACCTGATTACCCACCGTTCCCACGTTTTCAACCTGAGCTCGCAGAACCCGCACAGTCGCTTCCATGAGCTCTGGGAGACGGTCAACGCTTTCAGGCTACAAGCTGGCTGGGTTGGCTTTTCCTGGCGGGCTCGCTGCTTTATCTGATGGTCTCGGGGCACGACCTGCTCGAGGTGCTCAAGTACTGGCGCCAGTGTGCGTCAAGAGCTTCCGATTCAGGTCAGTCGTGTGGCAGAAGCTTGAGGTCGTTACTGGCCAATGATGAACAGGCCTTCTAGGTTTACTAGACAGGCCCGATATAAATGATTGGTCTGCGCATGCCAAACAAGGAGGATTTATGGCAACCGACAAACCCGAAGACGAGAAAACCAACATTCCCGAGCCCGGTGACGAAGCGGAACCGGGCACTCCGGGCACCGGAGAGGACGTTTGCCCAACCTGCGGAGGCACCGGCAAGATCAACGATGAGGAGTGTGTCGATTGCGGCGGGTCGGGTTACATTATCAAAGGTATTGGCGGCGCCTGATGGGATCGATAGAAACAGGCCCGCCGACCAGGTCATGATGCCGCTCGTACCTACGAGTACGAGCGGCTTTATAGCGTTGCGTTCTGCCATAATGGCAGCATCAAGGCAATCAGCGACTTTTTAACCCATGCCACATCTGATCACTCACCGTCCGCGTGTTTCCGATCTATCCTCGAAAGACCCGCACAGCCGTACCCATGAGATATGGGAGACGGTCAACGCCTATAGCTATAAGCTAGGAGGGTTGGCCTTCGTCTTCGGTAGCATCTTTTTCTTTCCAGCGCTTTCGCAGTACCTGGTTATCGGCGATTGGCTCTTCTTCACCGGCTCGCTGGTCTATCTGCTGGTGACGGGCCATGACCTGCTCGAGGTGCTTAAATATTGGCGCATGCACAGCACGCGGTCCTTTGCCGATTATATCGAGTACGTGGCAGCTTGGTCCTATGTGCTTGGCTCGGCCCTGTTCACGGTGGGTAGCCTCTGCTTTCTTCCCTCGCTGGAAGCCGTCGCCATCGGCAGCTGGAGTTTTATTATCGGTTCTGTGCTATTCGTGATCGGCGGCTTCGCAAACCTCCTGCAGGTAGTCGAGGCGCCTTCGATGATCTATATGCAGCTGTTCAACATCACCGTGGCCCAGTTCATCCTGGGCTCGGGATTGTTCACGATCGCCTCGATTCCCTATCTTTGGCATCTCGACGCTGCTGCAGAGCGCCAGGTGACGACACTTGCCGCGTCATCATTTCTGTTCGCCAGCGTGCTGTTCTTCCTGGGTGGCGTGTGCATCTACTATCGCAAGCTGGTAGGAGAAAAGCTCGCGGCTTTCTGCCATGCCAACGGGCTAGGCACCATGTTCATCAGCGCACTACGCAAGGAAGACGATGTGGCAAGGCATACCAGATGACCCATTGAGAGTTTTCGGCTGTAACGAGACTCTTCGACGCGAACTCGCAAAAGCGCTGCCAGAAGACCGAGTGGATATCGTCGCCTTGCACCTGCCGCGACCTGGAACACTGGATGTTGGAGAAACAATATGCGCCTTGAAGCGATTGAACTTGGCCAAGGCTTTGCCTCTATCGCGTCAAGAACCAGGTTTACGCCATAGGTTCCTATGCAAGCGCCCACTTCCTACCAGCATGCCCAAGGTAATAAGCCCCGCCGCCAGCGCTAGCAGTGGCGTCGGCTCAGCGTACCCGGTCAGAATCAATGCCACCGTAGATAGCAACGGAGTAAAGTAGGCGAGAAGCCCCAGCAAACGCAGGTCGCCATGCTTGACGCCCACATCCCAGGTGAAGAAGGCACTGCCCACCGGCCCCAGACCCAGACCAAGCACCCCGAGCCAGCCGATGCCTACTGGTAAGCGAGTAGGTTCAAACAGCCAATGGCAGAGCGCGGCGAGCAGCGCCGTTACCAGGCAGAAGCCGCCTACAGCTGCGGTAGGCACATTGCGGGTCGCCCGGGACAGCACCGAATAGCCACTCCATAGGAAGGCGCAGGCAAACGCTGCCGCATAGCCCAGCACACTGCCACCGGCATTCACGTCACCACCAACCAACAAGGCCGCCCCGGCAAAACCCAGCAGACTGCCGGCCACATGAATGATGCGCAGCCGCTCACCGGGTAGCAACGCGACGAAAAGCACGATCAACAGCGGCCATAGATAGCTGATCAACCCGGCGTTGGCCGGGGGCGCGTTCTGTTGGGCAACGAAGTAGAGCGCGTGATAGCCGAACAGCCCGCAGACTCCCAACATCCATACCGCAGGCGGTTGCTTTAGCGGAGTGAACAAGGATTCGCCACGCAACCCCAGCCAGAGTGCAAAACAAAGGAACGCAATACCGAAAGCCAAGGCGGTGAGAAGAAACGGTGGCACTGGCCCCGCCAGTTGGGTCAGCGCCGCCAGCAGCGCCCAGTTGAGGACCGTGGTGGCGCCGATGGCGGTGGCGCGATTGTCGGAGATGGATTGCGTCATGAGTCTTACCAACCAAGAATTCGCTACAAAGTCTGCCGCCAGTCGACGGGCATGACTTGTCGAATCCTGACCCAATCACAACTCCTCATGAGCACGGCTCTTTTCCATAAAACGAGCGTTACCCCGCCATTCTTTTGGAGCACAGCCATACTGCCGCCGGAAGGTGCGCGAGAAATGCGCCGCATCGGCGAAACCGCAGGTCAATGCAATCTCTGTCATGGAGGCCGTAGATTCACTCATCAGGTGTCGTGCACGGTCAAGGCGCCGGGTAATCAGCCAGGTATGAGGCGTCTGCCCGGTCAGGGCGCGAAACTGCCGTGCGAACACCGCCTCGGCAAGGTGACAGCAAACGGCCATCTCGTTGACACGCCACGGATGGGCCAAATCGGCTTCGACGATCGATATCAACTGGATCAGCCGTAGGCGCGGCGCCGTCACTTTGGTGCCGGTGTCACTCAAGGCTTCATTCAGCCAGCTCAGCAACGCGGTGGGGCTGGCAGCCGTGAGCTCAGAGGCGCTTGCGACTAGCGCCGAGGGTAAGCGACGTGGCACATGGATCATCGACACATCCAGCTCCAGCGCCTCGCACCAGGGCACCGGTAGATCCAGTGCCAGGCAATCGTTATCACGTAATGCCAGGTAATGGTGTTGTTCCCCGGCGATAATAGGCACCAATACACCGGCCACCACCCGCGCGCCCCGGCCATCGGTCTCGAGTTCGACGCTGCCGCTCAACCCCAGCAATAACTGATGGAAGTCGTGACGGTCGGTGAGTACGCGGTTCGGATAGGCACGCATTTCAACGACGGGCCGGGGGACAATCATGACGACTTTACATCGAGCGGCTGATGAATGATCGCGCCGCGTAACCCACGCTCGTCCGCCCATAGCTTGCCCAGCGTAATCGGCAGTTTGAAGCGTCGCCGGCCACCACCCCCGGGGTTGAACAGCAACCGACCGCCCAGCCATTCATTGCGCGGCTTATGGGAATGGCCATGGAGTACCGTATCGCAGGGCGTGCCGGGATCGAAATCGGCAATATCGTGTACCAGGTGCAACCGCCAACCATTGACGATCAGATCCTGGGTCCAGGGTATATCCTCGGCCCAATCTTGCGTATCGATATTGCCGCGCACGGTGTAAAGCGGCGCCAATTCGGCAAGCCGTTCGAGAATGAACGGCTTGCCGACGTCACCGAGATGCAGGATCAGCTCGCAATCCTTAAGCAGGGTAAGCGCTTCCTTACGCAGCGTGCCGTGGGTGTCAGCGATCACGCCTGTTGGTGAGGCAATATCAAACCGCGGCACGCACATCGGTTATTCCGGCAGGTCGGTGACTGCACCCGTCGACGCCGAACTCACGGTTCGAGCGTACTTGGCCAGCACACCACGGGTATAGCGTGGTGCCGGCTGCTGCCAGTTGGCACGACGGCGTTCGAACTCCTGATCGTCGATATGCACGTCGATGGTATCCGCCTCGGCGTCGATAGTGATCTCGTCGCCATCTTCCACCAGCGCCAGCGGCCCGCCATTGAAGGCTTCGGGGCTCACGTGGCCGACCACGAAGCCATGACTGCCGCCGGAGAAACGCCCGTCGGTGATCAAGGCCACGTCGTTGCCCAGGCCCTGGCCCATGATTGCGGAAGTGGGAGTAAGCATCTCGCGCATGCCCGGGCCGCCCTTGGGGCCTTCATAGCGAATCACCACCACGTCTCCGGCTACCACGTCGCCGGCGTTGATACGCGCCTGAGCCTCCTCTTCGGACCCGAACACCTTGGCCCACCCGGAGAAGCGCGTGCCCTCCTTGCCGGTGATCTTGGCGACCGCTCCTTCCGGCGCCAGATTGCCATAGAGGATGCGAAGGTGGCTCTCGCCCTTGATTGGCTTGTCCAGCGGCCGGATGATCTGCTGATCGCTCGGGTAAGGTGCTACATCCGCCAGATTCTCCGCCAGCGTCTTGCCGGTGACGGTCATGCACTCGGCGTGCAAGAGCCCGGCATCGAGCAACATCTTCATCAGCGGCTGAATGCCGCCGATGGCGACCAGCTCGCTCATCATGTAGTGGCCGCTGGGGCGCAGATCGGCAACCACAGGTACTCGCCGGCCGATGCGGGTGAAGTCGTCCAGGGAAAGTTCAACGTCGATGGCATTGGCCATTGCAATCAAGTGCAGCACCGCGTTGGTCGAGCCGCCGAGTGAAATCACCACGGTAATGGCGTTCTCGAAGGCTTCGCGAGTCATGATGTCGCTGGGTTTCAGGTCGCGATCCAGCAGGTCGAGCACCGCCGCCCCGGCGGCACGGCAATCGTCCCGCTTGTTCTGGGATACCGCGTTCTGGGCCGAGCTGTTGGGCAGGCTCATGCCCAATGCCTCGATGGCGGAAGCCATGGTGTTGGCGGTGTACATGCCGCCGCAGGAGCCCGGCCCGGGAATCGCCGTCTCCTCGATCTGCTTGAGCTCGATCAGCTCCATGTCGCCCTTGGCATGGGCGCCCATGGCCTCAAATACCGAAACCAGGTCGGTGTGATTGGCGCCGGGCATGATGGTGCCGCCATAGACGAACACGCTGGGGCGATCGAGCCGCGCCAGACCGATCAGGCAGCCGGGCATGTTCTTGTCGCAGCCACCGATCGCCACTACGCCGTCGAAGCCCTCGCAACCTGCCACGGCCTCGATGGAATCGGCGATTATCTCCCGCGATGCCAAGGAGTACTTCATCCCCTCGGTACCGTTGGCGATACCGTCCGATATGGTGATGGTGTTGAAGATCACCCCTTTGCCGCCGGCGGTGTCGGCGCCCTGGCGTGCATCCTCGGCCAACTCGTTGATGTGGCTGTTGCAGGGTGTGACCTGGCTCCAGGTCGAGGCGATGCCCACCTGGGGCTTCTTGAAGTCTTCATCATTGAATCCCACCGCCCGCAGCATGGACCGGCTGGCGGATTTGCCAATGCCATCGACGACTTGACTGGAATAACGACGACGCTTGTCCTGCTGTTGCTCGCTCATGGCCCGGGCTCCGCGGTGGTATATGTTTGTGGGTATCGATTTTGGAAGCAAGCGCGAACGGTTGCAACATCCAGTGATACGAAGGTGAACCGCCTGGTTACCAGGAGCAGGGAAAAAGACTCCGCGTAAAGTTACCGAGCGCGGAGCAAGGCCCATAAACGAAGGTCAGCTGTCGATCGGCTTCTTCTAATTGCTCACTCAGCAGCCGACACACTTCCTCGGCCCCAAGCAGATTGACCAGAGTGGCCTTGTCGCGATCCTGATCGGCATCTTTACCGTGAGCCGCACTGCAATCACCCAGGTCATCGCTTAACTGGTAGGCTTGCCCCAGCGCCAGGGCGAAACGCTCGAGCGAATCCGCAGCGGCCTTGTCGATCCCGGTAATAACCGCTACCAACTGCATGCTGGCCTGAAAGAGCACACCGGTCTTGTGCCGGTTGGTCGCCATCACATCCGCTACGGAACGAGGTTTCTGCGCCTCATGCAGATCTTCATACTGTCCTTTCACCAGCCCTTGAACATCGGCTGCCCGGCTAAGTTGCCCAATCATCCGTGTGCGTTGCTCCGCGGGCAGCGTCGACGCATCGGATACGACGCCAAGGGCACGGCTCAGCAAGGCCACTACCGCCAACATGGCCACGTCCTCCCCATACTGACGATGCACCGTCGGGCGCCCGCGGCGCATACTGGCGTTATCCATGCAAGGAAGGTCGTCCAGGATCAGAGAAGCGGTGTGGATCATCTCTATCGAAGCGCCCAGATCGAACAACGCAGGTTCTCGGCAATCCAGCTCTCGAGCGGCAAGCACCAGCAGCAAAGGGCGTATCCGTTTGCCCGGTGCCAGCACACTGCTGCGCATGGCCTGACTCACCGGATCGTCGCTTGCCTGCGTATCGGTAAGCAGCCCATCCAGGCGCCTTTCGACAGCCTGGCGGATCCCATCAAGGCTAGCGAAATCGTCGCTATCAAAAGCAACATTCGGAAAGGTTAAACTCATTGAGGACGCTCCTGGAGTTGTTCTTGATAGTACGACCCGTACAATTCTTGCACAACTTTAGGCGCAACCCTATACAATGGAGTTCTAGCCAATGCCCTCTGACAAGGAAACCGACATGAAAGGCGAAGGTCTGGTCGAGCGCAAGAACGATCATCTGGCTATTGTGCTGGACGCTCAGCGGGCACCCGGGCCCACTTCCTCTGGCCTTGCCGGCTATCGCTTCGAGCATTGCGCCCTGCCACAACTCAACCTCGACGATATCGATCTGCGTGCGCAGTTTCTGGGTAAACGGTTGAACGCTCCGTTTCTGATCAGTTCCATGACCGGCGGTGCGGCAAGGGCGCGTTTGATCAACCAGCATCTGGCCGAAGCCGCCCAGGCCTTGGGAATCGCCTTGGCCGTCGGCTCTCAACGGGTCGCCTTGCAGACCGATAATGACCATGGCCTGACCCGGGAGCTGCGTCGACTCGCACCGGACATTGCGTTGCTCGGCAACATCGGCGCCGGCCAGCTTCGTGAAGCCCAGGGCATCGAGTGGGCGCGTCGTGCGGTAGACATGATCGACGCGGACGCCCTCATCGTTCATCTCAACCCCTTACAGGAAGCCGTGCAGTCCGGCGGCGACCGCGACTGGCGCAACGTTCGCCAGTCAATCGGTGCCTTGGTGAAGGCGCTCGAGGTACCGATAATCATCAAGGAAGTCGGCGCGGGCATTTCGCCTCAGGTCGCCCGGGCTCTGATCGAAGAAGGCGTAGCGGCAATCGACGTGGCAGGCGCCGGTGGCACCAGCTGGGCGGCGGTGGAAGCCGAACGCGCCGCAAGCGAGTCCCAGAAGCGCATCGCCTTGGCCTTCGCCGGTTGGGGCATCCCTACGGCTCAGGCCATTCAGGCGGTACGTCGCGAGTTACCGGATACGCCATTGATCGCCTCCGGCGGCATTCGCGACGGTGTCGATGCGGCCAAGGCCATTCGTCTGGGTGCCGATCTCGTGGGTCAGGCGGCGGCGGTGCTTGCAAGCGCCACCCAGTCGAGCGAGGCGGTCATAGAGCATTTCGAGATACTCATTGCGCAGCTACGCATCGCCTGTTTTTGTACCGGTAGCGCCGATCTGAGTGCGCTGCGTCAGGCAGTGCTGCTGGATGAAAACGGCACTGCCGTGCGAAACGCGCGGCGCTAGGCTCATGCATACTATCTTCACGCACAGGACGCCCCTGGCATGCCACAGCATCATTACGATCTGATTCTGGCCGGGGGCGGCCTGGCCAATGGCTTGATCGCTCTACGCCTGAAACGGGATCGCCCCGAGCTTCGCCTACTGATGCTAGAGCAGGAGAGCCGCCCCGGCGGCAACCATACCTGGTCGTTTCATGACAGCGACTTGAACACCGAGCAACATGCCTGGCTGGCCCCCCTGATAGGATGCCATTGGCCACGCCATCGGGTGATCTTTCCAGAGCGGGAGCGGCGGCTGCAGGGCGGCTATACCAGCCTGCTCTCCTCGACCTTCGCACAGGCACTCGAATGCGCTCTGGGTGATGCGCTATGGGTCGATACAACAATCGCCGCCCTCGAACCTGACCGGGTCACGCTTGAAGACGGCACCCAACTGACGGCAAGCGCGGTGATCGATGGTCGCGGCCCGGCGCCGAGCCCGCATCTGTTCCTGGGCTATCAGGCCTTTCTCGGTCAGGAAATCAGACTTGCCGCGCCCCATGGGCTTCAAGAACCCATCCTGATGGATGCAAGTCTGGCCCAGGGCGAAGGTTATCGTTTTGTCTATGTGCTGCCCTTCACCCGGGATACGCTGCTGATCGAGGATACCCACTACATCGATCAGCCAGTGGATGACGACGTCCAGCTGCGGCACAACATCAGCGCCTATGCCGAGGCCAAAGGCTGGCAGATCGATGAAGTGCTGCGGGAAGAGCGCGGTGTTTTGCCGATCACCCTGGCCGGGGATTTTGAGGCCTTTTGGAATGAAGCCGACGGGCAGCCACGTAGCGGCCTGCGGGCCGGGCTTTTTCATCCTACTACCGGCTATTCCCTGCCCCATGCGGTGCGCCTGGCAGAGCGGATCGCCAGTCTTGATGATTTAAGCTCTCCGACGCTATTCAGTGCGATCCGTGACGAAGCGCAGCGGGAATGGCGCCAGCAGGGCTATTTTCGTCTGCTCAACCGCATGCTGTTCCTGGCCGGCTCGCCGAGCCAGCGCTGGCAAGTCATGCAGCGCTTCTACGGGCTATCTGAGAGCTTGATCGAACGCTTTTATGCGGGACGTCTGACTACCCTGGACAAGGCGCGCATTCTTGTCGGCAAGCCGCCGGTGCCGCTAGGCGAAGCCATTCGTGCCGCAAGATGCTCTAGCCCTGCTCGACTCCTCTCCTCTTATCGATACGATTCGACACCATCTAGGAACTAGCCATGACGCAACAACAAGCCCTGGTGATTGGCGCCGGCTTCGGCGGTCTGGCCCTGGCCATTCGTCTGCAAGCCGGTGGCTATCGCACCACCCTACTAGAAAAACGCGACAAGCCCGGCGGTCGCGCCTATGTCTACGAAGACAAAGGGTTCATCTTCGATGCCGGCCCCACGGTCATCACCGACCCAGCGGCGCTGGAAGAACTCTTCACCCTGGCCGGCAGGCAGCTATCGGATTACGTGGCGCTACTGCCGGTTTCTCCTTTCTATCGGCTATGCTGGGAAGACGCGCCGTCGTTTGATTACGTCAATGATCAGCAGGAGCTGGAGCGCCAGATCGCCGAGCGCAACCCTAAGGACGTGGAGGGCTATCGGCGCTTCCTCGAGTATTCCAAGGCCGTTTATGAAGAGGGCTATATCAAACTGGGCGCGGTGCCCTTCCTGTCCTTTCGCGACATGATCAAGGCCGGACCGCAGCTGGCGCGGTTACAAGCCTGGCGCAGCGTCTATGCCATGGTGTCGCGATTTGTGGAGGACGAACACCTGCGCCAGGTGTTCTCCTTTCACTCCTTGCTGGTGGGGGGTAACCCCTTCGTCACCTCCTCGATCTATACCCTCATTCATGCGCTGGAGCGTCAGGGCGGCGTGTGGTTCCCGCGAGGAGGCACTGGTGCGCTGATTCAAGGCATGGTCAAGCTGTTCGAGGACATGGGGGGCAAGCTCGAACTCAACGCGGAAGTGGCGAATATCGAGACTCAAGATGATCGCATTACTGGCGTCACCCTCCAGGATGGCCGCCATTTCGAGACCGATGCGCTGGCCTCCAATGCAGATGTCATCCACACCTACGCGAAACTGCTGGGCAAGCATCCCCGCGGGGTCAGTCACGGCAATGCGCTCAAGAAGAAGCGCTACAGCATGTCGCTATTCGTGATCTATTTCGGCCTCGACATGCCATCAAAAGATCTTCAGCATCACACCATCTGCCTGGGGGCGCGCTACAAGGAGCTGATCGACGAGATCTTCAACGCCGACACCTTGGCGGAGGATTTCTCGCTTTATCTACACTCGCCCTGCGTCACCGACCCTTCCCTGGCACCGCCGGGGTCCAGCGCCTACTACGTGCTGGCACCGGTGCCGCATCTGGGCACCGCCCCCATCGACTGGGAAAGCCAGGGGCCGGTCTATCGCGATCGCATCCTCGACTACCTGGAGAAGCACTATATTCCCGGGCTACGGGAGCATCTGGTGACCTGCCGCCACTTCACGCCGCTGGATTTTCGCGATGAGCTCAATGCCCATCTGGGCTCGGCGTTCTCCCTGGAGCCGATTCTTACCCAGAGCGCCTGGTTCCGGCCTCATAACCGGGACCAGAAGATCGACAACCTCTACCTGGTTGGCGCCGGCACCCATCCCGGCGCCGGCGTGCCCGGGGTAGTGGGTTCCGCCAAGGCTACGGCGAAACTGATGCTGGAGCGCCTTGATGGTTGATGCGCTCGACCGTCACGCCGCCGAGACCATTCAGGTCGGATCAAAAAGCTTCGCCACCGCCGCGCGGCTTTTCGACCCCGCGACCCGGCGCAGCGTGCTGATGCTGTACGCTTGGTGTCGACACTGCGACGACGTGATCGATGAGCAGCATCTGGGCATGCCCTCTCGCGTTGAAGGCTCAACGGACAGCAGCGAACAGCGCATGGCCGGGCTTCGCCATATGACCCAGCAGGCCTATGCCGGCGAGCCGATGCAAAGCCCACCTTTCGCCGCTTTTCAGCAGGTGGCGCTGAATCATCGTCTTCCCGAGCGCTATCCCCTGGCGCACCTGGAAGGCTTCGCCATGGACGTTCAGGAGCGCTGTTATGTCACTATCGACGACACTCTGAGCTACTGCTATCACGTCGCCGGGGTCGTGGGCATCATGATGGCCTGGATCATGGGGGTGAGGGATGAGGCGACGCTGGATCGGGCCTGCGATCTGGGCCTGGCCTTCCAGCTTACCAACATCGCCCGGGACATCGTCGACGATGCGGAAATCGCGCGCTGCTACCTGCCTCAAACCTGGCTTGTCGAGGCGGGCATACCGCCGGAGGAGATCGCTGACCCACGCCACCGCGACGCGCTGGCCGGGGTAACGGCACGTCTGATCGATCTGGCGGAGCCTTATTATCAATCGGCTCGAGGTGGGCTTGGCGCACTCCCGCCTCGCAGCGCCTGGGCAATCGCCACCGCCCACGGCGTTTATCGGGAAATCGGTATTCAGGTCAAGGCAAGAGGCGCGGGGGCCTGGGATCGGCGCGTATCCACTAGCAAGGCAGACAAGCTGCGCTTATTGGCCAAGGGATTGGGCCAGATGATGACTTCTCGCTGGCAAATGCCGGCGCCTAGGCCCGAGCATCTCTGGCAACGTCTCGAGTAGATGAATTCTGCAAAGCGCCGCCATGCTTTTCTCGCAGCTGGCGCTTCAAGGTACTGACGGAAGGTGCAATTAAAAAGCCGAAGGAGACGCAGCCTTCCTTGCCATTCACTGCGTGATGCATGCGATGGGCCTGGTACAGGCGCTTGAGATAGCCGTGACGCGGCACGTAGCGAAACGGCCAGCGCTGATGCACCAAGCCGTCATGGGCAAGAAAGTACAGGAAGCCATAGGCGGTCATGCCCGCGCCGATCCACTGAAGCGGATACCAGCCCAATGTTCCCGCCGCGATCAGCACGATCGCCACACCGGCAAACACCACCGCATAGAGATCGTTCTTCTCGAACCAGCCATGTGCCTGGCGCACGGAGTGAGGCTCATGGTGGGAGCGATGCCACCCCCAGCCCCAACCATGCATCACGTACTTATGGGCAAACCAGGCGAACACCTCCATACCGGCGACCGTCAACAGCACAATCAACGTATTCGACAGAAGAATAGCCATGGCAAGCGGATCTCCATAATTGCGCAGGTTGGCAAAACGGCATGCATGGCTCCACCCATATCAGGATCTCAAGAAACCACCACGACCCGCCGATAACATAGTCAATCAAGCATGATGTCTTTCACAAGAATTCAAACGATTATATTGCGCCGGGACCCAAATCGATGCCATTCAATGAAGCCAAGGAACATGCGCCTGGGCGCCTGCATACTGTTTTTGCCGATCCTTATACCGCTTTCGACAACTCGGTAACCGAGCGTCGGCTGCATTTGAACATCGCCATTGAAGCACTTCTTGGTCAGGCGATGGCGGATAGCCAACTGACACTCGATGTTGTCCATGGTTGGGAAAACGGCGAGTGCGATCCTGGTGACTTGCAGCATAGCAGTCATCGGTTTGACTCTCTCGACGACCTGCGCCAGGTCGCTGAGCGCTACCGCAAAGCGGTCGAAGCGCAAGAAGCTCTGCCACAGGATGCTACCTCCTTGATCGCCGAGCCATTGGCCAAGGCGATTGCCGAAACGGTGGCGAACGGTCAGGCCCTCGACGAGGAGTCGCGCACCATTCCTGCCCGGTGGCCAGCCTTCGCCAATGGGCTCATCCTTTACACCTACTTCAAAATGTACCACCGCCTGACCTATGGCGAGGACGACCCTTATCGCTCCATACGTTGTGAAACAGTGGATGGTCTGCGAGAGATACACGAATTCCATGTAGAAGAAGGTAGATTCGCCGTCCTCTTGCCTGCCGAAGATGCCACCTTCGACACGGTTCTTACGCTACATGAGAGCCAGCTCGAGCCGGTGCTGCAGCTATTCGAGAAATTTCAGATAGGCGTCTAGCGGTTGCCTGTTCTTTATCTTGGCACCCGTCCCATCAGATAAAACTCCTCATTGGGCGGCGTGCCGGTAAGATTCACCAGCCGGTTGGACATACCGAAGAAGCCGGCAACCGCGCCGATGTCCCAGATATCTTCGAGGGTAAAGCCCACTTCGAATAGACGACCCTGCCACTCGTCGTTGAGCTCACCCTGCTCGGTACCGATATAGAGCGCGAAATCCAGCATGAGACGATGGCGTTCGCTTATCGGCGCGGTGCGATGATTGATCGCCACCTGATCGGCAAGCAGCGGATCCTTGCTGTAGATGCGCGCCAAGGCGCCATGGGCAACCACGCAATAGAGGCAACGGTTCCGCGCGCTGGTAGCCACCACTACCATTTCCTTCTCCGCCTTGGTCAGGGTGTCGGATTCACGTTCCATGAGCGCATCGTGATAGGCGAAAAAGGCACGAAATTCGTCAGGCCGATGGGCAAGTGTGAGAAAGACGTTGGGCACGAAGCCGGCCTTCTCCTGTACCGCCAAGATGACGTCGCGGATATCCTCGGGTAGCTCGTCGAGGGATTCGGGAATGGGAAAACGGCTGAGGGATACACTCATGATTTTTCCTTAAGATCAGAAAAACACCGCCATTGATCCTGGCGGTGTTCAAGAGCCTTTCTATTGTTGCACCTATCACATCGAAATGGTGCTGTTGATGCCGCCGGAGACGTTTTCCGGCTCGAACCAGCGCGACGTTACGGTCTTGGTCTGGGTCCAGAACTGGATCGCCTGCTTGCCGTTGGGGCCAAGATCGCCAAGCTTGGACGCCCGGGAGCCGGTGAAGCTGAAGTAGGCCACCGGCACTGGAATCGGCACGTTGATACCCACCTGGCCGACATCGATATCGCTCTCGAAGCGCCGCCCGGCCCAGCCCGAATTGGTGAAGATCGAGGTGCCATTGCCGTTGGGATTGGCATTGATGAAGGCGATGGCGTCATCCAGGGTTTCAACCCCTACCACGCACAGCACCGGGCCGAAGATCTCTTCCTTGTAGATGGTCATGTCAGCAGTGACGTCACTAAAGATCGTCGGACCCACGAAGTTGCCATCCGGGTAGCCCTCGACGCTGATGCCACGGCCATCCAGTGCCAGGGTCGCTTCGGATTCGCCGGTATCGATCAGCTTGAGCACCCGATCCCGCGCCGCCGGTGACACCAACGGCCCCAGGTCCGCATCGCGCTGGGTGCCGGGGCCCACCTTCATTTCCCGGGACTTCTCGACGATCTCCTCCAGCCACTGGCGTGCCTCGCCCACCAGCACCAGTACCGAGTTGGCCATGCAACGTTGGCCGGCGGCACCAAAGGCGGAGCCCAGCACGTTGTTGATCGCCTGACTACGATTGGCATCCGGCATGATCACACAGTGATTCTTGGCCCCCATCATCGACTGCACTCGCTTGCCCGCAGCACCGGCGCGCTCATAGATATGGGTGCCGATGGCGGTGGAGCCGATGAACGAGAGCGCCTTGATGTCCGGATGGTCGCAGATGTGGTTGGCAACATCCGGCCCGCCGTGCACCACGTTGAGCACCCCATTGGGCACGCCGGCTTCATGGGCCAGTTCGACCAGGCGCATGGTGGAAGATGGGTCCTGTTCCGAAGGCTTCAGCACGAAAGTATTGCCGGTGGCGATGGCCAAGGGGAACATGAAGCAAGGCAGCATGATGGGGAAGTTGAAGGCAGTGATGCCGGCGCCGACGCCCAGGGGCTGGTGCAAGGAGTAGACGTTAACGTCGCTGGCTGCGTTCTCGGCAATCTCGCCAAGCTGTAGCGAGGTGATCGAGCAGGCGTGCTCGATGACTTCCAGGCCGCGGCCCACTTCGCCTTCGGCATCTGGCAGCGTCTTGCCGTGCTCCTCGGTGATCAGTGCCGCCAGCTCTTCGGTGTGCTCGCGCACCAGCGCCTGAAACCTGAGCATGATGCGCATGCGCTTGGCCAAGGGCATCTTGCGCCAGCTGACAAAGGCCTGCTTGGCGCTGGCGACGGCCTGATCGACTTCCTCGCGGGTGGCAAAAGGCACCCGTGCCACTACTTCCTGGGTTGCCGGATTGACCACATCGCGCCACTGCTCGGCCTTCGATGGGATGGGTTGGCCGTCGATATAAAGGGCGATCTCGCGGACGGACATGGTGGCTTCTCCTTGGTGATTTGTCATCTTGTCTCAACGAGTCTAGTTGGAGACACCGCTGGCGAACAATTGTTGATCCGGCATTCGACTCAATCGGTGGATACTTTATCTACGACCAAGCCGGCAGCAACGCCCGCCTTGGCACTGAACCGCCGAACGCTGGCCACGAAGTCGCTGAAACGCTCGCCCTGAATCAGCACATGATCACGCAGAGCCTGCTCCGCGCCAATGGAATCCCCCGTCTCGAGCATGCGTACGACTTCCCGGTGCTCGGCCAGCGAACTCTGCATGCGATGACGCACCTGCAATTGCAGGCGGCGATAGGGCTTGAGACGCTGCTTCAACTGACGCGCCTCAGTGGCCAGGAAGGTGTTGTGGCTGGACGCATAGATGCAATCGTGAAAGCACTCGTTCTCGTAATAATAATCATCGGTATTACCCGAGCCGGCCGCTTCTTCACAGCGCTTTAGCGCCCTGCGCAAGGCAGCGATTTCCTCCGGGGTAATACGCCGCGCGGCCAGACGCCCGCACATGCCCTCCAATTCGGCCATGACCTCGAACATCTCGATCAGCTCCTCGATTCCCACCTGGGCCACGAAGGTACCCTTCTTGGGCACCACCGTTACGAGCCCGCTGGCGACCAGTTGCTGTATGGCTTCCCTTACCGGTGTACGGGAGACCTGAAAGGTCTTGCCGAGCGTTTCGGGATCGAGCCGCTCCCCGGGAGCCATCCGGCCATTAAGAATGTCATCTTCCAGCGCGTCCTTGAGTCGCTGGGTATTCGATCGCTTCGCGCTGCTCACGGCTGCGTCCTGTGCTGTTCGTTTTTTATTCACTCAACGGCCATCCCTTACGACGTTTGTCTAGTTTCGCGGGTTTGACACATTGGTGTGTACTAACTATTGATATATATATCATAGCCCATGATACATATTTCACAAAAACAAGATCCATGGAGACACCTAATGAAACGCCAGCTCACCACCGCCATTACCGCCACTGCCCTCACCATTGCCGTCAGCGGTGCCGCCAATGCTGAAACCGTCCTACGCGCCTCTCACCAGTTCCCCGGTGGTCAGGGCGACGTACGCGATGAAATGGTTCAATTGATGGCCGAGTCGGTCGATGAGGCGAATGTCGACCTAAAGATTCAGGTCTATCCCGGACAGTCGTTGCTCAAGGCCAAGGAGCAATGGGGCGCCCTGGTGCGGGGCCGCCTGGACATGACGTCACTCCCTCTGGATTATGCCAGTGGCCGTCACCCCGAGTTCTCGGCCACGCTGATGCCCGGCTTGGTGCGCAGTCATGAACGGGCCCAGCGGCTCAACGACTCCGAGTTCATGGACATGATCAAGGAGGTCATCAACGAAGCCGGTGCTCGGGTACTGGCGGATGCCTGGTTGGCAGGCGGGTTTGCCTCGAACATGCGTTGCGTTACCGCCCCGGATACGGTCGATGGCCAGACCATGCGCGCCGCCGGCCCGGCCTTCGATGAGATGCTCGCCGAGGCCGGTGCCTCGATCGCCTCGATGCCCTCCTCGGAGATCTACACCGCCATGCAGACCGGCGTACTGGACGGCGCCAATACCTCCTCCGGGTCATTCATCTCCTATCGCATCTACGAGCAGGTGAAATGCCTGACCGCCCCCGGCGAAAATGCCCTGTGGTTCATGTACGAGCCCATCCTGATTTCCGAACAGAGCTGGAATGGACTCAATGAGGAGCAGCAAAAGGCACTCACCGAGGCCGGCAAGAAGGCCGAGGAGTTCTTTGCTGGCGAGGCCGCGGCACTCGACCAGAAGCTGGTGGATGTCTACAAGGAAAACGGAGTCGAGGTGGTGACCATGACCCCCGAGAACTACCAGGCCTGGCTGGATATTGCCAAGCAGAGTTCATACAAGACCTTTGCCGAGAACGTGCCCAACGGCCAGGCCTTGATCGACGCGGCCCTAGCCGTCGAGTGAGGAAGCGTTCATGGCTCAAAACTCGAATCGTCCGCTGACGGCTAGTCGGGGTCTGTCGGGTTTCTATATTCGCCTGATGGACATCGTATCGAGCAGCGTCGCCGTCATCGCCGGCGCTCTGCTGCTGGCTGGCGTACTCGCCGTCTGTCACATGATCTTCATGCGCTACGTGCTGGGCCAGAGCACCATCTGGCAAACTGAGTTCGCGATTTATTCCGTCACCGGGGCGATGCTGCTCGGTGCCCCTTACGTACTTCGAAATGGTGGGCATGTCGCGGTCACCGTGCTGCCCGATGCGCTCGGAGGCTGGGCCAAAAAGATCATGTACCTCCTCTCTGCGCTAGTTGGGCTCGCCTTCTGTAGCGCCCTGGCCTATAGCGGCTGGCACTACTTCCTCGAGGCCTATCGCATGGACTGGACCACCGGCACGGTCTGGAATCCGCCCTTGTGGCCGGCGCTGTTACCACTCGCCATCGGCATCAGTCTACTTTCGCTGCAGTACGTGGCGGAAATTCTTCGCGGGGAATCCTGAGTATGGATCCAGTCACCAGTGGCATCCTCATCGTCGTCGCCCTGTTCGTATTGATGGCCATTGGCACGCCCATTGCCTTTGCCCTGGGCGGCGTATCGCTCGCTGCCCTGGTGCTCGATCGCGGCATGGGCGAGCTGACCTACTTCGGCGAGACCTTCTTCGGCAACATTGCGTCTTTTGGTTTCGTGGCCATTCCAATGTTCATCCTGATGGGCGCGGCGGTGGCCTCGTCCCCTACCGGGCGAGACCTGTATCGCTCCCTGGATCTATGGCTCGGCAGAATGCCCGGCGGGCTAGCGATTTCTAACATCGGTGCCTGCTCGATATTCGCTGCTTTATCCGGTTCATCCCCGGCTACCAGCGCGGCTATCGGTAAACTGGGCATCCCTGAGATGCGCAAGCGTGGCTATCCGGATGGCGTCGCCGCAGGCTGTATCGCCGCCGGCGGCACCCTGGGCATCCTCATTCCGCCGTCGGTGACCATGATCGTCTACGGTATTTCCACCGAGACCTCCATCGGACGCTTGTTCATCGCCGGTGCCCTGCCCGGGCTGATGCTGGCCGGCTTGTTCATGGCCTGGACATTGATTGCCTGCAAGTTGTCTGGCGGCTACGGCAATCCGCTGGCGGACGCCGCGGCCAGCGCCAAGGAGAACGTCGAGGGCAACCTCAAGGCGCTGGTGCGGGTACTGCCTTTCATTCTGGTGGTCACGGCCATTCTGTTCGCCCTCTACGGCGGGGTCGCCACGCCGTCCGAGGCCGCCGGCGCGGGGGCCTTTCTATGTCTGGCGCTGGCCATTATCGTCTATCGCATGTGGCAGGTGAAACCGCTCAAGACCATCCTGCGCGATGCGCTGAGCGAGAGCGTGATGATCATGCTGATCATCGCGGCCGCGGAGGTATTCGCCTTCGCTCTCTCTTCGCTGTTCGTCACCCAGACCGTCGCCGGGGGGATTGCCGACCTGGAGGTGAATCGCTGGGTCCTGATGGGCATCATCAACGTATTCCTGCTGGTCGCCGGCTTCTTCCTGCCGCCGGTGGCGGTGATCGTGATGGCCGCACCGATCCTGATGCCGATCATTCTGGCGGCAAATTTCGACCCTTACTGGTTCGCGGTGGTACTCACCATCAACCTGGAAATCGGCCTGATCACCCCGCCCGTCGGGTTGAATCTTTTCATCATCAAAGGGATTGCCCCGGATATCGCCCTGCGGGACATTCTGCTCGGTAGCCTTCCCTATGCCCTGTGCATGGTGCTGGGCATCGTGCTGCTGTGCTTTTTCCCGGGCATCGCCACCTGGCTACCCGATCTGATTATCGATAGCTGATCATCAACGACTGAACACCAACGCTCAGGTCATCAAAATGAACATGAGTTTTTTGCAGGAGCTATTCAGCACGATTACCCAGCGTGATGCCCTGCTTAGGCGCCGCGCGGGTGTAGATACCCATGTCAGTCATCGTCAATTGATCGCGGCCTGTGAAGCATTGCTGGCAAGTGACGGCGAGGCCTCGAGCATCGCCCTTGCCAGCCGTGCGCTGGAGATCTATGCGCGCCTGGCGTCTGAGGAAAAACAGCACTTTTTCGAACTGTTGGCGACGGATTTTTCCGCCGATCCCGAGCATATCGATCAGGCTTATGCAGCCTATCGCGAGTCCCGGGAGAACCAGGATCTCAACACCCTGTTCGATGCCTGCGAGCCCCGGCGCCAGGAACTGTTGCGCCGACTAAACCTACCCAGTGGCGGCACCCATGATCTGGTCGACATGCGCGAAGACCTGCTGGCCCTGATGCGTGATAGACCACGACTCAAGGCCATCGATGCGGATTTCGCCCATCTGTTCGGCTCCTGGTTCAATCGCGGTTTCCTGGTCTTGAAGCGCATCGACTGGAATACCCCGGCGGTGATTCTGGAGAAGATCATTCGCTACGAAGCGGTACACGAGATCCGTGATTGGGACGACCTACGCCGGCGCCTGGATGCCCGTGATCGGCGTTGCTTCGCGTTCTTTCACCCGGCGATCGGCGACGAGCCGCTGATCTTCGTCGAAGTCGCCCTCTGCCAAGGGTTACCGGATCAGATTCAAGCCATCCTTGCGAGCGATCATTACGAGATCGACGATCCAGACGCCGCGGATACTGCGGCCTTTTTCGGTATCAGTAATTGTCAGACCGGGCTACGCGGTATCTCGTTCGGCAACTTCCTGATCAAACAGGTCGTCCAGGAACTCAAACAGGAGCTTCCCAGCCTACGACACTTCGTCACCCTATCGCCGGTCCCTGGTTTTCGCGAATGGCTGGACGCTCTTTACAAGAATAGCGACGATCTTCTGGAGGCGGATGCCGCCAAGACCCTCGAACATCTCGAGGCGCCGGATTGGCAAGAAGACCCCGCCCTCACCGAACAGCTCAAGAGCGTGATCAAACCCCTTGCGGCCCATTATCTGCTCAAGGAAAAAAATGCGCAGGGCTTACCACTGAACCCCGTGTCGCGTTTTCATCTTGGCAATGGCGCCCAACTGCATCGCATCAATTGGCTGGGGGATGTCTCAGCCAAGGGATTGCGCCAAGCAACCGGCCTGATGGTCAACTATCTCTACGTGCTCGACGATATCGAACGCAATCACGAGCGGTACACGACCAACGCCACGATTGCCTGCTCATCGAATGTGCGCGATCTCGGCAAGCGCGCCCGCAAACTACTCAAGGGAGAGACGGTGAAATGAATCACAACCTGTTCGACATCTTTGCAGAGCGCATGCGGGCGCGGGGTGACGCCGATTTCATCACGACCCGAGAAGGCCAGGGTTATTCCTACGCCGAGGCCCTGGATATGAGCGCCCGCCTGGCAGGCGCTCTGATCGGCCTGGGGGTGGCACCGGGAGACCGCGTCGCCGCACAGGTCGACAAGAGCCCCGAGGCCATCCTGCTCTATCTTGCCTGCCTGCGCATGGGGGGCGTCTATCTACCGCTCAATACCGGCTACACCGCCGAGGAGATTCGATATTTCCTCGAGAATGCCGAACCGGCCCTGTTCGTATGTCGTCCCACCAATCTGGAGGACGCTCAAGAAGTCGCCGGCTCGGCCGGCTGCCCTCGAGTGACCACTCTGGGCGCAGACAGCGATGGCGAACTGATGGACCTCGCCCGCAGCGCTGACCCCTGGGAAGACATCGAACCCCGGGAGGCGGATGACCTTGCGGCTATTCTTTATACGTCCGGCACGACGGGGCGCTCCAAGGGCGCCATGCTCACCCACCGAAACCTGGGGTCCAACGCCGAGGCGCTAATGAACGTCTGGCGCTTCACCGAAACCGACCGGCTGATCCACGCCCTACCGATCTTCCACACTCATGGCCTGTTCGTGGCCTGCAACGTCGTGTTGCTGGCCGGTGCCAGCATGCTATTCCTGCCGCGCTTCGATATCGACACCCTCATCGAAGAACTGCCCCACGGCACCACCATGATGGCAGTACCCACATTCTATACTCGCCTGTTACAGGATGAACGGCTCACGTCAGAGCTGACCGCCAACATGCGTCTGTTCACCTCCGGCTCCGCTCCTCTTACCGCCGAGACGCATCAGGCCTTCGAGCAGCGCACTGGTCACGCCATTCTCGAACGCTACGGCATGACCGAAACCAACATGAATACCTCGAACCCCTACGAAGGCGAGCGTATCGCCGGCACCGTGGGCATGCCGCTGCCCGGGGTCGAGGCTCGGGTCGTCGAGCGGGAAACCCGTGAAATTCTGCCTCAGGGTGAGATCGGCATTCTCGAGGTGCGCGGCCCCAATGTGTTCATCGGCTATTGGAGAATGCCGGACAAGACCCGGGAAGAGCTTCTCGATGACGGCTTCTTCATTACCGGGGATCTGGCCATGATCGATGAGAAGGGCTACATCCATATCGTCGGACGCGACAAGGACCTGGTGATCTCCGGCGGCTACAACGTCTACCCCAAGGAGATCGAGCAGGTCATCGATGAAATGGACGAGGTAGCCGAGTCCGCCGTCATCGGCGTGACGCATCCGGATTTCGGCGAGGGCGTCACCGCCGTAGTGGTGGCCCAGCCCGAGACGCAGATCGATGAAGCCAAGGTGCTCGAATTCCTCGATGGCCGGCTGGCGCGATACAAACAGCCCAAGCGCGTGGTCTTCGCCGATGACCTACCCCGCAATACCATGGGCAAGGTGCAGAAGAACCAGTTGCGTGAACGGTTCCAGGATCTCTACACCCCTGCCTGATGACATACT
Source organism: Halomonas sp. M20 (assembly GCF_020622265.1). Taxonomy (GTDB): domain Bacteria; phylum Pseudomonadota; class Gammaproteobacteria; order Pseudomonadales; family Halomonadaceae; genus Modicisalibacter. Next base: position 344,458 of record NZ_JACNMQ010000002.1, read on the forward strand.
CTCGAGACTTGCACACATGACTCAAAAAACCTATCGCATCGGCCAGATCGTTCCCAGCTCCAACACCACCATGGAAACCGAAATTCCGGCCTTGCTGCGTGCCCGGGAAGCCATCGCCCCGGAGCGCTTCACTTTCCATTCCAGCCGTATGCGCATGAAACAAGTGACCCAGGAAGAACTCGCCACCATGGACGTGGAATCCGATCGCTGTGCGCAGGAGCTTTCCGACGCCGAGGTGGATGTCATGGGCTATGCCTGCCTGGTCGCCATCATGAGTCACGGCCCGGGCTATCATCGCGAGTCGCAGCATCGCCTGCACGAGGTCACCCGGGGTAATGGTTTCCCGACACCGATCGTCAGCAGCGCCGGTGCCCTCGTACAGGGGCTCGAGACGTTAGAGGCCCGTCGGGTCGCCATCATTACACCCTATATGAAGCCCCTGACTCGGCTAGTGATCGACTACATCGAAGGAGAAGGCATCGAGGTCAGAGACAGTATCTCTCTGGAGATCGCCGACAACCTTGAGGTAGGGCGACGCGACCCTCTGGCCCTGGTGGATATCGTCAAACGCCTCGACTATCGCGACGTCGATGCCGTGGTGCTGTCGGCCTGTGTACAGATGCCCTCGCTCGCTGCTATTCAGCCGGTGGAAGACGCTATTGGCCTGCCGGTAGTATCCGCCGCCACCTGCACCACTTACCAAATGCTCAAGGCGCTGAATCTGGCCCCGCAGGTACCCAATGCAGGACGACTCTTGCAGAAGCCTTGAGAGCCATCAATTATCCGGGTAGCTCTCGCGCAATTCGTCATCGTGAGCGCCGTAGCCGCGACCCAGATACACCTTGGGCAGCCACTGTAGATCATGCCCCAGTCGGTAAAGCCAGTCGCGTAACTCGAGATCCTCGACCCATTCGACAGGAATATCCGATAGGCCAAAGCGCAGTCCCAATAGATTGCCCGCCAGCAGGCCGATACTGTCGCTTTTACCGCTATGGTTGACCGCCCAGAGTACACCCTGGCGATAGTCGCCGGCAGATAATGCGCACCATACTGCGATGGCTAGCGCCTCTTCGGCAGACTCACCTCGCCCCAGGGAATCGATACCTTCCGGGCTCGGCGCCATGCCTTGTCTGTGAAAGTCGAGCACCGTCTCGAGCAGGAATCGAATGTGCGCCTGACTGCGGGGTACGGCCTCACGCTCTTCCGCAAGCTCAATGAAGAAATCGAGCCAGGCGCCGCTGTCCATGAAATCGAGAGCCGCAGGAATCAACGACGCCAGTGGACGCCCGTTATCACTCATACCGTTGACCAGGTAGGCAAAGAGCCCGGCGCTGAGGTAGGCACAGGGATGACCGTGAGTGCAGCGTGTCAATTCGCAGGCAACGGAGAAAGCACGATCGCGATGATGCAGCAGGAAGTCACCCCAGGGAAACAGGCCGATGGGGGCTACACGCACCAGGCCGTCACACTGTTTACTGTCATTTCGTGCTTCCGAGCCGAACGCGCGGGCCTGAGCCAGCGCTTCGAGACTTGTCGTGGCGGGAGAACGTCGAGCGTGCAATCGAGGGTCGCTGATCAGGCCGATCTTCGTATCGACCTGGGCTTGGTTCGGCTGCTCTCCTTGAGTGACTAACCATCGGATAAGTGCATGATGGAGTACCACGATCGGGGCGTAGACTTCGCACTCCTGGATACGCACATAGGAACGCAGTGCCCCTTCGGCGGTGAAAAGCATCATCTGAGTATCATCAGTGATGCGCCCTACACCACCATGGGCAGTCGCGTAAGTTACCAGCCCTTCATCGCCAAACTGCTTGCGAATGGTCTGCCAATCCAACGTCTCCAACGGCGCGCCTAGTGCATCACCAATAGCGCCTCCGTACAGGCAAGCCTGCGAACGCTCAATCCGTTGTACGTTTTTCATGCGCCCTCCTTGCCCAGGCCCAGCTTTCTGCTCCGGGTAAGAAAGAGCATACGGCAATGTTGTCGTCAGGCCATGCCTGACCATGATTATTTATGCTGTGGGAATTGCTCTGACGGACGTCTTTATGTAACAGAAAACGAATATATTGAGCAGAATTTATTAAATAATTATATATTTTTATTCATTCATATCAATAGCATGTCGTTCTTGCTGTCCTGCCCGGGGTAGTACAACTATTGTTGCATTTATCCCGAACCTGATGATTACCACTACCATTTCTTGATCGTTGACTCGAGCAATCACTTGAACCGTCATGCCCCGTAAATTTACCTGCCATGATCACTTTCGATCGTTTGTAAAAGCTATCTTCACGACCGCTCTTCTTGCTTTCCTACTGCCCATCACTCGGGCACCATAGGACGCTATTTGTCCTCGCATTCCTCCTGCTGCATAAGGAAACATGATGCCGTTTGCCAGCACTGCCCCTCTTCAACCCGGTTTCATGGTCATTCACGGCAACCGTCTGGAGGATCTGCGTGGCGTGGCGATGGAATGGATGAAGCGTCATCCATTGGCGCCGCTGGAAAGCGAGACGATCCTGGTGCAGAGCAACGGCATCAGCCAGTGGATGAAACTGGCCCTGGCCGCGGACACGGATGAGAGCGGGACAGGCGGCATGGGCATCGCCGCGGCGCTGGACGTGACGCTACCGGCACGGTTCCTGTGGCAGGCTTATCGCACGGTGCTGACCCATGTTGAAACAAAGAGCGAGAACGACTCGCAGGCGGTGCCCGCGACCTCGCCCTTCGACAAGTCGCGGCTGATCTGGCGGCTGCTGCGCTTGCTGCCGGAACTGCTTGAAGAGGACACCTTCGCGCCCCTCAGGCAGTTCCTGGAAAGCGACAACGACCTGCGCAAGCACTATCAATTGGCAGAGCGACTGGCCGACCTGTTCGATCAGTATCAGGTCTACCGCGCCGACTGGTTGGAGGCCTGGGGACGTGGCAAGGATGTGCTGATTGGTGGCCATGGCGAAACCATCCCACTGGACACCGAGCAGTACTGGCAACCGGCTCTCTGGCGTGTCCTACGCGAGGACGTCGGCAGCGACGGCATAGACTCCAGCCGGGCCATGGTGCATCAGCGCTTCCTCGCCGCTGCCGAGCATCTGAATTCTGATAATCGTCCGCCTGGCCTGCCACGCCGAGTGATGGTGTTTGGCATCTCCTCGCTGCCCCAACAAGCCCTCGAAGCGTTGGCCGCCCTCGCCCGCTGTTGCCAGGTCGTACTGTGCGTGCATAACCCCTGCCAGTATTACTGGGCCGATATCATCGAACACCGCGATTTACTGCGCTCCCGGCGCTATCGCCAGGCGCGCAAGGCGGGAATGCCAGAGCGTCTGGATGTGTTGGGCGACGGTGACGGCGAGGCCGACCTGCACCTGCACGCTCAGCCGCTGCTCGCCGCCTGGGGCAAGCAGGGCCGGGACTACCTGCGTCTACTCGATGAACACGACGAACGCCAACAATACGAAGGTCTGTTCGCCGCCGAATCGCTGCGCATCGACCTATTCGAAGCGCATGGTGGGGATTGCCTACTGCGTCAACTGCAGGATGACATCCTCGAGCTGCGCCCGCTGCCCGAGACCCGGGACCACTGGCCGGCCGTGGACGTCGAACGCGACGGCTCCATCGTCTTTCACGTCGCCCACAGCCCGCAGCGCGAGGTCGAGATTCTCCACGATCAACTGCTTGCGGCCTTTAGCGCAGACCCGGAACTGCGCCCGCGCGACATCATCGTCATGGTGCCGGACATCGATCGCTATGCGCCGCATATTCAGGCGGTCTTCGGTCAGTTTGGGCGGGGGCAATCACATCACGACGACCCACGCCATATCCCCTTTACCCTCTCGGATCAGGGCCGACGCCACCGCCTGCCGCTGCTGATCGCCCTGGAAAAATTGCTGCGACTGCCGGAGCTGCGCCTCTCGGTCAGCGACCTGCTCGATCTGCTGGAAGTGCCCGCCCTGCGCGCTCGCTTTGGCATCGAGGAGGATCATCTACCGACCTTGCGGCGCTGGATCGAAGGGGCAGGCATTCGCTGGGGTTTGAATGGCGCACAACGCCAGAGCCTCGACTTGCCCGGTGGCCTGGAGCAGAACACCTGGCAATTCGGTTTGCGTCGACTGCTGCTGGGCTATGCGGTAGGGGGTGCCGCCGAGAGCGCCTGGCAAGGCATCGAGCCCTTCGATGACATCGGCGGCCTAGAGGCGCAACTGGCGGGGCCGTTGATGGCACTGCTCGAAGCCCTGGAGCGCCAGTGGCGTCTTCTGCGTGAAGACACCGACGCTAGCGACTGGGCCAGGCGTTTTCGCGAACTGCTCGACGATTGCTTTCTGGCTGAAGACGCTCAGGACAGCCTGGTACTCTCGCAGCTCGAACTCGCCTTGCAGGCCTGGCAGGAGAGCACCGAGGAAGCGGGTCTGATCCGCGACCTGCCGCTGTCCATCGTGCGGGAACACTGGCTGGCCCAGATCGATGAGCAAGGCCTGTCCCAGCGTTTCCTCGCCGGGGCAGTCAACTTCGCCACCCTGATGCCGATGCGCGCGATCCCTTTCAAGCGGGTCTGCCTGCTGGGCATGAACGACGGCGACTACCCGCGCAGTCATCCACCGATGGATTTCGACCTGATGGGCAACGACTACCGCCCCGGGGATCGCTCACGCCGCGAGGACGACCGCTACCTGTTCCTCGAAGCCCTGCTCTCCGCCCGGCAGCAGCTTTATATCAGCTGGGTCGGTCGCAGCATCATCGACAACAACGAACGGCCGCCCTCGGTGCTGGTGGGTCAATTGCGCGATCATCTTGAGGCCGGCTGGCGGCTGGCTTCTAGTGATGACACCGAGCGCGATGCCACCCTACTCGCCGAACTCACCAGCGTGCATCCGCTGCAGCCGTTCAGCCGCATCTACTTCCCCACGCGCGAACAGCTCGCCTCTCGCGCCGTGCCCGACAAGCGCCTGGTGACCTATGCTCACGAATGGCGTGAGGTGCATGCCGATGCTCGGCCTGCTTCGCCCATTGGCGAACTCGACGAGTTCGTGCAGGACATCGCCTTGACCTTGCCTCAACTGGGCAGCTTTCTGCGCGATCCCGCCAAGGCGTTCTTCAATACTCGCCTCAAGATCTTTCTCGAACAGGAAGACGTGACCAGCCTCGATCACGAACCCTTCACCTTGAACGGCCTTGAAAACTGGCAGCTGCAGGACGCTCTAATCCAGGCCCAACGCCGCGCCGTGGATGAGGGTCATCCTCGTGAAGACGCCCTGCACGCCACTCTGGAACGGCTGCAAGGCCAGGGCGTGCTCGCCATCGGCGCCTTCGGTGAGCGCATGCGCGAGGCATTGATCGAGCCCATGGACAAATTGTTCGAGGTTTATTGCGAGGCGCTAGTGCAGTGGCCCTACGCCATCGAGGAGCCGGAGCCGATACGCCTGGCGCTGCCGGGCCTGCCCCCCCTGGAAGACTGGCTGGACAATCTGCGCATCAACGAGGCCGGTGAACGCTGCCGTTTGCTGCTCACCAGCAGCAGCTTGATCAAGAACAAAAAATATCAATGGCATCATCTGCTGCGCCCCTGGGTGACGCATCTGGCGGGACATCTGGAAGGGAGCCCGCTGACCACACGGCTGCTCTCCAAGGCCGGGCATGTGACGCTGCCACCACTGGACCCGGAAACTGCCCGGCATCATCTGCGCGAGCTGATCAGCGCCTGGCAGAATGGCATGCGCGCGCCTCTGCCGCTGGCGATCACCACCGCTTTCGCCTGGCTGGGCAAGAACGGCACGCCGGCAAGCGAGACGGACAGCGACGCCTGGAAAGCCGCTACCAGCACCTATGAAGGCGATGGCTTCACTGTCGGCGAATGGGGCCGCAACCCGTATCTGGCACATCACTGGTCGAGTTTCGAGATACTTTTTCGAGTCAATCAAGACACCGACAACGACTTCGCCTCGTTGACTGATCGCCTGCTGGGGCCGGTGCATCAAGCGGTGAAAGGAGGCGGAAAATGAGTACCGCGCAACACAATGATTCGGTCGCGCAGCCAGTTGAGCTCGATCCGCTGGTATTTCCGCTCCATGGCACACGTCTGATCGAAGCCAGCGCCGGCACCGGCAAGACGTTTACCATCGCCCTGCTCTACGTGCGGCTGGTCCTGGGGCCACGCTCGGAAAGCGACGACGTGGCCTTCTCTCGGCCACTGACACCGCCGGAGATTCTGGTAGTCACCTTCACCAATGCCGCCACCGAGGAGTTGCGTGACCGGATTCGCAGGCGGCTGGTCGAAGCGGCAGAAGTTTTCCTCCAGCCAAGAGAGAACGCCCCCGGCGATGACCTACTGCTCCAGCTACGCGATGACTATCCCGAAGCAAGCTGGCCCGCCTGTGCGCGACGCCTTCAACTTGCCGCCGAATGGATGGACGAGGCCGCCGTCTCGACCATCCATAGCTGGTGCTACCGCATGCTGCGCGAGCACGCCTTCGACAGCGGCAGCCTGTTCTCACTCAATCTTGAAACCGATCAGACCGAAATCGAAAACGAAGTGGTGCGCGACTACTGGCGCTGCTTCTACTACCCGATGAGACTCGACGAACTGGCCATCGTCACTCGCTACTGGGAATCGCCCGACGCTCTGCACGGTCAGGTTCAGCGTTTGCTGTCGGAGTGTTCGGCGTTGAACCGGGACGTCCCGCCGCCAGAAGAAACCCTGCAACAGACCCAGTCCGCCATCGATGCACGCCTGGAAGAACTCAAGGCACCCTGGCCGCAGTGGGTCGACGAGCTTCAGGCGCTGTTCGACGAAGGGCAGAAAGCCAAGGCCTTCAATGGCAGCAAGCTCAGGAAACCGAATCGCGATAGCTGGCTGCAAAAGATTCATGCCTGGGCCATTGGCGATCAGACTTGGCCCGATCTAGATAAGAAAGCAACGGTTTGGCATCGCCTGACACCTGCAGGCATAGTCGATGCTTGGAAAGAAGCACCGCCAGCGCATCCGGCATTCGAGGCCTTCGCCAGTCTTCCTGAAGAACTCGACGCCCTGCCCGACCCCCGCGCCGACCTGTTGACCCACGCCGTGCATTGGTGCCGGTCGCGACTAGATCGCGAACAGGAGCGCCGCGCCGAGATGGGGCCCAATGAGCTGTTGACGCATCTCGACCGGGCCCTTGCTGGCGCCAACTGCGAGGCACTGGGCGCACAGATTCGTCGTCAGTTTCCGGTCGCCATGGTCGATGAATTCCAGGATACCGACCCGGTGCAGTACCGCATCTTCGACTGCGTCTATCGCATCAAGCAGAACCGTCCCGATACCGGGCTGTTTCTGATCGGTGATCCCAAGCAGGCGATCTACGCCTTTCGTGGCGCCGACATTTATACCTATCTGCAAGCGCGCCAGGCCACCGAAGGTCGGCATGTCACCCTGGGCACCAATTTCCGCTCCGCCGAATCCATGGTCGAAGCCGTCAACCGTGTTTTCGACTTTGCCGAGGCGCACCCGCCCGGAACGTTTCTGTTCAAGCAAGACGATGGCACGAATCCCGTGCCTTTCCAGGAAGTTAGGGCCAAAGGCCGAAAAGACGCTTTTGCTCTGGACGGCCAGCCGCTGCCCGCGATGACCCTATGGCAACTCGACGCTGACGAGCCCCTTTCCAAAAGCGCCTACCACGCGGAAATGGCGGAACGCTGCGCCTCCGCCATGGTCGAGCTGCTGGAACAGGGGCAATGCGGCCGCGCCGGGTTTATGAATAGCGGCCGCGCCGGGTTTGTAGACAGCAGTGGCAGCCTCGACCCGGTATCGCCTTCGGACATGGCGGTGCTGGTCAACGGCCTCGGCGAGGCCCGGGCGATTCGCCAGGCGCTGGCCCGGCGCGGGGTAAAGAGCGTCTATCTCTCCGACAAGGACAAGGTGTTCGCCTCCCCCATGGCTGGCCAGCTCGAGGCCTGGCTTAGAGCCTGCGCCGATCCCGACGATGACCGCGTACTGCGCACCGCCCTGGCCATGCCGGCGTTGGGGCTGGATATCGCTGCGCTGGATGCTTTGAACGAGAACGAACTGGCCTGGGAAGACCGGGTCATGCAGTTCCGCGACTATCACCGCCTATGGCAGACCCAGGGAGTGTTGCCGCTGGTGCGCCGACTGATGAACGACTTCGCGGTACCCACCCGGCTGCTGGCCGGCGGTCCGGCAAGTGAGGGCGAACGATGGCTGACCGATTTGCTGCATCTCGGCGAACTCCTGCAGCAGGCCAGCCAGGAACTCGACGGCGAACACGCGCTGATCCGTTTTCTCGCCGAGTCTCGCGCCAACCCGGATGATCAGAGTGATACCCACAAGCTGCGTCTGGAAAGTGACGCCGATCTGGTGCAGGTGATCACCATCCACAAGTCCAAGGGACTCGAATATCCGCTAGTGTTCCTGCCCTTCATCTGTAGCCATCGCCCGCAAAAGAAAAGCGACTCGCCGCTGCGTTGGCACGACGAACAAGGTCGGCTGCGCATCAGCCTGGAAGCCGACGACGCGACTCTAGGCATCGCCGACCGCGAACGCCTGGGTGAAGACCTGCGCAAGCTCTACGTCGCCCTGACCCGCGCCCGCCACGCCACCTGGCTTGGCATGGCGCCGCTCAAGGATGGCGAGAACAGCGCCATCGGCCAGTTGCTCGCCAACGGCAAACGCCTCGATCCATATGCCTTCGCCGAAGCGCTGGCCACTCTCAAGGGCGACTGCGAGGCGATCACCCTCGCCCCGGCGCCGCCTATCGAATCGCGCACGATCGTTCTGACCGAACACGACGCCGCCCTCGGCGAAGCGATGACGCCTGTACGCTCAGCTCGGGAGCACTGGTGGATCGCCAGCTACTCGGCATTAAGCTTCTCGGGGGAGGCGCTTGCTCCGGTTCTCGATCCCGCTTCCGGCGCTATATCTGACTCTACATTCGGGATGGCAACCGAATCGCCGATCGTGAATCCGAACGAAGCACCACTTTTACCCGAACCAGCCACGCCGCTTGAAGCCACCGCCTTCGAGGTGCTCACGGAACCACGCGATAGCGCCTCTCCCAACCAGCCCGCGCCATCGTTGCACCGTTTCCCGAGGGGCCCCGGTCCCGGCACCTTCCTGCACGGCTTGCTGGAATGGGTCGGCCAGCAAGGCTTTGCCAGCGTGCTCGACCATCCGGCAGCACTGGAAGATACCCTGGCGCGGCGCTGCAATCTGCGCGGCTGGACTCAATGGATCCCCGTGCTGCAGGCATGGATCACGGCGCTTCTAAGCACACCGCTGCCCTTGCCCGAGGCAATGCCATCCGCCGCGGTGTGCCTGGATGGGCTCACGGTCTATCAAGTTGAATTGGAGTTCTGGTTCGCCGCCCATCAGGTCGAGGCTCAGCGGCTTGACGATCTGGTCTGTCGATATACCCTGGGCAACACGCCACGCCCCCGCGCCGACCGCGACCGCATCAACGGCATGCTCAAGGGCTTCATCGATCTGGTATTCGAGTTCGAGGGGCGCTATTACGTCGCCGACTGGAAATCCAATCATCTCGGACCGGATGACGACGCCTACACCCCCGAGGCCATGCGTTTGGCAGTGGCGGAAAAGCGCTACGACCTGCAATACGCCCTTTATCTGCTGGCATTGCATCGTCTGCTCAAGTCGCGACTGCCGGACTACAACTATGACCGCCATATCGGCGGCTCACTGACCGTTTTCCTGCGCGGTGCGAATGCTGAAAGCCGTGGCGTGCATGCCGAACGCCCACCTCGGGAACTGATCGAAGGGCTGGACGCGCTGTTCCAAGGCGTCGATGCTGCCAGCCCCGCCACGGAGGCCGCCTCATGAGGGATCTATTCTCGGATCTGGAAGACGACGCCCGCGAGGCTACCCAGGACGACACGTTGGGCACTTTCGGTGACGCTTTAGGCAGTATCGATACGCTGCTTGCTCTGCTTGAACGCTGGGTGAAGCGCGGCTGGCTGCGCGCCCTGGACCGGGCGCTGGTGGTCTTCCTGCATCGCGAGGTGCCCGATGCCCCGCCGCTGTTACTGCTCGCCGCTGCCTTGGCCAGCCATCAGCTTGGCCGGGGGCATGTATGTCTCGATCTGGGCATGACGTTGAAAGCCCCTGACCTGGCGCTTTCACTACCCCCGGAAGGCGATGACTTGAGCGACCCGCCGCCGCTGCCCAGCCAGGTGCTGGCAAATGTGACACTCGATGATTGGCGAGCCGCCCTGGAATACCCGGTGTTGGTCGGCGATGGCCTCGGCAACACGCCGCTGGTGAAATCCGAGACCGGCGACAATACCCGCCTGTATCTGCGCCGCTATTGGCAGTACGAGCAGGATATTCGTCATGTCCTCGCCGACCGCCTTGCCAGCACGAATATCGACGCACCCGCCATCGAACCATTGCGCCATGCGCTCGAGGCATTGTTCGGCGGTTCTAATGATATTCAGAATGACATTCCGAATGACAACCCGGCATCCCTCGACTGGCAGAAACTCGCCTGCGCTCTTGCCGCCCGTTCGCGTTTCGCGGTGATCACCGGCGGCCCCGGCACCGGCAAAACCACCACCGTGGTCAAGCTGCTTGCCTTACTTCAGGCGCTACAGCTGGGTCAAAGCGAGAACCAGGGTGAGAACAAGAGCGGCGAACGAGCGCTGCGTATTCGCCTCGCCGCCCCCACCGGCAAGGCCGCCGCGCGCCTGAATGAATCCATCGCCAAACAGGTCGAAAATCTCTCGCTGATCGAACTGGCTGGCATCGCCGGCGATAAAGGTAATGGCATCGACCTCACCACCCTGCGCGAGGCCATTCCTACGGAAGTCACCACGCTCCATCGGCTGCTCGGATCACGCCCGGATACCCGGCATTTTCGCCACAATGCGGACAACCGCCTGGCGCTGGACGTGCTGGTAATCGATGAAGCCTCCATGGTGGATATCGAAATGATGGCTAGCCTGCTCGCTGCCCTGCCGCCCCGCGCCCGATTGATCCTGCTGGGTGACAAGGACCAGCTCGCCTCGGTGGAAGCCGGCGCCGTACTTGGTGACCTGTGCCAGCGCGCGGAAGGCGCCCACTACACACCGGCGATCGCCGCCCAGTTAAATGATGCCACCGGCAACACGCTGCCCGAGCGCTATATCGACGCCGATGGCCAACCGCTCGATCAGGCTATTGCCATGCTGCGGGTAAGCCACCGTTTTGATGCCGCCAGCGGCATCGGCCAGCTCGCCCAGGCAGTGAACGCGCCCCTTGGCAACAACCTGCAACCCAAGGACAAGCGCCGCGCCGTGCGTCAGATATTTGATCAAGGCTATGCGGATATCAGCCGACTGAAACTGAACGATAGCGACGACCCGGCACTGGACAGGCTCGTGATCGACGGCAACCCGGTAGGCTTCCGCAATGAGGGGCGCGGGCGCCGATCTCGCGATGGCGAACTGCCACAACCCACCGGCTACCGACATTATCTTGAGGTGCTCAAACAACAGCGCCCACCCGCAAATGCTGACTTGGAAAACGACCGCGATGTTTTTGATAACTGGGCCCGCGCCGTCCTCGACGCCCACGGCCGCTTCCAAGTGCTATGCGCCCTGCGCAAAGGCTCCTGGGGCGTGGAAGGTTTGAATCAGCGCATCGCCAGCGCCCTCAAACGCCACAAGCTGATTCCTTTCGATTACGGCTGGTACCCCGGCCGGCCGGTGCTCGTCACCCGTAACGACTACAGCCTCGGTCTGATGAACGGCGATATCGGCATCACCCTCGCCATGCCCAACGCCCGGGAGCCCGAAAAACCCTGGCTGCCCCGGGTCGCCTTTCCCAGCAACGACGGCAGCGGTCGCATCAAATGGGTACTCCCTAGCCGCCTGCAAGCGGTAGAAACCGTATTCGCCATGACCGTGCACAAATCCCAGGGTTCGGAATTCACCCACACCGCCCTGGTACTGCCGGACGCGCCCAACCCGATACTGACGAGGGAATTGGTTTACACGGGGATCACCCGCGCCAAGAACTGGTTTACATTAGTGGAAAGCGGACGCGGGATATTGGATGAAGCGGTGCTGCGAGAAGTGACGCGGGTGAGTGGGTTGGGAGTTATTGAATGACTGGTAACGACCCAAAGCGGCTATGGCGGCAAAGGCAGCAAGCATGTTCATTGAGGATATGCAGCATGCACGATGATTGGTGTTATGTAGCCGAGCTATACGTAATTCTTTATATTTCAGTTCCTTAGGAGCTCTGCGTGCGAGCGGCATAACATTCTTGAACACGCGTGCTCGTTCAGGTCAATAAACGAGCGCGCTGTCTAATACCTGTTAAACCCTTAGGAGCTACCTCTTAGAATGTACAACCTTTTAGTTACTGCAAAACGAGGTGCTTGGGACCAGCCTTTCTATGAGTTCGATAAAAGTCGCTTTCTGGAATATACAACAGAGTCAGTTGCGGAGGCCTTTAAGTCTCTTAGCCCTAACCTTATAGACATTTTGAAGGGGTATCCTTGCATATTTGCATATGAAGGTGAAGACCAAGATCTGCGTATCGGAAAACTTACGTCAATTAAAGAAAGGGGAAGAAAACTGCTCATAGAATTTGAGCTTGATCAGAACATACCCCCAATACCTTTTGCTGACATTGAGCCAATAGGGCCACTTCTTGATATACGTAATTGGGAGATAAACAGGACACACTGGGCGGTTAAGGATGAAGATCTTTTTGAGCGTCTTGTAACTGCTGAATTGCTAAATAAAGAGCAAATACAGGGGGCAGAAAAGCAAGAGAAACCGCCAACTAAAAGTTCGACATCCCCGAAAGTGGCGTCTGTAAAAGGCTTCATTGGGAAAGTACTTTCTTCTGAAAGAGAAAGTGGTTCAGAATTTTTTTACAGAGGTCATTCAAATAAAAATAAGTATAAGCTAGAGCCATCTTTATCTAGGAAAGATGATGATGGCAATTATCTTTATTTAGAAAATGAGCATATATTATACAGAGAACTTTTAGTATCAAATTCGGCGGATTTTCAATCTGATGAATATACCTTAGATAAGCTGGTTCGAATGCAACATTATTCGTTGCCAACTAGACTATTGGATATTACCTCAAACCCACTAATCGCCCTGTATTTTGCATGCAAGTCGGCTCCTAACGAAGATGGTGAGGTGATTGTTTTTTCTATGCCAAGGAAGGAAGTTAAGTATTTTGATTCAGATGTTGCTAGTTGTATAGCCAATTTAGTCAGGCTGCCAAAAGAGGAAAAAGACAAAATTAGCTTTGAGATAGAAAATTTTAATGGTCAAACTCCCATAAAAAGATTAATTCATTTTATAAGAGAAGAAAAGCCATACTTCGAACCTAAGATAATGCCCGATGACTTGAGAAAAATTATCTGTGTGAAAGGGAAGCAAAGCAATGATCGAATATCCTCTCAATCTGGTGCATTTCTACTATACGGGCTTGATGCCGTTATGGACGAAGAAGGAACTCCCGAAATAACTGTCACTCGTATTACCGTCGACAATAAGGAAAAAATACTAAAAGAGCTTGATCTTCTTAATATCAATGAAAGTACAGTATTTCCATATATTGAGAACTCTGCTAGGTATGTTGCTGATAAATATAAATTTAACAAAGCATTGCAGCGGACAAGCCGCTGAATGCGGCGTTAGTGATCGTCGCATGAATAGGGAGTTTTAGTTAATGCTAGGCCTTAGTGATTTAGAGGACAATGGTGTTGCTATAATTGATGACATTCATTCTCGTGCTGAAGTAATCAACTTGGCAAAGTCCGTTGGAGTAATAAGGCCACACCCTAACGGTGAGGATATATCCACATTAAAATCTAGCGATGGGAAAAACTCCCTTCCTGGAACATTAAGTAATATTTATGGTTTGTCAGCATTTCCTTTTCATACCGACACTGCTTTTTGGGGAGTTCCTGCTAGGTATGTAGTAATGGGAATGTTCAGAAAGAGCCAGTGCACTACTAACTATATTTCATTTTGTGATATTGCTGGAGTTATTTCTAGCGATTTTCGTAGCATGGCAGAAAAATCGATTTACCTAGTTGAAACCTTTGAAGGATGTAAATATACATCACCAATTTTTTGTAGAAATGGGGTTTTAGGGTTTCGATTCGATCCAAATGTCATGAAGCCAGCAAATGGTCATGCCAAAAAGCTTCATGGTGAGTTGTTGGCGGCTATGGGCGCTATCGAGCCGAAAAAGATTCACTGGAATGGAAACAAAGCTGTTGTTTTTGATAATTGGAAAAATTTACATAGCCGATCCGCAGTGAAGAATGAGCGGCGTGAGTTATTTAGAATTTATTTGGAGGGGTAAATGAGCTGGGATAAAGACTCGCTATGGGCAAAGTCAAAATTATATTTTGAGCGTTCATTTGAAGTAGATAGAACGGATGACGTTTTTGGGTTGTGGTGTGCCATGGGTTTGGAGTTGTTGTCACGGTCAACGGTGGCTCATTTTAGCCCCGTGCTTTTGGCCGAGCCCGACAAGGATCAGCGCCATGTTCTATCAGTCCTAGGGCTAGCATCATCGACATCTCAGCGCAAGTCAATAGCCACAAGCCAAGTACTTCGCCTTTGCAAAGAATTGATCCCGCAGTTCACAGATGACGAACTTTCCATTGCATTAGCTCTAGCAGGAAGGAGAAATGAAGAACTGCATTCCGGTACGGCGGCATTTGTAGAATATAAACATCAAAAGTGGATTGGCGGGTTCTATAAATGCTGCAAAGTCCTGACTGAAGCTCAGGGTGAGAGCTTAACCAGCTTGCTAGGTGAAGACGAGGCACAAACGGCAGAGAAGATAATTGAAGAAGTTAAAAGTGAAGTGACAAGTAAAGTCAGAAGTAAAATTTCTGCTTTTGCAAAGGTCTTTGGTGAAAAAGATCCTAATGAACAGGCTAGACTAAAACAGGAATCGGAAGCTCAAGGTAAAGCACTTAGCCATCAACAGCATCATAGAGTCGAATGCCCTGCTTGTAGTTGTGTAGCAACAGTTCAAGGAGATACATACGGGCGTGAGCAAATTGAGAACACAGAAGATGAAGTAATTGTCAGACAGTCTGTTATCCCAACAAAATTCTCATGCAAAGCATGCGGCCTAAATTTAAATGGATACCGCGAGTTAATGGCTGCAAATGTTGCCGACCATTTCACCCATCGGGTGCACTATACACCAGAAGAGTTTTATGAACTTGTGGACCCGAACGACAGAGAGACTATGGATTCATATGCTGAAGATCATGGTTACTTTCATTTCAGCAATGACTAGGAATGAAACTAGGTACTAACAAAGCATTGCAACGGACAAACCGGTGAACGCGGCGTTATATGAGGGCAGACTGAAGGACCGTTTCTGGCCGAAAGTTGTCACCGCTTAAATTGGAAGCGAATGACATCCATGCCATGCACGATACCTCGAACGCACTGCGACCAAGAAACACGCTAATTGACGCCGCCCTACGAACTTTGGAGCAAGGCGATCGCATTACTACCCCCGCTGCGCCATGGCTTGTCGAAATTCTTCCCGATGAGCCTCGGTCTGCCGCGCCGGGTCGGGGGGAAAGCGGCCCAGCTCCACGGCAAGTTCGAAGAACCCTTGGGCGGGCAAGCCTTCTCCCCTGCGGCTGACGACCAGGGCGGCAATAAAGGGCCGGCCCTGCGCGGCGTCCTCGCGCATCAGCACTTCCAGTGCCTGCGCGACGCGCTGGATGGTGCGCGGCGGGCGCAGCGACAGCGCCTCGGCGAGTTGCTGGTAGGTCATCGGCAGCGCCTCGCGGGGTGCCGTTTCGAGAATATGGCGGGCCTGGGCGGCAAGCGGTTGGCTGTCTGTCATGATTGTGGTCGAGCACTCGGCCTGCTTGGGAGTGGGTGGATTATGGCCCCTTAAATTACCCGCGACGAGAGGGGCAGCCATACGTGCTCGTAACCGATCGACAAGGAAACGCCCGCCAGCAATACCGCCATCGCGAGACTAAACCCCTTGAGGATCCTTGGGTTCTCGATGCGTTTACCGAGCAAGGCGCCGATCAGCGCATAGCTGCCGGGTGCGCCAACCGCCAACATCGCCAGGCCGAACGACCAGAGCATCAAGCTGACGCCGTGAATCCCCACGGCGGGAAACTGAATCGTGGCGATCGGCAGTGTCGCAACAATGCCCTTGGGATTGCACAGCTGCATGATCAGGCCATCACTAAAGCGCATTAAACGCGGCGCTTGGCGCACGCCGCCTATGTCGATGCTCGACCGGGCGATCTTGATGGCAAGATAAAAAATATAGCCGCATCCCAACGCTGCCAACACAATAAGCGCATTACCTTGCACCCAGGCGGCGCCGGCCCAGCCAAACAACAAGAACAGGATGAGCATGGCGAGCCCTACCCCGAGATAGAACCCAAGTGAGGCCTTGGCCTGCCCATTCAGCCCCGCATTCAGGCCGAGCAGATTCACTGGCCCAGGCGAGTACATGACGCCCAGGGCATAGGCGATGATCGCTAACATGACGAAGTCTCAGTTAATTAGTGACGTTGCGCTGGTATTGGTGCGGCGTCATGCCGTAGATGCGCTTGAAACGGCGATTGAAGTGGCTGAGATCGGCAAAGCCGTAGCGAAAGGCGACTTCATTGGGCAGCGCGCCATTATCCAGCGCATGGCGTGCGGCGTTGATGCGGCAATTGAGGACGTACTGGTGTGGCGTCATGGTGAACTGCTGACGGAACAGGCGCAGGAAATGGTATTTCGAGAGATGGGCCGCCTGGCTGAGATCGTCCAGCGACACATCCTCTTCCAGATGCGCGAAGATGTAGTCCTTGGCGCGCCTCAGCAGTGCATCGGGGCGACTGATACTAGCCGCGTTCGACTGAAACGCGCCTTCGCGCTGCACGAGCCGAGTGGCGATCCGGTAGAGGGCATGTTCCTGGTCGATGCGGCTACCGACCTGATGCGTCACCAGGCGGGCCAGTTCTAGAATGGCGGCGCGTAGCGCATGGTCCTGGATCAGGGTGTCGGCACTTCTGAAATGGCCGGCGTCCTCACGCCCCGCCGCATTGGCAAACAGCGCCTCGAGCTGAGCCGGCGGTACATAGACCATCACGTACCCCAGAGTGCTGTCGCCACCCGAGTGCCCATCGTGGACTTCTTCAGGGTTGAGCTGTACGACGTTGCCCGGCGTGCTGCGGTGGAATTGGCCACCGCTGAAGAAGTCCTGGCGTCCGGCGAGGGTGACGCCAAAGGCATATTCTTCGTGGGCGTGGCGATCGTAGTGGAAATCATCCATCGCCGCATGCAGCACCGTGACCTCGGCAACATGCCGACTCTTCAAGAACCGAAATTGGCCAGGCTGCTTTGACATGCCACACCTCCCCGAACGCTGATTCATCTAGCGTAGATCGATCATCATGCCTGCGGCTTGGACGTTATTGCTCAAAAAGAGCAAATACATCAAAATGATGGTATATGATTTTCAAATCGACGACATCGCTCTATAATGGGCTTGCTATCTGCCCCAGGAGGCTCATATGGATACTCAAGCGACCGGTATTGAGGGGGTCAGCGTTCCCGCCGAGGTGTTTACTGATCAGAGCGCCTATCTGGATACCGTCTACGAGGGTATTTCCGGCGAGGTCATTCGACAGGCGATAAAAGCGATGGGCAACAATCGCGCGCTATTTCTGCGCTTGCTGGAGGTCGATTCCGCCAACCTCAGTCGTGTCTTCAAGAAGAAGCATCTGGGTCGCACCGATACTGAAGAGGTGCTCGATACCCTGCGGATCTACCGTGAGGCGGTACGTATCTTCGAAAGTCATGAAGTGGCCCGGGATTGGCTCAGCTCCCCTATTCGAGCACTCTCGGACCGCACGCCGGAAGAACTCTGCGATACCTTCGAGGGCCGCTCCCTGGTACGCGCCACGCTGCGCAAGATCGAGCAAGGTGACTTCTCCTGATGTATTTGTACCGCGTCGGCCCCAAGACGTTTCTGGAAACCTTCGATGGCTTGGATGGGAGCTACCAGTATGGAGGGCGCTGGAATGAAATCGGCTCACCGATGATCTACTTCGCCAGCTCCCCCGCTATCGCTCTGCTAGAGATGGCCAATTACCTGCACACCCCCCGGCACGTACCGCCGAGCTACAGGATGGGCGTCTACGAGCTACCGGATGCGGTCACCGTCGAGACATTGCCTGTGAACTCACTTCCCGAGGATTGGGACGATTTTCCCTACCCTGCTTCGACTCAGGCCATCGGCTCCAAGTGGATGGCGTCCATGTCCGCACTGTGCTTGTTGGTGCCGAGCTGCACGGTACCCATCGTCAAGGCAGGTGAAGGGGTCATCGTCGTCAATACTCGTCATCTCGATATCTCCAGCATCACGCTGGTCGATGTGACCGAAAAGCTCTACAGCAAACGCCTGTTCTCCGGAAAGTAAGCGAATCAGATTCATGGCCTTGGCGATCTCGACCGCTCTATGGATGTTCCTTGAATGATCGGTATGCTGAATCAATAGCATGTTAAACGGAGCGCATATATTTATGACGAACTCTTCACGGACACGGACACGACTTCGGGGCGGGCGCTGGCCACGATTATTGGCCTGGCTGAGCGTACTGGCGGTGATTGCGGCGGCGCTGTTGATGGGCGGTGCGGGGTTGGCCCATCGCCTGGAAATGACGGACCTGAGTACGGCGTTTGGTTTATTGCGCCAAGGGGCTTACCTAGCCATTGGTGCGGCGGCTCTTGGATTGATCACGCTGATTCTGGCGAGTCTGTGCAAACGTTTCAAGCCAGCGTTGGCGGGCGCTCTGGCGGTTGTCGCGGTCGCGGCGATGATGATCGTTCCCTGGCAGATGCAGCAGCGCGCTCAAGAGGTACCGGCGATTCACGACATCACCACCGACATGCAGAATCCTCCTGCCTTCGTTGCGCTGGCATCCGCCCGGGAGGCCGCACCCAACGAGGTGGCCTACCCTGGCGAGAGCACCGCACGTCAGCAGCGCGAGGCCTATCCGGATATTCAGCCGATCATTCTTGAGCTACCGCTGATTGATGCGATGAACATCGTCGAGGCGACTGCACAAGATCAAGGCTGGGAGATAGCCGACGTCGGCGACACCAAGCTGGAAGCCACGGCAACCACCCTCTGGTTCGGCTTCAAGGATGATGTGGTGATTCGCCTGAGCGAAGTGGAGGATGGCGTAAAGGTGGATATGCGCTCGGCATCGAGGGTTGGGCGCAGCGATGTGGGCGCCAACGCCGAACGTATCCGTGACTATCTGGAAGCGCTACGCCATGAACCCTGAAGACCTGGAGCGACTCGTCACCCTACGCATGCCCTTTGGCAAGTATGAAGGCACGCTGATTGCCGATCTGCCCGGCCCTTACCTTAATTGGTTTGCGCGAAAGGGCTTTCCTGAAGGTCAGATCGGGCGATTGCTGCAGCTCATGCAGGAAATCGATCACAACGGCCTGAGCCCGCTGCTCGATCCCTTGCGCCAGAGCCAGACGGAGTGACACTTCGCTGTAAGGCGGGGCGTTGTCATGCCCTGCACGAGCATCACTACCGTCAACAAGCGCTTATTCCCCGCCCAGATGCACATCGCTGCCCGCGTACTTCCCGCTCGGGTACTTGTCGCCCACCGCGCGATGGGCGTCGATGCGAAGCGTCACGTCGGTAGGCGTCGTGCCGTACAGGGTTTCGATTTCGGCGAACGCCATCTGCATGTGCTTGTCGACGATCGCCGCCATGGCTTCCTTGGTAGCCAGATAGTCGGCGATGGTGCTGTCGAGGCCGGTTCGTCGGGAATCTCCGGGCTGCTCAGCTTTTGTTGAGGCGGCCTCGCCCTCGAAGGTATCGGCCTTTTCGCCAACGTAAGCCCGCAGGGAGCCGATGAGATCATCGATCGCCTGTTTATCGCCTTGTCTTGCTCGGGCTGCCAGACCGCCGGCTCGAGAAAGATTGCGGATCAATCTGTCAAAATCACTCATGATGTACTCCCGTCGTTGCCCCGAGGGCGTTTTGCCAGTGCAATGGCTAATAAGGCGCTAGCGACGTGCGCTATCAGTCATTGGTCAACTTTCTCTTCCATTTTCTCCTCCACCACCTGCGTGTCGAAGGCCAGGTAGCCGGCAATATCGGTCATGGCATCGAACGGCTGTTCGTAGCTCCAGACGGCATCGGTGAGATTTTCGCTTTTCCCTTCAATGCTGTAGTAAGTGGCATCGCCCTTGAAAGGGCAATGGGTGACCTTTTCAGAGGAGGCCAAGCGCGACATGTCGACGTCCTGGCGCGGGATGTACTGACGCGGCGGATAGCCTTGTTCGCGCAGTTCGATGGCGCCCTGGGTGTCGGCGATCACTGTCTCCCCTATCAGAACGCGCACGCGCCGTGAATGAGGATGCAGGCTGATATGGCCTTTGGGATCGTGGATCATGAGAGTGGGCTCCCGGGTCGGTTCACATTTACTCTACTCGACCGTTTCGTCATGGAAAACGCCTGGTCGAACTTGTTTGGCCTCAATACGAGCCACAAAGCAACACATCGCGCCGGAGACGCCGTATCGTGATCGCGTTGGTCACGAAGATCAGCGACTCGGCGAGCAGGCCGCCTATGGAGCCGGCCAACAGGTTACTCGCTATCCAGCAAAGGGCGGCGGCGGCCAGTATCACCCGCATGGGAATCCCGCGCAGCATGAACATGCCGTAGGTGCCTAGCAGCCCCGCCGCCAGAGCAGGCATATCGCGGGGCCCGCTCCAGGTCAGCGCGGCAATCGCCAGGATGGCGATCAGCATCATGAGCATGACGGCAAGATTACCGGGGAAGCGGCGTGCCAGGGCGATGCGTAGGACGATCAGCGCAGAGATGCCTGCCGCCACCCAACTCTGGAAAAGGGCGAACTGGGCGGCAAAGGCGACATTAGCAAACAGCAGCAGCACGAATAGGCGGTCATCGCGCTTACTGGCGAAGGCGATGACACACAATGCCAACGCTATGAAACTGACACCCTGGCCCGCAAGCCATCTCAGGCTTGGCTCATCCATTTACGGCTCCGGCTCATGCCCCTGCGTGTAACCGCCGGTGCAACTCATGCACCTCTTCATCCAGTCCGGCGACAGGGCCCTCGACGGGAACGTCCAGAGCGATGTCCTGGATGGGCAGCGATCGCACCGGCGGTAGCGCGACGCCCAACTCGGTCAGCCAAACCGTCAGTTGTTCGGAAGAGCTCACATAGACGATGCGCCCCAGCCTCACCCAGCCATGGGCGGCGGCACACATCGGGCAGTGTTCGCCCGAGGTGTAGACGGTAGCCTTGGCGCGCTCCTCTGGCGGCATGTTTTCCGCTGCCCAGCGCGCCAGCGCGAATTCGGGGTGGCGGGTCGAATCCCCACTGGCAATACGGTTGCGATCTTCCGCCAATACCTTCCCATCAGCACTGACCAGAACGCTACCGAAAGGCTCATCACCGGCTTCAAGGGCTTCGGTTGCCAATTCGATGCAGCGGCGCAGGTGTTGCATATCGCTATCGTTCATCATTGCTCCCATGGTGCGGGTGAATCGATCTGTTACTGTAGTACACCACCGTTTCAAGAAAACACGAGCCGATCATGAACTGCACCTTCTGCGACATCGTCAGTGGCAAGTCGCCCTGCCATCACATCTGGGAAGACGATGACCACTTGGCTTTTCTCTCGATTTTTCCCAATACTCTCGGCTTTTCCGTGGTGATTCCCAAGATGCATTACTCGAGCTACGCCTTCGATCAAGACGATGACGTTCTGACCAAGCTGGTACTGGCGACCAGGCAGGTAGCGCTACTACTCGACCGTTCTCTCCAGGGTGTGGCGCGGACCGGTATGTTCTTCGAAGGTTATGGCGTGGATCACTTACATGCCAAGCTCTTTCCCATGCATGGCACTGGTGACAACTCACAATTCCAGCCAATTGCATCAAGCCTGGATAAGTATTTCGACCGCTACGAAGGCTATATTTCCTCGCATAGCTACCAACGCGCCGATGATGCTGAACTCGCAGCACTGGCTGCCAATATCAGAAGCCACTTATAGCCCCTGCATGGCAGCCCTTCTCACAGGCTAGGCAGTGTCTGACGTGGACTTGCCCTTTAGTCTCTTGAACCCTTCGATAATTCCCAGTATCACCGCCCCGACGATCAGGCCAAACACCATGTTGAACAACGTTGATCCCAATGGTTGCAGAACGGCGCCCGCGGCGGGAATCTCGCCGGCAACTTCGACAAGGTCTTCTATGGCGTGCTCGACGAGGGGCAGACCGTGGGTCAGGATGCCGCCACCGACCATGAACATGGCAGCGGTACCGACGAAGGATAGCGTCTTCATCAGGTACGGTGCAGCGGTGACGATGCCATTGCCGACGCTTTGCGCGAAGGAACTGCTCTTTTCGCTGAGATAGATTCCCAGGTCATCGAGCTTAACGATACCGGCCACCAACCCATAAACCCCTGCGGTCATGAACAATGCGATACCGGACACCACGAGAATCTGCAGCATCAGATCGGCGCCGGCTACGGTACCCAGGGTGATGGCGATGATTTCCGCGGAGAGGATGAAGTCGGTACGAATGGCGCCCTTGATCTTCTTCTGCTCGAATTGACGCGGATCGACATTGGGATCGGTCAACGCCTTCCTGGCGTTCTCTGCGTCCTTATCCTCCGGATGCAGAAACTTGTGGGCCAGTTTTTCCGTGCCCTCAAAACACAGGAAGGCCCCCCCCAGCATCAGCAGCACGGTGACCATCCAGGGAATGAAGGCACTGATCAACAGCGCCGCGGGCACGAGAATGAACTTGTTGCGAAACGAGCCCTTGGCCACCGCCCAAACCACCGGCAACTCTCGGGCAGCCTTGACGCCGGTAACCTGCTGCGCATTCAACGCCAGATCGTCACCCAGCACACCGGCGGTCTTCTTGGCAGCGACCTTGGTCATCACCGATACGTCATCGAGGATTGCCGCAATATCATCTAGCAGAGTAAGTAGGCTGGCTCCTGCCATTGGTCATCCTTAACTGAGAGTGGGCATACGTTTCACTATACAGGCATTTCACTATAGTGCGCCTATCTACAGGTTATCGCGCTCTTGATTAAGCCGATGAATTTTCCCATCCGCCTCTTCTTGTAACGCATGTCGGGAACGACGCATCTGGGCCCGATACGTTTCATCCTCGATACTCGCCAGATTGGCATCGACGGTCAGCAAGACCGCACTCAAACCCGCGTGGAGCAGTACGCCGCCGGCAATCGCATCGCTTTTCAGATTGGAATTCGTGTATGTCAGCGAGGAAACGGTCACCTTCAACGCCTCACAGCAGGTTTCTGCCATGGCCAGGGGCACTCGATTGATCCTCTGCGTCGCTTCGTCTAGTCCAGCTTGCTCGTCCTTATCATTATGGCGTTGTTTCAGCGCATCCTGATAAGCCTCGAATGCCTGGATATCTTCATCCGCATGACCGCTGAGCCTTTCCAGCAATGTCTCACCTTCATCGATCAGCGCCGCTCGCTTGTCATCGGGATGCTTTGATTCGCTGATTCTCAACCCCTTGAGTATCAATGCCAGACCGTGAGTGGCGGTTACCGCTGCGACGGCGCCGCACCCTGGCGTCGCGTGCTTGATCGTGGTATTTCGAAAGGACTCCAATGACATGGTCCATACCTGAGAACCCATGAACGCTTACTCCTTTTTGCTCAACTCGCCTTCCCGGGAGAGTTGGTAACGGGAAAAGTCATCCGCGAGGAACAACCGCCCCTGATAATAGTGACAAGCCTCGTTTTCGATCTCCGCGATCGACGGTGAGGCACGGCGATCGTATTGATAGCGCGGGCTGAAATGAGTCAGCACCAGATTTGCCACATCGGTACGTTGAGCGAAGATCGCTACATCACCTGCGGTGCTATGCCGGTTGTTGGTGCCCAAACGCTCGACGACATCCCGAGTATAAGTGGCTTCGTGCACCAGCACATCGGCGCCTTCACACAAATGCTCGAGTAGCGCTGGCGTATCATTGTCGCCGGCGATCACGACTTTCCTCGGCCGCCGCCCCGGCAATAGTACGTCGTCACGTGTCACCCGAGCGCCGTCTTGCAGAACGACATCCTCGCCCCGGTGAAGACGACCCCAGTCTGGACCTCGCGCCACGCCCAGCGCTTCAAGCCGCCGGATATCGAGCTTGCGCTCAATACCCGTCTCGATGAAAGCATAAGCGTAGGAAGCGACGCCATGAGATAGCGCCGCGGCCTCAATCTTGAAATCGAGAGTCGCGAAGGGAACGCAGAGCGATTCGACATCGACGAACTCGATGGGAAAGGTCAGGTGCAGCCCGGTCGTCGCCTGCACGGCCTCGAGAAAGGCCTTGATCGGTGGCGGGCCAATGATTGTAAGCGACTCTTTTCGGCCCATCATGGAGGCGCTGGAGAGCAATCCCGGCAGGCCATAGCAATGGTCGCCATGCACATGAGTAATCAGAATGGTGTTCAGGCTATTCAGGGATAGCGGCGTGCGCAGCACCTGCTGCTGAGTGCCCTCACCGCAGTCGATCAGCACCCAGGACTTGGCCTTGGCCTTCTTGATCGCAGCGGCGGTGACATTGCGCGCCTTGGTCGGCACACCAGCGGACGTGCCAAGAAAAAGGATCTCCATGGGTATTCACAGGTGCTCAAGGTTCGGAAGTACCAAGCATCGCTTCTCGAAAATTACCACAAACTCCATGCCAGCCTCCTTTAAAAGCACTATGCGTACAGCTCATCCAGAACCCGCTGAGTGAACGAATATCGACAATAATTAGATATTTCTCTACATAAAAAGATAAACAAGCCGATATTTCAGCCATTACTAAAATGCTTCAAAGGAGAGCCCAGTGCATTCGTTCAAATCGTCGCTTCGTAGGCTTAATGTTGGCACCAAGCTATCGCTGCTCATAGTTGTGCTACAACTCGTGGGGTTCGTTGGATTGAGTATGTTTCTGTCTCAAGCCGCTATCCAACAACTTCAGCAAGAGGTTTCTCAGAGTATTACCCGACAGCAGACACAGGTAGCGGACATGGTGTCACTGTTTGATGAGACTCTACAGGAGGAAGTCAGTAATTTTCTAAATATCTTCCTGGCGGATCTAGCACCTGACTTTACTCTCGATCCACAGCAAAGAGTTGACGTAGTCGGGCGTGATACACCGACGTTGAGTAATGGCGAAGAGTTACTCAACGGTGTTTTCGACCTCCCCGACGCCTTCACCGCCAAGACAGGCGCGCCCGTCACCATGTTTGCACGAGATGGGGACGACTTCGTACGGGTGACCACGTCACTCAAAAAGGCAAATGGCGAACGTGCGGTAGGCACTTTGTTGAATCGTGACAGCCACAGCTACGCGCGATTGATGAGCGCAGAGTCCTATACCGGCATCGCCGAGCTTTTCGGCACGACCTATATCACCAAGTATCAACCCATTCGCGATAGCCGCGGCGAGGTCATCGGCGCATCGTTCATCGGAATCGATATCACCCAAGAACTGGCAATGCTCAAGAGTCGGGTACGTGGCATGACGCATGACGAGAGTGGCTACACAATGCTCGTCAACGCCAGCGGCGCCAAGCGGGGTCATGTCATTGCCGGCGGCCCTCATGAAGAGAAGTCACTTGCGGAATTGACTACGCCGACGGGCGAACCAGCTTATGCAACGATGTTTTCCTCCACCTCGGGTCGCATCGATTACGCTTTGGCCGGAAGCGATACCCGAGAGCGCAACACTTACTTCATTAGCTATCCTGATTGGAACTGGATCATTGCCAGCACCGTGTTCCCTGCCGAAGTTCAAGGGGAAGTAGTAGCTCTGCGCAACTGGTCACTATTGGCGGCGCTGTTATTAGCTCTGTGTTTTGCTGGATTGATGTACTTCTTTCAACGCAGGCTCATCAGTGCGCCTCTAGCCCAAGTGGTAACTATGGGGCAAGGTTTGGCCAAGGGCGATCTGTCACAGCGATACGAGTCAAGCCGCCAGGATGAGATCGGCAAACTGATCACTTCCATGAACGGTATCGGTGAAGGACTCACTCATACCGTCGGGCGCGCCAGGGCCAGTGGCAATAGCGTGAACGATGCCGCTGCTAACATCGCTCAAAGCAGTCAGGATCTAGCATCGCGTACCGAACAGTCTGCTGCAAATCTGCAAGAGACCTCTGCGTCCATGGAGCAAATCACAGCCACAATCAAGAACACCGCGCATTCCGCGCAAGAAGCCAGCCAGCTGGTTCATGCCACGGCGGATATCGCCAAGCAAGGCAATACGGCCATGGGCGAGGCCCAAAACACGATGGAAGATATCAACACCTCGGCCACCAAGATCAGCGAAATCACTACTCTTATCGACGGGATAGCCTTTCAAACCAATATACTGGCTCTAAATGCCTCCGTAGAAGCCGCCCGTGCCGGCGAGCACGGTCGAGGTTTCGCCGTGGTTGCTCAGGAAGTACGTACCTTGGCAACTCGCTCTAGCGACGCCTCCAAGGAAATTCGCGAACTCATTGATGCATCGCTAAGACATACTGAATCAGGCGCCAAAATGGTCAAGGGCGCTGCACAGACCATGCAGGACATACTCAAGGGCATCGAGCGTGTCTCGGACATGATCAGCGAAATCAGTGCTGGCACCAAGGAGCAGAGCGAAGGCATCAGCCAGATCAATCTTGCTGTTACGGAATTGGATACCATCACGCAGCAGAATGCTTCCATGGTACAGCAGTCCAATACAGCGGCAGAGATGATGAGCGATGAGTCCAGGCAACTCAGCGAATTACTGGCGTCCTTCAAACTTGGCTTCGAACAGAAAACAACGCCTGCCCCATTGCACTCGCTGCTACCAGGCGAGAGTCCAACCCTTTCAACAGCCCCACCGAAAAAGATCATCGAATCGCGCAGGTTAGCTGAGCACAATGACGATGATTGGAGCTCGTTCTAAGGGGAATACCCTTATGCATGAAAATGTATGAGCAAAATGAAAAGGGCCCGTTCTGGATAACGGGCCCTTTTTCATTTCATTTCGGGGGTATCTTAGGCTATGGAAGTAGAAAGAGTCTAAGGTGAGGATGCAGCGCTTTGCTTGTCGACCACGCCAGGAATGGGGTCCGTTGCTCCAGGAAATCGCCCTCTCAGAGCGTTCACGCCTCGTTGAGGGTTAGCCAGCGGAATCAGATCCTGCCGTCCTCGACGGCGCTCCTGGGTATCGATACCCATGCTCTGGTCGCGCTGCTCGATGAGTTCTTCTCGTGCCTGACCGAAACGATTGAAGGACCAGGCCAAGCGCGGCTCACCCAAAGGAAGTTGAACCTGCTCGCTCTGGTCAGGATTGGTATCCCAGGTATGCCAGGTCTTGCCGTAGCTGTTCATCTTGCTCTGCATCAGCGCGTGATCCGCCTTTTCGGGCAAGCCGGGTGCGACGAGCTGACCCGAGAGGATTTCACCATTGTGCGGATGCCAGTACTGCTTCTCCTCTTCGGGAAGCTGCTCGAACAGGCGCTCGGAGATGATGTATTCGATGCCGTTGAGATTGGCCTGGGCGGTATTGCCATCGAACAGCGCGCACTGAGCGAAATCCTCGTTCTTCTGAGTGCAAAAATGATGCGCTTCCATCTGATGGGAAGGTTCATTCTTCATGGGATGAAAACCGACCAGATAGACGTTCATTGGCCCGAGCGGGGCGGTGGTTTGTAACGCCGCTGCCCCGGTTTCGAGTACGTTCGTCTTGGTGGACTCCTGCCCTCCCGGCGGCGAGACCCGCGACGCTCGATCACCCAAACCTGTACAGCCGGCCAATACCAATGCCGTGGACATTGCGAGCAGCGGATACCGGTACAATTTGATATGGATCATTCCTTGATCTCCTGTCGTTTTCCTGGAACCTATTTATTGATAGCTCTTTTTTACAGGTAACGTTTACAGATAGCGTCCTGCGGAGCCGATCACCGTGACCAGCAAGCCCAGCGCCAGATTGATGGCGATCATCATGCGAATCTTGTTGAGCTGGGTGCCGCCCTCGGACCAGGTCTGCTCGCTCACCGCCTTTTTCAAACGCTTGAAAGGGGCAAAATAGAGATGAGCGAAGATCAGCATCATCACGATGCCCAGGGCCAGCATTGAATGCACATGCCCCCCGACATTAGCCATGCCGCCAAAACCGACGAAGATCAGCCAGAAGCCAGTCGCCAGCAGCACCGCAATCGACACCCATACCCAAGGAAAGAAACGGCGAAATACCTGGCTCCACAGCGTCAAGCGCATGGGGCGTTCGAGCAGGCTACCTGCCACTGGGCGCAGCGCCACATAGGCGAAGAACATGCCACCTACCCAAACCATCGCAGCCAGCAGGTGTAACGCGATTGCAATTGCCATACCTTCCTCTCGACATCAGTCTGTTTGTTCACTCAATTAACTTGCTTGCTCAATCCATTTGCTCGCAGAGCACCTTGCGCCGCTCGAAATCATCGACGAACTCATCCATGACCGTTGCATCGTAGGCGCGAAGACCACTGACCACCAGCTTCTTCGAACCCTGGCCGACTGTCTCGTCTTGGCTGACCATCTTGAATTCCAGATGGGCATCGCCTCGCTTGCCGTTGACTTCAAAAGTGGAGCCGGCAAATTCGACCTCGAGCGAAGCGATATCCAATGAGTTCAACGTGAAGCCCATGCTGTCATAGATCACCAGTGGACGCTGAGGGTTGAACATGACGCCCTGCTGTTCCATCAGCGGCTTAAGATAGTGTGGAAAGTTGTGCCCAGAAAAGGCGATATAGCGACACGTAAAGGCTTCGATTACCGCTGGGTCGACGCTTGCCTCACCACTGCGCTCGACGAACAACACCTCCTTGCCGGACACATCGTTCATACTCAACGTGTTATCGGCCAGCTCACGAATTTCTAGAGGCATATCAGCGCCCACCATGCCGCGAAAATGAAAGGTCATTTGCGCAGATAGCCCATGGCGCGCCAGTATTAGAGCAAACAATAGATCACCTGGAACACAGAAACGCCGCGCATCTGGATCATGGATCGGGTTGTAATCACCTGCCATCTGCTTGGCAAAATGACTGGCCTGTTCGGCGGAAATGCAAAAACGTCCATCCCTGACCGTATAGAAATCATCAAGAAACATACAATCTGTCCATGGATTGGGAATCAAGACCAACGAGCTCTTGTCTGTCGTATCATGAAACTGGAGGGGGCTGCCACAACATGCCTGATAAATTTGCTATATAAGGGACGTAGTCGCACTGCTTGGTGCAGGCATGGAATTACGTGACATTCTGATTATAGGAGCCTTAGACCGCAATCACGCCTTTTGAGGAAGTATTATCATGAATGAACCTTGTAATGCCAAACGCTCAACGCTGCTGCTCGTCGATCTGCAGGAACGCCTCATGCCGGTGATCCACGAAGCCGAAAGCGTCGTCGCCCACGCCCGGGTACTCATCGATGCGGCCCGACTGCTCGAGATTCCAATCATCGGAACCGAACAGAATCCGCTCAGCTTGGGCCCGAGCGTTTCGCCGCTGCGCGAATTGTGCGACGAGATGGTTACCAAGATTCACTTCGATGCTTGTACCGAGACGCCCCTGCTCGATCACCTCGATCCGCAGCGTGACGAAGTGATCGTGGTCGGCTGTGAGGCCCACGTCTGCGTGCTGCAAACCGTATTCGGCCTGCTGCGTCAGAACTACCGGGTGCGGCTGGTCAATGATGCCATCGGCTCCCGTGACCCACTGAACAAGGCCGCCGCCATCGAACGCGCGCGGGATGCCGGGGCGTGGCCGGTAACAAGCGAAATGGTGGTGTTCGAATGGTTACGCCACTGCAAGCACCCCAAGTTTCGCGAGGTGCTGTCGCTGGTGAAGTGAGCACGCAAGGCGTAAGAGAGAGGAAAGAGGTCAGCGTTTTTCCAGAATGGCGATCAACTCGGGTACCAGACGGTCGCCGTGACCGGCGTCATTGGCTTCCCGGTAGAGCCTCTCGATGGCCCCCGCCACGTCTCGGGAAGCCCCCAACTGCTCCGCCATGGCATTGTAGTAACCGACATCCTTCAGGGTATTGGCAAGGCTGAAGCGGAAGCCCGAGGGATCCTCGTTGGCAATGAACGGCCGCAAGCGTTCGAGAATCACTCCACCACCGCCGCCATTACCCAACACCTCGAGAAAGACATCATCGGCGATGCCCGCACGCCGCGCGGCAGCAGTCGCCTCGGCCAGCACGGCGGTGAATCCCAAGGAGACAAAGTTGTGTAACAACTTCAGCTTGTGACCCGCCCCCACCGGACCGCCGTGGACGATGTGCTCGGCAAAGCTCTCCAGCAAAGGCCGGACCTCAGCAAACAGGGCATCCGGCGCACCGACGAGAAGATTGAGACGCCCCTCCTCGGCCTCCTTGGGGGTGCGGGTCATGGCAGCATCGAGAAAACGTCCCTCGCGCTCGGCGACCCGTTCGGCGATGGTGACCGTGGAGCTGGGAATCGCCGTGGAACAGTCGATCACGATACTGCCCGGCTTGAGCCCTTCCAGCACACCATTCGGCTCGAAGAGCACCGATTCGACCTGAGGGGTGCCGGTCACGCACAGGATTACCACCTCCGAAGCCTCGGCAACCTCGCGGGCACTGGGCTTCGATATCGCGCCGGCATCGAGCAGATCATCCACGGGCTGGTTGCCGGGATGGTCGAGGAAGGTCAGCGTATGGCCATGGCGTAACAGGTTGCGACCGATACCGTGGCCCATCAGGCCCACGCCCACCAGGCCGACGTTGCAAGAACCGTTCATTGCTAGAACTCCCCGTAATGAATGCTTAGCCATGGCGGATGGCAACGGTCTTGATCCGTGTATAACTCTTCAAGCCTTCGAAACCTTTCTCGCGGCCATGACCGGAACGGCCAATGCCGCCGAACGGCAGTTCGATGCCGCCGGCCGCGCCGTAGTTGTTGACGAATACCTGACCACTGCGAATGCGTTTGGCCAGACGTAACTGGCGTCCTCCATCCTGGGTCCAGATGCCGGCACACAGGCCAAAGTCAGTGGCGTTAGCCAGGCGCACGGCCTCTTCTTCACTCTCGAAGCGCTGGACCGCCAGTACCGGACCAAACAGCTCCTCGCTGAGTACCGCGTGTCCCTCGGGAATGTCGACCAGCACCTGCGGCATCACGAAGTGCCCCCCGGGCGGCGCATCCTCGGCAAGACGACCCTCGGCCAGCACGCGGACGCCGTCGGCTCGGGCGGCGGCAAGGCGTTCCTCGAGTCCCGTCCGCTGACGGGCATTGATCAGTGGTCCGCAGTCCGGATCGTTCTCGCCGGCATCGCAACGCAGCTTGCCGAAGCGTTGCGCGAGATGCGACAGCACTGCATCGAAACAGGTGCTTTCAACCAACAGCCGACTGCCCGCAGAACAGGTCTGACCGGCGTTCTGGATGATGCCGCGCACCACCGCCGCCAGAGCAGCGTCCATATCGGCGTCGGCAAACAGGATCTGTGGCGACTTGCCGCCCAATTCCAGGGTCACCGGGACATGATGAGCCGCAGCGGATTGGGCGACGAGCGTACCGGTCGCCGGTGAGCCAGTGAACGACAGGTGATCGATTCTCGAATGGGCGGCCAGCGTCGCACCCGCCTCACTGCCCAGCCCCGGAATCACGTTCAACACCCCAGGCGGCAACCCGCTTTCCTGGGCCAGTTGGGCCAGACGCAGCACACTCAGGCAAGCCTCTTCGGCGGGTTTGAGCACCACCGTGTTGCCCGCTGCCAAGGCCGCTGCCACACAACGTCCGAAGATCTGCGCGGGATAGTTCCAGGGAATGATCTGGGCGCAGACACCGAACGGCTCGCGCAGGGTCATTACCGCGTAATCGATCTCGAAGGGGATCGTTTCGCCGTGCAGCTTATCCGCGGCCCCGGCATAGAAGCGGAAGTAGCGCGCGCAGGCGGCGATATCGCCCTTGGCCTGGCTGATCGGTTTGCCAGTATCGGCGCACTCAAGGGCTGCAAGGGTCTCGGCATCTTCATCGATTGCCGCGGCAAAGGAGAACAGCCACTCACCGCGGAGGCGGGCCGACCACTCATGCCAGCGCCCCAACTGGCCATCGAATGCCTGACGCGCCGCCATGACCGCGTCCTCGGTTTGCGTGGTCTGGCAACGGGCGATCTCGGTCAGCACCCTGCCCGTGGCAGGCGCTTCCACGCTCAGCGCGTGGGGTGTCCGCACCCATTCACCGGCAATCAGCGACGCACAGGGCGGCATTTCAGGTAGACGGCTCATTGTTGTCCTCCCCGGGTTGTCAGTGCCCGTTCAATACAGATCAATACCGTCTCGATATCAATACAAGAGATCGACCAGCCCCAGCGAAATCCAGGGCATATAGGTGATCGCCATTAGACAGGCCAGCACCACCAGCACGAAACGCAATAGCCACGGAATCAGCTGGTCGATGGAAAGCTTGGCCACGGCGCAAGCGGCAAACAGGTTGACCCCCAACGGCGGAGTGAACATCCCCAGAGCCAGATTGACCACGACGATCAGCCCGAAGTGCACCGGGTCGATGCCGTACTGCATCGCGATGGGGGTGAAGATCGGCGCCAGCACCAGGATCGCCGCCGAGGTCTCGACGAACATGCCGATGATCAGCAGCATGACGTTGACCGCCAGCAGGAAGGCAATCGGGCTCTCGAAGGCCTTGTTCACCCAGACAGCAACCTCGCCGGGCAGGCCGGAACGGCTGATCAGGAAGCTGAACAGGGCCGCCGCGGCGATGATCAGCATGACCGCCGCCGTGGAGATCACGCTATGGCGCAGGATCGGCACCAGTTCCTTGAAACTCAGCTCACGATAGATCAGGCCGCCGACGATCAGCGCATAGAACACCGCCACCGCCGAGGCTTCGGTGGGCGTGAATACCCCGCCATAGATACCGCCGATAACTACCACCGGCATCAACATGGCTGCCCAGGCGCGCTTGAAGGCAGTGGTAAACTCCTGGCGATCCTCCCGATCGCGCAGGCCATAGCCGCGCACCTTGCAAAACAGATAGAGGAACAGCAGTAATGCGCCACCAATCAACAACCCCGGCCCGATGCCGGCGATGAACAGCTTGCCGATGGAGGTATCAGTGCTGACGCCATACAGGATCAACGGAATCGACGGTGGTATCAGCACCCCCAACTCGGCGGATGAGGCCTGGATCGAGGCCGCCAACGGGCGAGGGTAGTCGTGCTTGACCATCGCCGGAATCAGGATCGAGCCGATGGCGAAGGTGGTCGCCACACTGGAACCGGAGACCGCCGCAAACAGCATGCAAGTCAGCACGCAGGTCATCGCCAGTCCGCCCTGCAAGCCACCGACAATGGACTTGGCCAGGTCCACCAGACGCTGGGAGATCCCCCCGGCGGCCATCAGGTTGCCTGCCAGAATGAAGAACGGAATCGCCATCAACGGAAAATTGTCGATACCCACGAACATCTGTTGCGGTACAAGCAATAGCGGCAAACGCGAGAAGAATTCGATGCCGATGATCGAAGCCAATACGATGGAAATCGCGATCGGCACGCCCAGGGCGAACAGTATGACCAGCGACAAGGCGATGGCGGCATTCATCGACGCGTCCCCTCTTTATGGGTAATAGGCGAGGACATCACACCCTCCTCCGCGTTCGTGCTGGATAACGACTCATCGGCGACACCTTCATCGTGTACCGGTCCTATCGTTTCGCGACCCGTGGCCTGAGCCAGCAGACGCGCAAGTATCGCGATCAGAGCAAATCCGGCCCCTACCGGCATGGCCGCATAGGCCCAGGAAATCGACACCTCCAGGCCGGATAGCATCTGGGTACGCACCCGCAACATCATGGCCGAGCCAAAATAGATCAGTACCAGCAGCACGATGACACAGCACAGCGCGATCGCCACTTCGAGCCAGATCAAGCGTCGCGCTGGCAATAATTTGTAGATGACTTCGACGGACATCATGAAACCGCCACGGAATCCCGCCGCGGCTCCCAGGAACACGCACCAGATCATGGCCGAACGCGAGATCACCTCGGACCAGGTCGAGGGAGAATCGAGCACGAAACGCGTAATGACCTGATAGAAGCCCAATGTGACCGAGATGATCAGCATCACGATCGCGCCCAACATCGCCAGTCGGGTCGTGTGATGCTCGAAACGCAGAAACAGATTCACCATCGCCGCCACCTTCGTTTAGAAATCGCTCGGCGCCGAGCGTGATTGGCTATTCAGGAACAAGAGCCTGTCCAGAATCGTCGCGAGCGATGGCGAGACTAGGCGAAAGTGACCGAGGAAGCGCAGTTTACAAGGCGTAAATGAGCATTCTGAGGTCACTTTCAACACCGTCCTCGCCGAGCGCAGCAGATTATGGAAGGTTCTCAGCAATCGCTGGCGCGAATACGCTTCAGCATCTCGTCCCCATACTGATCGGTATAGATCTTGTAGGCGGGTTTGACGGCCTCCTGGAACGGCGCCTTGTCGATGTCGGTTTCCACCGTCATGCCCTTTTCGCGCAGCATGTCCACGCCTTCTTTCTCGAGTCGAGAGACTTCTTCGCGAGTGGCCTCGGCCGAAGCTTCAGCAGCCTGTTCGAACCAGCCGCGCTGCTCTTCGCTCAAGCCATCCAGCAGAATCGGCGACCCCAACACGATCGCCGGCGAATAGACATGCCCGGTCAGCGATAGATGATCCTGAACCTCCCAGAACTTGGTCGCCACGATTACCGTGATGGGGTTTTCCTGGCCATCCACGGTGCCTTGCTGCAGGGCGGTGAACACTTCAGGGAAGGCCATGGGCGTGGGGTGCACGCCCATCTGCTCGAAGGCCTCCATATGCACCTTGTTCTCCATGGTGCGCACCTTGAGGCCCTCGGCATCTCCGGGCGTCTTGACGGCCCGCTGACTATTGGTCATGTGGCGGAAACCGTTTTCCGACCAGGCCAGCCCCACCAGATTGTGGTCACCCATCTTGGCGAGCAGTTCCTGACCGATTTCGCCATCCAGGACGCAACGTGCCTGCTCGTAATCCTCGAACAGGAAAGGCAGATCGAGCACATAGCTTTCTGGTACGAAGTTGCCCAGTGGTCCGCTCGAGGTGATCACCACATCGACGGTACCGATCTGCAACCCTTCGATCATGGCGCGCTCGCCGCCCAAGGCGCCGGAGGGATGCTCGGTCACCTTGAATTCACCGTCGCTGAGTTTTTGGAGGGTTTCCTTGAAGGCATCGGCACCCACTGAATAGTGGGAACTGTCCGACAGCGTGTGCCCTAGGGTCACGTTCTGTGCCGCCTGGGCGTTCAGCGTGGTCATGGCCATGGCGGTAGCGCCCGCGATAGCCAAGGCGAGAGTACGGCGTACGAATTTGTCTTTCATTGTTATAACCTCGTTTTGCAGTAACACACTTGGGTATCCTTTAACGCTGAGTCGAAGGATCAGGTACGCTCATCGAGAAACGCCTCGACGATTTCGTTGAAATCTTTGTCACCCGTGAAGCCCAGCTGCCGGGCACGCAGGTTTTCGAACCTGCCCGGCCAGCTGCCCACGATGGCTTCGATTCGCGGATCCGGTTCATGCCGCACCCGCGCCAGGGCCTCATCACCGCCGAACACGCCCAGGGCGTCGAGCATTTCGGCCACGCTCACCGTGATACCAGGCAACATCAGGCTGCGTGAGGATCCGAAGGCGTCGCCCGGCACTTCCGCTCCATGTAGCAAGGCGTCGGTCACTCGGCTCGGCGACATCACGAACAGGTCGAGATCGGTCGGCACCGGACACACCGCCTCCTCGCCATTGAGCGGTTCGCGCAGGATGCTCGAGGCAAAACTCGAGGCCGCGGCGTTGGGACGGCCAGGGCGGATGACGATGGTCGGCAGACGCAACACGCGTCCGTCGATTAGCCCACGTCGACTGTAATCGTTGATCAGCAGTTCGCTCATGGCCTTCTGGCTGCCGTAGGAGCTTTGCGGCATCAACGCGGTCATGTCATCGAGTACGCCGGGCAATTCGCCACCATAAACGGCTATCGAACTGGCCATGATTAGACGCGTGGCCGTAAGCTCGTGGGAGCGGCACCCTTCCAGCAGGGCGCGAGTGGCATCGAAGTTGACCGTCATGCCCAGATCGAGATCCGCCTCGGCGGCCGAACTGACCACTGCGGCCAGATGGAAGATCACGTCCGGGCGCTCGCCCAGGACGTCATCCAGGGCCCCCGGTGAAGTGATATCGACGGCGTGGGAAACGCTCTCGAGCGGCGTATTCGTGGGTGCCTCGGCTTGCACCTGATCGATCAGGGTCAAGCGCGACAGCGGCTGACCGTCCAGCTCGCCGCGCTCGATGAGGGAGCGGGTCAGGCGTTGGCCGAGGAAACCGGCGGCACCGGTGATGAGGACATGCATGGCAAGCTCCTTGTTGTCCTTGCGTTAATCGCGTGGAAAGCGCGCTTCGAGTTCGGCGACCTGTTCATCGCTCAGGCAACGCGGGTTCTGGCCGCGCAGCAACAGAAACAGCTTGGCGGTCTCTTCGAGCTCCTCGGTGGCATAGACCGCCGCTTCCAACGACTTGCCGGCCACCACCGGACCGTGGTTGGCTAGTAGCACCGCGCTGTGTTTGCCCGCCAGCCCCTTGACCGCATCACCCAGGCTCGAATCGCCGGGAACGTGATAAGGCACCAGCGGCAGTCTGCCGACACGCATCACGTAGTAGGCGGTAAGAGGCGGGATACAGTCGCAAGGGTCGATTTCAGGCAGACAGGAGACCGCTACCGAGTGCGTCGAATGCAGGTGGACGATGGCTTCTGACTGCGGCCGCTCACCATACATCGCCATGTGCAGGAAGCTTTCCTTGGTCGGTTTGTCACCGTCGAGTAACCGCCCCTCGCTATCCAGACGTGAGATACGCGCTGGGTCGAGTCGTCCCAAGCAGGCATTGGTGGGTGTCATCAGCCAGCCGCCATCGTCGAGCCGTACGCTGATATTGCCGCTGGAGCCCATGGTCAGACTACGATCGAACAGGGACTTGCCGTAAATGCTGATCTGCTCTCTCAGACGGTTGTCGTCGCGCATACTCATGGCAGCCTCTCTTGTGGAAGGGCATCGAAGGCACGCGAGAAGAAGTCGACATCGCCGAAGTTGCCTGACTTGAGCGCCAGCGACAGCGGCGCCTCTCGCCCCTCGATAGACGTCTGGGTCCAAGGCACACCGGGATCGATCTGTTCGCCGATGCGCAACTCGCTGATACCGAGGGCGGACACCACCGCCCCGGAGGTCTCGCCGCCGGCGACCACCAAGCGGCCCACGCCTTCGTTGACCAATGCCCTGGCCAATTCGGCCAAGGCACGCTCGACCAGTTCTCCGGCCCTCGCTGCACCGAGTCGTTGCTGAGCGGCCTTGACGCTCTCAGGCTTCGCTGAGGCGTAGATCAGCACCGGCGCCGAAGTATCTCCACCGAACAATTGCTCCCGGGCGAAATCCAGCGCCTGCCCGATCTGGGCATCACTCTCGGCGAGCGCTAGCGGGTCCAGGGCGAATCCCTCGTGCCGCGATAAAAAATGCTCGACCTGAGCCAAGGTGGCCCGAGAACAACTGCCGGAAAGCACCAGGGCGACGCCACTGGCGGGTACCAGGCGTCCGGCATTCTCCACGGGCGCCAGCCAGCCAAGACGGCGGTACTCGGCGGGCAACGCCTGACCCAGCCCCGAGCCGCCGGTGACTAAAGGGAATTGGACTACGGCGGCGGCTAGCACCTCGAGATCGGATTCATCGAGAGTGTCGCAGATCACATGCCGCACGCCTTGTTCGCGCAGCGTCTCGAGATGTTCCCGCGCAGTCCCACTCCCCTCGTCCAGGGTTGGCCGCGCCAGCAAACCGACCGTATACGACGTCTGGCGTGACAGCACCCGCACCAGGTCGGCGTCCGTCATCGGGTTCAGAGGATGGTGCTGCATGCCGCTGTCATTGAGCAGCCGGTCGCCGACGAACAGATGGCCCTGGTAGACGGTGCGTCCGTTGGCCGGAAAGGCCGGCACCATCACGGTCTGCTCACTACCCAAACGCTCCACCAAGGCCTCCGCTACTGGGCCGATATTGCCCTGGTCGGTGGAATCGAAGGTCGAGCAGTATTTGAAGAATATCTGCCGCGCGCCCTGCCCGCGCAACCAGTCCAGGGCCGCCAGGGAATCGCTGACCGCCTCGCGGACCGGACAGGAACGCGACTTGAGCGCTACCACTACGGCGTCCACGTCATCGAGCGCCAGCGCCGCCTGGGGCACACCGATGACCTGCAGGGTACGCATGCCGGCACGCACCAGATTGTTGGCCAGGTCGGTGGCACCGGTAAAATCGTCGGCGATGGCGCCGAGTACGATACTCATATCTCACCCTCGCCCATCGTCGTCGTTGGCCGCCGGCAAGTCGAAGCCGGACAGGCGCTGATACACCTTGATCACCGCCGAATCATCTTCTCGACCCAAACCTGCGCCGCTGGCCGCGGTGAACTGCTGCAGCGCACTGGCCGCCACCGGCATCGACAGGGTCAGTTCGCGTCCGGTCTGGTGGACGATATTCAGGTCCTTGACGAAGATATCCACTGCCGACAGCGGCGTGTAATCCCCCTTGAGGATATGCGGCACCCGATTCTCGAACATCCAGGAATTGCCCGCCGAGTGGGTGATTACGTCGTAGAGCGTCTCGGGATCGATTCCCATGCGAATGCCCAGCGCCATGGCCTCGGCCGCGGCGGCGATATGCACGCCAGCCAGATGCTGATTGACCAGCTTGACGCTGGAACCGGCGCCGGGCTCGTCCCCCAGCCGGTAGACCGTGGCCGCCATGGCATCCAATGCCGTCTGCCCCTTGGCATAGGCCGCCTCGCACCCCGACGACATGACCGACAACTCCCCCGAACGGGCCTTGGCGGCACCGCCACTGATCGGCGCATCAAGCAGGAGCAAGTTCATAGCCGAAAGGCGCTCGCCCAGTGCCTTGGCGTAGCTAGGCGGGATGGTGGCGCATTGAATGATCAGGCTGTTCGGCGCAAGCGTCTTGGCCAGTCCCTCGTCACCGAACAGCACGGACTCAACTTGTTCGGCATTGACTACCACCAGCACCACCACGTCGCATTCGTCAGCCAGCTCCGCGAGATTCGCCACGCTGCGTCCGCCGTTTGCCGTGAAGGCTTCGCGAGCCATGGCTGAAACATCGCAGCCAATCACTTCAAGCCCGGCTTCGAGCATGACGGTCGCCGTGCCGAGACCCATGGCCCCGAGGCCGACAACCCCGATGGATGAGGCATGTTGGTGATTGGACACTCGCTGACTCCTTATAGCGACCCTCCATATTGGCGGGGCGGTGATAATCAAATGTTAGCGCTACCATTACTTTTAAATTAGTATCCGAGGGGTAGCAAGGGCGAGATATGGAAAGCGAGACCAATGTCTAACAATCAATCAAGACGCCCACGCAAGGGCGTCATGCAGCCCACCCTCAGCGATGTCGCCAAGGAAGCCGGTGTCTCGGCGATCACGGTGTCACGTGTGCTTAACGCACCGGAGCAGGTACGCCCCGCCACGCGCGCTCGAATCGAAAGTGCCATCGACAAGGTGGGATACGTGCGCAACATGCTGGCGGGCAGCCTGGCATCGGCCAGCTCTCGAGTGATTGCCGCGATCGTGCCGTCCTTATCGAACGTCGTCTTCATCGAGGTGATCAACGGCCTGCAGAGCGAATTCGAGCGCCATGGCTATCAGATTCTGCTGGGCAATACCGATTACGATCTCGAACGAGAGTGTCAGCTAGTCAGGACGTTTCTCGGCTGGTCGCCCTCGGCGCTGGTCATCACCGGGCTGCGCCATAGCGACGCCTGTCAGCGCATTCTGCAGCAATGGGAAGGTCCCATCGTCGAGATCATGGAGCTGGGCGACGCCATCGGCTTCAATGTAGGGCTCGATCATACCGAGGCGGGGCGCTGTATGGCCCGCCATCTGGTGCAAAGAGGTTACCGTCGAATCATTTACGTCGCGGCTCAGATCGAACGGGACTACCGGGCCGAATTGCGTTATCGAGGGCACCGGGAAGTACTGCAGGCAGCCGGTCTCGAGGCACCGCTACTCGATATGGATCAGCTGGGTCAGTTCGAAACCGGTGCTCGAGCGCTCGATCAGGTACTGGCCCGCCACCCGAACACCGATGCGATTCACTTTGCCAATGACGACCTCGCCAGCGGTGCCCTTTTGCATGCCAACCGCCAGGGCATCCGTGTGCCTGAAGATATCGCCATCGCCGGCTTCAACGGGCTGCCGATCGGCCAGCACGTTACCCCCCGCTTGACAACCATCGTCTCGCCGCGAGAAGTCATTGGCCAGATGGCGGCTAGGGAGGTCATCGCGCGACTCGAGGGCGAACAAACGCTCTACTCGAGTCACGACGTCGGCTTTACCCTAAGTGTCGGTGAAAGTACGTGATGCTCGAAAAGTCCTCTCACTCCTCGAAATACTTCTCCTGCAGTTTATCGAAGGTGCCATCTTCCTTGACCTTTTCCATCGCGGCGTTGAAGGATTCGACCAGTTCCTTATCGCGCTTGCGGAAGGCCGCGCCTATACCGGGACCATAGATCGACTCGGGGCCGGTCACCAGTTCACCGACGCGTTTGAACTGATCGTCGCCGAAGAGTGTTTCCTGGGCCAGGGGGAAGGCGGTGAACACCAGGTCCAGGCGCTGGGCCTGCATGTCATTGACCACGGCGCCGGAATCCCCATAGCGGCGAACTTCAGCCTTAGGATAGAACTGGGTGACGTACTCGTCCTGGATCGTGCCTTGCTGCACGCCGACGGTGGCTCCCTCGAGTTCGCCTTCCCCAGGGTCGAAGTCGCCGTCCGCCTGGGCGACCCACACCGATGGCACCTGGAAATAGGGCTCGGAAAACAGCACCTGCCGGGCCCTGTCCTCGGTGATGTTCATCGACGAGGCGATAAAATCGTATTTGCGTGCCCGCAGGCCAGGAATGATGCCGTCCCAAGCCTGCTCGACCCACTGACATTCGCGCTGCATCTGCTCGCAGGCGGCCTCGATAAGCTCCACCTCGAAACCGGTAATGGTGCCATCGGGCAGCTTGTACTGGTACGGCTCGTAGGGAATATCCACGCCGATTCGTAATGTATCCTGCTGCGCCTGGGCGCTTGCACCGAACAGCATGGTCGTGGCCAGTACGCTGGCTGTTACTGTCTTGTTCATCATCATTGCCTCACTTGTTGTTGTGACACTCAAAGCCCCGAGCGATAGCCATACACGAATGCGCACGAGGTTATTCTTTCGTTGCCAGTTCCCCCAGGGTGATCGAGTGAACCGGCGGGCGAATGTGGTAATAGCCCACGGCCTCCGGCGTCCAGTCGAGGCGCTGGGCGAGCAGGCGAGTGACGCTCTCGCCGCACTGGCGCCCCTGACAAGGCCCCATGCCGCAGCGAGTGAATGCCTTGAGCTGATTCGGCCCGGCGCCGCCCTGGGCGATAGCCAGGTCGAGTTCGCCGCGGCTGACGCTTTCGCAGCGGCAGACGAGGGTGTCTTCCGGCTGGCCATCGAGCCAGTCCTCGGGCAAACGAAACAGGCTTTCGAGTAGGCTTCGCGCTTCGAGATCGCGCCGCCGTGCCTTGAGCAACGCGGGCATTTCCTGTTGCCATGCCGGGTCGACCTCTCCGATCTTGCCCAACACAGCCAGCGCCGCCAGTTGGCCTTCCCGCTCGGCGTTGATGGCCCCACCGATGCCGCCGCCATCGCCGGCGATCCAGACGTTGGTGCCGGCCGCCAAACTGTCGTCGCGCTGGGGCACAAAAGATTGCTGGCTCGCATGCCAGACATGCTCGAGCCCCAAGCTACGCGCCAATTGAGGCTCCGGAGTCACGCCGAAGTGCGTCAGCAGCAACTCGGTCGAGTGGGTTTTCCATTGCCCCCGATGGTGATACCTGATGCTCTCGACGGCCTCATCGCCATAGGCCTCCAACGCCGTGATGCCTTGATGAATCGGCACCCCGGCGCGTCTGAGCGCAGCGATCATGCGTGCCCCCTTAAGCAAATAGCTTCGCCCGAACCAGGCTCGACGGGATTGCCTTATCACTTCGCCATAACGTTTGGCAGGCGCGACATCCAGAATCAGGCTGGGCGGAGTGCCGGCACGCAGATACTGCCAGGCCAGCAGATAAAGTAGCGGCCCGCTTCCTGCCAGCACCGGAGGCGAAGAAGGGATCAAGGCCCCTTGCTTGAGCAGGATCTGCGCTGCGCCGGCATTCATGACACCGGGCAGCTGCCAGCCGCGAAACGGCCAGCCGCGCTCCATGGCACCACCGGCGAGAATCAGCTGCCTGGCCTGCCAATGCTGCGTCTGGCCCTTTTCCAGCACCCCCAGCGTCGTGCCGGAAGTGTTGTTGTCGGCCCACCACACGCGACTGCCGGGGCGATAATCGATGTCGGCATGGGTAAATGCCTCGATCAGCTCACGGCCGCGCATGTAATCCTTGCCCATCACGGTATCGCTTACCTGAGGGGCGCTGAGCTGACGGTAGATCTGTCCGCCCGGGGTGGCGTTCATATCGAACACCACCGGGCGACGCCCAGCGCTTGCAAGACGCACCGCTGCCGCCATGCCCGCCGGTCCGGCGCCGATGATGACGATCTCTGCCGCGAGAGCGTCAGGCTTCATGAGAACCGCCTCCTTGACGTTCGATGCGCATGCCCTCGACCACCGGCTCCAGGCAGCCCTGCCGATTGGCGCGACCATCGATGGTGATCAGGCACTCCTGACAGGCACCCATCATGCACAGCGGTGCCCGGGGGCTGCCGTCCA
This sequence comes from Halomonas sp. M20, assembly GCF_020622265.1. Classification (GTDB taxonomy): domain Bacteria; phylum Pseudomonadota; class Gammaproteobacteria; order Pseudomonadales; family Halomonadaceae; genus Modicisalibacter. The sequence goes on from NZ_JACNMQ010000002.1 coordinate 387,335, forward strand.
CATGGCGGCGATAGCCTTGCCAGCCGCGCAGCTGCAAGACAGCAGCGGCCACCGTCAGGGTATCGGGGACGCTATGAGGCTCGCCGTCCAGCCAGATTTGCACATGACGTACCGACGTGCTTGAAGCGTCAAGTCGCTTGAACATGAAAGCGCGCCCCCGAAAATTGCGGATAAGTCTGGACGAGCCGGTCATCGCGGATCGCATCGCTCAGCCCGCCAGCATGAAACGCCGCCAGGGTAATGCCGCTGTGACAGTTGATGTTGTAGGCGCCGGGATGGGAGGTAGAGGCCTCGTAAAGCGGATTTCCGTCCGGGGTCATCACCCGCAGCGCGCCCCAGCTGCGCACCAACCGCGCCGCATCGAGATCCGGGTAGATACGCACCGCCTTCTCCGCCAGGGACTGCATCATGGCCAGGGTCACACCCTTGTCGAGCCCCGAATCCTCGTGGGTATCGCCGATCAGGTAGCCGCCCGTGGCGGTCTGGCGAATCTGCGGCGTGGGCAATCGTGCGCCGGGCGGTCGCCGTTCGGTGACCAGGATTTGACCGCGCACCGGATGCACCGCATCGGACAGTCCCAGCATAGGGGCCAGCTTTCGTGCTCCGAGCCCGGCTGCGAGGATCACCCGTTCAGCATCGAAATGTCCTTGAGGTGTCGTGGCACGAAAGCCACTGCTCGTCGCCTCGAGTCGTTCGACGGGACTGGCGGGATGCGTCTCGACGCCCAGAGAATGACAAGCGGCGTACAGAGCGCGCAATAGATAGAGTGGATTGCACTGGCCATCGTGAGGCGACCAGGTGCCACCTTGTACGGTCTCGCCCAATCCAGGCAAATAAGGCATTAGCGCCTTGCGATCGAGATATTCCCAGCGAAATTCCTGGGTCAGAAAAGGTGAGGCATTCTGCAGTGTGGTGTATTCCTTCTGGCGGGTGCGCGCTTCCCCGGCGTCGAAACAGAGATCGACGCCGCCCTGCTGTTCGTACTCAAGATCGATGCCGGTGCGCTCGGTCAGCTCCTTGGCGAAGTCGGTCCATGCCTTCGCCGCCTCGAGGCTCAGTTCCGCATAGCGCGGCATGCCCAGACCTTTACCTTGCACCCAGACCAGGCCGGCGTTGCCTCGGGAGGCGCGCAAGGCATCGTCGCTTTCATCGAGCACGGTCACGCTCAGGCCGGCGCGCGCCAGCCCGTAGGCCACCGCCATGCCCACCACGCCACCACCGACGATCAGAAAGTCTCGTCGCATACCCGCTACTCACATCGAGAATATGCCTCGACGATAATGGCATCAGGGGTATACGATCCAATACCAATAATTGGTCAATTCATATCATCTTGTTATGCCAAAGCCCTACCTCAGCGACCGCCAGATCGTCGCGTTCAAGCATGTCATGGAGTGTGGCACGGTTTCTGGGGCGGCCCAGCGCATGCTGACCGCACAGCCCGGCGTCACGCGACTTCTCAAGCAGCTCGAACACGACATCGGCTTTAACCTCTTCGAGCGCCAGCGGGGACGGCTGGTCCCGACCCCGGAAGCACGGCTCTTTTACCGGGAGGTAGCCCGAGTCTGGACCGGCAACGAGCATCTTCGCGATACCGCACGGCGTATTCGTGAAAGAGAAGTGGGCGGATTGCGCATCAGCGCCATGCCCCTGCTGGGCATGGTCTTCATCCCCGATGTGCTGGCGGATTTCGTGCCGGCCCATCCCGAGGCCAACATCGAACTCTCGACCTACCGCTCCGAGCAGGTGGTGGAAGAGGTGATTACTCAGCGTTGCGACCTGGGTTTCGCCATCCTGGCCGAGAATGACGATCGCGTGGATCGGGAGGCCTTTCGACTGGAGAGCCTCTGCGCCTTACCCGCGGGACACCCTCTCGAAGCCAGGGAAACCGTTACCCCGGGCGATCTCGCCGGCGAGCGGTTGGTCTGCTTTGAACGGCACGACCCCTTGCGCATGGCCCTGGATCGGCTGCTCGAGCGGGAGAGCATACGACTTCGGCAACGCCTGGAAGTCTCGCTGGCCTTGCAGGCGATCCGGCTGGTTCGACATGGTCTGGGGGTGGCAATCCTCGACCCTATCAGCGCCCGCGCCTTTGGCAGTAACGGCGTGACGCTACGCCCATTCTCACCGCACTTGGGCGAGGATTTCGCGCTGTTGACGCCGCGCGATCAACCCGCTTCGCGCCTGGCGCAGGATTTCATCGGCCTATTTCGGCGGCATCATGCGGACTTGTCCAGAACCGACGGAAAGCGATAACGCCGTCTCAACCACACCCATTTTCAATGCAGATCTTAATGAGCGTGTGATGGTTCTAGGCTTCTCAGTCAACGTTTTATTTGGTCGTGCAGCACATAAGCCGTACACTATTCAAATACTAGCCGTATTGGGAGACACCCATGCAAACCGAGACAGTCAAATTGACCATTCGCTTGCCACGCCAGGATGTGGAGTTCGCCAAGGCTTATGCCAAGGCCCATGACCTGAGCGTGACCGAGGTGATAGATCGTTATCTCAGGCGCATGCGTGCATTGGAAAACACCCTGCCATCGCCCGAACTGGACTTCATTACCGGCTTGGTGCCATCCGATGTGGATGCCGAGGCCGAATACCGTCAACATCAACAAGAGAAGCATGGATGATTTTGCTAGACACCAACGTGGTGCTGGATGTCATCCAACGGCGTGAACCGCATTACAAAGCATCTTCAGCCGTGATGGACAGAATAATCCGACGCAAGACTGCCGGTGCGCTGTCTGCCCATGCCATAACGACCGTTCATTTCATCATCGCTCGTCACCAGAACCGAAACGTCGCGGCTCAAGCCGTTCAATGGCTGTTGAAACACTTCACGGTAGCCGCCGTGGGAAAGCCGGAGCTACTACGTGCGCAGGCGCTTGGCTGGTCGGATTTCGAGGATGCGGTCGTGGCTGCCGCGGCGGAGTCTTCGGATTGCAGCACCATATTGTCGCGTAATGTGCGTGATTTTGCCGGCTCACCGATCCTGGTCGTGACACCGGAAGAGTATCTGCTTGGCCTCGAAGAGGGGTGATGCCGTGGCGTTGTAACAACGCTGATTCGCCATTCATGTGGCGAGACTGCGCAACATGATTGTCACCCATTCACCACGATAGTCTAGCGCCTCCTTGTCTTTCCAGCCCAATCGGCGATAGAGCGCCTGTTGATCCGGCGTGAACAGATAAAGCCTTGTCACCCCTGCTTCTTGGGCTTCGCGCTCAATCCTTCTAACCAGACGTGAAGCGACGCCCTGCCCTCGCCATTCAGGCAATACGAATACCGACGCCAGCCAGGGGGTGAGTTCGCGGCGTACCTCCATGTCCGCCTTCACCAGGCTCGCGGTGCCGATCGGGCGCCCCTCTGCCAAGGCAAGGAATACCGCGGGAACTCCACGGGCACCGCATTCCCGATGCAGTTCTTCCTGCCAGGCTTCCTGAGAGGTCTCCGGATACAGGCTGCCCCACTGTTCGTACTGCCACTTGCCGACGATCGATAGATGGGGCGAACCCGGAAGAAGTCGACGTATTTCTAGATTACTGGTCATTTAACACTGCTCATGGCTACACCAGGGAGAACTATCGACAAAATATTGCAGCTTCCACGATGTCAACTGGAAATCATTGTATTCAATACGCAAATAGCTTCCTAAAAAGACTTCTTATTAAGTAATTATTAATTGAACTAATTCTTTAACCTCGTTTGCGCAAGCAGGAACTCCATTACACAACGTCGAGCAGGGACAAAATGAAACTGAACAAAGCTATTATTGCCGCAATGGGCGCACTGGCGCTCTCAGGTTGTGCCAGTATCGTTGGCGACAAAGATCAAACCGTGACCATCAATAGCACACCGTCCAATGCAGATGTCGTCATTACCGACGAAACTAGTAATCAAATTTTTGTCGGCCAGACACCGACTACGGTACAGCTCAAGAAAGCCGATGGGTCCTATTTCGGTGGCAAGACCTACACCGTCGAAATCTCCAAGGATGGCTATGAAGAGCGTACCTTGATGATCAACTCTACTCCTAACGGCTGGTATATCGGCGGCAATATTCTATTCGGAGGGTTGATTGGCTGGCTGATCGTCGACCCCTTAACCGGCGCAATGTACAACCTGTCTCCAGACCAAATCAGTACCCAGCTTGGTGAGCGTGTAGCCTATGATGATGACGGTGACAGCAATATCAACCTGGTACTGCTTGAGGATGTACCCGCTGATCTGAAAGGAGAGATGGAACTGATCGGTCGCATCTGATTCTTCCGCCCTCGCTAACTGCGGGGGCGATTCTCGTCCTAATCCCCCGTCATGTCCTACACCGAACGCAGCAATGATACGATGTTCTTCAACAGTAAAGACAAGTGGAGCATACAGCTATGCCGATTCGTCTGATGACGATACTTGCGTTCACCAGTATCGTCACCCTGAGCATGGCGATCGAAGCCCAGGAAATATCTCGAGCCGCACCCGCGGGAAAGCACCCCTACGATATCGCGCTGGAGTACTGCGCCGAACGCGGAGGACTTGCTCAATACAGCGAAAGAGGTGAAACCGTACGTTTTAGTTGCAGTGACGAACTGGCGGCGATAATTACCATCTCTTCTTGAATGGCAACACCCTCTTAGCAAGCGTTTGGAAAGTCATAGATGACGTCATTGATGATCTACCTAGCCGCGGCGCTGGCCGAAATAGCCGGCTGCTTCTCGTTCTGGGCCTGGTGGCGGCTTGACAGAACAATAGGCTGGTTGATCCCGGGGCTTGCCAGTCTGGCGCTGTTCGCCTGGTTGCTCACCTTGATCGACACCGATTATGCCGGCCGGGCTTATGCAGCCTATGGCGGCATCTACATCGTCACATCGCTGCTCTGGCTGTGGCTGGTTGAACATCGCTCCCCGGATCGTTGGGACATGCTCGGGGCCGGCATCTGTCTGGTTGGCGCCGGGGTGATCCTGTTCGGGCCACGGAGTAGCTGAAGGCTTACCCCAGCTGAAACGGATAGACGTTGCCAATCTCGAGAATGCGGGTCAGGTCGTCCAGGGCCGTCAGGGTTTCCTCGGCAAGCTGCGGGTCGGCGAGATCCTCCGGTGTCAGGCGGTCACGATAGTGCTTCTCCACCCAGGAGGTAAGATCAGCGTAGAGTGCGTCATCGAGCAGCACACGGCCGGACAGATTCGAACGTTCCGCCTGACTTAGTATCACCCGCAGACGCAGACAGGCCGGTCCGCCGCCGTTGCGCATGCTCTGTTTGACGTCCTTGACCACCACCTCGTTGATGGGGTTGTGGCCACCCAGCAGCAGATCCTGAATGGTGCGCCATACGGCGTCGTTTTCCTGGCACTCTCCGGGCACGACCAGGGTCATGGCCCCCGAGCCATCTGGATCGGAAAGCAGCTGGGAATTGAAGAGATACGAACTCACCGCATCCTCCAGGCTCACCGCTTCCAAGGGCACGCGCACCGGGATCAGCGGCGACGCCATCTCGCTACGCAGCGCTTCCAGGGTCCGTTCTTCCTCGAAGAAGGCCATCTCGTGGTAGAGCAATACCGAACCGTTACCCACGGCGATCACGTCGTTGTGGAACACGCCGGCGTCGATGGCGTCAGGATGCTGCTGGGCGAACACCGTCTGAGCCTCAGACAAGCCATGCTGGCGGGCGATGGCCTGGCTGGCTTCCAGGGTCTGGCGCGCAGGGAAGCGCTTGGGCCCATCTTGCCCCCCAAACGCCTGACGCCCATAGACATAGAGATGCACCCCAGCCTCATCATGCGAAGCCGCAAGCCGGGTATGGTTGGCCGCGCCCTCGTCGGAAAACGCCGGGGTCGCCGGTAGCGCCGGATGATGGGCGAAGCGCGCATTGTCACGAAAGATTGCCGCCAGCACCCGACCGGTGGTCTGGGGCTCGAGGAAGCGATGGAAACTCGATTGCAGGTTGGCCGGTGTGAAATGCACCCGAGAATCCGCGGCATCCAGGCTCGGCGTCACGGTGGCGGCGTTGGCCGTCCACATGGAGGAGGCCGAACACACTGCGCGCAGTAGTTGAGGTGCTTCACGTGCAGCACGCTCGAGCACCTGAGCGTTGTTGCCGGAGAAACCGAGATCGCGCAGCGCGCCAATATCCGGTCGCTGCTGGGGCGGCAACACGCCCTGGGCAAAACCGGCATCCTTCAACGCCTTCATCTTGGCCAGACCCTGCAGCGCCGCCTCTTTCGGATTGGACTCCAGGCCGCCGTGGCGCATCGAGGCCACGTTGCCGTGGGCCAAGCCGGCATAGTTGTGGGTCGGTCCGACCAGGCCGTCGAAATTGACTTCCCGAATGTCGAGATCGGCGTCGCTCCCAGCCTCCTTCATAATGTCACCCCCGCTGGCAGTGTATCGGGCAGCGCCAGGGATTCAGCCTCCATCGAGGCGATCGGGTAGGCGCAGTAATCCGCCGCGTAATAGGCACTGGGACGATGGTTGCCGCTATCGCCAATGCCGCCGAAGGGCGCATCGCCGGAGGCACCGGTAGTCTGGCGATTCCAGTTGACGATACCGGCGCGAATACGCAGCAAAAAGTCATCCCAGTCCGCCCGTTCACCGCCAATCAACCCGGCGGAAAGCCCATAGCGAGTGGCGTTGGCCAGGGCAATCGCCTCATCCCAGTCCCGATAGCGATGCACCTTGAGCAGCGGACCGAAGTGCTCCTCATCGGGCACCTCGAGCCCAGTGACGTCGATCAAGGCCGGACTGAGAATACTGGTACCCGCTTCCAGGCGCTGCATGCGCGAAAGCACCGTGCCTCCCCTCGCTTCGAGATCGTCCTGGGCCTTGAGCAAGCCGTCTGCTGCCTCGACACTCACCAATCCACCATAGAAGGGTGCCGGCTCGCTGAACGGCGCGGCCACATGCAGCTTACCAATAGCATCATTCAATGCCTCGAGCAGACGATCGCCCACCTCGCCTTCTGGCACGATCAGTCGCCGTGCGCAGGTGCAGCGCTGGCCGCCGGAAAGATAGGCCGACTGCAGGATGGTCAGCACGGCGGCGGCCTGATCCGGCACGTCCTTGACCACCAGCGGATTGTTGCCGCCCAGTTCCAGGGCCAGGATCTTGCTGACCTGACCGGCGAACTGCTCATGCAGCAACTTGCCGATCTTGGCGCTGCCGGTGAACAGCAGACCGTCGATATCGCTGGCGCCGGCCAGTGCCTGGCCGACAAGTGCTGCGCCCTGTACCAGATTGATCACGCCGTCCGGCAAGCCGGCGGCCTGCCAGCACTGCAGGGTCAGGTCCGCGGTCATCGGGGTCTGCTCGCTGGGCTTGAACACCACCGTATTACCGGCCAGCAGCGCTGGCACCATATGGCCGTTGGGTAGATGCCCGGGGAAGTTGTAGGGGCCGAATACCGCCAGCACGCCGTGGGGACGATGACGCAGCACCGCTTGCGCCCCCGCCACATCACGGCTGCGCTCGCCGGTGCGTTCCTGGTAGGCAGTTACCGAAATGGCCACCTTGCCGATCATCGCGCCGACCTCGGTACGCGCTTCCCAGAGCGGCTTGCCGGTTTCGTGGGCGATGCACTCGGCCAGGGGCTCGCGGTTGGCGTCAAGCTGGTCGCGGAAGCGCTCGATGATCGCTTGACGCTCTTCGACACCGCGCCGCGCCCAGGCAGGGAACGCCTTGCGGGCGGCGGCCACGGCCTGTTCAACCTGGGCCGGGCTGGCGGCACTGGCCTGCCAGAGCGTCTCATGAGTTACCGGGTCGCGTTTGGCGAAGGCGTCTGCCTCACCGTCGGTCCAGGTACCACCGATCAGTAGTTGCTGCTTGGCGTGCATTACTCTCTCCTAAGTCTGGAGTACGCGTAGAAGATCCCCGGCCTTCACATCGAGTCGCCGTGCTTCTTCCTCGGTCAATGGCAAGGTACCGTCATCATCGGGGCCGCGACCGACCCAGGCGGCGCGAAAATCGACCATGGTGGTGGTCGAGACCAGCCAGCCGGGGCGTTCGCTGCTCTCGAGATTTGTCGCGATTTCGACCGGGCACAGCGTCGACAGGCGCACCGCGCGCACATCGTCGATGTAAGCCTCTACCGTGGGGCCGCCATCGAAAATGTCGATATAGCCTTCCCAGCGCAGGCCTTCCTTCTTGAGCATCTCCAGCGCCGGGCGTGTGTGTTCGTGCACCTGACCGATGCAGGCTCGCGCCTCTTCGGTCAAGAAGGGTGTGTAGATCGGGAACTTGGGCATTAATTCGCCGATGAAACTCTTTTGTCCCATGCCGGTGAGGCGATCCGCCTCGTCGAAATCCATGGGAAAGAAATGACTGCCCAGGCACTTCCAGAAGGGGCTGATGCCGTTCTTGTCGAATACGCCGCGCATCTCCGCCAGCACCTTGTTCGGGAACTGGTCGCGGAACTGGGCCATGAACAGCCAGCGCGCCTTGGACAGCAAGGCGCCATTACGATTCTGGCGCTGCTCTTCTCCACGATAGGCGGGCCGCAGATAGAGCGAGGCCACCTCCGCATTGCCTGTATGATCCGAACTGAGGAACAGCGTATCGATGGTGCGATGCAGATCGAGCTGCACCGAGGAATGAGCCAGGGTACCGACCCGGTAGTGATAGAACGGTACTTCCCGGCCCACCTGGCCGTCGATGGCGCAGCAGCCCGCCAGCCCCCCGGTTTCTTCGTCTTCCAGCACGAAGAAATACAAGCGATCGTCGACCGAGGTGCGCTGTTCGAAGGCGCGAGCCGCGGATTCGATCTTGCTGGCCAGGAACTCGCGATTGTCAGGGAGCGACGTGAAGCCGACACCGGTCTCGCGGGCCAGTTGCTGCAATTCGTCCAGGTCGTTCCGGGCGATGGGTCGAATGCGCATCAAAGTTCCCCCTCGTCGAGGATGTCTTCGTGGGCGGGAAGCGTCAGCGGCGCGGCCAGCACCGCTCGCCCTTCTTCCACTCCCAACAACTCGGCGTGTTCCGGCGACAACATCAGTTGACCGGTCGGCGACAGCGCATAGCGCGTTACCATGCAACGGAAGCCATCCAGTTTCTGATTGGCGACCATCGCCGGCTCCGCATCCGGTAGCGCCGCCGCCGGACGGATGCGCACCGGATGCCAGATACTGCGCCGGAAGGTTTCCAATCGCTCGCGTTCGGCCTTGATCACGGGACCTGCATCGAAGATATCGACATGCCGCGAACGCATGAAACCTTCCGCCAGCATCTCGCTCATGGCGATCTCATGATCCGGGTGTTCGCGACCGATGGCGGCCTGCGCCTGGGGCGTAAGCAGCGGCAGATACAGCGGAAACTGTGGCATCACCTCGGCAATGAAGCTCTTGGAGCGCACGCCGGCGAAATGGTTGATGTCCTGATAGCCACGCACGAAGAAGTGACGTCCCACGCTATTCCAGAAGGGCGATTCATCGTCACCATCCAGATAGCCCGGGAATGCCAGGGCGAGAATCTCGGCGAAACGCTCCGGATATTGGGCAATGAACATCAAGCGCGCCCGGCGTAGCAGGCTTTCGGCACTGGTGCCCTTGTAGCGGGTATCGAGAGACAGCGCACATAGCAGGCTGGCCTCGGAGACCTCATGGGAAAGCGCCAGGGTCTGCACCTCGCGACGCACGTTGAGCTGCTGCGAGGCGTGAATCAACGTTTCCTGGCGATAGGTGTAATAGGCCTCCTGGGCCCCGGCCTGAGCGCGAATGGAAGCGGTGCCCACCACCTCGCCCCGCTCACGATCCTCGAGTACGAAGGTATAATTTTCGTCACCGGGAAAATCCACGTCCTTGGCCAATGCCTGCTGAGAGCGCGTAATACGCTCTTCAAGACGATCGCGATGGGCGGGCAGGTTGGTCAGGCGCGGCGTAGCGGTCCCGGCCAGACGTTCCAGGCCGGGCAAGTCCGCGGGCTTGGCGGGTCGAATGACCAGCATGGCACTCCCCTTCTGCGAAGTTTGATCGAACATCCGGGTCATGCGTTCTCGACAAAGCGCGCGACGGCCCGCTCGAGCCGTGCCATGCCCTCGGCGATATCCTCTTCGGGAATCACCAGCGACGGCGCCATGCGCAGCACATTAGGTCCCGCGACCAGGGCCATCAATCCTTCTTCGATGGCGAGTGGCAGGATGTCCTTGGCACGGCCTTCATACTGCGGTGCCATCTGCGCACCGATCAGCAGGCCCATGCCACGCACTTCCTGAAACACGCCATACTTGCTGTTGATCATGCCCAGGTGCTCACGGAACAGTTCGTGACGCCGCTGTACGCCTTCCAGCACCTCGGGGGTGTCGATGTAATCGAGAGCAGCTAGCGCCACGGCGGAAGCCAGGGCGTTACCGCCATAGGTGGAACCGTGGGTGCCAATGGTGAAGACCTTGGCGATGGCCTCGGTGGTCAGCATCGCACCCACCGGGAAACCGCCGCCCAGGGACTTGGCGCTGGTCAGGATATCCGGCGTTACTCCGTAGCGCATATAGGCGAACAGCGTGCCCGGCCGGCCCATTCCTGACTGCACCTCATCATATATCAACAGTGCGTTATGGGCATCGCACAGTTCACGCAGGCCTTCGAGGAACTCCTGAGTGGCGGGCAGGATACCGCCCTCGCCTTGCATCGGCTCGACCATGATCGCGCAGGTGTCATCGCCCACCAGTTCGCGCACGCTGTCGAGGTTGTTGAACTCCGCATGCAGGATACCGCCGGGCACCGGACCAAAGCCTTGGGAATACTTGGGCTGGCCGCCAACGCTGACGGTGAAGAAGGTGCGCCCGTGGAACGATTGGCGGAAGGAGATGATCTTGTCCTTGTGCTCGCCATAGTTGTCGTGGGCCCAGCGCCGGGCCAGCTTCAGCGCAGCTTCGTTGGCCTCGCCACCGGAGGAACAGAGATAGACCTTCTCGGCAAAGGTACGCTCGGTCAATGACTTGGCGAGCTGCAAAGCCGGCTCATTGGTATAGACGTTGGATAGGTGCCAGAGCTTCTCGCTCTGTTCGCGAAGCGCATTCACCAGCACCGGATGACAATGGCCCAGCGAGTTGACCGCGATACCGCCGGCGAAATCGATATATTCACGCCCGTCCTGATCCCACAGACGACTCCCCTCGCCGCGTACCGGGATCACCTTCTGTGGCGCATAATTGGGCACCATGTAACGATCGAAATCTTCGCGGGTCGGGGTGTAAGCCATGTCACTCTCCATTCAAATGGACTGATTGATGCTTCGAGTATAAGGAAACCAGCTCGTTTGGGCTTTCAGGGATGTGACGGCTATTTATGAAAAGCGGCTACGGGCTTTTGTAAAGAGCTGAAAAGCGGCTATGGGCTTTTAAAAAAGCTGTGAATAACCTGAAAGCGGCAGGCGGCGGCATCATGCATGTACAAGGCAGCTTTTCGAAAACACGATGGCCCGGCATCTACCGGGCCGATAATGAATCATTTCGGTATACAAGCGACCCCGGCATTCATTGCGCATCCTGCGGCTTGTCGGGATCAGCATCGACCAGGCAATTGACCGTTTCGCCGCCGGGATCGTTGATCTGCTCGCTCTCAGGCCGGCGCAGCCCGGAAGTCAGCTTCAATGAGGCATAAAGCCAATCGACCAGAGTCTCACCGAGGTCCATCGCCTCCTCGGCACGACTATTGGCATAGAAGGTCAGCATTGCCCGAGCGTTCTCACGCTGTCCTTGATCGATCAATGTCCGCGCAGAGCCTTCGACCCACGTCATGTCATCGAAGCTTTCCTGCTCGAATCCCTTGAGCATTTCGGTCACCTTGGGACGATAGGCAGCAGGCTTTTCGCACATTAGATACATTACCTGCTTGAAGCGCCGGCCAGCGAAGTCGCTGGCCTCTTGAATTTGAAAATCGGGATTGAGGAAGTTCGAGGCCGTGCCCTTGGTCAGGTAGCGATGCTGGCCAAACTCCAGCGGCACTTGCTGCACGCCTAGCCACCAAGGCAAGAAAGGCGCTGCTACCGACCCGGTCGGCGCCACCCAGATACGCACCAAATCGGCGTTCACGCCCTGCTTGAGACTGATCACCTGGCCGTAACCGGCCTCGTCGTCGGTGATGCGATGATCGCGCACGCGCACCATCATCTCCTGCTCGGTAACCGGCGCCATCTCCTCGGTCGCCTTCTCCAACGCGGCCTGGGTCATGTATTTATAGCCCCCGGTACGCGCCTGGGTATCCTGACGGCCGTAAATATCGAAGATATTGAAGGTTTCATTGCCTTGAGAATCGAACCAGCCTTGCTCCTCGGCAAAGGTGACCAGGTTGTCCGACCCCATGAAGTCGGGGTTCTGTTGATAGTCGAGAGGAAACTCTTCTATGTAGCCTGGGTAAAGTACCCGGACGTCGTCCGACCCCAGCCGTTCGGCAGCCCATAGCCCCTGACCGCCGGCAAACTCCCAGACAACCCAACCCTCGTCGGGGTCGGCAATCAGATGAGTATTGCCGCCGTAGGTCGAATAACCATGCTTGGCGATCAATTCCCCGATCAACTCGACCCCTTCGCGAGCGCTACTTGCACGTTCCAGCACCAGCCGGGCAAGATCGCTGTATTGCGGTCCTCGCTGGGGGGATGGCGTCATATCGATCAATTCTTCCCGATTGGTCGCCCAGACATCACGTACTGCCACCTGGTGCTCATTGACTCCACCATTGGTCAACGGGGCCGGAAAGCCTTCGTAATCGGAGTAGGACATCGATAGATAGCGAAACGTGTGTGCCACCTGGGGTATTTCGACCAACTGGCCAGGAAGATACGCTGCCTCGGTGACACCCACCTCGATCATTGAACCAGGCTCGTGATCGGCCGCTGGGACGATCTCGAGCCAATGACTCGAGACTTCCTCGCCGGTGCCACCCACCAGTACGCCTTGATCCTGGGTCAGGTTATTGCCCACATAGAAGGCGTAGCTTGCCCAGGCAGAATGACTCGGAACAAATAGCGGCAAGACCAACAGCATCGAACTCGTGAGGTGCGATATTTTCATTGTAATCCCCTCGAAAAAACGCAAGCGATATCTTGGGCGATGACCATATGCAGCGCCTTTCCAAAAGAATAGTCCAGTAGCGCTATACTGTGATGATGAATAAAAACGACCATTTCGAGAGTCCATGATGCTCAACACCACGGCTTGGAACCGACTGCGTTACAACCTTTACGCGCCGGTCTACGATTTGGTGGCGGATCGCGCCTTTCGCCGTGCAAGGCGCAAGGCATTAGAGGCGGTGGATTGGACGGCGGGGCAACGCGTATTGATTTTGGGCGCCGGTACTGGTCTGGATCTACCCTATTTGCCACGAGACATCGAACTGCATGGCACCGACCTCTCGCCGGCCATGGTGGCGCGTTTTCGAACTCGAGCGGATGAACTCGGTTTCGACTTCTCCACCGAGGTAATGGACGCGGAACGGCTGGACTATCCCGACAATTATTTCGATGTCGTCATCATGCATCTTATCCTGGCGGTGATGCCGGACCCCGCTCGCGGACTCGCCGAGGCCCATCGCGTGCTTTCCGACGATGGGCTGCTATGCGTGTTTGACAAGTTCCAACCCGACAGCCACCCGGCAGGCTGGGTGCGCCGTACGCTGAATATCGTCACCAGCGCCATCGCTACCGACATCACCCGACAGGCGCGACCGCTATTGGAAGGCGCGGGGTTTAACATTCTGCGCAACGAACCAGTAATGATGGGATCGCTGTTTCGCGCACTGTTGGCAGACAAATCCCCAAGAAGTCGCCGAAATGCATCAGCCATAGCATGAACCAGTTCGTCTAGCGGGGCTCTGCCTCCATGGCTTTGTCGAGCCTAGTGTGCAGCACGGCATCCCACTGCTGAGTAATATGCGATATGGCGAAGCGTTCGCGAACGTCTACTGCAGCATTGGCCATTTTACTTCTCAAGTCAGGATTCAGCATCAGACTACTGAGAGCCTCCGCCAAACCGCGCACCCCTGTCTCCGGGTCAACAAGAAGACCATCGCGGCCTTGGCGAATAATATCTCTCGGCCCTGTATCGCAATCACTACTCACCACAGGCAGACCATACGCCATGGCTTCTGCAAGAGAATTGGGAAAACCTTCAAAGCGTGAACTCATCACAAAAAGTGACGCAGACTGATACCAATCGGCCATGTTGCCAGCACGCCCAGGAAGATGTATTCGGTGTTCAAGATCAAGGGAACTGCGCTGTGCCTCCAGACTCTCGCGATTTTTTCCTTCACCTAGAATGACGAGATCCCAGCTCGGGAAAGATTCGGCGAGTTTGGCAAACGCTTCTATAAGTTTCGTGAAACCCTTTTCTTCTTCCAAGCGCCCTACTGCGAGCAATACTTGGCGCTCTTTACCGACGACCTCCTCAGGCCGAATGGATGGCTCACTGACAGGCAAAGGAAAAACCACAGGATTTGCAATCACTTTGCCATTCGCGCTTGGACACTCCTGGGCTAGCCACTCGCGACCTTGTTCCGTCTGCATGACGACGGCACTCGCATGGGGATAAGCTAATTTCCGAACGAATTCCAGAACCTTTCCTACAGATTTTGCCGGTGGATAGGTTCGCTCTGAAACGACAATGGGAATATTTAGACCTGCAGTGGCTAGCAACGTAGCTACGTTGACATGAGGCAAAAAAGAGATGATGACATCCGGCGAGCTTTCTCGAACGAAGCGACGAAGTGAGGCTAATCGCTTGATCCGGTTAAGCGGTGTTTGACGTGTCGTTCCTACCTGATCGGCTAGATAAGTAAGGCAAACATTCTCCTCGAGCATGTAGAGGCACTCACCGCGTCCCGAGAAAGTAGGCATCAAGGTCACTTCATGGCCTTGCCTAGCCCAGTGGTTGCACAGCAAGGCAGCAACACGCTCTGCTCCGCCTCCCTGCATGGAACTCACTAGAAATAATATTTTTGGCACAGGACAGAACTCTCGATTGATCGTGTTTAAAAAAGCGTTTGAAAGTAACGCGAACCGTTACCAAAAGATACATGGATTTATTAATAAAGAAACAACTAAATAGTTAAGAAAATATGCAAGATTCTTGTCGCCTAATCGCTACTACTTCCTCGTTTTGATCGCTATAAACGATGAAAGAGGTGATGCTGGACAACGAAGCCCAGGCTCGTGCTGACGAATCCACTCCAAGCAAGGATCAGTCCGATGAAAAGTACTGGTACCAAAGTAGATCAGCCGTGGGCTCGCAGGTTCCCATGAAAAAAGGAAGAAATTGGGAGAAGGAAGAAATTGGGAGAAGGATTCTAGCATGACAATACTTTCCAACCACTTACCGGCAATATCAGGGTAGCCATGAAAAAGCGGGTCTTACTAGAAGGGAGAGCCTCTTATTTCTACCATATCAATGGCTTAGTGGGTATTAGCACATCTTCAGGGCATGTGAGCCCATCGGTTGCGCAACCAGCGACTTACTACTAACCAGCCCCAGGCCTCTGATGCCTCGACAGGTCAATCGTGATACATCGTCAACTGGCCATTTTTTTCAACCCAGGTATCGACCGTGCGGGTGGGAATATATAGTTCCAGTACGCTGATCATGAAGGCGTAGGTAAGGAACGCCAGGACGGGATCGGCCAATCTCTCTACCCAGCTGGATCGGGAATACTGGTTATCGCAGCTGATGGTGCCAATACCACAGGTATTATCTATCAAACCCCGTCCCTTACTAGAAGAGACAGGATTCAATATCAACACTGCGGTTGTCGAACCGGTAAGGATAGGGACTATTCCGTGACTTGGTAGCGAGAAACGGCAACCTACTTATTAAGAAGGAATAGCGGCTTTTCAGGTTTCGATGCCATCCACCTCTTTCGACTCAGAATTCATATTAAGATATTCTTGATAAGCATTAATTGCTTCCTTGGCAGCATTCGGATCTTTGAACGACCAGTTTCCCTGCTGCACACCATCGTGTATGACCGTATAAACAGCTAACTCAATCGCCTCGCGAATCGCCAGTTGTGGTGGGTCGTTACGGGTGAAGCCTGTCTCGAGCTCGAGCAGCCCATCAGTGGCTACGTACTTGAATACGGAACCCTGCATTAAGAGCGAATAAATCTTCTTAGTAGTAGTGATACTATTCATGATGCGCCCCGTTTTGATGCTGACGAAGCGAAGGTTCACCGTCACCATATCGGTACGATATTCGGTGTTTGTCCCAATTCCCAAGTAACGGGCTCCAGCACCACCCGTAGTAAGGTTAGTCTCATAGGCGATGACGCCCCCTTCGACAAGCATGCCTGCAAACGCCAGCGGGGGCAGCAAACCGGCAGCCTCACCGGTATACTGCTGGCGAGTCGCTTGGATGATCTGGCGCTCTCGTAGAAGATTAGGCAGGCCACGGCGTTCGACGACGTTGAACCAGGCTCCGTTAGAAACTTCGGTAAGCACGTCCACTAGAATGGCGTCGGCCCCTTGGGTAACGGCCCGGGAATATTCGGGAAATGCATCGTTAGGCTTATATTGCCCAGTAAGATCGGGAAATTCGTAGATAGCGATATCAACGGGCCGCTTCGCTGGTGGTAGATCCCTCAAGAGCGAAGTGGCATGGGTTGCCCTGATATAGCCTGCCGGAGAGGAAAAGGGATCGTTGATGGATCCTGTCGCGCATCCGCCAAGTGGCAGTAATGTCGCCACCAGAAGGTACTTGGCGTAATTTTTTAACATGTCATTTCCTGCGTTGTTTTCTTTTGGTTTTATTTATTATCAGGCTTGGGGACGGTAACCACATTGGTCTGAAGACCATCCGACACCGTGATTTTCATTCGATCGCCGACGGTTTGATAAGACACCATCGCATCGTCGAAGGTAAAACTCCCGGAGGGGGTGCCTTGCTCGAACACAGCGTTGGCAAGCTCATTAGCCGACTCGCCAATCAGGGTTCTATTGATAGCATCGGCAAATTCTTCCGCTGCGGAAGGCTCCTCGAACAAGGAATCGAATTCCGAGCCATCGTCCTTGTATTCATTTTGTATTTCGGCCGTTTGCAGCAGATGGGAGCTATTGAAAGGATCACCCCCGAAAGAAGGATTAATCGGACGATATATCAGATCTCCAGCCTGAACCATGCCGGCCGCGGCAAGCACCACGGTAGCCACAAGCAAGCGGCTTGTACTCGAATGACACATTGTTTTTTCTCTACTGGCTTGGTACCGGCGACCAATTCATTTGGTTAGCGGTCTCGTAACTCGCCCTTGGGACGTATCGATGATGAGTTCTACTTCCTTGCTAGACCCTGTGTATAACAGAGGTGCACTACCATTATTGGCACTGCTCCCGCGCTGGATATGGACAACCTGCTTGTTCGCGCCCAGCACATTGATATCCGACTCCAGGCCGACCCCTTTCTGATCCACGGCGATAACATTTCGTGTTCCAGCTACCTGTATGCTGGAATCCAGCGCCACACCCACCTGACGTTGAAATGTTGCGTTGTTGCCGCCTTTTACGCTGACTACCGCCCGGTTGCGTTGTCCGCGCTGAAGAACGGTAGATGAGCGCCGACCGTTTCCCCGTAGCGCCAACTCATCCAGAAAATCCACGTCGATCTCATTGATCGTGCCTACTCCGGGAGTGGAAAAAGCCGCCACCTGTGACTCTTCGGCAACGGCCAGCCTCTTCTCCGTGACAATCTGGCGTATGTAGACCGACTCATCATCGGCGAAAACCGGCATTGGCAGCATAACTAATATGGCAAGACCCAGCGCGGGAACCGCGCCTAATCTCGATAATGCCGTAAATTTAGCCACTTGAACCTCCCACTGCACTACATTGGGCTCACGATCTCTTTGGCCTGACAACTCGTACCGGTCAAACGCTCGCTAACATTCAGATAGAACTCGATCCATCCATCCGGCGCAATTTTCGAGGTAATACGAGATGTCTCGATTGTTTCGCCTGGTTCAAGGTTATACGAACCCGACTGTTCGAAAGTACCGGAACCCGTAGCATCGATTTTCAAAGTCCTTAACTGATAGTCGGCTCGGGTCGGCTGCGAGGCCTGAATAATGGCTGCTGCCGAGACTGAACCATTCTTGCGCTCGATGACAATACGACAGTCGAGCTGTGTGAACGCCTGCTGCCCTATTGCCAGGGGCGTATGCATCATCGCCAGCAAACCAAAAGGCAGGAGGATTGAAAGGATTCTTGCCCACATAGCCCATTGCCACCGTTAAATAGCCGGGTATCGAATCGATACCCGGAAAGCATCATCTGACCCTTTTCGTTCTTCTATTAGGCTTTTTGAATGTTCAAAAAGCCTTCAGGCCAGCAACAATATGGTTATGCTATTACAGACGGCTTTGACGCATAGTAGCAGTGTTCTGGCTGCCACGCTGGTTAGCAACGATCTGGTTGGAGTTTCCGGCCTGGCTGTAGGTCAGCTCGTTGGAGGATCCATTTTGCGTGGCACTCACAAAGTTGCCGTTACCAACCTGCTGGGCACTCATAATGCTGTTGTTATTTCCACGCTGGAAAAGCTCAGCCGTGTTGTAATTACCTTTTTGCACGCCTTGGGTATCGCTTCCAGACCAACCGATGGTGTTGCCATTACCTTCTTGAGTTGATTCGAAGGTGTTATTGTCTCCGATCTGGCTGATATAGGCTTCGTTGTCGTCGGCGAATGCCGCGCCTGACATGAGTGCCGCGATGCTTGCTGCTAGAAATAGCTTTTTCATTGGTTTTGTCCCTTGTCTGAACTTTATTCTGAATTTTACCTTCTAAGGCGGCATGAGCTTTTTCTCTCATCCGCCTTAGCAAAGTCTGGTCTTCAAAAAAAACTCAGTCAACGTCCTGTAACATTAAATTAAAAGCTTTTATCTACTATGAAAAATAGTAAAAATAACTATATAAATAATTATAAATACAACATTGATTAATTAATTTTCATGCCAATATTTAACTAAAAATAGTTATAGAAATAGTGCTTTGCAGTGTTTACAATAATTTAGAATTGTTTTTAAACTAAACACCCTCTTCGCATTTAAGGCAATTTTGTATTTTTTTGTGCTAAAAAAAGCCTCAAATTCTATTGTTATGCTGATACATCTTTCAAGTCACGTCTAAAAACAAAAACTCACAATCACTGTAAAATAATTCTCTTACCCCTTCTCCATGCGACGAATTAGTAATTGCAGGCACGCTATTTCAATTCGGCGGGTTCAGGAGTCCTATCACACTAACGATGAACAGCACGACGCCCAGCACGCGAAAGAAGAGCGACGCTTCCGCCGCAACTATATAGCGATGCACGCGTTCACCGACTAAATGACCCAGGAAGGCACAGGGCAGCAACCAAAGATGGTGTATCAGTTGCAGATCCACACCGGCAATGATGAAGGACACCATCTTGATCAGTACCAGATGAACCACAGTACGAATAGCGTATCGCGCAGTTGGTGCTTGGCCACGTGGGAGGCAAATACTGCCACGATCAATGGCGCGCCGATCAGTGAAGTACCGCTGACGTACCCGCCGAGCGCTAACAGTATGCAATCTACATATGGGTTCTTGCTGTAGAACGGCTTGTTGAATATGTAGCTGATAGCATAGACGATGACGATGACGAAGATAATGCTCGTCATGAGCTGAGACGGCAGTGTCAGCAGTCCCACGACCCCGATCAATTTCGGAATAATCATGATCTTCAGCGCCTTGATCAGATAGCGCCAATCGATGTTACTTTCGGCCCGCTGCGCGGCGTTATCGGCAACCAGTACCTCTCGATGGCCACGCCAGGCAATCCAGCTCGAGAAGATCATCAAATGGACAGCAATCAACGGCAAAAATACCAAGGGCTCGTTCAGGACCAGCAAAAGAAACGGCAGGGATAGTACGGCACCACCAAAGCCCAGGCTCGTCCTTACGAATCCACTCCAGACAAAGATCAGGCCGATGAAAAAATACTGGTACCAAAGTAGATCAGCCATAAGCTCGCGAAGTGCCATGAAAACGGGGAGAGAATTCTAGCATGTCGATACTCTCCAACCGATTACCGACCGTCCGGCAGCTACAATGCTTCATCGCCGTGGCAGAGGAACTCAACTTTCGGCGGGCAGCCGAGCGTTTGCATATGTCTCAACCGCCGCTATCGCGACAGGTGCGTAGCCTGGAAACGTTGCTGGGGGTCACGTTGATCGAGCGAGATACCCATCGGGTCGCATTAACCCCGACCGGCAAGCACTTCGTCGATGAAGCGCATCGGTTGCTTGTCGGGCTGAATCAGGCAGTTGCTTCGTTGCGTGACAGTGCAGCACAGCAGCAGAAAAGCATCAGACTCGGCCTGACCAGCGTAATGGATTTCAGTCAGCTTCCCACCCTAAACGCTCTACTCTCGAACCCGCCATTCAACCGTGGAATTCATCAGGAACGCGCCTACTCCAAACGACTCGTCGAACGTGTACTCGCCTTACAGATCGACCTGGCGATCGTCGGCGTTTTCGCCGATGCCTCCCCAGCTCTCAAGAGCCGGAAGATTGGCGAGGACACGATGATGGTCGCGCTGCCGGCCTCCCATACCGCTGCGAACAAGCAGCGCATCGACCTGAAAGATATAGCCGACATACCGCTATTCTGGTTTCCGCGAGCCAACAACCCCACCTTTTACGATCGCTGCGAAGCCCTATTTAATCAGTTGGGGTTTTCTGCGCCACGCAAGCCCGAGCCTCAGGAACATGTCGATTTACTCGCCCGCATCGCCGCGGGTGAAGGAATGGGGTTTCTACCCAGTTCCATGCAGGCCGCCAGCCGCACCGGCGTGGTGTATCGAGCGTTCACCGATAGTATCGAGGCGCGCCTGAGCATGGATGTCCATCTGATCTGGCGCACCGATGAGCGCAGCGACGCGGTACTCGATGTAGTGAACAGGCTACTCTCTGCCATTGACACTCAGGCGTTGACGCCTTTCATACCCTCCTCCCCGTAACGCTCACCCTGCACGCTTTCCTGGGTAAACACCTTTTCCAGTTCACGTTTGTCTTCTACCGATAGTTCAAGCGCGGCGGCGGCGAGATTTTCCTGCAGATAGCGCGAGCGTCGCGTGCCGGGAATAGGCACGATGTTATCCCCTTGAGCCAGCAACCAGGCAAGCGCAACCTGCCCGGGGGTTGCTGCATGGCGCTCGGCAATCTTCTTGACCGACCCGAGCAATTGCAGATTATGTGTCAGATTATCCTGCTGAAAACGAGGATTGTTGCGCCGAAAATCTCCCTCGGCCAGATCCTGAGCCGATGCGATACGACCGGTGAGGAAGCCACGCCCGAGAGGTGAATAAGCGACCAGACCAATCCCCAACTCCCTGGCCTTGGGCAGAATGCTCTGCTCGATATCCCGCGTCCACAGCGAGTATTCCGTTTGCAGTGCGGTGATCGGATGCACCGCATGGGCCTTTTCCAGCGTGGCGGCGGAGACCTCGCACAAGCCAACATGGGCGATCTTGCCCTCCTCGACCAAGCCCTTCAGTGCGCCCATGGTCTCGGTGATATCCGCCTGCGGGTCCACTCGATGGATGTAGTACAGATCGATTCGCTCGACGTCCAGGCGCTTCAGGGAGGCGTCGCAACAGGCACGAATGTACTCCGGTCGATTGTTGATACCCCGAGCGTATTCCGCCTCTTCAGGCCGATCGATACCGCATTTGGTCGCAATTTGGATCGAGTCCATGGCAGAGCCCCGAGCAACGAGAAAGCGACCGATCAGCGTCTCGTTATGACCACGACCGTACATATCCGCCGTATCGATAAGGGTAACGCCGGCATCGGCCACTTCATCGAGCATCGCCAGGGACTGGGTATCGTCCGAAGGGCCATAAAACTCGCTGAGCCCCATGGCGCCATAGCCAATCGCCGAGACAGAAAAGCCCTGTCCCAACACGCGAGAGGGTAATGCTGTCGTTTTCCGGTCCATGTTCGTTTCCTATGGTAAGCATGAAATCACGTCGTTCGATGTCTCGAATGCACGAACACGGGAAGCATGAATCGGCATGGCCTACCAATGGAAGAACTCGATTGGTAATACCAGGATTGAATCACACGTTAGAAAATCCCCGGGCACTCTTCCAAGATGGAAGTAAAAAGGCTTGCTCCATTAGTGGAGCAAGCCTTTTATTCAAACGCCATCACCAAAACACCTCACCACCTATGCCGCGGCTCCTTGGGCTTGCGCAGCGCACGCACAGGGCGGCGCTTGTTCTTGTCCCGGCTCCAGCGGTTCTGTTCCTCAGGGGTCATGTCCGGCACCTTGCGCGGCTCCAGGCCCGCCAGATTAGAAAGATCGTCGATCTCGTCCTGGCTCAACTCGACCCATTCACCGGCCTTGGCGCGCTTGTCGATGAAGATGTTGCCGTAACGCACGCGCTTCAAGCGGCTGACGGTGAGCCCCTGGGATTCCCAAAGCCTGCGCACCTCGCGGTTGCGCCCTTCCATGATCACCACATGGAACCAGGTGTTGATGCCTTCGCCGCCGAACTCCTGCACGTCGGTGAAACGTGCCGGGCCGTCTTCGAGCATCACGCCCTCGACCATGGCAACGATCTGTTCACGCTTGACGTTGCCCATGATGCGCACGGCGTATTCACGCTCGACCTGGGTCGAGGGGTGCATCAGGCGATTGGCGAGCTCGCCATCGGTGGTGAACAGCAGCAGGCCACTGGTGTTGATATCCAGGCGGCCGATGGCAATCCAGCGCTCACCCTTCAAGCGTGGCAGTCGATCGAACACGGTGCGCCGGCCTTCCGGGTCCTTGCGGGTGCACAGCTCGCCTTCAGGCTTGTTGTACATGATGACCCGGCGCGGCACTTCCTCGGCGCCGCGCAGGTTGAGCGGGCGATCATCAAAAGTGACCTTGTCCCGCGCTTCGATGCGATCGCCCAGGGTCGCGACTTGACCGTTGACCTTGACGCGCCCGGCGCTGATGGCGGTTTCCATCTCGCGGCGCGAACCCAGGCCGGCCCGGGCGAGGACTTTCTGCAGCTTTTCGGTGGTCGTATTGGGGGTGTTCATGAGTCGGACGTATTCTCGTCTGATGAGTTTTCCGCGCCCGCGAGGCCGTCATCGTCGCTTTCGCTCTCGACGGTCTGCGGATTACGGGCGCGTTCGGCCAAGCGCGCTTCGAGATCAGCGAAGCTGAGTCTCGGCCGGTCGGACGCCATCCCGGCGTGGGGGTCTTCGTCGGCCATCCCGGCCGTCGTTTGCTGCTCTTCTTGCGGTTCTTGCGGTTCTTGCGGTTCTTGCTGAACGACAACATCATCTGCCGGCTCGTCGTCACCGTTCTCTTCGCTCGATGAAACATCGACGCTATGCGCCTGCGCACCCTGAATATCAATCTCGTCTTCATACAGGGTCTCTTCGAGCATGTCGAAGCCCTTGAGCTCGTGCATGGGTGGCAGAGCATCCAGGGTCTTGAGACCGAAGTCGTCGAGAAACTGCCGGGTGGTGGCATAAACCGCCGGGCGCCCCGGCACGTCGCGATGGCCGACCACCCGAACCCAGCCGCGTTCGCTTAGAGTGCGCATGATCGAACTGCTTACCGCGACACCGCGCACCTCCTCAATATCGCCCCGGGTCACTGGCTGGCGATAGGCGATCAACGCCAGGGTTTCGAGCAACGCCCGGGAATAACGCTGCGGGCGCTCATCCCACAGCCGCGATACCCAGGGCGACAAGCGCTGGCTAATACGCACCTGAAAACCGGAGGCGGATTCGATCAGCTCCAGGGCCGAATTCTCCAGCCGCGTCGCCAGTGCCGCCAGGGCATCGCGCAAATCGCTGCGGGGTGGGCATTCCCGTTCATCGAACAGCCCTTCCAGGCGTTCCACCGGCAGTGGCTCCCCCGCCGCCAACAGTGCCGCTTCGAGAATCTCGTCGAGCCGAACGCTGTCGTTCATGCGTCCTCCTCGAAGGCGCTTTCGCCGTCGAGGTCGTCACCGGCCACGAACTCATCGATATCCTCTGATTCCTCCACGGGCTGACGTGCTCTCACATGGATCGACGACAGCGGCGCATTCTGCACGATCTCGATCATCATCTCCTTGGCCAGCTCCAGGATTGCCATGAAGGTCACGATCACCCCGGCACGCCCCTCCTCGAGGTTGAACAACGACTCGAAGGAGGTGAAATGTTCGTGGTTGAGGCGCTCCATGATGGCCAGCATGCGATCCCGAGTCGAGAGCACCTCGCGGCTGATGGTGTGGGACTGGTTGAGCTCCGCGCGGCGCAGGATACCCGACAGGGCGCCCAGAAGCTCGTCGAGTTCGACATCCGGATGCACCACGCGGGTTTCCAACGGCGGCAATCCCGCACTGGCACCGAACCAGTCCCGGCCCAAGCGCGGCAGTTCATCCAGCCCTTCCGCGGCAAGTTTCAAGCGTTCGTACTCCTGCAAACGCCGGATCAATTCGGCGCGGGGGTCCTCTTCTTCTTCGTCTCCCTCTTCCTTGGGCGGCCGAGGCAGCAACGTGCGCGACTTGATCTCGGCGAGCATCGCCGCCATCAGCAGATACTCCCCGGCCAGCTCGATCGCCATCGCCTTCATCAGTTCGACGTACTCGATGTACTGGCGCGTGATAGCGGCGACGTCGACGGTGAGAATATCCAGGTTATGACGTCGAATCAGGTAGAGCAGCAGATCCAGCGGCCCCTCGAAGGTTTCGAGGAAAACCCGCAATGCCTCCGGGGGGATATAGAGATCCTGGGGCATCTCGGTGATCGGTTGATCGTGCAGACGCGCCAAGACCGCCGCCGTTTCCTGAACGGCGGCCTGATCCGGCGATTCCACGATATCCGACATGTCACTCACGCTTGCAGGCACTCCTGGCTGGCTGTGCGCCTGCAGAGTGTAACGAAACTAGGCCTTGGGCAGAATGCCGAATTGCCATGCAAGCAGCTGCTTTTCTCGGCGACAGCCTTGGTGGGAAGCGCTGAAGAAATAGACGAGCGATTCAAGCACAAGGCGCCCGGAGCACAGGAACCGGAGCATATGGGGTATATGTGAGGATTCCGCGCACCGCGTAACGCAGTGATTGAAGTGCGCAGACATTTCTATTCAGTATTTCCCTTGCGGTAGCGCCCGACATAGTCGAACAGCTTTTCACGCACCTGCCAATGGCGGCCTACTCGCCGCCCGATGACGAAATCCGGTGCCTTGAGGCGCCGCTCTTCAGCAATGACCGCCTCCGGCGAGGTTGGTCGCCAATCCGCTCCCGGCGCTCGCAAATGATGACGCAGGAAGGCCGCCGCGAAAGCGCCTCGCTGGGCAGACGTTTCCAGAGCGAACCATTCATCCAGGGTCGCACCGTCTTCGTCATGATAGGTCACCTTGAGTCGAGGCAGGCCGCGGCCATTCACGGTCGCGGCGAGCTGCATGCCGCTGATCCGCAGCACTCGGGCGTCTTTCAGGCGCAGTGCGTCTTTCAATTTGTCGTCCGGGTCTACCAAGCGCTCGCCGCAACCGTGGCAGCGCCGCGCAGCGATATCATTCTCGGCACCGCAGGCCTGGCAGGTCTTGAAGCGGAAGCGGAAATCGCATTGGTTTCGTTTTCCTTGCTCATCATCAACAAGCCCTTGGCAGCGCCGGCCATGATGCTCGATGACAATGTCGCCCTCCCGCTTGCCCCAGAACATATTGGCATGGCCGCAGGCCGGGCACTCCACCTGCACCGGCTCGCTGTCGCTGTCCGGCTTGGGTGCGCCAATCTCCGGGGCATAGAGATCCCAGGGATTGCCGGCGTAATCGAGGATCAGACAATCCATCTTGTTCGGGGCCAGACGCAATCCGCGTCCGATGATCTGCTGATAGAGCCCTACGGACTCCGTGGGCCGCAGAATGGCGATCAGATCGACATGGGGCGCATCGAAGCCGGTGGTCAGTACCGAGACATTGACCAGATATTTCAATTGGTGTGTCTTGAAGGCGTCGATCAAACGCCGGCGCTCTTTCGAGGGGGTCGCCCCGGTGATCAGCGCCGCCTCATCGCCAGGTAGATAGCCGAGAATTTCCTCCGCATGATCCACGGTAGCGGCGAACAGCATTACCCCGCGTCGATCACGGGCGCGAATCATGATCTCTTCGATGATGGTGGGCGTGGCCCGGTTGCCCCGCACCACGCGATTGAGTTCTTCCTCGGCATAAAGGCCACGCACATTGGGCGCAAGCTGAGAGAAGTCGTAGCGTTCGACCGCAGCATCCACTCTTGTCGGCGGCGCCAGATAGCCCTGCTTGACCATCAGCCGCAACGGCTGCTCGAACACGCACTCCTGGAAGAAGCAATCCGCCTCGCCGCGCACCATGCCGTGATGGTGGCGGTGATAGATGAAGCCCTGCCCCAGCCGATACGGCGTGGCGGTCAGGCCGAGAATCTTGAGACGCGGATTGGCCTGACGCAGATGGTCGACGACCTGGCGGTAGCTTGCATCCTTGTCCGGCGACACGCGGTGGCACTCGTCGATCACCAACAGCGTAAAGCCATCTTCGTCACGCTCATTGGCAAAAGCATCCAGGTTACGCACCACGGACTGCACGGAACCGAACACCACCTGCCGTTTGGACTCCTTGCGTTTGAGACCCGCACTAAAGATGTCCGCCTGCAAGCCATAGGCCTGGTACTTGGCGTGATTCTGTTCCACCAGTTCGCGCACATGGGCCAGCACCAGTACTCGCCCGCGAGCCAGTCGCGCCAGCTCGGCGATCACCAGTGACTTCCCGCTGCCGGTGGGCAGCACCACCACCGCCGGGTCGTCGGTGGCGCGGAAATGCTCGATCACCCGCGCCACGGCCTGTTGCTGGTAAGGCCGCAGCGCTGGAGGTGTGATGGCCTTGATAGTGCTATCCGGCATGACGCTCCGTTCATGTAGCAAAGGGCGTCATTCTACTGCGGATAGGCCATCCATCCATCGCCCTTCAAGCGAATGTAGGGCGTCTCGTTCACCGGCATCACCACTACACCATCGTTTGCGGATATCGGCTCGGTGGTAGGCAGATCCGCGGTCAACGCCTGCCAATCCACTTCCTGCTGGGCATAGATGTCTTGCTCCAGGAAACGCTTGACCAGCTCGGATACCGCCAGATAGCTGCTCGGCGCCTCGATATGGATGGGCGCCTCGTCGCTGGGCTGATTCAGGCCGGTGAGTTTTACACCGACAGGCACATGGGTAATCGAAGGCGTCGGAATCTCGCGCATACCGGCGAACTGCATCTTGTCTCCACTCAGGGCTGCCCCGTGCTCCGGCACGATCAAGACCGCCACCTGCCGTCCCTCACTTTCCAGACGCTTCAGGAATGTAAGCAGATCATCGAACAATTGCCGCAGCAGCGGTTCATAATCCGCGAAGCCCTTTTCACCGACGATGCGATTACCATCGTGCAGTGTCACCGTGTTGTAGAAAGTGGCGGTAGGGTTGTCCCAGTCCTGCTGCGCCATCCAGGTATCGAACATATCGCGATCACGATATATCGGGGAGTCGTCGAAGGCGGTCATCTGGGGTTCGACGCTGTCCTGGGCCAGCATCGGCGCCTCGATGCCACCCTGCTCGCGGATCATTTTGAGATAGTCATCGAATATCCCGTCGTGGTTGAGCGCCAGCTCTGTGGCGAAGCCCTGTTCGGCCAGATTCTCGAACAGATGACACTGCTGTGGCGCCTCGCTGTAGAGCTCTTCATGGGGGATCTGACCGCAGCTGGCACGCAGCAGACGCAAGCTGGCAGGGCCGCTATAAGAAGTCGCGGAATTGAAGTTGTCGAAGACGACGTCCAGATAGTCGAACAGGGGATGATTCGTGACGCCAGCTTCTTTCATGTCGTCCCAGGATAGCGAGCAGACATTGACGATCAGAACGTCGAAGGGCTGCGACGGCGCCGCTGAAAACGGTACCTGTCGCTCGCTCTCGCTGGCATAGAAGTCCTTGAGTTGGGCATCGAGTTCCGGGTCCTTGGGCGCGGCAGCGGGGGCAGGCGCGGGCGCCGTGTTTTGCTCGACAGCAGCCACGCCATTGGCGGCATCCCCCGCCGGCGCCGTGGTGGCGGTTGCCGTCGTAGGCAGAAAGGAGGTTGCACCGATCATGCTCAGCACCGGTAGCATGGCCACCCAGATCAGCCCCAGCATCACGGGTACCGTTACCCGAATCCAACCGGCGATAAAGGCATAGCCCACCGCCAGCACGAACAGCACCGCCATCCAGTCCCAATTGATGAACCGGCTGGCCAGTTCCACGAGATAGTCGAAGCTGAAGGCCGATACTTGTGAGGATTGCGCCAGCAAGCGGCTGAAGGGCGGCAGCCAGCTATCCTGATAGAACAAGGCAATGCCGATGGGAATGGCCAGGATGTGACGCGCCCGATGCAACCAGAGAGGCGGCAAAGGCATTAGCAGGAAGGCGGCAAAGGCCAGGTTGGTCAGCGCGTTGAAATCGATCACGCCCTGCCAATAAAGCGCCAGCTTGAAAATGAAATATATGTTCCATGCCCCCAGGCCCCGCCAGTAGCGGTTGACTGAAGGAGAACTCGTACCCAATGTCTGTTCAGCGTAATTCATCGACACCCATACCTTCGTTATTCACCCCTTTCGTGTCCTCTACGCGACGTCGCACACCCAATCTGGATACATAGCGCGGACGCCGTGGCCAAACCTGATTCATGCGGCGCCATATCCAGTGCATAGCAAGGCCAAGAACAAAACCGCCTAGCGCCATCACCACGAGAAGTTCATTCATTTCTGGTACTCCACGCTCAACCTCAAGGGGGCAGGCCTGGGCACGCTTTGGTAGTGCTCATTCTCGGTATCGACGGTTTTTTCTCCTACGTGCTCCACGTTAGTAAAGACGGGAAGATGTTGCTGTTGTGACCAGCCAAGCTGCGTCAGATGCTGCATTTCTTCAGCGATTACGACATGGTCTTCACGAATGGTTCGCTCGCTGAACAGCGTAGCGATAGGCATGCCGAATAGACGCTGCAATGCCATATCGCTATCGCTTTGCCGGCAGCCGAACAAAAAAAGATATAGACGCCCTTCCATCACCGTAATCATGTCGCCTTGCCGGTGAATCCGGCACTGAGCAAACGCCTGTGAGCATGAAAGCCCGCCAGCGGGTACAAGCGTTACTAGAAGGCCCGAGACCAGCGCTGCGGAATCATTCTCCAGCCAGGCTTGCAGTCGATGGATAAAGGCCGCGGGCGGACAGCGCCCACTCATGCCCTCTGGATGCATCGCCTTGATCAGCCTTTCCACGTCATCGTTCACCGGTCGCGTCAAACGCTGACCTTGCAGTGCCTCGATCCGGCTGAAGAAATGAGAAAACGACACGTTGCTTCTTATCACCATGTTGATGCCGCTAAGAACCAGAAGGCGCTCATCGTGGTAACGCAGGCAAGATACGAGTTCGCGAACCACCAGCTTGAGTGCGCCACCGCGAGACTTGCGCAGGCCGTGCAGCTTGCGTGCCAAGGAATCGACATCCTCGCTTCGTTCGACGCCGACGATCACCGTCGCCGCCCGGGCTCGTGTAGCATGAAGAATGACCTCGTCAACCTGCTCGAAAACCTGCCAGTTGGCCAGGGAAACCGAGGTGTCAGCGACTACCGCCCGCTGAACGAGGTACAGGTGTTCGTCACTGCTCCCACGAGGAGAAGACCCGGCATCACTCTGTCTGCGCCAGCCGATAGAGATGGGACTTAGAAGCATGTCATCCACACCGCAAACGCCATGATCGCTACGCCAATAAAGTAGATGGCATTGTGCTTCTTGAGCATTGGGCTGCAGATGCATCAAACCGTCGATGACGTCATTGTAGGTATCGAGCCGTTCGCGCAATGCCAGGCTTTCGGGGCCATGCGCCAACAGCAACAGACAAGCATCGCGCTCCGCAAGCCACAAATGCCAGCGCCAGCACCAGCGCCGCAACGTTCGCTCCTTGAATGCAAGCAGCGCCGCCGCAGGTACTTCAAGCACGATGAGACGGGGCTCTCCCCGTTTACGGCGCACTCCGGAAAAATCCTCGGGCAAGGCATGAAGCGCCTCATTCAAATGCTCACCAGGCAAAGACCATTGCGCCACTGCCTTGGGGCCCATGTCTGCAGGTAGCCCATGCACCGAGGCCCGAGCATGCTTATCGGGCGCTATCCAGTCTCCCGTCGTGTTGCGGGGCTGGGCTACCAGAACACCTTGCCCCATGCGCTCGGCCTGGCCTCTTGAGTCCGCCAGCACTGCATAGAAACCGGGGCAGCGAAGAGCATCGAATTCCGGTAACGCCTCTTGCAACCCTAAGGAAAAATGATGGCGTTGCATAATACCTGGCAGTCCCTGCATGCATTAAGCTTCCGTTATTTACTTAATAAAATTACTATTATTGTAAACAAAACTTACTACGCTTAAAATTGCGATCCCCACAAAGAACGCACTTAGTTTTAAGCATAAACCCATATGAAAACATGAGCTTACGTATAATTTTAATTTACCAATTATTTTCTATTACTGGCTTTTAACATGATTAACGAAAGAAGCATTAACAGTGCAGTGAAAAATAAATTAAAAAAATACGACGAAGATGTTATTTCATTATTAGAAAAATCAGACTTGCCGGATTTTGATTATCGTCATCTGGCACAACTCGACCGCCTCGAGACGATCGGCACCCGCTGGCCTTTGCTCGCTGAGATTGCCCTATCCCAGCGAGAGCCTTCCGTATGATCCGTGTGGCCGTTCAGGGGTGTCGTGGAGGCACGGGCGCCAGCAGCATCATTGCGGGGCTTGCCCAGGCGCTAGTGGATGCCGGTGAACGTGTGCTGTGTATCGATCTTGACCCGCATAATTTACTGCGCCTGCATTTTAACCATGACTGGCGTGACGAGAACGGCTGGGCCAATGCGGTGGGCAACGGTCAGAGCTGGCATACCGCCTCCTTCGCCCTTGGATCGCAGTTGCATTTTCTACCCTACGGCCATAGCGATACTCATGTTGTGCCTACAAATGCCTTACATGCCGATGACTGGCAGCAACGCCTCGATGAGCTCGATGAGGATAGCTACCGCTGGGTATTATTCGATCTACCTGCAGCGTCCTTCGCCCAGGAGCATTTTCCAGCGGATGTGACACTCATCGTGGCTCATGCCGATCCCGCCTGTCACGTCCTGCTGGCCCGACGGCAATTTCGAGAAAGCGACTATCTACTGGTCAATCATTTCGCACCTTCCAGCCTTCTGCAAAGCGATCTGTACACTCTATGGCAGGCTCAGTATTCCGATTGGCTACTGCCTTGGACCATTCATCGGGATGAAGCCATGTTCGAAGCGCTGGCGCACAAACGTAGCGTTACCGCCTATCGATCAGATTGCCTTGCAGCTCAAGGAATTCGTAACCTGGCAGCGTGGTTATTAGCTCGCCACGAGGAAGCTGCATGAGTGTATGGTTACAACCCGGCGCGCAAGCTCAATGGAAACGCCATTATCGACATCTGCGCGATAGACGAGACGCCACACCACTCACGGCAGTGCTGCTGACCCTCGCCTGGGGCGTCACCTGGTGCTTCCTGCCACTCGAGTCCGAACGTTGGCAGCGCCTCCTGTCGTCGCATTCGGGAAACTTTGCACACCTGCAGCGGCGTCGTCCGGGCATTGCAGACCCTCTACGCTATGGGCTTCAGTTCCTGTGGCTGTTACTCATACGTCCCCGTCGCTCCTCGGCGGCGAATGCGCCTCAGCGGGAGCGATTCAAGCCACTGCGGCGTGCCCGCGAGTTCCTGCTCTCTCGGGCAAACAGGGTAGTGCAGCGTGTCGAGGGCCGCTTGCGTCCTACACTGAGCCAGTTGGAAGGCGACAGACCCGATAGCAGCCCTGCCACTCGGAACACCTGCTGGCTATTGACGTTGATGGGGGGCACGACCGCCATATTGATGCTGCTGGTCATCACCCAGCCCTTTACCCTGCCGGCGCAAGCCCTGTTTTCCGTGTTGCTGTGGGTCATCGCCCTGATCGTACGTCGCCTGCCGGCGGGACGCTTCTCCACTCTTATCCTGATAGTGCTGTCGCTCACGGTGTCCTGTCGCTATCTCTGGTGGCGCTACACCTCCACCCTCAATTGGGACGACGGCCTGGACATGACCTTCGGCTTGTTGCTGTTGGGTGCCGAAACCTACTCCTGGCTGGTGCTGGTGCTAGGATATTTCCAGACCCTGTGGCCCCTTAATCGCAAGCCGGTGTCCTTGCCCGAGGATACCCGGGAGTGGCCGAGCGTCGATCTGATGATTCCTACCTACAACGAGTCTCTCGAGGTCGTGCGGCCGACGGTACTGGCTGCATTAGGGCTCGACTGGCCCAAGGACAAGATCAACATCTACCTGCTCGATGACGGCAAGCGCCCGGCGTTTCGCGACTTCGCCGCGGACGTAGGCGTCGGCTATATCGCCCGGGATGACAACAACCATGCCAAGGCGGGCAATCTCAATCACGCGCTGACCGTGACCCAAGGTGACTACATCGCCATTTTCGATTGCGATCACGTCCCCCAGCGCTCCTTTTTGCAGATGACCATGGGCTGGTTCCTCAAGGATCCCAAGCTTGGCCTGATACAGACACCGCACCACTTCTTCTCACCAGATCCTTTCGAGCGCAATCTCGATCGCTTTCGGCGCATGCCCAACGAAGGCACCCTGTTCTACGGCCTGGTGCAGGATGGCAACGACTTATGGGATGCGGCCTTCTTCTGTGGTTCCTGCGCCGTACTCAAGCGCCGTGCTATCGAGGCTATTGGCGGTTTCGCAGTGGAGACAGTCACGGAAGACGCGCATACTTCGCTGCGCCTGCACCGTAAGGGCTTCACCTCCGCCTATCTACGCATTCCACAAGCCGCCGGTCTTGCCACGGAGAGTGTGTCGGCCCACATCGGCCAGCGCATTCGCTGGGCCCGGGGCATGATTCAGATATTCCGCCTCGACAATCCGCTTTTCGGGCCCGGCCTGCGCCTGAGCCAGCGCCTTTGCTACCTCAATGCCATGCTGCACTTTCTGGCAGGCGTGCCGCGCCTGATCTTCCTGACCGCCCCGTTGGCCTTTCTCCTGCTGCATGCCTACATCATCTATGCCCCGGCGCTTCTGCTGCTGGCGTTCGTGATCCCACACATGCTGCACTCCGGGCTTACCAATTCGCATATCCAGGGGCGCTATCGCCACAGCTTCTGGAGCGAGGTCTACGATACGGTACTGGCTTGGTACATCGCTCTGCCTACCACCGTGGCGCTGATCAATCCGCGCAAGGGCAAGTTCAACGTCACTGCCAAGGGGGGCCTGGTCGACAGGCAGTATTTTGACTGGGGTATTTCGCGCCCGTATCTGTTGCTGATCGTGCTCAATCTGGCCGGGGTCGTGGCCGCCATCTGGCGTTTACAGAGTGGCCCCGCGGATGAAATCCCCACGGTACTGGTCAGCCTGGTCTGGGTATTCTACAACCTGGTGATTCTGGGGGGCGCCATTGCAGTGGCGGCGGAAGCGCGCCAGGTAAGACGCAATCATCGGGTCAGCGTCACGCTGCCCGGGGCGGTGCAGCTTCCCGGCGGCTACGCCTACCCCTGCACACTGCAGGACTATGCCGAGGGGGGCCTGGGTATCATTCTGCCGGCCACCGGGCTGGTGAAGACCGGTGACAACCTTACGCTGTTGTTGCAGCGCGGTCGGCAGGAGCATGCCTTTGCTGCCCGAGTGGTCAATGCCAGCGGCGAACGGGCCGGTCTTGAACTGGAGAAGATGCCACTGGCCAAGCATGTGGATTATATCCAGTGCACCTTCGCCCGAGCGGATACCTGGTCCTTGTGGCGGGATGACCTGCCCGCGGATCGCCCCATGAAAAGCTTGATCGACGTTATTTGCCTGGGGTTCGAAGGCTACCATCGGCTTTTCCAGCATGCGCCTCGAGGCGTGCGCGCGCCGGTGTCCTGGCTGGCTTCTTTCATACCCCAACGTCCATACGAAGCATCTTGATCGCCGTCCATATAACGGATTACGTCTCATCGAATAGGAATGTTCACGACATGCGTCATCGCTGGATCCTGCTTTCTCTGCTGATCACCCTACCCTCTTGGGCTCAACCATCCTCTGCCCCGTCGACGGAGGCGCCTGGCGCTGCGCTATCGGCACCACCGACCCAGGAGCGCGCACTGAGCCTGGAAAAACTGTCTCAACAGGAGCTGGAGTTGAGCGGCATGTCGCCGGAACGCCAGATCGAATTCAAGGTACGTGGCGATCAACTGGTGACCGACGCCACCCTGGAGCTTGGCTATACACCCTCGCCTTCGCTGCTGGCGGACGTGTCGCATCTCAAGGTGTATCTCAACGACGAACTGATGGGCGTCGTGGCTATCGACGCAAGCGCACCGGGGGAGGCTCAACGGCAAACCATATCCCTGGACCCCCGGTTGATTAGCGACTTCAATCGCCTGAACCTGGAACTGGTCGGCCATTACAGCAAGATTTGCGAAGATCCCACCCATTCCAGTGTCTGGATCAACATCGCCGGCGACAGCACGCTGACCCTGCAACAGCAAAAGCTGCCCGTGGCCAACGATCTGGCCAATCTGCCATTGCCCTTCTTCGATACCAACGACGACACGGCACTCGAGCTTCCCTTGGTGCTGGCCCAGAATCCCTCAGTAGGCGTTCAGCGGGCGGGCGGTATTGTGGCCTCTTACTTTGGCTCCCAGGCCGGTTGGCGTGGGCAGCACTTCCCGGTCTCCTTCGATACGCCTCCGGCACGGCACGCCATCGTGCTGGCGACCAACGAACAACGGCCCGCCGTACTGGCGGACTATCCCGCCGTGGAAGGGCCCACCATCGAGATGATCAGCCATCCCGACTCCCCCTATGACAAGCTGCTGGTTCTGATGGGGCGTGACGACGCGGAACTGGTGACCGCCGCCCAGGCCCTGGCCTTGGGCAATACGCTGTTGCGTGGGCAGAGCGCCCGTATCGACGGGCTCGACACCCTGGCCCCCCGCAAGCCCTATGATGCCCCTGCCTGGATCCCCACGGACCGCCCGGTGACCTTCGCCGAACTGATCGACTATCCGGCTCAGTTGCAGACCCAGGGCCGCACGCCTAGCGTCTTGAACGTCGACCTGCGCCTGCCACCGGATCTGTTCATCTGGCAGAACGAACTGATCAAGCTGAACCTTGATTATCGCTATACCCAGCCGGTGAAGGACGCCACCTCCCGGCTCGATATCAGCATCAACGATGAGTTTTTGAAGTCTCTCGTACTTGATCAGGAAGGCAGTGAAAGCCAGCGTAGCCTGCTGCAGGTGCCGCTACTCAAGAACTGGCTGCTGCCGGAACAGGAAACGAACATTCCGGCCTTGAAGATCGGTACCCGCAATCACCTGAGCTTCGACTTCGCTTATGCCAGTCGCGTGGGCATGTCCGGCTCCGAGGAGCAGTGTCGCCCGCTCATTTCGGTGCCCCATCAGGCCAGCATCGACAAGAGCTCGAGCCTGGACTTCTCAAGCTACCCGCACTATCTGTCCATGCCGGCACTGCGCACCTTTACTTATGCGGGCTTCCCCTTCAGCCGACTGGCGGATCTTTCTCAAACCCTGGTGATCATGCCCCAATCGCCCGCGGAACTGGAGCTGACCGCCCTGTTCGATACCCTGGGCCGTATCGGTGCCCAGACCGGCTACCCGGGTGTAGCGCTGAGCATCAGCGACGACTGGACAAGCGCCAAAGATACCGATGCGGACATTCTCGCTATCGGTTCGCTTCCAGAAGACCTGGATGATACCGATCAGATCGTGGCATTGGGCGACGATGCCCGCAGCCGTCTGCGCCTGGGTTCAGCCAGCAAGGAAGGCAAGAGTTCCGACAGCATGCAGGCCGTTGCCGGGGACGTTGACAGTGAAATCAGTGTCACCGCGCATGGTCCCATCGCCGCACTGGTCGAATTGAAATCGCCCTACTTCGATCAACGCAGCATCGTTGCCCTGCTGGCCAACACACCCGGGGACTATCGCCTGCTCAACGAGTCGATGAACGATCCCGTGATGGTTTCCCAGATACGCGGCTCGATTGCGGTGATTCGGGATTCTGGTGTACGCAGCGACGTGGTGGGCGAACGCTATCATGTCGGCGAACTCCCCTGGACCACCTGGCTGTGGTACCACCTTTCTACTCACCCCAAGCTGATGGCATTCATTGCCTTGGTTGCGATACTACTGGTGGCGTTGATGCTGTGGGTACTGCTGCGTCGTTTGGGTACACGCCGTCTGAGCAGGGATGAGGATTAAGCCGTGCGCGTACTGTTCTGTCTACTGAGGCCCTGTTTGCTGGGACTGTGCCTGCTGGCCCCGAATACTCAGGCCGCAAGCGTCGAATGGCCGCAATGGGAACGCTTCAAGAATGCGCTGATCAGCGATGACGGTCGCGTGATCGATGTCTCCGATGAGCGCAGGATCACTACGTCGGAAGGCCAATCCTATGCGCTGTTCTTCGCCCTGGTGGCCAACGATCAAGACACCTTCGAGCGAGTGCTTGCCTGGACTCAGAACAATCTGGCCGAGAGTGACCTGGGTGCCAGGTTGCCTGCCTGGCTATGGGGATACGACGAGAGCGAGGATCGCTGGGACGTGCTGGATACCAACAGTGCCTCGGATGCGGACTTGTGGATTGCCTACGCCTTGCTGGAAGCCGGGGATCTATGGCAGCGCCGGGATTATCAGGTACTGGGAACGCGTCTGGCACGCCTGATTGCCGAGCGGGAAGTTGCCGATCTCACGGGTTTTGGCCCCATGCTGCTACCCGGCAACCACGGCTTCGCGGACCCGCCCCGCTGGCGCGTCAATCCAAGCTATGTGCCGCCCCAACTGCTCAATCGCCTGAGTGCATTGGGCGCCCCCTGGCCCGAGGTCGCCGAAAACGTGCCGGACTTGCTCAAGGGCACGGCGCCCCAAGGATTGGCACCGGATTGGGCCGCCTGGCGCGCTGGCGAGGGCTGGCAAGCCGACCCGATGCATGGCGCCGAAGGCGATTACGACGCCATCCGGGTCTATCTATGGCTGGGCATGCTGGCCGAGGACGCCCCCGGGCGTGAGGCATTACTGGTGCATTTCGCGCCCATGGCGCTGCTGACCAAACGTCTTGGTGCGCCCCCGGAAAGCGTCGATGCCCAGAGCGGCGAGTATGAAAATCTCGGCAATGCCAGCTTCTCCGCTGCGTTATTGCCTTTTCTAGCGGATACCCCTTTTCTTGAGGAGCAGCGACAGCGTCTGCTCGAGAATCCCCCTGCACAAGACGCCTATTACGCTCAGGTACTGACCCTCTTTGGGCTGGGCTGGGACCAGGAGCGTTACCGTTTTGCCAGTGATGGCACTCTACAACCCGAATGGAGTTCACCGTGAAGCCGACCCGTTCCCATTGGCCTCTTTCCTTATGCTTGCTGGCTAGCGGGGTGATCGCACCGCCCCTGCATGCCCAGACCGATGTGACGCCCATTCCCAATGAAAACAGGCCCAATGGAAATCAAACCAATGGCACTGGCGCCGTGTCTCCGGAAGCATGGCTGCTGCAGCAGCTGCGTCTGGGCGAGGCGCGGCAAAACGATGTATTGGTGAAGCAGGCCCTCGAGCGGTTGAAGACCACTGCGCCAGACGACCCGCGCGTCCTTCAAGCCGAAGTTCGCAAGGCCGTACGGGAAGACGATCTCGAAGAAGCGCAGCGTCTGGTAGAGCGCCTGGCGGAAGAAGCTCCGAACAGCGAGGCCTATCGCCTGGCCCGGCTCAATCTTGCCTTGACCGAACCCGAGCAGCGCAGTGCCTTGAGCAAGGCCCGGCTGCTCGCGACCACGGGGCAGGCGGAACAGGCCAAGACCATCTACGACGACGTACTGGCCGAAGGGCTGCCAACGCTGCCTCTGGCGCTGGAGTACTGGCAGATGGTCGCCCAATTGCCCAATGGCACGCCTCGGGCCATCGACGAGCTGCAGGCCCTGGATGAGCGCTATCCGCAAAGTCCGGAACTGCGATTTACCCTGGCCCGCTTCCTGTTCAGCGAGGATCGCAATGAAGAAGCTTTCATGCGCCTGGAGCAACTCGCCGACAACCCCTACTCGCGCAAGGATGCCGCTCGACAGTGGCGGGATGCCTTGCGTGAGATGGAGGCAAGCGAGCAGAGCGTGGCCGGTTGGGAGCGGTTTCTCACGGTTTTCGGCGACACGGATTACGCCGAGGAAGCGCAGCAGACCCTGACACGCCATCGCGATCTACTGGCAGATCCCAACTACCAGGCCCGTCTGCGCGGTCTGGCGCGTAATGAAACCGAGGGCGGTGAAGCAGGCGAGGCCGACATTCAGCGCGCACTGGCGGCATACCCCGATGATATCGAGCTTCTTGGCGTACTGGGGACCATCCGTCTGCGTCAAGGTCGTCACGACGAGGCGCTGGCCCTGTTTCGCCGCGGTGAGCAACTCGATGACAGCCCTTATGCCCGTGATAAATGGAGCAATCTGATTGCCACCGCTACCTACTGGCAACAGATCAAGCAAGGTGATGAAGCGCTGGCCAACGGGAACGATCGGCGTGCCGAACAGGCTTTCGAGCTGGCTCAGCAACAGATCGCCAAGGCCAACGAGGCCTGGCTAGGGCTCGGTGATGTTGCCCGTTATCGCGACAATCGCGATAGCGCCGAGCGCGCCTATCGTCAGGCGCTGCGCCTCGAACCCGGTTACACCACCGCTCTGGAACGCCTGGCTTCGCTCTACGCTGAAGAATCTCCCCAGGCGGGGCTCGATTTCATCGATAGTCTGCCACCGAATCAACAGATGGCGCTGGAAGACACCCGGCGACGTTTGCAGGTCGCTCTGCTGCGTGCGGAAGGCGAAGAGCTGGCTGCTCAGTCGCGCTGGTACGAGGCCAGCGGACGCTTCGCCCGGGCCAGAAAACTTGCACCGGGTGATGTCTGGGTCACCTATGCCTTGGCCAATACTCTCACCGCTCAAAACCGGCAGGCCAGCGCCGACCAGGCCTTCCGCGAACTTTTCAATCAGCTGGACACGCCGGAAGAACGTGCCCAGGGTCGCTATGCCCAGGCACTCTATCTTTCCAGTGACGACCGAGAAATTCTGGCTCTCGACGCCCTGGAGCGCATCCCACAAGATCAGCGAGACGATAGCATCCAGAGTCTTCAGGTACGTCTTGAGCGCAGCCAACTGCTGGCCCGAGCCGAACAGCGCCGGGCTCAAGGCAACGAGTCCAGCGCCATCGCCATGCTGCAAAGTGCCCCTGCTCACGCCGAAGTCACTCTGCGCCTGGGGGACTGGGCTCTGGAGCGCAACGACGACGCCAAGGCAGACACCTATTATCGTCGCGCCCTGGAACTCGATCCCGACAGTAACGCCGCCCGCCTTGGGCTGGTCGATACGGCCCTGGCCCAAGGCGACCGGGTGGCGGCTCGACGTCAACTCGAGACGATCGACCCTCCCCAGGATGCCCTCAATGCACGGCGGCGCCAGGTCAATGCCTGGGCAGCCCTGGGGGAAACGCAGCGCGCCCAGAACATGATGGATGAGCTGCTGGCGGACGAAGAAGCGTCCAAGGATGCCCTGACCTTGCGGGATGCAGGTCGCCTGGCTCAGGCCCGGGGGCAATCGAACCAGGCACTACAACGCTATCGTCAGGCCATGGTGGCTGCGGAACTGGGCGACCGGGAGACGCTGGAGGGCAACGCCGCCTTCACGCGTCAGACCCGCGCCCTGCCGGGGGACGACTGGCTGGTGTCCAGCCTGCGCTCCTCCGCCGCCGAGGTCTATCGATCCCAGAACACGCGGGTGCGCTACGGCCATCAGCGCGATCATGAAAGCGGCACTTCCGGAGTATCCGAGCTGACGTCAGACATAGATATGCTCGAAATCGATACTCCGCTGGCAGGAGGACGCGGGCTTTTGCGGGTCGATCGGGTGCGGCTCGATGCGGGGCGTCTGGATCGTGAGATCGGCGGTTTCAATCGTGACACCTTCGGCACCTGTGCCGTAGCCGGCTGTAATGACGACTTCAAGCAGCAGCAGACCGGGGTGAGCGTAGGCGTCGGCTGGTACAACGAAACCTGGCGGGTGGACATCGGCACCACGCCGATGGGTTTCGAAGTCACCGATGTGGTCGGTGGCGTTACCTATAGCGGCGACGCGGGGCCATTGTGGTTTGATGCCACGGTCTCCCGACGCGCCCTGGACGACTCCATACTGGCCTATGCCGGGGTTGAGGATCCGCGTACCGGTACTACCTGGGGCGGGGTTCGCGCCACCGGGGGCAGCATCGGACTGGGCTATGATCAGGGGGGCCCCTGGGGTGTATGGTCGAAGTTCGGCGCCCATCATCTTGATGGCAAGAACGTCAAGGACAATACTCGCGTACGGGCCATGGGGGGTGTCTATCGCAAGCTGATCAATCGTCCCGACGAGCGCTTGAGCGTCGGGGTCAGCACCATGTACATGCATTACGACAAGGAGCTCGGCGGCTATACCCTGGGCCAAGGGGGATATTACAGCCCTCAGCAGTATATTTCCCTGGCGCTGCCGGTGACCTATGCCCGCCGCACCGAAGACTGGTCCTGGGAGATTGGCGCCTCGATCTCACAATCCTGGACCGACAGCGACGATAGCAAGCGCTACCCTCTGGGCGGCAGTGACGTAGCCTCGCTCGCGGATGCCAACGCCACCCGCTCCGGCGGTTCCGGGGGCGATTTCGGCTATGGAGTGCGTGGCCAGATCGAGCGCCGGCTGGGGGACCACTGGTCGGCAAGTGCAGGCTTCGCGGTACAAGAAGCCGAAGACTATTCGCCGAACATGATCAACCTGACCCTGCGCTACAACTTCGAGGGCTGGCAGGGCGAGCTTGATCTGCCCACATCGGCACTATCGCCTTACGCGGATTTCGATTGATCGCCTCACAATGACGCAAGCTGCGTCACGCACTAGACTGAAGAGTGGGATAGGCCATTGTGCCTGTCCTGCTTCTAGAGAGGAGTAGACGCTCATGAAATTTCCCGCCAAGGCCGCAACCGGCCCCGAGTGTCCTGAATGTGGTTGCAAGGAAAAGCGCTTTCCTCCCGGCCGTGAAGGCCAATACCATGTCTTTTGTGAGAAATGCAATTATGACTTCGGTCGTTTCGATAGCCTAGCCAACAACTTCAACCACATTCTCGACGATTTGGAACGCAAACTGGGTGTCAGCCATGCCCCGGTAGACGAGCAAGGCAACCCCACCCACAAGCAGTAATCGCAACACGAAAAAATCCGCAACCTGCCTGGTTGCGGATTTTTTTGATCTAGCAAAGGAAGCCTAGTGAAACCTAGTTTAGCCACACCCGCGCATTACGAAACAACCGCATCCAGG
This sequence comes from Halomonas sp. M20, assembly GCF_020622265.1. Taxonomy (GTDB): domain Bacteria; phylum Pseudomonadota; class Gammaproteobacteria; order Pseudomonadales; family Halomonadaceae; genus Modicisalibacter. Next base: position 428,703 of record NZ_JACNMQ010000002.1, read on the forward strand.
CACCATCTTGCGTCCATTCCTGGGGCCGCCAGGAGTTGGTCACCGCCCGGGCGACCCGTTCCGGATGCGGCATCATCACCGTGACCCGGCCATCCGGGGTGGTCAGCCCGGTGATACCCGCCGGCGAGCCGTTGGGATTGGCCGGGTAGCGGGTCGTCGCCTGGCCGTAATTGTCCACGTAGCGCAGTGCAATCTGGCCGCCGCTTTGCATACGGCGAAGATGCGCGCTGTCGCGGAACTCGGCCCGCCCTTCCCCATGAGCCACCGCAATCGGCAAGCGCGACCCCTCCATCCCCGCCAACAGGATCGACGGGCTCTTCTCGATCTGAACCATGGAGAGACGTGCCTCGAACTGCTCGGATTCGTTGCGCAGAAAGTGCGGCCAGTTCTCGGCGCCGGGAATCAGCTCCCGGAGCTGGGAGAGCATCTGACAGCCATTGCATACCCCTAGCGCAAAATTGTCATCCCGGGCAAAGAACTCGGCAAACTGCTCTCTCGCCCGGGAATTGAACAGCACCGACTTGGCCCAGCCGCCCCCGGCTCCCAGCACGTCACCAAAGGAGAAACCGCCGCAGGCCACCAGTCCCTTGAAGTCCTCCAGCGACTGACCTCGGGTAAGGATATCGCTCATGTGAACGTCGATGGTTTCGAAGCCGGCCTTGTCGAAGGCCGCCGCCATCTCCACATGGCCGTTGACCCCCTGCTCCCGCAGAATCGCCAGACGCGGCCGAGTCGTGTTGATAAAAAGCGCGGCAACGTTCTCGTCCACATCGAAGGTGGGCGTGGCGGAGAGCCCCGGATCGCGCAGATCGAGCAGATCGTCGAACTCGGACTTGGCACAGTCGGGATTGTCTCTCAGTGCCTGCAGGCGGTAGCTGGTTTCGGCCCAGGTACGCTGAGCCAGGCTGCGGGTGGTTTCGAGCAAGGGGTGTTCGAACAGTGTCACGCGAATCTGATCGTCGTAACGCGGTCGGGCAATGACACCGCAGGTATCGATGCCCGCCGCGGCGAACTGGGCCAGTACGAACTCGGTATCCTGACGATTGACCTGTATAACCGCCCCCAGCTCCTCGGCGAACAGCGCATTCGCCGCCTCGAAGGCATCGTCGATCAGCCAGTCGAGCTTGATCTCGAGCCCGCCACGCGCAGCAAAGGCCATTTCCAGCAAGGTAACCAATAGCCCACCATCGCTGCGGTCGTGATAGGCCAGCAATTTCTCGTCCGCGTTCAGACCCTGAATGACGCTGAAGAAGGCTTTCAAATCTTCCGGCTCGTCCAGATCGGGGCACAGGTTGCCCACTTGCCCATAGACCTGGGCCAGGGCTGAGCCCCCCAGACGATGCTGGCCGTTCCCCAGATCGATCAGGATCAGATCGCTTTCATCCTGGTCCAGACGTATCTGCGGGGTCAGGGTCTTGAGCGCGTCCGTCACCGGGGCGAATCCGGTCACGTTCAACGATAACGGCGAGGTGACCGCCTTATGCTCGACATTACCCTTCCCGGTCCCATCGCCTTCTTGCCAGGCGGTGCGCATGGACATGGAGTCCTTGCCCACGGGAATGGCAATACCCAGCGCCGGACACAGCTCCATGCCCACCGCGTGTACCGCGTCAAACAGCGCCTGATTTTCACCGGGATGATCCGCGGCACTCATCCAGTTGGCGGAGAGTTTGACGTCACCGAGTTTGGCAATGGGCGCCGCCGCCAGGTTGGTGATCGCCTCGGCCACGGCCAGGCGAGCGCTTGCCGCCGGATCAATCAGCGCCACCGGCGGGCGTTCGCCAAGCGCCATGGCCTCGCCGGCATGAGTATCGAAGCTTGCCGTGGTGACCGCCACATCCGCTACCGGCACCTGCCAGGGCCCGACCATCTGATCCCGAGCCACCTGGCCGGTGATGGAACGATCGCCAATGGTGATCAAAAAGCTTTTCGAGGCCACCGCCGGCAGGCGCAGCACTCGATCCAGCGCCTCGCGCAGGTCTAGATTGTCGAAATCCGCCCCGGGAACGTCCAGGCTACGGCGCTTGAACTCGCGCTGCATTTTCGGCGGTTTGCCGAACAGCACGCTCATGGGGAGATCGATTGGCGTCGTGGCGAAATGGTCGTCATGCACTGTCAGATGATGGGCTTCGATGGCCTCACCGACTATCGCATAGGGGCAGCGTTCCCGGGCGCACAGGGCCTCAAAGGTATCGACGTCCTCCGGGGCCACCGCCAGCACATAGCGCTCCTGGGCTTCGCTGCACCAGATTTCAAGCGGGCTCATGCCGGGCTCTGCATTGGGCACGGCGCGAAGCTCGAATCGCCCTCCGCGCCCGCCATCCTTGACCAGCTCCGGCAAGGCATTGGAGAGCCCGCCAGCACCGACATCGTGGATGAAGCAAATAGGGTTGCGCTCCCCCAGCCCCCAGCAGCGATCGATGACTTCCTGGGCACGACGCTCCATCTCCGGGTTGTCTCGCTGCACCGAAGCAAAGTCGAGATCCGCACTGGAACGCCCGGAGGCCATGCTCGAGGCCGCCCCGCCCCCAAGGCCGATCAACATGGCCGGCCCGCCCATTACGACCAGCTTGGCGCCAACGGGAATCTCGCCTTTCAGTACATGGCCTTCGCGGATGTTGCCGTACCCCCCGGCCAGCATGATCGGCTTGTGGTAGCCGCGCCGTTCGATGCCATCGACGCCGACGATATCCTGCTCGTAGCTGCGAAAATAACCGGCCAGATTGGGTCGGCCGAACTCATTGTTGAAGGCCGCACCGCCGATGGGCCCCTCCAGCATGATCTCCAGGGCTGATTTGATGCGCTCGGGCTTGCCGTAGTCGAAGGCTTCCCAGGGCTGCACGAACTCAGGGATACGCAGATTGGAAACGGCGAAGCCGGTCAGTCCCGCCTTGGGCTTGCCGCCGGTGCCGGTCGCGCCCTCATCGCGAATTTCACCGCCGGCGCCGGTGGCCGTTCCGGGAAACGGTGCGATGGCGGTAGGGTGATTATGGGTCTCCACCTTCATCAGGATATGAATCGGTTCCTGGTGGGTCGTGTAGCGGGCCTGCTCTCCATGGGTAAGCGGGGTTGGGAAAAAACGCCCGGCAGTGGAGCCCTCGATGACCGCGGCGTTATCGCTGTAGGCGGAAAGAATACCGTCACCGGCGCACTCATGGGTGTGTTTGATCATCTTGAAAAGCGAACGCGGTTGCGCTTGCCCATCGATGACCCAGTCCGCATTGAATATCTTGTGCCGGCAGTGCTCGGAGTTGGCTTGGGCGAACATCATCAGTTCGACGTCGCTGGGGTTGCGCCCCAGCTCCTGGAAGGCCGCCAGCAGATAGTCGATCTCGTCTTCTGCCAGGGCCAGGCCCAATTCATCATTGGCGATCGCCAGGGCGGCGCGGCCACCCCCCAGGATATCCACCTGCCCCAGCGGCGCGGGTGCCTGATGGGAAAAGAGCTTGATCGCATCCGAGGCGTTGGTCAGGACCGACTCGGTCATGCGGTCGTGCAGCGTGGCGATGATGGTATTGAAAGCTTCCTCGCTCAGCCTCCCCCGCAAACGCACCTTATAGGTGATGCCCCGCTCGATCCGCCGGACTTGATTCAGGCCGCAATTGCGGGCGATATCCGTGGCCTTGGACGACCAGGGCGATTGAGTACCCAGGCGCGGCACGGCTAGAAACAGATGACTGTAGGAAGCGCTGTCGCTCTCTTCGCGACGAGTACCGTAATCAAGCAAGCTTTCGAGCATGTTGCGAGCCTCGGCTGTCAACTCGCCTGCGTGATCGATGAAATGGGCGTAGTCAGCGTCGAAAGAGTCCACCTCAGGAACCCGATCACGCAGGGCGGCCAGCAGTTTGGCATGACGGAAAGCGGAAAAGGCGCGGGCGCCTCGCAGTTCGAGCATCTCGGAAAAGCCTCTGCACAAAGCCTGAATGGGGCCGCGAGCGGCGGCAGCGAAGGGCCATATGATACTGGAAAGCAGGGGCTGCGAGAAATCCATCGACTCAGCCGACATGACAGCAACTCGGGTGATCGGTATGGTACTGATTCCTTACTGTCGATCATGCTCCATGTACAAGGTTATAGCCCAGCACCCGCGCTGGTGGACAATTCCGTTACTGATCGTTCTACTGACACTGGTCACAGACAGCACTCGAAAAGGAGCCGATCCCCTGCTGGACGAAATTCGCAGCCGGGATTTTCTTCAGGTAGTCACTCGGGACACGCCGGCCACCTATTATCAGGGCCGCCAGGGGCCGACCGGCTTCGAGTTCGAGTTATTGCGTCGTTTTGCCGATCATCTGGGGGTGAGCCTGGCCATCGATACCGCGGATGGTATCGACAGCGTTCTGACGACCCTGCGTCAAGGGGATGCGGATATGGGCGCTGCGGCCTTGCCCATGGGACCGCTTCCTCCCGGCGTTCATTACAGCCGGCCAATACTCGATCTTCAGCCATTGGTGGTCTATCGGCGCGATCTGCCGGTGGTCCGGGAGCCCGAAGATCTGATCGGACTCAAGGTGGGCGCAATAGGCGGCTCCGGCCCCAGGGCGGCACTACTCGAACTGCAGTCAGACCTGCCGAAGCTTGGCTGGCAGGAGTCCGTCGATCTCGAGGTGGCCGATCTCCTGCACATGATCGAACGGCAGGAACTCGATGCGGCGGTGATTTACCAGCACCAGTTCAAGCTCAATCGTCTGTTCTATCCTGGCGTCGAAGACGCCTTTACTCTGGGCAAACCCATGAGCCTGGTGTGGGCGCTGCCCTCCGGCAACGGGCTTGGTCTGCTGCAGGAAGCCAATCGCTTTCTCGACGAACTGCGTGACCAGGGCGTTCTCGATGCCTTGATCGAGCGCTATTTCGGCCACGATGACTATCTTGAGTACGTCGGCGCTCGGCTGTTCATTCGCCATGCACAAAAACGCCTGCCTCAGTACGAAAGCGCTTTCAAGGAAGCCGCCCGAAAGACCGGGTTCGACTGGAAGTTGCTGGCGGCGCTTGGCTATCAGGAGTCTCACTGGAAGCCCAAGGCCACCTCTCCGACGGGAGTGCGCGGACTGATGATGCTGACGGAATCCACTGCCAAGCAGGTAGGGGTCGCAAACCGGCTCGATCCACTGCAAAGCATCGACGGTGGTGCGCGCTATCTGCTTAGCGTAAAGAAACGTCTGCAGCCCCAGATAAAGGAGCCGGATCGCACCTGGATGGCGCTTGCGGCCTACAATGTCGGCCTGGGGCATGTGTTCGATGCCCAGAAGATCGCCGAGATCCGCGGCGGCGATCCTTATCGCTGGGAAAACGTGCGCGAGGCGCTGCCGCTATTACAGCAGAAGCAGTGGTACTCGAAAGGCCGTTATGGCTATGCCCGGGGCGGTGAGCCGGTGATCTATGTGCGCAACATCCGGCGCTATTTCGAGATTCTCAACTACGTCAATCGAAGCCAGCAGGAGTTCTACCAGCTCAATCGGCGCGCCCCGAGCGACGTGGAAAAGCATCAACTATTCGATATCGTACCGCCGGTACTCTGATCGCGTCGTTGCTCGAAAAACGTCTGCAGCAATTGCTTCGAGCGCGATGCCAATATACCGCTTGCGACCGTCACTCGATGATTGTGCCAGGGCTGATCAATGAGATTGGCGCGGGACTCGACCATCCCGGCTCGCGGCTCCGTTGCCGCATAGACCAGTCTTGCCAGGCGCGCATGAATGATCGCACCGCTGCACATCATGCAGGGCTCCAGGGTCACGTAGAGCGTACAGTCATCGAGGCGATAGTTGCCAAGGCGCAGCGCGGCGTCTCGCAGCGCCTGAATTTCGGCATGGGCGCTGGGATCGTGACTCGCAATAGGCGCGTTGTAGCCGCTGCCTATGATCTCGCCGCGAGGGTCCACCAGTACCGCTCCCACGGGCACTTCGCCGGCACTTAGTGCCTCCCGGGCCTGATCCAGTGCTCGGTGCATGTAAAATTCATCACTGCGCATGGTATCGCTCTCTATTATCCTGCAAGCCAGTATGCCGCAGCCCCGATACTGCGGCCATTCGATAGATTCAATCAAAGAGACACCGACATGACCGATGCGTTAGATACCCTCGTTGCCCTGCTAAGGCTCGAAACCCTCGAGGAAAACCTGTTCCGGGGCCATAGCCAGGACCTGGGCTTTCCCCAGCTGTTCGGGGGCCAGGTACTGGGACAGGCCCTTTCCGCGGCAAGTCAGACGGTGGACCCGATACGCCGCGTGCACTCGCTGCATGGGTACTTTCTGCGACCCGGCGACGCCAAGCGCCCGGTAATCTACCAGGTCGATCGTGTGCGGGACGGCGGCAGTTTTACCACTCGGCGCATCAGCGCCGTTCAAAACGGCAAGACGATCTTCTTTTGCAGCGCCTCGTTTCAGGGCGAGGAAGAAGGCCTGTCTCATCAGTCGACGATGCCCGAAGCGGCCCGTCCCGATGAGTTGATGGCCTCGGGTATCAAGGTGATGAACTTCAAGAGTCATCCCATCGAGTTTCTGCACTTTCCCGACGATGAAGCGGTCGCTCGCAAGCGCCTGTGGTTTCGTCTGGCCGGCGAACTCCCGGATGATGCGATTCTCAATCGCTATCTGCTTGCCTATAGCTCCGATTTCAATCTGCTGACCTCAAGCCTGGTGCCCCACGGCATCAAGTTCGGCGATCCCAAGTTGCAGATCGCAAGCCTCGACCACTCCCTGTGGTTTCATCGAGACGTCAAGGTCAACGACTGGCTGCTGTACGAGATGGACAGCCCCTGGGCCGGCGACGCCCGAGGGTTCACTCGGGGCAGCATCTACGATCAGCAGGGCCGGCTGGTGGCCTCCAGCGCCCAGGAAGGACTGATCCGACTGCGTGAGTGAGGGCTCGCTCCCAAGCGGTGCATTGGGCTCCCCTTTCTGACTACGGTTTATCGCTGGGGGCGCCTGCATCGCATTTCACGCACTCGAGTTCGAACCCCAGCATGGAAACTCGACCCTGTACGGTGGTGACCCAAGGCCGGACCACCCAGGGCGGCGTGTGACGCACATGCTGGAAATGGCCGCAGGTCAGCTCCGCCACCCAGTGATCCTCTTCATCCTTGTGGTAGCCGGTGATGGGTTGTTTCATTCTCTAATATTCCAGGTGCGCATAGCTCTTTCCTCCCAACCTACTTCTACCATGCTAGCGCTCATCAGGCTGCAGAATCTAATATTAGAAACTATGATTGATTGAGGCGGATTGCATGAAGCTCTATGCCTATCTTTTGCACAGCACACTTTCACGAAGTCCATGGAAAAGGAAAGCTCCAATGAACAAACCTCTTGCGATGTTCACCGTATCGGCCTTGGCCCTGAGCTTGGCAGCCCCAATCAACGCGGCGAACACGGATACCATCAAGCGCGATACGCTAAAGGATTTGCAGCGGACCTACGCGGATGCCTCTTTCGAGAGCTTCGATGACTTTCTTCAGCAAGTGCAGGACAAAACCGATAACGACACGTTAAAAAGTGCCATCGATCGCTATCGTCAGGATGAAACCCTCGAAGGCAACGACTTCATCAACGTCTATCGCCTGCTGGGGCTCTACACGCGCCTGCACTACGGTGATGAAGTGGTCGACCTGCTGAGCGACATGGTCGCAGTCAAGACCGGCAAGCAGGGCGACACCCCGCAGCACGAAAATCCGGGAATCGCCGAATTCGGCGAACTGGTGAGGAGCAAGGCCGAAGATTTCGGACTCGAGTTCAACAACGTGGACAATCGCATCTTCGAGGTGACGCTTCCCGGCAGCACCGATGAAGCCTTCGGCATCCTGACTCACAGCGATACCGTGCCTGCCAACCCGCAGGACTGGGTGCTCGACGACGGCACCCAGCTCGACCCGTTCACTACCACGATCAAGGATGGCAATATCTACGGCCGGGGCACCGAGGACGACAAGGCCTCCATCGCCGCGTCCCTCTATGCCATGAAGGCCATCGAGGAGAACGACGTTCCCCTCAAGCGCAGCATTCGGCTGATGATCGAAACCACGGAAGAGACCGGCGGCGAAGGCTTCGAGTACTACAAGCAGCAAACCGACCTGCCCGCCTATAACATCGTGCTGGACAGCGGTTACCCGGCGGTCACCGCGGAGAAAGGCTTCGGCACCATCGATACCTACTTCCCCATGACCGAAGCCAATGGCGACGGACCGGTCATTACCAAGATCACCGGCGGACTGGCCACCAACCAGATCCCCTCCAACTCCATCGCCACCATCGAAAGCGACGATCCCAAAATGCTGAGCCAAACGCTTCAGGCTCAAGGCCAGGCTTACGCAGAAGATAACGGCGGCGATTTCGAGGTGACTACTGAAGTGATGGACGATACCGTCACCCTGACGGTCAAGGGCCAGTCCGCCCACTCCTCCCGGCCGCAATCCGGCGTCAATCCAGTGCCGCGTATGGCCGGGATGCTGGTCAATTCCGACGTGGATTTCCAGCAGAACCAGTACACCCGAGCCATTCACTACATCGACGACAACTACGGCCTGGACTTCAAGGGCGAGAAGTTGGGCGTCGGCTATGACCACGACTTCATGGGGCCCTTGACCCTCACTCCGACCTATCTGGAAGAGCAGGAGGGCAAACTGCGGGTCGCGGTCAACGTGCGGGCCCCCAAGGGCGAACGGTCCGTAGAGGAACTTGCCCAGAGCATCAATGACAAGCTTGCGACCTATGCACAGCAAAACGACCTGGACATGAACGTGGATATCGAGATCAGCGACTGGATGCTGCGCGACCCCCAAGGCGAGTGGCTCAAGACCCTGCTCAACATCTTCGGCGATACCACCGGCCAGAAGGCCGAGCCCATCGCCTCCGCAGGCAGCACCACCGCCAAGCTGCTACCCAACGCCATCAACTTCGGCCCTTCCATGCCGGGCGAGGAGTACACTGGCCATACCGCCAACGAGTTCAAGAAGATGGACAACCTGATGCTGGACATTCAGATGTTCACGGAAATGCTGGCCCGTATCGGCAATCAGGAAACCCTCGACTAAAATGCGTCGTGGTCTCCGTCTATAACCTCGGCACGGCGCAAAAAGCGCTGTGCCGTTTTTTCATGCTTGATAAGATGCGCTTATCAGTAACGTACTACAGGAACACGACATGGGCAGGGCCTTTCAGAACCGCAAGGAATCCATGGCCAAGACGGCCGACGCCAAGACCAAGGTGTACAGCAAATACGGCCGCGAGATTTACGTGTGCGCTAAAACCGGCGGCACCGATCCTACAGGCAATCTGACCCTGCGCGGCTTGATCGATCGCGCCAAGAAGGACCAGGTGCCCTCTCACGTCATCGACAAGGCACTCGACAAGGCTGCCGGTGCCGGCGGCGAGGATTTTTCACCCGCCCGCTACGAAGGCTTCGGCCCTGGCAGCTGCATGGTGATCGTCGACTGCCTGACGGACAACCCCAACCGCACCTTCGGCGACGTGCGGGGCTGTTTCACCAAGACCAAGAGCAAGATCGGCACGCCGGGCAGCGTCAGCCACTTATTCGATCACTGCGCGATTTTCGTCTTTGCCGGCAGCGACGAAGACGCCACCCTCGAAGCATTGATGGAAGCGGACGTGGATGTCACGGACATCGAGAACGAAGACGGCAAGCTGACCGTGTTCGCTCCCCACACGGAATACGCCAAGACCAAGCAAGCGCTGATCGACGCCTTCGGCGAGATCGACTTCGACACCGACGAGATCCAGTTCGTCCCCCAAACCGTCACGCCGATTGAAGGTGACGACGTGGCCATGTTCGAGAAACTTCTCGACATGCTCAACGATCTGGACGACGTGCAGAACGTCTACCACAACGCCGAGGTATAACGTCTCGAAGTGGCGACTGCCTATTTCGATCCAAACTCGGCCTCGGCGCAATTGGGGTCGGTATCCTGATAGGAAGGCAGCGCCTGTACCCGCTGCCACCACTCGGCAAAACCGGGCACGTCGAATACCTTCTCGGCATCCGGTGTCGAACTGACCTGATAGCAGATCGGTGCCAGGAAGAAATCCGCCAGACTGCGCTCATCTCCGGCGATGAAGTCGGAGCCACCGCGAATCGCCATGATCTCCGCCAGCACCCGCTTCGAGTTCTCGATGCCCTTCTCATAGTCCTCATCGCTTACCGGGCCGAACAGGTCCGGAAAAAGATGATAGGCGGTCACGGTGCCAATCACATTGGCATAGCCGTAGGCATCGACCAGGTTGATCGCCATATCCATGCGGGCGCGATCCTTGATACTTTCCGGCGTAAAGGAAGGCCCAGGCAGCGCCGCATCGAGATAGCGCACGATGGCACTGGTTTCGAGTATTCGCAGACCGTCGTGTTCCATCACCGGCACCTTGCCGAAGGGATGACGCTTCAAATGCTCGGGCGAATGCGGATCGCCTTTCAGCACGTTGAGCGGTACCTGCTCGTAGTCCGCTTCTTTTTCCGCCAGCAGCATGCGCACGGTGCGCACATAGGTGCTGTGATTGAACCCATACAAAACGGGTTTAGTCATGAAACTCTCCTTAGCTGAATGACATTACGTCTCCAGTAGAACAACACCATGAGACAAGTGCCTGGTGCAGGATGGGTCGCTACTCAGCTTGGTCAGGGCGATCCGTCTGAGACCGCACTTTCTCCTGTGTCGCTCCTCGCTTTCCTTCCTCCTGTACAACTCCCTGCACTTTCCAGCGCGGCGGCGGCGGGCCTTCATGAGGCGCGGGCCAGCCTTCACGCTGGGCGCCACGATCCCCGTCCGTGGCCTCGGTCTGGTCATGAAACAGCTGAACGGTGGTGTCGTAGGGCATGTCGATGCGCGCCTCGTCCAGGGCCAGTTTGATGGCCTTGATGACCCGGGCATGCACATGAACCATGTCGGCGCGACGGCTATGGCTCCACCAGCGCACCCGGATCGTCACCCAGCTGGCAGCAAGATCCCAGGGTAGCGCCTCCGGCGCCGGATCGCTTTCGACGCCGTCTACCTTCGCCACCGCCTGGCGTAGCACGTCACAGGCCTCGTCCATGCCATCGCCGTAACCGATGCCGATATCATACTGACTGCGGCGCTTCTCGTAGGCGGTCTTGACCTGTACCGCGTTGGTGTAAATATCGCTGTTGGGAACCACAATACGCTGATTGTCGTAAGTTCTGATGATAGTGGCCCGAGTTTCAATACGCTCGACGGTGCCTTCATAACCGTTGACCTCGACCTGATCGTCGATATTGAAGGGCTGACGCAGCAATATAAGCAGCCCCGCCATCCAGTTCTGCAGGATATCCTTGAAGGCGAAACCGATTGCCACGGAACTGACGCCCAATCCCGCAAACAGATCACCGGGCTTCAAGGTGGGAATCACGATGGTCGCGGCAAACAGAAACCCCACCAGCACGATCACCCATTTGATGAATCCACCCAGCACGTCGCCCAGATTGGCGCGCTGCCTGCGTACCGACTGACGGCGAATGAGTCGGCGTACGAGTAGACCTAACGCGTAAAATAGCGCCAGCAATACGATCGCCACCACAATATTGGGCAGCAGACGAATGGCGCCATCGACCCAGCTGTCGATACGCTCAAAGGACGTACCGAAGTCCAGATCGACTTCCTGAGGTATATCTTGCTTTTGCCCCGCGCTCATCCTAGAAACGCCCGATAGGCCTCCAGTGCATCCTCCACCCCGGCTTCCAGAAAACGCCGGCCATGGTCGACGCAGGCCAGGGACGGCGCCGATCCCATGCGGCCATCCGGAAAGCGCTGACGGAAAGTCATGGCATCGCACTGGGCGCTGCCGCCGGGAGCAATATGCGGCGCCATGGCCACGTCCTTGACCGCTTCAGGATGCGCCGCCCAGGACAGCGATACTTCTGATGGCGTGGCGTGGCCGCCTTCCGCATCGCCATACAGCTCCTTGGCAATTTCGCGCCCGCGGCGCCCGGTGAACCAGCTGTACAGTGACAGCTGCAGTTCGTCATTCGACGATCCGCCCGAACTGCGCTGGGACAGGCTTTGTTCAGAAAGGATTTCGGCAAAGGCCGCGCTTATCGTTGCGATATTGCCGCCGTGGCCATTGAGAAAGAACACATGGGTGAAACCGTGACGTATCAGGGAATCCACGGTGTCTTTCAGCACCGCCATCAACGTACTGGGGCGCAGGCTGATTGAGCCCGGAAAAGCCAGATGATGCTGGGCCATACCCAGATTCTGGGTTGGCCCGATCAAGACGTCATGGCTCTCGCCCAAGGCCCAGGCAATCGCTTCCGGGCAGATCGCATCGGTGCCTATCAAACCGTTGGGCCCGTGCTGTTCTGTCGAGCCGACGGGAATGATGATACCCGTGGAGCGCTGAAGATAGGCCTCCACTTCCTGCCAGGTGGCCAGTTGCAGCCGCATGATTCAACTCCCTTTCGTATTCATCTGGTTGGCGGGAGTCTTGGCGCGCTTCAACTCCTGCTCGCTGAGTATTTTCGGAGTGACGATGCACTTGCCGGACTGTCCATCAAAAAAAGGCGTTCGTTTATAGCTGCCATCGAGACGCGCCTTTGCAATCATGCCCGCCGCCTGGGCGCCACCGCCTATTAGACCCTGGGACGAAGGCTTGGGCTCGCACAAGGCGTTTTTGGTGAACACCCGCATGCGCACTGGGCCAAAAGTGTCATTCAAAGAGCCAGGTTCATATCTCAGGCACGTATGAACCACGCCCACAAAAGGCATGTTGTAGTTTGACGGCGTATTCGCGATGGTTGTGTTGCAACAACTGGCATACCAGCGCAGCAGCCCTTTCGGGGTCAAACGCAGGCAGGCCAGATTCTCGATGCCTTCGCTAAAGGTCAGATTGTCTGGCGTGGTTTGGATGAGTTCGGTGCCACCGTTGGTGTCGAGGGTCTCATTTTCCTGGCCTAGAAACCGGGGAAATGCCTGACAGTCCGTACAATAGCAAACGCTGTGAATGTAGTTCTTGATGGGCCCTAGCGTCCCTTTGAGCTTACCGCATCGACACTCGATGGCATGAGTCATGATTGCTGTCCTTTGCAAAATTCAAACGAAGCCTAGTCTATTTTACGTGGCTCTACCGTCACTGCCGCTCACTCGCCAGATGACGTTGCCCACGTCGTCCGCTACCAGCAAACCGCCCTCTCGATCGATGGCCACACTTACCGGCCTGCCTTGCGCCTTATCATCCGCATCGATGAATCCGGTCAGCACATCGACTGGCTCGCCAGCAGGCCTGCCGTTCTCGAAAGGCACGAAGATCACCTTGTAGCCACTGCGGGGCTTGCGATTCCAGGAGCCGTGCTGGCCGACGAACATGCCATTGCTGAACTGCTCCGGCAGACTATTGCCCTCCGCTGCGCTCAACCCCAACGACGCGGTATGTGGTCCGAGAGCGTAATCCGGCACGATGGCGCTGGCGACAAGAACCGGTTCTTGCGACTCGACCCGCTCGTCCACGTGCTGTCCGAAATAGCTAAACGGCCAGCCGTAGAAACCGCCGTCTTTCACTGCGGTCATGTAATCCGGCACCAGGTCGCTGCCGAGCGCGTCTCGTTCGTTGACCGCCACCCATAGCGCACCGCTCTTGGGCTGCCAGGCCATGCCCACCGGGTTGCGCAGCCCCGAGGCAAATACGCGATGCTCACCGGTCTCGGGATCGATTTCCCAGATGGCCGCACGGCCTTCTTCACTTTCCAGTCCGTTCTCGCCCACATTGCTGTTGGACCCCACACCGACATAGAGCTTGCTGCCATCCGGGCTAGCGATCAGGCTCTTGGTCCAGTGGTGATTGATCGGCCCGGCAGGCAGGTCGACGATCTTCTCGCCGGTAGCGGTGATTTGGGTCTGGCCTTCTTGATAGGGAAAGCGCACCACCGCATCCGTATTAGCCACGAAAAAGTCATTCTCTACCAAGGCCATGCCAAAAGGCGAATACAAACCCTCGAGAAAGACCGAGCGCTGATCCGCCACGCCATCCGCGTCGGTATCTCTCAGCAGGGTAATACGATTGGCGCTTTCGCCCCCGGCACCGGCGCGTTTCATGAACCAGCCCATGATCCAGGCCTGGATGCCGCCTCCTTCTTTCGGAGGCCGGTTGGTCTCCGCCACCAGCACATCGCCGTTGGGCAGCACGTAGAGCCAGCGCGGATGATCGAGTCCATCGGCAAATGCTTTCACCTCGACCCCTTCGATGGCCTCCGGCTTGGCGCCGGATGGCCAGCCCACGGCCGGGGCAATATTCACCGTTGGTATCAATGTCTCGTTGGGCTCGGGTAGCTGTGGATTGGGCCCAGTGCCGGCGGATACCGGCAACTTAGCCGTTTCGCTACAGCCCGCCAGAGTGAATGCAAAAACCCCGAAGGCAATCAAACGCAAGAAAATCATGGTGGCATCCATTCCCGACAGGCAGTGGCTATTGTTGTAGCACCAAAATCAGTGTCGGCCAAAATCATCGATCCTGCACAAGAGACTGCAGCTTCTCGAAGACCTTTGAATCCTGGCGCAGGCCGTCGTGCTCGAACTCGTTGGTGAGCCAATAGGTCAGGTTCTCGACCGCTTCGGCGGTTTGCAGCGACAGCTCTACATCCACGTACATGTCATCGAAGTAGATGACGGCGGCTACCGGCACACTATTGTTAGCCAACCGCGCCGGATCATAAAAAGGCCTAGGCAGCGGCTTGTGGGCAAGCACCTCGACCGCTTCCTTGAAAGGCCTTAGCACGCTTATCTCCTCGAACATCCAGGGATAGATCATTTCGCCGGTGAGATAGAGCGGACGATGATCTTCGGCAAACTCAGGGTGTTGCTGTCGCTCGCGCTCGGCGGCCCAGGCGCCGTGTGCATTCGGCGAGGCGTAAATATTCTCGTGCAGAGCGGCAAACAGCGGGTTCTCATCAAAGCCCGTCAGTACCATCACCTCCAGCAAGAAGTGATGGTTCAATGCACTTTGTCGCTCATCGACGAAAGCCTCTTCGATCAGCCAGTGCAGCCGCTCCGCCCCATTCCCCATGCCGATCATGAGCCCAAGGGACTGGAAACGACGGACGGTGAGGACGTCCCCGTTGGGTAAACGAGGCTGATGGACTTGAATATAATCAGCGATAGCGTTGAGCTTTTGCGCGTCCTGGGGAAAGCGCGCGTAGTAGGCCCGCATCTTCTTTGCAACCTGAGCGTAGGTGCGTTGATAGACCTCGTCCGGGTTGGGGGAAAGGCTCGGTAGTCCCCCGGCGATATAGCATTTCACCAGGCCTTCCGGCGCATGGGAAAGATAGCTCAGGGTCAGAAAGCCGCCGTAGCTTTGCCCTAGGGTTTCCCAGCACGCGCCCTGATAGGCATTTTTCCTGATGTGCTCCAGATCCGCGACGATGGCGTGGGCATCGAAGTGAGCAAGATAGTCCGCGGCCGCCTGGGCATCCTTCATCGCGTTCATGGTTGCACCGGTAATTCGACTGCTTCGACCGGTGCCGCGCTGATCCGGCAGTATGACGCGATACTTCTTTACGGCGTCCAATAACCAGCCGGGGCCGCTCGATGTCGGCCTGGGAGATTTTCCCCCAGGCCCGCCTTGAAGAAACACCAGCAGCGGAAGCTGAGCCTCTTTTTGCGCCGGACCACACACCTCCCGAAAGAAGACGGAGATCGTTCTGCCATCATCCGGATGCATCCAGTCCAGCGGCACCTCCAGGCAACGGTCGGTGACGTGCAGTCCCACAAGACGATAGTCGTCAATTTCCATGGTGAAGCGCTCCTTCGCTACTGCAGCTCATTGATCCGATTTATAAGGACTACAGTGCCTTTTGGTAAAACAGCAGTTGCTTGCCGGTTTCCTGGGTTTGATCGATGTCTTTCCAGTGAAAGGTGGCCATCGTATCGGGTATCGGGCGATAACCAAAATACCGCCAAATACTGTCCAACGGCTGATAACCTACCGGTCGCAATGGATGATCCTCCGGGCGCTGCACCGCACAAAAGACACTTATCCGTTTACCAAGACGACGCGCATGAGCCTCACGCTCGTCGAAAAAGGCCCGGTACAGCCCTCGCCCGCGGTACTCGGGCAATAGCGTGGATTCGGCACAGTAAAAGATCGATTCGATATCCCAGCCGGCATCGACCAGAGGCTGACGAAATTCTTCGGTCTCATCCACCATCGCAAGCCCCGTGGAGGCGCCCACCACGCGCTCACCGTCCAGCGCCAGCACGCAGATCGAGGTATCGGTTTCGGTATAGGTGCGAAGATAAATCTGTTCGTAATCCCGGGAGCCGTCATAGAGATAAGGAAAATCGCGAAACACGCTTATGCGCAGATCCGCGACCGCCGTCAACCAGGGCGCCAGCTCATTTCCCTTCACGACCCGTGTGCGCAACGTGTCTTTCACTCGCTCTTCCTCTCAAACTTCGGGCTTACTTCGGATTCTCAACAAACACTAGCAACAAAAAGGCCCGCTCACCTTGCGGTGAACAGGCCTGAGGCTTGCCCGAGTGAAACGCGATCAGCCTTCCTTCACGGCTTTCTCGATGCGCTCACCGATATCCTTGTCGATATTCTTCCAGTATTCGAATACGCGGGAGAGCACGGGCTCTTTCACACCATCCTTGATATGACCCGCCACGTTGTTGACCAGCCGCTCGCGGGCGGCATCGTCCATCACCTTGTTGACAAGCTGATTGGCCTGGCCAAAATCATCGTCGTCCTCGCGCAAGGTATAGGCGGCACGTACCATTTCGCCATCCGCATACCAGGTGGTGTCTTCCGGGTAACGTTCCGGGTCGGCAGCCGGGCCGCCTTTGCTGTTGGGCGCGTAGACAGGGTCGGAGACCTTGTTGATGCGCATCTCACCATCCTTGGAGTAACTGTGTACCGGGGCGACGGGCGCATTCACCGGAATCTGCTTGTAGTTGGCCCCCAGACGCGCACGGTGAGCGTCGGCATAGGAGAAGCCGCGGGCCAACAGCATCTTGTCCGGCGACAGCCCGATACCCGGTACCAGACTGTTGGGTTCGAAGGCGGCCTGCTCGATCTCGGCGTGGTTATCCGTGGGGTTGCGATCCAAGGTCATCTTGCCGACCGTGATCAGCGGATAGTCATCGTGGGGCCAGACCTTGGTCAGATCGAAGGGGTTGAGCCGATAGGTCTTGGCCTCCTCAAACGGCATGATCTGCACCTGCATGGTCCAGCTCGGATAATTGCCATCCGCAATTGCTCCGAACAGATCCCGCATGTGGTAGTCGCCGTCCTCGCCGGCCAGCCGATCCGCCTCTTCCTGTGTCAGGCACTCGATGCCCTGGTCGGTCTTGAAGTGATACTTGACCCAGAAGCGCTCGCCTTGGGCATTCACCCACATATAAGTGTGGCTGGTGTAGCCGTTCATGTGGCGCCAGCTCTTGGGAATACCGCGATCTCCCATCAGCCAGGTGACCTGGTGGGCAGACTCCGGCGATAGGGTCCAGAAGTCCCACTGCATGTCGTGGTCGCGCAGATTGCTGTCGGCACGCCGCTTCTGGGAGCGAATGAAATGCTGAAACTTCAAAGGATCACGAATGAAGAAGACGGGCGTGTTATTCCCCACCATGTCGTAGTTGCCTTCGCTTGTATAGAACTTCAGCGAAAAGCCGCGCGGATCGCGCCAGGTATCCGGGCTGCCGCGTTCACCGGCTACTGTAGAGAAACGCGCCAGCATGTCGGTCTTGGTGCCCGGCTGGAACACCGCCGCCTTGGTGTACTGGCTGACGTCCTCGGTTACCTCGAATCGACCAAAGGCACCGCTGCCCTTGGCATGGGGCTGACGCTCAGGAATACGCTCACGATTGAACTGCGCCATCTGCTCGATGAGATAGTGATCGTGCAGCACGATGGGGCCATCCGGGCCAACGGTCAGTGAGTGCTCGTCGCTCGAAACCGGAATACCGGCATCCGTGGTGGTGGGCTTGCGATTGTCATTTGCCATAAAATCATCTCCTTGATATGCACGTGACAACGAAGGCCACGTTCACTCTATCGCTAACAATCATGTCCATCCGTTCAGCTTGTTGACGCCGTCAGCTGAACTCGATGGCCCATGCCTTTGGTCATTTATACATGTAAGGGGAAAACAGCCTAAGTGTCTAGCGGATCGAAAGTCGCAGGCACCACTGCGCGAAATATTGACGTGGTGAATTCATCGAGCATGAACAGGCTGAAATTGCCTGCAGGCCCCAGCTGGCAAGCCTGCTGGCGTGACAAACCCACGGCATCAGAGATAGCTTTATAGGCCAGGCTTATCCTATCCATCGGAAGTTTTCATTGCGCCACGCAAAAAACCGGCAACCTCGCCCAGCCCGTTTACATGCCTTCTTTATGCCAACCACACGCCCACCGCCAGCAGCAGCAATGTCGTCAGCAGGGTGGCTACATTGACACCCATGATTTTCTGCAAGGACTCTTCGTTCTTCAGTGCCTTTGGCAACCGCAAGGCAATCCACAGCGCGGCGGGAAACGCCAGGAAAGCCAGCCAGGTATTCACCGGCAGCAGGTCGTACAGCCGCCCCAGGGCAATCAGCGCGAAAGCGCCGAGCAGCAGCCCCGCCACCCAGCGCGAGGCGATGGGCAAGCCCACCACGATAGGCAAATGGCGACGACCAATGCGCCGATCCGCCTCCACGTCGGGAAATTGATTGATCAACAAAAGCTCGCTGACCAGCAATAGTGTCACCGCTGCCCCGATCAGCGCCGTTTCGTCGACGCGCCCGCCAAGGGCAATCAGGGTGCCCAGCACCATGATCGGCCCGAAACCCAGCCCCGGCGCCAGCAGACACCCTAGCGGCGAACGGGTCAGCCAGCGGGTATAGGCGATTATCAGGAACACGCCGCTGACGCCGATAATGAGTATCGGCCAGCCACGCAGCCATAGAAAATACACCCCGATCGCCACTAGGCCGACAAGCATGGCAAGTGCCGCCATCAACACCTGGGGGGCCGCAGACGGATGCTCCGGCAAGGCGCCGCTACCGCCGGAAAACGGGGTACGCCGCGTGATGAGATCGAGCCCAGAGCGAAAGTCGTCGTATTCGTTAAGAAGATTGACTCCGGCGTGGGCCAGCAGTCCACCGAGCAGTACCAATGCAACGTCGAGGCCGTGGAGGGTGATGGGCTGATTGGCCGCAAGACTTGCTCCCAGCAACACACACAGCGGCGCCAATATCAGAAAGCTCGGACGCGTCGCGCGGGTTACCGCGGCAATCGATAATGACGACATGAGGGATGACATGAACGTTCTACTCAGTATGACAAGTGGCATCAGCTTGTCATCGACTGGCAATAGCCATCAATGAAAAGCTGATATGTCGTAGCTGGCTGGCGATCGGCGGTCCTGGATCGCGTTCATCAACTGATCGTCATTCAGTGGAAAACTAGACGCTCGATTCCACCTCGGCTTTCTCGCCTTCCTCGGCATCAGCAATCGCCCCCCGCTTGCGTTCAGTGCGGGCAATGATGGACGAGCCGACAAGGTCGCCGGTGACGTTGAGCCCGGTGGCCCCCATGCCGACCAGAGCGTCGATGGAGGTCAGAAGCGCCACGGTTTCGATAGGCAACCCCACCTGGGCGAAGACCGTGGCGATCATGACGATGCCGGCGCCGGGCACGCCGGCGGTGCCGATGGAAGTGAGCGTACCGATCAGCACGATCTCGATCATGTTCATCAGACTCAGCGGCACCCCCACCACGTTCGCCGCAAAGACCGCGGAGATCGCGATGCGGATGGCCGCTCCGTCCATGTTGATGGTGGCCCCCAGGGGTAGGCTGAACCCGTACAGGCTGCGAGGTATGTTCAACCGTTGGGCAGCGTTCAAGGTCAGCGGCAGCGTGCCGGTGCTGCTTTGGGTAGCAAAGGCCGTGGCCATGGGGGTGCGCGCCTCACGAAAAAAGCCGCGTAACCGCACACCGAACCCTCGCATCAACAAACAATAGATGACGAACTGAACTGCCAGGGCGATATAGAGCACCAGCACCATATTGCCCAGGGAGAGAATCGTGTCCATCCCCTGCTTGCCCACGGTCTCGGCGACAATGGCGAAAACCCCGATGGGCACGTACTGCAGCACGCCGGCCATGACCTTCAGGGTGATTTCATTGAGCCCTTCGATGGTGCGATAAAGATGCTCGCCAAGCTCGCCGTGGCTCTTGGAGGCGCGCAGCTTGAGCAGTGCAATACCGAAGACGAAGGCCGTGAAGATGATGCCCAGAAGGTTTACTTCGGTAAAAGCCGAGAAGATGTTGTCCGGCACGATGCCCAGCAACACCTGCGCCACTCCGGGATTGTCCGGCACATCTATCTGGGCACTTTCATCCAGGGTCAAGCCACTACCCGGCTCGAACAGGGTCGCGACGGAAAGCCCGACGATGATCGCAAGCGCGGAGGTGGCCACATAATAGCCGAACAGTTTGCGGCCCATGCGCCCCATGCTGCCCAGCTTCGCCTGATTGATGCCCACCATGAGGGTGAACAGTACGATCGGTACGATGAGGAACTTCAGCAACCGCAGCAGCAGATCGCCAAAAGGCGCCAACCAATCCGCGGCGGCCTGTCCACCCAGCAGTCCAACGATTACCCCGAGCACCAGCGCAATGGTGACCCGAAGAATCAGCGAGGCATCGAAATAGATACGCAGCAGTTTCTTCATTGGCCGAGGCCCGCGTGGGTCGGTGCAGGTAATGCTATAAAAAGCGAAACGTGTACTGAAGCCATGATGCGGGTTCCTCGTCCATGATGGCGCCGATTGTGATGGATATGCAGAAGAGGGTAAATGCCGTCAGCCCTCCGGTTTATCAAGCGCCAGCATGGCATCAAACGGATCTTCGTCGCTAGCGCTTGTTCGGTGCCCTACTCCAGTCTGCGTGCAGTAGCCGATCAAAAGCCGACCTCATCAGTCGCTGTAGCTGCCGGAGGCGCCGGCTTCCAGAAACGCCCGGCACTGATGAATGTCTTCCGGCAAAGTACGGCCCTCGGAAAGCGGCGGCAGATCGTCGATGGCAAAGAAATCCGCGGCGTCGGTTTCATTGTTGGACACGAACTCGCCCCCATCATGATCGCAGACGTAGAACAGCTTGTAGAGATGATCCGGGGATACTGGCGTGTAAGGGTGCAGGCTGCGATCCTTGAGCATTGCCAGGCGCGGGTTGCTGGCATGACGCCCGGACTCTTCGAGAATCTCCCGCAACACGCAGGATGAGGGCCCTTCGTTCACGTCCGCCCAGCCCCCGGGCAGAGTCCAGCGGCCATCCTTGATCTCGCGTACCAGCAGCACCCGATTGTCGACGAAGACCGCCCCGCGCACATCCACCTTGGGGGTGGCATAGCCCGCATCGGGAATGAAGAAGCCCTCCACTTTCTCGATCGGCACATCCCCCAGCACCGCGAACATCTGATTGGTCAGCACTTCAAGCTGCTGGTAACGCTCGAGTTCGTATTTATTGGTGGTGTAGGTTTGCCCGGTCTGGGCGATGGAGCGAAGCTGCTTGGCAAAGGCGATCCAGTCCTGACTCATTACGTGCGGCCTGCGGTAAACGGTATGGGAGGGTATCTCATGCAAGCGCCGCCAATGGCATGGCGGCGCCCTGTTCATCGAGTTCAGCGAGTTTCATTTTTTGAGCGCCATGCGCAGCAACCCTAACCGCGCTTGTACTGGGTCTTGTGCTCGAAGTCGCTGGCATCGTGGCGCTCGTGCAGCTGCGTCTCGGGCTCGCCGGAGGTGCGATTGACCATGCGCCCGCGCTTCACCGCCGGGCGGCCAGCGATCTCTTTGGCCCAGCGCTGCACGTTCTCGTATTCCTGTACCTGCAGGAACTCGGCGGCATCATAGGCCTCTCCCAACACCAGCTGACCGTACCAGCTCCAGTTGGCGATATCAGCGATGCTGTACTCATCCCCGGCCAGATAGCGCGTCTCGGCCAGACGCCGATCGAGCACATCGAGCTGACGCTTGACCTCCATGGTGTAGCGGTCGATGGCGTACTCGATATTCACCGGCGCATAGCTGTAGAAATGCCCGAAACCGCCGCCCAGGTACGGTGCGCTGCCCATCTGCCAGAACAGCCAGTTCATCGTTTCCGTGCGGGTCGCGTGATCCCTGGGCAGAAAGACACCGAACTTCTCCGCGAGATACAACAAGATCGACCCCGATTCGAACACCCGGGTCGGCGGTGTCGTGGTGTGATCCATCAGTGCCGGGATCTTGGAGTTGGGATTGACCTCAACGAAGCCGCTGCCGAACTGATCGCCTTCACCGATATCGATCAGCCAGGCATCGTACTCCGCATCCTTGTGCCCCAAGGCCAGCAGCTCCTCGAACATCACCCCGGCCTTCACCCCATTGGGGGTTGCCAGGGAATAAAGCTGGAACGGATGTTTGCCGACGGGCAGCTCCTTGTCGTGGGTCGGCCCGGCCACGGGGCGGTTGGTACTGGCGAACTTGCCGCCGCTCTCTTTTTCCCAGGTCCAGACTTTCGGCGGC
This sequence comes from Halomonas sp. M20, assembly GCF_020622265.1. Taxonomy (GTDB): domain Bacteria; phylum Pseudomonadota; class Gammaproteobacteria; order Pseudomonadales; family Halomonadaceae; genus Modicisalibacter. The sequence goes on from NZ_JACNMQ010000002.1 coordinate 451,197, forward strand.
GTATATTCGTTTTCCTGGCTCATGCAGACTCCTTGATGACAATGTAATGGCGTCACTCTGCGACAAACCATAGTCGGTTAAAGTTTCTGTTTCAAAGCTAACTTTATCTCCGGCCGCCGCCACGGTGCTCGTGCACGATGAGCATGCAGCTTTCGAGCAACCGGCTGGGGTAACAGTGAGGGGTGGTCTGGCGGGAAGTTAAGACGTTTGTCAGGTGGTTCATCGCAAAATATACTGTATAATAAACCAGTATGAAGCTAATCGATAAACTTGCCATTCTGGCCGATGCAGCCAAATACGACGCGTCATGCGCCTCGAGTGGTTCGCAGGCCAAGAACTCGACGAAGGGCCGCGGTGTGGGCTCTACCGAGGGTATGGGTATTTGCCATTCTTATGCCCCGGACGGCCGCTGCATCTCTCTGTTAAAAGTTCTGTTCACGAATTTCTGCATCTACGAGTGCAGCTACTGCGTCAATCGAAATTCTTCCAATGTGCGACGCGCGCGGTTTACCGTCGATGAAGTCGTGAACCTGACCCTGGATTTCTACAAGCGCAACTATATTGAAGGGTTGTTTTTGAGCTCCGGCATCATCCGCAATGCGGATTACACCATGGAACAGCTGGTTGCCGTGGCGCGCGAGCTACGCGAAACCCATGACTTTCGCGGCTATATTCATCTCAAGACGATTCCCGAGGCAGATGGTGAATTGCTGGCAGCGGCGGGCCGCTATGCGGACCGGCTCAGCATCAATATCGAACTGCCCACGCAACAGGCGCTGACAGAGCTGGCACCGGAAAAGGACCAGCGCACCATCAAACTGTCGATGGCGCGTATTCGATCACGTCGCGAAGAGTCTGCCGCCGACCAGGAAGCCTATCGCCGGCAACCGCGTCGTTCCGGCAAAGGCAAGCCGTCGGCTTTCGCTCCCGCCGGGCAGTCAACACAGATCATAGTCGGCGCGGAACCCTCCACTGACGCGCAAATTCTGCAAACTTCGTCAGCGCTGTATGCCGGATACGCGCTTCGTCGGGTCTATTATTCCGCTTTCAGTCCCATCCCGGATGCATCAATGCGATTGCCCGCTCAACAACCCCCGTTGCTACGGGAGCATCGACTGTATCAAGCCGACTGGTTGATGCGCTTTTACGGCTACGCGGCCGACGAAATCACGCAGTCTCCGGACCCGGGGATGACGCCTGGCATGCTTTCTTTAGCGGTCGACCCCAAGTTAGGTTGGGCCCTCGCCCATCGTGACTTCTTTCCGGTCGATGTGAATCGCGATTCCCGCACCCGGCTGTTGCGCATCCCTGGTCTGGGCGTCAAAAGCGTCGACCGAATACTGCAAGTTCGAAGGTTCCAGAAAGTTCGACTGGAAGACCTCGTCGCCATGCGCGCCGGCGTGAAGAAGGCGATGCCATTTATCGTTTGTGCCAATCATCATCCATCCCTTATTGAGCTTGACAGCGATAAGCTGCGCGCACGCTATACCCCACCCGCGCAGCAGCTACCGCTGCTGTAACGCAGGCCTGTACCGGCATGACGCAAAGATCGCTATTCGATGACACGGACACGAATGCCCTCACAGCGGTGCGCATCCATCCAGACTTTTCAAGCTGGCAACAGCGGGCGCGGCAATTGCTGATGGATGAGGTGCCGCCGCAACGGGTTTTGTGGCAGCCCGACAACACACAAAAACGCGCTACTGCATCTTCGAGCGTTACTGCAATCCGCGTGCCCAAATCCTTCCTCACCCAGGCAAGCGCTGCCAGTTGCTATCGTAGCGATGACCGCTGGGCGCTGCTGTACCAGCTACTGTGGCGTTTGACCCATGGCGAGAAGCATCTCATGCAGCTCGCTGGCGACCGGCACGTTATACAGCTACGGAACTATGCCAAGGCAGTGAGTCGCGACGTGCACAAAATGAAAGCATTCGTGCGCTTTCGTGCCGTCGATATTGCAGACGGCGATCAGCGCTACATCGCCTGGTTCGAGCCGGATCATTACATCGTCGAATACGCAGCCGGTTTTTTTCAGCGTCGATTCGCCAATATGTGCTGGTCAATCTTGACGCCCGACTGCTGTGCGCATTGGGAAGGTAGCGGCGAGGTCTGGTTCAGCGAAGGGGCCGACAAGGCATCGGCACCCGCTGACGACGCCGTGGAAGATACGTGGCGCTGTTATTACCGCAGTATATTCAATCCAGCCCGAGTGAAAATTCAGGCCATGATGGCGGAAATGCCGCAAAAGTATTGGAAGAACTTGCCGGAGTCCCGGCTTATACCCGAGCTGATTCGAGATGCCGACAAACGGGTAGCGATCATGGCAAGTGACGCTAAATCCTCAGAGCGTCTTCATTGCGGCCCGCGCCCTGCCGCACCCGCGCAAGTGCTGAATGAAGCGATACAGCAAAGCGAATCAGGATCAATTCAGCAGTTGGCGCTAGCGGCACACAACTGTCGCAACTGCAGTTTATGGCAGCCCGCAACCCAAACCGTTTTTGGCGAAGGGCCAGTGCCGGCCAGGATCATGCTGATCGGCGAGCAACCCGGGGACAACGAAGATCTTGCCGGCAAGCCTTTCGTCGGCCCGGCAGGGGAATTGCTGAACCGTGCGCTGGCCGCTGCGGGTCTGCGCCGCCAAGAGCTGTATATCACCAATACCGTCAAGCATTTCAAGTTTCGCGCCAAGGGCAGGCGCCGCCTGCATGAGCCCCCTCAAGAGGAAGAGATCAATGCCTGCGCTCCGTGGTTGGCAGCAGAGATCGAACAAGTACAGCCGAGTATCATCATCTGCCTGGGTGTGACCGCCGCGCAGGCGCAGCTAGGCACATATGTACGAGTCACCCGGGACAGGGGCAAACTTTTTGCACTGCAGGGTCGTCACTACCTGGTCACCGTACACCCAGCCTACTTATTGCGCCGCGGCGAAAGCCCTCAGGAATTCCAGCGCTTTGTGGCTGATTTGCAGGTAGCCGCTGGGCAACTGAATTCGCTGGATATCCGGTGATGCGCTTCTAGTCTTGGTTCACCCGGTGAGCCGTAGAGACCAAGATCACCAATTAAATATTCCCGACTGCCTTCAAATTTTTATCGAAGTTTTAATTTCACAAAGCTCAACCTCCTTTCATGAAGGCGGCTGATCAAAATCAAGCAAATTCGTCTTGCTCTGTATGCAATAACGGCAGACCAGTGTTTTCACCAGCCCGACCGATTCCTCTGTTCATGACTTATGACCCTACGCCGGCTCCGCTATATCCACTGCCATGCCTGTGACCTGTATGCCGCCATGACTTGGTATCTCGACCTCCAGCAGGCTAGGTCGCCCCATGATCACGCCTTGATGCACCGTCAGCTTGGCAGGCGCCTTGATCAATCCTGCCTCCCGTAGATAACCGCCTAATGCCGCGGCCGCAGCACCGGTGGCCGGATCTTCCACCACGCCACCCACCGGGAAGGGATTACGCGCATGAAAACACGACGTCGACTCACGCCAGATGAGCTGAAGCGTGGTCAGATTTTCTCGCAGCATTAGCGCCTTGAGCGTTTCGAAGTCGTAGTCCAGCCGTTCAAGTCTTGCTTTTGATGCTGTCGCCAGCACCAAATGCCAAGCTCCGGCATAGGCTTTGGCCGGCGGCAGCTCGGTATCGAGCTCCGGGGACTGCCAGCCGAGAATTGCCAATACTTCCTCGATCAAGGCCGGCGAGGCGATTTGATAGTCAGGCGTCACCGATATCAACGACGCCTGCCAGCCATCATCTGTCTGACGTACTATCACCGGCACCATGCCCACCGCGGTATTCAATTCATAGGAGCCCGCCCCGCTCAAGCGCCCTAGCACTACACCACTCGCCACGGTGGCATGACCGCAGAAGCTCACCTCGGCCTGGGGGCTGTAATAACGCACACTACGTGTCTTGCCTTGGAGCGGCGCGATAAACGCCGTCTCGGAATAGCCAACTTCTGCAGCAATACGTTGCATGGTAGAAGCATCGGGTAGCGTTTCACCCAACCAGACACCGGCAGGATTGCCGCCCCGAGGGTCATGAGTGAAAGCGGAAAGTCGATAGAGGATGCCAGTCATGAGTGTTCTCCTGATCGTTGAACCGTGACTCGCATTCTGGCCTTGGTAGGTGTAATAAAAACATATCGTTTTCGGCCTCGGGCTTAGCTGGAGTAAGCCATGTCTTTACGAGTCCCATTACCCGCACTGCGCACTTTCGAGGCAGCCGCACACTTGAGCAGCTTCAGCGCTGCCGCCAATGAATTACACGTTACCGCCGCCGCTGTCAGTCACCGCATCAAGACACTTGAGGAAAGCATCGGCGTCCGGTTATTCGAGGGGAAGTCGCGCTATCCTCCATCAGTCGGACAACCGCTCCTACCGCTCTATTATCGCAGATGGCCTTCATCGGGGCTGTCGGCACCGTTACCGGGTGGGTGTTTAGGTCTTTCGCCGAGAGCGATATCCTGCTGGCTTAGAACCATCACGCCTCTTGGCCACCACTCGGGGTGATTATCCCGAATAAAGGCCATCAACTTCTCCCGAACGTTCATTTCGGCAATCCAGCCAGAATAAGCGTCCGAGGTCATGAGATAGAACACGATCGTCTGGGCCATCTCGGTTTGCCCCGTCACATAACACGAAAGCTTGTGATGTTGGATGACATTCTCTTCCTCTTTTGCATACTCAAAGAACTTTTCTCTAAGGCATTGGACATCGGCGTTCAAGTGAAGTGTCATTTCCAGGCTTCTGTACTCCACCGTACTCTTGACCGACAAGTTCTCGAAGGACCTGGAGACGAAGTACGTGACAGGCACGATCAAGCGCCGTTCATTCCAGACACGCAAGCGAATGAACGTATAAAAGATGCCTTCTACATAACACCATTGACCTTCAAACATGATCAGGTCACCGATGCGTATGGACTTGGCTATCGACAGCTGAAACGAAGAGAGGATGTTGCCGAGTACGGCCTGGCCTGCAATGCCCACCAGCACCGTCAGGACACTGGCGGATGCCAGGAGAGACAGACCCATCGTCTCGAAAAGTTCGATCTTACTCAACACATAGATCGAAACAACGGTAACCGTGATCAGGATGATGAGCCGACGCAACGCGTAGAGCGACGTCAGCAGCCTGCGATCTTCCCGGGATCTGGGAGCGCCATCCTGCTCCACGAGCCGCCGGGTCATTCTCAGCATGAGGGTATCGACGAGACGAAGCGCGATCGCCCCCCCTCCCCAAGCAAGAACGGCTATCAGCAACACGCGAAAGGTAGTCGTGGCCACGGCAGAGAAGGATACCGCATAGTCGAGCACCGCCTGGGTCACCAGCGACATGACGATGAGCAGCATGGGTATCCGAATTTGCTCGACGAAGATGGAGGGTGAACCAGAAGGCAACCAGCGTGCCATCAACCCGACCAGGTAGTGAGTGCCCAACCCTATCAAGCCAACTGCCAGCAGAAAGATCGGAATGGCTATCCATTCCCAAATCTTGAGAACGCCTAACGAGGTATTGAAGCGCTCCGGGATATACTCCTCGAACAAGGAGGGGCCGTATTCTTCATAAAGCAAAGGAACCGAAGAAACACTCTCCGGCATGATCAACCAGACAGGCTCCTCATTGTCCACTCGATACCTACCTAGACGAATATCATAGGTTTCGCCTTCGGCCGTGAGCGATGCCAGCTTTAGATTTCGACGTGGTACGCCTGTTTGGGGATGCTGACCCGCAGGATCCTCGATGGCGGCATCCTGACGCCCCGGGAGGCTTGAAACCTTGAGCCACTCGCCACGCTTGAGAACCTCGGCCAGCTGCCTGGCTAACTGGCCCCCTCGCTTTCGCTGCTCTGCTGGGGAAAGCTCGGAAAGATTGAGAAGGTGGGCCGCCTTCACAAGCTCCCCGTTTTTGGTTAGCTCCAGAAAACTTCGGACTGACTCCCTTGGTGTCGTTCGCTTGACGTCTTCGGGAGCCTCGTCCAACCCCGCATTCAGCGAATCCACGGAGAACCAGCGCGTCTCCTCGCCCCCCTCGTTTTGGGTTTGCGCCATGCACAAGCCGGAAAATATAAATACCGCTGCAGCCACCAGCCACAATCGCCATAAGCCATTTTTCTTCATACGTACTTTACCAATTCAGTGGGCCATCCCTGTATTCCACTTACCACCGGATCGCTATCAGCTATCCGAATTTTTTGCCGAAGGTTCCGGTTCAGCCTTCGGCCTTGTAATGTCCGGTTCGGTTCGCGGATCAAGCTTCATTGCCTCCGATGATATATCAGGCAAGGGTACGAATTTCTCCCGACTATCGACAGGTAGCCTGGACCCAATTTTGACATTGAATAGCACGAATATCGCATACGTTATTGCCACGGCGGATTCGAACAGGAAAAAAGAATAAGGCCCGTGGATCGACATGAGCGTTGAAGCGAGCAATGGGCCGATCGCCGCGCCTATCGAGTAGACCATCAGCAAACGCCCTGACGCCGCGACATAGTATTTGCGGTCCAACCGATCGAAGGTTTGCGCGACACAAAGCGGATAGACACTACTGATGGCCCCGCCAAATGCCAATGCCATTACCATTAAGACGACCAAGGGAACTCCGTTGGCGATCGAATTGGACAAAAGCCCCCATGATGTTCCAACCGCGATAAGAATGCAGGACATGACAACTCTTCGGTCGAACTTATCAGCCAATATGCCGATAGGCACCTGAAACCCGAGACCACCAAGCACCACGACACTCATAAACAAGGCGGCCTCGGTTACGCTCAATCCGATTTGACGGGCAAAGACGACGCCCAGGGCGTAAAAGGAGCCAGTAAGTATCCCCCCAACGCCAGCGCCGATTACGCCAATCCGCGACGCTTCATATAATTTTGCGATGCCGAGAACACGAAGTTCGCGGAGGTCTGGTTCGCGCAGACTCGTGAGCGCTATGGGGATAAGCGATAACCCGATCAGCGTGGCGGAAATCATGAAGGGATCACTGGTGTCGACAGGAGAGACATTCACCAGCGTCTGGCCAAGGGCGACAGCCAAATAGAAACTTAGCATGTAATAGCCGAGGACGCGCCCGCGCGTTTCGTTGTTGCTGCGATCGTTGAGCCAACTCTCGATCGAGGTCGTCATTCCGGCAATGCAAAAGCCGTTAACAATCCTCAAGACTACCCAGGCAGCCGGGTTGAAAAAGAACGAATAGACAAGACAAATAGCAGCCGTCAGTGCAGCGAAGGTTGAGAAAGCGCGGATGTGTCCGATCCGGCGGATAACCCGTTTGGCCCTGAATCCGCCCAAGGCTAGCCCCAGATAATAAGCCGCCATGATGGCACCGGTCAGTGCAACCGGATAATCCGCTCCTTCCATACGAAGCGGCAGTATGACACCGAGCAGGCTATTGCCGGCCATGAAGGCGACCGTGCCACCTAACAGAGGCCTCACTGGGAGCAAAAGGACGCTTAGTTTTTGAAGCATGGTGTGATGCGTTTGCTCCTTATAGTAGACAGAACGGATCGAATCTGGTGAACCGTACTGGCTTTCTCATTAGCCTGCCGATTTAAATCAGGCTGCCTTCTTCACTTGGCCCTGTTACTCCTAATAGAGCGCTTTTCGCTGGCTGATGGCTTGTTGTCCACATCATAGGTCACCCTGGAAACCCCGCCAATCACGAACTTGTTAAAGACCTAACGAGTCGACTACACTCCAGCCGAATGGAGGCGAGATCACTGCCAGGAGAAGGCATGAGCCGCTCTGGTAGGCGTGTCTTCGTCTGATCAGTAAAAGGAATCAGCAAAAGGAGCTTGCCGTGATCGCCACTGCCGAACGATCCTATCGAAGCGGGTTGCATCCGCTTCATGGGGTATTGCTTGCCGGAACCCTGCCGCTCTTCCTTGGCGCCGCGTTGAGCGACTATGCCTACTCATCGACTTATTACATACAGTGGACTCACTTCGCGTCCTGGCTGATTGTCGGCGGTCTCGTGTTCAACGGCCTCGCGCTGCTATGTGCATTTATTGGCCTGTTTCGGGCCGATGGCCGTCGTCGGCTTTCCCTCGTTTACTTCTTTCTGCTGTTAGCCACCTGGATACTCGGCTTCATCAACGTGCTGGTTCATACCCGGGATGCCTGGGGCGTAATGCCCACGGGCTTCGTGCTTTCGATCATCGTTGCCGTGCTGGCTTGCGTGGCGACCTGGCTCGGTTTCTCCCGTCTCAGCGTTGGAGGCAAGTCATGAAGTTTTCCAGCATTCGCTACGCCGCTCCGCTCTCGACATCCTTGATTTCGATATTCCTGATCGCCGGGGCAACCAACGCTGCCGAAGTGGAACAACCCTACGGCGCCAACCCAACGCTGCCCGAGCCGCAGCGCGGGCTGTTGCCCAGCATGACAGTGCCCGAGCCCGCGCCATGGGGCGACCAGAAACCCACGGTGCCCGATGGCTATTCGATTACCGCCATCGCCACCGACCTCAAGGTACCGCGCCAGACACTGGTGCTGCCCAACGGCGATATCCTGGTGGCCGAAGGTAAAGGCGGTGGCAAGGCCCCTAAACCAAGACCGAAGGATTACATTGCCGGTATTATCATGGCCAAAGGGACCACCTCGGTCGAGAGTGGCGACCGATTGACGCTGCTGCGCGACAGCGATGGTGACGGCACCTATGAGGACCAGACGGTTTTCGCCGAAAACCTCAACGCGCCTTACGGACTTGCCCTGATCGATAATGATCTTTTCGTGGCCAATCAGGATGCGCTGGTGCGATTCGATTACGAGGAAGGCCAGACCCAGGCCAGCGGCCCGCCCGAGGTAGTGACGCAGCTACCTTCCGAGATCAATCACCACTGGACCAAGGCGCTCACCGCCAGCGCAGACGGACAATTTCTCTACGTCGGCATCGGCTCCAACAGCAACATCACCGAGCGCGGTATGGCCGCGGAAGTCGACCGGGCCGAAATATGGCAGATCGATGCCGAGACCGGCGCGCACAAGCCTTATGCGACCGGCCTGCGTAACCCCACGGCGCTGACCATTCAGCCGGATACGGATCAACTCTGGACGGTGGTCAACGAGCGCGACGAACTCGGGCCCAACCTGGTGCCCGACTATCTCACTTCCGTGCAAGAAGGCGGCTTCTACGGCTGGCCCTATAGTTACTGGGGGCAGAACGTCGATTCGCGGGTGCGGCCGCAGAAACCCGAGAAGGTGGAATCGGCGATTTCACCCGATTACAGCCTCGGCTCACACCGAGCGCCGCTCGGCGTCGACTTTTCCATGCCCACCGTGGGCGATGAATTCGCGGAAGGCGTATTCATCGGCGAGCACGGCAGCTGGAACCGCGCCAATCCCGTCGGCTACAAGGTGGTCTTCGTGCCTTTCAGCAACGGCCAACCTGACGGCGACCCTGTCGACTTCGTATCGGGCTTTCTTACTGAAGACAGCAAGACGCGCGGTCGCCCGGTCGGCGTGACCGTCGCCCCGGACGGCGCCGTGATTATCGCCGACGATCTTTCCAACATCGTCTGGCGAGTGACGCGGGATGGCGCCAATTCGCCGCAAGAAGCGCCCGCCACGTCTGAGAGTGGGTCTGCCTCGGCTGACAACGAACCCGCCACATCCGAGGATGGATCCACCACCACTGAAGATGAACCCGCTGCAGCCGAGGATGAGCCTGGGACATCCTCTTAAAGAAGACGTAAGTTCTTGATCGGGTAGTGCAATACCTCGAAGGGCTTCCCTCGGGGTATTGTTCACTTGGGCGTATCCTGGCTCGCCAGATACCGACCTTTCTACACCCCAAGCTCGTCGCTGACTTGAGAATGTCCACCAGCCAGCATGTTCATGATCAGTCGGATCATCGTTTCCTTATTGGCGGAATCGGACTCCGCCACCAGCAGCGTCAGCCATACGGTCTCGCGGGTTTCGTCCAGACGCACCTCAACCGCCTTCTCGGCATCTTCATAGATCAAGGTTTGCGGCTGTTCGCTCATATCGGTCTTTTTCGAGTGAATTCTCCATCAAGCGGCCATAGCACGCCCCATCGCAGAATCCGGCAGGGTCGTTTACGGCATTGTCGAAGTCACCGGCCCACCGAGGCTATTTTACTGGCACGGTGTAATAGCCTAGCCACGAATTGCGAGGCTCGACTCATCATCCCGCCGCCATCGGTTAGAACCTTGGGTTGATACTCAACGAGAGCATGGCCGAGAGCTGGCACAGCGGTCTTCCTGACACCTGCTGCAATACATTGAAGGCATCTTGTACACGCTGCCTGTCGCGCTGACTCGTCGGCATCTGGTCAATCACCCCAGCGGCCACCAGGCGTGCCACCACATCGCTGGTCAGCAGAAATGTATCCTTGCCGACAAGTCGCAAGAAGCCCGCAGCGGAGCGTCCGCCCAGTCGAGCGCCACGCCTGGCCAATAAATGCCACAGACCGATGATGTCGGCACTCGGCCAGTTGGCAATGAACTCGCCAAAGCTTGTGCCCTGCTCCTGGCGAATATCCAGAATGAACTGGGCATTTTTGGGGATAGTCTGCAGCTTGGTGCGGTGACGGATAATGCGGTCATTGTTCATGTAACCGTCCATCTGCTCCGGGCTGAGCAACACGAGCGTCTCCGGGTTAAACCCCCAGAGGGCTTCCTCGAAGGCGGGCCACTTGGCATCGACCACTGAGTGTGTCATGCCGGCCCGAAATACCCGCCGGCTCATGGCGGAAAGGTAGCGATCATCTCCCAGCTGCTTCAACTCGTCAGGCGCAAGCGGCCTTGGCAGGAAGGCCTCCATGTCGTCGTCAGACTCGAAGCGTTTGCGAACCGTGTCATGGAGCCATCGGTAATCCAGTGTCATGCCTGCCTCGCTCTGCCTGTGCCGTCGTTGACTCTTGGTAGCGGCGCTATATTCTCGACCATTATCTTCGATTCACCTCCAGGTTCACCATGATCTATATCGACAACGAAGGCATTACCGACCCGCATGTCAATCTCGCCATCGAGGAGTACAGCATCCGCCACCTGCCTGCGGGCGAGGACTATCTGCTGTTCTACATCAACGCGCCGTCGATCATCATCGGCCGCAATCAGAACACCCTGGAAGAGATTCATCAGGCGTATATCGACGAGCACGGCATTCACGTCGTGCGACGCATCTCCGGCGGCGGCGCGGTGTATCACGACCACGGCAACCTGAATTTCAGCTTTCTAACCGACTTTTCCAAGGACAAGCTGAACAACTTCAAGCAGTTTGCCACTCCTATCATCAAGGTGCTCAACGCCATGGGCGTGTCAGCCGAGATGAAAGGCCGCAACGACATTGTGGTAGGCGATAAAAAGATCTCCGGCAACGCCCAGTTCTCATCCACCAAGCGCATGTTCAACCACGGCACCCTGCTGCTGGACTGCGATCTTGGCCAAGTCACCCAGGCGCTTGACGTGAAGATGACCAAGATCAAATCCAAGGGTCACAAGTCCGCCCGGGCGCGAGTTGCCAACATCGCCGAGTTTCTGGACGCACCGCTCTCTACCGAAGCGTTCAAAGAGAAAATACTGGCAAGCCTTTTCCCTGATGGTATCGAGCGCAAGACCTACCGCTTGACTGCTGAGGACTGGGACAGCATCAACACGTTGGTCGAAGAAAAATACCGCCAGTGGGACTGGAACTACGGTCGCTCGCCGGACTTTGACATCCAGCGCACCCGACACTTTGCCGCAGGGATTATCGATTTTCGTCTCAAGGTAAAGCGCGGCGGCGCCATTGAAAACGTCAAGATCTACGGCGACTTCTTCGGCCAACGCCCGGTCAGCGAGATCGAAGATACCCTAATTGGCGTGCGCTACGACAAGCGCGCCATCGAAGGCGCGCTAGAAGACATCGACCTCTACCCCTATTTTGGCGAAGTGGACCGCGGCGAGTTTATCGGCCTGATCTACGGGCCGGATGAGCAATAGCTTTCCGACATCGATTATTTTTCGGCAATTTTATTTATTTTAAGCGAGGTAGAATGTCCGCTAGCACTTTATTCGTATTTTTCCAATTCTCCCATTAACCTTAGCAATTCTTTATTTATGGCTTTACTAATTGAACCTGCTTAACGCTGTGCTCACCGGTAAATTATGCGATTTTTTCGCCGAAAGCACCAAAGTATCCCTTTAGAGCATTTTTGATTTCTAATTTATTGTCGCTATTGGCTAGTCTGACGACGAATTCGGCTAGTTCTCCGTGAGCCAAACCGAGGTGGTTACTAAGTTGCCGAGCCAAAGACTTCCTATTGTATATACGTAACGCCAACAAGTAATCATTTTCATTGACCACCTGAGTAAACAAAGCTTCACTATCATTATAGAGCGCATTGACATTAATGCCTTCACATAGAGATGAGAGCGCATCATGCAGAGCGTCTTTACCTTTAGATTCTTCGTCAAAGCAATTCAATCTATATTTGATCTCATTTGCTACGCGCAAAGAAATTTGATTCTCCAATTCTGAGTTTATTTTTTTAATAACAAACTCAGCAGAGGATTGACAATCGGCATCTGGGTCTCTTGCCAGTCTCTGGCTAACAACCTTAATTATTTCTGGGACGCAGAATAGGTTTTCTACTTCCGCCACCTCAAGGGTATAAATCCCATTTTCTTGCAAAGATGCGATCTCGGGATCTATTCGGCGATCTCGATCAATTATTTCGAAAACATCTAAATGATGTAGTTGTTCGCTTGCTCTTAAAGCCTTTGCCAATTGAATTACTTGACTGCAAGAGCCACTGGGAACCACCAAATAGTCACTTAGTACCGCCCTGTACAAAGATGTATCGTAGCTTCCATTCTCGCCTTCAACAAAAACGACAGGTTTTCTACTTCCAAGAACTTCTATCAATAGTGGCTCTGGAAGCCCCTCAACCTCATTAATTACTTCCCAGCTCCAGTTAGATCCATCAAAAGATTTCAACCATATTTTCTTTGATTCATGCAGTGAAGAAGCAAAATCTACATCGTGCGTCATGTAAACGAACAAACAATCAGGCCTTAACCCTTCAATTTCTCTCCATAAGGGCGCTTGTACAGACTTATGTAGGTGAAGTTCGGGTTCATCGATAATGATTATTCCGTCTTTAGAGGCAGCTAAACATTGACCAATAAGATAGAAAATAACTCTTTCGCCGTCACTCATTTCAGACGCGTTATAGGCTTTTTCTTTATCACCTTTTACACAGGTTTGAATCCTAACCCCCCCTAGAATCAATTCTCTGTGTGGAAAAACTTTTTCCCAAACCTTCTTTACCAAATCTAATTTAGTTACGGGCGGCTCAACTTTAACATCGGTAGCTTTTGAAGCGTTTAAATATTTTGCGCTCTCCTCAGTGTGGTCCGAGAATAGATATACCATCAGCCTTTCATAATCGTTTAACAGAAAAGTTGATGGCTTTCTTCCCCAACGGTGCCCTTGCTTGTAGGCCCAATAGTTTCCGTCTTGCGCCTCTGCATGCCCATATAGCAATTCTTTTTCCGCTAAATCTATAGATTTTGGCGTAGTGTTATCAGGCATTGAGAGCGACTTCTGTGCCGAAATCCGATGCACCTTTTCTTTTTGTGGTGACTCGCTCTCTATCCATGCCCCCAAACGCGTTTTCCCAGCCCCGTTAGCACCGATTAATAGGAGGCTTTGCCGCGTTTGAACATCCTCAGTTCCGCCTCCTGCTTTAGGGAGCTGCAGTGTAAACATATTTTCCATAACTCGTCTCTCGAACTCTTAGCGCATAACGTCGCGTTCACCGGTTTGTCCGGTGCAACGCTTTGTTAGCCTTTGAGTTTTTTTATTAATGTTTCAGCTATTTCAACACCTAGCCTAATACGCTTCTTGTCGATGTTTTCTGCCGTAGAATGTACTTGGGTATTTCGAATCATGCGTAATTCGGTAAGCTGATTGATATCTTCCATTTCCAACACGCCTTCACACATTGCCATCTCCCATTTGAACGTATGGCCTGTGTCTACGCCAGAATCCTCGAATGCTTTGCGAATCAATGTCTCCACTTCGTTAAACAGTAGTATAAGGTTCTCTAGTGTGGCCTCTGCGCCTTTCGGGTCAGCTTTCACACCAAATAGGTTATTCAGCAGAACGGCTGCTATTTGCCGATAAGCATCTAAGTATCGGCGATCAACGCCTAAGCCAGTTCCATTATGATATAGCCGATTCCTGATTCGATGATAATGCTCAATATCACCATCATCTAAACCGGCTAGTTTTGACCGAGCTTTGTTGAACAAAAGATCAACCATTTTGGGAAAGCTGTTTCCAGCCTCCTCAACTTCCTTTCGTTGGAATTTCACGCCCGATATTTTTTCTGGAAGAGAAAGGAAGGTTCTGATTGAGGTCTCAACTGAATTATCAACGCTAATGAAAGCAATCCTGCTATCAAAAGCGGTATCGAGCTGAATATGCGAATCAGCATGCCTTAACAATTCTAATGAGCCAGACGCCCAGGTTTCTTCCATATTCGATCTCTGATTTTGAGGCTAACGCCGTTGTAAGCGGCGACTTTGTAGTTGTTTGGTTTTGTGCTATTCAAGCACAAAAACGAACAACGGAAAAGGCGTCCGATTGACAACCTTGTTAGCGATTTTTTAAATAAATCCAAAATGTACGAAACGGTGCCAAAGACCATGTGTATATAGAAGACGCAATAAGTGAATAAAGTGGAATGCCAATGAGAACTATAATGAAATAGCTTACAGAATATGCATACCAACTAGAGCTTTCCCACCAAAACCCAGGGTCACTTACACTGCCCGGCATCCAATCTTGCCCAACATTAAGAACAATTGTGAAATGCATTTCACGGAGTAGAACCAAGAATAATAAAAATGACACAATACAAAGAGCCAATTTAAATGATTTTGCGAAAATAGACATAGTAGCTTGTGGTAAGTTTTGGTTAGCTTCTTTGGTGAGACTCCAGCTAACCATACCCGTAATGCCGAATATGGTCATAAGGCCAGAGATAATAGATATTACATTTGCAAAATTATCCATATTTTCCTTGATCGCTAACAGCTTGGCTTACCTGTACAACCAGCACCTTGAGCAACCACTGGGTGACTTAGGCTTTACTTTGGCAACGAAGAAGCGGCGCTTGCCGGTGGTACTTTCTCCGGCTGAAGTCGGATGTATTCTGACACATCTGCCGCCGTCGCCCCGGCTGGTCATAGAATTATTGTATGGCAGCGGCCTGCGTGTGAATGAGTGTCTTCGACTTCGCGTCATGGATGTCGACATACCTAGTGGAAAACTCCTTATCCGTGATGGCAAGGGGCGCAAGGATCGCGTCACTTTACTCGGCCGGTCCGTAATTCCACGGCTTGAATCACAAATAGGCATGGCAAAGGAACTTCACCAGCGAGACTTGCTTCATGCAATAGGCCCGTCGATTCCTCACGCCTTGGGAAAGAAATACCCCAATGCATTTCGCCAGCCAGGATGGATGTACGTCTTCCCTTCCAAGGGGTACTGCCGTCATCCTGTCGGGAATCATTGGTGCCGCCATCACCTGCATGACAGCGTGATTCGAAAGGCAGTCGGTAAGGCACAAGGAGCCTCTGGCATCACTAAGCGTGTGACATGCCATACGTTTCGCCACTCATTTGCTACCCACTTGCTGGAAGCCGGTTATGATATTCGCACTGTTCAGGAGCTCCTGGGGCATAGTGCTGTGAGGACTACCCAGATCTATACCCATGTACTGGGTCAGCATTTCGCCGGCACACATAGTCCTTTGGACCGCTTGATGCTCGGCCAGGCACCGGTGGCGTAAGCACACTACCGCCCGGGATGACATCATTCCCTGCGACAGGTCCTCGGTCTTTTCACTCTTTGATTGCTGACTTTTCGTGGTCTTACCAGCTTAGTTCGCCGAGTTCTGTTCTCAAACACAAAAAAGCACGCCGATTGGCGTGCTTTCTCTTACCGTGAAACAAAAGGCTTACGAGCTAAGTGGAGTCACTCCCACTCTATCGTCGCAGGCGGCTTGCTGCTCACGTCGTAGGTCACCCGCGAAACCCCACCAATCTCGTTGATGATGCGGTTCGATACCTTCTCCAAAAGCTCGTACGGCAAATGCGCCCAGCGTGCGGTCATGAAGTCGATGGTTTCCACGGCGCGCAGCGCAATCACCCATTCGTAGCGGCGACCATCGCCGACCACGCCAACGGATTTGACGGGCAGGAAGACGGCGAAGGCCTGGCTGGTCTTGTGGTACCAGTCCGCGTTGTGCAGCTCTTCGATGAAGATGGCGTCGGCCTCGCGCAGAATGTCCGCGTACTCCTTCTTTACTTCACCGAGGATGCGCACGCCGAGGCCCGGCCCCGGAAAGGGATGGCGGTAGACCATGTCGTAGGGCAGGCCGAGTTCCAGGCCGAGCTTTCTCACCTCGTCTTTGAACAGCTCCCGCAGCGGCTCGACCAGCTTGAGTTTCATGGTCTCGGGCAGGCCGCCGACATTATGGTGCGACTTGATCACGTGGGCCTTACCGGTCTTGCCGGCGGCGGATTCGATCACGTCCGGGTAGATGGTGCCCTGGGCGAGAAAATCCACGCCCTCGATCTTGGCGGCCTCGTCGTCGAACACATCGATAAAGGTGTTGCCGATGGCCTTGCGCTTGGCTTCGGGATCGGAGACGCCTTCGAGCTTGGCGAGGAACTTGTCTTCCGCATCGACGCGAATCACCTTCACGCCCATGTGATTGGCAAAGGTCTCCATCACCTGATCGCCTTCGTTCTTTCTGAGCAGGCCGTTGTCGACGAACACGCAGGTAAGCTGATCGCCGATGGCCTTGTGCAGCAGCGCCGCGACCACGGAGGAATCCACCCCGCCGGAGAGCCCCAGCAGCACATGACGATCGCCGACTTGATCCCGCACTCGGGCGCTCAGGTCCTCGACAATTCTGGCTGGCGTCCAGAGCCTTTCCGCGCCGCAGATATCCAGCACGAAGTGTTCGAGGATGCGCTGGCCTTGCAGGGTGTGGGTTACCTCGGGGTGGAACTGCACCCCGTAAAAGCGCTTTTCCGGCCAGGTCATGGCGGCGATCGGGCAGCTCGGTGTAGAAGCGGTGACGGTGAATTCGACTGGGGCTTCGGCGACCTTGTCACCATGGCTCATCCACACATCGAGCAGCGCCTTGCCGTCATGATCGATATGATCCTTGATCCCTTTGAATAGATCATCATCGCCGTCGATGCTAATTTGCGCGTAGCCGAACTCCTGCTTTTGGGAGCCCTCGACGCGCCCGCCCAACTGCTCGGCCATGGTCTGCATGCCATAGCAGATACCAAATACCGGCAGGCCTAGCTCGAACACGCATTGCGGCGCTCGGGGCGAATCCAGCTGCGTCACGGACTCCGGCCCGCCGGCAAGGATGATGCCGTTGGGCTTGTACTCGCGGATTTCGTCTTCGGTGATGTCGAAGGCGCGCACTTCCGAATAAACCCCGATCTCTCGCACGCGGCGGGCGATCAGCTGGGTGTACTGGGAGCCGAAATCGAGAATCAGGATCTTGTGGGCGTGAATATCGGTCATCTTGGCTCAGCCCACCCTATAGTTTGGCGCTTCTTTCGTGATTTGCACATCATGCACATGCGACTCGTTGAAGCCCGCACCGGTGATCTTGACGAACTCCGGCTGGGTGCGCATTTCGTCGATGCTGCGGCAGCCGGTATAGCCCATGGAGGCGCGCAGGCCGCCCATCAGCTGATGCACGATGGCGCTCATCATGCCCTTGTAAGGCACCCGGCCTTCGATGCCTTCCGGCACCAGCTTCTCCGCGCCTTCCGACTTATCCTGGAAGTAGCGATCCGCGCTGCCCTGGGTCTGAGACATGGCGCCCATGGAGCCCATGCCGCGATAGGCCTTGTAGGTGCGGCCCTGATACAGCTCGACCTCACCCGGTGCTTCTTCGGTGCCGGCGAGCAAGCCGCCGATCATCACGCAGCTGGCGCCGGCGGCAATGGCCTTGGCTACATCTCCGGAGAAACGCACGCCGCCATCGGCGATCAGCGGGATATCGAAGGGCTCCAGTGCCTCGGCGACGTTGGAAACTGCCGTGATCTGGGGCACGCCGACACCGGCCACGATGCGGGTGGTGCAGATCGACCCCGGGCCGATACCCACCTTGACCGCGTCCGCGCCGGCTTCCGCCAGGGCCTTGGCCGCCGCCGCCGTGGCGATATTGCCGCCGATAACCTGAATGTCCGGGAACTGCTCCTTGACCCAGGCAACCCGTTCGAGGACGCCCTGGGAATGACCGTGGGCGGTATCCACGACGATCACATCTACTCCGGCCTCGGCCAGAGCCTTGATGCGATCCGCGGTTTCGGCACCGGTGCCCACCGCCGCGCCGACTAGCAAGCGGCCGTCGCTGTCCTTGGCGGCATAGGGGTAGTTGCGCGCCTTTTCGATATCGCGAAAGGTCACCAGCCCCCGTAGGCGGAAGTCGTTATCCACCACCAGCATCTTCTCGATGCGATGCTCGTGCAGCTTGGCCTTGATCTGTTCGAGCGGCGTGCCTTCGAGTACGGTGATCAGCTTGTCCTGAGGCGTCATGATCGCCTCGACGCTGTCGCTGTAATCCGGCTCGAAGCGCATGTCCCGGCCGGTCACAATGCCTACCAGCGTTTCACCTTCCACCACGGGAAAACCGGAAAAACCGTACTCCCGGGCCATGGCCAGCAGATCCTGCAGCTTGGCCTTGGGGCTGACGGTGATAGGATCCTTGACGATCACGCTTTCGTGTTTCTTGACCTTGCGCACCTCGGCAGCTTGCCCTGCGATGCTCATGCTCTTGTGGATGATGCCGATACCGCCTTCCTGGGCCATGGCGATGGCCAGGCGGGATTCGGTCACGGTATCCATGGCGGAAGAGGCAAGCGGAATGTTGAGGCGGAGATTGCGGGTCAGGCGAGTCCTTAGAGTGACATCCTTGGGTAGAACGTCGGAATAGCCGGGAACGAGTAATACGTCATCGAACGTAAGAGCTTCTTGCGCCATACGTAGCATAGTCGGCAACACCCAATAAGCAGGAGAAGGGAGGGGCGTGAAATAGATAGCCGGATATTATAAACCTCCCTCTCCAGCGGCTCAATGCACACCTGAAAGCGCGCATGGTAAGCTTTGGTGAATCTTGCTGGAGCCCTCTTCTTAATGGCTGATCCTACAACCCTTTCCGTCAGCGATCTCAATCGCCAGGCCCGCTTGATGCTGGAGCGCGGCTTCGGCGACTGCTGGGTGGAGGGCGAAGTGTCGGGCTTGGCCAAGCCTGCCTCCGGACACTGCTATTTCACCCTGAAGGATGACCGCGCTCAGGTGCGCTGCGCGCTGTTTCGCACCCGTGCCCGCTTTGCCGCGCCCTTCGCCAACGGGGATCATATTCGTGTCCGCGGGCGGGTCTCGGTGTTCGAACCCCGGGGCGACTATCAGTTGATCGTCGAGGCGGTGCAGCCCGCCGGTCAGGGTGCCTTGCTGGCGGCTTTCGAACGCCTGAAGCACCAGCTATCCGCCGAAGGCGTGTTCGTCAATGCGCGTCCCCTGCCCTATCCGCCCAGGCATCTGGCGCTTATTACCTCCGCCACCGGCGCGGCGGTGCGCGATGTGTTGGCGGTATTGGCGGCGCGCTGGCCTTTGGTCGATGTGACCCTGCTACCGGTGCCGGTGCAGGGGCGCGAGGCGGTGCCCGCGATCATTCGCGCCATTGCCCTTGCCAACAATGAACAGCGCTTCGACACCCTGCTGATCACCCGCGGCGGCGGCAGTCTCGAGGACCTGTGGGCCTTCAATGACGAACACCTGGCCCGGGCAATCTTCCATTCCCGGCTGCCGGTGATGTCCGCGGTGGGTCACGAGGTGGATGTGACCCTTGCAGATTTCGCCGCCGACGTTCGCGCCCCAACCCCCTCCGCCGCAGCGGAACAGCTGGTACCGGATCGGCGCGAGTTGATGCGCCGCTTGAGCGATGCTCGGCAGCGCCTGGTTCGCGTCGAACGTCTGCGGCTCGACCAGGAACTCCAACGCCTGGATTATCTGCGTGCGCGGCTACGCCATCCTGGCGAACGCTTGGCTCGCCAACGCCAGCATCTCGCTCAGCTTGAAGCACGCCTACAGCGCGCCATGCAGCAGCGTCTGGCTCAGGCACGACAACGCCAGGAGATGGCAAGGCGCAGTCTCACGCGTTTCGATCCTGCCCAGCAGATCGCCGAGTCGCGCCGGCGTCTTGAACAGGCGAGCAGACGCTTGAATTCGGCCCTGCCCCGGCGTCTTGAGGTGGAGCGTAATCGGCTCAATGCCCTGATGCGGGAATTGAACGCAGTAAGCCCGCTGGCGGTACTGGGCCGAGGCTATGCGATTATCGAAAACAGTGAAGGTAGCGTCGTCAAACGCGCCGAGGACACCCGCCCGGGTGAACGCCTCAGCGCGCGACTTGCGCAGGGAAGATTGTCAGTAGAAGTGAAGCGTCGTCATAAACGTTAGGCACCCCTTGTAACGTGCTTAATTGATCTCTTCCTCGGCTGCTCCAGGCTTGAATACACCCGCTTCCAGATCGTGCCGGCCCAGCAGCTTGTAGAAGTCGGTGCGATTGCGTCCGGCGATACGCGCCGCCTGGGTCACGTTGCCTTCGGTGATCTTCAGCACCTTGATCAGATAGCTACGCTCGAAGCTGGCCCGGGCGTCGTTGAAGGAAGGCAGTGCATTTTCTTCCGCCACCAGCGCCTGGGCGACCAGCGCCTCGGGAATGATCGGCGAGCTGGTCAGGGCCACGCACTGCTCCACCACGTTGACCAGCTGACGCACGTTGCCCGGCCAGGCGCTGGAAGCCAGCAGGTTGAGCGCCTCCGAGGAGAAGCCCTTGACGAAGGGCTTATGGCGCTCGGCGGCCTGGGTTACCAGATACTTGGCCAGCAGCGGCACATCCTCGGCGCGATCCTTGAGCGGCGGCAAGCGCAAATTGACCACGTTCAGGCGGTAGTAGAGATCCTCTCGGAAATCGCCTTCCGCCATGGCCCGGTCGAGATCCCGGTGGGTGGCGGAAATGACCCGCACATCGACGGGCATCGAGGTGGTCGACCCCAGCGGGCGCACTTGCCGATCCTGCAGCACCCGCAGCAACTTGACCTGCAGCGGCAGGGGCATGTCGCCGATCTCATCAAGAAACAGCGTACCGCCATCCGCCGCCTGAAAAAGCCCTTCGTGCTGGGTGATCGCGCCGGTAAACGCCCCCTTGGCGTGACCGAAAAGCTCGCTTTCCAGCAGCTGCTCCGGCAAGGCGCCGCAGTTGATGGCGATGAAGGGTTTATCGGACCGGGAACTGGCCTGATGAATGGCATTGGCGAAAAGCTCTTTACCGCTACCGCTGGGGCCGGTAACCAGCACGCTGACATCGGAACCCGCCACCATGCGGGCCTGCTCCAGCACGCGCTCCATATGAGGGCTTCGGGTAATAATGGCAGAACGCCATTCATTGTCGCCATTGCCGGCAGTACCTGGCGTCTGGCTCATGGCGTCTTCGATAGCAGCGAACAGCTCGTCCCGATCTACCGGCTTGGTCAGAAAGCTGAACACCCCCTGACGAGTGGCGCTGACCGCATCCGGGATCGAACCATGGGCGGTGAGGATGATGACCGGCAGCCCTGGAGCTTCCTTTTGCAACTGATGGAAAAGCGCCATGCCATCCATCTCGTCCATGCGCAGATCCGATAGCACCAGATCCGGCCGGGTCTTGCTCAAGCTATCCAGCGCCTGGCGCCCGCTTTCCGCCGTTGTCACGCGATAGCCGCGGCTCTCCAGACGCATGCCCAACAGCTTGAGCAGGCTGGCATCGTCATCTACCAATAGAATGTGGGCGGCATGCTTCACGTTTCGACTCCTTGAAAGCGCAACCACAGGCCCCCGATGATAACCGTCCCGAAGGCGTCAGGGCGTCTGGTTACGCGAATTGATACTTTCCTCGATCGCCGTCAAGGCGTCGAGTTTCTTGGCGAGATCATCACGCTCCTGAACCACTTCGCGGCGCGACGCTTCGCTTCGGTAAACTTCTCCTATCAGCTTCCTGCGTGCCTCGAGGCCATTGAGCCACTGCCTGAGCAACGGCTGCAATTCACTCGGCGCCGAGGACAGATCAGCCTTTAGTAGTTCCGCGGCATCATTCCACTTATCCTGGCTCGACCAGGAATAGACCACGGCCCGGGCCAAACGATCATTATGCGTATCGCCTTCGACTTGTTCGAGTATGTGCTCGCGCCAGTCATTATCGGCTCGCTGAGCGGCCAGACCAAAATCCACCCAGGCCCCGAGCATACAGTCGCTTGCAGTCAAACTGGGCACATCGGACAAGCATTGGGCCGATTCAGCCGGGTTCGAATCGGCCCCGGCCATTTCAGGCAGCATATGGCACCCCGCCAAGAGCGAAGCCGCCAGCATGCTGGCCAGCAACGGTAGCTTTTTCATACCTTCAGTTCCTTGCGTTCGTATCGAGCGTCAGCATCGTCTGCTGCGTCAAATTATCGTTATCGAGGACATCTCCCCCATTCCAGGGCAGTGTCAGGCGGAAACACACCGCCAGGGTGTCGTCATCGACCAGTGCCAGATGACCTTGTTGCGCTCGGGCGCAATCCGCAGCCACGGATAGCCCGA
Organism: Halomonas sp. M20; assembly: GCF_020622265.1. Classification (GTDB taxonomy): domain Bacteria; phylum Pseudomonadota; class Gammaproteobacteria; order Pseudomonadales; family Halomonadaceae; genus Modicisalibacter. Next base: position 473,871 of record NZ_JACNMQ010000002.1, read on the forward strand.
TGCCGGAGCCCTTGATGGGCCCTTTTCGACGCGCACGCCCTTGATAGAACGCTTCGAAGAGCTTGTCTCGGTCGTCACTATCAATAGGCACGCCGCTATTGGCAACGTCAATTGTCAACGTGGGACCATGTTGACTTGTGCGTATTTCCAATTGTCCGCCGTCTTCTCCGTAGGCAATGGCATTGGAAATCAGGTTGTCGAGCACGCGTGCCGTACGATCGCGATCCGCCATCCATTCGATGGGCGTACGCGCCGCGTTGATTTCCATTCCCTTGTTGCTCAATGCCAGCTGGTGCTTGCCTAGCACTTCCTGTATCAGACTCGCCACGTTGAAACATTCGTTGTCGGCGGTTTGATTGTGCTGCAATAAATTATAGTCGAGTAATTGCTCGATCAGCCTTTGTAATTCCAATCCGCTATTATCGATCAACTCGACGATTTCGAGCTGACGCGGGGTCAACTCCCCGACGATGCCATCGGAAAGCAGACTGGTGCCTTCGCGAACGCTGGCAAGCGGTGTCTTGAGTTCATGGGACATGTGACGCAAAAACTGCTGTTTCTGTGCTTCCAGCTCGCTCAAGCGCACTGATAACCAGTCAAGGCGCTCGCCCAGGTTGACGAGTTCCGCTGGCCCCTGGATCAGATTCGACGAGGCAGGCTCCATGCCACTGCCCAGGGTCAGGATACGGCGCTCGATCTGGCGAATCGGACGGATGATCAACCAGGTGAACAACAACATCAAGGCAAGGCTTGCCGAAACCAGTGCCGCAGTCTGCAACCATAGGCGCTGCTGTACTTCTTCCGCTTGGGCGCTGATGTTTTCGATGCGGTTATCGATCTGTAGATTGGTGGCCTCGCGTACGGCGCTGGTCTTTTCCCCGAAACTGGTGAACCCCTCCAGGTTCTCGCTGACTTCTTCGGCGGTCATGGTAGTCAGCATCGCCAGAGTTTCGATTTGATCGCTCAAGGCAGCGATTTCGTCGTTGTCGGGTAACAGACGCTGCTGGGCCTCGAGAAGCGCCGCATACTCCTCCACCTTGGAGGCATAGATGTCCATCAGGCCCGGCTGTTCGATGACGGCATACTGACGAGCGCTACGCTCCATTTCCAGGGCCAGATTGGACAGCGCTCGAGCGCGCCGGGTCTGTTCGACGGCCTGGCGTGCGCTGATATCCGCAAGATAGGAAAGCTCAGAAAGCGCTTGGCCCGCCTGAAACATCAGAACGGCAATCGGCAGCATTACTACCAGAAAAGCTAATAGTACTAGCTGTAATAGTGATCGAGGACGCCAGCGGCGTGAGACCTTTGAGGTCATGGCAACAGTTCTATGCAGAAGAAGGATCGAAAACATTAGTCTTACCTGCATAGCATACCAGAGTTGCCGCTAAGCAAAGTCGTAGACATCTCAACTGCACAAAAAAACTGCAAAAAAGAGGGCCGACAAGTGCCGGCCCAAGGTACGCAGGGAACTGAAGGGTCAAGTGAGTACTCATCGCGTGCCTACCTGTCTAGACACCTCCGAGAACTCGGATGGTCCCGAAGGACCCGAAGCCATGAAACCGCATCAATGTCCGACAGGAACTGACGATCTCATGTCTAGCGGCGAACCGCCGTGCTTCGTTCTTCGATACGCCGCCTGGGCGTCGTATCTAAATTGATCCCCCTTCCGGGGGAATGGCGTCCGTGCCGGGCCTCCTTGCCCAATTGGTACATTTCCATGCCGTATCGGCAGTACCATCTCATCGCAACCTGAGTCACACATCGCATAGAGCAGAAGAAACGATTCGAACTTGCTGAAACCCTTCTATTGCTCACTTGATTCAATGCGACAGGCATGCCAACAATCACTATTTTACAATAAAAACAAATACTTAAAAAATTCCGTGTCGACGCTATCGTCGGTGCGTCTTACCATTTCGATAAAAAGTGGGTTCGAGATATCCTCGCTTCGTCTCTAAACGGCAACGAGCAATCTCATGTGTTGAACATTGCGATCGAAAACAGGAGGTTGGCGAGTATCTGACCAGCGACAACGGCATGTCATTGTCGCTTCAACGCCTCAGATCAACCATTCAAGCATTTCGAATCAATGGTTTGAGCAGAATCTTGGATTTGCGAATGTGGTTGTAGGCATCGCGACGCGCCGCTGGCAGCGCGTCGATATCCGCGGGACCGAAACCGTGTTCAATGAACCAGTGAGCGGTATGGGTGGTGAGGGCAAACAGTGCCTCAAGTTCGTGACGCCGGGCGCGCCGTTCCACCTCGCCCAGCAGCACTCCTGCCCGGGCGCTGCCGCGGTAATCGGTATGCACGGCGACACAGGCAAGTTCACCCATGGCGGAGTCAGGGACCAGATGCAGCGCCGCGCAACCGATGATCATGCCGTCGCGCTCGATAACCACATAGTCGCCAATCTCCTGCTCGAGCCGCTCCCGGGAGCGTTCGATCAATACATCGTGTTCCTGCAGGGGGCGCAGCAGTTCGAGTAGACCGGCAATGTCTCGCAGCTCCGCGGGGCGCAGCTGCTCATAGCGGTGCTGGGTGATCATCGTACCCAGGCCGTCCCGGGTGAATAGCTCTCCCAGCAAGGCATCGTGATTGTGCCAGGGCAGCAGATGGGTGCGTCCAACCCCGTGACGCGCCGCGCCGCAGGCTGCGCTCAAATGGCGCGCAAGCTCACTGCCGGGCGTGGCAGCGGCACGTAACGGTTCCGCTTCATCCGGCGACAGCTGGCGCTGCAACTGGCCCTCGGCGTCATGCAGGCCCTCCGCATCCCCCAGCAGGATCAGCTTATCGGCCTTGAGGGCGATGGCGGCATGCTGAGCCACCTCGGAGGCATCCAGATCGAAGACTTCGCCGGTACTGGAAAATCCCAGCGGCGGCAACACGACCAGGGCGTCCCGCTCGAGCAGCGCATCGATCGCGCTCTTGCGCACTCGCCGCACCTCTCCGCTATGATCGAAATCGATCCCGTGACGCACTCCCAGAGGTTTGGCCATGACGAGATTGCCGGACACCGCGATAAGCTCGACGCCATGCAGCGGCGTGTTAGGCAGGCCTAGGGAAAGCCGCGCCTCCAGCCATAGGCGCTGCTGTGCCGCTACGCGCTCGACGCAGGCCATGATCTGACGATGGGCGACCCAGCGCCCTTCATACCGTTCAGGTACAACGCCTTCCTGCTCGAGTGCCCGACTGACCTGGGGCCGAATACCGTAAACGACGACCAGGCGTATCCCGAGGGTATGCAGCAGGGCCAGATCCTGAATGAGCTGTTCGCCCCGCTCGTCGATCATGGCGTCGCCTTCGATCAATATGACGAAGGTACGTCCACGATGCGTATTGATGTAGGGCGACGAATTGCGAAACCACTCGACGAAGGGAAAGTGTGTCTTCAAAACCTGCACCTCGATAGCAGCAAACTGCAAGCCAATCAGCTGCCGAACATACCCTTGAACATGAAGAAGAACAGGATCGCCAGCAGCGCGCCGGCGGGTAGCGTGATCAGCCAGGACAGCACGATCGTGCCCAGTACCCGCAGATTGAGCGCCGCCATGCCTCGCGCCAGCCCAACCCCAAGCACCGCTCCCACCAGGGTATGGGTAGTGGAAACCGGCAGCCCTGTTCCCGAAGCCAGCACCACGGTGGTGGCCGCCGCCAGCGTCGCGGCGAAACCGCGGCTCGGGGTCAGTTCGGTAATACCGGTGCCCACGGTTGCAATCACGCGATGCCCATAGGTGACAAGGCCGGCAACGATCCCGCCACCGCCCAATACCAGCACCCACCAGGGGAGAATCGCTGCGCCACCGATTTCGCCATGGGTGCGCACAACGCTGATCACGGCTGCCAGGGGGCCGACCGCATTGGCAACATCGTTGGAGCCATGAGCAAAGGCCATGGCACAGGCGGTGAACATCATCAGAACACCGAAGATGCGCTCGACGCCGGAGAACTGAAAATCACCGTTCTTGGCGCCCTTGGCGCGGCTGATGCGATTCTCGAGGCCTATGCCCAGCAGCATGATGACCAAACCGATCCCGATGGCGATCAGCAGGCTTTCACCAAAGCTCAAGTCCATCCCCATATGGGAGAGCCCCTTGACCAGGGTCACCATGGAAACGATGAACCCGACCAGGAAGATATACGCGGGCACATAGCGCTTGGCCGCGGCAAAGGGGTCTTTGCTTTCGAAGATCAATAACTGTACCGACTTGAACAGCACGAAGCCGAAGCTACCCGCCAGCACCGGCGACACCACCCAGCTGGCGGCAATCTGACCGACCTTGCCCCAACCGACGGCATCGACGCCAAGCCCGGCCACGGCGAAGCCGACGATGGCGCCGACAATGGAGTGAGTCGTCGAGACCGGCCAGCCTCGAGCCGAGGCAATCAGCAGCCACAAGCCCGCCGCCAGCAGCGATGCCAGCATGCCGTAGACCAGTAGCTGGGGGTCGTCCACGAGAAGTTCGGGATTGATGATGCCCTTTCGAATGGTCTCGGTAACCTGCCCGCCCGCAAGCCAGGCGCCGAGAAACTCGAATATTACCGCAATCAGGATGGCCTGCTTGATGGTGATGGCCTTGGAACCGACGGAGGTTCCCATGGCGTTGGCCACATCGTTGGCGCCAACGCCCCAGGCCATGAAGAAGCCAAAGACACAGGCGAGAATGATGAATACGTCACCGTATTGCTCAATGATAAACATGGGCAGCCGTTTTTTTAAGGGTGGCGTTCATTGGCAAATCCGCACTCCGAAATGGAGCGCAGGATTCAGCGAGCAGTCAGTATCTGTAGTCGGCTGCCGACGCGCTCGGCACGATCCGCAAGATCGCCGATCCAGTCGATGATCTTGTACAGGAACATGACATCTACCGGTGGCAGATCTTCTTCGAGGTCGAAAAGCTGGCGCCGGATGGCGATTTCCTGAGCATCCGCCTGATGCTCGAGTTCGTGCAGATCCCGAATCAGGTTTTCCATGAGCTGTGCTACATTGCGGCCGAAGCCGGACTCGAGCAACGATTCGAGTTCCTCAAGTGCCTTGCGTGCCTGATCCACCGCCGCAATGGCGATCTCCAGATAGCTGCGCATCGGTGTCGCCAGAGGCCCGGGAATTTCCATGGAACGCCCCATCATGATGCCGGTAATGTCTCGAGCCCGATTGGCGATCTTGTCCTGCACACTGATCAGCTCCAGCAGATCCGAGCGGGATACCGGTAGGAACAGGGTATTGGGCAGGTTGAGTCGTAGCTGCGTCTTGAGCTCATCCGCCTCGTTCTCGAGTACCGTCACTTTTTCGCGATATTGGGCGGCTTCCTCCCAATTACCCGCCAGCGCGGCATCGAAGAAAGGCAATAGCTGTTCGGCGCACTCATTGGTCTTGACGATATGAGCCAATAACGGCTGAAAGGGCGAGCGCCCGAACAACGCTGAAAATGGATTGGACGTCATCATAAAAGAGTGTCGCGGGTTGAGAATGGCGTCGTTAGTATAATGTTTGCGTCGAGCAACGTCATGAAGTTTCATTCAACAGTGGCAACGGGATAACGCGATGGCGGAAGAAGTCGAACTCAAATTGGCACTAAGCAGCACCGCCGCAAGCTGCCTGTTGCGGCACGAACTGCTCGATGCACCCCCCAGTCGGGCGTGGCTATCCAACACCTATTACGACACCCCACAAGGGGCGCTTGAAGCCGCTCGGGCCGCTCTACGCATTCGCCGCACACCCACAGGCAACCTGCAGACGCTCAAGACCGTGGGCAGTGGCACCGGCGGGCTTTCCGTCCGCGGTGAATGGGAGTGGGAAATCGAAGGCGAGGCTCTCGACCTCGCTGGCCTGGCCGACCTGCCTCCTATGCGCGCCCTGGACGCTACGGTCCTCGAGGCGCTCGAACCACGCTTTGTCACGGATTTCGAACGCTGTCGTTGGCTGCTCGAAACCGAGGGCGCCAGCATCGAGGTTGCACTCGATCAAGGGAGTATTCACGCTGCCGGGCAGCGCGTTGCAATCAACGAACTGGAGCTCGAACTCAAGCGCGGAAAGCCCGCTGCATTGTGGCAGCTGGCTCAGACGCTTGCCGAACGAGTCCCCCTGCGTCCATCCATTGCCAGCAAGGCCGAGCGTGGTGCAGCGCTATGCAAGAGCCAGTGGCAATATCTCGCCCTCGAAAATCAGAACGAAAGCACTTCTGCGCGGGTCGATCATGCTTCCCGCATGCTCGATATTCACCGCGATACCCAGCAACCATGCTTTCTTGCAAAGGCGATCGATATCTACGAAAGCCTGGCAAAAGCCAACGGGCTGAGTGCTGGCACGCGACATCATGCGGGGGTGCTGGCCGCCATGCTCATGCAACCCGACTGGCTGACCGCCCCCTTTGGCCAGCACAGCCTGAGCCTGCAAAGAACAATCTTGTGATCGAGGAGCTTCAACTTGCCGTCCCCATCATCCTCTGAAAGCGTCAGCCTACGCACCTGGCTTTTTCAGCTCATGTTCGAATCCGACACCCGGCTCGCCAAGAGTTTCGATATCGCCTTGATCAGCTTGATTCTGATCAGCGTCATCGTAGTCATGCTGGATAGCGTCGGGTCGTTGCACGCTCGCTACGGCACACTGCTTTTCGGAATGGAATGGGCGTTCACGCTGATCTTCACTCTCGAGCTGGCGCTGAGACTCTACTGCCTGGACCGCCCGCTGCGCTATCTGAAAAGCTTCTATGGCATCATCGATCTACTTTCGATCCTGCCCACCTGGCTGAGTCTGCTCATACCCGGAGCGCAATCACTGCTGGTGATCAGGGTATTGCGGGTGCTGCGCGTCTTTCGCGTCCTGCGCCTCATGGAGTTTCTGGGCGAAGGCAAGATATTGGTGCAATCGCTGCGACGCAGTTTCCGCAAGATTCTGATGTTTCTCTCCACGGTGCTGATGCTGGTGATCATCTTCGGCTCGTTGATCTATCTGATCGAACCCCCGGAAGCAGGCTTCACCAGTATTCCGAAGGCGATCTACTGGGCCATCGTGACCCTGACCACCGTTGGCTACGGCGACATCACGCCGTTGACGCCCGTGGGACAGCTTTTATCATCAGTAGTCATGATCATGGGCTACGCCATTCTCGCCGTGCCGACCGGGGTGTTTTCCGCGGAGATGATGCGTTCGATTCGCGATCAACGTTATTCCGACGAAGCCTGCCCGGGCTGCGGGCTTGAAGAACACGAGCGGAATGCCCGCTATTGCAAACGCTGTGGCGCCTGGCTTGATGAGGAAAGTGAGGACCCGCGCAAGAAAAAGCACGGCGACGAGCAAACGCCAGCAACGCCTACCGGTTAGTCGGGAAAATGCCGCCTTGGGCGGCATTCCGAAAACCGGGAGCGCTCAGCGAAAAGGAGCGGTATCGCCACGGCCTTCCCGGAGGATAACCGGCGGAATCTCGCGCAGGTCGATCACGCTGGTAGGCTCAAAAGAACAGGCGCCGCCATCGATGATCAGCTCGAGATGAGCGTCGTAACGCTCGCGGATCTCTTCCGCGTCGGTCATGGGCAGCTCTTCACCCACCGGGATCAGGGTCACGCTCATCAGCGGCCCGTCCAGGGCCTCGAGCAAGGCGTGGGTGATGCGGTGATCCGGGACCCGCACGCCGATGGAGCGTCGCTTGGGGTGCAGCAACAATCGTGGTACTTCGCTGGTGGCGTCGAGAATGAAGGTGTAGGCGCCCGGCGTATTGTTCTTGAGCAGACGAAAGGCGTCGTTATCGACCTTGGCATAGGTGCCGATCTCGGAAAGATCCGAGCACACCAGAGTGAAGTTGTGCTTGTCGTCCAGGGAACGCAGCCATTTGATCTTCTCGATGGCTTTCTTTTCTCCTAGATGACAACCCAACGCATAGCCTGAGTCCGTGGGATAGGCGATTACGCCGCCCTGACGAATGATGGAGACCGCCTGATCGATCAGGCGTTTTTGCGGGTTCTCTGGATGAATCTGGAAGAACTGGGTCATAACCTCTCCTGACTTATTGGGGGGGTATTCGCATAGCACTTATTAACCAGCTTATCTGGTTATACGAATTCAGCCAGCAAAGTCGTGCAATCGTGGATGGCGCCATACCGGTAACACATCGCAGCGAGATACCGGACTCATGCTGCCCGGTGCCAGATGGCCACCAGGAAAATGAAAGTCGCTGCCCAAGGAGCCATAGAGGCCGCGTTCGTCAAGCTGACGTGCCAGATCCCGAGTGACATCCGCATTCTGAAAACCGCTGACCAGCTCTGCCGCCTCGCCCCCTGCCTCGGCGAAGGAGTCGAGTAGCAGTCCGCGTTTGCGTCGAGTCAGGCCATATCGCAGCGGATGGGCCAGCACCGCGACTCCATTGCTCTGGAGCGTCCAATCGATCACATCGCTAAGATACGGCCAGTGCGCCTTGACGTCGCCCCGCTTGCCGGCGCCCAAATGCTTCTTGAAAGCCGTGGCCATGTCCGGTACTACGCCGGCTTCCACCAGCGCTCGAGCGAAATCCGGTCGTCCCAGAGGACGCTCGCTGCCGGCTTGCTCTCGCGCCCGGGTCAGCGCATTCTCAAGCCCTATCGCTTCGAGGCGGCGAGCGATCTCCTTGCTGCGAGCGACCCGCGCCTCGGCCTGGGCTGCTAGCGCGTCGTCCATTTCCACGCTGGGTCCTGTGGGTAACAATGCCACCACATGAATCGTCAACCCCCGCCACTGGGCAGAAAGCTCCGCGGCAGGCAACAGTCGTATGCCAAATTGTTCCGCCGCCGTGCTTGCTTCATCGACCCCGGCCAAGGTGTCGTGGTCCGTCAGCGCCATATGGGTCACGCCCCGGGAATGGCACAGGGCGACCAGTGCACCGGGAGTGAGCGCACCGTCCGAGGCGGTGGAATGCATGTGAAGGTCGAGACCGGAAACCGCCTCGAGACGTTCGGGAAGGTGCATCATGGGCATGACGCCACTCGGCGTCTTTGTCAGAATAGGTGCACCATGGTGCGCGCCCCGATAACTCGGGTCAATGGCGCCCCTTTCATTACAGGATTGTGCAATGAAGCTACTGCTGGACTTTCTTCCCATCGCGATCTTTTTCGCGGTTTACCACCTGAGCGGCGATATCGTGCTGGCGACGCTGGTACTGATCCCGGCGACCCTCACCCAGATGGCCTTCATCTGGTGGCGTTATAAAAAGCTCGAGAAGATGCATCTGATTACGTTGGGGCTGCTGATCCTGCTGGGCGGCGCAACGGTGGCATTCCAGGATGCAGCCTTCATCCAATGGAAGCCTACCGTGGTCAACGCCTTGTTCGCCCTGGCCTTTCTCCTTTCACCGCTGTTTGGCGGCAAGACACTAACCCAGCGCATGATGGGCAAGGCCATCCAGCTCCCCGAGACGATCTGGACACGCCTCAATCTGGCCTGGGCCAGCTTTTTCCTGGCCATGGCACTGCTCAACGTCTACGTTTTCAAGACCTTCAGCGAGGCCACCTGGGTCAACTTCAAGCTTTTTGGCATGCTGGGCCTGACCCTTGCATTCGTGTTGGCCCAGGGGATTTACCTGAGTCGCCATATGAGGGTTCAACCAAGGTCCTGATCAGCGCAATGCGCTCTCCAACATCACACGTTTACTATCACCAAAGGACTCCACCATGCTTTATGCCATCATCAGTGAAGACGTGAAGGACAGCCTGGAAAAACGCCAGCACGCGCGTCCGGAACACTTGGCACGCTTGGAAGCGCTACGTAACGAAGGACGCCTGGTGATCGCTGGCCCTCATCCCGCCGTCGATGCAGAGAACCCGGGAGATGCCGGTTTCAGCGGCAGCCTGGTGATCGCCGAGTTCGAGGATCTGGATGCCGCCCGCACCTGGGCGGATGCGGATCCTTATGTTGACGCCGGCGTCTACGCCAAGGTGACAGTAAAACCGTTCAAGAAGGTATTGCCCTGAGGTCAGGCCCATGACGGACGTGGTTCTTGTAGTCAACACCGGCTCTTCCTCGATCAAAGCAGCCGTCTACGAACTGGCTGAGCACAAGAAGAAACCGCTGTGGAAAGGCGAGATCGATGGTATCGGCCGGACCGCGATGTACGAATCCCGCTCGGATGGTCGAGCTCGTGAGCAAACGAGCGTGCCAACGGAGATCACGCAGAAACATAAGCCCTTGATCGAATGGCTGTTGCAGCGTCTGCAACAGGAGCAGCCGGGGCTTGATGTAATCGCGGCGGGACACCGTGTCGTCCATGGCGGTCATAATTACAGCGCGCCGGTGCGTGTAACTCCCCAGGTGTTAGAAGAACTGCATGGTCTCAGCACTCTGGCGCCCAGCCATCAGCCGCACAATCTGGCGGGCATTCAGGCGGTCACCGAGGTCTGGCCCGAGATACCTCAGGTAACCTGCTTCGATACCGCCTTTCACCGCACCCAGCCGCGCATTGCGCAGCTTTTTGCTCTGCCCCATCAACTCGCCGAGGAAGGCGTGCTGCGCTATGGATTTCACGGCCTGTCCTACGAATACATTGCCAGTGTGCTACCCGAGTATTTGGGCGAACGCGCCGAGGGCCGCATCATCGTCGCGCACCTGGGCCACGGGGCAAGTCTCTGTGCCATGCGCCATCGGAAAAGCATCGCGACCAGCATGGGATTCACCGCCCTGGACGGCCTGGTAATGGGCAAGCGCTGCGGCGATATCGATCCTGGAGTAGTGCTCTACTTGCTGCGAGATCGGGGTATGAGCCTGCCCCAGGTCGCCACCTTGCTCAGTCAGAAGTCGGGGCTTCTTGGCGTCTCGGGTATCAGCGATGATATGCGCGATCTGGTGGATAACGACGAGCCGCGGGCAAAGGATGCCGTGGAGCTATTCGTCTATCGCGCCCTTTCACAGATTGGCGCTCTCATTGCGCAGCTGAAAGGATTGGATGGTCTGGTCTTTACCGCCGGAATCGGGCAGCACTCCCCTGAAATTCGCGCGCGGATCATGGAAGGCCTTGCCTGGATGGGCGTACAAGTCGATGAACAGTCCAACGTTCAGGGCGCCTCCTGTATCAGTACGCCGGACAGTGCGCTACCGGTCCACGTCATCGCCACGAACGAAGAAGCAGTTATCGCCCGAGACACGCGACAATTGATAATGAACGACTGATGCTGCTTTCAATACGGTTTCGGAAATAGCGCTACTAGGGCTATCTATTCGACTTTTGTATAATATGACATATCATTTAACCTGCTAAGAAACGCGGTATCAGCACGTCCATCTGCTTTAGCACTGCGCGCCGCGATCTTACACATCCTTCATTTCAAGGATTTTCAATGATAGATGTCATGCTCGTTCTCAATGCCGGATCGTCTTCCGTCAAAGCTGCTGCTTACGCCTTCGATGCACCCGCCACCATGCTGTGGAAAGGCAGTATCGAGGGTATCGGCGGCGCGCCGTTTTATGAGGCCAAACTGGGCAGTGCCGCTGGGGAAACCGTAACTCTGGACGCAGAGGATATGCCGCAGACCCACGGCCCGCTGATCCGCTGGATGCTGAAACGTCTGCGTCACGAAATGCCGGCGCTGAACATCGTCGCGGCGGGTCACCGGGTCGTGCACGGGGGCCGCTACTTCGATACCCCGATCCTGATCGATGACGATACGTTGGAGACCCTGCACAGCTTGAGCGAGCTGGCGCCGGGGCACCAGCCGCACAACTTGAGCGGCATTCACGCCATTCGAGACACCTGGCCGCAAATCCCGCAGGTTGCCTGCTTCGACACCGCCTTCCACCGCAGCCAACCCAAGGTCGCCCAGACCTTCGCCCTGCCCCGGCGATTTGCGGAGCAAGGCATGGTGCGCTATGGATTTCACGGTCTCTCCTACGAATATATCGCCAGCACCCTGCCACGCCATGCCGGCCCAAAAGCCAACGGGCGCTTCATCGTCGCCCACCTGGGCCACGGGGCCAGCCTGTGCGCCATTCACAAAGGCCATAGTGTCGCCACCACCATGGGATTCACCGCGCTGGACGGCCTGATGATGGGCAAGCGCTGCGGCAGCGTCGACCCCGGTCTCATTCTGCATTTGATTCGCCATCAAGGCATGAATGCCCAGGAAGTGGAGTTGATGCTGCGCCGAGAGTCGGGGCTGCTGGGCGTCTCCGGCATCAGCGACGACATGCGTGACCTGGTGGCAAGCGACGACCCTCACGCCCGGGAGGCCATCGATCTGTTCGTGCACAGTATCGTCTCCAATGCAGGGTCTCTCATCGCTCAGATGGGCGGCCTGGATGGGTTCGTCTTCACCGCGGGTATCGGGGAGCACTCCCCCCTGATTCGGGAAGAAGTCATCAAGAAACTTGCCTGGCTGGGCATGCGTCTTGACCCGGTGGCCAACGAGGCCGGTGAAGTGCGTATAAGCACCGACGATAGCGATCTGCCGGTTTTCGTTATTCCCACGGATGAAGAAGGCATCATCGCCGAACATACGCGTCTCTTGACTCGGCGCGGTCCCTTGACTCAGGGCGCCACGGCAGCCGCCGCTGTATAGCGCGTACAGCATGGATATTCACCCCTGTGCATAAATCCGCAAGGGTTACTCACAGTTGCTGTGAGTAAGTCTGTTGAAAGCCAGCGCGCTTTTGCCGCGAGGCCATTGGACATGGGAGCTCGGCGATTTTGTTCAATAATTGATCACACTCGCTATCGGAGATACCGTTGTGAATGAGCACCGCAGCCCATTTTATGACTTGACGGGATCGTTGACCGAACTGGAAAGCGCCCGCCTGAACTGGGCCGGCGCTGACGGCATGCCCGATGCGCCCTACTCCCTGGCCTTCGACGACGTCTACTTCTCGCGGCAGGACGGTCGCGCCGAGACTGAACACGTATTCATCCAAGGCAATCAGCTTCCCGAACGGTTTGCCGGCTGGCAGAGCACCCGCCCTTTCGTAATTGGCGAAACCGGCTTCGGCACCGGCTTGAACATGCTGTGTGCCTGGGCCTGCTTCGATACCCATGCGCCTGAAGGCGCACGCCTGCATCTGGTTTCCACGGAAAAACATCCTCTCACCCAGGGCGACCTGAAACGCGCGCTGACCGCTTGGCCCGAATTCGCCGAGCGCGCGCGCGCCCTGGTCAACCAATGGCCGGAGCCGGTGCGTGGCGTGCATCGTCTGATACTGTCCAACCGGGTAACGCTCGACCTGCACCTTGGCGACAGCGTCGAGTGCTTGACGCACCTGGACGGATGCGTCGATGCCTGGTTCCTCGATGGTTTTGCCCCCTCGAAAAACCCGGACATGTGGCAGCCGGCGCTGTTTCAGGCCATGGCCCATCGCAGTCATCCCGAGGCGACCTTTGCCACCTTCACCTGCGCGGGTATCGTCAAGCGCGGCCTCAAAGCGGCAGGGTTCGCGTGGATGAAAGCGCCAGGCTTCGGGCGTAAACGCGAGATGCTGCGCGGTCATATCGCCGTCCCATCATCGGATAGCTTACGCCAGCATACTCCCTGGTTTACACCGCCATCTCATCAGCCAGCTCGGCATGTGGCGATAGTCGGCGCGGGGCTGGCCGGCGCCAGTACTGCCGAGGCGCTGGCACGACGCGGTGTGCGGATCACGCTGATCGACCGGGAAGTGCCCGGTACCGGCGCTTCGGGCAACCGTCAGGGGGCGCTATACGTCAAACTGGCTGCGGAGACCAATCTGCAGAGCCGTTTCTATCTGGCTGGGCTACTGTATACCCGGCGATTGCTCGAACGCCTCGATCCCGAGCGCTGGCTTTGGAATGACTGTGGCGTGCTGCAACTGGCCATGACCGACAAGGAAGCGCGACGCCAGGCAACCTTCCTGCGTAATCACGCGCTGCCTGCGAGCCTCGTTGAAGGGGTTACGCCGGCGCAGGCCAGCCAGCGCGCCGGCGTGGCTTTGACTCACGGCGGCCTGGACTATCCGAGGGCCGGCTGGGTGCGTCCAGCGGCCCTGTGTCAGCGCCTTGCCGCCCATGCCGACATTGTCTTTCGTCAGGCCGAGGTCGTGACGCTGGAACATCATGACGCCGGCTGGAGGCTTGGATTGGCGGATGGGAATAGTTTGAGCGTCGATCAGGTCGTGGTGGCCAATGCCTGGCAGGCGCCAGATTTCTCGCCTCTCGAGTGGCTGCCGCTGAAGCCGATACGCGGTCAGGTCAGCGAGCTGCAGCTACCTTCCGACGCTTCTATCGCTTCACTGACGCGGGTGATCTGCGCCGGCGGTTACGCCCTGCCGGTGCTTGAGGGTATACAGACCTTCGGGGCCACCTTTGCCCCGGGCGATACTCAGAGCGATCTGCGTGAAGCAGACAACGCCACGAATCTGGGGGAGTTCGAACGCATGCTGCCCGCCTATACGCAAGAATTGCGCGCCAACGATGTTGAATTCGAGCCAGCGCGATTGCAGGGTCGCGCCAGTCTACGCGCCGCCAGCCCGGACAAATCGCCCTATGCCGGCCCAGCACCGGATGCACTGGCTTGGCGCCGGGATTACGCCGCATTACAGAAAAACGCACGGCGCGCCCCGGCCGTTGCCGGCCAGCACCACCCTGGGCTGTGGATCAGCGCCGCTCATGGCTCACGCGGCCTTGCCAGTGCGCCGCTGTGCGCCGAAGTGCTGGCATCGCGCATCTGCAACGAGCCCATGCCACTGGAGCGCGAACTCGTGGATCACCTGCATCCTGGGCGACGGTTGATCGCCGAGATCATTCGCGGCGGTTAGAAATAGGCATGAAGAACATGCGCGCAATGATACGCTGAACTGACAGGTTGCTATCTAATCTGAAATAATTCCTATTCCCGCAAACTAGGTAAGGACACCATAATGCGCTTACTTCCATTGCTCGCTGCAGGGTTAACCCTTGCGTTCACTTCTACCGTCGGGGCTCAGCAGATCGAGAGCGTCGAGGTCCGCGGCCCCATCCATATGTTGACCGGCGAAGGTGGCAATGTTGGTGTGCTGATCGGTGATGACGGCACCTTCATGATCGACGACAAGTTCGCGCCGTTGACTGATGCGATATTGGCGGAGATCGATTCGCTCGGCGGCAGTCCCCCAACCTTTCTGATCAATACGCATTTTCATGGCGATCACACCGGCGGCAACGAAAACCTGGGAAAAACAGGCAGCACCATTGTCGCCCATGAAAGGGTGCGTCAACGGCTTGCGGAAGGCAGCGAAATCAAGGCGTTCGACATGACCATGGCACCCCAGAGCGGCGCTGCTCTGCCGGTCATCACCTTCAGCCGCGACATCAGCTTTCATCTGAACGGCGAGGACATCGACATCGAGCACGTCCCCGATGCGCACACCGACAGTGACAGCATCGTGTATTTCCGCGACACCAACGTCATTCATACCGGCGATACGGTATTCAATGGCTTTTTCCCGTTTATCGATACGGCGCACGGCGGCACACTGAAAGGCATGATCGCCGCGACGGAACGTGTTCTGGCGCTGGCGGATGACGACACGCGCATTATTCCGGGTCATGGCCCCTTGGCGAGCAAGCAGGACGTGCAAACCTACCGGGATATGCTGACTACGGTTCAGCAGCGACTTGGGAAACTCAAGTCAAAAGGTCTGAGCGCCGAAGAAGCCGTCGCCGAGCAGCCTTTGGCGGATCTGGAAGAAGAATGGGGCGACGGCACATTTACCGCAGACCGCTGGATCGAAATCATCTACGACGGCGTGTAAAGAAAACCCGTGACAATGGGGCCGGGGGCTAGCAGCCCCTAGCCCTCTTCCTCATCATCCGCCAGATCCCTTCCAAAGGCCCGCCACTGGGCCAGGGTCATGATCTCGGTGGTCTCGGTCTGCAAGTCGTGAACGACGAGGAGTTCACTGCGTTCGAGCTGACGCTTGAGCTCCGTCACCCAGCCGGTCATGCCCTCCCCGGTATCGGTGGTGTCATAGCCCTGCCGGGTGACGAAGGTCTCGAGCAGTGCGTCCAGCGTCTCACCGGGCAGCATACGATGGGGTACTTCCACGAAGCGGCTCATGCGGATTCCTCGTTACTGGGCTGTTCGCTCTCCCCGCTTTCCCTACTTGCCCCACTTTCCCAAGCAGCGAGCCGGGACAGAAAAGACGCTTCATCGAATACGTCAACGTTCAACTCTTCCGCCTTGGCCAGCTTGCTGCCGGCACCCGGGCCGGCAACCACCCCGGCAGTCTTCTTCGAGACGCTGCCGGAAACCTTGGCTCCCAAGGCCTGAAGCCGCGCCTTGCCTTCATCCCGGGTCATGCTCTCCAGAGTGCCGGTGAGCACCCAGGTCTGCCCCAGCAAGGGCTGAGGTCGCGCGCTCACTTCCGCTTCTTCCCACCGCACCCCGGCGTCGATCAGTTGCGCCACTGTCTCGCGATTGTGGGGCTCGTTGAAGAAGGCGTGCACATGGGCGGCCACCACCGGCCCTACATCCTCGACGGCTTCAAGATCGGCAAGTGCCGCCTGCATCAGTGCCTCAAGGGTACCGAAATGCCGGGCCAGATTACCCGCCGTTGCCTCGCCTACCTCGCGAATGCCCAGCGCATAGATGAATCGAGGCAAGGTCGTATGGCGAGATTTCTCTAGGGCATCGATCAGATTCTGTGCGGATTTCTCCGCCAAGCGCGGCAGCTCCGCCAGCGCCTGCGCTTTCAAATGAAAAAGATCCGCGGGGGTCTTGACCCATTCTCGCTCGATAAGCTGGTCGATGATCTTGGTCCCCAAGCCGTCGATATCCAGCGCGCGACGACTGGCGAAATGCTTGAGTGCCTCCTTGCGCTGAGCAGCGCAGAAAAGCCCCGCCGGGCAGCGCACCACCGCCTCGCCGTCGATGCGCTCGACGTCGGAACCGCAGACTGGACAGTGCCTGGGAAACTCGATCGGCAAGACGCCTTCAGGCCGTTCATCCTCGATGACTCTCACCACCTGAGGAATCACATCCCCGGCGCGGCGGATGACCACCCGGTCACCGATCATCGCACCAAGACGCACGATCTCGTCCTGGTTGTGCAGTGTGGCATTGGAGACCAGGGCACCGGCCACGGTGACCGGATCGAGTCGTGCCACCGGCGTGATCGCCCCGGTGCGCCCGACCTGGAACTCCACTGCCTTGAGCCAGGTGGTTTGCTCCTGGGCCGGGAACTTGTAGGCAATGGCCCAGCGCGGCGCCCGGGCAACGAAGCCCAGCTCCCGCTGCAGACGCAGTTCATCCACCTTGATGACGGCCCCATCAATATCGTAATCCAGCCGCTCGCGTTTCTCGCCCAGATGCTGGCAATACGTAAGCAGCGCGGCGCTGCCCTGGACTCGGTCAAGCTCGGGATTGGTACGAAAACCGAATTCCCGCAAACGCGCCATGAGCGCCGAGTGAGTCATTGGGGCGTTATAGTCATCGATACGGGCCACCTGATAGGCGCAGAACTCCAGAGGCCGCTGTGCCGTGACCTGGGGGTCGAGCTGACGCAGGCTGCCGGCAGCGGCATTGCGGGGGTTGGCAAATACCTTGCTGCCCTCCTTCCGAGCGCGCTCATTGAGCGCCTCGAAACCCGAATGACTTATATAGACTTCGCCTCGCACCTCGAGCAGTTGAGGGATCGATTCACCGCGCAGCTTGAGCGGAATCGAGCGCAGGGTGCGCAAGTTCGACGTAATACCTTCGCCGGTACGACCGTCACCGCGAGTCGCGCCACTAACCAGCGCGCCATTTTCATACACCAGAGACACCGCCAGCCCATCGAGCTTGGGCTCACAGCAGAAGGTCAAATCGTCACTGTCCCGTTCAAGGCGTTCATTGACCCGTTTGACGAAGGCCATGATTTCTTCGTCGTTGAAGGCGTTGTCCAGAGAAAGCATCGGTACGGCGTGTTTGACTTCCGGAAAGCCCTCGGCGGGGGCGGCACCCACCCGCTGAGTAGGAGAATCCGGCGCGATCAGATCAGGATGCCGGGACTCGAGCTCTTGCAGACGACGCAGACGCCGATCGTAATCCGCATCGGTCAGCGTGGGATCATCGTGCACATAGTAGCGATAGTTGGCCTCATCGAGTTCGGTACGCAGCTGCGCGATCTCTTCAAAAAGCTCGGGCGTTTCAGGGGGCTTCTGGCTCATGCGGGTTATGCCGGTCTCAGCGCGGTAAAAGTGCATTGTAAGGCGGGCCGTACGGTCCTCGCAAAATGTTAGCCCTTACAAAAGAAGACGGGGCCTGGCGGCCCCGTCGATACGGCATTCAAGAAAGCAAACGAATCAGTTGGCCTGATAGCGATGCAACCGATGCCGGCGCCCAAACTCCTGCACGCGCTGACGCGCGAACTCGACGGTTTGCGCGGTCATGACACTGCGGTTCTCGTCTTTGAGTTCACCGCCCAGATTGCGCACCAGCACCATGGCAGTTTCCACCATCGCTTCAAAGGCGGCGCTGGCATCCGTGGCCCCTGGCAGCGGCATCAAGAAGGTCACACCCGGGGTAGAGAAATCATCCATGTTTTCAAGGTCGAAGGTGCCGGGCTTGACCACATCTACCATGGCAAACTGCAATTCGCTTTCAGCCTCTTCGGTTTCGTAACGCAGGAAGATGCCCATTTCGCTGTAGCGTAGGCCACAGGCAAGCATCAGATTGAGCAGGTTCGCCCCTGCGAAACCTTCCTCGGTGCGTGCCATTACGCTGATGACGATGATTTCTTCCGCGTGAGCCAGCGTTTCCCTGGCACGTTCGGCGCTGACGTGATGGCGCTGCGCCTTTTCCACTACCGGGTGAGAAGCGGCACGCTCTTCTTCCTGCAAGGAAAGAGGCGGCGCATCTTCAGGCTGTGCATCGACCGCCTGATCCTGTGCAACCTCGTCGGTGACTGGTGCGCTGTCGATATGCGCCTGATGCTGGGCATCGTACTGGGGCTGTGGCGTGTCACCACGCTCCTCTTTGAAGCGTTCAGGGGCATCCTCGGAAAAACCCTCGGTATTGCCCAGGGAGGGCTCGCGGTGAGGCGTCGAGGATTCGTCCTGGCGTTGAAACGCGGAGGACATTCGCTGCATCGACTGCGACACACGCTGACCGCCACTACGCAGCGCAGCGGCCATACCAGTGCGACTGAAGGCGCTTTGTTCGTCTCCTTCATCGACGGCTGAAAGCGTCTGGTAAGCAGAAGAACTCGATGATGTCTGGTTCTGCCGAGGGGGCCGTTGAGCATCATCGCGGCCTTTCAGGGACAGATGATCTTTATTGTCGGCACTTGATTCAGCTTCGGGGCGAAATGCGGCCTGCGAAGGGGCAGCGGGCTCCGGCGAGCGCTGCTCTTCTTTGAAAGCCGTGTTTGTGACAGGTGTATTCTTGGTAGAGGCGCTTTTGACGGAGGCTCGCGACGATGCAGCGGTAGTCGCATCCTGCTCCTGGGCCATGCGGGAAAAGACCTTCGACGGTCCTGGATGCTCTTGACGCTGGAGCTTGGGCTTGGGAGCAACCGTTGGCTGAGCCGCAGGCTTGATCACCCGAGCGCCCCCGTTGGGTAACTCCCAGTTGGCCTCGGCTTCTCGCGCGGCGGCCTCGGGATCAGGATTGGCAACAGCTGCGCTATCTACGCCCACGCCACTATCATCTTGTGGTTCATGTCGCTGCCCATGATCGAGCCGGGGGACTTTGCGTTGACGCTGCAAGCGACGTACACCATCGACAACGATGATGGTCACCAGAACCAACCCCAGTATGATCAACCACTCTCTTAATTCCATGGATCGTCTTGCCTGTTTGCTAAGGCGCCATGCCTATGACGTGTGTATTCGATAGCATAACGCGATTGCCAAGAAAATGGGCTAGTTTTTTTGAATGTCAAGTTTTACTTTAGCCCTACGCAATCGCCCTTCATTTGTCCCAAACCCCACCAATAAGAGCGTTGTTAACTCTTTTAGACTTTTTGTGCAAGTTTTCTATGCTTCAGCCAATGCCACCGCCGCGTCGACTCCCACGGATACAAGACGCGAAACTCCCGGTTCTTGCATGGTCACCCCCATCAATCGATCCGCCGCTTCCATGGCGATCTTGTTGTGGGTGATATAGATGAATTGTACAGAGTCTGACATGTCCTTCACCAGTGCCGCATAACGGCCGACATTGGCATCATCCAGAGGCGCATCCACCTCATCGAGCATGCAGAACGGCGCCGGGTTGAGCTGGAAGATCGCGAAAACCAGCGCCAAGGCAGTCAGTGCCTTTTCCCCGCCGGAGAGCAGATGAATGGTGCTGTTCTTCTTTCCGGGAGGACGCGCCATTATAGCGACGCCGGTCTCCAGCAAATCCTCTCCGGTCAGCGTCAACCATGCGCTACCACCACCAAAGACCTTGGGGAAAAGGTGCGAAAATCCTTGATTGACCTGATCGAATGTCTGCTTGAAACGTGTCCGTGTTTCCTGATCGATCTTGCGAATTGCCCGGTCAAGCGTTTCGAGAGCCTCGCTCAGTTCGGCATGCTGAGCCTCGAGGTAATTTCGCCGCTCCGCCTGCTGATCATATTCCTCAATTGCTGCAAGATTGATGGCACCCAGGCGTCGCAGCTTGTCGCCGGTATTTTCAAGACGCGTCTGCCAGGCAGACTCGGTGGCATTAGGGTCAAGAGACGCCTCGAGATCCTGGCCGTCGAGACCTAGCTCACCTAACGCCTCGTCCTGGCCATCTGCCTTCAACCTGAGCGCCTGGACCTGCATGCGCGCCTCTTCGAGCCGGCTGCGGATGCCTTCCAGGTTGCGCTCGTGCTGTTGACGGGCAACTTCTGTTTCACGCAGGCGCTCGGCTAGCTGCTGCGCCTCGTCGCGACAGGCGGTGAGCGCCTGTTCCTCTTTGGATCGCTGGTGCAAAAGCTCATCCAGCTGCTCACGGCTTTCCTCTTCGGGCTCACGCAGCACTTCCCGCTGCTCTTCGAACTCGGCACACTTCTCTTCGAGGCGAGTACGTGTCTCACTGCTGCGCATTCGCTGCTGATCGAGACCGCTGCGCTCCGTGGTCAGGCGCTGATACTCCAACGCCAGTTGCTGGCTCCGCTCCTGCAAGGGGCGCTGACGACTGCGCAGGCCGGCAAGGGCTTCTTGAGTATCGCGACGTGCCCGCTCAAGTCCTTCGCGGCCTTGGCTACTCTGTTCGAGGAGCGCCATCGCCTGCTGCCACCGCTCGCGGGCCTGTTCCAGTTCCAGCGCGCACGCTTCGTGGCGTTTGTCGATATCCTCAAGCTCGGCGTCGAGATCGCGACGGCGCGCATCGACATGTTCCAGTCGCGACGCAAGGTTGGCTTCCTGCAACGCCAATTGCTGGCGACGCTGCTGCTGATCCCGCTCGCTGCTCCGGCACTGCTCCAGGGAGGCCTCGAGCTGCGCTTCCCGGTTTTGAGCCTCCGCCAGCTGCGCTTCCTGTTCGTCGAGCCGACCCGCGACATCTTCTAGAGACGCCTCGACTGCATCCCGACGCCGCTGCTGGGTCATGATGCTGTCCGTGTTGTCGCCAGAACCGTGGCGGCGAGCCCAATCGTGGCCCAGCCAGAGACCATCCGCGGTCACCACGCTCTCGTTTGGCCCCAGCGTCTCGAGACGCGCCCAGGCGTCGGCATGATCCTTGGCGCAGTGGATAGTGGCCAGTAGCTGACCGGCGGCGCCGGCACCTTCGACCTGGGCAGCAAGGCTATGACCGGGCGCGGGATAGAGCGACTCCGTAAGCAGTGCCAGTTCACTGTCACCGTGAGAGTCCGCAAGCACCTGACGCTGCATCTCCGGCACCAGGCGCGCGTTGAGCCAAGGCGCCAGCACCCAGGACACCACCTGCTCCCACTCGGGCTCGACCCGCATGCGCTGCGCCAGCCGTGGCGCCGATGCCAAGCCGTGCCGCTCCAGCAACGCATCGAGCGTCTGGCCGCCATCGTTCAAACCCGCCGCCAGCAGCGCCTCAAGGGAGGCCAGTTCGCCTTGCAGCTGACTGCGTTGCTGGCGAGCATCTTCCCGCGCGTTTTCAGTCTCGCCAAGCGTATCCCGGTTCCGGGCGCGTTCGGCCTGCAACGTCTCACGCTGCGCTTCCAGTTCCTTGAGCTGCAAATCGATCTCGGCCAGTTGCTCGCTCAACTCTTCCCGCCGCTCGCGCAGTTCACCCTGCTCCGGCAGCTCGCTGCGCTGCTGCCGACGGCGTTGGGCATCGTCGGTCAGCGTCTGAAGCTGACGTTCCAAATGGCGCACGCCATCCTGGGAACGCTCGGCCTCACGGCTGGTTTCGCGATCCTGTTCACTGAAGGCCTCCCAGCGCTCCCGAGCCTCCTCGAACGCCTGCTCCGCTTCTTCCAGCGCCGCATCGAGTTCCGCCAGGGACTCTGCGGTTTCTTCCTGCTCTGGCCCCAGGGTTTCAAGACGTTCATCGAGGCTTGCAAGCCGGGTATCGTCCTCGCTTCCAAGGCGATCGAGTTCAACCAGCTCGCGCCGCGCGGATTCCAGCTCCCGGGCAAGACGCTGCTCCTGACTCCGGGCATGTTCAAGATGCTGTTCGAGACGCGCGATAGCGGCACCGGTTTCGTAGAAACGTGCCTGATGAGCCTCGAGCTGTTCCGCCAACCGATCATGCTCCAGCCGGGACTCCTCGAGCTGGCGCTCGCACTGCCGGCTGCCCAGAATTTCCCGCTCGACCTGGGTTTCCAGTTCCCGTACGCGGCTTTCCTGCTCACCTTGCTGGGCCCGCAACGATCGGCCGCGCAGCACTGCAAGCTCGCCCTTGAGCCGGTGTTCTTCGTTCTTCAGGGTTTGGTAGCGGCGCGCGGCTTCCGCTTGGCGTTTCAGGCGTTCGAGCTGCTTGTCGAGTTCCTCGCGAATGTCGTCGAGGCGCTCGAGGTTCTCTTGGGTGCGGCGCATGCGGTTTTCGGTTTCCCGGCGGCGCTCCTTATACTTGGAAATACCCGCGGCTTCTTCGAGGGTCGAGCGCAGATCTTCCGGGCGCGCCTCGATCAGGCGCGAGATCATGCCTTGACCGATGATGGCGTAGGAGCGCGGCCCCAGGCCGGTGCCCAGGAACAGGTCGGCGATATCACGCCGCCGACATTTCTGATTGTTGAAGAAATAGCTCGACTGGCTGTCCCGGGTCACCACCCGCTTGACCACGATCTCGGCGTACTGGGCATAGGCCCCGCCCATGCTGCCGTCGCGGTTGTCGAAGTACAGCTCGATGGAGGCCTGACCCACCGGCTTGCGGCCCGTGGAGCCATTGAAGATGACATCGGTCATGGACTCGCCGCGAAGGGTCTTGGCGGAGGACTCCCCCATCACCCAGCGCACCGCATCGATGACGTTGGACTTGCCGCAGCCGTTGGGGCCGACGATGGCGGTCATGTTGCCATCGAAAGGCACCGTCACCGGATCGACAAAGGACTTGAAACCCGCAAGGCGAATGGACGTCAGACGCATTGAATCAATCTACGACCCGGTCGATGGTGATTTCAACCGGGCCGTTCCGGTCGCCCAGCTTTATCGGGCCTGCCTGACCGGTCAGATCGCCGGGTTGCGCCATGGCCTGTCCCGAGGATGAAACCCGCACCGTCAGCTGCACCTCATCGACCAGGGAAAGACGCGCGCTGGGGGCCATGGCATCGCTGTCGTCCAAGGTTACCTCGAGGGGCAGATCGGCGACGGTGGCCCGCTCCAGCGCCAGAGGAGGTAGTTCGCCGGCGGTATCCCTCGCTACCACGAACACCGTATCCTCGGGGGCCACCCGTTCCTTGAGCCCTTTTTCCAGGCTGACCTTGACTGCAAGCGATGGCCCGTTTTCGGTGCTGGATACGACGCTGGCACGTTCCGGCGTAATGCCCAGACGCTGTTGAGCGATGGCGATACCGTTACGCAATACTTCGGCGGCGGCCTCGTCGTTGAAACCGGCAATGGCTTCGCGCCAGTGGGCGATAGCCTGCTCGTAGCGGCCACCCTCGAAAGCTTCGATACCCAGCAGCCCCAGCACCGTCGGCTGACGTGGCGCCTTGGCCAGCACTTCGTCGGCCAACTCCTTTACTTCGCCGGTCAGCTTTCTATCCGCAGCGAAAAACTTCATTTGCGCTAGCTGCGCCAGCAACTCTGTCTGGCGTCCTTCCAGCGTGATTAGCCGCTGGAGCGCATCGATTGCGGCATCGAATCGACCGCTGTCGCGATAGAGCGGAAACAGCGCCATCCACAGCTTGGGATTGTCCGGCTGCTGCGCTATCTGACCCTCAAGGCGCTCGACCAGCATCGCCCTGGAGCCATCCGGTGCATTCATTACCTCATGCTGAATGGCATACAGAACCAGATCGTCCTCGGCACCTTCCTGCTGATACCAGAGCACGCTCCCGGCCACCAGCGCAATCATCGTCACCAATACCGCCCACCGGCCGGCTTTCGCGGCCTTGAGGGGGGAACGACGCTGCGCCTCGGTATCCTCGAGCAGGCTGCGATCCAGCTCCAGACGACTCTCTTCAAAGCGCTTGGCATCGATCTCACCCTGGGCAAGGGCCTGTTCCAGGGAGGCCAGACGACGGCGGTAGATCGCAACGTTCTGAGCATCGTTGCTCTCTTCGACTTCATAGGCGTGCTGCGCATCGCGCACTGCCTGAGCGCGTCGCAGCGGCCAGGCAACGATCCACAAGGCAGGCAGCAGCAGCAGAGCAAAAGCTATCCACAACAGATTCATTGCGTCCTCTCGCGATTGACCAGCGCATCGAGGCGTTCCCGCTCCGCGGCGCTGAGCGCATGATTGGAGGCGCGCCGGCGTGTCCTTACGATGAAGCCGATAATGATGGCGCCAAGCAGGACCAGCGCGGCGGGCAAGCCCCACAGCAGCCAGGTTCGTCCGGTTAGCCGGGGGTTATAGAGCACGAAGTCACCGAAGCGTTCGGTCATGTAATTCTGAATTTCGATATCGGAACGACCATCCTGCAGCAGCTGATAGACGCGCTCGCGCATGTCACCGGCTATTGGGGACTCGGAGTCCCCAATAGCCTGATTCTCGCATTTAGGGCAACGCAGAGAACCGTTCAAGGAGTCGTAGCGCTGCTTCTGTACGGGGCTGTCGAACTCGCGCACTTCGATAGCCGCCAGGGTCGTGGCGGACCACGACAGACAAAGCAACAGCGCCAGGGCCTGGATCAGTCGGCACGCCATTTTTCCACCTCCGGCACGATCGTCTGCTCGATATCTTCGGGTCTGATGTACCCGGTATGGTGATAACGGATGATACCGTCCGCGTCGACCAGAAAGGTTTCCGGAGCACCGTAGACGCCAAGATCGAAGCCTAGCGCTCCTTCCGGGTCGAAGACGTTGACCTCGAAGGGATTGCCGAATTTCTCGAGGAATTCGTGACCCATTTCCCGCGTGTCCTTGTAATCGACACCGACCAGGCGAATGCCACGCTTTTCCAGCGCCAGCAGCTGCGGCATTTCCTGCTTGCAGGTGGGGCACCACTCCCCCCACACATTGACCAGGGTCGTCTCGCCCTTGAGCAAGGATTCATCCACCTGGCGTTCCGGATCTTCCAGGGTCGATAGCGTAAAGCTCGGAAATGGCTGACCCAGCAATGACGAGTCTCGCGCACTGGGGTCCAGTGCCAGTCCGCGATACAGGAATACCGCCAGCACGACGAACAACACAAGGGGAATCAGCAGAAACAGACGACGCTTCATGCCTGAGCCTCCTTGAAACCCGATGCATCGGAGGCCACGGGTTGCTGAGCACGGCGCTTCACCCGCCGATAGCGTTTATCCACCACCGCCAGCATTCCGCCTGCCGCCATGAGCAGTGCCCCCAGCCACAGCCAGCGCACGAAGGGCTTGAACTGAATCCGCAGCGCCCAGGACCCATCCCCCAGATCTTCGCCCAGGGCAACATACAGATCCCGCAGCAGGCCGGGTCTTAGCGCCACATCCGTCATCGGCATGCCCCGGGCCAGATAGAGGCGCTTCTCGGGATGCATGGTGAAGCGATGTTCGCCGTTGCGACTGACGTCGATGGTGGCGGTATCGGCGATGAAGTTGGCCCCACGGCGCTCTCGCAAGCCCTGCATAGCAAAGGTATAGCCGGCGACTTCGACGCTATCGCCCGGCGCCAGACGCACGTTACGCTCGATGTTGTAGTTCGACACCATGGTCACGCCGATGATGGTCACCGCCAGCCCCATGTGGCCCACTACCATGCCCCAATAGGCGGGAGACAGACGCTTCATGCCAACGCCGAGATTCGAGGCGTTACGCACCTTGTCGAACAGATCCCGGCCCAGGGAAAGCACGATCCACAGCGCCATCACCAGCCCTAGCGACACCCACAGGTTCCACTGCCCGCCATAGACAAATGGGGCCACCGCGGCGATGACCACGGCAGAGATGCCGGCCCCCAGCAGACGCTTGAACAGCTCCCGGCCGCTCATCTGCTTCCAGCGCGAGGACGGGCCAAGCCCCATGAAGACGCACAGCAGGCCGGTCAGCGGCACGAACAGCGCATTGAAGTACGGAGGGCCCACACTGATCTTGCCCAGCCCCAGAGCATCGAGCAGCAGCGGATAGACCGTTCCTAGTAGTACGGTCACGGTCATGATCACCAGCAGGATGTTGTTGACCAGCAGCAGCGCATCCCGGGAGAGCCAGGTAAAGCCGATGCTGTGACTGACCCGGGGCGCGCGCAGTGCGAATACCAGCAGCGAAAGCCCGACCGTCAACCCGAGCAACACAAGAATGAAGGTGCCCCGGGCCGGGTCGTTGGCGAAGGCATGCACCGAGGTCAACACCCCGGAGCGCACCAGGAAGGTGCCCAGCAGGGATAGCGAGAAGGTGGTGATGGCCAGCAGCAGCGTCCAGCTCTTGAAGCTGCCGCGCTTTTCCGTCACCGCAAGTGAATGGATCAGGGCGGTGCCCGCAAGCCAGGGCAGCAAGGAGGCGTTTTCCACCGGGTCCCAGAACCACCAGCCGCCCCAGCCAAGTTCGTAGTAGGCCCACCAGCTACCCAGGGCGATGCCCACGGTGAGAAAGGCCCAGGCGAGATTGGTCCAGGGCCGCGCCCAACGGGTCCAGGCCGCATCGAGTCGTCCACCGATCAGCCCGGCGATAGCGAAGGCAAAGACCACGGAGAAGCCCACGTAGCCCATGTAGAGCATGGGGGGGTGAATGACCAGGCCGAAGTCCTGCAGCAGCGGATTGAGGTCGGCTCCATCCTGGGGCATGTTCGGCAGCAAGCGCTCGAAGGGATTGGAAGTGATCAGCACGAACAGCAGGAAGCCGACACACACCATGCCCATCACCGACAATACCCGGGCCACCATGTCCCGGGGCAGCTGGCTTGAACACTGGCTAACCGCAAAGCCCCAGCCTCCCAGCATCAGGCTCCACAGCAGCACCGAGCCCTCGTGACTGCCCCATACCGCGGTCGTTTTGTAATACCAGGGCAGCATCGAGTTGGAGTTGTTGGCGACATAGGCGACGCTGAAGTCATCCAACAGAAAGCTCGCGGTCAGACATAGATAAGCGATCGCCAGGAACAGGAACTGGCCACTCGCCAGGGGCTTGGCGAAGGCCATCCAGAGAGGGCGCCGGGTCATTGTGCCGGCCATGGGTACCACGGCCTGAACCAGGGCCATGAGTAGCGCCAGAATCAGCGCAAAATGACCGAGTTCGGGAATGATCTTGCTAAGCATGGGGGCTCCAGGATCCTTGAACGGATCTATTCAAGCGTTTCTGTCGGCATCTTGCCCTGCATGGCTTCGGCCACTTCCGGTGGCATGTAGTTCTCATCGTGTTTGGCCAATACCTGGCCGGCACGCAGCATGCCGCCCTCCTCGAGTTTGCCGACCACGACTACACCTTGGCCTTCGCGAAAAAGATCCGGCAAGATACCGCTGTAGTATACCTCCAGGTCGTTCTCGTAATCGGTCACCACGAAGGAGACATCGAGACTCTCCTTGTCACGCTGTACGCTGCCTTCCTTGACCATGCCGCCGGCACGAATCTGGCGCTCGAGAGGTGCTTCGCCCTTGGCGATCTGTTCCGGGCTGAAGAAAAGATTGATATTGCTGCTTAACGAATACAGCACCAACCCCACTGCGATCGCCGCCAACGTGGCCAGTCCAAGCAGTATCATGAGGCGCTGCCTGCGCTTAGGATTCATGAGCATTCCCCCGGTCGGCGTGATGTTCCCGGCGCTGACGTCGTTTGAGATTCTGCATCAGATGACGTCGTTCCGTGCGCGCATGAAGCGCGCTTGCAATCAATAACAGGGCGGTCAGCCCCCAGGCGGACCACACATAGGCTGCATGACCATCCATCGCCAGCAGCGCCGAGAATGAATCGAAGGCCAATATTATCCTCTCCTACCGTTATCAACGACAAGCTCGCGCACCCAGCGCTTGGCGGACTCCCGGCGCAGTATCTCGTTGCGAGTACGGGTCAGGGTCAGCGCGATGAAAAAGCAGTAGAAACCCGCCACCATGATCAACAGCGGCAGCCACATGTCCATTGGCATCGCCGGGCGTTCGGTTAGCGTAAAAGTTGCAGGCTGATGCAGGGTGTTCCACCAGTTCACGGAGTATTTGATGATGGGAATGTTGACCACACCCACCAGGGCCAGCACCGATGCCGCCCGGGCACCGCTGTCCCGGCTGGAGAAAGAACCGCGTAGCGCAATCACGCCCAGATACAGGAACAGCTGAATCAGCATCGAGGTCAGGCGCGCATCCCACACCCACCAGGTACCCCAGGTCGGCATGCCCCAAACCGCGCCGGAAAACAGCGCGACAAACGTCATGGCGGCGCCGAATGGCGCGATGACCGTGGCGGCCATATCCGCAATCTTGATCTTCCAGACCAGAAAGATGACACCGGAGACCGCCATGGCGACAAAGCAGGACTGGGCAAGAATGGCTGCCGGTACGTGCACATAGATGATGCGAAAACTATTGCCCTGCTGATAGTCCGAGGGCGCAAAGGCAAGGCCCCAGACACTGCCCACCAATAGCAGCAGAATCGCCAACCCCCAGAACCAGGGCTGAAGCCTGCTGCTGATGACGTAGAACCATTTGGGCGAACCCAGCTTGTGTATGAAGGCCCACATGCCGTTACTTCCTCAACCGTTGATACTGATGCGAAGTGCCGCCGCGATGGCCCAGGGTGCCAGCATTAGTGCCAGGCACAACTGAGCGCCGAGAATTGCCAGGTACGGGGCGGCGTTACCGCCAAGAGTCACTACTTGTACCGCCCCGGCACCGAAGATCAGCACCGGAATATAAAGCGGCAAGACCAGCAGCGACAGCAGTACGCCGCCTCTTGATAGCCCTACGGTCAATGCAGCGCCGATGGCACCGATGAGACTCAGACTGGCACTGCCCAAGGCCAGCGAAAACGCCAGCACTACATAGCTTTGGCCAGGCAACGCCAGCATCAATCCCAGTAGTGGCGCCATAAGGGCCAGGGGCAAGCCGGTGAGTAGCCAGTGTACCAGCGTCTTCGACAACACCAGCGCTGGTAGCGGCTGAGGTGAAAGCAGTAGTTGCTCAAGGCTGCCATCGTCGTAATCGCTGCGAAACAGTGTATCTAGTGACAATTGGGTCGCAAGCAGTGCCGCGACCCATAAAAGCCCTGGCGCGATAGCGGCCAACATCTGAGGATCCGGCGAAATACCCAGCGGAAACAGCGTGATGACCAAGGCAAAGAACACCAGCGGATTGATCACCTCACTGCGCCGACGCAGTACCAAGGTCATGTCCCGCTTGATGGTCGCGCGAACGGCAACCCAGAGTTCCACTTTGGGTTCAATGACCTGCATTCATACTCCTGCCCCGTTGCGTTCCGCCTGCCCCAAGGTGATGCGTCGCAACTCTCCAAGCGGCGCAAGCTCATGATGGGTGGTCAGAATTACACTGCCCCCGGCGCGAGCATGGGCCAGGAGACGCTGCTCCAGCCGCGCGACGCCCTGCTTGTCGATAGCGGTAAAGGGTTCATCGAGCACCCATAGCGGGCGCTGGGTCAAGGTCAGTCGGGCGAGGGCTACCCGGCGCTGCTGGCCCGCGGAGAGTTGCGCCACCGGTACATCCTCGAAACCGTAGAGCCCTATCTCTTCCAATACTGCCAGACGCTCGGCTTCACCGCCATGCTCGCCACTAAGCGCCTGATACCATACCAGATTTTCCAGAGCGGTCAGCGCCGTTTTGATGCCGGGAGAGTGCCCCAGATAAAGAAGATTGGCGAGAAAGGCGATGCGAGCCTTGCGCATCGGCTGGCCGCACCAGCGCAGTTCACCTTCATAATCCGTCAGCTGGCCTGAAAGTATCTTGAGCAGTGTCGTCTTGCCGCTGCCGTTGGGACCTTCGACACGCAGCACCTCGCCAGGCCCCACGTCCAGATCCAGCGCCTGAAACAGGCGTCGATCATCGCGTTCACAGGTCAACCCACGTGCTTCAAGACAAAATGTCACTCGAACCCCACCACAAGTAATCAACGAGGCACTTTACAGGGAAAGCCATTTTGCGGCCAGCCGGGGCGTTGCGTCAGCGCGTCGCAGCCGCCGCAGCGTTTGTTGCAAGGGCGTGGAACCCGGCGCATTTCCGCCATGCACGGCACTTGCTATGATGCCGCGAGAGCATTGTCCAACGCGACTGGAGAAGACCATGTATCACTATCTGCACCGCTTGCCCAACCTTCCGTTACAGGAAGGCGCCTGGGAAGAGATCGACGATAACGATCTGGTCGACATCCCTCTGCTTGGCCAGGTGGCGGCTGGCTTGCCCATCGAGGCGTGTCCGGATCAGGACAGCGTACAGGTACCTTCCCGCATGGTACGACGCAATACCTATGCGCTGCGGGTACGCGGCAATTCGATGATCGACTGCAACATTCGTGATGGCGACGTGATCATCATCGAACGCCATGAGAGCGCCGAAAACGGCGAGACCGCGGTGGTCATGATCAATGGCCAGGAAGTTACCCTCAAAAAGCTCTATATCGACAAATCCGGGGTGCGCCTGCAGCCCGCCAACGAGACCATGGCACCCATCTTCCTGAAAAACGACGACGTCCAGGTGCTCGGACTGGTCATGGGGGTGGTACGAACCGAGAGTATCGCCGCCTGATGCGCTACCCGATCCCCAAGCTCGCCGAGGCAGACGTTCATGTCGCCGAGATCGAGATCGAGCGCAGCCGTTTCATCGCCTGGATAGCCCATGCACCGAATGTTGTCGGATTCGATACGCTGCTTGCCCGGGCTCGGAGCGCCTTCCCGGATGCCAGCCATCACTGCAGCGCCTTCATTGCGGGCTCGCCCGGGGAGCAGAACGCCATCGGTTTTTCCGATGACGGCGAACCCGGCGGCACCGCGGGGCGACCGATGTTTCATGTGCTTGAAGGCTCTGGATTCGGCCAGATCGGCTGTGTGGTGACGCGCTATTTCGGTGGCACAAAACTGGGTACCGGCGGCCTCGCCCGAGCCTACTCCCAGGTGGTGCAGCAAGCACTGGAAACGCTGCCCAGCGTCGACTTTGTCGAACGCCGCGTATTGCGCATCAAGGTCGGCTTCGCCGGCGAAGCCGAGGCCCGCGCCTGGTTTGCCGAGCAGGACGCGCCCATCGAAAACGTCGATTACACCAGCGACGGCGTGACTCTTACCGTCGGCTGGCCCAGCGACACCACGATCGATCTCGCCCCGCTAGAAGCTCGGCTTAAAGGCAACATCGCCCTACTCGACTAGGTTACCGCTGAGCTTGCGCGGTCGTCACGAGCGCAGTAGACCATTAACCCAGGTACTTGATCATGACACCTGCTGCGACGGCCGACCCGATGACACCGGCCACGTTCGGCCCCATGGCATGCATCAACAAAAAGTTGTGCGGGTTGTAATCCAAGCCCACCTTATTCGAGACTCGCGCCGCCATGGGTACTGCCGACACCCCGGCGGAGCCGATCAAAGGGTTGATCGGCGTCTTGCTGACCAGGTTCATCAGCTTGGCCATGAGCACGCCACAGGCGGTGCCGATGGCAAAGGCAACGATACCCAGCCCGAGAATCCCCAGGGTTTCCACGGAGAGGAAGCGATCCGCCACTAGCTTGGAGCCCACGGACAAGCCCAGAAAGATGGTAACGATATTGATCAGCGCGTTCTGAGCGGTATCGGACAAGCGCTCCACCACACCGCATTCGCGCATCAGATTGCCGAAGCAGAACATGCCCAGCAGCGGCGCCGCATCCGGCAGGAACAGTACCACCAGAATCAGCAGCACCAAGGGGAAGAGGATCTTTTCCACCTTGGAGACCGGTCGCAGCTGGGTCATGACGATCTGGCGCTCCTTTGCGGTGGTCAGCGCCCGCATTATCGGCGGCTGAATCAGGGGTACCAGGGCCATGTAGGAGTAGGACGCCACGGCAATCGCCCCCAGCAACTCAGGTGCCAGCAGGCTCGAGACATAGATCGAGGTCGGGCCGTCCGCCCCGCCGATGATGCCTATGGCCGCAGCCTGCTTGAGCGAGAAGTCCATCCAGCCAAGCGTCGTGAAGCCGACCGCACCGAGCAGCGTGGCAAAGATGCCGAACTGTGCGGCGGCCCCCAGAAACAGGGTGCGCGGATTGGCCAACAGCGGACCGAAATCGGTCATCGCACCGACGCCCATGAAGATCACCAGGGGCGCAACACCGGAAGCGATGGCAATACTGTAAAATTGATACAGCATGCCATGATTGAAGCCCGCATCCATCGCCACGTCGCTGGCTGCTCGCACCATCGCCGGGGAAATATCGCCATGCAGGGTATTGGCAATCGACTCCCGCCAGGCATTGGTGTTCATCGCACCGTCGCGGCCAAGGTCGAGCGCCGCCGAGAGCTGTTCGAGCACCATCGGCTTGGCCAGATGCGCTGCCTGCTCTGCCGCGGACAGCGCCAATCCCGCTTCGGGAATATTGGCGAGAATGCCGCCGAAGCCGATCGGCACCAGCAGCAGCGGTTCAAACTTCTTGTTGATGGCCAAGTAAAGCAGCAGCAATCCGACCAGGATCATCAGCGCCTGGCCCGGGCTCATGTTGTAGAGCCCCGAGCCCTGCCAGAGACTAAGCAATTTATCCATGAGATCTGTCCTTAGAGAATGATCAGCGTATCGCCTACGGCCACACTGTCGCCTTCCTTGACCTTGATCTCGGATACCGTGCCGGCCTTACTGGCACGAACCTCGGTTTCCATCTTCATGGCTTCGAGAATGATCACCACGTCACCGTCTTCCACGCTATCGCCGGGGGCGACAGTGACCTTGAAGATGTTGCCCGCCAAGGGTGCGCTGATACTGGCGCCGCTTCCGGCTGCCGGTGCCTCTTTCTTGGTCGGCGTTGTGCCATCTTCCCCGCTTGTGGTCTTGACCTGGCTGATATCTCCGCCTTCGGCAACCTCGACCACATACTGCTTGCCATTGACGCTGATGGTGTAGGTCTCGGGGCCGTTGGCTGGCGTTTGGCTTTCACTCTTGGCCGGCGTGGTCGCGTTATTCGTTCCCACCGTCTGGCCGTCCGGTGCCCCAGGTGCCGGCTCGAAGGCGCTAGGGTCATCGCGATGCTTGAGAAACTTCAGCCCGATCTGGGGGAACAAGGCATAGGTCAGGACGTCATCGATCTCGCGCTCACCTTCCTCTAAGCGAACATCCTCCTCCTTGGCCTTGCAGCGCAGCTCATCGCGCAGCCTGTCCATCTCGGGTTCGAGTTTGTCCGCCGGACGGCAGGTGATCGGCTCGCTTCCTTCCAGCACTCGCGCTTGAAGTTCCTTGTTGAAGGGCGCCGGCGCGGCGCCGTACTCACCCTTGAGCAGCGCCTGCACCTCCTTGGAAATCGACTTGTAACGCTCGCCCATCATCACATTCATCACCGCCTGGGTGCCGACGATCTGGGATGTCGGGGTGACCAGGGGAATATAACCCAGGTCTTCGCGCACCTTGGGAATCTCATTGAGCACATCATCGAGCTTGTCACCGGCGCCCTGCTCCTTGAGCTGGCCTTCCATATTGGTGAGCATGCCGCCGGGTACCTGGGCCAGCAGGATACGGGAGTCGATACCCTTGAGGGAGCCCTCGAAAGCAGCGTACTTCTTGCGTACCTCGCGAAAATAGGCGGCGATATCCTCGAGCAACGCCAGATCCAGCCCCGTATCGCGCTCAGTTTCCTGCATGATGGCGACCACGGACTCGGTAGGACTATGGCCGTAGGTCATCGACATCGAGGAGATCGCGGTGTCGACATTGTCGATGCCCGCCTCCACTGCCTTGAGGATGGTGGCGGTGGAAAGCCCGGTGGTGGCGTGGCACTGCATGTGGATCGGAACCGACAGGCTCTGCTTCAGACGCGAGACCAGATCGAAGGCGGTGTAAGGCGTCAGCAGTCCGGCCATGTCCTTGATCATCACAGAGTGAGCGCCCATATCCTCAAGACGCTTGGCCAGATCGACCCAACCCTCCAGGGTGTGTACCGGGCTCACGGTGTAGGAGATAGCGCCCTGAGCATGACCGTCGTTGTCGATGACTGCCTTGAGCGGGCGTTCGAAGTTGCGCGGATCGTTCATCGCATCGAATACGCGGAACACATCGACGCCGTTGAACCGGGCCCGCTCGACGAAAGCATCCACCACATCGTCGGCATAGTGCCGATAACCGAGTAGATTCTGGGCTCGCAGCAGCATTTGCTGACGGGTATTGGGCATCACTTCCTTTAGCGCCCGGATGCGCGCCCAGGGATCTTCTCCTAGATAGCGGATGCAGGCATCGAAGGTCGCCCCGCCCCAGGACTCCACGGACCAAAACCCCACACGATCGAGCTTCTCAGCGATCGGCAGCATATCGTCAAGCCGCATCCTGGTGGCGAACAGCGATTGATGAGCGTCGCGCAGTACGACATCGGTGATACCCAGCGGGCGTCGAGTCTCCGTCATGATAAAGGAACCCTTGTTTCCGTTGTTTTTTGAAGTGCTCTGGCGTACTGAATGTACGCTCAAGATCGTTTACTCAGCGACGATGGCGCTGGCGATAGCGTTTTACCGCGGCGCTGATGACCGCGATCATTTCATCGTGATTGTCTGCGCCCTTGCCGCCCTCAGGCGTCGAGCGTGACGACTTTTCCTGCCCTACTGGCGCTGGCACGAAAGACATCACTAGCCGCGACATCAATGCCGTGGCAAATACCAGCAATGTCAGAAAAACGAACACGAATCCCATGCCGAACGCGACGAGACTCAAGCCTTCCTGCATCAGTGATGTGTTATCCATGGGCGGTACCCCTTGGCTGATTGTCGATGATGCCTACGGCGTTCATGCCGTTCCGGCCGTAGCTGTTATACTTGCCGGCCTTTATGTGCGCTAGCAAATTCATCGGCGGAAATTCCTGTGGTCGACTTACTGCATCCTGGGCGTCTTGGCCTGGCGCCCATGGAGGGCGTCATCGATGCCCATGCCCGCGCCTTGCTCACGACACGTCCCGGTTTCGACTGGGCGGTGACGGAGTTCGTGCGCGTCGTCGATGCTCGCCTGCCACCTCGGGTGTTCTACAAGCATTGTCCCGAGCTCATTCATGCCCCTGCCGCGACACCGAACGGGACGCCGGTGCACCTGCAACTGCTCGGCTCCGATCCCGAAGCGCTTGCCGCCAATGCTCATCAAGCGCTCAAGTTGAACGCAACCTGTCTCGATCTCAATTTTGGCTGCCCTGCCAAGACGGTCAATCGTCACGATGGCGGCGCGTCCTTGCTGCGCGATCCTCGCCGGGTCGAAGGGGCAGTATCCGCCGTTCATACCGCTCTTGCCGGCGCCATTCCCGTCACTGCCAAAATCCGTCTCGGGTTTTCAGATCGTCGCCTGGCACTCGACTGCGCCAAGGCGGCAGAGGCCGGCGGCGCTGCCCATCTGGTGGTACATGGCCGCACGCGCGACGAAGGCTACCGCCCCCCGGCCCACTGGGAGTGGATCGCACGGATACGCCAGGCCCTGCACATACCGGTAATCGTCAATGGCGATATCTGGTCCCTGGAGGATTATTGGCGCGCCCGCAGTCTCTCGGGTTGCGAGGATGCCATGCTGGGTCGCGGCGCCCTGGCAGACCCGCTTCTTGCCTGCCGCATCCGCCATTGGCAAAGCACCGGCGAACGCTTGCCCGCTACCACTTGGCAGGTACGCGCGGAAATCCTGACCGCATATGCTGCGTTGCAGCGTATCACACTTCCCGAGCGTGTCGTGGTTTCACTACTTAAACAATGGTTGAATCACATGCGTG
The DNA here is from genome assembly GCF_020622265.1 of Halomonas sp. M20. GTDB lineage: Bacteria > Pseudomonadota > Gammaproteobacteria > Pseudomonadales > Halomonadaceae > Modicisalibacter. The sequence continues at coordinate 510,085 of NZ_JACNMQ010000002.1, forward strand.
CACGGCACGAACAGGCTGGGCAGCGCTTTACGCTATTGCGTCGCGTGACACAGCTGGACTCATTCTTGGAGGGGCTGACGACTACCCTGGACACGGCTTAGCTATCGGCAAGAGAAAGAGGCGATAGGAAATGGGAGGGCTGAAACGCAATCACCCGCCTCGAATGAAGGCGGGTGATTAAAACTGGCGCGCCCGGGAGGATTCGAACCTCCGACCCTCTGATTCGTAGTCAGATACTCTATCCAGCTGAGCTACGGGCGCAGAAACAATTCAAGCAATATCGTATGATGACATGGCGCGCCCGGGAGGATTCGAACCTCCGACCCTCTGATTCGTAGTCAGATACTCTATCCAGCTGAGCTACGGGCGCTTGATCATCATGCTGCTCATGCGGCGGTCATGCCACGTTCAACAACGGTGTGAAGATGATGATGCACTGGCTATGAAGAATACCCAGTGAAGTGGCGGAGAGAGAGGGATTCGAACCCTCGATAGGGCTATAAACCCTATACTCCCTTAGCAGGGGAGCGCCTTCAGCCACTCGGCCATCTCTCCCTCATCAACACGGCGCGTAGATTACCGATTACGGCCTTGGCTGTCCACCCTTGAAAAGGAATTTCTGGGCAGACAAACCATCACGCCTCGGAGTCGTTGTCTTCGCCGCCGGTCTTTTCGCGCTGAATGCGCTGATAGATTTCTTCACGATGAACGGCAACGTCCCGAGGAGCATTGACACCGATGCGCACCTGATTACCTTTTACACCCAACACGGTGACGGTTATTTCATCACCTATCATCAACGTTTCGCCTACCCGGCGAGTCAGGATGAGCATGCTGATCTCCTTTCGAACTTCTTCCTAAAGGTTAGCTGCGATACGAACAAGCCTCGCAGCGCAATGCCTACATGCGATATATGCCACCGTGAGGCTGACTCTCTGGGGCATATTACACCCGACAGTCTCTTTGAATGAACTTTCTAAGTCCAATGTATCATTCGCGGAGAGCGAACTTGAACAGCTGCGTTTGGATTTTCACCGTTTTCATTCACTCTCAGGGTCTTTCTTGTCCAGGCCAAAGGCCTGATGAAGCATGCGCACGGCAAGCTCCATCTGCTTCTCATCGATCACCACGGAAATCTTGATTTCCGACGTGGATACCATCCGAATGTTGATGTTCTCTTCTGCCAGCGTGCGGAACATCCTGGAGGCCACCCCTGCATGGGAGCGCATCCCCACACCCACAAGTGAAACTTTAGCTATGTTATCGTCGCCACGCAATTCTCCTTCGCCCAGGTCCGGCAGCACCTGCTCCTTGAGGATCTTCATGGTCTGCTTGTAATCGCCTTTGGCCACGGTAAAGGTGAAATCGGTGTAATTGCCCGTTGGCGCCACGTTCTGCACGATCATGTCGACTTCGATATTGGCATCGGCAATCGGGCCGAGAATGCGCCAGGCAACGCCAGGAACGTCAGGCGTATTAAGCAGCGTTAGTTTGGCTTCGTTGGCAGTAAAGGCAATACCGGAAATTAGCGGCTCTTCCATGGAATCCTCTTCGTGTTGGTCGGCGATGATAAGGGTACCTGGGCCATCCTCGAAACTGGATAGTACCCGCAGGGGAACATTGTACTTGCCGGCGAACTCGACGGCGCGAATCTGTAATACCTTGGAACCCAGGCTCGCCAGTTCAAGCATCTCTTCTACGGTAATGGTTTCAAGACGCTGCGCTTTGGAACATACCCGGGGATCCGTGGTGTAGACACCATCGACATCGGTATAGATCTGGCACTCGTCTGCATTGAGCGCCGCCGCCAGGGCCACGCCGGTGGTATCCGAGCCGCCGCGACCCAGGGTCGTGATGTTGCCCTCTTCATCGACACCCTGGAAGCCGGCGACTACAACCACCTGCCCCTCCTCGAGATCCTGGCGCAAATCCTCTGTCTCGATGCGCTGAATACGCGCCTTGGTATGGGCGCTGTCGGTACGAATCCCGACCTGGGCACCGGTGTAGGAAGTGGCGGGCACTCCCGTCTTCTGCAGAGCCATGGCCAGCAGTGAAATGGTCACCTGCTCCCCAGTGGAAACCAACATGTCCATTTCACGAGGCGTTGGCTCATCGTTGATCTGACCGGCCAATTCGATCAGGCGATTGGTCTCACCACTCATTGCCGAAACGACCACTACGACCTGATGGCCTTGTTCCCGAAACCGCTTGACCTTTTCCGCGACGGCCTTGATGCGCTCGACAGTACCGACCGAAGTGCCGCCGAATTTCTGTACGTATAGCGCCATAGATTATTTATCCTTGAAGTCGTGAATTCATAAAATCCAGAGCCCCGCACCAGAGGCCCCAGCCCTCGCTTAGCTAGTTCAACTGGGTCTTGAGCCACGCTGGTACACTTTTCAACGCCTCTGGCAGGGCCGCGGCATCACTTCCCCCTGCCTGAGCCATATCCGCTCGCCCGCCACCCTTGCCGCCTACCTGGGCGGCAACATGATTGACCAGATCGCCGGCCTTTACCCTGGCAGTGAGGTCGTTAGTGACTCCGGCGATCAGGCTTACTTTATCCCCTGCGGTCGTCCCCAGTACTAATACCCCGGAACCCAGCTTGTTCTTGAGCTGATCGAGCAAGCCACGCAGCTCTTTGCCAGATACACCTTCGACCTGCTTGGCCAGCACCTTGATACCGGCGACTTCCATAGCCTCACCAAGCATGTCGCTTCCTGCAGCGCTAGTGAGCTTGGCCTTGAGCCGCTCGAGCTCCTTTTCCATCTCACGATTGCGTTCGAGCAGCGAGTCGATCCGCTGCTCCACCTGCTCTGGCTTGGCCTTGAGACGCTCGGCGATATACGCAACCCGGGCCTCCTGATCGCGAAAGTAAGCCAGCGCGCCTTCGCCGGTAATGGCTTCGATACGACGGACACCGGCAGCAATGCCGGTCTCCGAGAGGATATGGAAACAGCCGATGTCGCCACTGCGGGCGACATGGGTGCCGCCGCAGAGCTCGATGGAAAAGTCGTTGGCGCCGATGGTCAGCACCCGTACGCTATCGCTGTACTTGGCCTCGAACAGCGCCGCCGCTCCCTTGGCCTTGGCTTCATCCAGGGTCATCTGCTGGATATGAGTGTCCGCATTGGCCAGCACCTGCTGATTGACGATGGTCTCCACCTGGGCGAGCTGTTCAGTGCTCATTGCCTCGAAATGACTGAAATCGAAACGCAGCCGCTCGGCGGTCACCAAGGAGCCTTTCTGCTGCACATGATCGCCAAGCACACGCTTGAGCGCTTCATGCATCAAGTGTGTTGCCGAATGGTTGCGTACCGTCGCCGCGCGCAGACCAGCGTCCACCCGAGGCGTTACCGACGCGCCTGGCTGCAGTCGACCTTCGATCATCACGCCATGATGCAGGTGATGTCCGCCTTGCTTCTGGGTATCGGTGACCTGAAAACGCAGATTCGAGCCTTCGAGATAGCCGGTATCCCCTATCTGGCCACCAGACTCCCCATAAAACGGTGTGCGATCGAGTACTACCACGCCTTTGTCGCCTTCCCCGAGCTCGGCCAGCGCATTGCCGGCTTCATCGATCAGCGCGGTGACCCGGGACTCGTCCTCGAGATGCTCGTACCCACTAAAGGTCGTCTCCCCTTCGAGTTCCAGGCCTGCGGTGTAATCCGCACCGAACTGGCTGGCCGCTCGGGCCCGTTCGCGCTGGGCTTCGAGTTCACGCTGAAACCCCACTTCATCCAGGGTCACGCCGCGCTCACGACAAATGTCCGCGGTCAGATCGAAGGGAAAGCCGTAAGTGTCGTAAAGCTTGAACACCGTCTCGCCGGCCAGCACATCGCCATTCAGCTCACTTAGCGCCGTCTCCAACAGCCCCATGCCGTGTTCCAAGGTGCGGGCGAACTGCTCTTCTTCCTTGAGCAGAATTCTCTTGATCTGCGGGCGGGCCTTGCGCAATTCTGGGTAGGCATCGCCCATCTCCGCGTCCAGCGCCTCCACCAGTTTGTGGAAGAACGGCTCTCGAGCGCCCAGCTTATGGCCGTGGCGAACCGCACGGCGAATGATTCGGCGCAGCACGTAACCACGGCCTTCGTTGGAGGGCAGCACGCCATCCACGATCAGAAAGGCGCAGGAACGAATGTGATCCGCGATCACCCTGAGGGACGGCGCGGAATTATCCTCGTGACCGGTGGCTTCGGCAGCAGCGGTCAGCAGATTCTGAAACAGATCGATTTCGTAGTTGGAGTGCACCCCTTGCATCACTGCCGCGATGCGCTCCAGCCCCATGCCGGTATCGATGGAAGGCTTGGGCAATGGATTCATGTTGCCCGCTGCATCGCGATCGAACTGCATGAATACCAGGTTCCAGATCTCGATATAGCGGTCGCCGTCCTCTTCAGGGCTACCGGGAGGGCCGCCCCATACCTCCGGGCCGTGATCAAAGAAGATTTCCGAGCTGGGCCCACAGGGGCCGGTATCCCCCATCTGCCAGAAGTTGTCTTCATCGAGCTTCGAGAACCGCTCCGGGTCGATGCCGATCTCGTCTTTCCAGATGCGCTCGGCCTCGTCGTCGCCTATGTGCACCGTGACCCACAGTTTTTCCTTGGGCAAACCCAAGGTGCCGGTGAGGAAAGACCAGGCAAAGCGGATGGCATCCTGCTTGAAATAGTCGCCGAAGCTGAAGTTGCCCAGCATCTCGAAAAAGGTGTGATGGCGAGCGGTATAGCCGACGTTGTCCAGGTCGTTGTGCTTGCCGCCGGCACGCACGCAGCGCTGGGACGAGGTTGCCCGCACGTAAGGGCGCGGGTCGCGACCCAGGAATACATCCTTGAAAGGCACCATGCCCGCATTGGTGAACAACAGGGTCGGGTCATTGCCCGGCACCAGAGAACTCGACGGCACGATGCTGTGCCCTTGTTCTTCGAAAAAGCTCAAAAAGGCCTGTCTGATGTCTGCGCTTTTCATAGAAAACCCGTGGTAAATAAGCGTTTAGGCGCTGAGGGCAGGCGGTCGTTGCCTATCGATGATGGCTGATGATGGCTTGGCATATCACGAAGTGGACGCCACCCGGGGCCGTCGCGTGGCGAACTAGTATAACGCAGTCTTTAAACGACTAAAGGGGGGAGGTGAAGAAGCGCAAGGAAGCAATCAGCAGGAAAGCGACAGAAAAGAGGGCGTGGGAAGTTTAATGATCATCCCAGGCGTGGGAAAGCGCATGGCGGGTCTGATCGAAATCGAAGCCCCGTCCGGCCAGAAAGCGCTCCCGGCGAGCCCGCTCCCGTGGCGTATCACCGGCATCGTCAAAGCGCTTGGCAAGGGCTTCGCAGGCAAGAGAGAACCAGTTAACGTCCGCTTCCTCGAGGGCGTTACGAACTAGAACGCTTTCGATGCCGCGCTCACCCAGTTTCGCGCGAATCTTGAGCGGCCCTTGGTCCCGAGCAATGTAGGAGCGAACGAACACTTCGGCAAAACGCGCATCGGATTGTAGCCCTTCCTGGGCCAGACCATTCAGACATTCCGCAATGGCCTCGTCGTCGTGACCTTTGCCCGCCAGCCGCTTCTCCAATTCGAGGCGGGAATATTCACGGCGCGCAAGCAGGCGAATGGCGTCGTCCTTGGGGGACGCGCCACCCTCTGCCTTATTCACGCTGCCTGTTGCCCTTGTCGAGAAACCGGACATGCTTAGATCAGGCGATCTTCGCTGCCGTCATCCAGAGGTGCGGCTTCGGGTTCGGCTTCCTTACCTTCCTTGGCTTCAGCCTTGGGTTCCGGGGCGCTCAACAGCTGGCCACGGATGCCGCTTTCGATCTCGTCCATGATGGCCGGGTTGTCCTGAAGGAATTGAGCCGCGTTGGCCTTGCCTTGGCCGATCTTGTTGCCCTGGTAGCTGTACCAGGCGCCCGCCTTGTCCACCAGCTTGCACTGCACGCCCAGATCGACGACCTCGCCGGCATGGTAGATACCCTTGCCATAAAGAATCTGGAACTCCGCCTGACGGAACGGTGGCGCCACCTTGTTCTTGACCACTTTTACCCGGGTCTCGTTACCGGTGACCTCATCGCCAGACTTGACGGAGCCGGTACGACGAATGTCCAGGCGCACGCTGGAATAGAACTTGAGCGCATTACCGCCGGTGGTGGTTTCGGGGCTGCCGAACATGACACCGATCTTCATGCGAATCTGGTTGACGAACATCACCATGCAGTTGGCATTCTTGATGTTGCCGGTAATCTTGCGCAGGGCCTGGGACATCAGACGCGCCTGCAGGCCGACGTGGGAATCCCCCATCTCACCTTCGATCTCCGCACGCGGCGTAAGGGCCGCCACGGAATCGATGATGATCACATCGACGCCGCCGGAGCGCACCAGCATATCGCAGATCTCCAGCGCCTGTTCGCCTGTGTCCGGCTGGGACACCAGCAGGTCATCGAGATTGACGCCGAGCTTCTCGGCATAGCTCGGGTCGAGGGCGTGCTCTGCATCGATGAAGGCACAGGTCTTGCCCTGCTTTTGCGCCTGGGCGATGACCGAGAGCGTCAGCGTGGTCTTGCCGGAAGACTCCGGGCCGAAGATTTCTACCACTCGGCCTAGAGGCAAACCGCCGATACCCAAGGCGATGTCCAGCCCCAGGGAACCGGTGGATATGGAAGGCATGGTAACTCGGGGAGTGTCCCCCAGCCGCATTACGGTGCCCTTGCCGAACTGACGCTCGATTTGAGAGAGCGCAGCGCTTAGCGCCTTGGAACGATTGTCATCCTGAGCCATGAAGGTCTCCTGAAAATAACTGTATGATTGACCAGTATTATGCCGAAAAAAATCGTGCTCGCCTACTCTTTAAAATGTCGGCACCGACTATTTTTCAAGCCACTCGATGAGCCCTTCAAGGGCCACTCGTACCGCCTGATGCCTTACTGCGCTGCGATCCCCTTCGAACACGTAACGTGTCGACTGCTGCCGCGAGGCGTCTCCCCAGGCAAACCATACGGTCCCCACGGGCTTGTCGTCGCTGCCCCCGTCAGGCCCAGCGACTCCGCTGACCGCCACGCCGACATCCGCACCACTTTCGAGACAGGCTCCTTTCACCATGGCCTCCACGGTTTCCTGACTGACAGCACCGTAGCCCTCGAGCAGGGAGTCGGATACGTTCAACAGCCGGGTCTTGGAGGCATTGGCGTAAGTGACATAGCCGGTCTCGAAATAGTCCGAACTACCGGCGATATCGGTGATCGCCGCGGCGACCCCGCCCCCCGTACAGGATTCGGCGGTGGTCACTTGCGCTGATTGACGGCGACAAGCGCCCCCCAGGCGTTCACTCAGCTCTCTTAATTCACTTTCATGCTCCATGGTATTACCTCAACTCGTCCATATAAGTGACAAGAGTAGAACAGCAACTTTATCGATCGTTCAACGCCACCTTCGATCAGTATCCGTGCCGAAGCATCACGCAAGACGTCAATCTCGACGAAACGCTCACATCACCTTTTCACACCCGGGCCCGACGCCTTCACCCGTTCCCAGATCGACCCAGGGCAGGATTGCCAATGGCGGCGCCACCAGCGCGCCCAGTACTGAAAGCACGCCTCGTGAGATGAGCTCTCGACTCACCAAATCGACCCCGGGCGAGTCGAAGGGGCCCTGCAAGCGTATCGGCGAGTCGGATGCCAGCAGGCTAGCATCCTTGGAATGCGACTCGAACACCAGGTTCATGTGCTCCCGAGCCAGGTCGATCGAGCCACCTCCGGCAGAGTGAGATTGAGCTTCAATGAGGTCATAGGAATGTCCTCGACCTGAACGTTGTCTGCCCGGTAGACCACGTCTGCATCCATGCGCCGCAGTCTCTTGAGGCTCCATTTCACGTCGGTAAAGATACCCGCTTGCTGTGTCTGCCTGGTAGCACGGCGCTGTTGACGGGCAGAGGCAGCCTCATCGGGGCCGGTTTGCGGTGTACCCCCAAACAGTGGTGCCAGATCGTCTAGCTCCAGTCGCCGGGGTTTGAGGGTGGCCCATAGGATGCTTCGCTCTCCAAGACGCAGGCGAACGTCGCCGCTGACATCGCTGACGGCAAAATACCCGTCTAGATCGAACAGCCGCACCAGATCCTTCTTCTCTGCAGGTAAGCCTGCCTTGTTCGATGTCGATCGCTTGCAGATCGAAAGGCAGCTCCCCGCTGGTGCTTTTGTCTTCCTTTTTCTCCTCGGGCGTCAGGTTTGACCAGTTGTCGCGACCATCCTCGCGCCGGGCCAAGTGGATGCACGGCCGATTCAAATACAGTCGCTCGAGAACGAGGTTGCCCTGAAATAGCGCCGCGAGAGAAATATCGACCTCGAGAGCCCCAAGATCGAGCATATGCTTTTCGGGCGCCCAGTCCGGGTTGGCAATACGGATATCTTCGAGTTAAAACGACAAGGGCCAGCTCCAATCGATGTCGTGGGCAGCGATCTCGACTTCCCGCCCATTGAGGCACTGGCTGATCTGACCCTCGAACAGCGCCTGGGCCCAGCGGGATTCCGCCAGCCACATGAGCGCAACGACCAGTGCCAGCAGGACCAGCACAGCACCAAGACTCCATCGGGCAATCCTTGCCATACAGCCTCCATGTCCTTTTGCTTTTGTTGGCGTCTTTTGTCCCATCAGCATAGCCACTATCGACAGCCTGGCGCAGAGTTCGTGCAGTGCGCCGTTCACACCTGTTTGCGTGAGTTGACCAGGCTAGGGCCAGTCTGTCGAAAGCGCATCGTCCTGATATAGAATGGCCGCCCATCGACTCAAGAGATTCGCAGACATCATGCCCGACGCGCTCGAGACGACTCCCAGCCATACGCCCATGATGGCGCAATATCTCAAGATCAAGCGGGATCACCCCGGGGTATTGCTGTTCTATCGCATGGGCGATTTCTACGAGCTGTTCTTCGACGATGCCCGACGCGCCGCTCAACTGCTCGATATCACCCTAACTCAGCGCGGTCAGTCCGGGGGCAAGCCGATCCCCATGGCCGGCGTGCCCTATCACAGCGCCGAAGGGTATCTGGCGCGATTGGTCAGAGGCGGTGAGTCCGTGGCCATCTGCGAACAGATTGGCGACCCGGCTACCAGCAAAGGGCCAGTAGAGCGCAAGGTCGTTCGCATCGTCACCCCGGGCACGCTGCATGACGAAGCCCTGCTCGATGCCAGACGCGACAATCTCCTGCTTGCCTTGCATCGGCATCGCGGGGGCTGGGGAATCGCTTGGCTGGAACTTGCCAGCGGTCGTTTCAGCCTGCTCGAAGTGGACAACGACGCTGACCTACTGGCGGAGATTCATCGTCTCGACCCTGCGGAACTGCTGATCGCCGAGGGGCTCGAGCTGCCCGCAAGCCTTGCCGGGCGCAGCGGCCTCAAGCGCCAGAGCGAATGGCTATTCGATCTGGAATCCGCAACGCGATTGCTTTGCGATCAATTCGGGGTCAACGATCTGCGCGGTTTCGGCTGTGCGCATCTGCATCATGGCATCACCGCGGCAGGCGTACTGATCGATTACGCCCGGGACACCCAGCGCACCTCTCTGCCCCATGTGACGGCGCTGAGCGTGGAAAATCGCGACGATACGGTCATCATCGATGCGGCCAGTCGGCGCAATCTCGAGATCGACACCAATCTCAATGGTACCGGCGACAACACCCTGGCGAGCGTACTCGACACCACTGCCACGGCGATGGGTTCGCGTTTGCTCAAACGCTGGCTCAATCGGCCACTGCGCAGTCGCGAACAGATTACCGCGCGTCAGGGGGCGGTGCAGTTGTTGCAGAGCAACGAGGCCTACGCGCCACTTCACGAGAATCTCAAGCGAATTGGAGACGTCGAGCGCATTCTGGCCCGGATCGCGCTGCGCAGCGCCCGACCTCGGGATCTGGCACGACTGAGAGACGCGCTCAATGCACTGCCGACGTTACAGCAGGATCTGGAAACGCTGGATACGGGAAGCGTTCTTGACGACCTGCGTCAGTACATCCATCCCTATCCGACGCTAGCGGATCTTCTGACCCGCGCCTTGATAGACAATCCGCCGGTGGTCATTCGCGAAGGGGGCGTGATCGCCCCGGGCTTCGATGAAGAGCTCGATGAGTTTCGCGGCCTGGCGGAGCATGCCGGCGACTACCTGATCAAACTCGAGACCCGGGAGCGAGAGCGCACCGGGCTGGCAGGGCTGAAGGTCGGTTACAACCGGGTGCATGGCTACTACATCGAGATTCCCCGCGCCCAGGCCCGGGACGTGCCGGCGGACTACATTCGGCGCCAGACACTGAAGAACGCGGAACGCTTCATCATTCCTGAGCTCAAGGAGTTCGAAGACAAGGCGCTGTCGGCAAAATCCAAGGCCTTGGCCCGCGAAAAGCTCCTTTACGAAGGCCTGATCGATGCCTTGGGCGCCGAGCTTGTTTCTTTGCAAGCAACGGGCCAGGCGCTTTCCACTCTGGATGTACTGAGCAGTTTTGCCGAACGTGCCCTGGCACTGGATTTCGTCCGCCCTCAGCTACTCGATACGCCAGGCATCTATATTACCGGTGGACGTCACCCGGTGGTCGAACATGTCAGCGAAACGCCCTTCGTGCCCAACGACCTGCGCCTGGATGCCGGTCGGCACATGCTGGTAATCACCGGCCCCAACATGGGCGGCAAGTCTACCTACATGCGTCAGGCGGCGTTGATTGCGCTGCTCGCCCACTGCGGTAGCTTCGTGCCCGCGGATGATGCCGAGATCGGCATGCTGGATCGTATCTTCACCCGTATCGGTTCGAGCGACGACCTTGCCGGCGGGCGCTCCACCTTCATGGTGGAGATGACTGAAACCGCCAGCATCCTGCACAACGCCACCGAGAAGAGCCTGGTGCTGATGGATGAGATCGGACGCGGCACCAGCACTTTCGATGGGCTGTCTCTGGCCTGGGCCAGCGCCGAGCACCTCGTCCGGGTAAAAGCCTTTACCCTGTTTGCCACCCACTACTTCGAGATGACCGCACTCCCGGAGCAGCTCGACGGAGTGGCCAACGTGCATCTCACCGCAGCGGAACACAAGGACGGCATCGTGTTCATGCACCGTGTCGAGGACGGCCCGGCCAGTCAGAGTTACGGTCTGCAGGTCGCACAGCTCGCCGGTGTGCCACAGTCCGTGATTACCAGGGCACGGGATAAGCTGGCCCTTCTCGAACAGCAGGAAGTCGATCAAGGCCAGCGCCACCCTACGCGATACGATAAGGCTGCCGGCGCAACGCCTCAGCAAGCGGATCTATTTGCCAGCCCGACTCACCCGATGGTCGAGGAAGTCGGCGAACTAGATCTGGATACACTGACTCCCCGCCAGGCGCTGACTCTGCTCTATAAATGGCAGGAAAACGCCCGCTAGGCATCTTGTCCGCGTCGAAGACTCCTATTAAAATGGCGCCGAAAATTAACTTTTATTAATTTTCGGTGTGATGTCGATGATATAGCCTGCTAACAGGCTTTGTAGAATATGAGGAAAAACCATGACATTCGTCGTCACCGAAAACTGTATCCGCTGCAAGTACACCGACTGCGTCGAGGTGTGCCCAGTCGACTGCTTTTACGAAGGACCCAACTTTCTGGTGATCCACCCCGACGAATGCATCGATTGTGCACTGTGCGAGCCGGAATGCCCTGCTGAAGCGATCTTCTCCGAGGACGAATTGCCAGCAAATCAGCAGCACTTCATCGAACTCAACGCCGAGCTTGCCGAGGTGTGGCCGAACATTACCGAGAAGCAGGATCCTCCGGAAGATGCTGAAGCCTGGGACGGCAAACCCGGCAAGATTGAACAACTCGAACGCTAGGAAAAATACCGCTTCGAGGATGGCTACGTCTTGTTCTAAAAGGATTGAAGTAACATGGATCATTATAAAAGTTGCGTTACCCAGAACCTCAGCCATCATATCGATCTCAACGACGAGGATGTGCGGCTTTTAGCCGAGCTGGAAGAAGATCCCACCAATGTCAAGAAACACACCGAACTCTGGGAAACCGGCAGAGCGGCGGAGAAGCTCTATACCTTGCGCAGTGGCTGGGCCTTCGCCTTTCGCAGGAATGAGGATGGCTCGCGGCAGGTAATGGACATCTACGTTCCCGGTGACGTATTGGGTATTCGCGATGTCACTTTCGAGCACCATTACACCAGCGCCTGCATGCTCACCGACGGCATAATCTGTCCGTTCCCCACAGAGCGACTGCATTACATCTTTGGTCGCTCGCCCAAGCTGGCCATGGGGTTGCATGCCGCCGCCGCACGACAGCAGATGATCATCATGGATCGGTTGGTCAACGTGCTAAGTCATGATGCCAAGGCGCGCATCGCGCATTTTACGTTGGAAATATATTACCGCTTGAAGCGAATCGGCGCCGACGTAGAAAATGGCTATGGCCTCCCGATTACGCAAAAGCAGATCAGCATGCTACTGGGCATCAGTGAAGTACACCTTAGCCGCACCATGAGCGAACTCGAAGAGATGGGATTGCTGCGCAAGACCCGCAAGAAGCTTCAAGTACTTGATATTGACCGCCTGTCCGAGCTGGCACGCTTCACGCCGGATCGTTTCAATGACGAGCTAAACCCCTTGCTGCAAACCTGGTAAGTGGCAGATGAATAAGCGCAGCCTAAAGAATAGTTACCGAATGTTAAATGTTAATCCAGGTTATTTATATAACTAGGTTAATTTCCGTACACTGCGCGCATCGAGTACGGAAGAGTCAACCGGGCGCTAAACAAAGAGTAAAGGAATCTACTCTTGGCGCCATGGAAGGTTGGACAAGGAAGCTCGATTACATGGCAGGAAGCCGTAATCTAGGGATTTATTGGGCAGAAGGATTCTGCCCTCAGTGCTACGGAAGGTTGAACAAGGAAGTTCGGTAGGAACGTAAGGAAACTGCGTCCAAAAAGCCCGGCCAAGAAGGCCGGGCTTTTTCGTATCTGCTAGATGGTGATTAAGTGCATCAGACACGAAAAAGGCGACCCGAAGGTCGCCCGCTCCCAGCCGTTCCTTGGGGGTAAATTCCTTATACCCATTTCCCTTGGCCTCTTCCTTGTCCGGTCACAACATCCTGTCCTGCCGGGCGAGCCAACGACTAGCTGCTTCCCTGCTGTTAGCGCTTGGCTAACGAAGTCCTGTATTCATTCTGTCAGATCGAGAAAACCCCGCAACGGGGGCCAATATCGGCGGATACAGCTCAGACTTTAGCGGTTTTTTTAAAATCAATTGGCAAACAATAGCTTAGCTCTAATTATAGTTAGATAAAGCTGATTTTGTATTGTTTTGTCCATAAATACGTCGCGCTTTTGTAGGAAATATCTTACAAAAACTGGAGATATTGACGACAATCAAGAAAGGCAGGAGACGGTGGCGGAACAACAGAGCCGCGCACAACAAGCCGGCGGCATCATGTGCCGCCGGTAAACAGTTCTGAAATAGACGCTTCTAAAATAGCCCAATGCAATTACATCGGCATCATGAAGAGCGCTTCAGCCTTGGCCTTTGATGGCCTTGAGCCCTGGATAACGTGCCTTGTCGCCCAACTCCTGCTCGATCACCAATAGACGGTTGTACTTGGCGATGCGATCCGAGCGGCTCAGCGAGCCGGTCTTGATCTGGCCGGCACAGGTGGCCACGGCAAGGTCGGCGATGGTGGTGTCCTCGGTCTCGCCGCTGCGATGAGATATCACCGCAGTGAAGCCGGCGTCCTGGGCCATGCGGATCGCGTCCAGTGTTTCGGAAAGTGAACCGATCTGGTTGAACTTGATCAGGATCGAGTTGCCGATGGACTCATCGATACCCCGCTTGAGAATCTTGGTATTGGTGACGAACAGATCGTCGCCCACCAGCTGCACATTGTCGCCGAGCTTCTCGGTGAGCAGCTTCCAGCCATCCCAGTCGGATTCATCCATGCCATCCTCGATAGAAACGATGGGGTACTGCTCGACAAGCTCTGCCAGGTAGTCGACGAATCCCGCGGCATCATAGCGTTTGCCTTCGCCAGCCAGGTCATACTGGCCGCCCTTGTAGAACTCCGAGGAAGCACAGTCGAGTGCCAAGGTGATGTCTTTACCCAGCTCGTAGCCCGCGTCCGCTACCGCCTGTTTGATCACCGCCAAGGCCTCGGCGTTGGAATCCAGATCTGGGGCGAAGCCGCCTTCATCACCCACGGCCGTGGCCAGGCCTCGCCCGGAGAGCACCTTCTTCAGGGCGTGGAAGATTTCCGCGCCCATGCGCAGCGCCTCACGAAAATTCGGCGCGCCGACGGGCTGGATCATGAACTCCTGCATGTCGACGTTGTTGTCCGCGTGCTCGCCACCGTTGATGATGTTCATCATCGGCACCGGCATGCTGTACTGGCCGGGCTGACCGTAGAGCTCGGCGATATGGGCGTAGAGCGGTACGTCCTGCTCGGCGGCAGCGGCTTTGGCGGCAGCGAGAGAGACCGCAAGAATGGCGTTGGCACCCAGGTTAGCCTTGTTATCGGTGCCGTCGAGCTCCAGCATGGCGTTGTCCAACGCCCGCTGATCGCGAGCATCCATGCCGACGAGGCGTTCGCGAATCTTGCCATTCACCGCCTCGACCGCCTTGAGCACGCCCTTGCCCAGGTAGCGGGATTTATCGCCATCGCGCAGTTCCAGCGCTTCCCGGGAGCCGGTTGAAGCGCCACTTGGCGCACAAGCATTGGCGCGCACACCGCTCTTGAGAATGACCTCGGCCTGCACGGTCGGATTACCACGTGAGTCGAGTACTTCCAGCGCGCGAATATCGGCGATCTCTGCCATGTCGTGTCGTCCTTCTATATCGTTAAGCGTTATCGAAAACCATGGTTACCGGACCTGAATATCGGGGAACCCTTTGATCAAATCGTCGAGCTGCTTGAGCTGGCTCAAGAAGGGCTCGAGCTTATCCAGCGGCAGCGCACAAGGGCCGTCACATAGGGCGTTGTCCGGATCGGGATGGGCCTCGAGGAAGAGTCCGGCCAGGCCCACCGCGACCCCGGCCCGGGCCAGATCGAACACCTGGGCACGCCGACCATCGGCGCTGTCCGAACGCCCGCCCGGGCGCTGCAGAGAATGGGTCACGTCGAAGATGACCGGAAAGCCGGTCTGCTTCATCTCGCCGAAACCCAGCATGTCGACCACCAGATTGTTGTAGCCGAAGCTCGAGCCACGTTCGCAGAGGAGCAGGCGATCATTACCCGCCTCTCGGCACTTCTTGATGATATGACGCATTTCAGGAGGGGCGACGAACTGGGGCTTCTTGATGTTGATCACCGCGCCGGTCTCGGCCATGGCCACCACGAGATCGGTTTGCCGTGCCAGAAAAGCGGGTAGCTGAATGACATCGGCCACTTCTGCCACGGGTTTGGCCTGCCAGGGTTCATGCACGTCGGTAATTACCGGCACATTGAAACGACGCTTGACCTCGGCGAATATCGCCAGCCCCTTGTCCAGACCCGGCCCCCGATAGGAGTGGATCGAGCTGCGGTTGGCCTTGTCGAAGCTGGCCTTGAAGACATAGGGAATACCCAGCTTCGCGCAAACCTCGACATAGGCGGCGGCGGTCTCCAGGGCGAGCGCCTCGGATTCCAGCACATTGATGCCACCGAACAGCGTCAGCGGCCGGGCATTGCCGACTTCGAGGCCGGCAAACTCGACGATTTTCTTGCTCATGATTCCTCGACCCGCGGACGCGAACGCGCCGCCTTATGCTCCAGCGCCGCCTGCACGAAACCGGAAAACAAAGGATGTCCGTCCCGCGGCGTGGAGGTGAATTCTGGATGAAACTGACAGGCCACGAACCAGGGGTGATCCGGCAATTCGATCATTTCCACCAGGGAATTGTCGACGCTCTTGCCGGAGACTACCAGCCCCGCCGTTTCCAACGCTTCAACGAACTGATTGTTGACCTCGTACCGGTGGCGATGGCGCTCGGTAATGGCCTCCAGCCCATAGGCCTGATGCGCCTTGGAGCCCGGCTTGAGCTGACAGACCTGACCGCCCAGGCGCATGGTCCCGCCCAAGTCGGATGCCTCGTCGCGCAATTCGATCTTGCCTTCCGGCGTGATCCATTCAGCAATGAGGGAAATCACCGGATGCTGCGTATCCCGGCTGAACTCCGTGGAGTTGGCATCCTCCCAGCCGGCTTTATTCCGCGCGAACTCGATCACCGCGACCTGCATGCCCAGACAGATGCCCAGGTAGGGCACGCCCTGCTCCCGGGCATAGCGGGCCGCCGTGATCTTGCCCTCAACGCCCCGTTCACCGAAGCCTCCAGGCACCAGAATCGCATCCTTGCCCGCCAGGCGCTCGGTGCCGTGACGTTCGATGATCTCTGCATCGACATAATCGATGTTGATCTTGACCCGGGACTGAATGCCAGCGTGAATCAAGGCTTCATTGAGCGACTTGTAGGCATCGAGCAGTTCCATGTACTTGCCGACCATGGCGATGTTGATCGACTTCAAGGGGTTGAGCTTGGCATCCAGCACGTGGATCCATTCACCGAGATCCGCTTCCGGGGCTTCGAGACGCAGCTTGTCGCAGACGATCTCGTCCAAGCCAAATTCATGCAGCATCAATGGAATGCGATAAATGGTGTCCGCATCCTGCAGCGGCACCACGGCCCGCTCTTCGACGTTGGTGAACAGCGCAATCTTGCGCCGCTCGACCTCTTCTAGCTCCACCTCGCTTCTGCAGATCAGGATGTCCGGCTGGATGCCGATGGAGCGCAGCTCCTTGACGCTATGCTGGGTCGGCTTGGTCTTGGTCTCGCCGGCGGTCTTGATGTAAGGCACCAGGGTCAGGTGCATGAACAGCGCTCGGCTTGCGCCAACTTCGCTGCGCAACTGACGAATGGATTCGAGAAACGGTAGGGATTCGATATCCCCCACGGTGCCACCGATTTCCACCAGGGCTACGTCGAAACCCTCGCCACCAGCGTAGACGCGGCGCTTGATCTCGTCGGTGATGTGCGGAATCACCTGCACGGTGCCGCCCAGGTAGTCGCCGCGACGCTCCTTGCGCAACACGTATTCGTAGACGCGACCGGTAGTGAAGTTGTTGGCCTGGGTCATTTTTGTGCGAATGAAACGCTCGTAGTGCCCCAGGTCGAGATCGGTCTCCGCGCCATCTTCGGTGACGAACACCTCGCCATGCTGGAATGGGCTCATGGTGCCCGGGTCGACGTTGATGTACGGGTCCAGCTTGAGCATGGTGACCTTGAGGCCGCGTGCCTCGAGAATCGCTGCGAGAGAGGCCGAGGCGATGCCCTTGCCGAGAGAGGACACAACGCCGCCGGTCACGAAGATATATCGCGTCATGGAAAACCTGTCGAATCGTGAGCAGAAGCTCTGAAAAAGGGCCGCAAGGAGAATCGGGCCCGGATGGGACGCCAGAATAGCAGACTCGGGGTGGGGGCTCAATTTTGGCGCGGCGACGCTTGGGTGCCGAGACGGACCGCCGCATTTCAACATGCTTAGACATTGATATAAGCTTGAGCACGAATCTCATCCAAGACAACGAGACCGCATAAATAGACACGGCGTTGGAACCGTAGGGGAAGTACAGTGGAGATCATCGACAACGTCAGCCGACTACTCGGCGACGACCTGAAGGACACCCTGCGTCCCGGCGCCCGGCTCAAGATCGCGGCCTCCTGCTTCTCGATCTACGCCTTTGAAGCGCTCAAGGATGAGCTGGAGACGCTGGACTCGGTCGAGTTCATCTTCACCTCACCCACCTTTGTGCCGGACCAGGCCAGCGACAAGTTCCGCAAGGAGCACCGTGAGTTCCACATCCCCAAGGCGGAGCGCGAGCGCAGCGTCCACGGCAGCGAGTTCGAGATCCAGCTCAAGAACAAGCTGACCCAGCGGGCCATTGCTCGTGAGTGCGCCGACTGGATGCGCCGCAAGGCTCGCTTCCGCTCCAACCGCGGCCAGCCGGCCATGCAGCCCTTTGCCGGTGTTGCCGCCCCAGGCGGCGACACCGTCTATATACCGCTGCAGGGCTTCACGGCAGTGGATCTGGGCTACCAGCAGGGCAACGCGGTCTCCAACTTCGTCACCCGCTTCAGCGAGCCAGCGCATACCTCTCAGTTTATGGCCCTCTTCGACCAGCTGTGGCAGGACGAAGAGAAGCTCGAGGACGTCACCGAACGGCTGCGCGAGCATATCGCTTCGGTCTACCGGGAGAACCCGCCGGAGCGGATCTACTTCCTGATGCTCTACCACATCTTCCATGAGTTTCTGGAAGACCTCAGTGAGGACGTGCTGCCCAACGACCGTACCGGCTACCAAGACAGCGCCGTCTGGCAGAAGCTGTTCAACTTCCAGCGTGACGCGGCCACCGGCATCATCAACAAGCTGGAGACCTATAACGGCTGCATCCTGGCCGACAGCGTGGGGCTCGGGAAGACCTTCACTGCCCTGGCGGTCATCAAGTACTACGAGCTGCGCAACCGTTCCGTGTTGGTGCTGTGCCCCAAGAAGCTCGCCGACAACTGGCTGACCTACAACCGCAACCTGACCACCAACGTACTGGCCCAAGACCGCCTGAATTACGACGTACTGTGCCATACCGACCTGCAGCGCACCCGCGGCGAATCCTTCGGCATGCCGCTGGATCGCGTTAACTGGGGCAACTACGATCTGGTGGTGATCGACGAGTCTCATAACTTCCGCAACAACGACGTCTACAAGGATCGCGAGACCCGCTACCAGAAGCTGATGAACCAGGTCATCCGTGCGGGTGTGAAGACCAAGGTACTGATGCTCTCGGCCACGCCGGTCAACAACCGCTTCACCGATCTGAAGAACCAGCTGGCCTTGGCCTACGAGGGCGAAGCCAAGAACCTGACCCGCCATCTTAGCGGCGCCAAGGACATCGAAGGCATCTTCCGGCGCGCCCAGGCCACATTCAACGAATGGTCGGCGCTCCCGCCCGAGAAGCGCACCACGGGTGTCATCCTGCAGGCGCTGGACTTCGACTTCTTCGAGCTGCTGGACAGCGTGACCATCGCCCGTTCACGCCGGCATATCGAAACCTTCTACGATACCAGCGATATCGGAAGTTTCCCTGAGCGGCGTAAGCCGCTCTCCTTTCACTGCCCTCTCACCCACCGAACCGATGTGATCGGCTTCAACGAGATCTTTCAGCAGCTCTCCCAGCTCAAGCTCTCGGTCTACGCCCCGATCAGCTACATCCTGCCCAGCCGCCTCAAGAAGTACGAAGAGATGTACGATACTGAAGTGTCCAGTGGCGGCGGTAGCTTCAAGCAGGTGGACCGTGAGAAGAGCTTGCAAGCCCTGATGACCACCAACCTGCTCAAGCGACTGGAGAGCTCGGTGGCGGCGTTTCGCCTGACGCTGGAGGGGCTTCAGGATAGCTACACAACCATCCTGAAGAAGATCGAGGCCTTCAATATTACCGGCCGCTCGGAGAGCTTCGCGGATATCACCGCGGCCTTCGAAGACGCCGCCCCCGAAGACGACAGTATCCCCATGCCGGACGATACCACGGTGGGCAAGAAGGTCCAGATCAGCCTGGAGGACATGGACCTGCCATCCTGGGAGCATGACCTGAGTACTGACCTTGTATGGATCGAACTGTTGCTGGAGGAAATGGCCAAGGTCACCCCGGCCGATGATGCCAAACTGCAGCACCTCAAAACGCAAATCGCCAGCAAGCTGGCCTCGCCGATCAACCCCGGCAACCGCAAGGTGATGATCTTCACCGCCTTTGCGGATACAGCCAAGTACCTCTACGACAATCTGGCGCCTGGTCTGCTGGAGAGTCAGGACGTACACACTGGTATGGTGACCGGCAGCGATGCGCCGAAATCGACTATTGGCGCCATGCCCAACAGTCGCCAGCACTACGACTTCCAGGGCCTGCTGACGCTGTTCGCCCCGCAGGCCAAGAGCAAGGCCATGGTCTACCCGAGTGAGCCCCGCGAGCTGGACATCCTGATCGGGACCGACTGCATCTCGGAAGGCCAGAACCTGCAGGACTGCGATTACCTGATCAACTACGACATCCACTGGAACCCGGTGCGCATCATCCAACGCTTCGGGCGCATCGACCGCATCGGCTCACCCAACGCCAGCATCCAGCTGGTCAACTACTGGCCGGACATCAGCCTGGACGAGTACATCAACCTCAAGGAGCGGGTCGAGAACCGCATGGTGATCGCCGACGTCACCGCCACCGGCGACGATAACGTGCTCAATGCCCAGTCCAACGACGTCGCCTACCGTCGCGAGCAGCTGCGCCGCCTGCAGGATGAAGTGGTGGAGATGGAAGACCTCAAGTCCGGCGTGTCGATCACCGACCTGGGCTTGAACGAGTTCCGAATGGACCTGCTGGGCTACATGAAGGAGAACGGCGACCTGAGCCGACTCCCCAACGGCCTGCACACCGTCGTGCCGGCCCACCCCGAGAAGGGCCTGAAACCTGGGATCATCTTCACTCTGCGCAACCTCAATCAGCGGGTAGCTCACCAAGGGCATGGCCTACAGCAGCAGAACCGTCTGCACCCTTTTTATCTGGTCTACATCAGCCACACCGGCGAGGTGATCAGCGACTACACCGAGGTCAAGCGCCTGCTCGACCTGGCACGCACCGCCTGCAAGGGCTATAGCGAGCCCGTCGAAGCCGTCTATCGTGCCTTCAACGAGGAAACCCAAGACGGCCGGGAGATGCACACCTATTCGGCGTTACTGGATCAGGCCATCCGCTCGATGATCGAGGTAAAGGAGGACAGGGACATCGACAGCCTGTTCACCGGTGGCGCGACCACGGCGCTAGTCGATATCATCGAAGGGCTCGACGACTTCGAGCTGATTACCTTTATCGTCATTCGTGAGGCAGGCTCAGCCACTTACATGGGCACGGAGCGCCATGCAGCCAGCAGGGAGAGCGGAAAAGAGACATGACGGCACCGCTCTACCAGTACCCCCACAAGACGCTGCTCGGCCGCGTGGTGGCCAAGCAGCGCATACTGGCGCAGGTGCGGGCCACCGCCAAGCTCCGGGAGCGCCTGCGGGACGACGTCGCCCAGATCACCTGGCATGCCAAGCTGGCCCATGGCACGCTCAACCTGCCCGGCACCTTTGAGGTGCCGGAGCTGCAGGTCTTCGTGATTACCCTCAAGCGCGATGATCTGCACCGAGACGTGCTGCGGGCCATCGACCGTGCCATTCCCTTTCCGATCCTGTTCGAGCTACATGGCGGCCGCGGCATCCGGGTCACCGCTGCCTACAAGCGACCCAGCCAGGCCGATCCCAGCAAATGGGTGCTGGATGACCACTACGCCAGCAGCGACTGGCAGCCAGCCGAGACGCCTAGGCAACAGCTGCCCACGGCCATTGATCTGAAACAGCTCTACCAGCAGCTGCTGCGTAGCCTGCTTCCATCGCCGGCGCATGAGGGCGAAGCCCTGCCGGATCAGCTGGAGCGCTTGAGGGCCCTGGAAGCCCTAAAGAAGGATGCCGACAAGCTCGATAAGCGCCTTCGCAACGAAAAACAGTTCAACCGCAAGGTCGAGATCAACGCCGAGCTGCGTTCGATCCGTGAGAAAATTGCCGACTATGACACCTGATCACGACCGCAGAGGTCCGGAGACACGCAACACCATGGACAAGTTGAAAATGCACTCGCCCAACCTGACCGAGGACAGTATCGCCAAGCTGGCCGAGCTCTTCCCTAGCTGCGTCACGGAAGCGCGGGATGAGCAGGGGCGGGTGAAGCAAGCCATCGACTTCGACCAGCTGCGCCAGGAGCTCTCCGACCATATCGTCGATGGGCCCCAGGAGCGCTATCACCTCAACTGGCCCGGCAAGCGGGAAGCCCTGCTGGCAGCCAATGCGCCCATTGCCAAGACCCTACGCCCCTGTCGGGAAGAGAGTGTCGATTTTGATAATACGAAAAACCTTTTCATCGAGGGAGATAACCTTGAGGCTCTAAAACTCCTCCAAGAAACTTATCTCGGGAAGGTGAAGGTTATTTATATTGATCCACCTTATAATACGGGGAATGATTTTGTCTATCATGATAAGTATTGTTCAACAGTAAATGATTATTTAAATTCTTCATTGCAAAAAGATGAGCATGGGGAACGCTTAGTCGCAAACCCTGAGACAAGTGGAAGATTCCATTCAGATTGGCTAAGCATGATGTACCCCAGATTGCGTCTAGCAAAAAATTTATTGCGTGATGACGGAGTCATTTTCATCTCTATCGATGATGGAGAAGTGTCTGGACTAATCAAGGTTTGCGAGGAAATATTTGGTGGTGAGAATTTTGTTGGGTCAGTTTCTTGGAGGAAAAAGAGGAAAGGAAGCTTTCTTTCTAAAAAAATTGTTTCTGTTACAGAGTGGTTGCTTGTTTTCAGTAAGAGCCCCGATATTAAGCTCTACGGTGGAAAAGCCGATGAGGCTGAATCGCAACCATTGATAAAAAGAACCAACCCGGTTGGGAAGCTCGTTTTTCCAGAAGGCTCTATTTCAACAAGATTAAACGATGGAGTATATGAAAAAGGAGTCTATGGTAATGGCTCTAGCGCTGTAGAGCTTCTAGATGATACTGAAGTTTCAAATGGGTTTTTCTCGACTTCTCTTTTTGTTAAAGGTCCATTTGTCTGGAGTCAGTCATATCTGGATGATCAGTTTAGTAAGGGTGCTACCTTTACAGTA
Source organism: Halomonas sp. M20 (assembly GCF_020622265.1). Classification (GTDB taxonomy): domain Bacteria; phylum Pseudomonadota; class Gammaproteobacteria; order Pseudomonadales; family Halomonadaceae; genus Modicisalibacter. The sequence continues at coordinate 532,795 of NZ_JACNMQ010000002.1, forward strand.
AATACTATTAATTTTCAAATAAGGGCTTTTAAGGCGCCTGATGAAAATTCATTTAAGGGTCTTTCTTCGTTAATTGATGGGGTTGAATTTGGGGCTACTAATGAAGCAGGTTATGAGCAGCTGAAGTGGCTCCTTGAGGCTGAGGGTATTATGAGCTACCCAAAACCCTTTCAGTATATAGAAATACTGCTAGATGCTGCTGCTCATTGGGATCATGATGCATTGGTCATGGACTTTTTTTCGGGCTCATCTACGACTGGTCATGCTGTAATGAGCTTGAATTCTAAGGACGGTGGGAATAGACGGCATATTGCAATTCAGCTGGCTGAAGAATGCGAAATTAGCAGTGCGGCTTACCAGGCTGGATACACTACTGTGGCAGAAATTGGCAAAGAGCGGCTCCGGCGAAGTGGTCAGAATATTCTCCAAGGCGAACATCACTCTGGATGGCTTAAGGATGTCGGTTTTCGTGTCTTTAAGTTAGATAATTCAAATATGGATGACATCTGGTACTCACCGGATGGGTTGAAGCAATCTGATATCCTTGGCCTTGTTGATAACATTCGTAAAGGCCGTACATCTGAAGACCTTCTCTTCCAAATCTTGCTTGACTGGGGCGTAGACCTTTCGCTTCCCATTTCTCGCCAGGAGCTTGATGGAAAAACCGTCTTCTTCGTCGATGGAGACGAGAAGTATATGGCCCTGGCCGCTTGCTTCGACCTGGATATCGACGAGGCATTCGTCAAGCAGCTCGCCGAATACGAGCCGCTGCGCGTAGTGTTCCGCGATGCCGGCTTTGCCAGCGACAGCGTCAAGATCAACGTCGAGCAGGTCTTCGCCCAGAAGTCGCCCAATACCGAGGTGAAGGTGATATGACCAAGGGCAAAAATGGCCAGGGCAGCCAACTGATTCGCAACAGCACGGCGGAATTTCTGATTTTCACCGGGCAAAGCGGTGAGCAGAGCATCGAGGCTCGCTGCGAGGATGGCACCATCTGGCTCTCGCAGAAGCTCATCGCCGAGCTGTTCGGTGTCACCAAGCCCACCATCAATGAGCACCTCAAGAATGTTTATGTCGAGGGCGAGCTGGACCACGAGGCAACTGTTAGGAAATTCCGAACGGTTCAACAGGAGGGCCAGCGAAAGGTCTCCCGCTCGGTGGAATACTACAATCTAGATGCCATCATTTCAGTAGGCTACCGGGTCAACTCGATCCGTGCGACCCAGTTCCGGCAGTGCCGAGCAGATCTTCGCCCAGAAGTCGCCCAATATCAACGTCAAGGTAATCTCACCCGATGAGCATGGACGAGCAGGCGCTGACGCAGTTGCTGCACTCCCTGATCGAGCGCTGGGAGAGCGAGGTGGTCGAATTCAAGCGCGGTGGCAAGGGCTTCTCCACCTCGGACTTGGGCAAGTACCTCTCGGCGTTGGCTAATGAGGCGAACCTGCGAGCCGGTGAAAGCGCCTGGCTGGTCTTTGGGATCGACGACAAGACCCGACGCATCCTGGGGTCCGAGTTTCGGCAAGCCTCCGGTGAGCTCGACAGGCTCAAGATGCAGATAGCCGACGGCACCGAGCCCAGCATCACCTTCCGCAACATCCACGAGCTGCAAACTTCAGAGGGCCGGGTGTTGCTGTTCGAGATTCCGGCCGCGCCGATGGGGATGCCTATCGCCTGGCAAGGGCACTACTATGCCCGCGCCGGGGAAAGCCTGACCAGCCTTAGCCTGGACAAGCTGGATGCGATCCGGCGACAGACCGAGGCCACCGACTGGTCCGTTCAGCTGGTGCCGAATGCCACGCTCGATCATCTCGACCCCGAGGCGGTCAGCAAGGCCCGCGAATCCTTCGCCCAGAAGTACGCCAACCGCTTTGAAACCGGCGAAGTGAAGGACTGGCCGCTGGCGACCTTCCTAGATCGCGCCAAGCTGACGTTGGACGGCAAGGTGACCCGGGCGGCCATCCTCCTGCTCGGCAAGGAGGAGGCAGCACCACTACTATCCCCTCATCCGACGCAGCTGACCTGGAAGCTGGAGGGGCCGGAGCGAGCCTATGAGCATTTCGCACCGCCTTTTCTGTTGACCACCACACAGCTGTATCAGCGTATTCGCAATATCCAACTGCGACTGCTACCACAGGACGAGTTGCTGCCTGTCGAGGTCTCCAAGTACGACCAAAAAATCGTATTGGAAGCATTACACAACTGCATTGCGCATCAGGACTACGTCCGCAATGCTCGTGTGGTGGTGATCGAGCATTCCGACCGCCTGGTGTTTGAAAATGAAGGCAACTTTTTCGATGGCGAGCCCAGCGACTACCTGGAAGGGCACCGGGTCCCGAGGCGCTACCGCAACCCCTTCCTGACTCAGGCCATGGCGGAGCTCAACATGATAGATACCATGGGCTACGGCATTCATGACATGTATTCGCGCCAAGCCAAGCGTTACCTTCCGTTACCGGACTATGACCTGAGCGAGCCAGGTGCCGTCAGGCTGAGCATTTATGGCGGTGTGGTCGACTCAGCTTATAGCCGTCTGTTAATCCAGAAAACGGATCTGCCTCTGATTGACGTATTAGCGCTGGATCGAATACAAAAAAAGCTGCCGATTGCTGATGAAGCGATAGCTCGTCTCAAGCGAGCCGGTCTAATTGAAGGGCGCAAACCCAATTTCCACGTATCCGCTCGTGTGGCCGGGGCGACTGCCGGCAAGGCGGACTACATTCGCACCCGCGCTCAGGACGATGAGTTCTACGCCAAACTATTGACGGATTATCTCGAAAAATTTGGTCAGGCCAACCGCGCCGAGGTTGAGGCACTACTGTCCGACAAGCTCAGCGATGCTCTCAAAAATGAGCAAAAACGCCATAAAATTAGCAATCTACTGACTAAACTTCGACGTCGTGGAGCAATCCGGAACATAGGTTCACGTGGCAAACCTACCTGGACGCTTGCAGAATGAAAAAGAGCTGAAGGCTCAATCTATTTATAATTTAATCTTAATTATCAAGCGTTTATTCTTTCTGCATGATGGTCGAAAAAATGTGATGCAGAAAGCATGCAGAAAGGAACAGCATGAAGCTCAAGTTCAAGACTCAGGAATACCAGACCCGGGCCGTCGAGGCTTTAGTAGATTGCTTTGCCGGCCAACCTTTTAGTAGCGGCATTCAGTACCGAATCGATCCGGGTGAGGCCGTGCGACAGAGGCAACCACGTCAGCAAGAACTGTACGCCTTGCCAGAGCAGGACGATGCCGGCTTCAAGAACGCCGCCCTGGAGCTCTCCGAATACGATCTGTTGAGCAATATCAAGGCTGTGCAGCGTCGCCAGAATCTGCCGCTCTCCGACGGCTTGAAGAAGGATGACAAGACCGGCTGCCCCTACAACCTGGACGTGGAGATGGAGACCGGCACCGGCAAGACATACGTCTACCTGAAGAGCATGTTCGAGCTGAAACAGCGCTGCGGCTGGAGCAAGTTCATCGTGGTGGTACCCAGCATCGCCATCCGCGAGGGGGTCTACAAGTCGCTGCAGATCACCGCCGACCACTTCCTGGAGAGCTACGGCCAGAAGGCGCGCTTCTTCATCTACGACTCGAAGCAGCTGCACAACCTGGAAAGCTTCTCCTCGGATGCCGGCATCAGCGTGATGGTCATCAATGTGCAGGCCTTCAACTCCCGTGGCGCCGACAACCGCCGCATCTACGAGGAGCTGGACGACTTCCAGTCGCGGCGCCCCATCGATGTAATCAAGGCCAACCGGCCGATCCTGTTTCTCGATGAGCCGCAGAAGATGGAAGGCGACAAGACGCTCAGCTCACTGAGCGAGTTCAACCCCTTGTTCATCGTGCGCTACTCGGCGACCCACAAGACGATCTATAACAAGATCCACCGCCTGGACGCCCTGGACGCCTACAACCAGAAGTTGGTGAAGAAGATCTCGGTGCACGGTGTCACCACCAAAGGCCTCACCGGCACCGACGCCTATCTTTATCTGGAAAACATCGAGACGGCGAAGAACAAGCCCCCGGTGGCCTGGGTTGAATATGAACAAAAGACGGCCAGTGGCCCGAAGCGTAAGCGACGCAAGCTGGGCAAGAACGACAATCTTCATGAACTATCGGGTGAGCTGGATCAGTACAAGGGCTTCGTCGTCTCGGATATTGACGCCCGGATCGATCAGCTCAGCTTCACCAACGGCGTCGAGCTCACCGCCGGGGAGGTGACCGTCGACGTCACCGAGAAGGCGCTGCGCCAGCTTCAGATTCGCGAGGCGGTCAAGGCGCACTTCAAGAAGGAAGAGCTGCTGTTCTCCCAGGGCGTCAAAGTACTCACGCTGTTCTTCATCGATGAGGTGGCCAAGTACCGCCAGTACGATGAAGGCGGTGAGGTGCTGGGCGAGTACGCCGAAATGTTCGAGAAGGAATACAACCACCAACTCAACCAGGTATTGACCCTGGAAGACAGCGCGTACAACCGCTACCTGAAAGGCATCAGCGCATCAAACACCCACAACGGCTACTTTTCCATCGACAAGAAGTCCAAGCGACTCATCGACCCCAAGACCAAGGCTCGCTCCACCGAGACCGACGATGTCGATGCCTACGACCTGATCCTGAAGGACAAGGAGCGCCTGCTCTCCTTCGAGGAGCCCACGCGCTTCATCTTCTCCCACTCCGCGCTGAGGGAGGGCTGGGATAACCCTAACGTCTTCGTCATCTGCACGCTGAAACATAGCGATAACACCATCTCCCGGCGTCAGGAGGTCGGACGCGGCCTGCGCCTGGCGGTCAACCAGCTGGGGGACCGCATGGACGACCCCATGACGGTGCACGACATCAACGAACTGACGGTGGTCGCCAGCGAGAGCTACAAGGACTTCGTCACCGCCTTGCAGCGCGATATCAGCAACGATCTCTCCGAGCGCCCGCGCAAGGCAGATGAAGACTATTTCAAGGGAAAACTGCTGATCAACGATGTGGGTGAAGAAACAGAAGTTACGGCTAGGTTGGCCAAAGATATCTATCGCTACCTGCTCAAAAATGAGTACACCGATAACGACGACCATATTGCGGACGTCTACCATCAAGCCAAGGAAGCCGGCACCCTGGCCGAGCTGCCAGAGGCGCTGCAACCCTATGCCCAGCAGGTCTTCCAGCTGATCGACAGTGTCTTCAGCAATGCCCAACTGCCGCACATCGAGGACGGCCGCAAGGCCAAGCTTAACCCGCTCAACGACAACTTCCACAAGAAGGAATTTCAGGAACTCTGGGAGCGCATCAACCGCAAGGCAGCATACTCGGTCAGCTTCGACTCCAACGAGCTGATCGAGAAATGCGTGGGCTACCTGGACCTGAAGCTCAAGGTGAAGCGCCTGGAATACCAGGTGGAGCGCGGCACCCAGAAGGCGGAAGCCAGCTACCAGGACCTGACCAGCGGGCAGGCCTTCACCGTCAACGAAAGCGAGCGCGTCAAATACGAAAACTCGCTTCACTCAGCCGTGCAATATGACCTGATCGGACTTCTAGCCGAGGCCACGCAGCTGACGCGCCGCACCGTAGCGGCGATTCTCTCCAATATCCAGCCGAAGACCTTCAAGCAGTACCAGATGAGTCCGGAAGACTTCATGGCTCAGGCCGCCAGGTTGATCAACGAGCAGAAGGCCAGCATGGTGGTCGAGCACATCAGCTATGACCCCCTCAACGAGCAGCACAGCCGGGAAATCTTCACCATCGAGAAGCCGGAAAACCAGCTGGATCGCGCCTACAAGGCCAATCGTCATGTCTTCGACTATGTGGTGACCGATTCCAAGATCGAACGAGACTTCGTCGAAGAGCTCGAGACTAGCAAGGAGGTAGTGGTCTACGCCAAGCTGCCGAAAAGCTTCTTCATTCCGACACCGGTGGGCAACTACAATCCCGACTGGGCCATCGCCTTCAACGAGAATGACGTCAAGCACGTCTACTTCGTGGCCGAGACCAAGGGCAGCATGTCATCGCTAGAACTGCGAGAAATCGAGCAGGCCAAGATCAGATGTGCCACGGAATTCTTCGAGACCATCGCGACGGCAAAGGTGAAGTACGATGTCGTGGATTCTTATGACAAGCTGATGGATTTGGTGAGATAACTGCTGCGAGCACAGGAGCCCGACCCATCGGGCTCTTGTGTTGCGACAGTCAATAGTGACGGTCGGCTTCACACCTCCAGATAATCGAGAATCCCCTCCGCCGCCTGGCGCCCTTCATGGATAGCGGTGACCACCAGGTCCGAGCCACGCACCATGTCGCCGCCGGCAAATATCTTCTCGTTGCTGGTCTGGAAGGGGAAGTTACCGTGCTCCGGCGCGGTCACCCGCCCGCGTTCATCGATGGCGATGTCGTTCGACTCGAACCATTCGATATCGCTGGGCTGAAAGCCGAAGGCGATGATCACCGCATCCGCCTCCAGCACCTCCTCGGAGCCCGGCACCACTTCCGGGCGTTGACGTCCGTTTTCGTCCGGCTCGCCAAGGCGTGTCCGCACCAGCTTGACGCCTTCGACCTTGTCCTCCCCGATCACTGCCACCGGCTGCCGGTTGAACAAGAACTCCACACCCTCTTCCCGGGCGTTGGCTACCTCCCGCTTGGAACCGGGCATGTTGCCCTCGTCGCGGCGATAGGCACAGGTCACGCTGGTTGCCCCCTGGCGAATCGAGGTGCGGTTGCAATCCATGGCGGTATCGCCACCCCCCAGCACCACTACCCGCTGGTCCTTGAGGGAAATATAATCGGCCGGATCCTTCTCGAAGCCCAGGCAGTGATTGACATTGGCGACCAGGAAATCGAGTGCCTTGTACACTCCGGGCAAATCCTCACCGGGAAAACCGCCCTCCATGTACTTGTAGGTACCCATCCCCATGAACACCGCGTCGTAGTCGGCGAGCAGATCATCGATGGTCACGTCCTTGCCGATTTCGGTGTTGAGACGGAATTCGATGCCCATCTCCTCGAACACCGCCCGGCGACGCTCCATGACGTTCTTCTCGAGCTTGAACTCGGGGATGCCGAAGGTCAGCAACCCGCCGATCTCCGGATAGCGATCGAACACCACGGGCCTTACGCCATTGCGCACCAGGATATCGGCACAACCGAGTCCCGCCGGGCCGGCGCCGATCACCGCCACCCGCTTGTCGGTCCAGGTGACTTTCGACATGTCCGGGCGCCAGCCCATGGCGAAGGCGGTGTCGGTAATGTACTTCTCCACCGAGCCGATGGTCACCGCGCCGAAGCCGTCGTTAAGGGTGCAGTCGCCCTCGCAGAGGCGATCCTGAGGACACACCCGGCCGCACACCTCGGGCAGGGTATTGGTGCGGTGAGACATCTCGGCGGCTTCGAGAATATTGCCCTCACTGACCAGCTTGAGCCAGTTGGGAATGTAGTTATGCACCGGGCATTTCCACTCGCAATAGGGGTTGCCGCAGTGCAGGCAGCGGTGCGCCTGACTGGCTGCTTCGCTGGGTTTGTAGGGCTCATAGATCTCGGTGAACTCTCGCGCTCGGGTCCGCGCCTCCTTCTTGCGCGGGTCCTGACGGCCGACATCGATGAACTGGAAATCGTTGTTCAGACGGTTTGCCATTAAGTAAGTCCTCTTGTTCCGGCTGACGCTATCTCTTATTCCGGCTGACGCTGGGATTGGGCAAGCAATTCCCGCAGGTTCGCGGCCTTGGGCTTAACCAGCCAGAAGTGACGAATGAAGTCAGAAAAGTCTTCAAGGATCTCATGACCCCGAGCCGAGTCGGTTTCGGCAACATATTCCTGAATCATTTCCCGTAGATGGCGACGGTAGGCCTCCATGGCTTCTGTGTTGACGCGATGAATCTCCACCAGCTCGTGGTTGTACTTGTCGACGAAGGTACGATCCTCGTCGATGACATAGGCAAAGCCGCCAGTCATGCCTGCGCCGAAGTTGACCCCGGTGTCACCAAGTACGCAGACCACCCCGCCGGTCATGTATTCACAGCAGTGATCACCGGCCCCTTCGATGACTGCATGCACTCCGGAATTACGCACGCCAAAGCGCTCGCCAGCGGTCCCTGCGGCGAACAGTTTGCCGCCGGTGGCACCGTACAGGCAGGTATTGCCGATGATCGCCGTCTTGTGGCTTTCGAATTGGCTACTCTTCGGTGGCACGATGACCACCTTCCCACCATTCATGCCCTTGCCGACATAATCGTTGGCATCGCCTTCGAGATACAGATGCAGACCGCGAGCGTTCCACACACCGAAGCTCTGGCCCGCGACGCCGGTGAAGCGCGCAATGATCGGGACCTCCTCGAGCCCCGCTTCGCCATAGCGCTTGGCAATCTCCCCGGAGGCTCGCGCCCCTACGCTGCGATCGCAGTTGGTAATATTGAACTCGAACTCGCCGCCGGATTTTTCCTCGATGGCCGTCATCAGCGCTTCGAGCACTTCCCGATTCTTGGCACCGGGGTCGTGAGGCTCATTACGGCTGACCTGACAGAACTGCGGTGCGTCCGCCGGTACATGGTCGTTCTCGAGCAGCGGGGTCAGATCGAGCTTACGTTGGGAGGCGGTGTCGCCTTCAAGCACCTCGAGCAGGTCAGTGCGACCGATCAGATCGGTGAGCGACCGCACCCCAAGCATGGCCATCAGCTCGCGTACTTCCTCGGCGATGAAGCGAAAGTAGTGCTTGACCATGTCAACGGTGCCGCGAAAGTGCTCGTCACGCAGATATTTGTGCTGGGTGGCGACACCGGTGGCACAGTTGTTGAGATGGCAGATTCGCAGGTACTTGCAGCCCAGGGCCACCATGGGCGCGGTGCCGAAGCCGAAACTCTCGGCGCCGAGGATCGCCGCCTTGACCACATCAAGGCCGGTTTTCAGCCCGCCATCGGTCTGCAGTCGAATCTTGTCCCGCAGGCCGTTGATACGCAGCGCCTGATGCACCTCCGGCAGGCCCAGCTCCCAAGGGGAGCCGGCATGCTTGATCGAGGTCATGGGGCTCGCCGCGGTGCCACCGTCGTAGCCGGAGACGGTGATCAGATCCGCATAGGCCTTGGCCACCCCGGTGGCGATGGTGCCGATACCCGGTTCGGAAACCAGCTTGACCGACACCTGAGCGGAGGGATTGACCTGCTTCAAATCGAAGATCAACTGGGCCAGATCCTCGATGGAATAGATATCGTGATGCGGCGGCGGCGAGATCAGCGTTACCCCGGGCACCGCGTAACGCAGTCGGGCGATCAGCTCGTTGACCTTGCTGCCGGGCAACTGGCCGCCCTCCCCGGGCTTGGCGCCCTGGGCGACCTTGATCTGCAGCACCTCGGCGTTGACCAGATAGGCTGGCGTCACGCCAAAGCGCCCCGAGGCGATCTGCTTGATCTTCGAGCTTCTAATCGTGCCGTAACGTGCCGGATCTTCGCCCCCTTCACCGGAGTTGGAACGGCCACCGGTTTCGTTCATGGCCTGGGCCAGCGCTTCGTGGGCCTCCGGGGAAAGCGCCCCCAGAGACATGCCGGCACTGTCGAAGCGCGGTATCAAATCCTCGACCGGCTCCACCTCATCCAGCGGCAGCGGCTCCGGGGCCGGCTTGAGTTTAAGCAGATCGCGAATAGTGGCCACCGGCCGCTCGTTGACCAGCCCGGCGAACTTCTTCCATTGAGCGTAATCTCCCTGCTGCACCGCTCGCTGCAGGGTCATCACCACATCCGGGTTGTAGGCGTGATATTCGTGATCGTGCACATACTTGAGCAGGCCGCCCTGAACCAGCGTCTTGCGCGGCAACCAGGCGTCCCGCGCCAGTAACTCCTGCTGCAGTTGCAATTCGGCAAAGCCGGTGCCTTCGATGCGCGACTTCATGCCGGTAAAGCACAGATCCATGACCTCGGATGAGAGCCCCACCGCCTCGAACAGCTGAGAGCCACGATAGGAGGCCAGGGTCGAGATGCCCATCTTGGAGAGGATCTTGTAGAGCCCTTTCTGCAGGCCCTTGCGGTAGTTTTCCCGCGTGTCCTCCGGGTTACCGACCAGTTCACCGCTGCGATGCATGTCCGCCATCACCTGATAGGCGAGGTACGGATAGATCGCCGTGGCGCCGACACCGAACAGCACCGCCATCTGGTGAGCGTCCCGGGCGTAGCCGGTCTCCACGATCAGGTTGACCCGGGGCCTGAGCGCCAGACGCCCCAGATGATGATGGATCGCGCCGGTGGCAAGCGCGGCATGGACCGGCAACCAGCCCTTGTGCAGATCGGCGTCGGACAGCACCAGAATGACCACGCCCTTTTTGGCGGCCTGTTCGGCTTCCTGACACAAAGCCTGTAACGCCTGCTTGAGGCTGCTCTTTTCCGGGTCGTAGCTCAGACTCAGGGTCTGGCTGCGAAATGCAACGTCTTCCTGGGTGACCAAGGCGGTGAACTTGCGCGGCGACAGTATCGGCGCGGTGAGAATCAAGCGATGGGCATGATCCGCAGTAGTCTCGAAGACGTTCAGTTCGGCACCGCAGCAGGTCTCCAGGGACATCACGATCGCTTCGCGCAACGGGTCGATGGGCGGATTGGTGACCTGAGCAAATTTCTGGCGGAAGTAGTCGGTAAGCACACGGCTCTGACGGGACAACACCGCCATGGGGGTGTCATCCCCCATGGAGCCCACCGCTTCCTGACCGCTTTCCGCCAACGGACGCAACAGCTGATCCCGCTCCTCAAACGTCACCTGGAACATCTTCTGATAGACGGCGAGTTCCTGGGCATCGAAGGGGTGAAAGCGCGCCAACTCCGTCAATGCGGATTCCAGATACTGGGCGCGATCCTTCAGCCAGCGCTTGTAGGGAAAGGCGGACTTGAGCCGGTTGTCGATCTCCTGGGTATGCAGCACCTCACCGGTGTGGGTGTCCACGCCAAGAATCTGACCCGGCCCGACCCGGCCCTTGGCTACTACGTCCTCGGGCTTGTAACCGTAAGTACCGATCTCCGAGGCCAAGGTGATGTAGCCATTTTTGGTGATCACCCAACGTGCCGGGCGCAGGCCGTTACGATCCAGCATGCACACCGCATTGCGGCCGTCGGTCATCACTAAGCCCGCCGGCCCGTCCCAGGCCTCCATGTGCATGGAGTTGTACTCAAAGAAGGCGCGCAGATCGCCTGGCATGGTTTCGACGTTCTGCCAGGCCGGGGGCACCATCATGCGGATGGCGTTGTACAGATCCATGCCGCCGGTGAGCAGCACCTCGAGCATGTTGTCCATGCTCGAGGAGTCGGAACCGACGGTATTGACGATCTCCTCGAGTTGGGTGATGTCCGGCAGCAAGTCGTTTTTAAAGTTTTCCTTGCGCGAATTGGCCCAACCGCGATTGGCCTCGATGGTATTGATTTCGCCGTTGTGGGCGAGAAAACGAAACGGCTGGGCCAGCGGCCAGCGGGGCGCGGTATTGGTCGAGAAGCGCTGATGGAAGACGCAGGTCGAGGTCTCGAGACGCGCATCGCCGAGATCATGATAGAACGTCGGCAAATCCGCCGGCATCATCAGTCCCTTGTAGGACAAAACCCGGGACGACAGGGAGCAGACGTAGAAGTTTTCTTCGTGCTTGAGCTTCTCTTCGGCAAGCCGTCGCGCCATGAACAGGTCGACGTTGAATACCGGGTCGGGCCGATCGTCATTGGCTTCGACGAAGATCTGACGAATCCGCGGCAGGCAGTCCAAGGCCATGGGTCCGCAAACACTGGCATCCGTGGGTACGTCGCGCCAGCCGTGCACGGTCAGGCCGCGCTCGATAAGCTCGCCTTCTAGAACTTCCCGAGCCTGGCTCTCGCGATGATCGTCATCGGGGAAGAACACGACGCCGACGGCGAAGCGCTGGCCCAGCTCGATGTTCATTTCTTCCTTCGCGAGCGCGCGCATAAAGTCGATGGGCATAGCAAACAGCAGCCCACAGCCATCGCCGGTCTTACCATCTGCCGCGATACCGCCCCGATGGGTCATGCAGGTCAATGATTCGATGGCTGTTTTCAGAAGATCGTGACTGGCTTCGCCCTGCATATGAGCAATCAGACCAAAACCGCAGTTGTCGCGAAACTCGCCGGGCTGATGAAGACCTTTTCTCATGGGCGTGCCTCTAAAAAATGTAAATAGCCAAGAAGTGAACGGATAGGGAAAACCAGGCCGCTGCATTGAAAGTGCAGCTCTTTGTTATGCGATTCATGCATAAGCCATGCAAGACCAGCAAGAGGGCAAGACTACCCTGAATCGGCACGTCAATGCAAAAGCCCGCGTCAAGGCGCGGGCTATGAATTCATTCAAGATTCTGTAAAGAAGAAAGGATTACTTTTTAGGGCACTCCTGCAAAAACTGCTCGAGTAATGCAGGGGGTGTCTCATCGTAAAGACAGGCATCTCCAAGACCGCGCAACAATACCAGGCGAATGCGGGCATCCAGATTCTTCTTGTCTCGGCGCATGTGCTCGAGAAATGCCGCCGCATCCATGTCGGCCGGGGTGTTCAATGGAAGCCCCGCTGCCGTCAGCACGGCACCCACGCGCTCAATTTCGACCTGAGCCAGCCAATTCAAGCGCTGGGAAAGCAGCGCCGCCAGGTACATTCCTGTGCCTACCGCCTCGCCGTGCAGCCAGTTGCCGTAACCCTGGTGGGCCTCGATGGCATGGCCGAAGGTGTGACCGAGATTGAGCAATGCCCGCACGCCCTGTTCGGTCTCGTCTTCGGCCACGATGTCCGCCTTGATCCTGCAACTGCGCAGAATGGCTTCAATGAGCAGTTCGCTATCGAGCCCACGCAGCCCCGCCATGTGTTCTTCGAGCCAGGCCAGGAAGGGAAGATCGCCGATCAGACCATACTTGATCACCTCCGCAAGTCCTGCGGACAGTTCCCGCTCAGATAGCGTTGCCAGGGTATCGGTATCGACGATCACCGCCCGAGGCTGCCAGAAGGCGCCGATCATGTTCTTGCCCAGAGGATGATTTACCCCGGTCTTGCCACCCACCGAGGAATCGATCTGGGCCAACAAGGTGGTTGGCACCTGGATGAAGGCTACCCCGCGCTGATAGCAGGCAGCCGCGTACCCGGTCATGTCGCCGATCACGCCGCCGCCCAAAGCGATGAGCGTGCAGCGGCGATTGAAGCCGGCTTCCAACAAGGCATCCCAGATGCGCGACACCGTGGCCAGGGTCTTGGTCTGTTCGCCGTCCGGCAAGATCAACTCGCGCACCTCGAGATCGTCACCGAGCGCTTGCTTGAGCATCTCCAGGTAGAGCGGCGCCACGGCCTCGTTGGTGACGATCAGCACCTGGCGTCCGGCCAGATGGGAGCGCAGCAACGCCGGATCATGCAAGAGCCCCGCGCCGATATGAATGGGATAGCGACGCTCGCCGAGCGCAACGTCAAGGGTGCGCGGCGGAACAAGGGATGTCTTCATGGTTTTCAGGCCTTGGTCTGCAATGGGTCGATGAGCCGGGATACGCGCCTCAGTATGTCGTTGACCACCGAGCGTGTGCCACGTCGATCGGTGCGTATCAACAAGTCGGCGGTGGCACGGTACAGCGGATCGCGTACCTCGAACAAGCCGCGCAGCACCGCCTCGGGATCATGACTGCGCAACAGGGGGCGATTGCGATCCTTGGCGGTGCGACGCAACTGCTGTTCGACGGTGGCATAGAGATAGATCACGGTGCCGCGCTCACGCAGTAACTGGCGATTGTCTTCATGCATCACCGCGCCACCGCCGGTGGCAAGGACGATGTCACCACGCTGACTCAGCTCGTCGATGATCAACCGTTCGCGCAGGCGAAAGCCGGCCTCGCCCTCGACGTCGAAGATCCAAGGAATATCGGCACCACAACGCCGTTGGATTTCGTGATCGCTATCGACGAAATCGCGCTGCAACTCGGCCGCCAGAAGGCGGCCGATGGTGCTTTTACCGGCCCCCATGGGGCCGATCAGAAAAAGATTGGGAAAACCCTGCATCAGCGAATCGCCAGCCTATCCTCGATGATTTTCGGAGTGATGAAGACTAGCAATTCTACCTTCTGATTGCTCTGTTCGGTATAGCGGAATAGATGTCCCAGCAATGGCAGGTCACCCAATAGCGGTGTCTTGAACAGATTTTCCAGCTGATCGGTGGTCAGAATGCCGCCCAGAACCACGGTTTCACCATTGTTGACCAGCACCTGAGTCTGGATTTCGTTGGTGTCGATGGCCGGCGCCCCGGCGAAGCTGTTGTCGGCCACATCGTCGTTGTTGATGATCAAATCCATGATGATGCGGTCATCCGGGGTGATCTGGGGCGTGACCTCCAGCGACAGCACCGCCTCCTTGAACTCGATGTTGGTAGCGCCGCTGGAGGTGGCTTCCTGATAAGGTATTTCCTGGCCCTGCTTGATCACGGCCCGCTTCTGGTTGGCGGTGATCACCTTCGGCTGAGAAATGGTCTGGCTCTTGCCTTCGCTTTCCAGTGCCCGCAGTTCGAGATCGAGCAGAATGTCGCCGGAGAGATAGCCGAAGCTGAATACGCTGCTAGGGTTTAAATCATCCCCCAGATCCACCGCCAGACCGCCGTTCGGCGCCTGACCGTTCGAGGCGCCACTGAGGTTCATGCTGCTGCCGTTACCCAGCGCCCCGTTGACCGGCTTGGCCGAGGACATTCCCCAGTTGACCCCCAGTTCCCGAGCGGCGCTATCTCTGGCAATAACGATGCGTGCCTCGATCTGCACCTGGCGCACGGGAATGTCCAGCTGATCCAGGGTGAACTTGATCGCCTTGAGCTGTTCCGGAGTTTCCTGGATCAGCAAGGTATTGGTGCGAGCGTCGACACTGACCTTTCCCCGGTCGGAGAGCAGGCCGAACCCTTCACCCCCTCTTAGAAGAGAAGCCAGTTCATCCGCCTTGGCATAGCGCACCTGGAGATATTCCGTGGTCAATGGCGCCAGTTCCTGCATTTGCGCCTGAGCTTCGAACTCCCGGCGCTCCATGGCGGCCATCTCCTCCGCTGGTGCCACGATCAGTACATTGCCGGTCTGGCGACTGGCCAGCCCATGGCTTTTAAGCACCAGATCCAGCGCCTGATCCCAGGGCACGTTCTGTAGATTCAAGGTCACACTGCCCTGCACACTATCCCGGGCCATCAGGTTGAGGCCGGTGAAATCAGCGATGATCGCCAGCACCTCACGTACCTCGATGTCCTGAAAATTGAGGGTGATGCGCTTGCCGGTATAGGCGGTGCGCTGGCGCTGGTCGTCAGGGCGTTCGGTCCGGGCCCGAGGCTTGGCTTCGATGACGAGCTCACGTCCATTGAGACTCGAATGCATTGCATAATCGCCCTGCGCTTCGATCATCAACTGCACGCCTTGCCCCTCGAACTGCGGCACGATGCGCTGCATCGGGGTACCGAAATCGCTGACATCCAGAATCTTGAACAGCGATGCCGGCAGGGTCACGTTCTCGATGTCCGCAACGATAAGCCGATCCTCCCGCTCACGAACCCGAGCATCGACGCCACTGCGATCGAAGGTCAGCGTCAGCCGGCTGGCACCATTATCGCCGCGGCGAAAGTCAATGTCTTCCACCCGAGGCCCGTGCACCAAGGGCAAGGCGCTGGCCGCAGTTTCGGCCTTGACTTCCACATCGACCACACCGCCAGATGGGGCCTTGGGAAAATAAACGCCTTCCCTGGCCGGCTCGGCGCCCGTTTCATTGATGACGGCACCGGTTGCGATCAGCTCGGAAAGCATCGGCGTCGCTGCAGCGTCATTACCGAGCTGGACCACCAATACATCGCCCTGCTCACGCAAGGTGTAGGGCAATGCGCGCTCGAGGTCGAATACCAGCCGGGTACGCTTGCCGGACTCCAGGGCCACCAGCTGGTGCACGCCGGCCAGCGCAAGATCGAAGCGGCGCTGCTCCAGCTGGCTAGCGGTCTCCAACAGGTCGACGGTCAACCGGGATGGAGAGTCGATGCGATAGCTGCGCACCTCGGGTACGCCACCGGAGAAGCGCAGCGCGACCTCGAGCTGATTGTCGCTGGACTGCTCGAAATCCACGCCTATCAACGCGGACTGGGCCAGCACCGGCCCGGCAGCGCTGAACAGCGCCGCAGCTAGCAGCGTGCGAATGAGTGTTGTCATATGTGTTCCCCTGAACCTGCCTTCCTAGGCTATGTCTGAAAAGTGCCTGCGCTCGCCCATACAGCGTTAAAAATCGACTCAAAGTACTCATTTACACCGCGTAAACTCCGCCTTTTCGTCGATTTTTGCCTTGTCTAGTCATCGCTCATCGACTTCTCAGACAAAGCCCAAGCCTTGGCGCTTCTTTTTCTTTAGCCTCGGCGTTTATGTTCGTTGTCATCGTTCAATGCGAGATTGCCGCGGCGCTCGATCCAGCCCCCTTGCCCGTTCGGCACGATCTCCAGAAGCTGTAGGGAGCGTTCATCGATATGGGTAACACGGCCGAAATCCGTGCCTAGATGCTCACCAACATAGAGGCGATGTATTCCTCCCTCCGGGTCGCGAATCAATGCCGAGTTTCGCCCGTCGGTGCGCAGGATACCCACCAGAATGAGCGATTCCAGGGCGTAGGCTTCAAGTGCGTCCTTCGAGCGCCGCCTGTCCGGCGCCAACTCGGTCTTTACATTGCGAGCCTGCTCGACGTCCGAACGCTGCACCATGAACGGGCTGCGATCAGCGACCTGGCCGTAGATTACCGGTTGATATAACGGCGTTTGGGGAAGTGGCACGACCTGTCCGGTAGAGCGGCTTTGCAATAGATCCAGCTGACGCTCCAGACCGGCAAGATTGCTGTCGCTGCAGCCTGCCAGCGCCAGCATCAACAGCGGCCCGAGAATTCTGCCGTTCATGGCTGGCTCTCCGGTCGATGGTTGTAGGTCTTGGCCAGCATCGACAGTCGCAGCGTATCGGTCTTCTCTACCGGAACGAGGCTGAAATCGTGCAAAGTGACGATCCGAGATAGTCCAGCAACGCCGGATAGGAAAGCGGCAATGCGGTGATAGTCGCCCTGTACTTGAATATCGAAGGGTTGCTCGGTGTAGAACGTCTTGAGCACGGGGCTGCGTAGGCGAATGAAATCGATGGTCAACTGATTGTCATGGGCGGTATCGCTGATATTGTCGATCAATGCCGGCACCTCGGCCCCGGTCGGCAGCATTTCAAGCAGCAATCCCATACGGCCTTCGAGTTCGCCCATCTGTTCACGCATCAGCGGCAGACTCGCCGCCTGGAGGGCTTTGTTTTCATAACGCTGAATCCATTCGCTCTCCTGAGCCCGGGCACTCTCGAGTTGCTCGGCCCGAGGTGCCGCCAGATACCAGTTCATGGCGACGAATGTGCCTGCCAATACCAACCCGTGGCAGATCGCCTTCAATGACTTGGGCCAGCTGGCAGCCTCGCTTATGTCCAGCTCACGCCACTCGAGTTCACGTAAACGCTGCCACTCTAGCTTGAGGTTCGTGCCCCTGGAGTTCATGGCATATCCTCCTTGGCGAGTTGCTCCGGCACGGAACCGGGCAGAATCTCTTCGACGCTCAGATCGAAACGCCTACCCGTCCCGCCCTCTTCCGTCTGTACTTCGGCCAACTGAGGGATCCCGAACACCTCACTGGCCGCGATCGCACGCAGCTGATCGGATACCTGCCGATTGGTGTCGGCGCGACCGGTAAAGCGCAACCGATTCTCGTCTCGAGACAATGCGCTGTAATGCACTCCCTCCTGCAGACTCGTCACCAGTTGATTGAACACTCGAACCGTCTGGGGGCGGCTGAACTGCAAGCCACGGATCAGCTCGATCTGTGCCAGCATGTCCTCCCGCAGCATTTGATAGTCATGAATTGCGACGATGTCCTGATCCAGACGCTGTACTCGGGCTTCGATGAAACGATTGCGCTGCTGCTGCGTCTCCAGCGCCTGCTGATGAAACTGCGCCAAGCCCCAGCCGCCGCCGCTGCCAAGCAGTGCCATAAGCATGATTCCCAGCACGAAGCGTCGGCTGCGCGCTTCGCGTTGCGCCTCGCGCCAGGGCAAGAGGTTGATTTCAATACTCATGGGCGCGACCTCATGGCCAACCCGCAGGCAGTCAACAGGGCCGGAGCGTCGCTGTTCAAGGCCGCGCCATCCACGCGCGAATTGACGGTCATGTTCGTGAAGGGATTGGCCAGTTCCACCCGCAGGTTACTGCTGGCGGCAAGTTTTTCACGCAAACCAGGGATCGCACTGGAACCGCCAGCCAGAATCAGGTGCTTGACCTTGGGATTACGACCGGTGGTGTAGTAAAGCTGCAGCGAACGGCCGACCTGTTGAATGACGGCATCGATGAAGGGATTCAGGACCTGGTCCGTATAATCCTCAGGTAGCCCGCCATATTTCTTGGCAAATCCAGCCTCATCCAAGCTCAATCCATAGCGCTGGCGAATATGATCCGTCAGCTTGCGGCCGCCGAAGACCGTATCGCGGCTGTAGAGCGTGCGACCCTGTTGCAGCACATGGAAGGCATTCATGTTGGCCCCTAGATCGACCAGTGCGATGCATCCGCCCTCATCCGCCTCTTGCTCAACCTGGCGATGCAACTCACTGCAGACACGTTCCAGCGCGAAGGTTTCGATATCCACTGCAACCGGCTCGAGCCCTACCTGCAGGACAGCATCCGTGAGCTGCTCCAACTCTTGTTGCCGGCAGGCGACCAGCAGTACATTCTGCTGGTCTGGATGACGGACGTTCGCCCCTAGTCGCTGAAAGTCGAAGGCAACCTCATTGAACGGAAAAGGAATATGCTTGTCGGATTCGAGCTGGATGTGAGCTTCTATCTCTTCATCGCTCAATGACGCGGGTAGCGTCAGCATCTTGGTAATCGCCGCATTGGGGGAAATCGCCACGGCTGCGTGTCGGCTGCGCGGCTGCGCATGCTCCACGGCGCGACCGATGGCATCGACGACGTCATCCATATTGCGGATACGACGCTCCACGACGGCGCCTTCCCGCAGCGGCCGTACCGCATAGCTCTCGACTCGACGCTGGAGGCCGCGACTTCTCAATTCGATTAGTTTGACCGTTGCCGAGGTAATATCGACACCGACAAGTCCCCTGGGGGACGCTTTTAGCCCTAACACGGTGTGGCCCCTTTGCACCTGCGTTCATTCGTATAGGGTTTTATCGGCTCCTAGGAAAAAATCATTAACGCTTTTGAGGCACACAGGCGCCTGTCAGGGCAACGCTTTCACACTTATTCCTCACAAGGAAATGTCATTACTGGTTTTCGCATGGCGCGCTTTCTATATAATGCCCAGTCTGAGACCGTGCGGCACTCCACCGTTCGCTCGTCACTCGATTACCACGGACATTGATACTGCATGAAGTTTTTCAGACGTCTGCTCGGCTCGGCCCTATGGCTCTTTCTCTCACTGAGCGCCGCTTGTGTACTGGCCGTGATAGGCGCTGCTCTGTACTTCGCCCCCGGGCTGCCCGACGTGCGTCAGTTGCAGGGGTACGAACTGCAGTCCCCGCTACGTATTTATACCCGGGACGAGAAGCTGATCGGTGAGTTCGGCGAGGAGCGCCGGACGCCTGTCGCCTACGACGCCATTCCCAGGGATATGGTGCAAGCCTTTCTGGCCGCAGAGGACGATGGTTATTTCGATCACCCCGGCGTCGATCCCAAGAGCCTTGCCCGGGCAGCATTCGAACTGGCCGCAAGCGGTGGCATCCAGACCGGAGGCAGCACCATCACCATGCAGGTGGCACGCAACTATCTGCTGACCCTGGATAGGACCTTTACCCGCAAGATTCGCGAGATATTGCTGGCCCTGCAGATGGAGCAGATTCTCGACAAGGAAGAGATATTCGAACTCTACGTCAACAAGATATTCTTGGGCCACCGCGCCTATGGAATCGCCGCCGCCGCGAAGACATATTATGACAAGCCCCTGGCGGAACTGACTCTGGCGGAAAAAGCCATGATCGCCGGTCTTCCCAAGGCGCCCTCCACCTTCAACCCTCTAGCCAACCCTGAGCGCTCTTTGATCCGGCGCAACTGGATTCTGTATCGCATGCGCGAACTGGGCTATATCGATGCTGAACGTTATAACGAAGCGGTACAGGCGCCGCTGACGGCGCGCCGTCACTCGGCTCAGGTGGAGGTCGAGGCTTCCTATATTGCCGAGATGGCGCGTCAGTTCGCCATCGAGCGGTTCGGTGACGATGCCTATACTGGCGGCTACACGCTCTACACCACTCTCGACAGCCAGTTGCAAGGCCAGGCGCGGGAAGCCCTCGTGCAAGGGCTGATCGATTATGACACTCGTCACGGATGGCGAGGCGCGGAAGAGACCGAGATTCCGCCGAGCCTGGTCGAAGCCCAGGACAAGACCCAGCGTGAAGGCCTGGAAGAAGAGCTGTCTGAATCGCCGGAGGTCATACAGACCGCCCGCAAGGCGGCCCAGAGCAGTGAAGCCCAGGTCAGCGGCATCGAAGGCGATGTCAGCAACTGGCTAAAAGTGCTCGATCGTACCGTCGTCACAGGGCCCCTACAGCCCGCAATCGTCGTCTCGACGCAAGATCAGAAGATGCAGGTACTGACAAGCGATGCCGAGCTCGTCACCCTGGACTGGAAGGGACTCGAGTGGGCGCGTGAATATCGCAGCCCCAAATGGCGCGGTGAAGCGCCCAAGCGTGCCGAGCAGATCGCTCAGCGCGGCTCATTGGTCCGCATCCTGCAAGACAAGGAAGGCAATTGGCGGCTTTCCCAGCGCCCAGGCATCGAGGGGGCGATTGTCGTCCTGGAACCGCGTAGCGGAGCCATTCGCGCACTACAAGGCGGCTTCAGCTTTGCCCACAGCAAGTTCAATCGAGCGACCCAGGCAAATCGACAGGCCGGCTCGATATTCAAGCCATTCATCTATCTGGCGGCGTTGCAGCAAGGCAACATGACGGCTGCCACCGTCGTCAACGATGCGCCGGTGGTGATGAGCGACATGGGAGGCGATTGGCGCCCGGGCAACTCGGAAGGCGAATTCCGTGGCCCGACCCGACTGAGAGTAGGCCTCTATCGCTCGCGCAACCTGGTCACCATTCGCGTGCTACAGGCGCTTGGTCTGGACAATGCGCTTGCCTTCCTGGAGCGGTTCGGTTTCGCCAATGGGCGTCTGCCCCATGGGCTCTCTCTCGCGCTGGGTAGTGCCTCTCTGACCCCGCTGGAAATGGCCAATGCCTACGCTGTGCTAGCCAATGGCGGCTTCAAGGTTACGCCCTGGTATATCGAACGGGTAATGCATACCGGCGAGCAGGAACCGCTTGCCGAGTCGACGCCCAACGTCGCCTGCCCTTCCTGCCCGGAAGGTGCCACCCAGACCCGTATCGACGGCAAGACCTATCCCGTCGCCGAGCGCGTCGTCGATCCCCAGGCGCTGTACATCCTGCGGGACATGATGCGCGACGTGATCGAACGTGGCACGGGCCGTGGGGCGCTGGAGTTGAATCGCGGCGATATCGTCGGCAAGACCGGCACCACCAACGAACAGCGCGACGCCTGGTTCTCGGGCTTCAACAGCAACCTGGTGGCAACGGTATGGGTCGGCAAAGATAGCAACGAGAGTACCGGAGAATATGGTGCTCAAGCGGCGCTACCCATCTGGAAGGATTTCATGCAGGAGGCCTTGAAAGGCACGCCGGAAAGTGTTCCCGATCGCCCTGACGATATCGTCACCAAGCGTATCGACACGAACAGCGGGCTACTATTGCATGACGATCAACCCGGGGGTATCGAAGAGCTGTTCCGGAAAGATAACCTGCCCGACTTCGAACCACGGCGCATCCAGCGTGAGCTGGAAAACCGCAGCGGATCCCAGGGTACCGGTACTTACGAAGCGATCTTCTGAGTACTTGTCCATGTTCAGCAACATTTGGCGGGCGAGTCGCAACGACTCGTCCGCTCAACCTGCCTTCTTCGTCTCTCTACGCCGGCAGCGCTGACCACCCGCGCCGATACGAATGCATTAGGAGTCTTTGACATGCCACGCACATGGCTTACGCCAACACTTTTGTTGACGCTCGCCATTTCGCTTGCTGATAGGCAGGCAACCGCCGCTTCATTCTATGCCCCGCCTGCGCCGGATGATGAATCGCCTGTTTTCAGCGGCCAGGCAGAGCTTGGCTACACTAACTTGTCCGGCAATACCGACAGCGAGACATTGATCGCCAAGGGGCGCCTGACCTGGCTGACAGGCCGAATGACCCATAGCCTTCTCGGCAGTACGCGCAAGATCGAAGAAGATGATGAAAGCA
Source organism: Halomonas sp. M20 (assembly GCF_020622265.1). Taxonomy (GTDB): domain Bacteria; phylum Pseudomonadota; class Gammaproteobacteria; order Pseudomonadales; family Halomonadaceae; genus Modicisalibacter. Next base: position 555,078 of record NZ_JACNMQ010000002.1, read on the forward strand.
GTGCCGAACAATATCTGATCGCCGGTCGCGAGCGCTACGACCTCGACGGACCGCACTACTTGTTCGGCTTTGCACGCTGGGAGAAGGAGCGTTTCAGCGGTTATCGCTACCAGACGACCTTCATCAGTGGCTACGGTCGCCAAGTGCTGGCCGGGCCAGAACATACACTATCGCTGGAAACCGGCCCGGGTTATCGACGCGATGCCCTAGAGAACGGGGAAATAAAGAATCTGGCGGTGGGGTATGGCGCTTTGGACTACGAATGGCAGATTTCTGAGGGCACGAGTTTTCAACAGGAGCTGTCGGTGGAAGGTACGCGGGAGAATGTCACCACGCGCACCTTCACCGCCATCACGACTCAGCTCAATGCCAGCCTCGCCTTACGCATCTCGCATGAAGTCAAACACAACTCCAATCCACCCCAGGATGAAGATGACGACGATACCCAAGTGAATACGGATACCACTACGGCCGCGTCGCTCCTCTACCATTGGTGATCGATAGTGAATCAGCCGCCGTAGACATCATTGACGCTCTGCAACGGATAGTGTGGCGGATAAGGGCGCCGCGCCACCCCGGAGTCTACTGCGGCCTGGGCCACGGCAGAAGAGACCCGCTCGAGCAAGCGCGCATCCAGCGGCGTGGGAATGATATAGCCGCTGCCGAACTCCAGTGCATCGACCTCGTAAGCCTCGAGCACTTCCTGAGGCACCGGCTCCCGGGCCAGATCCTTGATGGCATGGACCGCCGCGATCATCATCTCTTCATTGATACGGGTTGCACGCACGTCCAGCGCCCCACGAAAGATGAACGGGAACCCCAGTACATTGTTGACCTGATTGGGATAATCCGAGCGCCCGGTGGCCATGATCACATCATCTCGCGCTTCGTTGGCCACCTGCGGATCAATCTCAGGGTCCGGATTGGAACAGGCAAACACCACCGGGCTGGCAGCCATTTTCTTGAGCTGATCCGCCGATAACAGATTGGGGCCGGACAAACCGACGAACACATCGGCACCTTCGATCGCTTCATCGAGGGTGCGTAGCGACGTCTGGGTGGCAAACATCGCCTTGTACTGATTGAGATCGTCACGATCGCTGTGGATCACGCCCTTGCGATCGATCATGTAGATATGTTCTGCCTTGGCGCCACAGGACACCAGCAGCTTCATGCAGGCAATGGCAGCGGAGCCGGCACCCAGACACACGATCCGTGCATCGGCGATCTTCTTGCCGGCGATATCCAGTGCATTGAGCATCCCCGCCGCGGTGACGATGGCGGTCCCGTGCTGGTCGTCATGAAAGACCGGGATATTGCAACGCTCGATGAGGGTCCGCTCAATCTCGAAGCACTCCGGCGCCTTGATGTCCTCGAGATTGATGCCGCCCCAGGTATCGGCAATGCGGGCCACGGTATCGATGAATGCCTGCGGGCTCTCGGCATTGATTTCGATATCCACCGAGTTGATGCCGGCAAATCGCTTGAACAACACCCCCTTGCCTTCCATGACCGGCTTGCTGGCAAGCGCCCCCAGATTGCCCAGCCCAAGGATCGCGGTACCATCGGAAATGACCGCTACCAGATTGCCTTTACCGGTATAGAGGTAGGCATTTTCCGGATCCTTGGCGATTTCCCGTACCGGTTCGGCTACGCCTGGACTGTAAGCCATCGACAGATCCTTGGCGGAAGAGGTCGGCTTGGTAATTTCGACCGACAGTTTTCCAGGAATCGGCTGGGAGTGATAATCCAGTGCCGCTTGCTTCTTCACGTCCGTCATGGTGTCTGTCCAGTTTTCTGAGAATTCTTTCAGGATATAGAAAAATAAACCGCTTCACAATTAACCACAAACTCATGTTTATACTGAATTTTATATAAAAACAGGAAACACTTTCCACAGAAAATAAAACGGCCAATGCCCGCTACTCTCCATTCAAGAATAGTGCATTGACCGCTAGGTACAAAAAACCCGCCTGACATGGCGGGTTTTTGTACAGAACGTGTTCGTGCTTAGTTGCGCTTGACAGCGGCACCGAAACGCTTGTTGAAACGCTCGACGCGACCGCCAGTAGTCGCCTGCTTCTGCTTGCCCGTGTAGAAGGGATGGCAGTTGGAGCAAACGTCCACGAAAAAGTCCTCGCCAGAGGTAGTGCCGATTGAATGAGTGGCACCACAGGAGCAGGTAGCGGTGACTTTCTTGTAATCTGGATGGATACCTTGTTTCATCTTGAAGCCTCATTTGTGTGTGTACCGCCACTCGGTCCATGCCGAGCACCGTACACGGGTGCGAGATAACCGGTTTCCCCCTGAGGCTGCGCTATCGCACAATACACAACTCGCCAAGGGGCGCACATTATAGCAGAGCTACTGCCGGAGACCAATTGCCACTTCCAACATATGCAACGTCTTCACCCAGGGTACTCGGCGTCGCCGTACCCACCCCGCTGCGTAAGCTATTCGACTACCGGCCTTGCCACCCTGCCCCCCGGGAGGGATGGCAACCCGGTTTGCGAGTGCGAGTACCGTTTGGGCGACGCGAGGTGGTCGGCATCGTCGTCGAGTGCCGCGATACCAGCGATTTCGAATTAAGCGCCCTCAAACCGATCGGCGCCTGTCTGGACAACGAACCGCTGCCCGCGGACTGGCTATGGCTGTGCCATTTCACTGCGCGCTATTACCAGCACGCCCTGGGAGACACCCTGCATCAGGCCTTGCCGGTATTGCTGCGCCAGGGCCGGCCCCTGGAAGCGCGCACGCGGGAACGCTGGCAATTGACGGAAGCCGGCCAGAACGCCGATGCCGCTCTGCTGGGCCGCGCCCGGCGCCAGGCAGAGCTGCTCGAGCTGCTGCGCCAGCACCCGCGTGGCGTGGTGGGCTCGGTCATCAGCGCTCAAGGGTTCAATCGCACCCAGCTCAAGGGGCTGGCGGACAAGGGGCTGGCGGCGTGTCAGGAAGAACCCCTGACCGGGCCGCCGCCCTCGCCGGGGGGCAATCTGCTTGCGGAACCCGCCCTGGTACTCAATCGCGAGCAGACCGGCGTACTGGCGGAGCTGCATCAACGACTCGATGGCTATCATGCAAGCCTGCTGCAGGGAGTCACTGGCAGCGGCAAGACCGAAATCTACCTGCAACTGATCGAATCGGTCATCGCCAAGGGGCGCCAGGCCCTGATACTGGTACCCGAAATCGGTCTGACGCCTCAGACCCTGACGCGTTTTCGCCAGCGCTTTCGCGTGACGGTGGTCGCCTTGCACTCCAGCCTGACGGATGCAGAGCGCCTGGATGCTTGGGAAGCGGCGCGCTCGGGGCGCGCGCCCATCGTCATTGGCACCCGCTCCGCGGTGTTCACCCCCCTGGCAAAGCCCGGCGTCATCGTCGTCGATGAAGAGCACGACAACTCCTTCAAGCAACAGGAAGGGCTGCGTTACCATGCCCGGGATCTGGCCATTGTTCGCGCCCATCATCACGACATCCCCATTCTTCTGGGGAGCGCTACGCCATCGCTCGAAAGCCTTATCAAGGCACGCAGTGGCCATTACCGTCATTTACACCTGACCCGACGGGCCAGCCATCACGCACCAGCCCGGCTAGAGCTCGCCGATTTGCGGGGTCGACCAACCCAAGGGGGACTGATCCCGCCCAGCATCGATGCCATCAGCGCAGCGCTGGCCGGAGGTGGGCAGGTGCTGATCTTCATCAACCGGCGCGGGTTTGCGCCAACCCTTGCCTGCCACGGCTGCGGTTGGTTGGCGGAGTGTCGTCACTGCGATGCCCGTATGACGCTACATCGCCAGCCTTCTTGTTTGATCTGCCATCACTGCGAACGCCAGGAGCGGCTCCCTGAGCTCTGTGCGGACTGCGGCAGCGCCGACCTGCGCCCGCTCGGCACCGGCACCGAACGCAGCGAAGAAACGCTATCCGCCCTGTTTCCCAAGACCCCGATATATCGTATCGACCGGGACAGCACCCGACGCAAGGATGCCTTGGAGCATGCCCTCACCGAGGTGCGGCGCGGCGAACCCTGTCTGCTGGTGGGTACGCAAATGCTGGCAAAAGGGCATCACTTGCCTCATGTCACCCTGGTCGTGGTGGTCAATGCGGACGCGGGGCTTTATGCCAGCGATTTTCGCGCCCTCGAACACAGCGGCCAATTGCTGGTTCAGGTAGCGGGCCGCGCCGGCCGGGCCGAGCGCCCGGGCCGCGTGCTGGTGCAGACCTTGCACCCGGACGACCCCCATCTGCGTCTGCTGGCGGAGAGCGGCTATGACGCCCTGGCAAGCACGCTTCTCGAAGAGCGGCGGCTCGCCGGCCTCCCGCCCTATCGCCACATGGCATTGCTGCGCTTCGAGAGCCCCCAAGAAGCAGAAGCTACCGCCCTTGCAAGCGCGGCGGCGACCTCATTGCGAAGCTGGCTGGATCAACGCGGACTGGACGTATACTGTCTGGGGCCGGCACCGGCTCCTATGGAGCGACGTCAGAATCGCTATCATGTGCATCTGATGCTCTCTGCGGCCAAGCGCAGCGCGCTACACGAGGCCAGCGCCTTTCTCGTCGACTGGCTGGAACGCTCGTCGGAGGCGCGCCGTGTGCGCTGGTCCATCGATATCGATCCGCAAACCTTGAGTTGAGAAATCACTGTGTAAATGCCTGCGTGAACGAATTGCTGCGTTGCGCGGTGCTCGAATACTCGCCTAACCCCATGTTATGTCTCGTCTTCTGTGCTCCGTGCGCCTTGCACTTCATCTCACTCGGCGATTTATTCAGCGATTCTCTAAGAACCATCAAAGGTTTAAAGCCAGGGCGCAATTGTCGATAATGCAGGTTACATTTACGCGCGAACGACGCCTTCAAGCCAATGCCTGCGTCGTGCCGACGAATACTCGCTAGAGCCACAGGACACCCCACGCACTCTCATGAAAGACACCATTGCTTCACTGCTCGACCAGGCACTGGCCGCGCTCAAGACTCAGGGGCTCGTGCCCGACGACGCCCACCCGACGATCAAGATCGAGGCAACCCGAGACAAGGCTCATGGCGATTACGCCAGCAATCTGGCCATGCTGCTGGCCAAACCGGCACGCCGTAACCCCCGGGAAGTCGCGACGGCACTGATCGAGGCCCTGCCGGTGAGTGACAGCGTGGAGCGTGTCGAGATTGCAGGCCCGGGATTCATCAATTTCTTTGCCGCCACGGATGCGATTGCCCGCATCGTGCCGACGGTACTCGATGCCGGCGACACCTTCGGTCGCAGCCTGGAAGGCATGGGCCAGAAGGTGCAGGTGGAGTTCGTTTCCGCCAACCCGACCGGCCCCTTGCACGTCGGCCACGGTCGCGGCGCGGCGATCGGCGATTGCCTATGCCGCTTGCTGGAAGCAACCGGTTACGACGTTACCCGGGAGTTCTACTACAACGATGCCGGCGCCCAGATTACCAATCTGGCGCTGTCGGTAAAGGCGCGCATTGATGGTCTGACTCCGGAAAACGAGGCCTGGCCCAAGGATGGCTATCGCGGCGATTACATCAGCGATATTGCCAGAAACTATCTCGCCGGCGAGACCGTGGATGCGGACGACCAGCACGTCACCGCCGCCGCGGACCCGGAAGATCTCAATGCGATTCGTCGCTTTGCGGTGGCCTATCTGCGCAGGGAACAGGATCTGGATCTCAAGGCCTTCGGTGTCGCCTTCGATGTCTATTTTCTCGAGTCCTCGCTATACAACGAGGGCAAGGTCGAAGAGGCGGTGCAGCGACTTATCGACGGCGGCCATACCTATGAAGAGGACGGCGCTCTGTGGCTGCGCACCACCCGCTTCGGTGACGACAAGGATCGCGTCATGCGCAAGCGTGACGGCGACTACACCTATTTCGTTCCCGATGTGGCTTATCACCTCGGCAAATGGCAACGAGGCTTCACTCACGTCATCGATGAGCAGGGCGCCGATCACCACTCCACGGTGACGCGCGTTCGGGCCGGGCTGCAGGCACTTGAAGCCGGCATTCCCGCCGGCTGGCCGGACTACGTGCTGCACCAGATGGTGCTGGTGACCCGCTCCGGGGTGGAGGTAAAACTCTCAAAGCGTGCCGGCAGCTACGTCACCCTGCGGGATCTGATCGATGAGGTCGGCCGGGACGCCACTCGATATTTCCTAGCTGCACGCCGGGCTGACTCTCAGTTGACCTTCGATATCGACCTGGCCCGTTCCAAGTCCAACGACAACCCGGTCTACTACATCCAGTATGCTCATGCCCGCATCAGTAGCGTGATGCGCCGCGCCGAGTCGGATGCCCGCCCTTTCGACCTGACGCTTGCACACGATAATCTGTCCCTGCTCGTGGAAGAGCAGGAGAAGGCATTGATGAACCGCCTTGCTCGCTTCCCCGAAGTGGTTTCTCATGCCGCCGCGAGCCGCGAACCCCAGCAGATCGCTCAGTATCTGCAGGATCTCGCCGCGGATTTCCATACCTGCTACAACGCCGTCAAGGTAATGGTCGATGACGCTGCGCTGCGTAATGCGCGCCTGGCGCTGGGACTGGCGACCCGCCAGGTCATCCGTAACGGCTTGAACTTGCTGGGTGTCGGCGCCCCGGAGGAGATGTAAATCATGGCCAGCCGCAGTACGAGTCAGAAATCGAGCCCATCCTCGCGTAGGAAGGGCGCCACCGCACGTCGTTCGTCGCGTCAGAAGCAGCGCAGTGGCTTCAGCATCCCCGGCTGGCTATGGGGCCTTTGCGGTCTCATTGCCGGCTTCGCCCTGTCCCAGTACTTTCAGGAAACCTCGCCCCCCATGGCCACGGTGGTCCCCAAGCCTGCCAGTACACAGAGCGCTTCATCCAAGGGCGCCTCGAACGCCGGGAAGCCTGCAGCGAAAGAAGAGGCTCGCATGCCGACCTTCGAATTCTATACGCTGCTGCCGGAATCCGAGGTCATCGCCCCCAAGGTCGATGAGTCGGACAACACACCCAAAACGGCGGCGGTCGCGGACGTGGTTGAAAGCGATACGGCGGTCAAGAAGTCGCAGCCAGCGCCCGCAAGCGACGGCAGCTACATGCTGCAGGCGGCATCGTTCAAGAATATCGCCGATGCCCAGCGCCTGTCCGGGCGGCTCAAGGACTTTGGCCTGCTGGCCAAGATCACCGAGGTCAAGGCACAGGGCAATCAGACCTGGCATCGGGTGCAGGTAGGCCCCTACAAGGATACGCGGGAACTCAATCGCGCCCAGGATTTGATGGTGACTCAGGGTATTGAGCCGCTGATGATCAAGCTGCAGAACTAGACTTTGTCTGAAAAGTGCCTGCGCTTGTCTATACAGCGTTAAAAATTGGCTCGTGCGCGAGTCCGATCAAGATGCTCATTTACAACACGTAAACTCGAGCGCGAGCCCGGTCCGTCTTCGCCAATTTTTGCCTTGTCTAGACTTCGCTCGCCGATTTTTCAGACGAAGCCTAATAGAGTGTTGCTTGATTTTCGCAACCCCCGCCCACACTTCCTAGAGTGATTGCACCGGGCGTTCTGCTTGCTTTTGAGAGCGCGCCCAAAGCCACCGGGCAGGCAAGATACTTTCAGACTGGCCTGCCTTCAGGGAGTTTCTATTCATGACGACGATCGTATCCGTGCGTCGCGGCGATCAAGTGGCGCTTGCCGGCGATGGCCAGGTATCCCTTGGCGACACGGTAATGAAAGGCAACGCCAGCAAGGTTCGCCGCCTTTATCACAATCAGGTCTTGGCAGGGTTTGCCGGCGGTACCGCCGATGCCTTTACGCTGTTCGAGCGCTTTGAAGCTCAGCTGGAAAAATACCAGGGCCATCTGGTCAAGGCCGCCGTGGAAATGGCCAAGGAGTGGCGTACCGATCGCGCCCTGCGCCGGCTCGAAGCGATGCTGGTAGTGGCGGACAAGAACGCCTCGCTGGTATTGAGTGGCACCGGCGACGTGCTCGAGCCGGAGCACGGAGTGATCGCCATCGGTTCCGGCGGCAACTACGCCTTGGCCGCCGCCCGAGCGATGCTCGACAACACCGAGCTTGACGCCCGGGAGATCACCGAAAAGGCGTTGAATATCGCCGCCGACATCTGTGTCTATACCAACCACCAGATCAAGCTCGAAGAGCTGTGAGCCTCATGAATCAATCCCAGATGACGCCCCGTGAAATCGTCCACGCCCTGGACCAGTACATCATCGGCCAGCACGATGCCAAGCGCGCCGTGGCCATTGCCTTGCGCAATCGCTGGCGGCGCATGCAGCTCGACGACGAGCTGCGCCCAGAAGTCACTCCCAAGAACATTTTGATGATCGGCCCCACCGGCGTGGGCAAGACCGAGATCGCCCGCCGTCTGGCCAAGCTAGCCCGAGCGCCCTTCATCAAGATCGAAGCGACCAAGTTTACCGAGGTCGGCTATGTGGGTCGCGATGTGGAATCCATTATTCGCGATCTGATCGAAATGGCGATCAAGATGGTGCGCGAGCAGGCCAAGGAAGAAGTAGGCCACCGAGCTGAGGATGCGGCGGAGGATCGCATTCTCGATGCGCTGCTGCCGCGCCCCCGTGGCAGCGAGTACGACAGCGCGCGGGACGACTCTTCGACCCGGCAAACCTTTCGCAAGAAACTGCGCGAGGGCCAGCTCGACGACAAGGAGATCGACATCGAGATCACTCCCCAGAGTGGCGGCTTCGACCTCGCCGGCCCTCCGGGCATGGAGGAGATGACCAGCCAGCTGCAGAGCATGTTTTCCAACATGGGCAAGCAAAAGCCGGAAACCAAGCGGGTGACGGTCAAGGAAGCCTGGCCCCTGCTGCGAGACGAAGAAGCCGCCAAACTGGTCAACGACGAGGACATCAAGCGGCGTGCCATCGAAGCGGTGGAAGAGAACGGTATCGTCTTCCTCGATGAGCTCGACAAGGTAGCCAAACGCGGTGATTCCGGCGGCGGGGCGGAGGTCTCCCGGGAAGGCGTGCAGCGCGATCTGCTGCCGCTGATCGAAGGCTCCACGGTATCCACCAAGCACGGCATGATCAAGACCGATCACATTTTGTTCATTGCCTCCGGCGCTTTTCATCTGTCCAAGCCTTCGGACCTGATCCCGGAACTGCAGGGTCGTTTGCCCATTCGTGTCGAACTCAACGCTCTGACCCCGGAAGACTTCCGCCGCATCCTGACCGAGCCCTCCGCAGCCCTGACCAAGCAGTACCAGGCTTTGCTGGCCACAGAAGGGTTGACCGTCGAGTTCACCGAAGACGGCATTGCGCGTATTGCGGAAATCGCCTATCAGGTCAATGAAGGTACCGAGAACATCGGCGCCCGGCGTCTGCATACGGTGATGGAGCGTCTACTCGAGGAGGCTTCGTTTCAGAGCAATGACATGCCAGACCCGCTGGTCATCGACGCGGATTACGTCGATTCCCAGCTCGGCGAACTGGCGCTGGATGAGGATTTGTCGCGGTATATTCTCTGACACATCTTGCGGCGAGCTCGGTCTGCTCGCCGCTTTTTCAGGAGATCAAGATGACTGCCCCGATTCCCACCCGCGTGCACTATCACAAGCAGGATCGTGAACTCGAACTTGGCTATGGCGAAGGCAAGGACGAAGGCGAAAGCTATCGCCTGAGTGCCGAGTACCTGCGGGTCTTCTCTCCTTCCGCCGAGGTACGCGGCCATGGCCCGGACACCGCAACCCTGCAGACGGGCATGAAATATGTCGGCCTGAAGAACATCACCCAGACCGGCCGCTACGCCCTCAAGCTGCATTTTGACGACGGCCACGACACGGGCCTTTACAGCTGGGACTATCTCTACGACCTTGCTACCAACCAAGAAGCCAATTGGGCGGACTACCTGCGCCGTCTCGAGGAAGCGGGGGCTTCCCGGGAGCCGCTGGGGATTCCACTTAAGCAGCTGTGATAAAAGCGCATCCTGCGTTGACGCCCAGCTGCATTGAAAGACAAACCCTACTCCCCGAGTCTACAATGGCGGCATACCCATTTTTTGATTCGAGTCACAAGGATGGACATGGATAAACGCACGACTCATTTCGGCTATCAGGAGGTGGCACTCGAGGAAAAAGCTTCCCGAGTAGCAGATGTCTTTCATTCGGTAGCGGCCCGCTATGACGTCATGAACGATCTCATGTCGTTGGGCATTCACCGCTTCTGGAAACGCGTGGCCCTGGAGCGAGCCGGCGTGCGGCGGGGCCATCAGGTGCTCGACATTGCCGGTGGCACCGGCGACCTGACCCTCAAGTTCTCGCGGCTGGTCGGTCCCAATGGCCGTGTGGTGCTGGCGGACATCAATCAATCGATGCTCAAGGTGGGGCGCGACAAGCTCATCGACAACGGCGTAGGCGATAACGTCGAGTACGTTCAGGCCAATGCGGAAAGCCTGCCTTTTCCGGACAACAGCTTCGACTGCATCACCATTGCCTTCGGTCTGCGCAATGTCACCGACAAGGACGCAGCCCTGCGCTCCATGACCCGGGTGCTCAAGCCCGGCGGGCGCCTGTTGATATTGGAATTCTCCAAGCCGCCCAATGCCTTGCTGTCGAAGGTCTACGACAACTACTCCTTCAACGTGCTGCCTCGAATGGGTGAATGGGTTGCCAACGATGCAGAGAGTTATCGCTATCTAGCGGAGTCCATCCGCATGCATCCGGATCAGGAAACACTCAAGACCATGATGGAGATTGCGGGCCTCGAACGGGTGGAATACACCAACATGACCGGGGGCATCGTTGCCCTGCATCGTGGCATCAAGCTATGAGGATCCTTTTTCGTTGATGTACACCTTACTGTTCGGTGGCGCCGAAAAAACGCTCAATGCAATGCTCGCCCGAGATCCGGCCGCCCCTTCGCGGCTAAAAAAACTTGCCGGCAAACGGTTACTCCTGAGACTGGAAAGGCCCCATGTCGACCTGCTGATCGTCTTCGATGAACACGGCCTCAATCTGTTGCACCAGCCTCAGGCCGAGGAAAACGACGCCGATGCGGTCGTTGAAATCGACAGCGATACCCTAGGCGCCTTGCTGGGTGGGGAGCCGTTGGAACGCCTGATGTTTTCCGGCCGCTTGGCCGTGCGTGGCCAGGTCGCCATCCTGGAAGGCGCACGCACTCTTTTGATGGATATCGATCTCGATTGGGAAGGCGCACTGGCGGAGTGGTTCGGCGATCGGCCCAGCCATAGCTTGGCGGAGGGGCTGCGCCGCTTCGGACGCTTTGGTCTACGCAGCCAGCGTGAGTTTCGCGCAGATCTCGCCGACTTCGTGTTCGAGGAAGCGCGCCTGTTGCCCGGCCATCCTCAACGCGATGCGCTGAGGGATTATTTGACCGGGCTCGAAATTGCCACCGATCGCCTCGAAGCCCGAGTTGCCCGGCTGCAGAAAAAGCTGGCCCCTCATCAGAAGGATATTGCGTGAACCTGCGATTGCTGCGCATTTTTTGGGTAGTGACCCGATTTCGCCTGGACACGCTGATTCCTCTGGAGCGCCTGCCTGGGGTGCTGCGCCTACTGCTTCGCCTTTCTCCTTTACGTCTTGTTCCAACCGGCCCGCACTCCCGGGGCAAGCGTTTGCGTCTGGCACTGGAAGCCTTGGGGCCGGTATTCATCAAATTCGGTCAAATGCTGTCCACGCGTCGCGATCTATTGCCGCCGGAGATTGCCGATGAGCTAAGACGCCTGCAAGATCAGGTGCCTCCTTTCCCGGGGGAACAGGCCCGCGCGCTCATCGAAGCCGAACTCGAATGCTCCATCGAGACGAGCTTTGCCCAGTTCGATACGGTTCCCATGGCATCGGCGTCCATCGCTCAGGTACATGCGGCCCGTTTGCATACCGGCGAAGAGGTGGTGGTAAAGGTGATTCGTCCGCGCATCGAAGAAGTCATGCGCAAGGATATCGGCCTGCTGTACACCTTCGCCCGCATGATTCGTCGAATCCCCGAGGCGCGCAGGCTACGCCCTGTGGAAGTAGTCAAGGATTATGAATCGACGCTTCTGGATGAGCTCGATCTACGCAAGGAAGCCGCCAATACCTCCCAGCTCAAGCGCAATTTCAAGCACTCACCGCTGCTCTATGTTCCCGCTATCTATTGGCCGCTGACGCGTCAACGCATCATGGTGATGGAGCGAATCTACGGCATACCCGTAGCGGACATGCAGGCACTGGAAGAACAGAATTTTGATCTGCGCAAGCTTGCTGAACGCGGGGTGGAAATATTCTTCACTCAGGTGTTTCGGGACAATTTCTTTCATGCGGACATGCATCCGGGCAATATCTTCATTAATTACGAACATCCCGATGACCCTCAATACATTGCCATCGACTGCGGCATCGTGGGCAGCTTGACCCGGGAGGATCAGGATTATCTGGCACGCAACCTGCTCGCTTTTTTCAATCAGGATTACTACGAAGTCGCCGCATTGCACATCGAGTCCGGGTGGGTTGGCGAAGGTACCCGAGCCAACGAGTTTGCTGCGGCTATTCGTACGGTTTGCGAGCCCATTCTCGAGCGCCCGCTCAAAGAGATATCTTTCGGGCAGGTATTGCTAGGGCTTTTTCAGACGGCGCGCCGTTTCAACATGGAAGTACAGCCGCAGCTCGTGCTGCTGCAAAAGACGCTACTCAATATCGAGGGCCTGGGACGTCAGCTCTATCCGGATCTCGATCTATGGACGACTGCCCGGCCCTATCTGGAACGCTGGATGAAGGAGCGTGTCGGCCCCCATGGACTATGGGAATCCTTCAAGAAGCAGGCGCCGGAACTTAGCCGCCAGCTTCCAGAGCTACCGGGGCTGGCCCATAATGCCTTAAGCCGTGCAAGCCACATTCAGAAAGAGCAAACGCGCCTGGCCAAGGGCATCACCGGCATACGTCAACAACTTAGCCGCAGCTCCCGCCAGACATGGCGCTTGCGCCTGGGGCTATTGCTGATTGCCGCGGCACTTGCCTGGCGTCCGCTGATAGAATGGGCAGACCAACAGCCTTGGCCGGTACTGGTTGCGGCGACCATCGGTACCTTGATGCTCTTGTGGCGCTAGCCCTACACTTGATTTCGAGAAGGAACTCGCGATGAGCGATATACTCGAACGGTTAAGCAATGTGCTTGATGAACGCCGTCATGCCGACCCGGCGTCCTCCTATGTGGCCTCGCTGCATGCCAAGGGGCTCAACAAGATTCTCGAAAAGATCGGCGAAGAGGCAACCGAGACTATTCTCGCTGCCAAGGACAGTGATCAGAATCTTGACAAGGATCATCAGGCAGTGGTCGCCGAAACCGCCGACCTGTGGTTTCATAGCCTGGTGATGCTGTCGCATCTCGATATCGATCATCGAGCGGTGCTCGACGAGCTGGCACGACGTTTCGGCATTTCGGGACTAGATGAAAAAGCCGCTCGCAGAGCTGAATGAACGGGGTCATGGCCCCTTACTAGGAGAACCTCAATGTTAGGTGGTATCAGTATTTGGCAGTTGCTGATCGTACTCGGCATCATCATCTTGATCTTTGGCACCAAGAAACTGCGCAATGTCGGCGGAGATCTTGGCGGCGCGGTCAAGGGCTTCAAGAAAGCCATGAGCGAAGACGACAAGGATGGCAAGGAAAAGGACGACAGCGTTCAGCGCCAGGTTCGACATGACGAAGAGGGTGAAACCTATGAGGTCAAACCCGAGCAACGTAGTAGCGACCATGTCGAAGACAAGCATGAGCGGAAATAATCCTTCATGTTCGATATCGGCTTTCTCGAACTACTGATCATTGGCGTGGTCGGTCTATTGGTGCTGGGCCCCGAGCGGCTACCCAAGGCTGCTCGTACGGCGGGATTATGGATCGGCAAGATCAAGCGTACCGTCTCGAACATGCAGCGTGAGATCAACTCTCAGCTGGAAGCGGAAGAATTGCGCCAGAAACTCGAGGAGCATCAGAAGAAACTCGACAGTGGTTTCGACAAGACCCGCAAGGACGTCGAAAATTTCATCGGTGGTTCTGGGTCGAGCAGTGCCGACAAGACGTCGACGCAATCAGCCTCTGACAGGCAAACGAACGCGCCTAAAAACATCGATGCCCCTCTTGACCGGGGCATGGGTCAGGAAGAACCCGAGCAGACATCGAGTGAATCTACCGCCTCCTCGTCCCCCAATATTGCCAACGCCAACGCCAACGACAAGGATGCCAAGGCGCGATGAGTGACGCACCCTCTCCGCGAAACGAGACGCCGGAAGAACCGCCCCAGGCACCGCTGATCGAACACCTCATCGAGCTACGTTCGCGCTTGATGCGAGCAGTGGTCGCGATTTTGCTGATCTTCCTGGCGCTTTACGCGTTCTCCAACAACATCTACACCTTCGTTGCCGACCCCCTGATGGCCCTGCTGCCACCAGGGTCGCAGATGATCGCCACCGAGGTTGCCTCACCGTTTCTCGCGCCGTTCAAATTGACCCTGGTGGTGGCGGTATTCATTGCCATCCCTTTCGTACTGCATCAATTCTGGGCTTTCATCGCGCCGGGGCTTTACGAGAACGAGAAGGTGCTGGCCGTGCCGTTACTGGCGTCCAGCGTCCTGCTATTCTATGGCGGCGCTGCTTTCGCCTACTACGCGGTCTTTCCGCTGCTGTTCGATTTCTTCGTGCATACCGGCCCCGAGAACGTCGCGGTAATGACGGATATCAACCAGTATCTTAATTTTGTGCTCAAGTTGTTCTTCGCCTTCGGCGTCGCCTTCGAGATTCCGATCGCCACCTTCCTGTTGATCTGGACCGGTGCCACCACCGTCGAGAGCCTGTCGAAAAAACGTCCTTATATCGTGCTTGGCTGCTTCGTCGTGGGCATGCTGATGACGCCGCCGGATATCATCTCGCAAAGCCTGTTGGCCGTTCCCATGTGGCTGCTTTATGAGATCGGCATCCTGGCCGGGCGGGTCCTTCGTGGGCGTCGGCGCAAGAAAGAAGAGGCGGACGAGGTTGAATAGCTTGAACCGTTATAAGCGGTATGCTGACCTAAATAGCATACAAAAGAGCCGCCTATTGGCGGCTCTTTCCATCTATAAGCATGCCATTCATACAGTCTGGTTTTTGCAGTGCAGAAGCTTCAGCGCATCATTTCATCGATTTTGTCCACCAGCTTGGAGATGCCCAAGGCTGCTTCGGCAATTCCCTTGGCCGTCATGAAAGCGGGCGTCGTCACGATGCGATGCTCGCGATCCAGCACGACATCATCGGCAGCACAGGTCTTGTGCAGCCCTCCCATACTGCTGATGGCGCCAGCAATTTTGGCATTATGACCCACGGTCACTGGAATGGTGACATCCAGCAGTCGCGGCGCCAGCAAGGATGAGTAGCACATCAGCCCGATCGGCTTTTCAGCCTCATAGAATGCCAGGATCTTGTCACGCAACAGCGGCAGTACCGTCATGTCGGCTCCGGCCTCCGTAAAGTTCGAAAGATTCTTCGCCACTCCCTGGCCGCCAGGCAAAATAACCGCATCGAAACTCGCCGGATCCAGTGCCTCGAGGGAGTCGATCTCGCCCCGGGCCAAGCGTGCAGATTCGACCAGCATGTTGCGGATCTCTTTACATTGCTCGCCGCTGGCATGATCGATCACTTGAGGTTGATCCTGATCCGGGGCGAAGCAACGGTACGCGATGCCCAACTGATCGAGACGCAGCAACGTCAGCGTCGTTTCGTAAATTTCCGAGCCGTCGCGAAAACCACAGCCTGACAGAATGATCGCCACCTGTTTGCTCATGCCTTGCTCCTTGAAGTAGACGCCGGGATTCGCACCTTACTAACGCTTTACTCTAAGAGGTCTTGCTCGGTGCGACAAGGCGCCGGCATACCCGGGTTGCCCATGCTTGATATAATGGACGGCACTACTTGTTGACGCGCTATCGTCACATCATTCGAGCAGACTGATCGAGTATGTGTCCGCGATTCCTAGACTGGAGAAACAATCTTGAGCTTTTCTATCTCACGCCAGTATCCCGCCACTCGCCTGCGCCGCATGCGCAAGGATGATTTTTCTCGCCGCATGATGCGCGAATCATCCTTGACCCCTTCGGATCTGATTCTGCCGGTCTTCGTTCTCGAAGGCGAACAGCGTCGTGAAGCGGTTCCCTCGATGCCCGGTGTCGAGCGCTTATCTCTGGACCTGCTTCTCGAGGAAGCCGGCGAAGTAGCCGCGCTCGGCATTCCTGCCCTGGCGCTTTTCCCGGTCATCGATGCCCAGCACAAGAGTGAATATGCCGAGGAGGCGTTCAACTCCGGCGGTCTCGTACAGCGCACCGTGCGGGCACTGAAGCAGGACTACCCGGAGCTCGGGGTGATCACCGACGTGGCGCTGGATCCTTACACCGTGCACGGTCAGGACGGCATCCTCGACGAGCTGGGCTACGTGCAGAACGATCGCACCGTCGAGACCTTGCTCAAGCAGGCGCTTTCTCATGCGGAAGCCGGTGCCGACATAGTGGCGCCCTCGGACATGATGGATGGCCGCATCGGCGCCATCCGCAGTGTGCTCGAGCAGGAACGGCTGCACAACACTCGCATCATGTCCTACTCCGCCAAGTATGCCTCGCGCTATTATGGTCCTTTCCGGGATGCGGTGGGCTCCGCAAGCAACCTGGGCAAGGCGGACAAGAGTACCTACCAGATGGACCCGGCCAACAGCGACGAGGCGGTACACGAAGTCGCTCTGGACCTGGCCGAAGGTGCCGACATGGTGATGGTCAAGCCCGGAATGCCTTACTTGGATGTGGTGCGACGCGTCAAGCAGGAGCTGGCGGTACCGACCTTTGCCTATCAGGTCAGCGGCGAATACGCTATGCACATGGCCGCCTTCGAGAAGGGCTGGCTCGACGCCGACAGCGTGATCCTCGAGTCGCTGATGTGCTTCAAGCGCGCGGGGGCGGACGGCATTCTGACCTATTTCGCCAAACGCGCCGCCGAACTGATCAAACAATAGGCGCGGTGCGTCGCGCCTCGCCGAACCAGGACATCATGGAATGGACAAGCCGCGCGATCGCAAGAAGATAGCAACCGATGCGAACAAGGAACAGAAAACGTCGCCGGCACTGGCGGCGGCCAGTACGTCGGCTTTGAGGGTCAATCGCACCCGCACGGGTATTCACGCCAAGCCGACACCGTCGCCGAAGGCGGAACTGGACGACGCGGTTCTCTACTTCAATCGTGAGCTGTCGCATCTACAGTTCAACATACGGGTACTCGAGCAGGCGCTGGACGCGTCTCATCCGCTGCTCAATCGTCTGATGTTCCTGGTGATCTTCTCCTCGAATCTCGATGAATTCTTCGAAATCCGAGTAGCAGGTCTCAAGCATCGCCTGGCCCTGGGGCGTGATGACATCGGTGACGACGGTCTGACACCGAAACAGGTGCTCGATGATATTGCGCGCATCACCCACGAGCAGATCGAGCGGCAGTATCGGATACTCAACGACGAGCTGATTCCGGCACTGGAAGAGCACCGCATCCGCTTCCGGCGTCGCTCGCAATGGACGGAGCCTCAGCGCAAATGGGTCGGCGAGTACTTCGAGAAAGAGATCATGCCGGTGATCAGCCCCATCGGGCTCGACCCATCCCACCCTTTTCCCCGGCTGGTCAACAAGAGCCTCAACTTCATCGTCGAACTCGAAGGCAAGGACGCCTTTGGCCGCGAGGGAGGACTGGCGATCCTGCCTGCCCCGCGTTCACTTCCCCGCTTGATACGCCTGCCTGAAACACTGGCCGAAAAAGGCTATGCGGATCACATCTTCCTTTCCTCGATGATCCACGCCCATGCTCAGACGGTTTTCCCGGGCATGAAGGTCAATGGCTGTTATCAGTTTCGCCTGACCCGTAACGCGGATCTCAGCGTGGACCCGGATGAGGTGTCGGATCTGGCCTCGGCGCTACGGGGCGAATTGCTGGCCCGGCGCTACGGCGACGGCGTGCGCCTGGAGGTGGCGGATAACTGCCCTGACGAGCTGGCGGCCTTCCTGCTCGAACAGTTCGAACTCGAGGCCCAGGATCTTTATCGCGTCCACGGTCCGGTCAATCTGACCCGCATGATGGCCTTGATCGACGACATGGATCGACCGGATCTGCTTTACCGCCCTTTCACGGCGGGAACACCCAAGGGACTCAAGTCCGAAGGCAGCCTGTTCGATACCATTCGCCAGGGCGACATTCTGCTGCATCACCCGTTTCAGTCGTTCTCTCCCATCGAGGACCTATTGCGCGAAGCCGCCCAGGACAGCGACGTGCTGGCTATCAAGCAGACGCTATACCGTACCGGCGCAGACTCCCCGATCGTCAGCGCCCTGGTGGATGCAGCGCGCAGAGGCAAGGAAGTGACAGTCGTCATCGAACTTCGGGCACGTTTCGATGAGGCGGACAATCTCTCCCTGGCCTCACGGCTTCAAGAAGCCGGCGCTATCGTCATCTATGGGGTGATCGCCTACAAGACCCATGCCAAGATGCTGCACATCGTACGCCGGGAGAAAGGCGAACTGCGTTATTACGCGCATCTGGGCACCGGCAACTATCATTCCAAGACGGCCAAGCTGTATACGGATTACAGCCTGCTCACCGCTCACGAGACGCTTTGCGAGGACGTACACAAGGTCTTTCAGCAGCTTTCCGGCATGGGCAAGCAGCGCAACATCGACCTGCTGCTGCATGCGCCCTTCGTATTGCACGAGCGCCTGCTCGAGATGATCGAGCGTGAGGCCAAGCTGGCGGAGAAAGGCAAGAAGACGCATCTGATCATCAAGTGCAATTCGCTTACCGAGCCTCGATTGATTCGCGCGCTCTATCGCGCCTCCCAGGCCGGAGTGACGTGCGATCTGATCATTCGCGGCACCTGCTGCCTGCGCCCGGGTGTGCCAGGTATCTCCGAGAACATACTGGTGCGCTCGATCGTTGGCCGCTTTCTCGAACATACCCGGGTATTCTACTTTCACAACGACGGCAAGCCCGAAGTGTGGGCGTCCAGCGCGGATTTCATGGAACGTAACATGTTCCACCGGGTGGAAACCTGCTTCCCTATCCTCGAAAAGAAACTTGCGCAGCGGGTGCGCAAGGATCTGGAGACCTATCTGGTGGATAATTGCCAGAGCTGGCTGCTGCGCGAGGATGGCAGCTACCAAAGGCAGGAAGCCGGCGAGGCGGCACCGGTCAGTGCCCAGGAGACGCTATTGTATGCCTACGCCGCCAAGTCCTGACTCGGTTTAGACGGTATTCAGTGAGCGGTGCGAAATGCCTTCAGCGCTTGAGGATCGAGCCCAGTGACTTCGGCGGGCATGTTCAACGATTCCCGGGTTTTTCGTACCCGCAACCGCTCGGCAAGCCGCTCGCTGTCATCATCCGTGGTGCGTCCATTGAGCTCGTTCAGTTGCTCTATTCCTTGATGATAGAACGCCAGCAGATCCAGTGCGGCAGGATCATGGCGCTCAAGCCCGACCTTTCGCAGCCTCGATAGATGCGCACTCACGCGTGTTACATGACGCTTGAGCTCCCAGGCATAGCGCTGATCCTGCAACCAGGGTTTTTGACGCAGTATCGCCACCATGGCACTGGTCGCCAGCAGTCCTAGCAGCACTCCCGCTGCATTCATGGCCAGACTGGAACCAAAACGCGTCGTCAACAGCTGGGAGAACACCAGTCCAAGAACGACGAACTGAGCCGTCACGCCGATCGTCATGAAACGCGATTTACGCCGAAACTGCTCGGGATCATGATATTCGAAGCAAAAACTCATGCGCTGGCGTTATCCTTTGAATCGATACGCAGCCGCTCGGCGGCACGTAAAAGCAGATCGGCTGTGGTGTCCCACCCAAGACAAGCATCGGTGACCGAGACTCCATAGCGCAGTGCATCCGGATTGAGTGGCTGTTTGCCTTCATGTAGATGCCCTTCCAGCATTACCCCGACCAGGCTGGCATCGCCGGCCAGGCGCTGCGCCAGCACATCGAGCAACACCTCGCTCTGACGTCGATGATCTTTATGGGAATTTGCGTGACTGCAATCCACCATGATGCGAGGTACAAGACCGGCTTCCAGCATCGCACGCCGGCTGGCCCCAACACTGGCACTTTCGTAATTAGGCTGGCCATGACCACCGCGCAATACCAGATGGGTATGAGGGTTGCCCTGGGTTTCGCGCATGACCGGTCTCCCTTGAACATCCATGGCGAAATGGCACTGAGGATGTGCTGCGGCACGGATGGCGTCAATGGCCACCCCGATGCCCCCATCAGTGGCGTTCTTGAACCCTACCGCCGCTTCTAGTCCACTGGTCAGTTCGCGATGCACTTGAGACTCGGTGGTACGTGCGCCAATGGCTGCCCAGCTCAACAGATCCGTGAAATAGGGCGCCACCATGGGTTGCAAGAGCTCGGTGGCGACCGGCAACCCCAGGGCAGCGACATCGCGCATCAGACGTCGGGAGAGCTGAAGTCCATGAGCCATATCGTCGCTACCATCCAGATGCGGATCGTAGGCAAGTCCTTTCCAGCCCACCGTGGTACGCGGCTTCTCGATATAGACCCGCATGACCAGTTGCACCCGATCGGCGATATGCTCGCTCAGTTCCGCAAGCCGATGGGCATACTCCATCGCCGCCCTGGGATCATGAATCGAGCAGGGACCGACCACCACCAGCAGACGGTCGTCATGGCCATCGAGAATGCCGCGTACGGCCTGGCGTTGGGCGGTGATCCGAGCGCGCAGCTCAATATCGACCGGTAGCTCGCGGCGCAGCTCGTCAGGGGTCGGCATTATGCGTTCGTTACTCAACGCTTGATGTGATTCGATAGCGGTCTCGATACTAGGCATTTGTGCGTTCATCTTCATGTTTCTCGGCCGGCTCATTGCCAACAAAAACCCCCCGATGGGGTTGCCACCGGAGGGTTCATGCGTGCGATGGAGGCAACCCTGCTGATTCAGGATGCGCCTCTTGGTTCAAGTCATCTGACGTGGTTCATCGAGACCTGACCGCTGAGCGCATCGCGAGTAAACCAGCGCCAATAGCCTGCCCGATAACATGCACACGCACACGCCAGCAATGGCTGAACGCGAATGGCGGTGTAGCTACTGGAAACAGGCAACATGGTCAGCTCCTAAATTTTTCTTCTATCCTACACGGCTTGCCTGGGTTGGCAACCGTCATTCGAAATACTGTACCCAAACGATGGTTGCAGGCAAGGCGCTCATGCCAATCAGCACCACCAGACCAAGAAAGAGGGACAGGAAGCCGCTTTTATCCTTGAAGTTGGGATCGTACTCAGCCACGTGGGTATCTCCGTTCGTTGAATAGCATCAGGGGTGAAATATTTTAGCTCATCAATGAGGATTCGACGATTCTCGCGGCGCGTAGGAAAAGACATCCGAAAATACGCGCTCGAGCTTGAGTCCCAAGGGCTTCAAGGTATCAATGCAGGCATAGACCATCCCCGGAGAACCGGACAGATAGACATCGTATTGTGAAACATCCTGCAGATTCGCCGCC
Organism: Halomonas sp. M20; assembly: GCF_020622265.1. GTDB lineage: Bacteria > Pseudomonadota > Gammaproteobacteria > Pseudomonadales > Halomonadaceae > Modicisalibacter. Next base: position 576,558 of record NZ_JACNMQ010000002.1, read on the forward strand.
AACGCCTGATCGATACGCCCTTGGTGCCCGTATACGCGCTCTTCCTCGAAGCCTGCCTCGATAGGCGTTTCTGACACTGCGTGAAAAAAGAAGTTGGAATGGGTTTCGGCCCATTCCCGAGCCAGGCTTTCGAGATAGAAATCCCGACGCTCCCGCACCGCCCACCAGAACGATACCGGCAATGCCTGGTCTGCGACGAGAGCGGCTTCCAGCAGGGCCTTCATCTGGGCAAATCCGGTCCCGGCGGCAATCAGCAGTAGCGGGCGCGAACTGTCCGGGTCCAAGCGACATTCACCACCAGGCATTCGCACCCTCAATATTCCCGACTTTAGAATCAATTCCCGCAACCGCTGGGAATTGTCATGCTCCGGCCAGTGCTGAATGTGCAACTCGATGGCGCCATCGCCGCGATGAGCGTTGGCGATGGAAAAAGGCACCCAGATGTCACCCTCGAGATTGAGTTCCAGGTACTGTCCCGGGGCATGGGCCATCGCTTCGGCGCGGCCTTCCAGATGTACGCGAAAGACATCCGGGGTCAGGTCTTCCACCGCGCTCACGTGACAGGTCAGAGTCCTTGCCGTCATGCTGTCCTCATAAGATTATCGAAGCGATTCATTGGTTTGTTGTGTCAGGCAAGACAATGCCCAACTCTTCCCAGCGTGCATCGACGCCTTCCTTGACCGCAGCGTCCATGGTAATCGGCACACCCCACTCGCGATCGGTCTCGCCGGGCCATTTGTCGGTCGCATCCATTCCCATTTTCGATCCTAGACCGGCCACGGGGGAAGCGAAATCAAGGTAATCGATCGGCGTATTCTCGACCATCACCGTATCACGAGCCGGGTCCATGCGGGTGGTGATAGCCCAGATCACATCCTCCCAGCGCCGTGCATCCACGTCGTCGTCCAGCACGATCACGAACTTGGTGTACATGAACTGGCGCAGGAAGCTCCACACGCCCATCATCACCCGCTTGGCATGGCCAGGGTACTGTTTCTTCATGGTCACTACCGCCATGCGATAGGAGCAACCTTCCGGCGGCAGGTAGAAATCAACGATCTCGGGAAACTGCTTGCGCAGGATCGGCACGAACACTTCGTTCAATGCCAGGCCGAGAATCGCCGGCTCGTCCGGCGGACGCCCGGTATAGGTAGAATGATAGATCGGATCGCGACGATGGGTGATGCGCTCGACGGTGAATACCGGAAAGGTCTCCACTTCGTTGTAGTAGCCGGTGTGATCGCCATAAGGGCCTTCCGGTGCGGTATCGTCAGGGTAAATGAAGCCTTCCAGCACGATCTCGCTGGACGCCGGCACCTGAAGATCCGCATGCCCACACTTGACCAGCTCGGTGCGCGAGCCGCGCAGCAAGCCGGCAAATGCATACTCCGACAGTGTATCCGGCACCGGCGTGACCGCGCCGAGGATGGTCGCTGGATCGGCGCCCAGGGCTACCGCCACGGGAAAGGGCTCGCCGGGATGCGCTTCGCACCACTCCTTGAAATCCAGCGCCCCGCCGCGGTGGGAGAGCCAGCGCATGATCAGGCGATTCCGAGAAAGCTTCTGCTGACGATAGATTCCCAGATTCTGGCGCTCCTTGTGCGGCCCCTTGGTCACCACCAGGGCCCAGGTCACCAGCGGCGCTACATCACCGGGCCAACAGTGCTGAATGGGAATGCGATCGAGATCGACCTCGTCACCCTCGAGCACTACCTCCTGCACCGGAGCGCGCCTGATCGTCTTCGGCCCCATGCTCATCACCTGACGAAAGACCGGCAGCTTGTCCAGCGCATCGCGAAAGCCCTTGGGCGGCTCCGGCTCCTTGAGAAACGCCAGCAGTTCGCCCACTTCGCGCAGCGCGGCCACCGAGTCCTGGCCCATGCCCAGCGCCACTCGCTTCGGCGTGCCGAACAGATTGCCCAGCACCGGCATGTCATGGCCCTTGACGTTCTCGAACAGCAACGCCGGCCCGCCGGCGCGCAGAGTACGATCGCAGATCTCGGTGATTTCCAGGTACGGGTCGACCTCGGCGGAGACGCGCTGGAGCTCGCCGGATTTCTCCAGCGCCGCGATGAACTCACGCAGATCCTTGTATTTCATGCGATTACCATCTCCCGAACGACAGAAGGGGCAGCATAGCATGCCGCCCCTTCTTTCACTGCCTGGCTAACTGATACGATCCTGGATGGATCAGCGGCGTTTCATTGCTTCGAAAAACTCAAGATTCGTCTTGGTATCTTTCAGACGATCGATCAGGAATTCCGTGGCCGCGGTATCGTCCATCGGATGCAGCAGCTTGCGCAGGATCCACATGCGCTGCATTTCGTCTTCCGAGGCGATCAGGTCCTCGCGGCGGGTGCCGGAGCGGCGGATGTTGAGTGCCGGGTAGACGCGCTTCTCCGCCAGCTTGCGGTCAAGGTGGGCTTCCATGTTGCCGGTTCCCTTGAACTCCTCGAAGATCACTTCATCCATCTTCGAACCGGTATCGACCAGCGCGGTGGCAAGAATGGTCAGGCTGCCGCCCTCCTCGATATTACGCGCGGCACCGAAGAAACGCTTGGGCTTCTCCAGCGCGTGGGCATCGACACCACCGGTAAGCACCTTGCCGGAAGAAGGCACCACGGTGTTGTAGGCCCGGGCCAGACGCGTGATGGAGTCGAGCAGGATGACCACGTCCTTCTTGTGTTCCACCAGACGCTTGGCCTTTTCGATGACCATCTCGGCAACCTGCACGTGGCGCGCGGGAGGCTCATCGAAGGTCGAGGCAACCACCTCGCCACGCACGGTGCGGGACATCTCGGTCACTTCTTCCGGGCGCTCGTCGATGAGTAGCACGATCAGATGGCACTCGGGATTGTTGCGGGTGATCGAGGTGGCGATGTTCTGCAACATCAACGTCTTGCCCGCCTTGGGCGGTGACACGATCAAGCCCCGCTGCCCCTTACCGATGGGCGCGGTAAGGTCGATGATACGAGACGTTAGATCCTCGGTGGAGCCATTGCCGATTTCCATGAACATGCGTTCCTGAGGAAACAGCGGCGTGAGGTTCTCGAAAAGTATCTTGTGCTTGGCGTTCTCGGGCTTATCGAAGTTGATCTGATTGACCTTCAATAGCGCGAAGTAACGCTCGCCCTCCTTGGGGGGGCGAATCTTGCCAGCGATGGAATCGCCCTTGCGCAGATTGAAGCGACGTATCTGGGAGGGCGACACATAGATATCGTCGGGTCCCGCAAGATAGGAGCTATCCGAGCTACGAAGGAAGCCGAAGCCATCCTGGAGAATTTCCAGCACGCCATCGCCATAGATGTCTTCACCGCTCTTGGCATGCTTCTTCAAAATGGCAAAGATAATATCTTGCTTGCGGGAGCGGGCCAGATTATCGATACCCATCTGCTGAGTGATTTCCAGCAGTTCCGGCACGGTCTTTTGCTTGAGTTCGGTAAGATTCATCGGTTTGTTCAGAAATTGCTCTTGTCAGCGTGGCGGCGTGCGCCGGAATAGGACAGGAGGCGGTGTTATACGCCGCACAATGCGTTCAGAGCCCTGAGGGTTTTCGCTTGCCAATAGACTCACAGGATGGCGACTCCACAAGGAGTCCAAGAATGCTATCGGTATCGAGAAAGGCGCTGTTCTTGTCGCCTGATATCATTCAAGTTCGACCGATATATCGGATGCGAAGATTGAAATCAGTGGGCTACTGACGACTTGGAAATTGATCACGTTTTGCGATCGAAAAAATATTCGGAACAGGCGAATGCTTCGATGGTAGTTAAGCTCCGCGTCAAACGCAAGCCCTGTCGTCAATGTATTGAAGCAATCAAGGCCTCGAGCTGCTCTTCGCTTATGGCCCCCACCCGGGATGCTTCCAGATCGCCATCGACGAACAGTAGCAGCGTAGGCATGCCGCGCACATTGTACTTGAGTGTCGCTTCGGGGTAGCGGTCGATATCGACGAGATAGCAACGGCACTGGGGGCCCTGCCGCTCCATCACTCTATCCAGACGTGGCGTCAACGCCTGGCACGGCGCGCACCAGTCCGCCATGAACACGACGAGAGTGGCGCCTGGGAGCGTAAGCACATCCTCCAGAGCCGTCTCGGAAAGCCATTCCAGGGCATTGCTCGTCTTTTCCATACTCGGGATTGCCTTTTTTATTGCGCAGTATCATTGAACGATGCACGTGCATAATTGACAAGCTCCATGGAGCCCAGCAACCTGACACCATTATCACATAGGGACGACTCATGCGCAGGACGCCACAGGCCGACGCAGGGCAGCTACGACGTCTGGCAGCCATCGATCTAGGCTCCAATAGCTTTCATCTGTTAGTTGCAAATTATGAGAATGACCAATTGCAGGTCGTCGCCAAGCTGGGCGAGAAAGTACAACTGGCCGCCGGTATCGATGATAACGGGAACCTCAGCGAAGACGCCATGCAGCGTGCGCTTGATTGCCTGACGCGTTTCGTCACCTATATCGAAGATATTGCCTCACCCGACTTGCGTATCGTCGGCACCAATGCCCTACGTGTCGCTTACAACAGCCATGTCTTGATCGAACGTGCCGAAGCATTGCTCGGGCACGAGATTGAGATCATCGCCGGACGTGAAGAAGCCCGCTTGATCTATCTTGGTGCAGCTCATGCTCTGGCGGACGTTTACGGTAAGCGGTTGATCGTGGATATCGGAGGTGGCTCGACGGAGCTCATTATCGGGGAGCGTTTCGAACCCCTGGCTTTGGAAAGCCTGCATATGGGCTGTGTTACCTATACCCGTCGTTTTTTTGGCGAAGGGAATATCACCGAGAAACATTTTCGTCAGGCCGAGCTGGCCGCGCTGTCCGAACTAGCCAATATTCGTCGTCCCTACCTTGAGCTCGGCTGGTCCGACCCGATTGGCTCGAGCGGTACGGTCAAGGCCATCGCCTCGATTCTCAACGCCAGCGGCGATAGTCCGGAAGGGTTGATCCGTGTGGATGGACTGCGCGCCTTGCGTGACAGGGTCATCAAGCAAAAGCGGCTCGACAAGGTCGCCATGGAGGGGTTGAAGGAAGATCGCGCCAGAGTCTTTCCAGCGGGCCTGGCTATCTTGTGCGCGATCTTCGAGGCTTTCGACCTGACCTACATGCGCTACTCGGATGGCGCCTTGCGCGATGGTGTGCTTTACGACGTCGTTGGCCGCAACACTCCTGAAGACTCCCGCCTCAAGACTCTATACGGTCTACAGCGCCGTTATTCCGTCGATACGCGCCAAGCCGCCAACGTCGCAAGCAGTGCCGCAACGGCTTTCGATCAGGTACGAGAGGCGTGGCAGCTTGGAGATGTGCAACATCAATTCCTAACCTGGGGTGCCTGGCTACATGAGCTGGGGCTGGCCGTGTCCCATAGCAAGTTTCATCGCCATGGCGCCTATCTAATCGAAAACTCGGATTTGCCCGGCTTCTCGCGCCCAGAGCAGCGCGCGCTGGCTTTTCTGGCTCTTGCGCATCGGCGTAAATTCCCACACAAGGAGCTTGCGACCCAGCCTGCCTCGATTCGCTTGCGCTATGCCAGGCTGTCACGCTTGTTGCGCCTGGCGGTCATTTTCAATCACTCACGTCCAGAGCAGCCCATCCGGGACTTTACCTTGCATGTCGAAGGTGAGGCCTTGCATCTTTCATTATCCGAGGAGTTGGCGGAGCGAACGCTGCTTCTCGACGATCTCCGACAGGAAAGGCGATATCAAAAAGCCGCAGGCTTCGTGCTGGAAGTCAGTCAACTCGCCGAAGCAGTGTGATCGGTTTGCCACCAGCCCGGCGCCGTGGCAATACCCAACACCGCCACCAGCGTGCCATCGTGCCAAGCCAATAACTGCTGAGGGCGTTGCCAGGGAGGAACGGCCGCCTCTTGAAGCAGTCGCTTGACGTCTCGCCGACCCCGCCCGGTAACCGTCAACGCCTCTCCGCCCCGGCGCAAGGTCAATGTCAGCAGATCACCGAATGCCTCGTCACTGGGCCTGAGGCTCTGCTCGACGCGCCCGACCGGCGTCATCAACCCGGCACGTCCGTCCCATTCGCACTGCCAATCTATCGGCGGCTCTATGACGGGTGCTTGCAGAAAGAGTCCGCCTTGCCAGCAGCGGGCCTCAGCACCGGGCCACTCGATCTTCATTTGAGCATCCTGGCGGACATTGAGCTGGGCAAGCAGCGTCTGTAAACGCGCTAGCGGCGGCGTTGATAAACCAAGGCGTTGGCAAGCATAGCGAACCAGCAATCGTTGGCGCGGTTCGGACAGCTCGCGAAGCGGCTTGATCTGAAGACAGTGAGGCGTATCGCCTACCCCATGAAGATCCAGCGCCGCCAACTCATCGAGCAGCGAATCTGCCTCGCTGCTCAAGCGCGCACTCTGGGCCAGCAGATGGGGGGCCTTGGGCCAACGAGACACCAATACCGGCATGACCCGCCGGCGCAGGAAATTGCGATCGAAGGCGGTATCCGCGTTGGTGGGATCTTCAATCCATTCGACCTCCAGCGCCTGAGCCTGCTCTTCGAGAACACTGCGAGGGCAGTCCAGCAATGGCCTTTCTACTGTTCTGCCCTGCCACTCACGCCTTGCCGGCATGCCGGAAAGACCTCTGACGCCGCTGCCCCGCAGCGCGGCCAGCAGCAGCGTCTCGGCCTGATCGTCCGCGTGCTGGGCAAGCCACAGCGACTCACCAGCCCTCACTCGACGCGCGAAAGCCTTGTAGCGTGCTTCTCGAGCCGCCGCCTCGATCCCCTGACCGCCCTGTTCGACCTGCACCTGCTCGATGAAAAGCGGCACACCAAGACACCCACACAGCTTGCGACAATGCTGCTCGAAATCGATGGCCGCGGGCTGCAGGCCGTGATTGACATGCAGAGCGTAGATAGATCGAGGAGAACGATAGGCAGCCTGCACTGCCAGCGTCAGCAGCAGGCAGGAATCCAGCCCGCCGGACAGGGCGATCCAGACGGGTTGGTTCGAGGGTGTGTCCCCGAGGGCACCATCGATCAGGGTCTGAAGCGGCATGGCGCCTTACGCCGGCGCTCCATAACTCATGAGACGTTCGTAACGTCTTTCCAGCAACACCTCTGTCTCCATCCCCTGCAAACGCTCAAGGCTTGCCAGAAGTTTTTCCTTGATGCGATCCGCTGTGACCTGCGGGTAGCGATGCGCCCCGCCCAACGGCTCGTCGATCAATGTATCGACGAAACCCAGCTCCTTGAGGCGTTCGGCGGTGATGCCCATGGCCTGAGCCGCATCCGAGGCCTTTTCAGCGCTCTTCCACAGGATTGAGGCACAGCCTTCCGGAGAGATGACCGAGTAGGTCGAGTATTGCAGCATCTGAAGCTCATCGCAGACCCCGATGGCCAAGGCGCCACCGGAGCCCCCTTCGCCAACGACAGTGGCAACAATGGGCGTTTTCAGACGCGACATGACTGCCAGGTTATAGGCGATTGCTTCGGACTGGCCGCGCTCTTCGGCGCCGATACCGGGATAAGCCCCCGGTGTGTCGATGAAGGTCAGCACCGGCATCTTGAAGCGTTCGGCCATTTCCATCAAACGACAGGCTTTGCGGTAACCCTCCGGCCGTGGCATGCCGAAGTTGCGGCTCACCTTGTCGCGTACGGTACGACCCTTCTGATGACCGATGACCATCACCGGCTTGTCATCCAGCCGCGCGATTCCACCCACGATGGCAGCATCGTCGGCAAAATGACGATCGCCATGCAGCTCATCGAAATCGCTGAAAATAGTTTCGAGGTAATCGAGGGTATAAGGACGCTGCGGATGACGCGACAACTGGGATACTTGCCAAGGCGTCAGGTCGCGAAAAATCGACTCGGTGAGCTTCTTGCTCTTCTCTTCGAGCCGTGAAATCTCGTCACTGATATTGATCTTGCTGTCATTATCGACCAGCCGCAGTTCTTCAATCTTGGCCTGCAATTCGGCGATCGGCTGTTCGAAATCCAGATAGTTGGGATTCATGGCACATCTGCTTGTTGAAATAGGCAGCCGGCATCATTGGCTGTGAGTCATATCCCTGTAACCCCATACATCCACGCTTATGGCTAGCTGTCTATATGGTTATACACTTTTATGGCTCGCTGTAGGTGCGCATTATCGCACCTTGACTCAATGACGCAAGACAAGGGTATGCAGTAAGGCAAACGTCGATAACCCCTAATTGCTTGACTTGTAGAGCATGGACGGTGGCAGGTTGGAGCGAAGGTCTTTTGCCATGGCCGGAAAAAGCTCCATGCAGTTCCGGCATTCCCGCCATCCATGGCGGTCAGATAGCAAAAGTAGCGCCCAAGGAAGGGTTCACAGCGCCTTCGCGCAGGCCTGCCACCGATCCTGGGCAATAATCAACTACGACAAATCTACGTGACACAGAGTTCACCCTCGATATTTCAGGCGCACTCCGTCTTGCCCCTCGACTTCACGTAGCGCAATCATGAGTTCGTCCGCAGGCGATACTTTCCATTCGCTTCCCAATTCCAGCCAGCCGCTGGCCTCGGCGTTGCAATACCGAACCCGTACCGGCAAACCAGCATCGTTACGCCAAGGGTCGAGACTATCCCGCAGGCTGGAAATGAAACGACCGTTGAGGCGTCGGCCATCCACGGAGAGCTCCAGCGCTTCGCCGTAACGAGCCCGGGCATCCACCATCAAGGTAATATCCTTGCCCCGCAGGCGCAGTCCACCGGAGAAATCGTCGCTTTGCACCTCGCCTTCGACGATCAGCACCTGATCTGGCGCCAGGGAGCCCCGCACCTGGTCGAACAGCTCGCCGAACAGGGAGGCCTCGATGCGCCCGGTACGGTCATCCAGGGTAATGAAGGCCATGGTGTCGCCACGTTTTGACCTCATGGTGCGCATCGCTACCACCAGACCCGCGACGCGCTGCGGTTCCCGGGAAGGCTTGAGATCGCGGATGCGAGTCGAAACGAAGCGGGCAAGCTCCTGCTCATACTCATCGATGGGATGCCCGGTCAAATAGAGCCCCAGGGTATCTTTTTCACCCGCAAGGCGCTGCTTGTCACTCCACTCTCGGGCATTGAGATAGGCCTGATAGCCATCACCCGCCTCGGGTTCGGCAAAGGCCTCGCCGAACATGTCGATCATGCCCAGGCTCGCATTGGTCGAGCTTTGCGCAGCGGCCTTGAGTGCATCTTCCTGGGCCGCGGTCAGCACCGCCCGGGAAGGCCCCAGATTATCCAGCGCGCCGGAGCGGATCAGCGCCTCAAGGGTGCGCTTGTTCAAACGTTTGGCATCGACGCGGCGACAGAAATCGAACAGATCGGCGAACTCGCCGCCCTCGCCCCTAGCCTCGACGATGGCACCGATCGGCCCTTCGCCGACCCCACGAATCGCGCCCAACCCGTAGACCACCCGGCCTTCGGTATCCACGGTGAACTTGTAGCTACCCATGTTGACGTCCGGCGGTGTGACCGTCAGCCCCAAATTGCGGCACTCCTCGATCAACGGCACCACCTTGTCCAGGTTGTCCATTTCCGTGGACAACACGGCGGCCATGAAGGGCCCCGGGTAATGCGTCTTGAGCCAGGCGGTCTGGTAGGAAACCAGCCCATACGCCGCGGAGTGGGACTTGTTGAAGCCATATCCGGCAAACTTCTCCACCAGGTCGAAGATGTTGCCGGCAAGATTCTCCTCGATTTCGTTAGCCGCACAGCCTTCCAGGAAGCCGGCACGCTGCTTGGCCATTTCCTCGGGTTTCTTCTTGCCCATGGCCCGGCGCAGCATATCGGCTTGACCCAGGCTGTAGCCCGCCAGCACCTGGGCGATCTGCATCACCTGCTCCTGGTAGAGGATGACGCCATAGGTGGGCTCGAGCACCGGCTTTAGCCATTCGTGCTGATAATCCGGGTGCGGGTAGGAGAGTTCGGCGCGACCGTGCTTGCGGTTGATGAAGTCGTCTACCATGCCGGACTGTAGCGGTCCTGGGCGAAACAGTGCCACCAGCGCGATCATATCCTCCAAAGAGTCCGGTAGCAGGCGTTTGATCAACTCCTTCATGCCGCGGGATTCGAGCTGGAAGACCGCCGTGGTCTCGGCTTTCTTGAGCATGGTGAAGGTCGGCGCATCGTCCAGCGGGATGCTGGTAATGTCCAGCGGCCCGACACCGTCCCGAGCCCGCACCGTATCGACCATCTCCAGGGCCCAGTCGATGATGGTCAGGGTGCGCAGGCCGAGGAAGTCGAACTTGACCAGCCCCGCCTCCTCGACATCGTTCTTGTCGAACTGCACCACCAGGCCGTTGCCCTCTTCGTCGCATAAAAGCGGCGAGAAATCCGTGAGCTTGGTCGGGGCAATCACCACCCCACCCGCGTGCTTGCCGGTACCCCGGGTGACGCCTTCGAGCTTGATCGCCATGTCCCAGATTTCCTGGGCTTCCTCATCGCCGGTCAGATAATCGCGCAAGGCCTCTTCCTGCTCGTGAGCCTTGGCCAGGGTCATGCCGACCTCGAACGGGATCAACTTGGAGAGTTTGTCGCCCAACGAGTAAGGCTTGCCTTGGGCCCGGGCCACATCCCGCACGACCGCCTTGGCGGCCATGGTGCCGAAGGTGACGATCTGGGAGACCGCGTTGCGGCCATAGCGCTCGGCCACATACTCGATGACGCTGTCGCGCTTCTCCATGCAGAAGTCGACGTCGAAATCCGGCATGGAGACACGTTCCGGGTTCAGGAAGCGCTCGAACAGCAGATCATATTCCAGCGGGTCGAGATCGGTGATCTTCTGGGCATAGGCTACCAGCGAGCCGGCACCGGAGCCGCGCCCCGGCCCCACCGGCACGTCGTTGTCCTTGGCCCACTGAATGAAGTCCATGACGATCAGGAAGTAACCCGGAAAGCCCATCCCAATGATGATGTCGAGTTCGAAATCCAGGCGCTCGCGGTAGGCAGGCTCATGTTCTGTGCGATTGCGACCCGCGTAGATGGCATTGGGGCCTTCGAAGAGCTGATCGAGGCGTTCGGTCAAGCCGTCGTGGGAAATCTTGCGAAAGTATTCCTCTAGAGACATGCCCTCGGGGATGGGGAACTCCGGCAGAAATATCTCGCCCAGTCGCACATCGACGTTGCAGCGCGCCGCAATCATCACACTGTTTTCCAGCGCTTCGGGAATATCGGCGAACAGCTCCGCCATCTCCGTCGGGCTCTTTAGGTATTGCTCCTCGCTGTAACGCTTCTCCCGACGCCGATCATCCAGGGCCTTGCCTTCGCCGATGGCGACTCGTGTTTCGTGGGCCCAATAATCTTCTCGAGAGATAAACCGCACATCGTTGGTGGCTACCACCGGCGTACCGGTGCGAGCCGCCAGAGCCACCGACGAGTGTACGCATTCTTCGTCATACTGGCGTCCGGTGCGCTGCAGTTCCAGATAGAAACGCTTCGGGAAATACGCTTGCCATTCATTGAGTAGCGTTCCGGCATCATCCTCGTGGCCGGCTAACAGAAAACGCCCGACCTCCCCTTCCCGGGCACCGGAAAGCGCAATCAGTCCCGCGCTTTGTTCGAACACCCAGGCCTTCTTCAAGACAGCCAGGCCCTGGCGCTGGCCTTCCATCCAGCCTCGGGAAATCAGCTCAGTGAGATTGCGATACCCTTCGTCATCCATCGCCAGCAGGGTTAGCCGGTAAGGATGGTCCGCGTCGTGAGCGTTCTCGAGCCACAGATCAGCGCCGATGATCGGCTTGAGCCCCGCGCCTTGGGCCGCCTTGTAGACCTTGACCAAGCCGAACAGGTTGGCTTCGTCGGTGACGGTGACCGCGGGCATACCGGTTTCGGCGGTCGCCTTGACTAGGGGTTTCAGGCGCACCAAGCCATCGACGAGAGAGTACTCGCTGTGCACGCGTAGATGGACGAAGGGGGTAGTCATAAATCGGACTCGTTGCAAAGCATGAAATCGATGCGGTTTATCGTTACGTCTAAAGAGTACCGAGCAGCCTTCTTACCGGCGCAAAGGAACGGCGATGCTCCGGCAGAGGCCCAAGTCGGGACAGGGCCGCCAGGTGTTCGGAGGTCGGATAGCCCTTGTGGCGTGCAAAACCATAATCAGGAAAGTGCTCATGGAGTGCCACCATCTGCGCATCCCGGGCCACCTTGGCCAGAATCGATGCGGCGCCGATCGCCGGATGCCGGGCATCGCCCTTGATCACCGCCTGCCCCGGAACATGATGCCCGGGCAGACGATTGCCGTCCACCAGCAGGTACTCGGCAGAAACCTTCAAACCGTCGATGGCTCGGCGCATGGCCAGATGCGTCGCGTGGTAGATGTTGAGTTCATCGATTTCTGAGGGGGATGCCTCCGCCACCGCAAAGGCCAGCGCCTGATGGCGAATTTCAATGTCTAGGGCCAAACGGCGTTTTTCGGTGAGCGCCTTGGAGTCGCCGAGCCCGGCGATGGGTCGCTGTGGATCGAGGATCACCGCTGCGGCGACGACCGCGCCGACCAAGGGGCCACGACCGACCTCATCGACACCGGCCAGACGTTCGCCTGTATAGTCGACGATCAGGGGAGGAAAGGCCTTGGCACCGCTACGCTTCTGCTTGGCCGATGTCTTCGTGGCCGTTTGATTCGTCTCGCTTGTCATGCGTCGTTCTCTAGCGTCTGGGGCAACACTTGCACAGGAAGGGCTCGCCTATCGGCCACCGCAATCACCGCCTCCGCGGCGCGCTGGCTGGCACCCCGCTGCAGGGAAGCATGCATCGTCGCGAAGCGTCTCTCCAGTGCCTGACGGCCCTCGTCGTCCTCGAACCATACGGCCAGGTGAGCGGCGATGGCTTCTGGAGTCGCTGCCTGCTGAATCAACTCCGGCACCAGGGTTTCCCGGGCGATCAGGTTGGGCAGCGAGATCCACTCGGTCTTGACCAGATATTGCGCCAGCCAGTGAGTCGTTGGCGCCATCTTGTAGGCTACCACCATGGACCGATGACACAGCATCGCCTCCAGGGCCGCCGTGCCGGAGGCGAGCAGTACGGCGTCGCTTGCGATCATGGATTCGCGGGATTGGCCATCCAATAAAAGTGTGCGATGACGCAACTGCGGATAGTCCATCAGCAGCATTTCCAGCTCCTCGCGTCGCTTAGCGGAAGCGGCGGGAATCACCAGCTGCAGCTCTTCGATACGCTCGCACAGACGTTCGGCGGCCTCGAGAAAGGTCGCGCCAAGAAATCGGATCTCGTTGGCTCGGGAGCCGGGAAGGATGGCCAGCAGGGGTGCCTCCAGGCTCAACCCCAGTGCACTGCGTGTCGCCTCACGCTCGTTGACCAATGGCATGTCATCCGCCAAGGGATGCCCAACAAAGGCGACCGGTACCTGATGACGTTCGTAGAACGCCGCTTCAAAGGGCAGGAAGGTCAGGATGGCATCCACCGACCGGGCGATCTTCTTGACTCGTCCTTGGCGCCAGGCCCACACCGAGGGGCTGACGTAATGGGCTGTGGGAATGCCTGCTTCACGCAGCTGGTGCTCGAGCCCCAGGTTGAAATCCGGCGCATCGATGCCGACCATCACTTCCGGTTGCCAGGCCTGAGCGTCGCGCTTGAGATGACGCCGGACCTTGATGAGTTCAGGTAGATGTTTGAGCACCTCGACCAGCCCCATCACCGACAGGGTTTCCAGCGGATAAAGACTCTCGAGGCCCTCGGCGATCATGCGCGGGCCGCCAATACCGCGGAACTCGATGTTATCCTGCTGAGCTTTCAGAGCTCGCATCAAGCCGGCGCCGAGAATATCACCGGACAGCTCGCCGGCTACCAGATAGACACGCATCCTTAACGCGTGATTCCCCGCGAGGACGCTTTCAATGACGCCATGAAGATATCAACCTCCGTGGGCCTATTCTCCTTCGCATCGAGTTGATCGAGCGCCTGCTCTAGGGTCAGTCCTTGACGATAGACGATCCGATAGGCATCGGTCAGTGCGTGCAATGCCTCCCGGGAAAACCCGCGGCGTTTCAGTCCCACCAGGTTCAGACCATGGGCCTGAGCCGGATGGCCGTTGACCATCAGGTAGGCAGGCACGTCCTTGGTGACGATGGAGCCACCGCCACACATGGCATGCTCCCCCACGTAACAGAACTGATGCACTGCGACCAACCCGCCCAGGATGACGAAGTTGCCGATCTTGACATGGCCGCCGAGGGTAACCTGATTGGCGAGGATGCAATCATCGCCGATCACACAATCGTGCCCGACATGGGTGTAGGCCATGAACAGATTGCGACTGCCGATGGTGGTCACACCGCGATCCTGAACGGTGCCGCGATGCAGGGTTGCCCCCTCGCGAACGACATTGTCGTCACCCATCTCCAGACGCGTCGGCTCGCCGGCGTACTTCTTGTCCTGACAATCTTCACCCACCGATGCAAATTGAAAGATGCGTGTGCGCCGTCCCAACCGAGTCGGTCCCTTGATCACGACATGGGGTCCGATTCGGCTTCCGGCTCCGATCTCTACATCCGGGCCAATGACGGTGAACGGCCCCACTTCGACGTCGTCCGCTAGACGTGCACCAGGGTCGACGATGGCGCTGGGATGAATCAAGCGACCTTCCTCTCGGCACAGATGATGTCTGCCTCGCAGGCCAGTTCGCCATCGACGGTGGCACGACAGGCAAACTTCCAGATACCCCGTTTGCCACGAATCACCCGCGCCTCTAGACGCAACTGATCGCCGGGCATGACTGGGCGCTTGAACCGCGCATTGTCACTACCTACCAGATAATAGACATAGCCATCCGCAGGCAGCTTGTTGACCGTCTTGAAGCCGAGAATACCGCAAGCCTGGGCCATCGCTTCGATGATCAACACGCCGGGCATGATCGGATGATGCGGAAAATGACCATTGAAGAACGGCTCATTGATACTGACATTCTTGTAGGCGACGATTATTTCGCCCACTCCCAACTCTACGACCCGGTCCACCAGCAAAAACGGATAGCGGTGGGGCAAGTATTCTCGGATCTCGTTGATGTCCATTACCATCGATGCAACCTCTAAAAGTGCGTAATGCCTACTCATGACGGGCAGGCATCGTTTGGCGATCCAGGAACTGCCTTGCTTGGCGGTGGATTATAGCGGCATTTATGATATCAAGCAGCCGATTACTCGCTCCGCCCTTGACGCTCGAGCCTTGTTACCCGCCTGGCAATTTCGTCGAGTTGCTTAAAGCGCACAGCGTTCTTGCGCCACAAGCCATTGCTCATGGCGCCCGTCCCGGAGGAGTAGACGCCTGGCTCGGTAATGGAGTTGGTCACCAGACTCATACCGGTGATCTGTACACCATCGCACAGCGTGATATGCCCGGAAAGCCCTACGCCGCCACCGAGCATACAATGGCGCCCTACCCTGGTCGAACCTGCAATTCCTACGCAACCCGCCAGGGCACTGTGGTCACCGACATGCACGTTGTGAGCAATCTGTACCTGGCTGTCGATCTTGACGCCGTTACCGATACGAGTGTCGTCCAGCGCACCGCGATCGATACTCGAACAGCTCCCCACCTCGACGTCATCCCCCAGCACGACACCCCCAAGCTGGGCAATCTTGTGCCAGCGACCGCCATCATGAGCAAAACCGAAGCCATCGCCACCGATGACGCACCCGCTGTGCAGGATCGCCCGTTTTCCGATGACGACGCCATGACTGACCGTCACGTTGGCATGTAGTCGTGAACCGGCGCCAATGCTGGATTGCTGACCGACGACACTGCCGGCGCCAACAATCACATCGTCATTCAATATGGCGCCTGCCTCTATCACCGCATGGGGCCCGACTTCGACATCACGTCCAACGGCCACATCCTCGGCGACAAACGCCGTGGCATGAATGCCAGAGGAGGCCTGCATCGTCAAGGGATCGAAGAGCCGCGAGAGCTCGGCATAGGCAAGATAGGGATTATCGAGTTCCAGGCGTGCTGTCTTGGCAGGACAGTCGGCGGCATGAGCCGGATGCAGCAGAACAGCTGCTGCGTTGGTATTCGCGAGATACTTGAGATACGCCTTGTTGGCCAGAAAGCTGATGTCGGAAGAGCCCGCATCGCTTAGGGTGGCGAGACCACCAATGCAGCGCTTGCCATCGCCGACAAGGGTCGCTCCGAGACGCTCGGCCAGATCAGCCAATGAAAGTGAAAGGCCGTTGGTTTTATTCATGGTTGCATGCCAGTCCTGCGACACCCGTTGTCAGTGGGCAATTTGTTCCTGGTAGATTCGCCGGCACAAGGCAGGGTCATCGTTTGCTTAAAGCGAGAACGAGGATACGCTTTCATGATGTATCGCCGTTCTCGACGTGGCTATCCTTTACCTTCGTCGATCCCGTGCCAAGCCTAGAACGTCTGGCCGAGAGAGAACTGGAAGGTTTGGGTATCGTCCCCGCTTTCATCATTTAGCGGCTGGGCTATGCTGAAGGTAAGCGGCCCTACCGGCGTCAACCAGTTCAGCCCCAGCCCTACGCTGTAGCGCAGGTCGCCAATATCCACCCCGCTTTCACAATTTGATGTAACGCCATCGGGTACGGCATAGCAATCGGTCAGGAAGGTATTACCCGCATCAAAGAATACGCTGGTTTGCAATGAACGGCGATCCTCCACCCAAGGGAAGGGGTAAATCAGATCGACCGTGCCTTCGATAAGCACGTTGCCGCCGAGGGTGTCGTCGTCACCAAAATTGCTGGCAGTGGTCTTGGGACCCAGCGTATTGGCCGTGAAGCCTCGAACCGACCCCAGGCCACCGGAATAGAAATTCTCGTAGAACGGGTAAGGGTCGTTGCCGATACTGTCGGCATAGCCCAGTTCGGTACCGAATTTGAGTGACCAGTCGGAATTCAGTTCGAACAGCTTCTGACCGCGATAGCGCATCTTGTAGTACTCGGCATCGGAGCCGGGCACGGCGGTTTCCAGAGACACCCGCTGATAGCTGCCTGCGGTCGGCATGATGCCACGATTGAGCTTGTTGCGGGTCCAGCTGGCGGTGAGCTTGTAGCTTGTAGCATCCGCGCCCTGAGCATCGGTGTACTGGACGATTTCTGCCGGCGTGTCTCGATAGGTCTCGATGGAAAGATCCTCGAGCCCGACACCGAAATTGAGTCGACTGAATTCATTGACCGGATAGCCGAAGTCGATGCTGCCACCATAGGAGTCGGTGGAGTAGGTCGAGATGTCGGAGTCCTCGTAATCGGTCTCGCGATAGAACAGGTTGTACCCTCGCGAGACCCCGTCCAGCGTCCAGTAAGGATCGGTGAAACCGAAATTCACGCTGGTGAAGGTGTCACTCTTCTGAGCCCCTACATTGACTCGGTTACCGGTGCCGAGGAAGTTCTTCTGGGCCAGAGAAGCCCCGTAGATGACCCCGGCACTTTGGGAATAACCGACACTTGCCGATATCGATCCCGAGGGCTGCTCCTCGACATTATAGGTGACATCAACCTGATCCGACTCGCCGGCCACCGGCCGTGTTTCCACATCGACCTGACGGAAGAAGCCGAGGCGTTCCAGTCGCTGCTTGGACTGACTGATGCGATCCGTGGAGGCCGGTGCGCCTTCCATCTGCGTCATCTCGCGGCGCAACACCTCATCCTGGGTCGTGGTATTGCCTTCGAAATTGATACGCCGCACATAGGCACGCCGACCGGGTTCCACCAGGAAGGTCACATCGACGGTATCACCGCTCTCTGCCACCTCCGGAATACCTTCGACATTGGCAAAGGCATAGCCTTCGGCGCCCAGTTTCTGCCGCAGCGCCTCGGCGGAGGCAGTCAGCGCACTGCGGGAGTAGATCTCACCACTCGAGGTAGTGACCAGTGAGCGCGCTTTCTGCTCGGATAGCGTCAAGTCGCCAGCAAAGTCGATATCGCCGATACGATAGCGCTGCTCTTCATCCACGTTCACAGTCACGAAGATTTTTGAATTATCGGGACTGATCGCCACCTGGGTCGAGGTAATGGCGAAATTGACGAAACCGCGATCAAGATAGTAAGAGCGTAGGGTTTCCAAGTCGCCGGAGAGTTTTTCCCGGGAGTATTCATCATCGGAGAACCAGCCGAAGAACCAGCCCGGGCTGTCCTCTAGCTCGATCAAATCCCGTAATGTCTCATCGGAAAACGCCTGGTTACCAACGATATTGATCTGACGAATCTTGGCGACAGCACCTTCATCGACCTCGATATTGACCTGAACCCGATTGCGATCGACGGGCTCGATGGAGGTGTCGATGCTGGCGCTGTAACGCCCCTGGGAGTGGTAGAGTTGCTCAAGCTGGCGCTGTACCTCATCCAGAGATGCGCGCTGCAACACCTGACCTTCCGCCAGCCCTGCCTCTGCCATGCCCTTGCGCAGATCCTCGTCGGCAACCTGGGAGTTTCCGTCGATCTCGATGCGGGAAATGGACGGGCGCTCTTCTACCTGGATGATCAGCACGTCGCCATCGCGTGCCAGTTGTACATCGTCGAATAGTCCGGTGGCGAATAGCTCCTTGGCGGCCGCCGCCAGTTCCCGCTCGTCTACGCGTTCGTTGGCGCTCACGGGGAAGGCATTGAATACCGATGCCGCCGAAACCCGTTGAAGTCCCTCGACACGAATGTCGGAGACGGTGAACTCATCTGCCAAGGCCGTTTGGGTGCTTAATGTCAGTGCTATCGCCAATCCGATGGTCTTAAATTTCATGCAATCGCTTCGCTCGAGTTGTTCCGCCGGCTCGCTGAACAGGCACCTTATACATTTCCCGGGGTAACTGACAAGCGTCGTCATACTGCTCGTCAGGAGATTGCCACGGCACGAGGGGCGCCAAGAGCGCCACTGTTGTAGATACGTCCGTCACAGACGCATTAGATCGAAATAGATCGCCATCAGCATCAAGGTGCCGACCATGGCCATACCGATACGTAACCCGACTGCTTGGGCCGCGTCGGAGACCGGTCGGCCACGCGCGGCTTCAATCAGGTAATAGAGCAAGTGGCCACCATCGAGCACCGGTATCGGCAATAAATTGAGCACACCGAGGCTGATAGACAGATACGCCATGAAGCTGATGAAGCTCTCGAGACCACTGCGAGCGGTATCACCCGCGATACGCGCAATGGTAATCGGCCCGGAAAGATTGGAGGGAGAGATAAGCCCCACGAGCATCTTGCGAATCGAATCAAGGGTCAACACGGTCATGTCCGCGGTACGGGACAAGGCGCGCCCCACGGAGGCCAGTGCGCCGTAACGAATTTCACGCTGATACTCTTCCGGCCAGGAGACCGCTTCGACGCCGGCGCCGATGTAACCTATCGTTTCGCCCTGAGCTTCGCGCTGCCCGGGAGTCAAGGTAAGCTCCTGGGTCGTTCCATCGCGCTCGATGCGAAGCGTCAAGGTTTCATCGGGTCTTGATCGCACGGTTTCGACGAAATCCATCCAGCTGGTTACATCTTCGCCATTGAGCGCGACGATGCGATCACCAGTCTCGAGACCGGCCTGGGCAGCGGCTTCCCCCTCGAGCACCTGCCCCAGCACTGGTGGAATATCCGGCCGCCATGGCTCGATACCCAGGCTTCCCAAGGGTTGAGGTGGATCTTGCCGGGCCAACCAATCGGTGACTTGAACCCGGTGACTGCGTGCGGCGCTGCCCTCATTTTCTCGGGTCGTTACCTCGAGGGTGCCATTGAATCCGATGCGGGATATCAGCTCGAGGTTGACGTCCTCCCAGGAGCGGGTTGGGTCATCCTGGATCGCCACAATCTCCTGACCTGAACTCAAACCGGCACGGCCCGCCGGCGAATCCGGCGCCACTTCGCCGATCACCGGCGCGATCGTTGTGGTGCCGACAACGAACAGCAGCCAGTAAGCCACGACTGCCAAAATGAAATTGGCCAGCGGCCCGGCCACGACGATGGCGATACGTGCCCAGACACTCTTGCGATTGAACGCCAGGTGCTCCTCCTCGGGAGCCACCGGCGCTTCACGCTCGTCCAGCATCTTGACATAGCCACCCAGCGGAATGGCGGCAACGGCAAACTCGGTGCCATGACGATCGAACCGCGACCACAGCGGCTTGCCGAACCCCACGGAGAAGCGTAACACCTTGACTCCACAACGGCGCGCCACCCAGAAATGGCCGAACTCGTGGAAGGTGATCAGCAACCCCAACACCACGATGACCGCCAGCACGTTCTGTATCACGCTCATAGTCATTCCTCTTTGGTCAGCGTGTCAGATATCGCTCGGCGACACGCCGCGCTCGACCATCTTCATCGAGAACCACATTCAACTCATCGGCGGCGACCACTTCACAGGTATCGAGCACCGCCGCAACGACGTTGGCAATACCGGTGAACCCCAGGCGCCGCTCGAGAAAAGCCGCGACCGCCACCTCATTGGCGGCGTTGAGCAGTGCCGGTGCCGTGCCACCGGCAAGCATGGCGTTGCGGGCCAGGCGCAGACAAGGAAACGCCGCTTCATCTGCCGGCTCGAAATCAAGGCGTGCCACCTTGAACAGATCGAGACGTTCCACCCCCGCGGCAATACGTTCCGGCCAGGCGAGGCCAAAGGCGATCGGCGTGCGCATGTCCGGATTACCCAGTTGGGCGATCACCGATCCGTCGCTATAGGCCGCCATAGAGTGAATCACGCTCTGTGGATGCACGACCACTTCGATCTGCTCCGGGCGCGCTTCGAACAACCAGCACGCTTCGATCAGCTCAAGCCCCTTGTTCATCAAGGTGGCGCTGTCCACGGAGATCTTGCGGCCCATCGACCAATTGGGATGAGCGCAGGCCTGCTCCGGGGTGATCTCGCTCAGCTGAGCGGCATTCCAGCCGCGAAACGGACCACCGGAAGCAGTCAGCAGCAGCTGCGTGACCCCCATGCCGGTCAGACCATTACGTCGGTCCGATGGTAGACACTGGTAGATGGCATTATGTTCGGAATCGATGGGCAAAAGTACGGCGTCGTGATGTGCCACTGCCTGCATGAACAGCGCACCGGACATGACCAACGCCTCCTTGTTGGCCAGCAGCACGCGCTTACCGGCATGCACTGCTGCCAGCGTCGGCAGCAAACCGGCGGCGCCGACGATGGCGGCCATTACCACGTCCACTTCAGCCGCCTCGGCCACTTCCACCAGAGCCTTTTCACCGGAGCGCACTTCCGTTGCAAGCCCGGCCTCTTTCAACTCGGCACGCAGCCAAGCTTCGTCACGATCGTCCGCCAGCACGGCCAACGCCGGACGATGGACCAGACACTGATCGCGCAAGGCTGCACTACTGGTAGAGGCCGTCAACGCATGCACCCGGAAGCGATCCGGATGGCGCGCCAGCACATCGAGCGTACTCTTGCCAATCGACCCGGTGGCGCCGAGCACGGTCACCGTCTGCACTCGGGAGGCGGCTTCACTGTTCATTGCGTCTCACCTATTTCAACCCCACAGGCGCAATAGCGCGAACAGTGGCACCGCGGCGGTAAGGCTGTCGATACGATCGAGCACGCCACCATGGCCAGGTAGCAGATCACCGGAATCCTTGATGCCGCGCACTCGTTTGAACATGCTTTCAAGCAGATCTCCGAGTACCGACACCAAGGTCACGATCACTGTCGTCACCATCAATTCCAGGCCGCCAGCGGCACCCAGCCCGAGAATGATGGAAAAACCGATGGCCAGGAAGGCGGTGGCAATCATGCCGCCATAAACACCTTCCCAAGACTTGCCTGGACTCACCCTGGGAGCCAGTTTGCGTCGCCCGAAGCGTCGTCCGGCAAAGTAGGCGCCGACGTCTGCAAACCATACGATCAACAGCACATAGAGCAGCCATTCCGCGCCACTCAAGCGCAACTGTACGAATCCGATCCAGCAGGGCAGCAGTACCCAAACCCCTGACAGCAAACGCAACCATGGTCGAGACCACTGCTTGAGACTGTCAGGATACGTCGCCACCCAGTAGAAGCTTACCAGCCATCCGAGCAGTGCAAGCCATAGCGGCCACGCTGCAAACGCTATGAACGTATGCCAGCTGATCAGCATGACCAGCGCTATCGCCAGAACGTATGCCAGGCGCGACAAGGTGGCTGAAAACCCGGATAGATTAGCCCATTCCCAGGCGGCCAACAGCACCACGACTGCAGTGAACAGGGCAAATCCGACACCACTGAGGCCGAACAATCCTAGTAGCGCCAAAGGAATGAGTACCAGCGCCGTTAACACACGTTGTCTAAGCACCTTGGGCCTCTATCTGCTCTTGAGTCATACCGAAGCGTCGCTGGCGACGTAGGAAATCATCCACTGCTTCGTCGAAGGCATCGGCGCCGAAATCCGGCCACATCAATGGCGAGAAATGAAGTTCGGAGTAGGCTAGCTGCCACAGCAGGAAATTGGAGAGACGCTGTTCGCCACTGGTACGAATGCACAGATCCACCGCTGGCGCACCACCGGAAGCAATTTCGGCATCAAGCCGCTGTTCGTCGATATCCGTAGCGCTCAACTCGCCATTCTCGACCCGTTGAGCCAAGCGCCTGGCAGCGCTTGCCACATCCCAACGGCCGCCGTAGTTGGCAGCAACGATTAGATGCAAGCCCTGGTTATGCTGGGTCAGTGCCTCGGCGCGCTCGACATATTGTTGAATCGATCGGGAAAATTCGTCGCGCTCACCAATAATGGTTAGACGGATATCGTTGTCGTGAAGCTTCTTGACTTCACGCTTGAGCACCATCAGGAATAGTTCCATCAGTGCATTGACCTCGACTGCAGGGCGCTTCCAGTTTTCACTGGAAAAGGCAAACAGGGTCAATACTTTCACGCCACGTTGCGCGGCACGACGGATGACGGCACGCACCGGCTCGACGCCGGCACGATGGCCACGTATACCGGACAACCCCCGGGACTGAGCCCAGCGGTTATTGCCATCCATGATAATGGCGACATGATTCGGCACTTGGGGAGATTGCGGTGACGTCATGATAGCTCGCACGGAGAAATGAACACGAACGACGAATCAGCCGTTCGCCACCGCTCAGACCTGCATCAGGTCATGTTCCTTGGATTCCAGAAGCTTGTCGATCTCGGCAACGTACTTGTCGGTCAGCTTCTGAATGGCATCCTCGGCACGATGTTCGTCGTCCTCGGAAATTTCCTTTTCCTTGAGCAGCGCCTTGATGTCGCCATTGGCATCGCGACGCACGTTGCGTACGGCAACCCGTCCGTTCTCAGCCTCGGCCCGCGCCTGCTTGATATAGTTCTTGCGGGTTTCCTCGGTCAGCGCCGGCATCGGCACCCGAATCACGTTACCCGCCGTCGTCGGGTTGAGCCCCAGATCGGAGGTCATGATCGCCTTCTCGATCTTGGGTACCATGGGCCTTTCCCAAGGAGTTACAGCCAGGGTGCGGCCATCTTCGACGTTGACGCTCGCCACCTGGTTGAGCGGCATCTGCGAGCCGTAATATTCTACGGTCACTGCATCCAGAATACTGGGATGCGCGCGCCCGGTACGAATCTTGTGGAGATTGGCCTGTAACGATTCCAGGCTCTTCTGCATACGCTTTTCAGCGTCTTTCTTGATGTCATTGATCACGATGTCACCCTTTATCTATCAGCGTACCTTCCTTGCCACCCACTACGAGATTCAGTAAGGCACCAGGCTTGGTCATGTCGAACACGCGAACCGGCATGTCATGGTCCCGTACCAGGCAGATGGCGGTCAAATCCATCACTCCCAGCTTCTGATCGAGGACCTCGTCGTAACCCAGACGCTCGTATTTCACCGCCTCCGGATACTTGACCGGATCCCGATCATAGACGCCATCGACCTTGGTGGCCTTGATCACTACATCCGCATCAATCTCGATACCGCGTAGACAGGCCGCGGAATCGGTAGTAAAGAACGGATTCCCGGTACCGGCGGAAAAGATGACTACATCACCGGAAGTGAGATAGCGAATACCGGTACGCCGATCATAATGCTCGACCACGCCACTCATGGGAATGGCGGACATGACCCGGGAGCGGATATTCGAGCGCTCGAGGGCATCACGCATAGCCAGGGCGTTCATCACCGTTGCCAGCATACCCATATGATCGCCGGTCACTCGCTCCATACCCGCAGCATGAAGCGCCGCGCCGCGAAACAGGTTGCCGCCACCGATCACGATACCGATCTGAACCCCGATGCCGACCAGCTGCCCGATCTCCAGCGCCATGCGATCCAGCACCTTGGGATCGATACCGAACTCGGCATCACCGGTCAATGCTTCACCCGAGAGCTTGAGCAAGATCCGCTTGTACTTCGACTTTGCATTACGCGAGGCAGTGGCAGACATATTGAGTCTCCTGAAGACAGCGAACTGGTGTGATGTAGTGACGACTTGGCTGCCGAATACAGAATGGCGTGCGCTCGTGCGCACGCCATCCTAACAACTGGCTATCAGGACTCAGCTGCGACGGGCCTGTTCCATGACTTCCTTGGCAAAGTCGACGTCTTCCTTCTCGATACCTTCACCCACTTCGAAGCGGATGAAATCGACGACCTCACCACCGTTGGCCTTAGCGTACTCCGCCACGGTGGTGTTCGGGTCCTTGACGAAGGGTTGCTCAGTCAAACTGTTCTCGGCCAAGTACTTCTTGAGGCGCCCCTGAACCATTTTCTCAGCGATCTGCTCGGGCTTGCCGGCCATGTCCGGCTGAGCCAGGATAATGCTCTTTTCCTTGTCGAGCTGTTCCTGAGGCATCTGCTCCGGACGTGCTACCGCAGGGTTGATGGCGGCCACGTGCATGGCAACGTCCTTGGCCGCCTCGGCATTGCCACCCTTGAGCAGGGTCAGCACGCCGATACGCCCGCCGTGAACATACTCACCCACCACGCCGTCTGCCGGGGCATTGGCAACCGTGGCGCGACGCACGGAGATATTCTCGCCGATCTTCTGCACCAGCCGCTGGCGAGTTTCTTCCATCTCGCCATCCATGATGGCGGCAACATCGTCAGACTTGGTTTCGAAAGTCTTGGCCAGCACTTTCTCGGCGAAGTCCTTGAAGTTGTCATCTCGTGCGACGAAATCCGTCTCGGAGTTGATCTCTACCATCACCCCAAAACTGCCGTCCTCGGCCACGCGGGTCACGACAGCGCCTTCGGCGGCGGTGCGACCGGCTTTCTTGGCGGCCTTGAGACCGGAGTTCTTGCGCAGATCCTCGATGGCTCTTTCGATGTCACCATCGGCTTCCGTGAGGGCCTTCTTGCACTCCATCATGCCAAGACCGGTACGCTCACGCAGTTCCTTGACCATAGATGCACTGATAGCTGCCATGGTAATTAACCTCTGAATATTTCGATATCGGATAGTCGAATGCAGTCATGCACTGGCATTCGACATGCGCGATGAGAAGACGCTTCCCCATCACCTGCTGATCGATCGCAACCCCGGTCCGGCAGGGTAAACGCCGGACCGGCAGGCTGCGTTACTCGGCGACGGCGTCGTCGTTCTCGGCCACTTCGACGAATTCGTCGGGGCGGCCTTCTTTCGACTTGGCGCAGGCATCGGCGATGGCCTTGACATAGATCTGGATCGCGCGAATGGAGTCATCGTTACCGGGAATGACGTAATCGACGCCGTCCGGGTCGGAGTTGGTATCCACCGTACCGATGACGGGGATGCCCAGCTTGTTGGCTTCATTGATGGCAATACGCTCGTGGTCGACGTCGATCACGAACAGCGCATCCGGCAAGCCGCCCATGTTCTTGATGCCGCCGATGGAGCGCTCGAGCTTGTCCTGCTCCCGAGTCGCCATCAGGACTTCTTTCTTGGTCAGCTTCTCGAAAGTACCGTCTTCGCGCATGGTCTCGAGTTCGCGCAGACGCTTGATCGACTGCCGAATGGTCTTGTAGTTGGTCAACATACCGCCCAACCAACGATGATTGACGAAGGGCTGACCGACCCGATTGGCTTCTTCCTTGATGACCTTGCTGGCGGCGCGCTTGGTGCCGACGAACATGATCTTGTTGTTGGAAGCCGCCATCTTCTCGACCACAGACACCGCTTCATTGAGGGCGGGTAGGGTGTGCTCGAGGTTGATGATGTGAATCTTGTTGCGGGCACCGAAGATGTACTTGCTCATCTTCGGATTCCAGTACTTGGTCTGGTGACCGAAGTGGGCGCCTGCCTTGAGCAGATCGCGCATGCTGACTTGTGCCATGGGTGACTCCTGATATGACGGGTTAGGCCTCCACGCACCCCATGGATCCGACCGCGCATCGTGGACTGCTGCAATGAAATGCAACGATAGCGACTACGCAGCACCCGGGACCATGTGACGGTGCATGTGTGTTTTTAAGGCATTTAAGCTCATTGACGCTTGCCCCAATCGGCTCTACAACTGCGAACGCAGATGCATTGGATTGCAGGAAAGCGCGCGGCTTTATACCATATAATGGTGCCAAGATGAAGCCGTTGTCGCCTTTTGACCATCAGTCAATCGTGTCTGACCGGCTCGCCATTTCCCGAATCGAGACCCCATGAACATTCCTATCAAAACGCCCTCCGAGATCGATAAAATGCGTGAGGCCGGTCGTCAGGCAGCCTCCGTTCTCGAGATGATCACGCCCCATGTCCAGCTCGGCGTCAGCACCGGCGAGCTGGATCGTCTGTGCCATGAGTACATCGTCAATGAGCTGGGATCGACGCCGGCCCCGCTCAACTATCACGGCTTTCCCAAGGCGACCTGCACCTCGATCAATCATGTGGTGTGCCATGGCATTCCCGACGAAGCCAAGAAGCTGAAGAGCGGCGATATCATGAACATCGATATCACCGTCAAGACCGCGGATGGCTATCACGGCGATACCAGCAAGATGTTCATCATCGGCGAAAATACCCAAGGCGAACGGCTATGCCGTATCACTCAGGAGTGCCTTTACAGGAGCATCGCCGAAGTACGCCCCGGGGCGCGTCTTTCCGATCTTGCCAAGCCAATTCAGCGGCATGCGGAAGCCAATGGTTACTCCGTGGTGCGTGACTTCTGCGGGCACGGCCTCGGCGCCGTGTTTCACGAAGAGCCTCAGGTGCTGCACTATGATGGCTACGCTCCGGAGGCGGATATCGCCCTGGCCGAAGGCATGTGCTTCACCATCGAACCGATGATCAATGCCGGTGGCTATCGCACCAAGGTGCTGCGGGATGGCTGGACCGCGGTGACCCGGGACAAGAGCCTTTCCGCCCAGTGGGAACACACTCTGCTGGTTACTGCCACCGGTGTCGAAATACTGACGCCCCGGGGCGAAGAAGATCTGAGCTTTCTTGCGAACTGACATGCTCCTTCACCACTACCGCTTCGAGCCGGACGAGACGCTCTTCGATACCGACGACTTACGCCGGGAACTTGCGACAGGCTCCTCGCCGGTAGTGCTGTTCAAGCAGGCCCTGAATCTCATTCAGCGCAGGCTCGATGCACGGTTTCACGACGGCGCCGACATCCGGGATCTGGTGCATGGCCGCGCCTGGTGTCTCGATCGCTTACTCACCCTTGCCTGGTCGCGCCATGCCTGGCCAGACGACGGTATCGCACTGCTCGCTGTGGGCGGCTACGGGCGGGGCGAACTGCACCCGCACTCGGATATCGATCTCATGGTGCTGCTGGAGCGGGAAGACGACGTGCCCTACCGGGAGCCTTTGAGCGCGTTCATTACCTTTCTATGGGATATCGGACTCGAGATCGGTCACAGCGTGCGCTCCCTGGCGGACTGTCGACGCGAGGCGGAAGCGGACGTCACGGTCATTACCAACCTGATCGAGACGCGCACCCTGGCTGGCCGGGATCGGCTGCGCGAGAACATGCGCGAGCAGCTGTCTTCCCGCAACATGTGGCCCTCTCATCGTTTTTTCGAGGCCAAATGGCAGGAGCAGATAGCACGGCATCGCCGTCATAACAATTCCGAGTACCAGCTAGAACCCAATATCAAGAGCTCCCCGGGGGGCTTGCGCGATATCCAGATGATCGGCTGGGTCGCCAAACGGCATTTTTGCCTGCCACGCTACGAGGACGTAGTGGCCCAGGGGTTCATGCACGACTCGGAGCTGCGCATTCTCAGCCAGGGGCAGGCCTTCCTATGGCAGGTGCGTTATGCCCTGCACATGCTCACCGGCCGCGCCGAGGATCGCTTACTGTTCGACCATCAGCGTGCCATCGCCAAGCTGTTCGGCTTCCAGGACACCCCGGAGCGCCTGGCGGTAGAGCAGTTCATGAAGCGCTATTATCGTCATGTCACGGCACTGGCGGGGCTCAATGACATGCTGTTGCAGCATTTCGACGAGGTCATTCTACGGGCCGATGAAACACTCGAAACCGAACCGCTCAATGCGCGCTTTGTTATAAAAGGGGGCTATATCCAGGCCCGGGACGACCAGGTCTTTTATCGGCGCCCCGCCGCCCTGCTCGAACTCTTCCTGCTGATGGCCCAGCATCCTGGCATCGAAGGCGTGCGCGCCCAGACCATTCGCCTGATTCGCGATCATCGCCACCAGATCGACGACACCTTCCGAGACGATGTTCGGCATCAAAGCCTGTTCATGGAACTGCTGCGCAGTGGCGGTAACGTGTCGCGTCAGCTAAGGCGCATGAATCGCTACGGCGTACTCGGCAAGTACCTGCCGGAGTTCGGTCAGGCGGTGGGGTTGATGCAGCACGACTTGTTTCACATCTATACGGTGGACGCCCACACTCTGCGCCTGTTGAAGTTCGTGCAGCATTTTCGTGATCCCGACAGCCGGGAGGCATTTCCGATCGCCGCCGCGCTGATCCAGCAGCTACCCAAGCTGGAACTTCTGTGGATCGCGGGGCTGTATCACGATATCGGCAAGGGGCGCGGCGGCAACCACTCCCTGCTCGGCGCCCAGGATGCCAAGGAATTCTGCGAGCGTCATGGCCTGTCGACGCGGGACACCCGCCTGGTCGTCTGGCTAATCGAGCAACACCTGCTGATGTCGATGACCGCTCAAAAGCGAGACATCAGCGACCCGGACGTGATCCGTGAATTTGCCGAGCAGGTAAGCAATGAAATGCGTCTCGACTATCTTTATGTGCTCACGGTGGCGGATATAAATGCGACCAACCCTACCTTGTGGAACGGTTGGCGTGCTTCGCTCCTGCGTCAGCTGTATGGAGAGACCAAGCGCGCACTGCGCCGGGGGCTTGAAAACCCCATCGACCGCGATGATTGGATAGCCGAAACCCGTACCGAGGCGCTGGCGCTGCTGCGCACCCTTGGCAGCGACGTGGCGCGCATCGAGCGCTTGTGGAACACCCTCGGGGATGACTACTTCTTGCAGTACCAGGCAAGCGAAATCGTCTGGCAGACCCAGGGCATCCTCGAGCATGGCGATTCCCCGCTGCCTTTGATCATGATCAGCGCGCCCGCGGAGGATTCGAGTGAGGGCGGCACCAAGGTCTTCATCCACACTCGTTCCGTGAACGACCTGTTCGCCGCCAGCGCTGCAGCCATTGATCAACTGGATCTATCGATCCACGATGCGCGTATCGCCACTTCAAGCAACGACTGGACGCTCAATACCTTCATCGTACTCGACGATCAGGACGAGCCGATCCGCGATGCTGCCAGACTCGAAGACATTCGACGCCACCTAGTGGAGGAACTCGACGACCCGGATGACTACCCCCAGATCGTCAGCCGCCATACACCGCGTCAGCTCAAGCATTTCCGAGTACCGACCCGGGTGCTGATCGAGCAGGACCCAGCCAACGAGCGCACCGTTCTCGAGCTTATCGCCCCGGATCGGCCGGGGCTTCTGGCCCGGGTCGGCCGTATCTTCATGGAGCAGGAAATCGCCCTTTCCGCAGCCAAGATCGTCACCCTGGGCGAGCGAGTGGAGGATGTATTCTTCATTACCGATCGCACTGGTGCGCCGCTCACGGATCAGGCTCATCAGGCCCGTCTGCGCGAACGTCTATGTGAAATGCTGGATGTTTGAATCAGCCGCCAGCCTCGGTTGCCTTATTTGTGGCGCCTTCGTCGCTTCCCTATAATCGAGTGCCTTAGAAAATCTCGTGCGGCTTTTGGCGTTTCATCGAACAATACCACTGCACACTTCTCCGAAGAGGCTCCTCGAATGATCACGCTTTACGGGATCAAGACCTGTGATACCTGCCGCAAGGCACGCAAGGCACTTGATACCCAGGACACACCCTACCGCTATCACGATCTACGTGAACAAGGGCTGGACGAGACCCTACTTGAGCACCTTGTCGACCGAGTCGGCTTGGCAACGTTACTGAACACCCGCAGCACCACCTGGCGCTCCCTCGATGCAGCCGATCAGCAGTCCGCCAAGAATGATGCCGAGGGCGCGCGCTCCTTGATGCTGGCGAACCCGACCTTGCTCAAGCGCCCGCTGCTCGATACCGGCGACCGAGTGATCGTCGGCTTCAAGCACGATGAGTATGCTGACCTGCCCCACTGATTCGATTTTTTCATTCAGGAGATCTTTATGTTGAGCTTCGCTCTCGGAATCGGTAGCCAGAACACCCAAGGGGACTGGCTGGACGTCTACTACCCGGCGCCGCTGCTCGAGCCGGAAGACGCGTTGGTCGCCGCCGCTCGCAAGGCGCTGGACGCCCCAGGCGGCAATGCCGTGGTCAGCTTTCTACCGGAGCATTGCGCGGCGCTTGCCCAGGCACTCGAGGCAGCGGGAAATGCCGAGCAGACAGAGCTGGTCGAGGCACTTTCCGCCAGTCAGCGCCCGCTGGTCGCCGTTTTCCTCGAATCCGATCAGGCGCCGGAAAGCGTGCCGGAGGTATACCTCAAGCTGCATCTGCTTTCACATCGTCTGGTCAAGCCTCATGGCGTCGATCTCAGCGGCATGTTCGGCGTGCTGCGCAACATCGCCTGGACCAACGAAGGCCCCATCGACATCGAGGAGCTGCCGTCACGTCGCCTCAGGGCCCGGATGGAGGGCCGTCCGCTCTCCGTTGACTGCGTCGACAAGTTCCCCAAGATGACCGACTACGTGGTGCCCGCCGGCGTGCGCATCGCGGATACCGCCCGGGTGCG
The DNA here is from genome assembly GCF_020622265.1 of Halomonas sp. M20. Lineage (GTDB taxonomy): Bacteria > Pseudomonadota > Gammaproteobacteria > Pseudomonadales > Halomonadaceae > Modicisalibacter. Next base: position 607,597 of record NZ_JACNMQ010000002.1, read on the forward strand.
TCTTGGCGCTTACCTGGGTGAAGGCACCACGGTCATGCATGAAGGCTTCGTCAACTTCAATGCCGGCGCCGAAGGGCCTGGGATGGTAGAAGGCCGTATTTCTGCCGGCGTGGTAGTGGGCAAGGGATCTGATCTGGGCGGCGGCTGCTCCACCATGGGCACCCTTTCCGGGGGCGGCAATATCGTCATCAAGGTCGGCGAAGGCTGCCTGATCGGTGCTAATGCCGGTATCGGTATTCCCCTGGGGGATCGCTGCACCGTCGAGGCAGGGCTTTATATTACCTCCGGTGCCAAGATCGCCGTGCTCGACGAGAAAGGTCAGGAGGTAAAGACCGTCAGTGCTCGCGAACTGGCGAACCAGGACGACATGTTGCTGCGCCGCAACTCGGTCAGCGGTCGCATCGAGTGTCTGACCAACAAGAGCGCCATTGCCTTGAATGAGGCGCTGCACGCACACAATTGATCAATGGCGCCCGCCTTGCGGGCGTCGCTTCATTTCTTTTCAGGACACTACATGCCCTCATCGGAAACTGCCCTGACCGCCACCGCCCTCTCACCCACTCTCGACCTTGCCATCGAGTTGATGCGCCGCCCGTCGGTCACGCCGGACGATGCGGGCTGTCAGGCCGTGATGATCGAACGCCTGACACACCTCGGGTTTCGTATCGAGCGCCTACCCTTTGGGGATGTCGATAACGTCTGGGCGGTACATGGCCATCATGGGCCGGTACTGGCGTTTGCTGGTCACACGGACGTAGTGCCCAGCGGCCCCGAAAGTCAGTGGCAATATCCCCCTTTCGAGCCCTGCATCGATGACGAAGGCATGCTTTGCGGTCGAGGGGCGGCGGACATGAAGGGCAGCCTTGCGGCCATGGTCACCGCGGTGGAGCGATTCATGACCGCGCATCCGGATCACCCGGGCAAAATCGCCTTTCTGATTACCTCCGACGAAGAAGGCCCCGCCCAGGATGGCACCCGGGCGGTGGTCGAGCATCTGCGCGAGGCTCATGAGCGTCTGGATTACTGCATCGTTGGCGAACCCTCCTCCAGCGAGCGGCTGGGGGATGTCATTAAAAATGGCCGCCGCGGCTCCCTGGGCGGTGTGCTGCATGTGCATGGCATTCAAGGCCATGTCGCCTATCCACATCTGGCGCGCAATCCCATTCATGAAGCCGCCCCCGCCCTGGATGCGCTGTGCAATGAGCATTGGGATAGCGGAAATGACTTCTTTCCCGCTACCAGTTTCCAGATATCCAACATTCGCTCTGGCACTGGCGCCACCAACGTCATTCCCGGGGAACTGGAAGTGATCTTCAATTTTCGCTACTCCACCGAGGTCACTGATCAAGAGCTACGGGAACGCGCCGAATCGATTCTTGAGGCCCATGGCCTCGATTACCGCCTTGACTGGACTCTCAACGGCGAGCCTTTTCTCACCCAGGAAGGCGCCTTGACCGAAGCGACCATTGGCGGCGTCGAGGAGATCCTCGGATCAAGACCTGCGCTTTCGACCTCCGGTGGCACCTCGGATGGGCGCTTCATCGCGACGCTCGGCTGTCAGATAGTCGAGCTTGGGCCGCTCAACGCGACCATTCATAAAATCAACGAACGCGTACGTGCCGCCGACCTGGACACCCTAAGCCGGGTCTATGAAGCGATCATCCAGCGCCTGCTCATCTGAGGTCCATAATGGAGCGTTACCCCGATATCGAAATTTATCTGGCCCAGGCGGATATCAAGCGCCTCGATGCCTGGCTGGGTGATCGGCTAAATGCGCCTCCCCTTGCGCCGGCCGGAAAACGTAAATGGCGTACTCAAGGTCATCAGAACGGGGAAAGCATTCCTGTGCTGCTGATCGAAAATGCCGCAGACGGCTATGCAAGCCTCTGGTTCGATAGTGCCGCAACGCCTTGGCCGCGGGATGTGGACTGCGCCCGGGAAGCGGTCGAGAGGCTAGGCTGCGAAGTACGCTGCTCTCTGGGCGGCTGGCAGCCCGGCGACGAACCCGACCGCTTCTTGCAGGTTTGTTCCGACGGCAACGAAGGCGCCATTCACTGGCCGGATTCGGGGCGATAGCCAGAGACGACAACGCTCCGCCGGGAGACGGAGCGCTGTGATCGAGCATCGACAATTTTCAGGTCAGGTAATGACGGTGACGTCGTCGGCCTGCAACCCGCGTTCGTTTTGCACCACGTGATAGCGCACTTTCTGCCCCTCGGCCAGAGTACGATGCCCCTTGCCGCGAATGGCGCGAAAATGCACGAAGACATCGCCGCCGTCTTCACGCGTAATGAAGCCATACCCCTTGTTGACGTTGAACCACTTGACCTCGCCAATCTCGCGATCGTCATTCTCGACGTCCGCTAGATTGACCAGCTTGGGAGTCAACGCATGCATGAGGAGCGTTGCGATCAACAAGGCGATGAATATTGCCAATGCGGCCGCTATGTAAATCAGTGTCATGCCGCTCGATGCCAGCACCTCCATCAGCGCATCGGCAACGGGGGCGTCGAACAACAAGATGAACAAGGCAATCAGCAGAGGAGTGACAGCAGCAAGTAGAAGACTGACAAGACTACAACGAATTACAACCTTACGATTCATGGACCTCAGATTCTCTTTTTATGATGGACAAAGACCGCCCCGGTTCGCACCAGAGTGCGCATATGGGGCAAAGATGCAAAGGTGACGCGATGACCGGCGTCCCACAGCGCAAGGATTCTAGCATGACAGACGAAACTACGCTTGCCCGCCTGGAACGGCGTTTTGAAGCACTGGAGAGCCGGATAACCCATCAGGAATACTGGCTGGATACTCTCGACCAGGCAGTGTCAGCGCAAGAGCAACGACTCGCACAACTGGAGCGGCTCAGCGATCTGATGCAAGCACATTTGCGCGATCAACATCAGTGGCTGAAAAGTATGGATCCGGAAGAAAGCGACTATTCAGAACAACACGAAAAGCCGCCCCATTATTGAAAGATGATCATGCCGTACGCTGGGTAATGGTTACCCGCTCCCTTCAGTCGATGCCGTCGAGATAGCGCTCCACGTCCAGGGCCGCCATGCAACCGCTACCCGCGGAAGTGATCGCCTGCCGATAAACGTGATCCATGACATCACCGGCAGCGAAGACCCCGGGCACGCTAGTGGCGGTGGCGTTGCCTTCCAGCCCGGACTTGACCTTGATATAGCCGTTCGCCATATCCAACTGCCCTTCGAAGATGCCGGTATTCGGTGTATGACCGATGGCGATGAACACCCCAGGGACCGATAATTCCTTGAGGCTGCCCTCCAGCGTGGATTTGAGGCGCACACCGGTGACCCCGGAACCGTCCCCCAGCACTTCGTCGAGGGTATGATTCCACTCGACATGAATATTGCCCTCAGCGACTTTCTCGAACAACTTGTCCTGGAGAATCTTTTCGCCGCGCAGGCTATCGCGACGATGCACCAGGGTGACCTTGGCGGCGATGTTGGACAGATACAGCGCTTCTTCCACAGCAGTATTGCCGCCGCCGATGACCACGACCTCCTGATTGCGATAGAAGAAGCCATCGCAGGTGGCGCAGGCGGACACACCTTGACCCATGAATTGTTGTTCCGAAGGCAGGCCCAGATAGCGGGCAGTGGCGCCGGTAGCGATGATCAAGGCATCACAGGTGTAGTTGGCGTTGTCGCCCTTGAGCGTGAAAGGTGGCTTACGCAGCTCGACCTCATGGATATGATCGAACAATACCTCGGTATTGAATCGCTCTGCATGCCGGCGCATACGCTCCATGAGTTCAGGCCCTTGAACTCCTTCATCGTCGCCGGGCCAGTTGTCCACATCGGTAGTGGTGGTCAGCTGTCCGCCGGCCTGAATACCGGTAATCAGCAGAGGCTTCAAGTTGGCCCGCGCCGCATAGACCGCGGCACTATAACCGGCGGGCCCGGAGCCCAGAATGATCAAACGTTCGTGACGCGTCTCGCTCATGTAAAGACCTCTTGCTTCTCATCAAACGTCATAACGGCGGCGTTTGCATGTGATTGTCAGGACTAAATTGAGGGCTGGGTTCGCCTGATGCAACAAGCCCATGCCTCAAGTCATCCAGAACACTGCGCTAGGCTTCGGCTGAAAAGTCAGCGAGCGACGTATAGATAAGGCAAAAATTGGCGAAAGAACGGAGTTTACGTGGTGTAAATGAGTATTTTGAGCCAATTTTTAACGCCGTATAGACGAGCGCAGGTATTTTTCGGGCAAAGTCTAACGAAAAAAGGGCGACCCTGAGGCCGCCCCGATACGCAAGAACGCTTATAGCTGCGTGGAGTGGGTGCCCAGATATTTGGCGACACCTTCCGCGTTATCCTTCATGCCTTCCTGGCCTTCGTCCCAGCCTGCGGGGCAGACTTCACCGTGCTTCTGGTGGTGCTGCAGCGCCTTGACCATGCGCAGCATCTCATCGACGTTGCGGCCCAGGGGCAGGTTGTTGACGGTCTGGTGTTGAACGACACCGTCTTCGTCGATCAGGAAAGACGCGCGCAGCGCCACACCGGCCTCAGGATGCTCGATGCCATAGGCCTGAACGATCTCGTGCTTGACGTCGGCGACGATCGGGAAGCCGACTTCACCGATACCGCCCGCGTCTGGAGAGGTCTTGCGCCATGCATAGTGAGAAAACTGAGAATCGATGGACGCACCGATGACTTCGACCCCAAGCTCCTTGAACTGTGCCAGACGGTTGTCATGGGCGATAATTTCCGAAGGGCACACGAAGGTGAAGTCCAGCGGCCAGAAGAACAGCACGCGCAGCTTGCCATTGCTATCGGACAGCTTGAAATTTTCGACGATGTCACCGTTGCCTAGAACAGCAGCGGCTTCGAAATCCGGAGCCTGACGTCCAACCAATACACTCATGAATATCTCCTTTTGATCAAAACGATCATTTCAAACGAATTCGGTGACGAGACTAGGGGCTCTACTGACATTTGCCAATTTGATTCCCCCAATAGTCCACATAGCAGCAACCTATCGGAGTGGCGGTAATACAAGCGTTCCAGCGCTCGCAGCCTTCCGTTCAACTTCTGAATGTGGTGTCTGTCTAGTGCATTTTCAAGTGGCACAGTTACAAACGGTTCAGGCGTTTTCATCAGGTTCGATGAGGGTGCCCATGCCACTACTGACTTATTTCATCGCGGGCATTACATCCTCGCGCCACTGGCAGGTGCTTGAAATCCCCCTCTATCATGCCCATGTAAAAAAGTCGTAGGGAGCAGCAAATGGCCTCTTTAGCAGAGTATGCTGCTAAGCTGCCAAGTAAGCACCGGACGTTTAAGATTCGGATTAGTAAGTGACCCGCATTCTCGCAAGTCGATCTGCCAGCGGCATCCTAGCGCCAGTAGGCGACACGACTATCGAGGACAGCAAAGGAGGAGTTCCATGAGCACGGACAAGACACCGGATACCTTGAGCACTCTCGAAGCCTCAGGTTCCACCTACCACTATTACAGCTTGCCCAAGGCCGCCGAAGCGTTCGGCGATATCAAGCGGCTGCCTTTCACGCTCAAGGTGCTGCTCGAAAACCAGCTGCGCTACGCCGATGACGAGAGCGTGTCCAGTGATGATATGCAGGCCCTGGTCGACTGGCAGAAAGATGCGCGCTCCACTCGCGAGATCGGCTATCGCCCTGCCCGGGTTCTGATGCAGGATTTTACCGGCGTACCCGGTGTCGTCGACCTGGCGTCCATGCGCGACGCCGTGGAGCGCTTGGGTGACGATCCGGCCCGCATCAACCCGCTTTCCCCGGTGGATCTGGTCATCGACCACTCGGTAATGGTCGATCACTTCGGTGACCCCTCAGCGTTCAAGGACAACGTTGCCATCGAGATGGAGCGTAACCACGAGCGCTATGAATTTCTGCGCTGGGGTCAGCAGGCCTTCGACAATTTCCGCGTGGTTCCGCCAGGCACGGGCATCTGCCACCAGGTCAATCTGGAGTATCTAGGCAGAACGGTCTGGACCAAGGAGCAGGACGGCAAGACCTTCGCCTATCCTGACACCTTGGTGGGTACCGATTCTCACACCACCATGATCAACGGCCTGGGCATTCTCGGCTGGGGCGTGGGCGGTATCGAAGCCGAAGCGGCCATGCTGGGCCAGCCGGTCTCCATGGTGATTCCCGAGGTCATCGGCTTCAAGATCACCGGTAAACTCAAGGAAGGCATCACCGCCACGGATCTGGTGTTGACCGTGACCGAAATGCTGCGCAAGAAAGGCGTGGTCGGCAAGTTCGTCGAATTCTACGGCGACGGTCTCAAGGACATGCCCGTGGCGGACCGAGCCACCATTGCCAACATGGCCCCAGAGTACGGTGCTACCTGTGGTTTCTTCCCGGTAGACGACCAGACCTTGAACTACATGCGTCTGACCGGCCGCGAGGACGATCAGATAGCCTTGGTCGAAGCTTATGCCAAAGAGCAGGGCTTGTGGCGCGAGCCAGGGCATGAGCCCATCTACACCGACACCCTCTCGCTTGACATGGGCGATGTCGAAGCCAGCCTTGCGGGTCCCAAGCGCCCTCAGGATCGGGTCGCGCTTTCCGATATGAAAGCGACCTTCGAAAAGCTGATGAAAAGCGATGCGCCGGACGTGTCCCAGGAAGAACAGGACAAATGGCAGGCGGAAGGTGGCGGACAGCCGGCATCGGAATCTGTCACCGATTACGATCACAGCAGCTACGAAGGTAGCGATAGCCAGCTTTGCAAGATCGACGGCGAAGAGTTCAAGCTCAACGCCGGTGCCGTGGTCATCGCTGCCATCACTTCCTGTACCAATACGTCAAACCCAAGCGTGATGCTGGCTGCCGGTCTGCTGGCACGCAAGGCAGTAGAAAAGGGTCTGACCACCAAGCCCTGGGTCAAGACCTCACTGGCCCCTGGCTCCAAGGTGGTTACCGAGTACCTCGCCGCCGGCGGCGTGCAGGAGGATTTGAACGAGCTGGGCTTCAATCTGGTCGGCTATGGCTGTACTACCTGCATCGGCAACTCCGGCCCATTGCCGGAGGCGGTCGAGAAAGCGGTCAACGATGGCGATTTGACCGTGGCATCGGTGCTTTCCGGCAACCGTAACTTCGAAGGCCGCGTGCATCCGCTGGTCAAGACCAACTGGCTGGCGTCACCGCCCTTGGTCGTAGCCTATGCTCTGGCAGGCAACGTGCGTCTCGATCTATCCAAGGAGCCTATCGGCAAGGGCAAGGACGGCGAAGAGGTCTATCTGAAGGATATCTGGCCTTCTCAAGCGGAGATCGCCGAGGCGGTGGAGCAGGTCAAGACCGACATGTTCCGCAAGGAATATGCCGAAGTATTCGACGGCGACGAGCAGTGGCGCTCTATCAAGGTGCCGGAGAGCAAGGTCTACGAATGGTCCAAGGATTCCACCTACATCCAGCATCCACCGTTCTTCGAAGGCATGGGCAAGGAGCCCGACTCCATCGAAGACATCAAGGATGCCAAGGTGCTGGCCATGCTCGGTGACTCGGTGACCACGGATCACATCTCGCCGGCAGGCTCGATCAAACCCGATAGTCCCGCCGGACGCTATCTGCAGGAGCACGGCGTCGAGATCAGCGATTTCAACTCCTACGGCTCCCGGCGCGGTAACCATGAAGTCATGATGCGTGGCACCTTCGCCAACGTCCGCATCAGAAACGAGATGCTTGACGACGTGGAAGGCGGTTATACCCGCCACGTGGATTCCGGTGAGCAGATGGCAATCTATGATGCGGCCATGAAGTACGCCGAAGATGACACGCCGCTCGTGGTAGTTGCTGGCAAGGAGTACGGAACGGGCTCCTCGCGGGATTGGGCGGCCAAGGGTACGCGGCTACTTGGCGTACGTGCGGTCATCGCCGAATCCTACGAGCGTATCCATCGCTCCAATCTGATCGGCATGGGCGTGCTACCGCTCCAGTTCCCGGAAGGCGAGGATCGCAAGTCTCTGGGTCTGACCGGTGACGAGACCTTCTCTATCGAAGGCCTCAACGATCTCAAGCCGGGCGCCAGTGTCAAGGTGACGATCAAGAGCGACAAGGGGGAAAAGACCCTGGACGCCAAGTGTCGCATCGACACCGCCAACGAGATGGCCTACTACCAGCATGGCGGCATCCTGCACTACGTGCTGCGCAACATGTTGTAATAGCGCTGAAAAGATGGAGCAAGCCGCAAGGCTTGCTCCATTTGTATCTGGTGCTTGCCGAGCGTTCTGATTAGATAGATGGCTTTATCTCTTTACCACCGGTTTCGCCGTTCTTGACGACCGGTTTTGGATAAGCAAGCATTCGCCCGATCTGCATTAGTCGATATCTCCTTCCAAAAGCCCTCCCCTGCCATGGTGATCGTTTTCAACAAGCTCAGGGTTGAAAAAACGACCTTGAATTAGCGTCAGCCAGGTTAATAAATACAGCAAGCACGTCTTTGATAATGCGAATACTATTGATTATCATTTGATACCTGTTCTAGCATGGCCTCTCGCTGAACCGTCAAAGAATCCGCTTCCTGTCGGATCTGACGCATCCTCCTGCGAGTGACAAGGAGTCAACGCCATGCCCCACCCGATCGTCTTCGTCGCCCACGTGGTCACGGAGGTTCTCAATGAGGGCTTTCTGCTCGCGGCACGTGAGCTAGAGCTTGCCCCGGTGATCGTCACCGACCTACCCAGCGATCATCGTCGGCATTTCGCTCAGGAAGGCCTTATCGCCTACCCGGAGGCAGTGCTCGGCTGCGATGTGTTCAACCCCATCGCCATTCTCGAAACGCTGCAGGAAGCCGGGATCACACCACAGGCGGTATTTTCCCATAGCGACCATCTGCAGGCCGCCACGGCCCTGGTGGCGGACGCTTTCGGATTGCCGGGCAAGGATTGGCGAGTGTGCTTCGCGGCCAAGAACAAGGCGGCCATGCGTCAGCGTCTCGACGAACTGGCACTGTCGCCGTGTTGGCACCGCCTGGTGACGACCCCCGAACGGCTCGACGAGATAGCCCCCGAATGCCCCCTCCCCTGCGTGGTCAAGCCTCGAGAAGGTGTGGCGAGCCTTGACGTCAGTCGGATCGACACTCGCGAGGCGTTGATCTCTTGCTGCGAAGATCTTTGGCGACGCCATCCCGGTCAGGCGCTGCTGATCGAGGAATACCTGGAAGGGCCACTTTACACTCTGGAAACCCTGGGGGACGGCGATCGATGTGAGTTGCTCGGTGGCTTTCGCGTCGAGCTTTCGCCGCCACCACATTTCATCGAGCTGGCCGCGCACTGGGGGCTCGATCTCGCGCAGCCAGTGATCGACGATATCATCGAGCAGATTCGCCGCTTCGGCATCGGCTTCGGTTCCTGCCACAGCGAGTTCGTGTTGACGCCGACAGGGCCACGACTGATCGAGATCAACTACCGCACCATCGGCGATGGCCGCGAGTTCCTCCTCGATGAGACCCTTGGCATCGAGCTTTTCCAGACCATCTTGCGTTTGCACCTGGGCGAGGCACTACCCAGGCTCGATATTGCCAGGAAGGAATTACGCATCGAGTACGTTCGGGCCACCCGCTCCGGTCGTCTGGTACAGGCGCCTGAAGCATTTCGTCGACGTTGGGAAGATGGCTTCGTCGACTTCCACCCGCTGCGTCGGCCCGGCGAACAGCTGACCCTGAGCCACTCCAACAAGGATTACCTCGGCGTGCTGCGCGCCGCCGGTGACTGCACCGATCATCTCAAGGAGCACGTAGCGACGACGCTGTCTTCGCTGACCTGGGAGGTTCAGCCATGACCCGCGACGCGAGCACGGCGACCGAGGCCAATTGCCATGAGCATGCTCTTGACACTAGCCTCGACGAGGTCCGTCGCTACGTACTGGCGCGGGTAGTGGACGCCCTGCTACGTGAAGACGTTCAAGGCATCACGCAACAGGCAAGGGTGCTGGCTACCCTGCCGCCGGCGTTGTCCTCCAGAGCTGGCGGCTCCTTCACACCAGGCCCGTGGCTCGAAATCCCAACGCTGGCCTCGGGGACTCTGTGGCTACCGGTGACACCGGCGCGCTTCATGCAGCGCTGGCGCTATCGCCATGGGCCCATGCTGGTGGCCGATGCGCAGATGGGCTTACAGCGCGGCGCAATGCCAGATGCCAGTGAGACGAGGGAGTTCGAGGATGCGGCCAGTCTTATTGCCTGGCTCGGCGAGGGCTTGGTGCCAGAAGAGAGCGACTACTACACCGCCTTCGCCGAAGAGTGCCGCCAGGCCGAGGCTCAGTGGCTCGTCTGCCGCGAAGCCCAACGCGATTATTTTGCCCATTGTGCGGCCCAGGACATGGCCCTCTCTCTCTCCGTCGACTGGTCGACCCGCTTTGCCCACTATGACCGGCTGGCGGCGTTTCAGGACCATCCTTATTATCCCACCGCTCGCGCCAAGCTGGGCTTCGATGAGGTGGCGCTCAGACACTTCGCTCCCGAGTGCCAGCCGCGCTTCATGCTGTGCTGGTTGGCGGTGCCACGTGCACTCTGGCATATGAGCAATACAGCGCGACCCGACTGGTGGCCGAGCATGGCAGCGGTGGGACTGGATACCCGCCTGGCGGAGGACTACCGGTTGCTGCCCGTGCATCCTTTTCTGTGGGCATCAGGACTCGACGCCATGCTAGAGGAAGCGGGCCTGACCAATAGTGTGATCAAGGCACCGCTGACGGCGGTCGAAGTGCAGCCCACCCTGTCGGTGCGCAGCCTGATGCTCACCGAACGACCCACCACGCACCTCAAGCTGCCGCTGACCATCCGCACCCTGGGCAGCCGCAACATCCGTACCATCAAACCCAGCACCATTGGCGATGGCCATCGGGTGCAGCGTCTGCTCGGCGCCATCGCCGAGCAGGAACCGCTACTCGCCGGGCGCCTGCTGCTCACCGATGAGCATCAGGGCGCCCACATTGCGGGGCAGCCGTTTCTCGGCTTCATCCTGCGCCGCTATCCGCCGGCGGTCGAGGACGCCACCCTGGTCTCGGTGGCGGGGCTGGTCGCGGCCTGCCCCACGGGTGCAGTAGTCTACGAGGACCTGGCCGAGCGCTTCTTCGGCGCCGATATCCGTGCCTTCCTCGAGGCCTATCTGCGGCTTACCTTCGATATCCATCTGCCTCTGTGGCTCCGCTACGGGGTGGCGCTGGAGTCCAACCAGCAGAACTCGATGCTGTTGCTACGCGAGAGCGGCGAGATGCGCCTGTTGCTCAAGGACAACGATGCGCCCCGCCTGCATCGGGCAATGCTCCAAGAGCGCTGGCCGGCGCTGTATCGTCTGGTGGAGGCCCTCGAAGATACGCGTATCTGGTGCGAGACGCCCCGGACGCTCGAGCAGATGTTCGTCACCATCACCCTGCAACTCAACATCGCGCCGCTGATCGAGCATCTGGCCGCCCGCGGTCATGGCGAGCGGACCGAGCTATACGGCGAGGTGCGCCGGGCCATGGCCCAAAGCCTGGCCGACCTGCCGGACGATGACGCCTCGCCGCTGACGGCGCTACTGGAGGAAGACTTCCTCGACGCCAAGTATCTGCTGACCGCGGGCACCCTGGCCAGTAAGGCGAGTACCGGGGCCCAGGACATCAACAAGTTCTACGGCAGGACTGCGCCGAACTTTCTGAAAGAGGTAGCCTGCGAGGTAAGCCCCGGGCATGAGCCCCCTGTTGCCGACCCCAGGGGGGCGCCATGAGCGGAGAGGAACGGAGTCGTGTCCGCAGTGTCATGCTGTGCCATTTCGTGGCGTCCCTGGCGGCGTTGGGCATGCCGCCTTTCTTCGCCATCCTGTTGAGTGAGGAGTTCGCCACCACGCAGCTTCACCTGGTCGGCTGGCTGTATGTGCTACCCACGGTGTTTTCCGCGTTGGCGGCGCCCTGGTGGGGGCGCTTCGCCGACCGCTTCGGCGCCCGGCGCTCTTTGATCCGCGCCCAGATCGGCCTGGCCCTGGGATTCTTGCTGGCGAGCCAAGCTGACTCGGTGGGTGGCTTCGCCCTGGCGCTAGCCGTGCAAGGACTGCTCGGTGGCACTTTCGCCGCCTCCAATACCTGGCTCGCCAGCGAACTTGCCGGGGAGCATCTGACCCGGGCTCTCACTGCCATGCAGGCGTCTGCCCGGGCCGCCCTGGTAGTCGCTCCGATTCTGTTCGGCACCCTGATCGGCATGATATCCCCGTTGACTCTGTACGCCTGGCTTGCGCTGCTGCCGCTGGCAGCGGCGGTCCTGGTGGCGACCTTCCTGCCCCCCAGACCGGCTCGCCCCCCTGAACCATCGAGCGACGGTGCCCGCGCCGCGCCATCGCCGAGCGGTACCGCAACGGTATCGCCTGGGCTCTTGTTGTGGCTGCAGTTCGGCTTCTCCTTTGCTTGCGTCGTCACTTATCCCTATTTTATCGCCGACTTCCAGGTCCGCTTTCCTGGCCTTTCCACAACCACGCTGGCCATCCTGTTCAGCCTGCCTCACCTGGTGTATTTGGCGCTTTCCGCACCGCTGGGAAGGGCGCTGGGACACCATTGTCCACAGCGCACCCTGACGCTCGCCCTTGTTGCCATGGCGCTCACTTGCTGGGCGCAGTACGACCTCGATGGCAACGGTTGGCCATGGCAGGTCGGCCTGTGGCTGGCGCGGCTGGCGATGGGCATCGCCATGACCGCCGCCTTTATTGCGCTCCACCGGCTGATGAGTGGTGCAAGCCGGCAGCGGGCCGGGCGACTGTTCGGTCGCCTCGATGCCGCCGCCAAGTGGGCAGGAGTCGCCGCCGGTCTTGGTGCCGGCATCCTGGTATCGCGCTTCGGCCTGGCAAGCCCCCTGCTGGCCTCGACCTGGGTGCTGGCCGCACTAGGCCTGAGCCTTTCTGCAAGTCTTATCCGCCCCCTCCTTTCCCTTTCGCAAAGGAAGCGAACATGATCCTTGGCTCCTCCGTCGACACCCTTCCCCAGGCGTTCAAGGCTCAGGGACTGCGCGACCAAGCCAGCTCTCGTTCGAGCTGGGCGCTGCTCAACGCCTATTGTCGTGAGGTGGCAGCGCCGGCCGGCGAGCTCACTTGGGATAGTCCCTTCGGCGCTCGCGCCTGGCCGCTGGTGATCCAGCAGCACCAACGCCTGAAGGGCGGCCATGTGCTGCAAGTCTCCCTGCCACTTAGCGCTCAGCAGCTATTGATTGCGGTCGAGCGCCCCTCTGTCACCCTCAATCACACTTACCGTTCCGAACCCTTCGGCGCCACCTTCGGCAAGCCCTGGCAGGCGCTGGACTGGCAGCACCTGGCTCGAGTGCTGCTGAACGAGCTGGCGCTGCGCTTCGATCAGCCTTTCAACGACGAGCTGCTGACTCAGATCGGTAACAGTGCCGCGCTGATGGAAGAGTTCATCCCCGCCGCCGGGGACGACGACTGGGGCCAGGGCGAGCACGCCTATCTGCGCTCGGAGCAGTCGCTGACCTTCGGCCACGCCTTCCATCCCACCCCCAAGAGCCGCGAAGGCATTGCGCTCGAGGCCATTCGGCGCTACTCCCCGGAACTCGGCGCGGCTTTCCCGTTGCACTACTTCGCGGTGGCGGAGCCCGATCTGCATCAGGCATCGCACTTCGATGAGAGCGCCTATGCGCAACTCGAGCGCCAGCTACCGGCAATCCCCCTCCCCTCCGGCTACCGGGCGCTGCCGGTGCATCCCTGGCAGGTAGAGCATCTCCTCGGCCTGACAGTGGTGCGTCAGGCCCTCGATAGCGGTCGTCTACTCGATCTGGGGCCGGCCGGTGAGCCCTGGCACCCCACCGCCTCGGTGCGCACCCTGTTTCAGCCCGGCCGCGACCGTTTTCTCAAGTGCTCGCTGCATGTACGCCTGACCAACTGCGTGCGCAAGAACGCCTGGTACGAACTCGAGAGTGCCGTCGGCGTGAGTCGCCTGCTAAGCGAAGAGACCCGCGTTCTGAGCGAAGTCTTCCCACGGCTGACGCTGATGGCCGAGCCCGGCTTCGTCACCGTCGACTTTCGCGATCATCCCCTAGAGGCGCGCATTGCGCTGCAGGAAGCCTTCGGCCTGATCCTGCGCCAGACCCCCGACTGGGCGGAAGACGAGACCCCCCTGCTGGCGGCGGCGCTGTTTGCCGACACCCCCTCGGGGGACTCGCCGGTGGAGCATGAGGTCATGCGTCTGGCCCGACATCGGGGCCTATCGTGGGAGACAGCGACACAGGTCTGGTTCGAGGCCTACATCGAACGTCTGGTCCCCCCGATGCTGTTCGCCCTGTGCCGGCTCGGGGTGGTGTTCGAGCCCCATCTGCAAAACGTGGTGGTGGGGCTACGCCACGGCCTGCCTAGCCACGTTTATATCCGCGATCTGGAAGGCACCAAGCTGCTGCCCGAACAGTGGCCCGATGAACGACTGACGAGCCTCTCCGAACGCGCCAGGGCCTCGGTGCGCTACCCCCAGGCGCTAGGAGAAAAGCGCATCTGTTACTGCCTGCTGATCAACAACATTGCCCAGGCAGTGTTCTTCCTGGCACGTCACGACGCGAGGCTCGAGCAGCGGCTTTGGCACTGCCTCGAGCAGTGTCTGACGCGTTACCAGCAGCGCCACGGCAATGTCTCTTCCGCACAGTTGATCGAGCGCCTGCTGGAAGGCGAACCCTGGCCCAACAAGACCAATCTGCTCAATCGCGTACTCAAGCGCGCCGACCGCGCCTCCGAGTACGTGCCGCTGTCCAGCCCCTTCGCCTCTCCCCTCGATGCCCAATGACCCAGGAACCTCCGATGGAATTGCGACTCGACCGAATGGCCCAGGAAGCCACTCGCCTGCAGGCGGCAAGCGACGATCCCCTGTGCGCCTACCTGTATGACTTGCCGGCCTTGCGTCGCCACATCGACGATGTGGTGGCGACTCTGCCGGAGCGCTGTGAGATGTTCTATGCCGTCAAGGCCAACGCCGAGACGCCGATACTCGATGCTCTCGAGGGCCGGGTGGCCGGCTTCGAGGTCGCCTCTGACGGCGAGCTGGCATTGATCCACGAACGCTTCCCCGGGGTCTCGTTGCTGTTCGGTGGTCCAGGCAAGACGGTCTCGGAGCTCTCGCTCGCCCTCGAGCTCGGCGTCGAACTCATTCACGTGGAAAGCCTGACCGAACTCAAGCGCCTGGCCCGATTGCTCGAACGAGGCGGGCATCGCCAGCAGGTACTGCTGCGCATGAACCTGGCCACCGATAACCTGCCCTCGACACCCTTGACCATGGGCGGTGTGCCCACACCCTTCGGCATCGATCCCGAGGAGCTCGAGACCTGCCTCGCCTTCCTCACCGACCACCCAAGCATCGTGCTGCGCGGCTTTCATTTTCACCTGATCTCCCATCAGCTCGATGCCGACGCCCAGCTCAGGCTTCTTGACGATCTATTCCGCCAGGTCGAGCACTGGCGTGAGCAGCATGACCTCGACATCGACCAGATCAACGTCGGCGGCGGCATCGGCATCAACTACCGCGAGCCCCACCGGCAGTTCGACTGGACGGGTTTCTGCAGCGGACTCGCGATGCAGCTCGACGAGCCGCGCCTGCGCCGCTACCGCATCCGCTTCGAATGCGGCCGCTACCTGACCGCCCCCTGCGGCTACTACCTGATGGAGGTGCTGGATCTGAAGCGCAATCACGGCCAATGGTTCGCGGTATGCCGCGGCGGCACCCACCATTTCCGTACCCCGGCGGCGCAGAACCACAATCACCCCTTTGTGCGTCTGCCCGGACGCGGCGGTGAAAGCATGCTGACCAACACCCGGGTCAGCATTGTCGGCCAGCTATGCACGCCCAAGGACGTGCTGGCACGCCAGGTCGAGATCGAGCACCTGGCTATCGGCGACTTGGTGATGTTCACCCTGGCCGGCGCCTACGCCTGGAACATTTCTCACCAGCACTTTCTGCGCCATCCAGCGCCGATCATGCACTTCATCGACGATGAGGAGAGCGCCTGATGCTCGGCACCAATCCGCTCAAGCGCCGCCTCGAGGAGGGCAGCTGCATCTACGGCATGCTCAACTCGGTAGCGACCCCCTGGCTCGTCGAGATGCTCGGCTATGCCGGCTACGACTTCGTGGTGCTCGACATGGAGCACCTGAGCGTCAATCCCGAGACTGTGGAGCACATGATCCGAGCCGCCGAATGCGCCGGCATCACCCCTCTGGTGCGGGTGCCCGGCGTCGACGCCGGCGCGATTCAACGTGCCCTGGATGCCGGTGCCATGGGGGTGGTGGTACCGCGAGTCGAAAGCGCCGCCCAGGCCCGCGAGGTGGTCGCAGCGGCACGCTTTCAGCCGCTCGGCCGGCGCGGGATCACCGGGGGTAGAACCACCGGCTTCGGGCAGCTACCACTCGGCGACTACCTGAACCGCGCCAACGACGAGATTCTGGTAGTGGTGATGATCGAATCGCAACGCGGCGTGGATAACATCGGCGCTATCGTCGAGGTGCCCGGCGTGGATTGGGTCCTCGAGGGCGCCATGGACTTGGCTCATAGCCTGGGGGTGGGTCCGGATACGGGCCATGACAGCGTCCGTCAGGCGCTGGACCACGTGGCCGAATCCTGCCGACGCGCGGGACGTGAGTTCTGTGCGATCCCCCGGGCCGAGGGTCAGCATCGACGCTGGCGGGAACGGGGGGTGACAAGCTTTCTGGTTGGCGAGGACCGCGGCATCCTGTTTCGTCGGCTGTGCGAGCTGCGCACGTCTTTCGACCTCGACCCGGCGCCAGCGGACACTTAATAACACTAATGCAAACCATTCCTCTTTCGCTTACAATTCATCGCCATACTTCGCCCACGCCTGATGAAAGGAAGATGCATGCAACGCTCGTTTGCCGGCGCAGCGCTCGTCTTGGTGCTAGGGCTAGCGCTGACCCTGGGGCAAAACGACCTGGCCCAGGCAGCGAGCGCTACCGGTGACCAGATACGAGCCCGCGCCGAGACGCTGCGCGATGACCGAGGCACCCCGATTGAGCCCGTCCGGGCCGAGCGCGTGGCGGCCATTTCGACCTTTGCCGCCGATACCCTGGTGGCTCTCGGCGTCTCGCCGGTCGGCGCCTCGACCTTTGGCAGCGAGCCATTGCCCGGCTATCTCGGCGCCCCGCTGGCCAACACCCGAAGCCTCGGCCAGCGCGCCAACACCAATCTGGAACTGCTCTCTGCCCTCGCCCCGGATCTGATCCTCGGCATCCATCGATATACCGAGCCCCATGTCCGCCAGCTCGAGGCCATCGCTCCGTTTTATGCCTTCGATGTGGTCAGTCTAGAGGACAGCCGGCGTGCGGTGACGGGCATTGCCACGGCGCTGGGCAAGCGTGCTGCAGGCGATACATTGAATCGGACCTTCGACGCGCGCATCGCCGAACTCGGCGATGCCGCCCCGGGTGGGGTTAGCGCCATCCTGCTGGCCGGTGCCGGTGAAGCACCCTTCGCCTACTACGATCATTTCCTGAGCGCCGCGCTGCTCGAGCACCTGAACGCGACAAACGCTGCGGGGGCCTCGCCGACGCCAGAGCAGACGATCCCCTTCGGTTACTCGATCAGCCTGGAGCGACTGCTGTCTCTGGATCCGGATATCATCTTCCTGTTCGACACCGGCAGTGAACGCGCCTTCGCCAACAACCCGGTATGGCCCTATCTCGAAGCGGTGAAGAACGACCGGGTATTCGAGGTCGGCCTCCACTGGAAGGAGGGCGGAGGCCCCATCGCCCGACGTCTGATCCTTGATGAGATGGCCTGGCGGCTCTATCCCGACACCTTCGAGCGGCCCGATCTACCGGACGCCCTTGCCAGTCATCCCTATCCATGAGTATTTCCTCCTCCAGCGCCTCCGGCAACGCTCGGGCCTTGCTGGCACACCCAGGCAATAAAGGAGTCCTCCTTTGGGGCATCCTGCTGATTATTGCCATCATCGCCACCGGTGTATTGGCCCTGGTGACCGGCAGTGTGCCATTGACGCTGCATCAAGTGATCGAGGTACTGGCCGGTCGAGCCGATGGCATGGCCACGGTGCTGGTTTTAGAGCTGCGTCTGCCGCGCTTCGTCGCCGGATTGCTGGTAGGCGCAAGCCTGGGCCTCGCCGGCCAGTTGATGCAGACAGTGACCCGCAATCCACTGGCCTCGCCCGGCATCACCGGGGTCGTCGCCGGCGCCGCGATGGCGGTGGTGATGGCCCAGGTGGGCTGGCGGGTAGACGTCACCTGGCTGCCGGCCATCGGCGTGCTTGGCGGCGCCGGTGCCGCGACACTGGCGTTTCTACTCGCGGCACGCAGCGGTTTCTCGCCGTTGATGCTGGCTCTGGCCGGGATGGCGGTCACCGCCCTGGCCTCGGCCTTGACGACCGCCTTTTTACTATTCTCCGGCGCTCAGGCACAGCATCTCTATACCTGGCTGGCCGGTGGCCTGCAGGGGCGCGGCTGGGCGCACGTCGGCCTGATCCTGCCCTGGGCCCTCGGTGGCCTCGCGCTTGCCCTCGCCACCGCTCGCTGGCTCAACCTCATGCACCTGGAAGACAGCATGGCCCGCTCCCTGGGTGGGGCGGTCACCCTGCTGCGCCTGGGGTTCGTGACCCTTGCCGTGGCCTTGACCGCAGCGTCGGTCGCGGTCGCCGGCCCGGTGGGTTTCATCGGCCTGGTCGCTCCCCATCTGGTGCGCCTTGTAGCGGGTGGCGACCAGCGCCAGACACTACCGCTGACGACCTTGACCGGGGCCCTGCTGGTGACCCTGAGCGATCTGCTCGCCCGCACCCTGGTGGCCCCGCAGGAACTCCCGCTAGGACTATTCACCGCGCTGATCGGGGGCCCCCTGTTCATCGCCCTGATTCGTTCGAGAATGTCATGAACCTCTCACCGCACGCCGCCATGCCCGCTTCAGCCCGAACCGCCGGCAACACGCCGACGAAAGATCGCCTGGGCCTCGTGGTCGCCCTACTGTTGGGTCTAGTGCTCCTGGCTGCACTCGCCAACCTGCTGTTCGGCGCCGTGCTATTGTCGCCGAGCCGCGTGTGGCTGGCACTGATCGGCGCCAGCGACTTCGCCGCCGGCACTCCGGCGGTCGGTGACCCGATTGCACAGGACATCGTCTGGAATCTACGCCTGCCACGCCTGTTGGTGGGGGCCTTAATCGGGGCCCACTTCGCCATCGCCGGAACGCTGTTACAGGCAGTCATGCGCAACCCTCTGGCCGACTCGGGGGTGATGGGCATCAACGCCGGCGCGAGCTTCGCGGCAGTGCTGGCCTTCGCCACCGTCGAGCGCCTTGCCGGCGACGGCAACCCCTATTTGAAAGCGGCCCTGAGCCTCGACTGGCTGCCGCTGATAGCCTTTGGGGGCGGGCTGATAGCGGCGGCGGCGGTGTACCGCTTGAGCTGGAATCGCGGCTCGACCCCGGTGCGACTGGTACTGTGCGGCATCGCTGTGGCGGGGCTGCTCAATGCCCTGGCCACCGGCATCCTGGCCGGCTGGGCCCAGGCTAACACCGAAACGGTGCTGGCCTGGCTCTCCGGTAGCCTGTATGGACGCGACTGGACCCATCTCACCGCGCTGCTGCCGTGGACGGCGGCCGGTCTCGTTCTGCTACCGCTCCTGGTACGAGGCGCCAACCTCCTTCAACTTGGCGACGACGTCGCCGCCACCCTCGGACTCGGCGTCGAGCGCTCACGTTTCGCCCTATTGCTGGTGGCGGTACTGCTCGCCGCCAGCGCCGTGGGTATCGTCGGTCCGGTCGGCTTCGTCGGCCTGATCGTCGCGCATGTGGCACGGCTGGTGGTCGGCCCCAAGCTCAAGCGTCAGCTCCTCGTCAGCCCGCTATGTGGTGCCCTGCTGGTGCTCGTCTCCGATCTGCTCGGACGCCTCGTGCTGGTGCCTGCGGAGTTGCCCATCGGGGTGGTCACCTCGCTGCTCGGGGTGCCCTTTTTTCTCGCTCTGCTGGCCAGGAGATTCTGAACAATGGCCTCTCTATCCCTCTCTTCCCGATCAGATACGCCACTCTCCGGCCAGCCGCGGCCAGGGCAAACCACCGCCAAGGAGCCCTGGCTCTCGGTGCGAAACCTGCGCCTAGGCTATGCCGACAAGATCATCGTGCCGAACATGGCCCTCGATTTCGAACCGGCTCGCATCCATTGCCTGATCGGCCCCAACGGCTGTGGCAAGAGTACCTTGCTGCGTGCCCTAGCTGGTCTGACAGCGCCTCAGGCCGGTGAGGTGCTGCTCGATGGTCGCGCAGTCAACCGCTGGCCCCGGCGTCGCCTGGCGAGACATCTGGCGATGCTGCCTCAGCATCCCCAGGCGCCGGAGGGGCTCAGCGTCGAGCAGTTGGTACGCTACGGCCGCTTTCCCCATCAGCGCCTGTTCGCCCCCCTCGGGGAGCAGGACCACGCCCAGGTGCGCTGGGCGATTCGGGTCACCGGTCTGGCCGGGTACGAAGGGCGCCCCCTGTCGGCGCTGTCCGGCGGTGAGCGCCAGCGGGCCTGGATCGCGCTATGCCTGGCCCAGCAGGCGGACCTGCTGATCCTCGACGAACCCACCACTTATCTGGATCTCGGTCATCAGCTGGAAATCCTGGAGCTATTGCAGGCGCTCAACCGCGAACAGGGACTCACGGTGATCATGGCCTTGCACGACCTCAACCAGGCCGCCCAGGTGGGTCATCGGCTGGTCGTCATGCGTTCGGGGCAGCTGGTCCAGGCGGGCCCTCCCGCCGAGGTGCTGACCGAGCGGCTACTGGCCGACGTCTTTCGTATTCGCGCCCGCATCATCGATGACACTCCGGTGGCCCACGGCGATGCCCTGACATCCGCCGCGCCGTACTTCGTACCGCTCTCCTCGCTCACCCCGCCAACGCTCTAAAAGGCAAGGGACGCCTCATAAGGCAAGCACAGTTAGAGAAGACGAGGGGCGCCGGGGACAGGTCGAAGAGGAGGTCTTTTGCCAGGGCCGGAAAATGATCCATCCCATTCCGGCATTTCCGCCATCCATGGCGGTCAGAGAGCAAAAGTAGCGCCCAAGGAAGGGGTCACAGCGCCTCCTCGCAGACCTGTCGACGAATCAGCCCCGAATTGACAATGCTAACTGCGATTGCCCCCGGGCTCTTAGCCTGAGTTGTATAATGCATCTGAATTGATATACGATTGCGAAGTCTTATCATTTAGATTATTAACAAAATTGGACCTCGCATGCCACGCTCCCACTCTCCACGCTCTTCCCGCACAAGTCTATCCTCAAAGACACCCATAGCCGCCGCCGTTGGCTTCGTCTCCGCCCTGATCGGCGCCGGCGCCCAGGCTCAGGAAGCTAGCGAACTCGATACACTGGTGGTTCAAGGTGACTGGCTTGGCAACCCCACCGAAGAAGAGGTATGGGACTACCCCGGTTCGCGTAGCGTGATCGAGCCCGAGCAGTTGCACGACAGTGGCGCCCTGAACATCGAGGATGCGTTGCGCTCCGTGCCTAGCGTTCAGGTGCTCGACGAAACCGGCACTGGCGTGCTGCCCAACATCAGTCTGCGCGGGCTGAATCCGCTGCGTAGCGAGCGCCTGAAGATGATGGTGGACGGCTATCCAATCGCCATCGGCCCCTACAGCAACGTCGGGGTCTCGCTGTTCCCGGTCACCCTGCAGAGCATCGATACCATCGACGTGGTACGCGGCGGCGCGGCGGTTCACTACGGCCCCAACAACGTCGGCGGCGTAGTCAACTTTCTGACCAAGCCGATTCCCGGCGAGACAGAACAGACGCTTGCGGAGCGGGTGACCATCTCCGAGGAGACCGGCCACGTCTTCCACGACACCTACTACCGCATCGGCGGCTTCGTCAACGATGATCTGGCGCTGCAGTTCCAGGCCAACGTGCAAGGGGGTGAGGGCTTCCGCGAGCATTCCGAAACCGACGTCAACAACTTCCTGGTCGACGCCGAGTATTTCATCGACGACCGCAATAGCCTGGACGCAAGCCTGCAATATTACGAGGTGGACGCCGAGCTGCCCGGTGCGCTCAGCCCCGAAGCCTACGAAAGAGACCGCACCGACTCTCAGCGGCCTCATGACAGCTATGAAGCGGATATGCTGCGCGGCACCCTGGCCTGGAACTACAAGCCTAATGACGACATCGACTTCACCTGGCGCAACTTCGCCCACCGCGCGGATCGCACCTTCTTCTTCGGCCAGGACCTGGTCGGCGACGGCGCCTGGTCCGACCCCGAGGCCGAGTCGAGCCACGTGGCGGATTCACCACGGGTATTTCACGTCTGGGGCACTGAGCCGCGTCTGACCGTGCGTAAAGGCATTCACACCGTCACCCTGGGGGCGCGCTACGTGAACGAAAGCGTCGACTTCGACGTCAATCGCGAAAACCTGAACGACGGCAGCGAAAGCGAGGTTCGCCGCTGGGACCTGGAAACCGACGCCGTGGCGCTCTACGCCAGTGACACCCTGAGCCTGATGGACGGGCGACTGGAGCTCACTCCCGGCCTGCGCTACGAAGACGTGCGCATGGACTTCGAGGACGAACTCGACGACAGCGCCTCCACCAACGATACCAGCGAGATCCTGCCGGGTCTGACGGTGGGCTTCGTGGCAACCGACGACGTCTTTGTCTTCGCCAATGCCCAGCGATCCTTGGTACCGGTGCAGATCGCCCAGGCCACCCGGGAAGGCGACGTGGCCAACGAGACTGCCTGGAACTACGAGCTTGGCGCGCGTTTCGACATGACCCCGCAACTCACCACGACAGCGACGCTGTTTCGCATCGACTACGAGGATCAGATCCAGTTCGACAAGGCAGATGACCGCTTCGTCAACTTGGGCGAGACACGCCATCAGGGGATCGAGCTCAAGGCCGACTGGCGAACCACGGACAACCTGTCGCTGGGTCTTGGCTACACCTACCTCGAGACGGAACAGCGCAGCGGCGACGATGCCGGCAACGAGCTGCCCAATGCACCGCATCACAACATCAATGCCAACGCCCGCTACGAAATGGCCCGGTGGACGGCAAGCCTGAGCGTCGACCGAGTCAGTGACAGTTTCAGCGATGCCGCCAATACCGGGGACGAGACTGCCAACGGCGATGCTGGCAAGCTCCCCGCCTATACCCTGGTCAACGCCCGCATCGGTCGGGATATCCGCCTGGGGGCCGACACCACCCTGAACCTGGGACTCTCGGCGACCAACCTGCTGGACGACGACGCCTACTTCCGCGGCTCCGACGTCAGTCCGGTGGGACGCATCCCGATGCCGGGACGCGCCTATATACTGGAAAGCCGTCTCGAATTCTGAATCCTACGGTGGATGAGAGCGCCTCTCGACGTTGTCGAGAGGCGTTCTTTTTACTGATGGTTCCAGCACGGTTTAAAATGCGTTGCGCCGGTAATCCCGATAGCGCGGATACCAGAAGTTGCGTTCGATGACCTCACGCAGCGCCTCATCGCTGGAACGCAGCGCAATACCTTCTTCCTGGGCCTGCTTGGCCACATCGAAGGCAATCAGCATGCTCACTTCGCGAATGTCACCCAAGGACGGCAGCAGCGCACCCTCGCCCTTCACGACAATGGGAGCATTGTTGGCCAGGGCATTGGAGGCGGCCATCAACATGGTATCCGTCACTCGCTTTGCCCCGGACGCCACGACCCCAAGACCGACCCCAGGGAAGATGTAAGCGTTGTTGCATTGGGCGATGGCAACCCGCCGTTCACCTACTTGTGCCGGGGGAAAGGGGCTGCCGGTGGCTACCAGCGCCTCGCCATTGGTCCAGTCGAGAATGTTCTGAGGGATCGCCTCCACCCGGGAGGTCGGATTCGACAGGGGCATGACCAGCGGATTGGGGCAGTTTGCATGCAGTGCGCGAATGATCGTCTCGGTGAACAGGCCCTTCTGACCCGATACGCCGATCAACACCGTAAGCCCCGCGTTTTCGACCACATCGAGCAGCTCGGTACCCGACCAGTTCGCCACCTCGCTTCTTGAGTGCGCCAGGCGTCTCTGGAATTCATACAAGCCCTCCATGTCGTCGGTCAACAGGCCGTGACGATCGATCATGTAGATACGCTTACGCGCCTCGGCGTCGCTCAAGCCCTCTTCCATCATGGCAACGATGATCTGTTCGGCAATACCGCAACCCGCGGAGCCTGCGCCCACGAAGGCGATGCGTTGATCGCTGACGTTTACATCTCGCGCTTTGCTGGCCGCCAATAGCGTACCTACGCAAACAGAGGCGGTCCCCTGGATGTCGTCGTTGAAACAGCACAGCTTGTCCCGATAACGCTCGAGCAGCGGCATGGCGTTAGCCTGAGCGAAATCCTCGAATTGCAGCAGCACATTCGGCCAACGGCGCTTGACCGAGGCAATGAACAGTTCGATGAACTCAGCGTACTCTTCCTTGCTGATGCGTGGGTGGCGCCAACCCATATACATCGGGTCGTCCAGCAGCGCCTGATTGTTGGTACCTACGTCCAGCATGATCGGCAAGGTGTAGGCCGGACTGATACCGCCGCAGGCGGTATACAGCGCCAGCTTGCCGATCGGAATGCCCATGCCGCCGATGCCCTGATCCCCCAACCCCAGAATGCGCTCGCCATCGGTTACCACGATGACCTTGACCCTGTTCTTGGTGGCACTATGAAGAATATCGTCCATGTAATGACGATCGGGATAGGAAACGAAGATACCCCGATGGTTACGGTAGATATTGGAGAACTCTTCGCAGGCCTCCCCGACCGTCGGCGTATAGATGATCGGCAGCATCTCCTCGAGATGGCTCTCGAGCAGACGGAAGAACATTGTCTCGTTGTCATCCTGGATGGCGCGCAGATAGATATGCCGGTCGAGATCACTCTGGCACTGACGATACTGACAATAGGCGCGTTCGGTCTGCTCCTCGATTGTTTCAACATCGTGGGGAAGCAAGCCGACCAGATTGAAGTCGATACGCTCCTCGGGTGAGAAAGCACTGCCTTTGTTGAGCAGTGGCATCTCGAGCAAGGATGGACCGGCATAAGGGATATAAAGGGGGCGTTTAGCTTGCTCGCTCATGGCTCGGCTCTTTTAAATTAGGTTTTTAACTACGTTCACCAATCAGGGAGATCAGATTTGTGACCGCCAGAACATCTTGATCCTGGCAGTTGAGAGCTGTCTTATATCCTAAAGATAACACGCCCTGTCGTTTTCGGCCTGCGCCCAGGCGTCAGTGATAACACCCTCTTTCGTCGCTGCAAAAAAAAACACCCCGGGCATGAAGGCCGAGGTGTCTCTTCAGGGAGAGTACACCGACTAGTTGCTGCGCACCCAGGGTCGAGCCGGACCCGCGAAGAACAGGGGTCGTAGTTTTACCCCCAGCATATTGCCGGCGAAGGCCGCCACCAGCCACAGCCAGCCGTGCAGGCTGCCGGAAGCGATACCGCCGAAGTAAGCGCCAATGTTGCAGCCAAACGCCAAGCGCGCCCCGTATCCGAGCAGCAAGCCCCCAATGACCGCGGCGATGATCGAGCGCAGCGGAATATGAAACCTGGGGGCGAACTTGCCGGCCAGGGATGCCGCGGTCCCGGCACCGATAATGATGCCGATATTCATCATTGTGGTGGTATCCGACCATACGCTGGCTTTCAGGGCCGCGGCGTTACCCGGCGTCTGCCAATAGCCCCAGCCGCTGACATCGCCTCCTAGCGCCTCGAAGCCCTTGGCGCCCCATAGCGCAAAAGCCGAGGTAATTCCCCAAGGGCGACCTGCCAATGCAAGCGTAAGGAAGTTGAGCAGTGCCAGGGCCACGGCGCCGTATAGCAGCGGCCAGGGGCCGCGTAACCATCGCGAACCGCCTGGCTCGATACGCGGCGCCTGTTCGAGCTGGCCATGACGCCGCTTCTCTAGCATTACGGTCAGCGCGGCAATCGCCGCGAATGCCAACAGACTGATGGCAATGCCACCCCCGGCACCGAACACCTCGACCAGTGAGGTCGGCTCAAAGGCTGGCAGGCTCGTCCACCAGCTGAAATGCGCCGTGCCAATCAATGAGCCAATGATGAAGAACACCAAGGTAATCACCATGCGGGCATTGCCACCGCCCACGGTAAACAAGGTACCGGAAGCGCAGCCACCACCAAGCTGCATACCGAGGCCGAACAAAAAGGCCCCCACCAACACCGAGATACCAATGGGCGCCACATAGCCGGAAACCGGCGTACCAAATAGCGTTCCTGCTCCGAGCGCGGGAAAGAACAGCACCACGGCAATGGCCAGCATGACCATCTGCGCCCGCAGCCCGCGTCCGCGACGCTCACTGATGAACACCCGCCAGGCCCCGGTAAAACCAAAGGCGGCATGATAAAGCACCGCTCCCAGAGCACCGCCGACCAGCATCAGCACAGCCAGCCGCGCGCCAAAGGTGGCGCCAACCGCCAGGATGGCGACGGCCGCCGCAATGGCGGCCAATGCCGGGAAGGGAAGTTGGTGAGGATGCTCCTCGGTAAGTACAAGTTCGCGCATGGTGAGTCCCTGAGAACAAATAGCCTGTTTGCTAGTCGTCCTAGATTAACGAACTCACCCTCTTTTAAAAAAGTATTTAAAACAGTACATCTATTCCTAAATAGAATAAAAAATAATTAAATGGGGAAGTACCGAATAAATCGCCGAACGAGATAAGCGGGCGTCGCTACGCTGCAAGGCGCACGGAACGCAGAAGACGAGACATAACATGGGGTTAGGCGAGTCTCGACCGGGCTGGCGCACCAGTACCGCGCAACGCAGCAATTCGCGCGTGCAGGCATTTATTCTAGATGAAGCGTCCTAGGCCCACGACGTGACGCAACCGATCCATGAAAGGCGCCGCCTCGGCCCGGGCGCGCTCGGCCCCTTTCTGCAGCACGGCTTCGATATGGCCCGGGTCCTCCATCAGTGCCAGGTATCGTTCCCGGGGCTCGCGCAGGTGCATGTTGAGGTAGTCGAAAAGCGCATCCTTGGCTTCGCCCCAGCCAATACCTTCGAGATAGCGCCGGCGCATATCCGCACCCTCTTCTTGCGTGGCGAAGGCGGAGTAGATCTGAAACAGCGTGCAGCTTTCCGGATTCTTGGGCTCACCTGGCTCCAGCGAGTTGGTCTTGATCTTGCGCACCAGCTTGAGAAGCTTCTTCTCGGAAACGAACAACGGGATGGTATTATTGTAGCTCTTCGACATCTTGCGCCCATCGAGCCCGCCGAGCACCTGAACTCGCCCGTCCACCACCGCCTCGGGCAACGTGAAATACTGCCCCTTGTAGAGATGATTGAAACGACCGGCCATGTCTCGCGCCATCTCGATGTGCTGGATCTGATCCCGCCCCACCGGCACCTTATTGGCATTGAACATCAGAATATCCGCGGCCATCAGCACCGGGTAACCGAACAGTCCCATGGTCACACCCTTGTCCAGATCCTGCTGCCCAGCGGACTCGTTGTCCGCCACCGCCGCCTTGTAGGCATGGGCGCGGTTCATCAGCCCCTTGGCACAAACGCAGGACAGCATCCAGGTCAGCTCTGGGATCTCCGGGATGTCCGACTGGCGATAGAAGATGGCATTGTCCGTATCCAGCCCCAGCGCCAGCCAGGTGGCGGCGATTTCGAGACGAGATTCCTGTACCCGCTTGGGATCCTGGCACTTGATCAGTGAATGCAGGTCAGCGAGGAAGTAATAGGACTGAACGTTGGGATCCTGGCTTGCCTCGATGGCCGGCTTGATGGCGCCGACATAGTTGCCGAGATGCGGTGTACCACTGGTGGTGATACCGGTAAGAACGCGGGTCTTTTGCATGGGGATGGCGTATCTGCTTGGTCGTTGGCAAATACGCCCAGTGTACAACGCGAGAGGTTTTCGACGCGACTGCGACCTCGATCGCCTACCGAGGTCGCAGTGCTTTTCAGGCTTAACTCAGGCTTAGTCGATGATCGTGTGAGGATCGACCCTATCCATCCCGAAGGCTTCCGCCACCGCCGGATGGGTCACCTGACCAGCATGTACATTGAGGCCAGACAGGAAGTGTTTATCCTCTGCAAGTGCCCGCTTCCACCCCTTGTCTGCCAAGGCCGTGATGAAAGGTATGGTGGCGTTGGTCAGCGCCTGGGTCGACGTACGCGCTACCGCACCGGGCATATTGGCCACGCAATAGTGCACCACGCCATCGACGATATAGGTCGGCTCATCGTGCGTAGTCGGCTTGCTGGTCTCGAAGCAACCGCCTTGATCGATGGCTACATCCACCAGCACGCTGCCGGGATGCATATCTGGCAGCTGCTTTCGTGTAATCAGCTTGGGGGCGGCAGCGCCCGGAACCAGTACCGCGCCAATGATCAGATCGGATCCTTTGATCGCTTTTTCCAGCGCGTCGGTGGTGGAGTAAACGGTATGCAGGCGCCCCTGATAACGGTGATCGAGAGCCTCGAGGCGGGGTAACGATTTATCGAGTACGGTCACGTCCGCCCCCAGGCCCAGCGCCATGCGAGCAGCGTTTTCACCGACCACGCCACCCCCGATGACCGCCACTTTAGCCGGCGCCACCCCGGGCACGCCGGGCAGCAGTATTCCTGAGCCGCCCTGAGCTTTCTCCAGGCAGTGCGCCCCGGCCTGCACCGCCATGCGGCCGGCAACACGACTCATGGGCGCCAGCAAGGGCAGCCCACCCTGGCCATCGGTAATGGTTTCGTAGGCGATACAGGTCGCCCCGGTCGCCATCAGCTCCTTGGTCAACGTCTCTTCGGCCGCCAGATGCAGATAGGTGAACAGTGTCTGCCCTTCGTCAAGACGCGCAACCTCTTCACTTTGCGGCTCTTTTACTTTGAGAATCAGCT
The DNA here is from genome assembly GCF_020622265.1 of Halomonas sp. M20. Classification (GTDB taxonomy): domain Bacteria; phylum Pseudomonadota; class Gammaproteobacteria; order Pseudomonadales; family Halomonadaceae; genus Modicisalibacter. The sequence continues at coordinate 636,414 of NZ_JACNMQ010000002.1, forward strand.
CGGCATCGCGCCAGAGCGTGTCCACATCGGCTTCGAGGGAGGCACCGGCAGCTTCGTAGTCCGCATCGGGAAATCCCGATCCATCTCCGGCCGAGGTCTGCACCACCACCTGATGGCCGCGCTCGGTCAACTCCCGCACCCCGGTCGGGGTCAGGGCGACGCGGTATTCGTGATTCTTGATTTCCTTGGGGACGGCTATCTTCATGGCACCTCCTGCTTAGAATTGTTGGTAAGGCTTTTTGATCAGTCCAGTACAGCACAGCCAGGAACTCACGACAAAGTCGCACCCTACCCAGCGGGTTTTGCCTTGCCACACTGCCAGCAAGTATCGAACACACCTTCCAGAAGCTCGTCGCATTGGGGGCAGCGCCATACCTGGGCCGGCTCTCGAGGTCCGTTCAGCGCTTCTTCGATCAGCATCTCGGCACGTGCGCGATTATGCACCGCCACCCATATCTCGGGCTCACACTCCCCCAGAGGCAGCTCACCCGCAGCGCCTCCCAGGGTCATGTTACGCAGTTCGCAAGGCAGGCCGGCACTCTCCAGCACATTACGTACATGGCCGACCAGCAAGGCGTTGCTGTGGCGAAAGACCCGAACGTACCCTATGTTCAATCGCGGAAGACTCGCACACCCAGTGCCTTCAAATAGGCCGTCTCGGGAATGGCAGGATGTACCGGATGATCCGGCCCTTGTCCGCCCTGATAAATCACCTGACCGTGGCGATCCTGATGGCGCACCGCGCCGCGCACGCACTCGATCAGACGCTCCTGGGCCAGGTGCATGGAGCAGGAAGCGCTCAGCAGCAACCCATCACGGCCAAGCAGGCGTATCGCCTCGCGATTGAGTCGCGAATAGGCCCGCTCCCCGTTGGGAATGTCCTTGCGCTTTCTGATGAAGGCGGGCGGATCGAGGACGATCACATCGAACTGCTCGCCCTCGGCCTTGAGGGCTGACAACGCTTCGAAAGCGTCCGCCTCGGCCACCGCCACCTGTTCGACGAGACCGTTGAGTTCGGCATTCTCGGCGACCTGGGCCAAGGCGTCGGCGGAGCTATCCACGCATAGCACCTCACTGGCGCCGTGGGCGGCGGCCTGCACTCCCCAGCCCCCCACGTAGCTGAATACATCCAGCACCCGTTTGCCGGCGACCAGATGATTGAGCCAGCTGCGATTGGCGCGGTGATCGAAGAACCAACCCGTCTTTTGTCCATCCAACACTGGCACGACGAAACGCACCCCGTTCTCTTCCAGTAGCACCTGCTCCGGCAAGGTGCCCTTTACCACCTCCACCTGATGATCGAGCTGTTCGAGACGCCGGCCGGAGGTATCGTTCTTGAATACGATGGCACGCGGTGAAAGCACCTTGTCCAGTGCCGCCACGACCTCTTCGCCCAGATGTTCCATGCCCAGGGTATTGAGCTGAACCACCAGCACATCGTCGAACCGATCGACGATCAGACCCGGCAGCAGATCGCCCTCACCGTACACGAGCCGGTAGAAAGGTTTCTCGAACAAGCGCTTACGCAATGCCAGCGCCTGATTAAAACGGTGCACCAGCAAGGAGCGATCCAGGCGCACATTGGCATCCCGGGAAACCACCCGGGCGCAGATCAGCGAATGAGGGTTGACGTAGGCGATGCCCATCGCCTTGCCATTGGCGGCTTCCACCACCGCTTGCGCGCCAGGCTCGATGCCCTTCAGCGGCGTCTCGTCGATATCGATCTCATTGGAATAGAGCCATAGATGGCCAGCCTTCAGGCGGCGATCGGCGTTCTTCTTCAGGCGCAGGCGTTCGGACATGAAAGGCTCCAGCAAACCAGGGGTCGGGCGGGCATTCTAACCTGCCCGGAGAGTGACAATAGAGTTGAGAAGAGAATAGGCAAGACGCACCATTTTTACGTAGGTCGTCTCATAATAAATAGCGAATGATCATTTTTGGCAGCCAGGACAGAACACGCTTGCCCGCTGCCCCAGGGTCACCAGACGTAGTTCGTCGCCGCAGCGACGGCAGGCCTGCCCCGCTCGCCCATAAACATTGAGACGCTGAGCGAAGTAGCCGGGTTCACCGATGCCGCTGACAAAATCCCGTAGCGTAGTGCCCCCTTGAGCAATGGCGGCGGCAAGCACCTCTCTAATTGCTCCGGTCAAACGCCTGTAGCGTTCCCGGGAAATGCGACCCGCCGCGCGCCGGGGGTCGATACCGGCAAGGTACAGCGCCTCGCTGGCATAGATGTTCCCCACGCCAACGACCACGGCGTTATCCATCAGAAATGGCTTCACCGCCATCCTGCGCCCCCGGGATAACCGGTACAAAAGATCATCGCCAAAATCGGGTGACAGCGGCTCGGGGCCGAGACGTTTCAAGCGGGGATCTTCTTGCACGCCGCCTTGCAACCAATCGACGAAACCGAATCGGCGAGGGTCGTGGTAGCGCAAAATGGCGCCGCCTTCGACCACGACATCGATATGATCGTGTTTCTTCGGCGGATCACCGATACGCGCGATGCGCAGGCTGCCGGACATACCCAGATGCCAGATCAGCGAGCGCGTCTGGCTTTCAGAATCGACTAGAGGAATTAACAGATACTTGGCTCGTCGCCCCAGTTCGCCGATACGCTGGCCGATCAGAGTATCCGGCAGGTCACCCGGCACCGGTGTGCGCAGACGGCTATTGCGCAGGATGACTTCGCGAATCTCGCGTCCTTCGATGTAAGGAGCGATGCCGCGGCGAGTGGTTTCGACTTCGGGAAGTTCGGGCACGAAAGATTCTCAGCGAACGATCGGGAACGAAAAAATGGCCGGAGACGAAAAGACCCGGCAATGCCGGGTCTTTTCAGGGAAGCAACAGGACCTGATTACTTGATCTTGCCTTCCTTGTACATCACGTGCTTGCGAACCACCGGATCGAATTTCTTGAATTCGAGCTTGTCCGGTGTGTTGCGCTTGTTCTTGTCGGTGGTATAGAAATGGCCGGTACCGGCGCTTGATATCATTCTGATCTTGTCACGCATGACCCGTGTTCTCCTGGATTACTCTTGAACTAGAAGCGCTCGCCGCGTTTGCGAAGATCGCCGAGCACCTCATCGATACCCTTCTTATCGATAATGCGCATACCCTTGGAGGAGAGGCGCAGCTTGACGAAGCGCTTCTCGGACTCCACCCAGAAACGGTGAGTATGCAAGTTGGGCTCGAAACGACGACGCGTCTTGCGCTGAGAGTGGGATACGTTATTTCCAGTCACCGGACGCTTGCCGGTAACCTGACATACTTTGGACATTGAAAGCCTCCAACCGCTGGGCGAGTTGTTCAAAACCTGTCGGGCAAACCGCAAGAGAGAATGGCAGCGACTGCTTTCCGCCCCCTAACTTCAATCAAGTCAACCCAAGAATTCAAAGGGTGCACTTTATACCAGACAGCGCGAAAAACGGCAACAATTCATGTCACAAGAAACAACCCACTAACGCCGCATGGACTGAGCGAGCGAAGGTCAGGCTAGGCAAAAATCAGCGTGGAAACGGAGTTTGCTTTAGCAAATGAGTATTCCAAGCTGGTTTTTAACAACGCCTGCCCGAGCGCAGCCAGTCCGCCATCTACAGCCAGCCGCGCTCGGCGAAGGATACCACCTCTCCATCGCCCACGACGAAATGATCCAGCACCCGAATCTCGAACAACTCCAAAGCCTCGACAAGCCGACGGGTGATGCGCCGGTCCGCATCGCTGGGCTCCGCCACTCCGGACGGATGATTGTGAGCGAAGATAATGGCACCAGCGCCCAACTCGAGCGCACGCTTGGCAACTTCTCGCGGATAGACCGAAGCGCTGTCCAAAGTGCCACGAAACAGCGATTCGAAGCGGATTACCCGGTGCTGGGTATCGAGGAACAGGGCGGCAAACTCTTCATGGCCAAGATGGCGCATCTGCGCCACCAGATAGGCACGCACCAACGCCGGCGACGTCAAAGCGCCGCCCCGCTCAAGCTGACATGCCAAATGCCGCCGAGACAACTCGAGCACCGCCTGCAGCTGCACGAACTTGGCTTCCCCCAGGCCGTGCTCAGCGCAGAACCGCGTCTTGTCTGCCTCGAGCAGCTGGCGCAGCCCGCCGAAACCGCTCAATAAATCCCGGGCCAGATCCACCGCGGAACGCCCCTTCACACCCACGCGCAGAAAGATCGCCAGCAGCTCCGCATCCGACAGCGCGGAAGAACCCAACGACAACAGTTTTTCCCGGGGGCGCTCACCCTCGGGCCAATGACGAATCGACATTCATATTCCCTGCGTTTTTCTTATGTGAACTACTGCTATGTTGGTGATTATAAGGGTTCGTCAAGAATGGCGAGCGTTGCTCTTTAAACGGCTATTTGAACTAGACTGGCGGTTGTTCGGTTTCTACGCAGGGGCTGGAATCAACCCAACCCGAGAGAAAAAATCATGAAGCGAACGTTTTTATTCTTGCCAACCCTCATCGGCTGCTTGTTGACGATGCCGAGCCTGGCAGCAGAGAAAGACACCCTGGGCCCAACCGAATGGACCCAGTACCGGCTGAATGCCCGTAACAACGCCGTCTTCGACAACGGTGGCGAACCACTACCTCGCATGACGTTTCGTACCGGCGACCAGGTGCGGGCAACCCCGGTGGTGGTGGGCGACGCCTTGTACGTCGGCAACCACGCCACCGGCGGCATGTTCCGGTTCGACCTGCCCAGCGGCAAGGTAGCCTGGAACGACGACTACCCCTGGTATCGACATACGCCCAACTGGATTCACTCGGACATGATCCAGTCCGATGGCCGTATTTTCGTCGGCTACGGCAACCGCGCCTTTCAGAATAAAAACTTGCGAGGCACCGGCGACAGCGGCGTGATGGCGGTGAACCCGGAAGACGGTACGACACTGTGGAAACACGAAACCGTGGGCGAGGTCATGACCACGCCAATTCTTTGGGAAGACACGCTATACGCCACCACCGGCGGCGGCAAACTCATTGCCTTGGCACCGGAGAGCGGCGAGCGCTTGTGGACGCTCGACCTGCCGGGCTGGGTGAGCATGTCCTCACCGACGATCAAGGACGGCGTGCTCTACGTGGGATCGCTCAACTCAGTGCTGGCGGTGGATCTTGAACGTCAGGAGACTCTCTGGAAATACGAGCAGAAAGCGACCTTCACCGATGTGCCACCGGCGGTATCAAAAGACGGCGTCGTGGTCATCACCGCCATGATGGCGTCGGACTGGCTTTCCGAAGAACAGAAGCAGCAGTATTCAAGCCATCGCGGCTATTTCCATTTCATCTATGCCTTTGATGCAAAATCCGGGGATCTGCTCTGGACCGATCTGCTCGGCAGCGGCCCCCAGCAGGACAACAACACCTCTGGCGCGCCGGCCATTGCCGGAGATAGCGTCTACGTGGGCAGCCCCTACACCTTGTCATTCTTTTCCTACGATTTGAAAAGCGGCGAGCAACGTTGGGAGTATCCGGTAGGGGCCAAGATCAAGGGCGCGCCGGCCATCGTCGATGACAAGGTCATCTTCGGCGACACCGATGGCTTCTTGCACCTATTGAATACCGAGGAAGGCAGGACACCGGTATGCGACAACGGGCGTCGTGCCGGCAAACTCAAGGTCGGCGGCTCGACTAGCGGTGGCAAGAATGTGGCTCTGGCGCCCGGCGGCCCTGTGGTCATCAACCGTACGGTCTTCGTCGGCAGTCAGGATCGGTTCGTGCATGCGGTTCCCATGACGATGCTGGAATGTCGCAAATGACTCGCTCCGCGGGTTGGCGGGTAACCATCATTGGCCATGCAATGGTAAAATAGCGCTTTGCTGTTCAAGGGTAGCCAGGCATGTCGCAACGCACACACGTATCGCTGATGGGAACGCGTATCCTGCTGGGCATCAGCGGTGGTATCGCGGCCTACAAGAGTGCGCAGCTGGCACGACTGCTCAAAAAAGCCGGGGCCGAGGTGCGCGTCGTCATGACCGAAGGCGCCCAGGCCTTCATCACGCCGCTGACCTTGCAGGCGCTGACCGGCGAGGCGGTACGCACCTCGCTGCTCGACCCCGAGGCGGAAGCCGGCATGGGGCATATCGAGCTTGCCCGCTGGGCGGAGCTGATCCTGATCGCCCCGGCCACCGCGGATTTGATGGCGCGCCTGGCCCAGGGTCAGGCGGACGATCTTTTGACGACCCTATGCCTGGCAAACGATGCCCGGTGGGTCATGGCCCCCGCCATGAACCAGGCTATGTGGCGTCATCCGGCCACTCTGGAGAACGCTCGTCGTCTGCAAGATTACGGCTGGCATCTACTGGGCCCGGACGCCGGCGATCAGGCCTGCGGCGATGTGGGTCCGGGGCGAATGCTGGAACCCGAGGCGATCGTGAATGCGCTGCTTTCTATGGAACCGCTTTCTAAGGCGCCCGGAGCCGCGCCGTTTTCTATGAAGTCCGAAGACGCTCCGACTTCTAAATCTCCATCGCCCCAAGCGTCTTTCGTTGCGGGTTCTCGTACGGGTGATGCCAGTGGATTGACCATCACCATCACCGCCGGGCCGACCCGGGAACCGTTGGATCCGGTACGCTATCTCTCCAATCACAGTTCCGGCAAAATGGGCTTTGCCCTGGCGCAAGCAGCTGTCGACCGGGGTGCCCGCGTGCGATTGATCAGCGGCCCGGTGGTACTCGAAACACCGTCGGGGGTCGAGCGCATCGACGTCGAGTCAGCCCAGGAGATGCTCACAGCGGCGCAAAAGGCCGCTGTCGATAGCGACATCTTCATTGGCTGCGCCGCAGTGGCGGATTATCGCGCCGAGCAGGTCGCCGAACACAAGATCAAGAAGAGCACCGACGAAGACGCCTTGACCCTGCGACTTATCAAGAATCCGGATATTATCGCCACGATTGCGCAAAGCGCTGTCAATTCTCGGCCTTTCGTCGTCGGATTCGCTGCGGAAACCCAGGATCTCGAGCGCTATGCCCTGGACAAGTTGACCCGCAAGCAGCTGGATATGATCGTGGCCAACGATGTCAGCCAGGCAGGACTGGGGTTCGGCGCCGACGAAAACGCTGCTCTGCTACTATGGCACGGGAGCGAGATCGAGCCGGGGCGTCTTGATCTGGCGCCACAGCCCAAGACGACCCTTGCCGCCAGGATCATCGACACGGCTATAAAGCGCCTGAACGCCACCGACGAACAACCCTCTTGCACCTCTTCACAGGTCACTTAATGAGCGAAAAAGCACCATCGACCACCGCTAGCCCTCGACTCGCCGTCAGGGTTCTCGACGAACGAGTACACGACTACCCGCTACCCCATTACGCGACCCAGGGCAGCGCCGGCATGGATCTGCGCGCGCTGCTCGATGCACCTCTCGAACTCGCCCCGGGGGAGTGCGAACTGGTACGCACGGGGTTGGCTATTCATATCGCCGACCCGAGGCTTGCCGGCATGATTCTGCCGCGTTCGGGGCTTGGCCATAAGCACGGCATCGTGCTGGGTAATCTGGTGGGACTGATCGACTCCGATTATCAGGGCGAGCTGATGATCTCGGTGTGGAATCGCGGCCAGACGCCGTTCGTGCTCGAACCCGGTGAACGCCTGGCTCAGTACGTGCTCGTTCCCATCGTCCAGGCCGAACTCGAGGTGGTGGAGGATTTCGCGGCAAGCAAACGGGGCGCGGGTGGGTTCGGCCACTCCGGGCGTCACTAGCTTGCACATCCTTATTCGCTTTCGATCTACAGGTTTCGACCCGCTTTCTTCAATCAACTCTCTAACTTACTCAAGGAAGACGCCATGACCCAGATAACACCTTCCATCTTTCGTGCCTACGATATTCGCGGCATCGTCGATGACACCCTGACCGAAGAGAGCGTCGAATTGATCGGCCGCGCCATCGGCAGTGAAGCCGCCGCCCGGGGCGAATCCACGGTGGTAGTGGCGCGGGACGGACGTCTTTCCGGCCCCAAGCTGAAGGACGCTCTGGCGCGCGGCCTGACTGCTGCCGGTCAGAACGTGATCGATATCGGCATGGTGCCGACGCCGGTGCTCTATTTCGCCACGTATGTACTCGACGGCACCGCCTCCGGCGTCATGGTCACCGGCAGCCACAACCCGCCGGACTACAACGGCTTCAAGATCGTGCTCGACGGTGTGACCCTATCCGGCGATGCCATCACCGCGCTGTATGAGCGCATCCAGAACGACGATCTGGAAAGCGGCCAGGGCACGATTCGAGAAGAAGACATGCGGGACGCCTATCTCGATCGCATCCTTGGTGACGTCACTCTCGAGCGCAAACTCAAGGCGGTGGTGGACTGCGGCAACGGTGTGGCCGGCGAACTAGGCCCCAAGCTGATCGAACGCCTCGGTGTCGAGACGATCAAACTTTTCGATGACATCGACGGCACCTTCCCCAATCACCATCCGGACCCGGGCAAGCTGGAGAATCTTCAGGACGTCATTGCCAGCGTCAAGGAAACCGGCGCCGATATCGGCCTGGCCTTCGACGGTGACGGCGATCGCCTGGGCGTGGTCACGCCCAAAGGCGAGGTGATCTATCCTGACCGGCTGATGATGGCCTTTTCCGAAGACATGTTGAGCCGCAACCCGGGCGCCAAGGTGATCTTCGACGTCAAGTGCACCGGCAATCTGGCCCAGGTGATCGAAAACGCCGGCGGTACGCCGGAGATGTGGCGCACCGGCCATTCGCTGATCAAGGCCCGCATGAAGGAGACCGGCGCTCAGTTAGCCGGGGAGATGAGCGGTCATATCTTCTTTCAGGAGCGCTGGTACGGCTTCGATGACGGCCTCTACGGCGCTGCGCGTCTATTGGAAATTCTCTCCAAGCAGAATGACGACGCGGATACCTTCTTCGATCGCTACCCCCAGGATCTGGGCACCCCGGAAATCAATGTCGAAGTGACCGACGACAACAAGTTCGACATCGTCGAGCGTCTGGCTAAGGAGGGCGACTTCGGTGACGACGGCGTCAAAACGACGCTGGACGGCATTCGCGTGGACTATTCTGATGGCTGGGGGTTGTGCCGCGCCTCCAACACCACCCCCATGCTGGTGCTGCGTTTCGAGGGCAAGAACCAGGAAGCGTTGGAGCGTATTCAAAACAGTTTCCGTCATGCCCTCAAGCAGGTTGCCCCGGACGCCGATATTCCTTTCTGACAGCCGCTTGTTCCTGAAAGGCCGGCTTTGATGCCGGCCTCTTTCATTATGGTTACCATTTCAGCTGTTTCACCTGCAAAAAAGGCTGCGACCCCATGACTCAACAGTCCCGTGATCCGCGTCAGGTTGTCGAGATCCTGTCCGAGGCTCTGCCCTACATTCAGCGCTTTTCCGGCAAGACCGTCGTGGTCAAGTATGGCGGTAACGCCATGACCGAGCAGACTCTCGTCGACTCCTTTGCCCGGGACATGGTGTTGATGAAGGAGGTCGGCATCAATCCCGTGGTGGTCCATGGCGGCGGCCCGCAGATCGGCGACCTGCTGAGCAAGCTCAAGATCGAGTCGCGCTTCGTCAACGGTATGCGGGTAACGGATGCGGAAACCATGGATGTAGTTGAAATGGTTCTGGGCGGCCTGGTCAACAAGGGTATCGTCAACCTGATCAATCAGTGCGGGGGCAAGGCCATCGGCCTGACCGGCAAGGACAGCGGTCTGATCCGCGCCCGGCAACTGAAGGTGCACCATCAAAGTCCGGAAATGACCGCTCCGGAAATCATCGACATCGGCCACGTCGGCGAAGTGGAGCATGTCTCCACGGAACTGATCGAGATGCTTACCGCACGACATTTCATACCCGTGATCGCACCGATCGGAGTGGATGGACAGGGGCGCAGCTACAACATCAATGCGGATCTGGTGGCGGGCAAGGTGGCGGAGGCGCTGAACGCTGAAAAGCTGATGCTGTTGACCAATGTTGCCGGACTCATGGATCGCGATGGCACAGTGCTGACCGGTTTGACCACGGAGCAAGTGGACGCTCTGATTGCGGATGGCACCATCCATGGCGGCATGCTGCCCAAGATCCGCTGCGCGCTGGATGCCGTCAAAGGCGGCGTGGTCAGCTCTCACATCATCGATGGTCGCGTGCCTCATGCAACGTTGCTGGAAATCTTTACCAACGCAGGGGTGGGAACGCTGATCACGGACGATGCCAACCCGTCAATTTCATAGCCATCCAAACCAAAATACTATTAGAAAAAATCATGACGCAGTCAACCAACTCCAAGCAGAGCCGGCGAGACCAGATCCTTCAGGCACTGGCACTAATGCTGGAAGAAGACAGCGGCAAACGTATCACTACTGCTTCACTGGCCCGCCAGGTCGGCGTTTCCGAAGCCGCCTTGTATCGGCATTTTCCCAGCAAGGCGCGCATGTTCGAAGGCCTGATCGAGTTCATCGAGGAAAGCCTGTTCGAACGCATTCGACTCATACTCCACGAGACCCCGGATGCCTTGTCACGCTGCCAGCACATTCTCAAGTTGCTGCTAGGCTTTGCCGAGAAGAACCCAGGGCTGTGTCGACTGCTCACTGGCGACGCCCTGATCGGCGAGACCGCACGACTGCGAGCGCGTATGAACCAGCTGTTCGAGCGTCTGGAAACCCAGTTGAAGCAGATTTTGCGCGAAGCCGAGCTTCGCGAGGGCTTGCGCCCGACACTGCTTGTTTCCTCCGCCGCCAATCTTCTGCTGGCCTTCGCCGAAGGACGAATCGGGCAGTATGTGCGCAGCGATTTCAAGCGGCTGCCTACCTCGAACTGGGACGAGCAATGGCAATTGATATCCAGAGAGCTGCTGATATCGACTACCGCCTCATCACCTTCGCCCTGATAAACTGAACGGCTTTTCCTTCAAAGCATGAAAAATGCCCCTGCCGGGTTGGCCAGGGGCATTCTAGATACGTCTGAACAGTCTATCAGGCTACCAAAGCGTCGCCCAGCTGCTGCCGAATCTTCTTCATGGCGTTCTTTTCGAGCTGGCGAATACGTTCGGCAGAAACACCATAGGTGTCGGCAAGCTCATGAAGCGTGGCTTTGTTGTCCGTCAACCAACGGCTGCGCAAAATATCCTGGGAGCGCTCATCCAGGCTCGCCAGCGCTGTTTGCAAACGACGGGTGGAATCCTCTTCCCAATCGTTGTCTTCAAGCTGTACCGCCGGATCGAAGCGCTCGTCATCGAGATAGTGCGCCGGTGCTTGATAGCCTTGATCCTCTTCTTCGGAAGGGGAAGCATCGAAGCCGGCATCGAAGGCGGACAAGCGCCCTTCCATCTCACGCACCACCTCGGGCTTGACGTTGAGATCCTTGGCGATTGCATCCACTTCATCGACATTGAGCCAGGCAAGACGCTTTTTCGCGCTGCGCAGGTTGAAGAACAGCTTGCGCTGAGCCTTGGTGGTGGCAACTTTGACGATACGCCAGTTGCGCAACACGAACTCGTGTATCTCGGCCTTGATCCAGTGCACTGCAAAGGAAACCAGACGCACTCCCTGGTGCGGATCGAAGCGCTTGACCGCCTTCATGAGCCCGACATTGCCTTCTTGAATCAAATCCGCCTGAGGCAGACCATAGCCGGAATAGCTGCGGGCAATATGTACCACGAATCGCAGGTGCGACATGACCAAACGCCGAGCAGCTTCCAGATCGTTGTGATCGTACAGACGAAAGCCGAGCTCTCGTTCTTCATCCGCAGTGAGTACGGCAATACCGTTGACCGCGCGGATGTAACCATTCAGGTCCTGGCCGGGTGAAAGCTGGCCAATAGGCTGAAGACTGGTGCTCATGCAGAATGTCTCCATGTTGCCTTGAGAAAAGGAAACCAACATTGATTTGCTAGAATAATCGTTAGACTCCTAACATAGTACGCTGTCACTAAGACCGCAAATGATAAACGAAGTTCCCCGTTGAAAAGAGTGCGACCGGTACGTTTCAACCCAGCCACCTCAACGCGGTCTTATCTCTTTGAGATGACGATTCACCGCCACCCAGCCGCCTAGCCAGCCCAATAGTATACTCGAAACAAGCAGTGCTGCCGAGCCTTGCCAGTCGAGCCCCGGCACCGTGAAATGGGCACCATAGCTTTGGGCCAACGCCTGTACCGGCGCCGACAGCCATTGCCCGCCTACACCCAATAATAGCCAGGCCAGCAGGCCACCGCCAAGGCCGTACCAGGCGCCACTATAGAGAAATGGCCGGCGTACGAAAGCATGGGTTGCACCGATCAAGGTGACCACTTCGATCTCCTGACGACGATTCTCGACGGATAGACGAATGGTATTGCCAACGATCAACAATACGCCGAAGCCGAACAGCACGCCCAACGCCAGGGTCAAGCGTTGCCCCAACTCCGCCAGACGACGCAATCGTTCGAGCCAGGCCAGGTCGAGACGAACTTCATCAACCCTTGGAACCTCTGCCAGGCGTTCACTCAACTCATGTACTGCCTGGGGCGACGTATCGAGTGGCGCAACCACGATACTGGCCGGCAGCGGATTCGTGCCGAGACGCATCAAGGCATCTTCGAGACCCAGCGCCTGTTCAAACTCGACCATGCCTTCCGCCGCAGTTACCAAGCGTGCAGCCGCCACCCCGGGGTGCTCGCGTAACGAGCTGGCCATTTGCATGGCCTCGCTTTCTTCCATGGTGGTATCGAGATACACCGTCAGGCTCGCGCTTTCCTCGAGCCCTGCATCCAGCAATCGAGCACTGTCCAGGGTCAGCCACAATGCGCAGGGCAGAATCAAGGCGATGCCGATGGCCAGCATGGTCATCAAGCTACCCAGGGGCCGTCGCATCAACCGCTGCACACTATCCAGCGCCATGGCGCGGTGATGGCGACCCCAGGCCCGCAACTGACTATTCATGCCGGTGTGCTGGCTGCGGGCACCTCGCCTTGGTTTCTTCTGCCGGGTATCCGGCTGGCGTGCTGACGAAGACCCTTGCCGTGGCCGGCGCTGGTTCGGCGAAGGCGTTCTGTCGGCGCTCATGAAGTCTCCTCGACTGTAGCATCGTCACCGATCAGACGACCCTCGCTAAGCTTCAAGACCCGATGATGCAACCGGGCGATCAGGGCCAGATCGTGACTTGCAATCATGATTGTGGTGCCGATGCGATTGAAATCTTCGAACAGGCGCATGATATCGGCGGACAGCTGTGGGTCCAGATTGCCGGTGGGCTCATCCGCCAGCAGCAGCGCCGGCTTGTTGACCACCGCTCGGGCGATGCCGATACGCTGTTGCTCACCGCCGGAAAGCTCGATGGGCAGCGCCCTTTCACGATGCAGCAGACCCACCTTGTCCAGCGCGGCACGCACACGCCGAGCCGCCTCATGAGGCTCCAGCCCCTGAATCTGCAAGGGAAGCGCCACGTTGGCAAAAACGTTCCGGTCGAATAGCAGCTGGTGATCCTGGAAGACCACGCCGATCTGGCGGCGATAGAACGGAATCTGGCTGGTGTGCAGCCGGTCGATGTCGTGGCCGGCAACCAGTATCCTTCCCCGGGTGGGGCGCTCGAGCCGCATGAGAAGGCGCAGCAACGAGCTCTTTCCGGCACCGGAATGGCCGGTGAGAAAGGCCATCTCACCCCGCCGAATGCGAAAATCGATGTTGGCCAGCGCATCGAAACGCCCGCCATAACGCTTGCCGACATGCTCGAAACGTATCATCCAGCATTCTCGTCTTCGCGAGAAAACAGCGCCGCCACGAAATCCTGGGCCGCGAAGGGGCGCAGATCGTCGAGGGTTTCACCCACGCCGATGAAACGGATCGGTGTGGCTTTCTGTTTGGCCAGGGCGAAGATGATGCCCCCCTTGGCAGTGCCATCGAGCTTGGTCAGAGTAATACCGGTCACCGGGATTGCTTCATCGAAGGTGCTGACCTGGGCAAGGGCATTCTGGCCGGTACCCGCATCCAGTACCAGCATCACCTCCTGAGGCGCGGACTCGTCCAGCTTCGCCATCACCCGGCGCACCTTCTTGAGCTCCTCCATCAGGTGGCCCTTGTTATGCAGCCGCCCCGCGGTATCGGCGATCAGCACATCGACCTTGCGCGCCTTGGCGGCCGCCAGGGCATCGTAGATTACCGAGGCGCTGTCGGCGCCGGTATGCTGGGCCACCACCGGCACCTTGTTGCGCTCACCCCAGACCTTCAACTGCTCCACCGCTGCGGCGCGAAAGGTATCGCCAGCGGCCAGCATCACGCTGCGCCCTTCCGCCTGGAAACGCTTGGTCAACTTGCCGATGGTGGTGGTCTTGCCCACACCGTTGACCCCCACCATCAGGATGACGAAAGGCCCCTCGCCCTTGGGCGGTAGGGTCAGAGGCGTTGCCACCGGCGCCAGCAAATCCGTCAGTTCTTCCTGCAGCGCACGATATAGCGCCTGGGGTTCCTTGAGCTCCTTGCGCGATACCCGTGCAGAAAGGCGGTCGATGATCTCGCTGGTGGCTTCGATACCCACATCCGCCATCAGCAGTTGGGTCTCGAGATCCTCCATGAGCTCGTCATCGATCTGCTTCTTGCCCATGAACAGATCGGCGATGCCGTCGGTCAGGTTGGCTCGGGTCTTGCCCAGTCCTGACTTGATGCGAGCGAACCAGCCCTGCTTCTCTGCAGGAGGCTTTTCCTGAACCGGAGGCGACTGAACTGATGATGAGGTAACGTCGGTATCCTGTTCGGCAGCTGCCGGAATCTCAGGCGAGCCATCGATGGCGGTTTGCTCGCGCAGCTCCTGATGCGCTTCCGCCGCCGCCTGAGCCAGCACGGCTGCCTTTGCCTCATCCTCTCCAGCGTCATCGGCGCCGGGGGCAATGTCGCTTTCGGCGGGGGTTTCGTCCAATGGACGAATGACCTCATCAGGACGAGATGCCTCGTAAGCCAGATTCTCCCGAGGCGTTTCGACGGGTATCTCCTCCAGGGCGCTATGCGCCTCGCCGGGGATCAACTCATCGTCGTCAAGGGCTTCCCGAGCGGCATCGCGCTCGAGCGCATCCGGCTGATAGGCGGTAGTCTGCTGGGTGGCGGGATCATGCACCTGTACCGCTTCAGCGGCGGCACTTGCCTCGGCGCTTCGATCACCGTCCTGCTCGTCGACCCGCTCTTCAGCACCGTCTGCCAAGGTATCCTTGGCATCCTGCCGATCGGCGTCCTGCTTCTTCTTACGCTTCAAAAAACCGAACATGGGCGAATTCTGTCACTTGAAAGGTGAATAATGGCAATATCCTATCACTGTGCACTAGCGCTGTGGACTGGCGCCAAGGACTATCGCTAAGGGCTATCGTCAAAGGTCATCATTTTGACTATCACTTTTGCTGGCCCCCTCGTACAATTTGCCGATCATGAATCGCCGTCGCTCTTCTCCCCCTCGCTCCAGCCGCATGACTCCCGCCAACGCCCATGGCAAGGGAGGCGGCAAGCTACGCATCATCGGGGGCAAGTTCCGGCGTCGTTTGCTGGCGGTGCCGGATCACCCGGGCCTGCGCCCGACCCCGAATCGCATGCGGGAAACACTATTCAACTGGCTAGCCTTCGAACTTGCGGATCGCCGCGTACTTGATCTGTTCGCCGGCACCGGCGCTCTGGGCCTGGAAGCGCTTTCCAGGGGTGCGCAAGATGCTCTGTTCGTCGAGGCGGATGCCAAGGTGGCCGATACTCTCAGGACGAACCTGCAAACCCTGGACGCCCCCGGGCAAGTGATCACGCGGGATGCGCTAGCACTTTTGAACGGCTCGCCGCAGCCTTTCGACATCGTCTTTCTTGACCCGCCTTTTCGCCAAGGACTGGCCAGTGATGCCTGCGGTTTGCTTGAACGACAGGGGTGGCTGAACGACGAGGCCTGGATTTATGTGGAGACCGAAGCAACCTTGACACTAGAACCACCGGCAACCTGGAAACTGCACCGCGAAGTGGTGGCGGGAGAGAGCCATGGCCGGCTCTACCGTCGTACCGCGTCGCCACCTTGAGACGCTTGCCGAGACCACCCCCGCAGCGTAGGCTGAACGGCTGCAGGACGCCCCCAGAGTATCCTTTAGAACGAACAAAACCCCTTCAGAGAACTGCAAGACATCAGGAGAACAGGATGAGCATCGAACTTTTCAATCAGCTGGAGCAGAAGGTCACCAACGCGGTGGAGTCGCTCGAGATGCTGAAGATGGAAAGCGAAGAGTTACGCGAGGAAAACGCCCGGCTCAAGCAGGAACACCAGGAGTGGGAACGGCGCCTGAACGGCTTGCTGGAGAAGTTTCGCGAGCTGGAAAGCACGGAGAACAGCGAAACCAGCTTCTCATGACCCATTAGCGGTAGCAAGACAGCGCGACATCAGTAGCGCATCTTCGCGCTGTCCTGCCTTCATGCCGCGTTCAGCCGCATAATACCCACGGCGCCGGGCATCCACCGAGAACCCCTGCTGCTCATACAGCGAGTGGGCCGCCTGATTCGATGCCCTGACTTCGAGCAGCAAACGTTCACTGCCCCAGCGCATCGCTTCCGCAATCACTTCACCAAGCAAGGCGCGAGCGATACCACGTCGACGAGCCTTGGGATCGACGGTAATCGCCTGCAACTCCGCCTCGAAGGGCAACCGATAAAGCACCGCGTAGGCCGCCAGCCCCTCGTTCGCGAAAGCCCCCAACAGGATTGCACGCTCATCCTCGAAGGCATCCTGAAGCTGCGTGCGGGACCAGGGGTGCTGCTGCCCGGCATTTTCGATGGCGATCACCCACGGCAACCACTGCGACGTCAACGGCTCAAGACGAGGCGTCATCGCTATCCGGCTCACCCTGCGCCGCCTGATGCCAAGCCTCGTGCCACTCCCTCAAAATCGGCCATAGCCCTCGTTTGGCCTCCGCGGACTGAGCGAGCGCCTGCAATGAGGGCCCCTGCCAGCCGGTAATATTCAGCAGACGGCACTGACGCTCCTGCAGATTCAATACAGAATCCAGTGTGGCATCTTCTCCGAAGAGCAACAGGCACTCCGGCCTCCAGCCACGCCGGTGGCGGCCTTCGATAAAGGCCCGCAGACCGTCCCGGGCCTCTTCCAAGGGCGCTTCCACGGGCATGCCTTCCATCATCGGCCAATCGAAGGCTTGGAAGTCGAGCGCCGTACCCGGTGTGATATTCGCCGCCTGCAATAAATTGGCCAGTAGCTGCCTGGACTGTGCGTCTACCGACTCTCGCCCTGGCAGCATTACCAGCCAACGACCATCCAGAGCGGCAATCTGCAATGAAAAACGTAGGGAAATCTGGGCAGGCCGGTCATCCGTATCAGAAGTACGGTCAGACGCTTCGGGTTCGGTCGCGCGCGTCTGGGGGATCTTGTTGCTAGCGCTTTCATTACCACCTTCGTTGCCATGCCCCTCATAGCCGTTGTCATCCAGCAGTGCCCGGGCTCGTCTGGCCTGGCCTGAAGGCGTCGCCGTAGAGAGAGAGGAGGATGAGGCGTTACTCGAGGGCGATGCAGCGGAAGAAATCGGATGATCCTGATTTCTTTCAAGCGGCCTCTCCTCGCGAGAACCCTTCCCGAGCAACGCCTGCAAGCGCTGGGCCGGTGGTTGGCTCGGCGGCGTTTCGGGCTCGAGCCATTCACACTGCATCGTTGGCGCCGCATTGGGCAGTCGATAACGACTTATCCAGGCGGTCAAGCCCATGGCCTCGAGATATTGCGAACGCTGCGGCTCTTCGCTCACTAGCGACCACCGCCCCGACAGTTGGGGGAGTCGGGGCTGGCACCACCCCGGGCAACCCACTCCTGAGGGGTATACAAATGTAGCGCCAGTGCGTGCACTGGCCCCGCCAGCTCGTCCGCCAGAACGCCGTAGATCTGCTGATGGCGTTTGACCGGCATCAGGCCAGCGAAACGCTGCGAGGCCAGAGTCACCTTGAAATGGGTTTCGGAGTTGGGCGGCACGCTGTGCATGTGGCTTTCGTTCTCGACCTCAAGATAGTCGGGGTCGAGAGACTTGAGCTTGTCTTCAATACGTGTCTGAACACTCATGAATTGGCCTCCGTTCGTCCATTCAATGTTTTGCGTCAGGATGGCGATCATTGTAACGCCTCACTCCAGACCAGGCGATGCCAGCTCCTGCTCGCGCGCGTTTCGAAAAGTCATTTCATCCTATAAGAAAGCCCGGCAAAGCCGGGCCCGGAAGTCGTCGCTAAAAAGCAGGTTAGCCGATGCCGTTACCCCTGATCCGCATCCAGTAGCAGCACGTCGTCTATTTCTGCAATTTCCAGCGGTGTTTCATCATCAAGATCGACGGACAGGAAGCTGTACTCGACCCGGAGAAAGCGCTGAAACAATGACCAGTCATGGGTTTCCGGCCATTGCCGCTCGTCTTCTTCCCAGGCTCGCAGCTCGCTTTCGAGAATTTCCCTATGGCGTTCCCGCACAAAAGCGGAAAGCGCTTCCGGGCTATCCATCTCGGGAATCAAATAGACGGTACTTTCCCGATCGATGTCGTCGAGGGTCAGATCATCGTCGCCCACCGTGGGTTCCAGCGAGTTGATCCAGTCGACGAACGCTTGCGTGGGCTTGACGCTCAGGGCTGAGCGGTTGAGCAGTTTCATCGGACTCTCCTCGACCTAGGCAACATCGGAACGACGCTCATTATGGGCGTAAGTGTGGATGGTTACCATCGTTGAAAAGGCGCAATCTTGTCAGCTTGGGACAGTACTGCCCCAAGCTAGCGCCACCCCGCGGAAAGAAGCGAGCAAAGGCCAGGCTAGGCGTGAAGAAATTTACCGGCGGAGTGTACGGGTTTGTACACGAGCAAGGGAAATCTCTTCACAACAACACATGGCCGAAGCGCAGTTCTTTTACTCCACCTCGGGGCGCATGGCCGGAAACAGCAAAACATCCCGAATCGATGGACTATCGGTGAACAGCATCACCAGCCGATCGATGCCGATGCCCTCGCCCGCAGTGGGTGGCAGTCCGTACTCGAGCGCACGCACGTAGTCAGCGTCGTAATACATGGCCTCCAGATCGCCGGCGTCTTTCTCTGCCACTTGGGCCTTGAAGCGCTCCGCCTGATCTTCCGCGTCGTTGAGCTCCGAGAAGCCGTTAGCTATCTCGCGCCCGCCAACAAAGAACTCGAAGCGATCCGTAACGAAGGGGTTAGCGTCATTGCGCCGTGCCAATGGGCTGACCTCGGCAGGATACTCGATAATGAAGGTCGGCTGATCGAGTTTCGGCTCGGCGACCTCCTCGAATATCTCGGTCTGCAGCTTGCCTAGCCCCCACCCCTCCTTGACCTTGATTCCCAGGCGCTCGGCGGTCGCCTTGGCGCCATCGAAAAGGTCGATATCACTCTCGCCGATGGGCTGTTCCAGCTGCCCGCCGTGCTCGAGAATTGCCTGACGCATCGTCAACCGCTTGAACGGCTGACCCAGATCGTATTCGGTGCCTTGATAGGTCAATACGCTGGTATCCAACACCTCCCGGGCAACCTGACGGATCATCTCCTCGGTGAGATCGAGCAGATCCCGATAGTCCGCATAGGCCCAGTAGAACTCCAGCATGGTGAACTCAGGGTTGTGCCGCGTGGACAGACCTTCGTTACGGAAGTTGCGATTGATCTCGAACACCCGCTCGAAGCCGCCCACCACCAGGCGCTTGAGATACAACTCCGGGGCGATGCGCAGGTACATGTCCATGTCCAGCGCGTTGTGATGGGTAACGAAAGGACGGGCCACCGCGCCGCCGGGAATGGCTTGCAGCATGGGGGTCTCGACTTCCATGAAGCCGCGGGCCTCGAAGAATCGGCGGATCGCCGAGACCACGCCGGCCCGCACTTCAAACGCCCGGCGCGACTCCGGGTTCATTATCAGATCCACATAGCGCTGGCGGTAGCGCGCTTCCATGTCGGTGAGGCCATGAAACTTATCCGGCAGCGGGCGCAGGCTCTTGGTCAGCAGCTTCGCCTCGACCATCATCACATACAGATCGCCCTTGCCGGATTTATGAACCGGCCCGCGCGCCGCGACGATGTCGCCGATATCCCAGCTTTTTATATCTTCGAGCACATCGTTCGGCAGCCCTTTCTTGTCGACATAGAGCTGAATCTGCCCCGAGACGTCCTGAATCACTAGAAACGGGCCGCGTTTTCTGAGAATACGCCCGGCCACTGCAGCCTGGCGACCGCGACTTTCAAGCTCCGTCTTATCGAGTTCACCCAGCTCCGCCTGCAGCTCGGACGCCAAGCTGTCGCGGCGAAAGTCGTTGGGAAAAGCGCTGTCGCCTTGCTCGGCAGCCTGCTCGCGACGGGCCGCCAGCTTGGCCCGACGCTCCGCGATCAGATGGTTTTCATCCTGTTGGGAGGTATCTTGATTTGCCATTACTGTGCCTATAGTCCCTGTTTCAAGCTGGCCACGATAAACTGATCCAGATCGCCGTCGAGCACCTTGTCACAATTGCTCGACTGCACGCCGGTGCGCAGATCCTTGATGCGCTGATCGTCCAGCACGTAGGAGCGAATCTGGCTGCCCCAGCCGATGTCCGCCTTGCTGTCCTCCGCCTGCTGCTTGGCGGCATTGCGCTTCTCCATCTCGTGCTCCCACAATCTCGCCTTGAGCTGCTTCATGGCGAAATCCCGGTTGGCGTGCTGGCTGCGCTGACTCTGGCAGGCCACCACGATCCCGGTGGGCTCGTGGGTGATACGCACCGCGGAATCCGTGGTATTGACATGCTGGCCGCCGGCGCCGCTGGAGCGATAGGTATCGGTACGCAGATCCGCCGGGTTGATCTCGACCTCGAAACTGTCGTCGATCTCCGGCGACAGGAATACCGACGCAAAGGAGGTGTGTCGGCGCCCACCGGAATCGAAGGGGCTCTTGCGTACCAGACGATGCACCCCGGTCTCGGTGCGCAACCAGCCGAAGGCATAGTCGCCCTGAATATGGATGGTCGCGGACTTGATGCCTGCCACTTCACCGCCGGAAAGCTCGACGATATCGGCCTTGAAACCGTGATGCTCCGCCCAGCGCAGATACATGCGCAGCAGCATGTTGCCCCAATCCTGGGCCTCGGTGCCGCCGGAACCGGCCTGAATGTCCAGGTAGGCGTTGTTGGCGTCCATCTCACCGGAAAACATGCGGCGAAACTCGAGTTTCTCCAGGGCCGCTTCGAGCTGGGCAAGCTCCTTGTTGACCTCCTCGACGGTGCCTTCATCCTCTTCCATCACCGCAAGTTCGAGCAGTTCCGCATTGTCCTTGAGCCCTTGATCGAGCTCATCGATGGTGGCCACGATCTGCTCCAGGCTGGCGCGCTCCTTGCCCAGCTTCTGGGCGTAGTCCGGATCGTTCCAGACATTCGGATTTTCGAGCTCCCGGGTGACTTCCTCTAGCCGATCTTTCTTCTCGGCATAGTCAAAGATACCCCCTCAGGATGTCTGTCCGTTCGGACAGGTCCTTGATGAGGTTAGTGATCGGATTGATCTCTTGCATGATGATCCTGTTTTCGTGTGCTGCGTGAAATAATGAAGAGAGGCAAAAGCCGCTTATTGTAGCCAACCGACGCTGTAGCGTCATCCTGCGAGCCGTCTTGTGTGCTGCTCGACCTGCTGCCGCCAATCGCTGGCAGTCATTTTTACTGCCAGCGATCTACTACGATAGTGGAATACGCTGTGGCGCATTCATCCTAGACAAGTATGTTTCTGAAAAGGGAAGATTAGAAAGCCTGGTCTATTCAGTACAAGCCCGACGCCGACCGCTTTTTGGCCGACCTGCACAAGGATGACACGATGCCGAATTTCCGCCGTTCCCTATTGAGCGTTCTAACACTCTCAACCAGCCTGCTTGCCACCACGCTGCAGGCCCAGACCCTGGATATTGGCGTCATGGGCGAGCTTGCCTCCTTCGATGCTTCCCAGGTTTCCGGCGGGGTGTGGGAGTCCCAGGTACTGATGGACGTTTACGAAGGCCTGGTCAAGAAAGCGCCGGACGGCGAAATCCTGCCGGGCATGGCAACGGACTGGAAAGTCTCCGATGACGGCAAGACCTATACCTTCCAGATGCGCGACGGCGCCAAATGGTCCGACGGCGAGCCGGTCACCGCCGAGGACTTCGTATTCGGCTGGCGCAACATGCTCGACCCGGAAAACGCCTCCAAGTACGCCTACATGCTCTACCCGGTCGTCAATGCGAAAGCGGTCAACGTCGGTGACGAACCTCTCGATACCTTGGGTGTGAAATCCCTCAATGATGGCAGGACATTTGAAGTCACCCTCAATTCGCCGACGCCCTACTTCATTCAGCTCTTGACCCACTACACTGCCTATCCAGCGCCGAAGCACACCGCCGAGAAGTATGGCAAGCAGTGGGTAAAACTCGACAACATCGCTACCAACGGCGCCTTCAAACCCACCGCATGGGTGTCCCAGTCGCGTATCACCGCAGTCAAGAACCCGCAGTACTACGACGCGGATGAGGTAACTCTCGAGCAGGTCAACTATCACACCACGGAAGATCGCAACGCCGGCATCTCGCGCTTTCGCGCCGGGGAATTCGATATTCTGCGCGACTACCCGTCGAGCCGCTATCAGTGGCTGAAGGACAATCTTCCGGACGCCACTCGCATGGCGCCCTATCTGGGCTCCTACTACTACGTGCTCAATCACCGCGAAGGCCGCCCTACCGCGGACAAGCGGGTGCGCGAGGCGCTGAATCTGGCAGCGCGGCGCAACGTGATCTCCAAGCAGATCATGGCCAGTACCTTTCTGCCGTCGCAGTCCTTCGTGCCCAAGGGCACGGACAACTACGATGTGCAGAGCATGGCGCTGGGCGAGGACAAGGACGCGCGCATGGCAAAAGCCAAGCAGCTGCTCGAAGAGGCGGGCTACGGGCCGAGCAATCCTCTCAATCTGCGCCTGCGTTACAACACCTCGGATGAGCACAAGAAGATCGCCGTAGCCATGGCCGCCATGTGGCGCCCACTCGGGATCAACGTCGAGATGGTCAACTCGGAAGCCACGGTGCACTACCAGACCATTGCCCAAGGCGACTTCGACGTGGCGCGAGCCGGCTGGATCGCCGACTACAACGATGCGGAAAACTTCCTGACGCTGCTCAAAAGCGGCGTCGGCAACAACTACGGCGCCTATTCCAATCCGGAGTTTGATGCTCTGCTGGAAAAGGCTTCCACCACTCTGGGCGCAGATGAGCGCAAAAAGATCTTGGAGCAAGCAGAGCAGCTCGCCCTAGACGATTACGCTCTGGTGCCCCTGCTCTACTACGTCTCGCGTAACCTGGTTAACCCTGAGATGACTGGCTGGGAGGACAACGTCTCCGACGACCATCCCTCTCGCTGGATTAGCATCGAGGAGTGATGGCTCTCTACCGACAAGCACGCCGGCTATTGTTATCGCCGGCCGTGTTGGTCCTTGCGATCTCAAGCGCTGCCCAAGGCGCGACGCTTGAGATCGGCAACGGCGCGGAGCCCGGCACCCTGGACCCGCAGAAGGTCAACGGCAATTGGGAGACTCGCATCACCCGGGCGCTGTTCGATCGTCTGATCGACTACGCCGCGGACGGCAGCCTGGTGCCGGGCTTGGCCAAGTCCTGGCAGATCAGCGACGACGGCAGAACCTACACCTTCAAGCTGCGCGTCGCCAAATGGTCCGACGGTGAGCCGATTACCGCTGGTGACGCGGTTTTTGCCCTTCGCCGGCTGCTGACGCCGACTACCGCCAATCACAACGCCACGCTCTATTACGCGATTCGCAATGCCCGCAAGGTCAACACCGGCCAGGCCGATCCGTCTACTCTCGGGGTGGAAGCCATTGACGATCGCACCCTGGTCATTCATCTAAGCGAACCCACCGCCTATTTTCTGCAGGCATTGGCGATGAGTGAAGCCGCGCCCCTGCCGCAGCACGCCCTCAAAACCCAGGGCGACGACTGGACCGAACCCGGGCGCATGCTCTCGAGCGGCGCCTTCATCCTCGAAGAGTGGCTCCCCCAGGAGCGCATTCGCGTCGCCAAGAACCCTCGCTTCTACGCCGCCAAAGACGTGGCCCTGGACGACGCGGTGTTTTACCCCATCGAGGACGCCGGTTCGGCGCTGAATCGCTTTCGCACCGACGCGCTGGACATTGCCTATTCCAGCGTTCCTTCGTCGCGCTTTTCCTGGGCAGAGGACAACCTCGGCGATGCCCTGCAAGTCGGCCCCTTGGTGGCCCAGTACTTCTACATGTTCAATGTGCGCGAGGGCCAGCCACTCGCCGCCAAACGCATTCGCGAGGCGCTCAACCTGGTGGTGCGCCGGGACGTGATCTCCCAGCAGATTCTGGGCATGGGCCAGAACTCATCCTACTGGTACGTGCCCCGCACCACCGCCGGTGGCACTCGCGGTGCGATGGTCTTCGCCGACTGGCCGATGGACAAGCGCCTGGTCCGAGCCAAACAGTTGATGAAAGAGGCGGGATACGGCCCGGAGCGACCGCTCGAGCTGACGCTGCGCTACAACACCCTGGAGGATCACAAGAAGATCGCCGTGGCGGTGGCAGCCATGTGGCGAGAGCTGGGCGTCAACGTGGAGCTGATCAATTCAGAGGCCGCGGTGCACTACTCGAGCATTAATCAGGGCCAGTTCCAGGTGGCCCGCTACGGCATGATGGCAACGGTCAACGACCCTTATGATTTTCTCAATGCCTATGCCGCCGGGGGCTCAGCGCGCAAGAGCAGCGGCTATCAGAACGATCGCTACGACGCCCTGGTGGAACAGAGCACAAAAGAGCTCGATGAAGACAAGCGCGCCGACCTGATGACCCAAGCGCAGCAGCATCTGCTCGATGACTATGCGCTGCTGCCCCTGTACGACTACGTCAGCGTTCATCTGGTGTCGCCGCGCATCGGCGGCTGGCAGACAACCCCCATGGACGTGCATCCGCTTCGCTATATCACTATCGAGGAGTAGCCCCTTGACCCATTGTTACCGCTGTCATGAATGCTGCCGGCACTGCTCGGCAGTGCAAGAGCTCGCCTTATGTTGAGCTATATTCTCAAGCGCCTGCTGATGGCGATTCCGACCCTGCTGATCGTCATCACTATCTCGTTTTTCTTGATGCGTATCGCACCGGGCGGCCCTTTCGATGGTGAGCGCCAGCTGCCACCGGAGATCGAGGCCAACCTGATGGCCGCCTATCATCTCGACGAACCGCTGCCCATGCAGTACCTGCGCTACATGGGCAACCTTTTGCAGGGAGACTTCGGGCCCTCCTTCAAGTACAAGGATTTCTCCGTCACCGATCTGATCGCTCAGGGGTTCCCGGTCAGCCTGGAGCTTGGCTTCTGGGCGATCCTGCTGGCCCTGATGATTGGTTTACCTCTCGGAGTGATCGCTGCTCTGAAGCGCAATACCGCCGTGGACTATGCGGTAATGGGCACGGCCTTGGCGGGTATCGCCGTACCTAACTTCGTCATCGCCCCACTCCTTGCGCTGGTCTTCGGCGTCACCCTCGCCTGGCTGCCGGTAGGAGGCTGGAACGGGGGCGCCTGGCAGAACATGGTGCTGCCGGTGATCGCCCTGTCGATTCAGCAGATCGCCTATATTGCGCGCATGATGCGCGCTTCCATGATCGAGGTGCTAGGCAGCCACTTCATTCGTACCGCCCGGGCCAAGGGGCTCTCCGAATCCAAGGTGATCCTGCGCCATGCGCTGCAACCGGCGCTTCTGCCGGTGCTTTCCTATCTGGGGCCTGCCATTGCCGGCATCATCACCGGTTCCGTGGTCATCGAGCAGATCTTCGGCATCCCCGGCATCGGGCGCTATTTCGTCCAGGCAGCGCTCAATCGCGACTACACCCTGGTAATGGGTACGGTGGTGTTCTACGGCGCCCTGATCGTGCTGCTCAATCTGATCGTGGACCTGCTCTACTCGGTGCTCGATCCGCAAATCCGCTATGACGACTGATGCCCATGACCACTGACACCACCCCCTACAGCGGCGAGAATCTACCCGCGGGCAGTCCCAATCCGCCCAGCCAACCCGACCCAAGCACGGGGGGTGAAAAAGGCCAGAGCCTGGGTCGGGAGGCCTGGCGGCGACTCAAGCAGAACAAGGCGGCCATGGCCAGCCTGTGGCTTCTGATCGCCATTGCCCTTGCCTGCCTCATCGGCCCCTATCTGCTGCCCTGGGGCCTGGCGGAAGTGGACTGGAACGCCTTCAACGTAGCGCCCACTCTGGAAGGCAGTCATTTTCTCGGCACCGATGCCAACGGCCGGGATCTGCTGGCTCGCACTCTCTACGGCGGCCGGGTGTCGCTTTCGGTAGCCCTGGTCGCCACCCTGGTCAGCCTAGTGATCGGCGTGCTTTACGGCGCCATCGCCGGCTACACAGGTGGGCGCACCGATAACCTGATGATGCGCTTTGTCGACATCATGTATTCCCTGCCCTTCATGTTCCTGGTGATCCTGCTGATGGTGGTGTTCGGGCGCAATATCTTCCTGATCTACGCCGCCATCGGCGCGGTGGAGTGGCTCGATATGGCGCGCATCGTGCGCGGTCAGACCTTGGGGCTCAAACGTCGGGAGTTCGTCGAAGCCGCCCACGCACTCGGGGTCAGCAACCGCGCCATCATCACCCGGCACATGATTCCCAATGCCATTGGACCTGTGATCATCTACGTCACCCTTACCGTGCCCAAGGTGATACTGCTGGAGAGTTTTCTCTCATTTCTTGGTCTCGGCGTGCAGGAACCTCTGACCAGCTGGGGTGTGCTGATCAGCGAAGGCACGGACATGATGCAAAGTGCGCCCTGGATGTTGCTGGTCCCGGCGGTATTCCTGGCGCTGACGCTGTTCTGCCTGAACTTCCTGGGCGACGGCTTGCGTGATGCCCTCGATCCTAAAACTCGTTAAAGAAACGGAAAATGCCTGCGTTCGTCGGTTTTTCGATCGCCTCTAGGACTCTGTTATGACATCACTACTCGAAATTGACGATCTGTGCGTTGACTTTCATCTGCCGGATGGCGATGTGGCAGCGGTCAAGAATGTCAGCCTGAGCATCAAGGAGGGCGAGACCCTGGCGCTGGTCGGCGAATCCGGTTCCGGCAAGTCCGTGACCAACACCGCCATACTACGCTTGCTGCCGGAGCTTGCCGGCATTCGCGGCGCGATCCGCTTTCACGGCGAGAACCTGCTCGAGGCCTCCAACCAGCGCATGCGTGCGCTCAGAGGTGACCGTATTGCCACGATCTTCCAGGAGCCCATGACGTCGCTCAATCCGCTGCATCGTATCGGCGATCAGATCGCGGAGGTGCTGCGCCTGCACCGGGGTCTGCGCGGTAAGCGCGTGCAAACGCGGGTAGTCGAACTGCTCGAACAGGTGGGCATACCGGAGCCCGCCCGGCGGGTGAAGAGCTATCCTTATGAGCTTTCCGGGGGCCAGCGCCAGCGGGTGATGATCGCCATGGCGCTGGCCTGCGAGCCGGAACTGCTGATCGCGGATGAGCCCACCACCGCCCTGGACGTCACCGTGCAGGCGCAGATTCTCAGCCTGCTCAAGGAGTTGCAGCAGCGCTATGGCATGGCGATCCTGTTCATCACCCATGATCTGGGCATCGTGCGCCACTTCGCCGACCGGGTCTGCGTGATGCGCCAAGGCGAACTGCTCGAACAAGGCACCACAAAAGAGGTTTTCGCCAATCCAAAACATGCCTACACCCGCGCCTTGATCGACGCGGAGCCCAGTGGCAGCAAGGCACCGGTGCCTGAAGATAGCCCCGTGCTGCTCGAGGCCAGTCATGTCCAGGTACGCTTCACCACCAAGCGCCGCTGGTTCGGGCACAACGACTATTTCGAAGCGGTGCGTGGCATCGACATTACCTTGAAGCGCGGACAGACCCTGGGCATCGTTGGCGAATCCGGCTCCGGCAAGTCGACCTTGGGCCGAGCGCTTCTGCGCCTGCTCAAGAGCCGCGGCGAGATTCGTTTTGACGACAGTGACATTGCCCACTTGGAGCCCGCGGCCATGCGCCCTTTGCGCAAGCGCATGCAGGTGGTGTTCCAGGACCCCTTCGGTTCATTGTCACCGCGGCTGACCGTAGGCGAGATCATTGGCGAAGGCCTGCGGGTGCATCACCCCGAACTCAAGCGCGCCGAGCGAGATCAGCGCGTACAGGAGGCGCTCAAGGAAGTGGCCTTGGACCCGGCCATGCGCAAGCGCTACCCGCATGAGTTTTCCGGCGGTCAGCGCCAGCGCATCGCCATCGCCCGGGCGCTGGTATTGAAGCCGGAGTTCTTGCTGCTCGACGAGCCCACCTCGGCCCTGGATCGCTCGGTGCAGGCCACGGTAATCGAACTGCTGCGCGAACTGCAGCGCAGGCACGACCTGACCTACCTATTCATCAGTCACGATCTGGCGGTGGTGCGCGCCCTGGCGGACAGCGTGCTGGTAATGAAGGAAGGGAGGGTCGTCGAGCAGGGCACGACCGAGGCGCTGTTCGACAATCCCCAAGAGCCCTATACCCGGGAACTGATGCGAGCGGCCTTCATGAACGATGCGGCTTGAAACAGCCTAAAGGATAGGATAGGCAAGCAAGCCAAACCCGGCTGAGGCCGGGTTTGGGTATTGGTGAGTTCCCGCGACTGGTTAGAAGCGATAGGTCGCCTGGGCGCCAAAGCCGTGGGCTTCGTTCTTGTAATCCGCGCGGTAGTTGGACGTAACCGCAGGCGAGCCGCCGAAGCTGTCGGTCTTGGTCTGTTCGATCAAAGTGCCCCGCTCGGTCAAGTAGGAGTAGGCAACATCGAAGGTCAGGTCGGCAATGGGTGTCCAGCCGGCTCCCAATGAGAAGATGCGCCGATCATCCGAGGGAATACGTACGCTGCGGGTGTCGTCCTGGGTCGGTGTCTGGTCGATACTCAGACCGGCACGCAGCACCCACGCCGGGTTGAGCTGATACTCACCGCCCACGGCGTAGGCCCAGGCATTCGAATAGCTCTGCTCTTCATTGGTCACTTCTCCACGCGCTTCGCCGGTCACCAGGATGCGCTCGAAACGGCTCCAGCGCGACCAGGATGCGCCCAGCATCAGCTTGAAGTTATCGCTCATCTGCTGGGTAATGGAGAAATTGACCGTCTCCGGCGTGGTCAGATCAAGTTCCGCGTCGTCTCTGACACTGATCGGCAGCCCTTTTACGTCCGCCTTGAAATCACCCTCGAGGGTGTAATCCACCTTGGAGCGATAGGTCAGTCCCAGCGTGGTTTCCGGCACCGGGCGATAGATAACACCGAGATTGTAGCCCCAGGCCTCGTCGTCACCCTCTACCCGGGAATCCGCTTCGGTTCGGCCCAGTGGGGTAACCAGCGGCACTTGACGCTGCAGCTCGCCATCGACCCGGTTGTAAGTGACACCAGCACCGACGGACCACTGATCGTTGAAACGATAGGAGAGCGTCGGCTGAGCGCTGACGACTCTTACTTCCGTATAGTTGCCCTGGTTGCGTCCTTGAAAGGAGTCCTCGTAATCCGTGTTGGAACCGAAAGGCGCGTAAACACCGAAACCGAAGGCCAGCCGCTCATCGATCGGCTGGGCATAGAAGGCATAGGGAATGAATTTGCTCGGCACCATATCGCCATCGTTGGTGCCTTGAACCGGCAATGTCGCCCCCCCAAAGGCGGGACTCGTTTGGGTGGCCTGCGCATTGTCGATATCCGAACTGACATCCAGGAAAGTGCCACCAGCACTTATCTGAGCCCGATCGAGAAACGACATGCCCGCCGGGTTGCCGAAGACGATAGTGGCATCCTGAACGTTTGAGCTACGCCCCGCGTGGCCATACCCCTGGCCGCTGACGCTTTGTTCGTTGAGCTGGAAGCCCCCGGCCATGAGGTGCGATGAAAATGCTGTGGCAGCTGTCGCGATAGCGAGAGTGAGCTTGTTGATCTTGTTATGCATTGCGCGCGTCCTGTTCCCATGAAAGCGTAGGTTCTTATCGTATTATCGGCAAATGACGAGATACTTTAAGCGTTTTGACTGATCGCCTTGAACAAGTCAAGGTCAAACGTACGTTTCAATCACTTGCGAGACTAGCAATTAGTCGTAGTGCCTCAATTCTTGCCTCAGCGACTTGTCTTCAACAACCGCGCATGCTCCCGTATCTTGACCATTGGGTAACACACAGGTTTTACACTGTTGGTATGTCAGCTTGGTGCGGAGATAGATCATGAAGGTCAGCGAACTGGCCAGGAACGCAGGCGTAACCGCCGAAACGGTGCGTCACTATACCCGTGAAGGACTGTTGCAACCGAGCCGCGACCCGGAAAACGGCTATCAGCTTTACGACAGTGATTCACTCAACCGGCTGCGTTTCATCCAGCGTGCCCGCACATTGGGGTTCAGCGTGCGGGAGATCGGCGAGATTCTCGATCATGCGGATCACGGCGATTCACCCTGCCCCCTGGTACGGGACCTTTTGGCTCAGCGGCTACCGGAAATTCAAGCGCGCATCATCGAGCTTCAGGCGCTGGCTGAGCGTATGGAGCAGGCGCTGACGACCTGGCAGGACATGCCGGATGGCACCCCGGATGGGCACAGCCTGTGCCGCTTGATAGAAAGCTTTCCCGACTCTTCTCCGCATGCTTCCACTAAAGCGCCTCACAAGGAGGGTGTATGACTACTGCTGTGCTGGATCGCTACGTACCCAGCATCAACTGCCAGGGCTGCGTGAGCAAGATTCGCCGTACCCTGCAAGCCGAGGATGAGACTGCAGAAGTCACAGGCTTTCCGGATGACAAGCGGGTCGAGATCGCAAGCCGCCTCGACGAGCAGCGTGTCGATGCGCTGCTCGAGGAAGCCGGCCACCCGCCTCGGGAACGCGACACGACCGGTGTCGAAGAAGAGAGCGAAGAGGATAAGGCCGTATCTTCCACCGACGTCGAGGCCACCCCCGCGGCTAACGCAGCGGAGACTACCGGCATCGATCAGCGACTGGCGATTTCCGGCATGACCTGCGCGGGCTGCGTCAATACCGTGCAGAAGGCGCTCAAGGCGACACCGGGGGTCACTCATGCCCAGGTCAATTTCGGCAACCACACTGCGGAGGTGAGTGGCGACGCCCCTCTCGATCGGTTGGTCAAGGCGGTGGAAGACGTCGGCTACGGCGCCAGCGCCATCGAGGATCTGCGTCAGGCTCAGCAGACCAAGCAGGAACAGGATGCCCGGGAGTACAAGAAACGCCTGCGTGGTAGTGCTCTCGCCCTTGGTCTGGGTGTGCCGCTGATGGTGCTGATGTTCATCTACCATCCTCTTCCCCAAGGCTGGGGCAAACTGTTCTGGCTGGTGGTCGGCGCGCTGAGTCTCGGGGTGCTGGTGGGGCCCGGACGGCACTTCTTCGTCAATGCCTGGA
This sequence comes from Halomonas sp. M20, assembly GCF_020622265.1. Classification (GTDB taxonomy): domain Bacteria; phylum Pseudomonadota; class Gammaproteobacteria; order Pseudomonadales; family Halomonadaceae; genus Modicisalibacter. Next base: position 667,752 of record NZ_JACNMQ010000002.1, read on the forward strand.
AGACGTTCACCCAGCATCAGGCCAACATGGATACCTTGATTGCCCTGGGCACCGGCACTGCCTGGCTCTACTCCATGGTGGTGGTGCTGTTTTCCGACTGGCTGCCGGAGGTCGCCCAGGGGGTCTACTTTGAAGCCTCGGCCATGGTCATTGGTTTAATCCTACTGGGTCAGGCCATGGAGCTGAAGGCCCGTGGGCGCACCAGCGATGCACTGAAGCGCCTGCTGGATCTGCAGAGCAAGACCGCTCGAGTGATTCGCGATGGCCATGAGCAGGAGATCCCGCTTGACGAAGTGCGCCAAGGCGATCAGCTTCGCGTGCGCCCTGGAGAGCGGCTACCGGTGGATGGCGAAGTGACCGAAGGCTCGAGCTATATCGACGAATCCATGCTCACCGGGGAACCCGAACCGGTCTCCAAGCAGGAAGGCAGCGAGGTCAGCGCCGGCACGGTCAACGGCCGGGGTGGCCTGGTGTATCGCGCGACCCATGTCGGCGACGACACTCGTCTGGGGCGCATCACCGAACAGGTGGCGAAGGCTCAGAACTCGCGCCCGCCCATCGGCAAGCTGGCAGATCAGGTATCCGCCATCTTCGTGCCCAGCGTAATGATCATCGCCGTGATCACCGCGCTGATCTGGTTCAACGTTGGCCCGGCGCCAGCGCTAACCCATATGCTGGTTACCGCCACTACGGTACTGATCATCGCCTGCCCTTGCGCCTTGGGCTTGGCCACTCCGATCTCCACCATGATCGGCGTGGGCAAGGCAGCAGAAATGGGCGTGCTGGTAAGAAGCGGCGAGGCGCTGCAGACCGCAAGCCGACTTACCACCCTGGTGGTGGACAAGACCGGCACCCTGACGGAAGGCAAACCCCAGGTCACGGATGCCGAAATTCTGGAAGGCGAGAAACTGGACGCGCTGGGCCTGGTAGCGGCACTGGAGCAAGGCTCCGAGCATCCTCTGGCGGCCGCACTGATGGAACATGCACAGTCGGAAGGCGCAACCACCGCTTCCATCGATGCCTTCGAGAGCGTCACCGGGCGCGGCGTCACCGCACGAACTCAAGATGGAAACATTCTGCGCTTGGGTAACGCCAAGCTGTTGAGTGAAGCGGGAATCGATCTGAAGTCCGGCAATGGCGTAGCACGGCGTCTTGAAGATCAAGCCCGCACGGTCATCTATCTCGCCAAGGATGAGCGTCTGATTGCACTCTTCGGCGTCAGCGACCCGCTGCGTTCTGATACCGTCGCGGCGGTCAAGCGCTTGCAGGAAGATGGTCTCAAGATCGTCATGCTCACCGGGGACAACCCCCATACCGCCGCCGCCATCGCCCGGGAAGTGGGAATCGACCACTACCGGGCAGAGTTGATGCCGGAAGACAAGCACGCGGAAATCGAACGCCTCCAAGGCAGCGGCAAAGTAGTTGGCATGGTCGGCGACGGCATCAACGACGCACCGGCCCTGGCTCGGGCGGACGTGGGGTTTGCGATTGGCCAAGGCACAGACGTGGCCATCGAGAGCGCCGGTATCACGCTGATGCGCGGCTCCTTGCACGGCATCGCCGATGCCATCGAATTGAGTCGGGCCACGATAAAGAACATCAAACAGAACCTCTGGGGCGCCTTCGGCTACAACGCTCTGTGCATCCCCATCGCCGCGGGCGTCCTGTATCCCTTCACCGGCGCTTTGCTCTCGCCGATGATTGCCGGGGCCGCCATGTCGCTCTCTTCCGTGACCGTGGTCAGCAACGCCAATCGGCTGCGGCTGTTCAAGACTTCTGCCCAGGAAAAAGGAGCGGTGCAAGAACCCTCCCAGCAAACACACCAGGAGGTTATGTCATGAGCTGGCTCGTCAATCTAGGTGGCTTGGCAGTGATTGCGCTGATCGTCTGGTGGTTCTGGGGAGATCAGTTGGGCCTGCGTAACCAGGATATGGATAAATAGGCCTATACAATCACACCCAGCATCGATATCGCCTGCCTGAAAGCCAGCGACCGCCGGCTTTCAGGCATGAGCATTTTGGTTCATTGCCGTCTCCCCCTGATCCCAACAGGCAAGATCGGTAACTACCCGATTACGCCCTTCATTCTTGGCCTGATAAAGGCATCGATCCGCAGCCTTGATCAGGCCATCTGTATCATGAACGGAATCCGCCTCCATCACCCCGGCGCTGAACGTGCAGGAAAAAGATGTGCCGTTGGCGTCAAAGCCAAGTTTGCTGAAGTCCTCGCGTAATCCGTCGATGATCTTGACGGTTTGGGCGCTGGTCGTATCATGCAGCACGATTAGAAACTCTTCACCACCATAGCGTCCGATCAAGTCCGTTTCGCGCAAGCGATGGCGCAAGAGATCCGCTAGCACCCGAATCACCTCGTCGCCGGCCAGGTGGCCATGGGTGTCGTTGACCCGCTTGAAGAAATCGATATCCAGCATGACCCCGCACAGTGGCAATCGCCTACGCCTGGCCTGGGCAAGAGAAGAGGCTAGTCGTTCCTTGATATCCGCATGCTTGAGCAGTCCTGTCAGCCCATCCCGCGCCAAAGCACCGGCCAACGCCCTGGCTCGGCGAGCGCAAGCAGCTATCGAAGCAACCAGGACGTTCGCGGCGATCGGCTTGACCAGGAAATCATCTCCTGCCTTGGTCATTGCCGAAAGCTGGGCATCCACATCGCCACCGGCGGATAGATAGACGATCGACACCTGCAACCAGCGTGGATGATAGCGTACCATCTGAGCAAGCTCAGGCCCTTTGCACTGCGGCATTCGCACATCCAGCACCAGAATGTCCGGCACGAAGCGCTCCATGGCGCTCAGCACCTCTTTGGGGCGCGCAAGCGTCATGACCGAGAATCCTGCGTTCTCGAGTACCGATTGATAATGATCAAGCAGGGCCTCGTCATCATCCACCATCATGATGCGCAGCGAAGCGAGCCGATCCGGACGCAGGCGATTGTCCAATGACTCGACGAGTCTCATCTTGTCTCGTGGTAGCGTGAAGAAGCCTTCAACCTCGGCACGCACGGCGCGTAACTGAAGTTCGAAGTCCGATGAAACGTCCGTCAGGAATAGGGGGATGGACGTCCCCATGCGCTGCTGGATCGCCTCGCCGATCGCCACGCCATCCGCCATATTATCCGCTGGCTTGTCTGTCGTGCTTGCTCCTGCAAGATGCAGGGGTAACACCAGGGCATCTGGACACTGCTGTTCGCAGGCCTGCTCCAAGGATTCTTGCGCCGCAAACTTCTGGATTCGGTAGTCAAGGCCCGAGAGCGCATGGCACAACTGCTGCGATAGCGCCTTGTCTTCTTCTAGTATGTAGACGACATGATGGCCAAGCTTATGAGGTTTTAGATGCGACACCGCCGCTATTCCGCGCCCTTGCACGGCTTCGGCGCCGGTCGGGGATAACTCGATCCCTGCCGGGCTAGATAGTGCTTGCAGACTTGTAGCGACCGCTTCAAAGGAACTTGCATCCCGGGACACCAGAGCCTCTTCCAACTGGCGCTCGAGCGTTCGACAGGCCGTGCCCACCTCCCCGAAGCCGAAGGTGCCCGCCGCCCCGGCCAGCCGATGAAGCCGCAAGCGTATGTCTGCCCAGGCGTTACTACTCCTATCGCAATGGGCGCTCTCACGCAGCGACGCGATCTCCTCTTTCAGCCACACACCATACTCCTGGCGTAGCTGTAGTAATCGCTGGTTACTTTTCTGCCTCATGGATTATTTTCCTGCTTCTGAAAGTCTTCCCAGATCGTCCCGAGCCTTGCTGCCAGTCCAACCGGATCGAACGGCTTGACGATGACGGCACTCGCATTCAGGTCGAAATAGCGCTGATGATCGGCTTCTTCCGTCTTGGCGGTCATGAACACCACCGGCCTCCTGGAGACGTCCAACACCTTGGACAGCTCGATCAGTGTCGTTGGTCCGTCCATGTCCGGCATCATGACGTCCAGGAGTAGCAGGTCGGGGGCATAGGCCGGCGCCTGTTCGATGGCTTGCTCACCATAGGAGCAGCTCAGCACCGACAACCCACCTAGAGTTTCAAGTGCCACTCGTGTAATGGCGATGATCGACTCGTCATCTTCCACATGTAGCACCCGTTGAAATGTTGCTGTGATGGGTGCTGCCAAATCCTGCTCAGGAGGAGATTGCGCGAATGGTGCAGCGGTATTCTCGATATTATTTGCCATGCTTATTTTCTCTCGCCTTGATCACACATTGCCTGCGCGGCATGCGCTGGATCATCCGATGCCAAGGGCAACAACAACCAGAACGTGGTGCCTTGATCGGCCATCGATCGAAAACCAATCGACCCACTCATCTGCTCGATATATTGTTTGGTAATTGCCAGTCCCAACCCCGTGCCGCTTTGAGGGCGCGTATCGTCCGCCTTGGCCTGGGCAAAATGCTGGAAAACCTTGGAATGGAACTCGCTGGGAATACCGTGGCCCTGATCGATGACATCGATCCACACATGATCATCTTCGACTCGATAGCACACCTGGACGAGGCCGCCTCTGGACGAGAACTTGATGGCGTTGGATAGCAGGTTGGACATCACCTGGCCGAAACGCAGGCTGTCGATCTCGATGCTGGCTTGCCTCTCGCCGACCAGCTCGAGTTGAACGTCGTATTGGGCCGCATAGCCAAGATTGATGGCGACAGCTTCTTCCAGAAGTGGACGCAGCAAGTGCCTTTGCATGTCGAAGGCCATCTTGTCGGCGTCGAGCTTTTCCCAGTCAAGTAGATCGTTGACCAATTGCCCTAAACGCTGCGTATTGCGCTGGGCAAGAGAGAGCATCTCGGCCATGGCCGGGGGTGCGACTCCTACCGCACCTGCATTGATCAGATCCAACGCCCCCTTGATGGAGGTCAATGGGGTACGCAGTTCATGACTGACGACGGCAACGAACTCCCGCTTTAATTGCTCGAGCTTGCGCTGCTCGGTGATATCCTGAATTTGAGCCACGAAATACTGGGGCTCCCCGGCGGAATCACGGACCAGCGATACCGACAGCTGCGCCCAGATAGTATTGCCACTACTCGTGATATAACGCTTGCTCAGCTGATAGTTCGCAATATCCCCATCAATCAATTGTGCTACCGAGGCCAAATCCGCGGCCAGATCGTCCGGATGAGTCAAGGTCGGGAAGTCGGTTGTCAGCAACTCCTCTCGCGAGTAATCCAGCATGTCGCAGAGGGCACGATTTACCTCAAGAAAATTACCCTCCAACGATACAAGGGCCATGCCCTGCCGAGCAGTTTCGAAGGCACCGCGAAACTGGGATTCGCTGATCTGTAACGCTTCTTCCATCGACTGCAATTGGCTACGATCGATAGCGACGCCTAGATATCCGGTGATATTCCCCACAACGTCGTGAATTGCGCTGACTACAAGATGTATCCTTCGATGGCTTCCATCATGGCAAACATAGGTCCAGTCGCGGCGCTCGCTGATACCTCGGCTCGGATTGACGGTTAGTGCTGCAAAGCCTTCGATGGGTTCATCTAACGCTCTTGAGAGTTCGGCAGCGCGTTGACTGATCTCGTCGTCATGATGAAAGTCCAGCACCGTGAAATGGCCTACGACTTCCTCGGCAAAATAGCCCAATAGCCCTTCGGCACCGGAATTGAACAGCGTGATTCGCCCCTCGAGATCCGTGGCGATGATGGCGACTTCTGTCGCCGCATCGACCACTGCTTGAAGGTGGGTGCGAACCTCTGCGCTCTCCTGCTCGGCTTTTTTGCGGGCAGTAATATCCATATGGGTTCCGGCCATGACAAGAGGCTTGCCTTTGGTATCCCATTCGACCAGGCGCCCCCGATCGTGCACCCACACCCACTGTCCATTCTTATGCTTCATACGGTACTGAATATCGTAGGCCGGTAGCTCACCGCTGATATGACGCTTGCACATGAGCAAGGCCAAGGCGATGTCCTCTGGATGAGCCAGTGATATCCAGGTCTCCACTGTAGTGGGGTCAAGCTCTTCCAGGGAGTAGCCTACGATCTCCGCCCAGCGCTCGTTGAGGCAAGTGACCCCGGTCTGCACGTTCCACTCCCAGGTGCCCGCCTGGGTACCCTGCAGAATCAGCTCCAACCGCCGACGCTCTTCACGCAATGTCCGGTCTATCTGGCGTTTTTCGGTAATGTCATGCATGGCCACGACCGCGCCGGCCCGTACACCTTTCGGGGAGTGAAAAACCTGCCCGTTGCAAATCACATGGCGGGGCGCTTGATCAACCGTCTTGATGCAGATTTCCTGATTGCGTACCCATTCACCGTTCCAGGCGCGCTTGAGCGGGATTCGCTCTTCGGCTAGTGGAGTTTCGCCATCCGCTTCGCATAGATTAAACTGGTTGACCCATTTTTCAGGCGTCGAATAGGAAGGGACGCTCGCGTGCCAGGTTCTGGCCTGCAGATTGAACAAGCTGAGTTCACCGCTTGCATTGCTGGCCACGACCCCTTCCGGTAGCGCCTCAAGCAGGCTGTCGAGCATTGCATGGTTCGCTTGGGCGACGCGTTTTTCGGCGTTTATTTCGAGCAAACTTGTCACAAGACATGCCAACTCTTCCAGAGCCTGACGCTGCCGGTCATCGAGTTGTCTCGGTGTGTTATCAATGACGCATAGTGTGCCGAGTCGACAATCATTGGCGGCGGTCAGCGGTACTCCGGCATAAAAGCGGATATGGGGCTCACCTATGACCAATGGATTGTCCGTGAAGCGTGGATCGCGCGAAGCATCCATCACCTCCATAAGACTTTCACGCTCGATGGTATGGGCGCAAAAAGCCTGATCACGAGGCGTTTCCCGTACCTCAAGTCCTACCTGGCTCTTGAACCACTGACGCTTCTCGTCCACTAGGGAAATGAGTGCAATAGGCACCTCGCAGATCAATGCTGCCAAGCGCGTGATTGCATCGAAGCTCTCTTCGGCCTCAGTATCGAGAATGCCGTATTCATGAAGGGTTGCCAGCCGCTCGGATTCGCCTTCACTACCCTCAACCATCCATTCGAGTACCTGCGCCATGCAGGATCTCCTACACATAAGCCTTATTAACCAGACTTATCGGTCAAGCGGCATAAAAGCTGAAGTGTTTATTACAAAGTTTTCTCTCATAGGGAATAGCAAAATCGGTGAACACCCCTGACTGAATGCTTCTGGCAGGACTAGCCCATCCCACTAAGCATTGAACCCGGGATTTTGCTAGCCTGAGAGCCAGACTGACAATCAGACAAGGGGGATCACGATGCCGCGACTCGACGGCGTACTGGAAACCGCACTCTATGTCACGGACATGGGCAAGGCCCGACGTTTCTTCGAGAAGGTGATGGGGCTTGAGGCTTTTACTGCGGATCATCGCTTCACCGCCTATGATGCCGGCGGTAAAAGCGTGCTACTGCTGTTTCTCGAAGGCGCCACCTCGGAAACAGTGGTACTGCCAAAAGATATGGGCACTATTCCGCCCCACGACGGCAGTGGACGCATCCACATGGCTTTCGCTATCGCTGCGGATCAACTCGATGCCTGGGAGCAGCAGTTGGAAACTCAAGGCATCGAGATCGAAGGGCGCACCCATTGGCCCAAGGGTGGCGAAAGCCTGTACTTCCGTGACCCGGACGGGCATCTTCTGGAGCTGGCGACACCCGGGCTATGGCCTAATTATTGAACTATATCGGCATGCTCGATCATCAACTGCAACGACTCCCGCCCTTTCCAGCGATTGCGCGAGAGTTTATAGGCGCAATGCAATCGCGCTCCCAAACCGAAGGGCGGTGCCTCACCTGGTGACAAGGCACGAAACCAGATCGCGCGAGAGCTGATACCGCCATTCGACAGCTCAAGCATCAGGTGTGTGCCGTCGGTGCCCACCACACGCAGATTCTCGACCATGAATTCCCCTTCGAACAGCGGCGCATCAAATTCCCGCCCGTAAGGCGCCAGGCCTTCGAGCTCATCCAGAGTATTCAGCGATAACTGCTGGGCCCGCAATTCGCCGTCGGTGAAGATACACGGGTAGAGTTCCCGATCGCCAAGCTGCTCACTGACCGCCTGACGCAGCGCACTCTGAAAGGCATGAAATGCATCCTTTGGTACGCCAATGCCCGCCGCACCGCGATGTCCACCGAAGCGCGGCAGAGCCTGGGGGCCCAACTCATGGGCACGTTGCAGGGCATCGCGCAGATGCAATCCTTCAATGGAGCGCCCGGAGCCGGTCAACATACCCGGTGCCGCCGCCGGGGTGAGCACAAAGGCCGGTCGACCGAAAGCCTGCACCAGTCGCGAGGCAACGATGCCCTGCACGCCGGCATGCCCGTCCTCGAGAAAAACCACCAGCACCTGCTCTCCCTGGGCCAGATCATCCATTGCCAAGGTGCGAGCGGTGTCGACCATGTCCAGCTCGATGGCCTTGCGGGATTGATTGTCCTGATCAAGCACTTCGAGATGTGTTCGGGCGCTGGCCTCGTCGGCGGCGAGCATGAAATGCAGCGCCGCGTAGGGGTCGTCGAGCCGCGAACGGGCATTGATGCGCGGTCCCATCTGAAAGGCCAGGGTCTCAGCATCGAAGGGTACGCTATCGGCGCCCAGACGTTCAGCCATCGCCCGCCAGCAGGCGGCTTCCATACGGTTAATCAGCGTCAGGCCCTGAGTGACCACGGCGCGATTGATGGCGCTGCCCCCCAGGGACACGCAATCCGCCACGGTGCCGAGCGCCACATAGGAGAGCCAGGGCGAGAGCTTGGGTGTTGATGATGAAAGCACGCCGAGTTCGATCAGCACGGCCCGAGTCAATGACATGACCAGCCAGGCCACCATGCAACCGGCAATGGTATGGTCGGGGAAGCTGCAGTCGTTCCGTGTCGGGTTGACCGTGGCGTAGGCTGAAACCGGCGGCCCTTCCAAAGGCAGCGCATGGTGATCAGTGACGACGACGTCGATGCCCGCTTCGCGAAGCCGGGCGATGCGTGGCTCGTCCGAGGAACCGCAATCCGCAGTGATCACCAGGCTGGGGCGCGGCGATAGCGCCAGCGTCCGTTCAACCAGCGGCAGGCTGATACCGTAGCCATCGTTGATGCGATGTCCGATCAGACTATGCAGTTTGTGGGAGGGCACGCCAAACAGCTCGTTGAGGGTGCGCAGGATCACCACATGGGAGGTGATGCCGTCCACATCGTAATCCGTGAGGATGCCGATATGCTCGCCCTCGGTAACCGCCTGAGCGATGCGCTCCGCACTGCGGCGAGCATCCGCCAGCTTTTCCGGGTGTTCGAGGTTGCGCAGGCTGGGCGCAGTAAGCGGCGCCAATTCGCCGGCATAGCCGCTCAGGCGACCCGCCAGCACCCGCGCCTGCAACTCGGAAAGGCCTGACGCCAAAGCGCGCTGGTAGAGCGCCTCGTCTCGCTGTCGCGGCTGAATGCGCCGGCGGATGAGATCAGCCAATGGACGTTCGCTAACCTCGACGGTCACACGCTCTCCTGCTTCAACATCGTATTACTGATCGCCTCTAGCGACGATTTTCGGCTACAAACGCTTGCACCGCTTCGAGCTCCGCCGGCAACACGCTATAGCGCTCTTCGCGTTCGAGCAGGTCGTCCATATGCGCCGGCAGTAGCACGCCGGAAAAACCGGCCTTGACCACGGCCTCGGCGAACTTGGCTGGATGGGCCGTCGCCAGGGTCACCATGGGGGTTGCCCTGTCATCGTGGCATACCTCGGCGGCGCGGTAACCGGTCGCGGTATGCGGATCGAGCAGTTCCTTGGTGCGGTGGTGCGCCTCTCGGATCACCTCGAGAATCGTCTCGTCGTCGACGCTGTGGCTGACGAACAGCTCATGCAATCTGGCCAGGGGCGCCTCGGCCAAGGCCGTGGGCTCACTCTGAAAGCGTTCGAGCAGCTCGCGCACCGCGTCACCGTCCTGATCGTAGGCGTCGAACAACAGCCGCTCGAAGTTCGACGACACCACGATATCCATGGAGGGCGCCAGAGTCGCTTCGAGATCGCGCTTGGAGAAGTCGTTGTCGGCAAGCGTCCGGTGCAGAATGTCGTTGGCATTGGTTGCGATGACGAACTGCTTGACCGGCAACCCCATCTTGTAGGCCATGTAGCCGGCAAAGACGTTGCCGAAATTGGCCGAGGGAACGCAGAAACTCATTTGGCGCTGGGGGGCGCCAAGGGCGACACCGGCGGCAACGTAATAGACGATCTGGGCCATGATGCGCGCCCAGTTGATCGAATTGACCGCCACCAGCCGAGTGCCCTTCAAGAACGTTTGGTCCGCGAAGCTGGCCTTGACCATGGCCTGGGCGTCGTCGAAGTTGCCTTCGATGGCGATATTGAAGACGTTATCGGCGAGCACCGAGGTCATCTGGCGGCGCTGCACCTCGGAAACCCGGTTGTAGGGGTGCAAAATGAAGATATCGAGATTGTCGCAGTGGCGACAGCCCTCGATGGCCGCGGAGCCGGTATCCCCGGAGGTAGCTCCCATGATCACCGCCCGCTCGCCGCTTTTTTTCAGGAAATGATCCAGAATCCGCCCGAGCAGCTGCAGGGCGACATCCTTGAAGGCAAGGGTCGGGCCATGAAACAGCTCGAGCAGAAAATGATTGGTATCGAGCTGATTGAGCGGCACCACGGCGGCGTGACTAAAGGTGGCATAGGCATCACGCACAATATCCCGGAAGGTATCGTCGTCGATCTCGCCATTGACGAAGGGCTTCATTACCCGAAAGGCGATCTCGGCGTAGGAGAGCCCTGCCATATCGGCAAGTTCGTCCGCCGAAAACCGAGGCACCGTTTCCGGCACATAGAGACCGCCGTCACTGGCCATGCCGGTAAGCACCACCTCTTCGAAACTCAGTGCGGGCGCCTGCCCACGAGTGCTGATATAGCGCATTGTCTTATCCTTTCAACGTCTTTCGCGACTATCCCAGGGATAGAAAACGCGGAGACGCTATGAACCCTTTCCCTGGGCGCTCGGCTTTTTCATCCCTGAAAAAGACGCTCCGCTTGTTCCTTATCCCTGGCGCCGCTTCAAGACATGGCCGCTTTGCAGCCCGGTATTCATGGCGACTTATTCCTGTTCGTCCAGGGATTCGACTCGAATCCGTGTCACCGTGCCCGCTACGTCCACCAACGACTCGAGCTGACGAATCGCCTCGTTCATATTTTTTTCTTGAGTGCGATGGGTCAACAGAATGATCGGCACCAGCTCACCCTCGGTGGCTTCCTTCTGGATGATCGCTTCGATGGATATTTCCTGTTCGGAGAGAATCGTAGCCACCCGGGCCAGCACGCCGGGGCGATCCACTGCCAGCAGGCGCAGGTAATAGGCGGTGACGATGTCCTCCATGGGCATGATCGGCAGCTCTTCGTCACCGTCGAGGATGCCACCGAAGGCCAGGTAGGGAACGCGGTCGTGATGGGCCGTATTGATGTTACGTGCAACGTCGAGCAGATCCGCCACTACCGCCGAGGCAGTCGGCTCGGCGCCAGCGCCGGCGCCGTAATAAAGGGTGGGTCCCACCGCATCGCCCATGATCGCAATGGCGTTCTTGACGCCATGCACGCTCGCAAGCAGACGCTGCTTGGGGATCAGCGTGGGATGCACCCGCAACTCAAGCCCCTTGTCGGTGCGCTTGGAGATACCCAGATGCTTGATGATATAGCCAAGGTTGTCCGCCTGTTCGACGTCGTCGGCGGTAATCCGGGCGATGCCCTCGGTGTAGGCCTTGTCGAACTGCAATGGCACACCGTAGGCGATGGACGCAAGAATGGTGAGCTTGTGAGCCGCGTCGATGCCTTCCACATCGAAGGTGGGGTCCGATTCCGCATAGCCCAGGGCCTGAGCCTCGGCGAGCACGTCCTCAAACGCGCGGCCTTCGTCCCGCATGTGGGTCAGGATATAGTTGCCGGTACCGTTGATGATGCCCGCCAGCCATTGAATGCGGTTGGCACCCAGGCCTTCACGCAATGACTTGATGACCGGAATACCGCCGGCCACAGCGGCCTCAAAAGCAACGATCACTCCTTTTTCGTGGGCTGCCTCGAATATTTCGTTACCGTAGACCGCAATCAGCGCCTTGTTGGCAGTGACCACATGCTTGCCGTGCTCGATGGCGGTCAGCACCAGCTCACGGGCCACGTCGTAACCGCCAATCAGCTCGACCAGCACCTCGATATCAGGGTTGCGAGCAACCTCGAAGATATCATCGGTGACGTTGACCCCGGTAGTATCGCAGTCGGGGTTTGCACGCCGCGCTCCAATCTGCTCAACGACGATCGGGCGCCCTGTCCGGCGAACGATGTCCTCGGCATTGCGCGTCAGCACATTGAAGGTGCCGCCGCCAACCGTACCTAGCCCACAGATCCCCACTCTTACCGGTTTCAACGTCGTACTCCTTTCTCTGGTATGGCTTGCGCTGTTCTTTTGAATGGCCTGCGTTTGTATGCTTCGCGTCGCCCGATCTACCCTTCGATATTCAATATTTTCGCCAGCCGATCGGCAGGGACGTAACCGGGAATCATACGTCCATCGGGTAGTACGATGGCCGGGGTTCCCTGGACGCCCAGTTCCCGACCCAGATGATACTGGTCGGCAACGAGGTTGTCGCAATCCGCGGCGAGATCCAGGGTCTCACCACGCTTGACGGCGCTCATCGCTTCAGAGGGATTGGAGGCACACCATACCTGGGACATGAGGCGCGCGCCTTCTGATTTCAGGCCGCTGCGCGGAAACGCAAGGTACTCTACCGCGACGTCCATCTCGTTCAAACGCGGCACTTCCTCGTGAAGCTTGCGACAATAAGGGCAGGTCACGTCGGTAAATATCATGAGAGTGGCCTTGGGTGTCTTTTCGCCACGAAAAATCACCTTGTCTTTCTGTGGCACCTTGGCCAGGCGCTCAATGCGATCCTTGTCCCGGGCCTGCTGGGTCAAGTTGACCAGACCCTGTTCGCCATTGACGAACAGATCGCCGACGACGAAGTGCTTGCCTTCGCTATCGCTGTAGAGCGTCTCGCCGCTCTCGAGGCGAACTTCCAGAATACCCTCCAGGGGCGTTTGTTTGACGGACGTTACCGGCGCTTTCTCACCGTTGATGGTCAAGCCCTGCTGTAGTGCTTGGGTATCCGTCTCGGCCAGGGCCACGTGCAAGCCGGCAACCACCAGCAGTGCGCCCATCAGCGTCTTGCAAAATCGTCTCATTACTCAACCTCGGGGATGATGTTCGGCATGCAGCGCCTCCAAGCGCGCTTGAGCCACGTGAGTATAAATCTGTGTCGTCGCCAGGTCACTGTGTCCAAGCAGTAGCTGAACGACCCGTAGATTGGCGCCATGATTGAGCAGATGGGTAGCGAAGGCATGGCGCAAGGTATGCGGCGACAACGGTTTGTCAATAGCCGCCAGCTGTGCGTAATGCTTGATTCGATACCAGAACGTCTGACGCGTCATGAAGCCATCCTGGCGGCCGGGAAACAAGGGCAAGCGGCGAATGTCCGTCATCAGTTCGCTGCGCCCGCTGCGCAGATAGCGTTCTATCCAGAGCTGGGCCTCTTCGCCCAAGGGCACCAGCCGCTCCTTGTCGCCCTTGCCCAGCACTCGCACCACGCCTTGGCGAAGGTTGACGCTATCCAAACGCAAGCTGATCAACTCCGTGACCCGAAGGCCGCAGCCATATAGCACTTCCAGCATGGCGCGATCGCGAAGCCCCAGTGCCGTGCCGGTATCCGGCGCGGCCAATAGGCGTTCCACTTCCTCTTCATCGAGAGTATCAGGGAGTGTCGTCTTGAATCGAGGCAGGCGCACCTCGTTGAGGGGATCACTGCCGATAGTGCCTTGGGCCAGCAGCCAACGATAGAAACCGCGCAGCGTGGAGAGCAGTCGCGCATTGCTGCGCAGCTTGTAGCCCTCTTCGCGTCGAGCACTCAACCAGTCCGGCAGGGCATCGCTCCCTGGCACCAGCAGCTGCCGCTCGAGGGTCATCAAATGACGCCCCCAGGCTTCCAGATCATGGCGGTAGCTCGTCAGGGTATGCTCGCTGGCGCCACGCTCCAGCCAGAGCGCATCCAAAAAGGCATCGATCAAACCGCTATCGCGGGGTAGCTCGCTCATGAGGCTCGTGATAAACCCTGGCTAGAGACAGCGAAACCCCGCACCGCGAGGAAGCGCGGTAGCGGGGTTTCGTTTCACCGGATAACCGGACAATTCAGCCCAGCTTTTCCTTGATGCGTGCAGACTTGCCGCTGCGCTCGCGAAGGTAGTACAGCTTGGCCTGACGTACGTCACCGCGACGCTTGACGTCGATGGCGGCTACCACGGGGCTGTAGGTCTGGAAAGTACGCTCGACGCCTACACCATGAGAAATCTTGCGCACGGTGAAAGCGGAGTTCAGACCGCGGCTGCGCTTGCCGATCACCACGCCCTCAAACGCCTGAAGACGCTCGCGACTGCCTTCGACCACCTTGACTTGAACGACCACGGTGTCGCCCGGAGAAAAGGTCGGGATGGTCTTTTCCATCTGCTCGGCTTCGAGCGCCTGGATCACCTTGTTCTTGCCACTCATGTTACGACTCCTTGACTGATATTGACCACGCGGCCTGCTCTCGAAAGATAGCGCTTTAAGGCAGTACCGTCTGGCATGTGATCCCGGCGCCCAATGACGCGGGAACGACAATATGGGTGACGCGCAGCGCTTCAAAGAAATCGGATCGATGTCGGTCCGACGTCAGTCGCTACGCCCCTCCGCCTTATCGGCGTACTCTTCGATGAACTCCTCCAGCAAGCGTTGCTGTTCAGCGTTCAACGTTTGGCTCTTCAACAAATCAGGACGCCTGAGCCAGGTGCGCCCCAAGGACTGCTTCAGGCGCCAGCGCCTGATGGCCGCATGATTGCCGCTCAGCAGAACCTCCGGCACCTGCCGTCCGTCGATCACTTCCGGACGGGTGTAATGCGGGCAATCCAGCAACCCGTCGGCAAACGAGTCCTCGACTGCGGAAGCCTCATGCCCCAATACGCCGGGGACCAGTCTTGCAGCCGCATCGATCAGCACCATGGCCGGCAGCTCTCCGCCGCTGAGTACATAGTCGCCGATCGACCACTCTTCATCGATCTCGCTTTCGACGACCCGCTCATCGATGCCTTCATAACGCCCTGCCACCACCACCAGCGGACCACTGACGGCCAGTTGCCGTACGCCTGCCTGATCCAGTGGACGCCCTTGAGGCGACAGATAAATCACCTTGGGTGACGTACCGAAGCGCTTCTCTCCTTCGGCCCTGGCAGCGTGAATTGCCGCACGCAAGGTATCGACCTTCATCAGCATGCCCGGGCCGCCCCCATAAGGGCGATCATCCACCGTACGATGACGATCCGTGGCGAAATCCCGGGGGTTCCAGAAGTCCAGCGTCAGCAACTCTTGCTTGACCGCCCGCCCGGTAACACCGTGCTCGGTCAGGGCGCCAAACATCTCTGGAAACAGGGTAACGACACCAATCCACACGGCGAATCCTTAGAAGTCAGGATCCCAGTCCACTGTCATCTTGCCGGCGGCTAGATCCGTCTCGCGGACGACGCCATCGGGCAGAAAGGGCAGCAGCCGTTCCTTGTCATCGATGCTATCGGCGTCCCCTTTCACGACCAACACATCGTTGGCGCCGGTCTCGAACAAATAGTCCACACGACCAAGATCGAGACCCTCGAGGGTCACTACCCGCAAACCTTCCAGCTGATACCAGTAATAATCATCGGGGGAGAGTTCCGGCAGTGTCTGCTTGGGCAATAGCACCTGCGCACCCGCCAGGGATTCCGCCTGCTCCTTGGAATCGATTCCCTCCAGACTGGCGACCAGTCCCTTGCCTTGCCGGCGACCCTGGATCAATCGTCGAGTCGTTCTTTGTCCGCGATGTTCAAGCACCCAATCGGCGTAGTCGAGGATGCCCTCCATCGGACTGGTGTACGAATACACCTTGAACCACCCTTTCACACCATAGGGGCTGGTCAGCTTACCCAGCACCACATGGTCATCTGAAACGACGCCTTCAGGCTTGATCGCTGTGTCATCCGACATGACGATGATTCTCTTACGCGGTAGCTTGGGCCGCGGTCTGCTGCTTGCGTGCTTCCTTGAGCAGCTCGGCAACACGCTCGGATGTCTGAGCACCCAGGCTTTGCCAGTGGCTGACGCGATCCAAGTCGACCCGCAGACGCTCTTCCTGACCACGAGCGACCGGATTGAAGAAGCCGACGCGCTCGATGAAACGGCCGTCGCGAGACTTGCGTGAATCGCTGACGGTCAGATGATAGAAGGGACGCTTCTTGGCGCCACCCCGTGCCAAACGAATGGTAACCATTGCGTTATCAGTCCTTCGGTTGATTTCGATGTTTTAAACGTGACAGATTCATCACTGCGAATGCAGCCGCAAGCTGCAAGAAGCCACAGCTCGCCATGAAGACGCGACATTCTACGGAAGTCCGCCTGCGTTGGGAACCTTTTCCTGACGGCGATCCAGAATCAGCGCCGAGGGAAACCGCCGCCACCCATTCCGCCGGGGCCGCCCATACCACCGGGACCCCCCATGCCGCCAGGCCCTCCACCCATGCCAGGCGGCATCATGCCGGACATGCTGCGCATCATCTTCTGCATGCCACCCTTCTTGCCGACTTTCTTCATCATCTTCTGCATCTGCTTGTGCTGCTTGAGCAGACGATTGAGATCCGGCACCTGCAACCCCGCACCGGCGGCGATCCGACGCTTACGTGAGCCATTGATGATATCCGGCTTGCGACGCTCCTTCGGGGTCATCGAATTGATCAGGGACTCGAGCTTGCCGAACTCCTTTTCGGCACCAGCGCTCTGCGCCGCCTCGGCCATCTGCCCCATACCTGGGAGCTTGGCCATCATGCCGCCCATGCCGCCCATCTTCTTGAGCTGCTGCAACTGATCGCGAAAATCCTCGAGATCGAAGCCATCGCCCTTCTTGAACTTCTTGGCAAGCTTTTCCGCCTTGTCCTTGTCGACGGTGCGCTCGGCCTCTTCGATCAGCGACAGCACATCGCCCATACCCAGGATGCGGGATGCCACCCGATCCGGGTGAAAAGGCTCCAGGGCGTCGACCTTCTCGCCCATGCCCATGAACTTGATCGGCTTGCCGGTAATATGACGCACCGACAAGGCAGCACCGCCCCGGGCATCGCCGTCCGCCTTGGTCAGAATCACGCCGCTCAAGGGCAGCGCTTCGTGGAAGGCCTTGGCGGTATTGGCGGCATCCTGACCCGTCATGGCATCCACGACGAACAAGGTCTCTTGCGGAGTGATCGCCTTATGCAACGCCTGGATCTCGTTCATCATGTCGCCATCGATATGCAATCGACCGGCGGTGTCGACGATGACTACGTCATGGAACTGAATCTTGGCGTGCTTGAGCGCGGCTTCGGCGATGGCCACCGGGCGCTGGTCGCTGCTGGAGGGGAAGAAGTCGACGGCGACTTCCCGGGCCAGGGTTTCGAGCTGATCGATGGCTGCAGGACGATAAACGTCCGCGGAAACCACCAGCACTTTCTTTTTTTCGCGCTCCTTGAGATAGCGCGCCAGCTTGGCCACGGAGGTGGTCTTGCCCGCCCCTTGCAGACCCGCCATCAAAATCACCGCAGGCGAGCCCTTGAGGGTAAGTCCTTCATTGGCCTCGCCCATGATCGCTTCCAGCTCCTGCTGGACGATCTTGACGAACTGCTGACCCGGGGACAGGCTGCGCGAAACCTCCTGCCCTACGGCGCGCTCCCGTACGCGCTCGATGAACGCCTTGACCACCGGCAGTGCCACGTCGGCTTCGAGCAGCGCACGACGCACCTCGCGCAGGGTATCCTTGATATTGTCTTCGGTCAGCTTGGCTTGACCGGTCACCGATTTGAGCGTGCGCGATAGACGCTCTGACAGATTTTCAAACATGGAACTCTCCGGCGTTGGTTGCCAAGGTGCGCTGAATCGAATCTCCCAGACGCCTTACCCCCGGGCAGTCGCACACGATTGCTGGGCATGATTATACGTACTCATGCTCTCGGTCTCCATCCATGCATGAGCGTGACTCTACATCCTGATGTCGAATCACTGGGCGCTAACCCGGCGATTCTGTATAGTTACGCTACGCGATTCTTTTTCTTACGCTTACTTTCCAGTCGAGGATATCAGAGCCTAACAATGCAGGCGCTTCCTTTCGCACTACTCGCTATCGTCTTCTATCTTGGCGCCGGCTCCTGGCAGGGGCTGGCGCTGCTGCGGCGGGTGCCGCAACGACCGGCGCTAGTTCGCAGTATCGGGCTGCTGGCGGTCGTTTGCCATGGCGTTGTCGTGGCGGTCAGCCTCAGCGACGCCGATATGCTCGACCTGGGCTTATTTACCAGTGCCTCATTGTTAAGCTGGCTGATTGCCGTGCTGCTACTGGCGGTCAGCGTCGTCAAACCCGTGCTAAGTGCTGCTGCAGCCCTCTTTCCACTGGCGGCTCTTACCATCATGCTGCTGATCGGACTTCCTTCCGCCAATCAGCAGGTCAACGCTTCTCCTGGCATTCTGCTGCACATACTCACGTCGGCATTGGCCTTTTCACTATTCATCATTGCCGGGGTATTGGCCCTTTTTCTAGCACGCCAGAATCAGGCGCTGCGCAGTCATCGTACCCGAGGAATCGTGCAGGTACTGCCACCCCTGGGCACCATGGAACGGCTTCTATTCGAGTTTATCTGGGCCGGTATGCTGCTGCTCACCGCCTCGTTGATCAGCGGTATGGCTTTCCTCGACAACATGTTCGCCCAGCACCTGGTGCACAAGACGGTACTTTCCATTGCCGCCTGGATCATCTTTGCACTGCTTCTCGCGGGACACCACTTGCTGGGCTGGCGGGGTGTTCGCGCAGCGCGCTGGACGCTGGGGGGCTGCGCGCTTTTACTGCTGGCCTATTTCGGTAGCAAGATCGCTCTTCAAGTGGTGTTCGATATCGTCTGACACCGCTATCGATAAAACCATGTCTTGACAGCGTGGGCGCTGATTCCCTACAAACAAGCCTGATACGCGATTTAGGATTTTCAAACCTTGAGCGACGACATCCCCCTGGGACTGCTGTTCGGACTACTTTTTTTACTCATCTGCCTTTCTGCTTACTTCTCCAGTTCCGAGACTGGCATGATGTCGATCAATCGCTATCGCCTGAGCCATCAGGCTAAAAGCGGCGAGAAGGCGGCAAAGCGTGTGTTGCGTCTACTCAGTCGCCCGGACCGCCTCATCGGCGTCATCCTGATAGGCAACAACTTCGTCAACAACCTGGCTGCTTCCATCGCCACCATCATCGCCATTCACTTCTTCGGTGAAGTGTCCGGGCCTGCGGTGGCCACTCTGCTGCTCACCATCGTGGTGCTGATCTTTGCGGAAGTAACGCCCAAGACCTATGCCGCGATCAAACCCGAGCGTATCGCCTATCCAAGTTCTCTGGCTTTAGAGCCTCTGCTCAAGATTCTTTACCCGCTAGTATGGCTGGTCAACGCCATTTCCAATGGGTTGCTGCGCCTGCTGGGCGTACGCAATATTCAAGGCGGTGCAGATAACCTGACCCGGGACGAACTGCGCACCGTGGTTCACGAGGCGGGAGCCATGATCCCTCGTCGCCACCAGGCGATGCTGCTATCGATCCTCGATCTCGAAAACGTCACCGTCAACGACATCATGGTGCCACGCCATGAAGTCTCGGGTATCGATCTCGACGATGGCCTGGAAGAGATCCTGGCGCAGATCCGCTCCAGTCAGCACACCCGGGTACCGGTTTACAAAGGCGATATCAACAACATCATCGGCATCCTGCATTTGCGCAATGCCGCTCGTTTCCTGTCGAAATCCGAAGTCACCAAGGCGGCCATCGTTCAAGAGGCGCGGGAACCTTACTTCATCCCGGAATCCACGCCCTTGCACACCCAGCTGCTCAACTTTCAGCAGCACAAGCGTCGTATCGGCATCGTCGTGGATGAGTATGGTGACGTGGAGGGCCTGGTAACCCTGGAGGACATCCTCGAGGAGATCGTCGGCGAATTCACCACCGATGTCGCCGGCATGCACCAGGACTTTTATCTGCAAGACGACGGCAGCTATGTGATCGAGGGCACGGCAAACATACGAGAGATCAACAAGGCGCTTGGCTGGCAGCTGCCCACCAACGGGCCCAAGACCCTGAATGGGCTGATTCTCGAACACCTGGAGTCCTTTCCCGACGCGCCGGCCTGTCTACAGCTGGGCACGGCCCGCATGGAAATCCTGCAGGTCAAGGATAACCTGATCACCTCCGCCCGCTGCTGGCAGCACGTGCGCCGAGCGCGAGCCTAGCCACCAAGTCGACAATGATCCTGTGGAGGATGCCCTAGCAGCTGCTCTTCGGCAGCCTCCTTGAGTTCGCGCACCTTCGACTCGAGAACGCTGCTGTTCGCCTGCTCCGCGGACACCGGGGCGCCGAAGGCCAGTACCACTCGGGCGCGAAAGCGGCGCGGGGGCTTGCCCAAGGCCGGGCCGCCGCAATTGGAGGTCCAGGAGCCCCACAAGCCGGCCAGAGCCGCCGGCACCACCGGCACCGCGTCCCGGGATAAAATGATATCGATACCGCGACGAAAACGACCAATGTCGCCAGTCCTGGTCAGCCGCCCCTCCGGAAACAGCATGACCACCTCGCCATTGCGCAAGGCCAGACTCACCTCATCCAGGGCTCTTCGAACTCCGCCGGGATCGCGTCGATCCGAATCTACCGGAATGGCCCCGGCGATACGAAAGAACCAGTTCAGCCAGGGTGACTCATAAATCGGCCGATCCATCAGAAAGCGCAAAGGCCTGGGGCAGGCCCCTCCCAGCACCAGGGCATCCATGAAGCTGACATGGTTACACACCACCAGCGCAGCGCCTTGGGTCGGGATGCAGGTTCGCCCTGAAAAACTCAGCCGATATAGCACATGCATCAACGCGAAGATGATCAGACGCAATACGGCGCGTGGGTTCGATGCCAGGATAACCGCGCCGGCCGCAAGAGCGATGACCGCCAGGGCGGCGAAGAAGACATGTAGTGACAGATCGATCACGGACAGCATGACGATACCGAACAGTGCTGCCAGGATCATAAAAAAAGAGTTGAGCAGGTTGTTGGCGGCAATCATGCGTGCTCGATGGTCATCGCGGCTTTCGAGCTGTACCAGGGTGTACAAGGGTACGATATAAAGACCGCCCCCGACGCCGACCAACGCCAGATCCAGCATCATACGCCAGAAGCCGAACGATGCACCAAGCGCATCCAACCCCAGCCGTTCACCGACGATCGAGGGCTGCAGCGCCAGGTCAAATCCGGCAACGCCAATCAATAGCGCCCCCAGCGGCACCAACCCCATCTCCAGGCGCCCTGCGGACAGCCGAGCGCACAATAGCGCCCCGCCGCCCACGCCCAATGCAAAGGCTGCCAGCAACGCACTGACCGCCGTCTCGCCCCCATGCACTACGTCCCGCACCCAGGCAGGCAGCTGAGTAAGATAGCTTGCCCCAAGAAACCAGAACAGGCTGATGCCGACCAGCCCACGAAACAGACGAGGATGACGCCAGCTATCCCGCAGAATTTGTACGCTGGCAGTGACGGGTCGCCAACTCACTTGCCCGGGAGAACTCGACGGCGCCAGCGGCACCTTCAGACTGACCAGGTAGCCCGCTAGAGCAATGCCCACCAACGTAGCGGCAATGGCCCCTCGCGCCCAGAGGCCATCAAGGGAGGCAAGCAATCCCGCCAGCAAGGTGCCAAACAGAATAGCCAGGAAGGTACCCAGGTTGACCCAGGCATTGCCACGCACCAGCTCCGTCGACGCCAGATGCTGAGGTAGAATGGCGTACTTCACCGGCCCGAACAGCGCCGATTGAGTGCCCATCATGAACAGCAGCGCCAGCAACAATGCAAACTGCTCGAACCATACTGCCAATGCCGCCACACTCATCGTGGCAAGCTCAAGTAGCTTGAGGCGTCGAATGAGAGACTGCTTGTCATGGCGATCCGCCAGGGAACCGCCCCAGGCGGAGAACAGTAGAAATGGCAAAATGAACAGACCCGCCGCCAGATTGTTGAGCAGCCCGGTATCCCAGCCATGGCGGGGCACCGCCACGAAGGTCAGCAGCAGTAGCAGGACATTCTTGAACAGGTTGTCATTGAAGGCGCCCAGGGCCTGCGTCCAGAAAAAGGGAGCAAACCGGCGTTGAGTGAGAAGCGATCCGCTCACGGCTCGCTCTGTTCGCACCTGAGACCATCGAGAATAGTGGTCAACAATTGATCGAGCAGCTCCCCCACTTCGAGGGGCTGACCTTGCCAGTAGCCAAGACGCTCGTTGAGGCCCAACTGTACCAACCCATGCACGCTACCCCACAAAGTGCGTGCCATGCGACGCGCAGCCAGATCATCGAGATTGGGCTGATGCTCTTTTAGTGTGGCCTCGACCCGGGTGAACAGCCCTTCGATGGCGGTATTCTGGCGTTGATCCAGCTCTCCTTCCTGAGCCAGCGGATAGTCGAAAAGCAGCTGCCAACGGTAAGGATCCTTTTGTGCGAACTGCCAGTAGGCGGTTGCCAGCGCATTGAGTTGAGCCTTGGGGGTATCGCCGCTCATCCCTTCCACCGCTGCACGTAGGTGATCCAGGGTCTCGATGTTGACGTACTGCAGCAGATTGTTGAAGCTGCCGTAGAGTTTGAGTAGCGTACTGGGAGCACACCCAATCTCGCGCGCAAGAGCGCGCAAGGACAACAAGCGTACAGGATTTTCCTGCAGCCACGCGTCGCATGCTGCCATGACTTGGGCATGCAAGGCCTCAGGTGCATGCTGTCTTGGACGTGCCATGAATACCTCGTCTTGCGACTCATGCGCCGGTAAAAAGTAAATGCGAACGGCGGTGGTCGAACAGTGTTTTCGACAAGCATATCCACCTCACGCTCAAACGCAAGTCCTGTTGCATCTCTGACAAGGATGAGACAGTAACGCGATGCTCATTCTCGCATGCAGATCATCGGGAGTTCTCTTCAATGGCCGGACGGCTGCACATTGCTTCTTTACCGCTGGACGGCCTATTGCCGCGCCTCGTGCACGATCAACCTTTACGCACCAGCCCCAACCTGGCGCCCCGCCAACCGTTATCGATCATTCGCCTGGAGCAGGGCCAGCCAAGGCTGACCAACGCCTTCTGGGGGCTGACGCCGCCCTGGCTCAAGGTGCTCGACCATGCCCCTCACTGCGCTCGTGCGGAGTCGCTGCAAGAGCGCTCCATGTTTCGCGACGCTTTTGCGGCGCGGCGCTGCCTGGTTCCCGTCAGCGGTATCTATGTATGGAAAGCGCAGCCACGCATGAAACAGCCTTTCCTAGTCACCCGAGTCGATCGCGGCCCACTACTGCTGGCAGCACTTTGGGTGCGTTATCACACCACTCTGACTGCTTTCACCGACTCCACGGCCCTGATCACGGTGCCTAGCAATCCGCTGTTGGCGCCCTTGACGGATCGCCTTCCCGCCATCATCGATGCGGCTTGTGCCGAGACCTGGCTCGACCCCGAAACGCCTCTCGACCGAGCCCAGGTGAATTTATCACCGGCGCCCTTGGAACTGTTGGGCGCTTTTTCGGTATCAAAACGAGTAAATGATCCTTCTTGCCAGGAGTGGGCCTGTGGTCACCCGACGGGTAACATGGCCCGCTGGCACAACGAACAGGAGACATGATGCACAATCTGCAGTCCCGCCGTCCGGTTGCCCTTTGCCTGCTGTGGATCGGTATTGTACTGACTGGCTATCCGAGTCTGGCCAGTGCCGAGGGCTCGAATACGGCTGCCGCGAATCCCGACGCACCCATCACAAGCCCCAACGATGAGCGCGACTATCGCACTCTACGCCTGGACAACGGCCTCGAGGTGCTGCTGGTCAGCGACCCTGAAGCGGACAAGGCCGCTGCGGCAATGAACGTTTCCGTGGGCAGCGCTCAGAATCCCGAGAGCATTCCCGGGCTGGCGCACTTTCTGGAACATATGCTGTTCTTGGGCACCGAGCGCTATCCCAAGGCGGACAGCTATCAGCAATTCATCAGCCGACATGGCGGCAATCACAACGCCTTCACCGCGGGCCAAGACACTAATTACTTTTTCGATATCGAACCCAAGGCGCTGCCCGAGGCGCTCGACCGCTTCAGCCAGTTCTTCATTGCCCCGCTGTTCAACGAGAAGTATGTCGAACGCGAACGTAACGCAGTGCACTCCGAGTACCAGGCGCGACTGCGCGACGATGGCCGCCGTCTCAACGAAGCCATGGATCAAGCTCTCAATCCCGAGCATCCCGCTACTCGTTTCTCCGTGGGCAGCCTCAAGACGCTGAAGGATAGCGAAAAGCCCTTGCGCCAGCAGCTGATCGACTTTTATGAAAATTATTACGGCTCCAACGTCATGCATTTCACCGTGGTCGCCCCCCAGCCGCTGGATAAACTGGAATCCTGGGTGCGTGAACGCTTCGATGCGATTCCCGATCGCAATCTGGAACGGCCGGCGATTCCCGAGCATCTTTTGACCGCCGAAAATCTGCCGGCACGCATGGAGGTCAAGAGCTTGGAAGATAGCCGCCAGGTCTATTTCCTGTTTCCCACGGATGATCCCGTCACCGACTATCGCAACAAGTCCCTGGAGTATCTGGGTAATCTGCTCGGTCACGAAGGGGAAGGCAGCCTGCTCGCCGCTCTACGCGAGAAAGGCTGGGCGGATGGCCTTTCCGCGGGCGGCATGCGCGGCGACGGCGATGATGCCTTGTTTGCAGTGAGCATCAGCCTGACACCGGAAGGCGCAAAGCATCTTCCGCGTATTCAGGCCAGCCTGTTCGCGATGATCGAGCGCATAGGTGAAAAGGGCCTCGAGAAATGGCGCTACGACGAGCAAGCCCAGCTCAACGAGCAGGAATTTCGTTTTCAGCAGCGCGGCGAACCCATTCATCTTGCCAGCCGCATGGCGATGAACATGGCCCATTATCCACTCGCGGACGTCCAGTACGGCAACTACCGCATGGATGGCTTCGAAAAGGGCTACGTGCAAGAGTTGCTTTCCAGGCTGACGCCGGATCGCCTGCTGCGAATCTACAGCGCACCGGACGTCGACGCTCGGAAAACCACGCAATGGTTCGATGCGCCCTATCGCCTCGCCGCAGTGGATAGCTGGCCCGAAGCCTCGCCATTGGAGGGTCTGGCGCTGCCGGAGCGCAATCCTTACATTGCCGAGGACCTTACGCTACTCGACCTTGAAACCGCCAAGCCCAGCGCCTTGATCGATAGGGACACCTACTCGATATGGTATCGTCCGGACAGCGAGTTCGGCACGCCGCGAGTCGAATGGCGTTTCAGCCTGCAGAATCCCAAGGCGGCGGATAGTGCCCATGATGCAGCGCTCACTCAGCTGCTGGCAGGCTGGCTCGACGACAGTCTCAACGAGGTACTCTACCCTGCGCGCCTGGCGGGCCAGGATTTCTCCGCCTATGCCCACGGTCGCGGCATTACCCTTTCCCTGTCCGGCTGGCGCGACCGGCAAGAGCAGGTGCTGCGCCGGGTGCTGGAACAGCTCAAGCAGGAGGATATCGACCCCGATACATTCGCACGAGTAAAACTAGGGCTGAGGCGGGAATGGCGCAATGCGCCACAGTCGCCGCTGTATCAGCAGATGCAGCGCACCCTGAGTAACGCTTTGATTCGCCCTCGGTGGCCGGATGCTGCGCTACTGGAAGCCATCGATTCCCTTGAAGTCGAGCAGCTACGCGAGTTTCGTCAACAGTTCCTCGAAAGACTTCATATCGAGAGCATGGCGGTGGGTAATCTTTCCCGGGAGCTTGCACGCCGGGAAGGGCTTCTGGTTGCCGACATGCTGTCGCCGACACTCGACGACGACGCCATCCCGGAGCTGACGACACTGGCGGTACCGGCCTCGGCGCCCACCCTGCATCCAGCGTCCAACCGTAACGATCAGGCAGTGCTGCGCTATCTGCAGGGCCCCGATGGCTCTCTGAACAGCCAGGCGACGCTGGCAGTGATCGGGCAGCTGATCGGAACGCCCTTCTATTCCCAGCTACGTACCCAGGAGCAGCTGGGCTATGTCGTTCGGGCGGGCTATCAGCCACTGCTGGACGCACCGGGATTGAATCTGCTGGTTCAATCCCCCAATGCCGAGGTGGGTCATATCCAGTCCCGCATTGACGCTTTCCTGAACGGGTTCGATCAGCGCATTGATCAGCTCGACGAAACGGCGCTAGCGCCCTATCGCGACGCCGTGCATGACCGATTGCTCGAACGCGATCCGTCGCTTTCCAGCCTTACCAGCCGGCTGTGGTATGAACTGGCATTCAATGATACCGATTTCGACCGGCGTGAACGTCTCGCCGAGCGCGTATCGTCACTGGACGCAGAAGCGGTTCGGCAGGCCTGGCAGCAGTTGCGTAAGGCGCCTACGCAGCAGATAACCTTTGCGCCGGGAATGGAATCCAGCAGCGTGCTGGAGATCACCGACGGCTATCTACCGCTGCCCAAGCGGGAGTAAAAAAGCATGTTCGCGTCCAGCTCGGGCGCGAACGCCTTCCCAGTTATTCAGGGCCTCTTCAATCGAAAGCCTGAGCCGGCATCATCGCTTCTACATGCATCACCAGTTCCTCAAGTACCTGCCGGTCACGGTCATCAAGGGCTACCTGGTTGAGCCGCTCGATCTCGCGAGCGAATCCTTGCAGAGTCAGATTTCCTAGATGCGTATCGTTCATGCGCTCCCAGCGATAGGCCTCCCATTGGCTCTGCTCCTCGCTGGTCAGCGTATCGGGATAGTTGCGCGCCCGCAGCCGAAACAGCATCTCTTCGAGCCGGGGATCCTGGAAGGCGAAGGCGGTTTCACCCAGCGCTTCCGGCGCGGTTTCAAGCACACGCTGCATTTCCTGGCGATCCGCCGGCGAAAAGAACCCGCCGCTATAAAGCATGGCATCCGGATCCTGCGGGCCCTCTTTAGGTTGCTCAGCAAATACCGCCGCAGCCTTGCGCGCGGCCTCGGGATTGTCACATAGCGCCTTCCAGTGTATTTCGCATTGGCCGCGATCGAGTTTGAGCCTGGCAGCGACCTCTTCGGTCACCGCTGCGATCGGCAGCAGCACAGGGCTGCGATTGATATGCACGATCTTCAGCGGGATACGCGATTCGCCCTCCGCCAGTTCGTCGGCGCTGGCAAATACGCGGGCCCGTATTTCTTCGACGGAAAGAGCGAAGAGAGGCGAGGGATCGACCGAGAGGTCGTAGACAATGACCCCATTCGGATTGGAAGGATGCTCTGCCAGGGGCATGACCAGGGCACCACAACCACGACTTGCCGGATAGCGTCTGGAGATGTGCAGCATTGGCTTACGAGAAGGAATATCCAGTAATTTAGCGACTTCACGCTTGCTACGCAGCTTGAGCAGATAGTCGAATAGCTTGGCGTTACGCGTCTTGAGCAGTTGTGCCATGGCAATGGTTGCGCGCACGTCCGCCAAGGCATCGTGGGCGCCTACATGTTCGATGCCGTTGGCAGCGGTAAGGTGCTCGAGTTTGAAGCTAGGAGAACCATCGTCTCGCGTCGGCCACTCTATGCCATCGGGACGCAGCGCATGGAAGGCTCGCACCACATCGATGAGATCCCAGCGCGAATTGCCATTTTGCCACTCCCGGGCATAGGGATCGAGGAAATTCCGATAGAACAGGTGGCGGGATACTTCATCGTCGAAACGCAGACTGTTGTAGCCCAGGACACAGGTGCCAGGAACACTCATTTCAGCATTGATGCGCTGTGCGAACTGAACTTCGGGAAGCCCCCGGCGCCGAGCCGTTTGTGGGGTGATGCCTGTAATCAGACAGGCCTGGGGGTGAGGAAGGTAGTCATCCGCCGGTTTGCTGTAGAGAATCAGGGGCTCGCCGATCTGATTGAACCCCTCATCGGTGCGAATGGCTGCAAACTGCGATGGCCGATCCCGTCGAGGATCGGCGCCAAACGTTTCATAGTCATGCCAGAGAAATGTATGCTGCGAAGTGCCGCGCTGCGCCATGACCGCTCTCCACGCCAATGGAAAGCGATCAGCCTAGCATAGTGATGCCCATCTCTCAGCCGCTATTAGGCAGCGTGACATTCAGCTCCAGCACGGAACAGTCGTCTTCGCGGTCGAGACTGATATTGATGGCTTCCTGATCCACGTTGACGTAGCGACGGATCACCTCCAACAACTCTTTCTCGAGCATTGGCATGTAATCCGGCTGCCCACGCTGGCTTCGCTGATGCGCGACGATGATCTGCAGGCGTTCCTTGGCTACGGAGGCCGACTGTTTGCGTTCGCGCTTCAGAAATTCGAGTAGTTTCACCGACGACCTCCTCCAAACATGCGCGAGAGCAGGCTCTTCTTCTGGACCTGATGGAATCGTAGCGGAACTTCTTCACCCAACAGTCGCGATACGGTATCCGTATAGGCCTGCCCCGCATCGCTTTTCATATCGTGAGTTACCGGGACACCCTGGTTGGAGGCTCGTAGCACTGCCTCGGACTCAGGAATCAACCCGATCAGGTTGATGGACAATATCTCACGAATATCCTCCAGATTGAGCATATCGCCATAAGTGACCCGCTCCGGATGATAGCGGGTGATCAACAGGTGCTCCTTGACCGGGTCACGCTTCTGTTCGGCACGCTTGGTCTTGGCGGACAGCAACCCCAGAATACGATCGGAGTCGCGCACCGAGGATACTTCAGGGTTGGTCACTACCACTGCCTCATCGGCATAGTACATGGCCAGCTGAGCGCCTCTCTCGATGCCTGCAGGCGAATCGCAAATGATGTAATCGAAATCCTTGGCCAACTCGTCAAGCACTTTCTCGACGCCTTCGGAGGTCAATGCATCCTTGTCCCGGGTCTGGGAGGCCGGCAGAATGTAAAGGTTATCGACCCGCTTGTCGCGAATCATGGCTTGATTCAAGCCTGCCTCACCCTGAATCACATTGACCAGGTCATAAACGACGCGACGTTCGCAACCCATGATCAGATCCAGGTTACGCAAGCCCACGTCGAAGTCGATCACAACCGTCTTGTTGCCGCGTAGTGCCAGCCCGGTGGCGATGGCTGCTGCACTGGTCGTCTTTCCGACCCCACCCTTGCCGGAGGTCACTACAATGATCTTGGCCAAGATATGCTTCCTGTTACTTGTTTGATGATCGTTCATAACCTCTCACTTCAAACCAGTGATGCGATAGTCAACTGAT
The DNA here is from genome assembly GCF_020622265.1 of Halomonas sp. M20. Lineage (GTDB taxonomy): Bacteria > Pseudomonadota > Gammaproteobacteria > Pseudomonadales > Halomonadaceae > Modicisalibacter. Next base: position 697,054 of record NZ_JACNMQ010000002.1, read on the forward strand.
CGTCGTTGAGACGCACCTGTACTGCTTTGCCAAGCAATTGTGGATCGATGTCCTCAAGACGCTTGTAATTTCCCGCCAGCGAAAGCAACTCGGCATGCAGCTCGTGACAGAAGATACCAGCCTCGCGGTCCCCGTGGATACCCGCAAGAGCGCGTCCTCGCAGGGCGCCATAGACGTGTATGTTACCTCCGGCCAAAACTTCCGAACCCGCATTGACCGCGCCCAATATTACCAGATCGCCCTCTGGCGCGGTGATTTGCTGACCCGAGCGCACCGTACCGCGGAATATACGACTACTAGCCGGAGCCATGCCTGGGACCGGGCTCGCTACTGCCTCTGCGTCTTGACTATTTTGAACGTCTTTTTCGACCCCAGGGGAGGCAACGCTTTCAAGCGTACGGGCGCGCAGCTCTTGAGGCGGAAACCAACCAAGACCCAATGCCCAGGCAGATTGCTTGACCGGGTCGGAACCACCGCGCACGGCAACGGGTAGCAGTTTGTGGGCACGACACACTGCGCAAATTCGTTCCAGGGCCAGATGTGGTTCATTGAGCTTTTCAACACTCACCACGACTGGCGTATGCTGGAAGAAAGCAGGAGACTGACTTAGCTTGCCCGCTAATTGCTCGCGAATCCGCTCTGGGTCCGCACTGGTCAGTTCCATGACCGTCATGGGTAGCATGCCACCCTTGAAGGAGAAGGCGGTGCCTTCTCTGTCCACGTTGAGACTCATCGCCGATCTCCGTGTCGGGTAATATCACTAGCTAAGCGAGGGTTTACCAAGCCACCACCGATGATACGCTCTGCAGGTGCGACTTGTCAGCGTGATCGTGCATCAACGCTTCGGGCTTTCCCGGTGATAATGCACATGCTTAGATGGTACTAGCATCGATCTAGGCGGGATGCCGTCCAGCACCACATCATACAAAATTCTTTCAGGGATGCATGTACAGTGATGTCAGGTTTGTTTCGTCGTTTTTTTGCGCCCCGTTGGCAACACCGGGATCCGGCGGTTCGTCGCCAAGCGTTAGCGCGTCTGGATCCCACTCAGTTTCAGGATCGGGAACAGCTGGAACGCCTGGCCGGTGACGATGATGCCAGTGTCCGACAAGCAGCGCTTGCCCGTCTAGTGGATCCGGCTCAGCTGCTGCGACTCGAGGAGCAACAGGATTCCCCAGAGCTGAGAGCCCGCTTGCTCGTGCTGCTCATCGGCCAGCCCGAATCCCCCCCGCTTGCCAAACGCTTGAGTCTGATCGAAAGGATCAACGATGCGCCACTGCTGGCTCAGCTGGCCCTGCACGGCGACAACCAGGAATTGCGCCTGGCGGCTCTTGAGCGTCTGCAGGATGAAGATGCGCTTATCCATCAGGCCATCGAAAACGGCATCGCGGCAGTGCGTCATGCGGCTGCAAAGCGTATCACCTCAGAGCAAGGACTTCTGCGTTTGAGCCGAGAGGCCCGGCGCGACAAGCAAGTCGTGCGCCTGGCCCGAGAACGTTTGAGTCGCATGCGGGAAAACGCGGCGCAGAATGAAGCACAGCGCGCCAAGCGCGAACGCATTCTGGAGGCTTTCGAACAACATGCCCGGCACAGCTGGGAGCCTCTTTACGCAGGGCGCTATCGTCATCTGCAGCGGGAATGGGAAGGTTTGATCGACTTGCCGAACGCTGACCAGGAGCGTCGCTACCAGGAAGCAAGCCTTCGCTGTCGCAAGATCATGAGCGACCACGAGGCCCAGCATCAGGTCCTCGCCAGCGCCAACCGCAAGCGGGTCGAGGCCGATGAGGCACGCCAGGCGTTGATCGAAGCGCTTGACGAGGATCTGGCCAGCCTGCAGCGCAGTGAGCATATAACCGCTCAGGACATGGCAAGCATGAACGCGCACAGGCGTTTGCTGATCAATCGTTGGCAAGCGCTCTCTGACCAGCATGCGCCGGAGACCACCCTCAGTATAGGCTACACCCAGGCCTTGGCTCGACAGGATGAAATCAATCAGGGCTGGGATCGCCTGGAGCAGCACGCGACAACGTTGAACGATGCACTACAGCGTCGGGATACCGAGGTCCTGCGTCAAACGTTGAAAACCCTAGCTTGGCCTGAAGATCTCCCTCCCTCCCCTTTGCTGAAACAGGTGCAGCAGCATCTCGCTGACGACAAGGCGGTGGAGACCGACAGCCAGCAGAGCATTCGCTTCGAGCAGGACCTCAAGGAGCTCGAGCGTCTACTCGAAAATGGCGCCTTCAAGCCTGCCAACCGCCTGTATCAGAGCCTGCGTCAGCGCAGCGAGACACTGGCGACAGAGCAGCAGCGCAAACATCAGGCTGCACTCAAGCGTCTTGGCGCTCGATTAGCGGAGCTAAGGGACTGGCGCAGCTTCGTAGCCGGCCCCAAGCGAGATCAGCTTTGCCAGGCCATCGTCGAATTGGCCGACAATTCCAGCTTGAGCGACAGTGAGCTCGATCGCCGACACCGGCAGCTCGTCAAGGAGTGGAAGGATCTAGGGGATGCGGCCATCGACCGGGAACTTTCGGCCCGTTTTCGGGCTGCCTCCGACCGTATTCATACACGCTTGAGCGCCTGGCACACGGCTCAAGAGCAAAAGCGGCAGCGCAATCTCGAGGCCAGAATAGCGCTGTGCGAACAACTCGAAATCCTGCTCGAGAATCCGGATGAGAATGCCGATCCAGATGCCTTGCGCCTGATTCGGGATCGTTCCCGGGAACAGTGGCGCCTCTTTTCGCCGATTCCCCGCGGTCATGGTGAGAGTATCGCTCATCGCTTCGGTCATATCCGTCACGCCCTGCAGGCACTGATCGATCAGCGTGCCCAGGAAATAGGTGCCGCCAAGCAAGCCCTCGTGGAAGAGGCGCGCCACCTGCAATCAGAACCGGAGCCTGCCTCCAGGCGTGCCGAACAAGCCAAGCGACTGCAACAGCGTTGGCGTGAACTCGGACGCGCCCCCAAAGGTGAAGAACAGGCGCTCTGGCGCGAGTTCCGTGGTATATGCGACAACATCTTTGCCGCTCGGGAAAATGAGCGCGACGATCGCGCCCAACGGGCAAAGGATCGGCTTGACGCCATGCAGGCACTGGTTGAACGCCTCGATGCCTGGCAACCGACAAGCAGTGATGAGAAGGCGTTACTGGATCAGGCAGTTGCAGAAGCAGAGGCGTTGGAACCCTTGCCGTCGGGCCGCCGCAGTGAGGGAATGCGTAAACGCTGGGCGGGGATACTACATTCTCGGCGGGAGCGTATTGAACGGCTCGCAACAAGCGAAGAGGCGTTGCGTTGGCAACATCTAGGACCGCTGCTGGAGACCCACCGGCACGCCGATGCCCGGGCGCTCGACGGCCATGCACCGGAAGATGTAGAAGCGCCGCTTGCCCTCGAGGACGACATGAAGCGTGCCCATATACAGCGCAACAAGGCCCGCCACCAGCCCGCCGACAGTGCGGCTATTGCATCGGAACTGGCTAGTTTACGGGTGCACCTGACCCTGTTGACGAACGGCCGTATCGAGCGTGAGGACGAGCCACTGCGCCTGGCGATTCAGGTAAAGCGTCTCAATGCGGCGCGTAACCGGACGCCTGCCAGAGCCGAGGAATTGCACGCCATCCTCTGCGACATTCTTGCAACCGGCCCGGTGTCGACAGCGGTCTGGACGCGCGAGGTAAACGAGCTGGATAGATTGTTGACCCAGCTGGCCGATTATTCGTCTTCCTGACATGCCGAGAGCGAGGTACCCACCTCGCTCTCGCTCCCTTCCATCGATCTATAAATAGCAGGGTGAACTCAACGCTGTATCGCCCTCAGCCCATGAATTGGCCGCCATTGATATCAAGGTTGGCCCCGGTAATGAATCCTGAATTACGGTGCGCCAGGAACGTGACCGCGTGAGCGATCTCTTCGGGCTCGCCGAAACGTTTCACAGGGATACCTTCGCGAATCGATTCGCGAATTTTCTCCGGTATGTCCATGATCATATCGGTAGCAATGTAGCCCGGCGACAGGGTATTGACGGTGATACCCTTGGTTGCGGTTTCCTGAGCGAGAGACATGGTCAACCCATGCATGCCGGCTTTGGCCGCAGCATAGTTGGCCTGACCGAACTGCCCCTTGCGACCGTTGATTGAAGAAATATTAATGATGCGTCCGTACCCTGTCTCCAGCATGCCAGCGAGCACGCTCTTGCAGGTATTGAAGACACAGTTGAGGTTGGTGTCGATGACTTCGCGCCACTGATCCTCGGTCATCTTCTTCATGGTGGTATCCCTGGTGATACCGGCGCAGTTGACCAGCACTTCCACGGGGCCATACTGCTCCTGGATCTCGCGGACGCCGGCCTCACAATCCTCGTATTTACTCAGACTGGCTCCAGAAAGCGCAATGTTGTCGAAGCCTTGGGATTTTTGCTCCTCTAGCCAAGACTTTGCCTTGTCTGGATTACGATAACCTGCGACGACCTGATAGCCCTCCCTGGCCAGTTCGCGGCAAATAGCGGAGCCAATCCCTCCGGTTCCACCGGTTACCCAAGCCACGGGTGTTGTTTGTGTCATATTGTCTCCCCCTGAGTCATGACAAATAAACTGACGATGTCAGTCTTTTCATAGTATGGATGCCGTTATCATTACATCCACATTGAGAAGTATGGACGAGTTTTCCCTTCTTGTCCGGCCCTTGGGCGCTTGACACTTTATGGAACAACCTTATAATGCAACGCACAATCTGATGCGGGGTGGAGCAGTCTGGTAGCTCGTCGGGCTCATAACCCGAAGGTCATCGGTTCAAATCCGGTCCCCGCTACCAAATTTCAAAAAAACCGATACTACGAAGTATCGGTTTTTTTGTGATGTCGAACCGGCTTCAATGTATCGTCAAAAAAGCTTATGTTTTTCGAGGCCGATGAACATTCCTACCAAATAATTAAAAATACAATAATCGGTAGCATTCCATTTCTCATATTTATTTCAGAAAAAAGAAGGCGCTTTTTGATTACTATCTACGACGATTCTTTCAAGGAAGCACTGCTTTTCCAGCACTGAAAACCCGCGACCTCTATGACAAACAAAATAAATCGCCCTTGAATCCATCTCGGATCACCCGCAGTTATTAGGGTATCTTCACCTCTAGAAGGCCAAGCGCTATGCCGATTGTCGATCCGCGTTCCGGAGCTCCGCTTACATCTTCCGAATCATCCCAGCAAACAGGCTCTTCTCAGACTGATCCGTCGTCCTACATCGTCGATGTCGATATGACGAATTTTCAGCAAGTGGTACTGGAAGGCTCCACCACCCTACCGGTGCTGCTCGACTGCTGGGCGCCCTGGTGTGAACCCTGCAAGACGCTGACACCCATACTGGAAAAATTGGCGAAAGAGTATGATGGCGCTTTCGTTCTGGCCAAGCTCAATATCGAGGAACACCAGCAGATTGCCACCCAGCTGGGTATTCGTTCGGTGCCGGACGTCAAACTGATCAGTCAAGGGCAGCTCTACGATCAGTTTCAGGGGGCGCTGCCCGAGAAACAGATCCGCGAATGGCTGGCTCAGTACATCGAAGCGCCTCAGGAGGCTCCGGCCAGCCCCGAGGAGCAGGCCGAGGCCGCTCTCGCCGCCGGTGATGCGGCCAGCGCCCGGGCTATCTATCAACAGCTGGCTCAGGAGTACCCGGAACATCACGACTATCAGATCGGGCTGGCCAGCGCGATACTGGCAGAAGGCAGTGCGGAAGAGGCAAAAACGCTTCTGGACAATCTGCCCCCGGAGCATCGCGAAGGCGCCAAGGCGCGCGGAGTGCGTGCTCGCATCGAGTTCGGTGAAGAGGCGCCCAGTCAAGAGGAGCTGACGGCACTCGAAGAACGCGATGACAGTGAAGCTCGCTATAAACGCGCCTTGCGTCAGGTAGCCGATGGGCACTATGAGACCGGCCTCGATGGACTGCTCGATGTAATGAAAAGTGATCGCGCTTACGGCGACGATGCCGCTCGCCTGACGCTGCTGCGTGTCTTCGACGCCTTGGGAGCGGACCATCCCCTGACCGTGACCTATCGGCGCAAGCTGTTTGCCCTACTCTATTGAGATAGCAGGCTTCACGCACTATTTGACAGCGGGCCTTGGCTCGCCGTTTCACTATCGGCTACTTGCCTAGAGCCTGGTCACGATCTTGCGAGCTAGAGTCAGGCGAGGCAAATTCGGACGAGAAAACGGAGTTTACTGGTGTAAATGAGTATTTTGATTCCGAATTTAACGATGCATGACCAACGCGCAGCAGATCATGGACAGGCTCTTAGCACCTCGTCGAGCCGCTGCAGTCCCTGCTCCAGCAGTGCCGTCGGGGTACCGAAATTCAAACGTACGAAGCCCGGCCAGCCGAAATCAACTCCATCGGAGAGGGCGACTCGGGCCTGTTCGAGCAAAACACGCTGAGGAGAATCGCCTAGACCGGCCTGGCGTAGATCCAGCCAGGCCAGATAGGTGGATTCGGGCACTTGCCAGGAAACGCCAGGCCAGCGCTCGACGTATTCACCGATGCGTTCACGGTTGGCCCGCAGAACATCGAGCAGTTCTTGACGCCAAGTCTCCCCTTCGGCATAGGCAACTTCTGCAGCCAACAGCCCCAGAACGTTGACGCCTGGCATCAACCCGCTCATCGCCTGCTCAAAGCGTTGACGCAGGATTGCATTCGAGATGACGGCGCAAGCACAGGAAAGTCCAGCCACATTGAAGGTCTTGGATGGTGCCCATATCGTAATGATGCGATCCGCCAGTTCGGGGAAGAGGGCTGCCAATGGACGATGAGACTCGTCTTCGAGAATCAGGTCACAGTGCAGCTCGTCGGAGACGACCAGCAGGTCATGACGCTCAGCCAACTCGGCGATGACCGCGAGCTCTTCGTGCTGCCAGACGCGTCCGGTAGGATTATGGGGGTGGCACCAGAGCAACAGCTTCGTCTGCGGCGTGATTGCCGCTTCCAGCGCTTCCCGGTCAAGGCGCCAGCCTTCACCCAAAGCGGACGGCTCGGTCAGCTCAGCGGTTTGAGCAAGTCGCCCGGTATGCTCTGCCACCTTGAGAAAGGGCGGATAGATTGGGGTAACGGTCAGCACACCTTCCCCGGGCTCGGTCAACGCCAGACTTGCCAAATGCAACGCCGGAACGACACCTGGCAGCCAGAGCTGCCATTCCGGCATAATTTCCCAGTCGTAATGCTGCTGACTCCACTGGCAGAGCGTTTGAAGCAGGCTATCGGGTGTTCGGCCATAGCCAAATACGCCATGATCGACCCGAGCCTGCAACGCCTCGACGATCGCGGGCGGTGAAACGAAATCCATATCGGCAACCCATAGGGGCAGTACATCGTCTTCGTAGCGCTGCCACTTCTGCGTTGGGTACTGGTGACGATCGATGAACGTGACAAAATCGAAGGGCATGATGATGCCTCCTTTACCATAGCGACTCGGAAGATCGAACATGCCTGAAAGCATCTTCTATGCCAAGGTTCTGCGTGGCACCTCACGGCTGGTCGATCATTGGCGGCTGTTGGGACAGGCCAGTCCTGATCGGCTGGCGATGATTCTTGCTGACACTGCACGTCTGGCCAAACTGGGCGAGCCAGAGGAAACTGCGCCTGACGGCAAGCAGCTCAATGACTGGAGCAATAGTGGGCAACCGCCCCTGTGGGCGGCCCGAACGTCACTGTTTTTATTGGTGCAAATGCCTTACCGCCCTGTACCCCGGGATGAGTGCGAAGCCTGCGCCTGGGCTTACTGCTGGCTACGCAACCGTTCCTTCCCGAATGTCAGCCAGGCAATCGAAGCGCTTCCCGGGCACCTGCGTGAGCCACTGAAACCGGTTCTGGAACAGGCCTGGGCGGACAAACAGGCCCAACGTCTCATATAGCTATGACTCATGAAGCAGTAATGTATAAGACAGCTTCGATGGAGTGAAGGAATTTACAATGGAAGTACCGCTAACCCTCCAGATTGCCAAACTGCTCATTTCCATCGGCATCGTGCTGGGTCTGTCGATGGTTGCCGAGCGGGTCAGCACGCGGGTTGCCGGGCTGCTATCAGGATACCCGCTGGGAACCGCCATCGCCTTATTCTTCATTGGTCTCGAGCTATCCCCCGAGTTTGCCGCCGAAAGCGCCGTACATACCCTTGCCGGTTTTACCTCGACCTTGGCGCTTGGAGGTGGCTACTTACTCTGCGGGCGACGGAACGGTGTCGCGGGTGTACTGGCAGGCACCGCAGGCGGCCTTTTGTGCTGGCTAGCTGCCAGCGCCATTCTGGCACAAATAGATTTCAATCGATTGAGCGGCACCTTGACCACGCTGGCGGCCATCCTGGCATTCACCTGGCTTTATCGTCGCGTGCCGGATACCCGAACCACGGCAAAGGGCCGCTTCTCCTGGTGGGCGCTGGCTTTTCGTTCGGGCCTGGCCGCGGCAATCATTTTTGTGATCACCGGACTTGCCCATGTGGTGCCCACCGCCTGGGCCGGCATTCTCGCCGCCTTCCCGGTCACCATGTATCCCTTTCTGGTCATACTGCACCTGACCCACGGAATCGCACCGGCAGCCACGGTCATCAAGCATTATCCGGCGGGGCTCGGGTCGCTGCTCAGCTATGCACTGTGCGTATCCTTGACCTATACATCCTTGGGCCTTGCCCTGGGCACCCTGCTCGGCTTTGTGGTGGCGACCCTATGGCTATTGCTATGGACCCGCCTACAGCGCTGGTGGCAAAGTCGTAAGGTTGCCAAATTCAATCCAAACTGATGCTTTTTTCATAGGGGCATGATCATGTTTACTCGCCAAATAGAGCCTGCCTTTTACGATACCGATGCGCTTGGCCACATCAATAACACGCGCCTTCCAGCCTGGTTCGAGTGGGCTCGCAACGACCTTTTTCGCCTGTTCACACCGGATCTCGATCCGCGCAAGTGGACACTGATCATGGCGCGCATGGAAGTGGAATATCACGCCGAGCTGTTCTATGGCGAGGATGTCGAACTGCGCACCTGGCTTTCACGTCTGGGCAACAGCTCCTTCACCGTTACCCAGGAAGCCTGGCAGAAAGGCCGCCCTGGGGCCCGGGGCAATACCGTAATGGTCTATTACGATCACGCAGCCAAGCGTGCGACGCCGCTGCCGCCAGAGATCCGTCACGAACTGGAAAAGCATCTGCAGGAAGACACCGAGAGTCGTGCATGACCCCGGCTATAGACCTATTGCAGCGTGACGGTGTCGATTTTGAGCTGCTCGAATACACTCATGATGCGAACACGAGAACCTACGGCGAGGAGGCCGCACAGACTCTGGGCCTGCCACCGGACTCAGTATTCAAGACACTGATCGTCGACATCGATGGATCGCGCCTGGCCGTGGCACTGGTGCCGGTATCCCGAACCCTTGATCTCAAGGCCTTGGCGCGGGCCGCCAAGGCCAAGAAAGCAGCATTAGCCGAGACAGCAGTGGCGGAACGCGCCACCGGTTATGTCGTTGGTGGCATCAGTCCGCTGGGTCAGAAGCAGCGTCTAGCGACATTCATCGACAGCAGCGCCGGGCATCTTGAACGCCTGTACGTGAGCGCCGGACGACGCGGTTTGGAGGTCGCCCTTTCCCCGGCGCAGCTGCAGCGCCTCACTCGGGCCCACCTGGCGGCCTTGGCAAGAAACTGAATATTGAGCCAAATAAACTGTCACACTGAATATCTCATCGCGCTGCCCTGGAGTCTGATATGGCCATCCGCTACGATCTCTGGCTCGATCCGGACAACATCGAGCGTCACCGTACCATCGAGGCAGATCTGGAACGCTATTTCATCGAGCGTTTCGCAGACTTTCCCCATATTCGCCTGTTCGGCGCCGACCCCTACGATTATGACTCGCCCTTCAATCGTCTGTATGATGCCCTGATCCTACGCGCCACAGACTATTGTGAACGTAAATGGCGCTATGTGCCGACCCCGATTCAGCTCAACAAGGCGTTCTTTCGCGGCGTGGCACACTCGAACAAATTTCTACGAGATCCCGACGACCATGGTGATCCGGACCACACAAACTCCCACTGACGACCAGCTAGCCATCGTTGAGGCCCAGATTGGGCGCGCGCCCCAAGGCATCCAAGCCATTACCGCCACGGATGGGCAAGGTACACCGCTGGTGCTGCGCATGGAATCCATCGTCAATGGCAAACCCTTTCCGACGCTCTACTGGCTCAGCTCCGATCGACTCAAGGTTGTATTGTCGCGGATCGAGGCAAGCGGCGTGATCAAGCAGCTGGAAGCACGCCTTCAGGACGACCCGGATTTTCTCGCCGCCTATTGGCGCAGTCATGAAGACTATGTGGCGCAGCGCTGGCACTACATGCGAGATGAACATCGCGAGCAGGCAGAGCAACACGGGTATATCGACCTGTTTCGACAGCGCGGTATCGGCGGCATCGCCAACTGGCATCAGGTGCGCTGCCTGCATACCCAATATGCCCATCATCTGTGTGGCGATAATGTGATCGGTCAATGGCTGGATGCAGAATACGGCGTCATTGACGACCTACCCTGATCTTTTCCTCTTTTTTGAAAAAACGAACGACAACAGGAACGAGCATGCGCAGAGTTTGTGTCTATCTGGGGGCCCGGGAAGGCCATGATCCACGGTTTCGAGAAGCCGCCGCCGAGCTGGGCACACGCATTGCGACCCGAGGCCTTGGCCTGGTCTATGGCGGTGCGCATATCGGCCTGATGGGAATCGTTGCCAATGCTACTCTCGAAGCTGGCGGAGAGGTAATAGGTGTCATACCTCATCATCTGGTCGACCGTGAAATGGCCCATTCAGGCCTGAGCCAGCTGATCAAGGTAGACAGCATGCACGAGCGCAAGGCGATCATGGCGGAACACGCCGACGCCTTCATTGCCATGCCTGGCGGCATTGGCACGCTCGAAGAGTTGTTCGAGGTATGGACTTGGCAATACCTGGGCCTGCACGACAAGCCCATTGGGGTACTCGATGTGGCGGATTTCTATCAGCCGTTGCTAGGCTTCATGGATGATGCAGCGAATGCCGGTTTTCTAGCGGCGACGACTCGTGCCAAGCTGCAGAGTGCAAGCACCCCGGATGCCCTGTTGGACATTCTCGAATCTCAGCTGTAAACCCATTGACGGAACCACGGATCAAGGAGAGTCCCATGTTCGCTATTGCGATCGATGACGATAAGACACTGACATGGTGTGAACAACCCTCGCCAGGACCACTGGAAGACAACGAGGTGCGCATACGCGTTGCCTGGGCCGGCATGAATCGGGCGGATTCAGGACAGCGTGCGGGCAACTATCCCCCGCCTCCCGGCGCCTCCGACATTCTGGGCCTGGAAGTCAGCGGGACGATCACGGAAGCAGGGCCGAGCGTGAGCCCGTTGAAAACGGGCCAGAAGGTTTGTGCTTTGCTTGCGGGCGGTGGCTATGCCGAAGAAGTAGTCGTTGACCAGCAACAGGTAATGCCAGTACCCGAAGGATTGGGATTGCGAGAAGCTGCCGCCCTGCCCGAGATGTTCGCCACCGCCTGGCTCAACCTGTTCATGGAAGGTGGTCTCGATCATGCCGTGAGCAAAGGCGAACGCGTGCTGCTGCATGCCGGTGCCAGTAGCGTTGGCAGTACCGCTGTCCAGCTATGTCGAGCCTTCGGCTATCCATGCTTCGTGACGGTGGGCAGCGACGAAAAGATAGAAAGGTGTAAAGAACTAGGAGCAGAGGCCGGCTGGAATCGCCATAACGGCAGTTTCGTCGATGCCGTAAAGGAGTGGGGCGAGGGTGTCGACGTCATCCTGGACCCGGTAGGCGCCAACTATCTTGCGGACAATCAAAGAGTGCTCAATGCCGATGGCCGTCTAGTGCTGATCGCCATCTTGAGCGGGCGCAGCGCCGAGCTGGATCTGGGCCGCATGTTGATGAAACGACAGCGGCTGATCGGCTCGACGCTGCGCAGTAAGTCGCCTCAGGACAAGGGTGCGATTCTTGACGAACTGCAGGCGTATGTTTGGCCGCACCTGACCAAAGGCGAACTGTATCCGCTGATCGACAGGGACTACCCCATTCAGGAGGCGGAAAAGGCCATGGCATTCATGGAAAACAACTCGAACGTGGGCAAGATTCTATTATCGGTAGCCAAGGATCATTGAATCGTTGTGGATTCGCCAAGACGTCCTGATATTCTCGCCGTACTGGAAGGCAGAACTCTTCAGGACGCTTGCGGAAGGTCAGTGAGTTCGAAGCTCCCGAGCAGCGGGTTCGTCATTGTCAATGTCACGATCTGCCAAAGCCTGCCAATAAGCAGAGCGTTGAGCATCCGCAGAAAGACCCAACTCGCCTGAGTCGTAGGCACGAGCCAGGCGTTCCGCTGCCAGAGGATGTCCTGAATCCCCTGCACGCGCATACCAGGTCACTGCATGATCATCCCGACACGGATATTGGGCACAGCCAAACTCATATATACGGGCAGCCTGATATTGCGCATGAGGATCACCATTCTGCGCGGCCTGAAGCACATAGCGTGCCCCCTTGGCCTTGTCCTGAGAGGTCATGCCGCGATGAAACAGCATGTGACCGTAAACGGACAAGGCGTCGACATGCCCTGCTTCAGCGCAACGCTGAAACAGTCGCAAGGTCAAGCGTTGGGTACGCGGGGAGCGTGGCAACCAACGTGTGTGGAAAAGCTGTTCTGCCAGCCGAAACTCAAGCCGGGTAAACAAGGAAGATGCCTGCGCCATGGCTAAGAACCCTAAATCCAAATATGCCTGGGTGACAATGTCGAATTTGGCTCCTCCTGAGCCCCCATCTCCTTACTGCCAACCGATGAACCTTTTAAAGCTCGACTCATCGGCCGGCAAGCATACGCCTCTCTCAATCACTACTCAAGGCGTACCGACGATCCCTCATTGCATCACCGATATCGATATATTCGATTCGAAATGCTGCGAAGCAGCATTCATAGATTCTACTTCATCAGTCGTAGCAGAAAAAGATAACGAAAGTCCGATCTATCCTAGTACTAGTGCTTGAGATACCCTTGTTTTCAAGAGTCGACAACTGCGGAGGGCCCGTGCTCAGTATTCTCTCACCCGCCAAGACGCTGGATTTCGAAACCCCACCGTCTACAGAACAGTACACACAACCCGACTACCTCGAACAGAGCATGGAGCTGGTCGATATCCTGCGCGGCTATTCGCCGCAACAGCTTGCCGAACTGATGAACATCAGCGACAAACTGGCCGGTCTCAACATTGCTCGTTATGCCGAATGGTCGCCGCCTTTTAATCTTGATAATGCAAAACAAGCGGTTCAGGCCTTTCAGGGCGATGTCTACACCGGCCTTGAGGCGTCGACGTTCAGCACTGAAGATAATGCTTTTGCCCAGGATCATGTGCGAATTCTTTCAGGCCTCTACGGTTTGTTGCGACCGCTTGATCTGATACAGCCTTATCGTCTGGAAATGGGAACGCGCTTGCCCAATGCCGTCGGCAAGGATCTCTACGCCTTCTGGCGGGATCGCCTGACTCAGGATCTGGAGACCGCCATCGCCTGCAGTGGCTCCAACGTGCTCGTCAATCTGGCCTCCAACGAGTACTCCAAGGCAATCGATATGAAACGTCTCTCGGCAAGAGTCATTACACCGGTATTCAAGGATGCCAAGAACGGTAACTACAAAATCATCAGTTTTTACGCCAAGAAAGCACGAGGCTTGATGAGCGCCTGGCTGATCCGCAATCGTATCGATTCGCCTGACGCGATCAAAACGTTTGACGTTGCCGGTTATCGCTTCAATTCAGCCATGTCGGAAGGTGACACCCTGGTATTCATCCGCGAGGAAACGTAATCCTCTTGGCCCGTAAATCCAGCATACGAACACCGAATAAAAGGCTAGAATGAACCTCCCTTTTCTGACGCCCTCTTTTCTGGAGACACAATATGCGTAATCTCTTAGTCATGCTGCTGGTCGGCTTGCTGGGTTTCGGTCTGGCTGTCGACCATGCCGACGCTAAGCGATTCGGTGGCGGCAAAAGCTTCGGCTCTCAATCCCGCTCTGTAAACACTCCCTCCAGTACGACAAGCAGAACAGCAGGCACGCCGCAGCGTCAGCCTTCAAAAGGGCTGTCACGCTTTGCCGGCCCATTCGCGGGCCTGCTCGCGGGCGGCCTATTGGCCTCGCTGTTTTTTGGCGGCGCCTTCGACGAGCTGCGGTTTATCGACATACTCCTGATCGCCGGTGCCATCTGGCTTGCTTTTCGTCTCTTTGGTCGCCGGCGCAAGGTATCGACTGCCGCGGGGCCGCAGGCTTACTCCGAGCATCAGGCGCAGGCAGATAATCAGCAGCAGCATGCGTTTACAGCGGCAACCAATCATGGCCGCATGTCATCTCATCCGGCCTGGTTCAACAAGGAACAGTTCTTGGCGGGAGCAAAGGAGCACTTCATGACGCTACAGCGCGCCTGGGACAACAATGACTTCAGCAGCATCCAGGAGTACGTGACGCCTGAGCTATATAATCAGCTACGCGAAGAACGCGCCCACCATTTGGCTAACAACCGTACCGAAAGTGTGCGACTTTTTGCCGAGTTAGGCGACGTGCAGGAATATGGTCAAAAGGCAGAAGCGACGGTGCTATTTCACGGCATCCTGGATGAAAATGGCGAGCGAAACGAGTTCAACGAAACCTGGTACCTGGTTCGCGATCTACGCGATGGAGCGCCTTGGTACGTCCAGGGTATCGAACAAAATCCGAGCGTCTGATACACATCTCGCTTGTTCATGAAAAAGCCATAAAAAAGCCGGTCAGTTGCGCACTGACCGGCTTCCTATCTTTTCACAGCTTATTGTAAGCGGAATACAACTCAGTTCTGAGCGTCTTCAGCAGCATCCTGAATGTCTTCACCCATCTCTTCTACGCTGTCACCGGCATTTTCTGTGGCTTCGTCGATATTTTCGCCCGCTTCTTCCGCAGGTCCCTGATCTTCGCACGCAGCGACCCCACCCAGCATCAACGCCATCAACAGGGCCAAACCTAGTTTACGCATCAAATTCTTTTGCACGACTGCCTCCTCGAATAGAACATTAAATGACTACAGCACGATAACTCGCATTACACATGGATGCCACGTTTGTATTTTTTGTATTTCTTATTAATAACATTAATTTACATAAATAAAAAGATTTTACGTTCACCGCCTTCCACAAAAAATTTCTCATTGTCTCTTTCGTTCAAGGCTCCATGATCTTTTCATTGCTTTATTTAGCCCACGCAAAAACCCCCGACCTCTAGGAGATCGGGGGTTCGCAATAAGTGCCTGACGATGACCTACTCTCACATGGGGAGACCCCACACTACCATCGGCGCTGAGCGGTTTCACTGCTGAGTTCGGCATGGGGTCAGGTGGGACCCGCTCGCTATGGTCGTCAGGCGTAAACGGT